>JADBKJ010000021.1 GCA_014896455.1 Thermoanaerobacter sp.
ATTTAATCTGAAAAATTTTATCGATTTTGGGCTAAATTAATTTGAGAAATGACACTATACTCCCATATCTCTCTTTTATCACATAAAGAATTTGAAGTAATTTTTCAGTAATATGTTTTCCATAGCGATTCTCGGTAGACCAATTATTTACAAGATATTCTATTTTCGACACCAGTTTATCTCTCAGTTCCTCCATGTCAACAAAGTCAGCACAAAGCCAAAGTATATCAATTCTATAACTTTCCCATCCATCAAAAATTTTGCTTTCACTTAATGTCAATAACCTATTAAATATCTCCCTTTTTAAATTTGCATCTAAGTTTTCACTCTGAGTTATTATGTCTCCTATAACTTCTATGGCGTCTGATACCAACAAATCTATACTTCCGCCCGAATCATCTGCGTATTCAAAAGCCTGTATCGCTTCTTCAAGTACTAAAAATACAATATCCAATGCTAAGAATATATCCTCAGTATCTCTAGCTTTCCACAATAGTTCTTCCATTTCACTTGCAAAATCATATGTTTCATCATAAGAAATAAAACCATCTCTGCCCTTATATTTCCTAACAATAGAATTTATTAGTTTTCTGCACCTTATAAGTTCCTGCTTACTGTCAACCTTTGAATATCTTAAGACAAGCCTATCTTTTAAAGTTTCATCGTCTCCTATTAAACCCATTATGATATCTATTAACTCTTCTTTTGAAAGACTGCTTAATACTTTTTTTATATCCTGCTGTTCTTTGGCTCTTTTTTGTACATTTGAAGCTTCATTTTGACTACTAAAAATCTCAAGAAGTTTATAAAAAGCTGCTACCTGATGTTTACAAATAGGACCATAATCATATGGGCAATTACATTCTGAATAGAGAATTTCCCCATTGTCATCTAGTTTTACCATAACCTCATAGTCATCACTACCTTGAATTTTTAAAATATATTCATTTTTTCCGGGATTATAAAGGTTTATTATGTTTCCTCCAACATAGTAATCGTAACCTCTATCTAAAATTATTTCATCGATATAGTCTTCAAAATCATATATAGTCATTTATACTTTCTCACCACTCTTTCTCAAAAAGACAGCATTTAGTATTATTGTCCAACCTCAACCAATTGCTATATAAGCAATTTTTTGTACTTTTATTATGTGGTTAATAATGTACACACTCCCAGCAAAATCCTCCTTTGGAGAATGAGAGAAAAATAAAATGCTCGGAAGTGGGCCACCTATAGAGTGGGTCTATTTTTATGATATATTAACTTAAAAGCAAAAGCAATTCTATTTTTTGTACTGCTCTCAGACCTAATAAAATCAAAGGACAGCGTGAACTTGTGGCTGATGGAAATTATGGGAAAAAGGCATTCCTATAAGTTGGTATTTTTATTAAAATATTTTATCTATTAAAAAAGTTATGGCCTTTCAGGAATTACAATCCAAGCAATTATGTATGCTAAAATTCCACTTCCCCATGCTACTGCAGCAAATGCCCAAACTAACCTTACAATAGTTGGGTCAATATTAAAATATTCAGCTATTCCTCCACAAACTCCTCCAAACATTCTATTTTCTTTTGACCGATAAAGTCTTTTTTGCATAATTTACACTCCCTCAATTTAAAGGTTTTACCTTTAATCCGTTATATCAAATTGCAATTATTCTATAAGAGTTTATTTCCGTCTTTTTAATTTTTTATTTCCTCGCTTTAATTTCTGTAATATGTGATATAATTATAATCATAGACAAAAAACACTTCGAATGTCATGAATATGTGGGATGTGGGAATAGGTAGATGTGATCTACCTATTCTTTTTTTGTATGAAAAATGTGACATCTCAAAAATACTGTTATTTATACCTATTGAACAAAACTAAACTAATTTAATTTCTTTGCCGTTTTTCCAGAGTCATATTCACTTAAATCTATCTCTGTATTCCAACTTACACCATAACCGCCAGCATCAACTCTTACTGCTTTAAAAAAGATCTCAAAAGGTCATTCGTGCCCATAATAAATCTGAAAAACTAAAAAAATAACTGTTTTTTGTTGTCCTTAGTCATTTCCATCTTTTAAAATTTTCTTCCCTTTAAGGTTCCTCAGGTATTATTATCCATGCAATTAAGTATGCCAAAAGTCCACTTCCCCAAATTACTGCTGCAAAAGCCCAAATTAACCTCACAATTGTAGGGTCTACATTAAAATATTCTGCTATTCCTCCACACACACCTCCTAGCATTCTGTTCGTTTTTGAACGATAGATCCTTTTCTTCACAATGGACACTCCTTAATTTTTAAAATTCTAAAAAGTGTTAGATAATTTATATCAATATTATAACAGAATTTTTAAGATTTTTTGAATAAAAATTCTAGGGTAGAATTGTAAAATATACCACCCTAGAATTTAAAAATTAATATTTATTTTTTAAATCTCAAACTTTTATATGACTCCATATTTTTAAAATTAAGTAATTGCATTTTTAGCCACATCTATAAACTGCTTTGCTCAAACAATGAAATAAAAACTTTACCAAAATTTCATCATCATAATTTCCATTGATGTCTAACAATATCTCATTTAATACTTTTTCTAAGACTTCATAAGCTTTGTACGGATTTAAAAAGGTTAATGTTTTATCAAGAACATTTATTAAGTTTTTCTTGAAAAAAGGAATATTTAAATCAAACTCTGACACGTCTATCTTCAAGTCTTTGTCTTTGGTCAAAGCAAGGCTTAAAGTTGTAAGTTCCGCTACTAATTTATCCAGGGTCATATTTGGCATTAAAGCTTTTCGTGTTGCTTCGATAACCAAAGGTGTACTTACCATTTCTATAGTTTTTGTTGGGATCCCTGTTTTTTGCGTAATTATTTCACCAAAAGTTACTAGAGAACCCATATCTACAAGCAGTAATACACCTTTACCTGTATCTATTTCTCTTGCAAACAATCTCTTGGATGGTTAATCCTTCTTTTTCGTATTTTCCCCAATTATTAACTATAATTTCATAAAAATCATCTCTCGTCTTGTAATTATCCATATTCTCCCATTCTCCTATAAATTCCTTTATCAATTAAAGTAAATAACATTTCTTGTCCTTCTGCTGGCAAACAATGTACTTCATCTAAAAATAAAACTCCTCCATCCGCTTCATCAATAATTCCTTTTTTCTCAGCAACTGCACCAGTAAAAGCACCTTTTACATAGCCAAACAATTGAGAGAGCAATAATTACTTCACGACTTCCAAAGACAGAATTTTCAATACGGCAACCCCACTTTTCTTCTAATAATTTTCTATCTAGATATAAAACTGGTTTGCCTTTAATTTTAATCACTTTTTTCTCTTTCAGCAATTTATTTAACTCTCTGCTTGTATTAGCTCTATCAATTCCTGCTAATTTCCCAATATATTCTGCTTCAAAACCAATTTTATTAATGCCATCTTTAAAATGCAAATTTATAGTTAATTCTTTTAATTTTTGATAAATTTTATTTTTCCTGCTTGAAGCCTCAAAAATAGTTATCACCTACCTTAGTATTTAATTATCCAATTACTTTAATAAAGTATTTCTCTACAAACTATAAAAATTCCTTCTTCCAAAATAATTTTTTCGTAAAAATATTAAAAAAATGATAAAATATAAATAAAATAAAAAAGCCACCACAAAGGAGGTCTCATCATGAAAAGTTATAGAAAAGAGTTGTGGTTTGAAACAAAAAAGAGAAGAGAATTTATAAACATTACACCTCTTATAGAGGAATGCGTTAGGGAAAGCGGAATCAAGGAAGGGCTTCTTTTATGTAATGCAATGCACATTACCTCGAGTGTTTTTATAAATGACGATGAACCAGGCTTACATAAGGACTTTGAAAATTTCTTGGAAAAATTAGCCCCCGAAAAACCCTATGACCAATATTATCATAATACTTATGAAGATAATGCAGATGCTCATTTAAAGCGTACAATAATGGGTCGAGAAGTTGTAGTAGCTATAACAGATGGAAAATTAGATTTTGGTCCATGGGAACAAATCTTTTACGGTGAATTTGACGGAAAAAGGAAAAAGAGAGTATTGGTCAAAATTATAGGTGAATAAAAAATCTCCAGTTTCCCGGAGATTTACAAAGTCCTTTTATAATCTTCATTACTTATCTTGTCAGTTTCCTCTACATAACCAGCATTTTCATCATCATAGTCATCATCATAATTGTCCAAACCGCTTTTTGTCTTATTAAATCGTGCAACCTCTTGATAAGAATCCTCTGCATCAAATTGAATTTCACCTTTTAAATCCTTATCCCCCCATCCAAAGGGGTATTTTATCATTCTCTCTTCATTCGGCCTTGAATTCCTTAAATCTTTTAATTTCAAATCATTATTTTTAGCGCATTCTGCACAAAGAGCAGTATAAGGAAGGGCCTCTAATCGTTCTTCTTCAATTGGCTTATGGCAATGAGTACATATGCCGTAAGTACCCATTTCCATCCTCTTAAAAGCATCTTCTATTTGCCTTAAAATATGTTTTTCGTTGTCTTTGAGAGCATAATTTTTCTCTACTTCATAAACTTCAGAAGCAAAATCTGCCGGATGATTATCCAAAAGAGAAAGTTCTTGATAATACTCTCTCTGTGCAATTCTGCCAATACCATCATTGTAATTCATTTGATTTATTGTGCTTAAGACCTTTCCCTTTTCTTTTAATAGTAATTGTCTAAAGTGTTCCAGCTTTTCACTATCCATCATACCAACTCCTATTTAATATAACTTTTGATTTACAATCTTAACTATATCCGCTATAATACTGCCAATTAGAGGTAAATTTAACATCACCAATTTTTGAAGTATATAAAGAACTATCGCACCAAGTATCGTAAAACCTACTGCTATTCCAAAACCTCTTGCTACCCCGCCTATAAAGTTTAACCACAAAAGCCTATAAGGGCTTTGCATAAGCTCGACGTAATCAGCAATTTTCATCTTCTCCATCATCTCTGACATTTGGTCCAACTGCTTTTTTATTGCAGTTAACATAATATTATTATTGTTTTTATATTCGTCTTTATTCAAGACTTCTTCCTCCTTACATTTAATTTTTCCAGTATAGTTTTCTTTATTACTGTAAAATAAAGCCTTTATAAACGTTTATTTATTCATTAGAAAAAATATGCAATCAATCTTGTATTTAATAATAGTTTATCTCAAAATATAATTCAAGTGAAGTGTTATTGACTTTTAATTTTGCACATATTATCATTAATTTAAAGTAGAAATTGTAGGAGTTGATAAAATGGATTTAAGTTTTAAAACAAAAGTAGTACATACTGGAAATTACATAGATAAAGAAATTCCTCCAATGCCAAAAACTCTTCCTATCTATCAAACTTCTGTTTTCACTTTTGATGCGTTGGAAGAAGTTTACGATTATCTTGGTGGTAATCCTTCAAGGTATATGTACACAAGACTTGGAAATCCTAATCAAACAGCAGTGGAAGAATTAATTGCCAGTTTAGAAGGTGCGGAAGCAGGACAATCTTGTTCATCAGGAATGGCGGCAATTTCTTCGGCTTTGTTGGCAGAGGTAAATTCAGGAGACCATATAATCGCCGCAAAAGATATATACGGTGGTACAAACAGTCTTTTTAATGCAGAATTTAAAAGACTTAATATTGATGTAACTTTGGTGGATTTCTCCGATTTAGAAGCTGTTGAAAAAGCTATAAAACCAAACACTAAAGTTATATACATGGAAATCATGACAAATCCTCTAATAAGAGTTTTTGACGTTGTGGAAGTTGCAAATATTGCAAAAAAGCACAATATAAAATTGGTTGTTGACAATACTTTTACAACCCCTTATTTGATAAAACCAATTGAATTAGGAGCCTATGCTGTAATACACAGCGCAACAAAATACATTAACGGCCACAGTGATGTGATCGCCGGACTTATAGCAGGTAATAAAGAATTTATCTCCCGCACAAAAAGAATCACACAAAACTTCGGCGGTTCAATGAGCCCCTTTGACGCATGGCTGACTTTAAGAGGAGCAAAAACTTTATTCTTAAGAATGAGAGAACACTGTAAAAATGCAATGGAATTGGCTAAATTCTTAGAAAGCCATCCAAAAGTCAAAAAAGTGTATTATCCCGGACTTCCCTCTCACCCTGACTACAGCATCGCCAAAAAGCTCTTTAAAGATGAGTTTGGAGGTATGTTAAGTTTTGAAATAGAAGGTGGAGAACCTGAAGTAGATAAGTTTATGCAAGGGCTTAAACTTGTTAAATTTGCTCCTTCACTGGCAGGAGTACAAACCATGATAACTCATCCAAAATCCACTTCCCATAGGTCTCTCAGCAAGGAAGAATTAAACGCGTTAGGAATTTCAGAAGGGCTTATAAGAGTTTCTGTTGGAATAGAGGAAATAGAAGATATTATAAAAGACTTTAAACAAGCCCTTGACAAGATATAAGAAAAGAAGTTTAGGGCTTTCCCTAAACTTCTTTTATATTTCATCTAGCGCTTTTAATACCTCTTCAACGTGTCCATCTACTTTTACCCTTCTAAATATTTTTCTCACAATTCCTTCAGAGTCAATGATAAAAGTTGACCTTTCTATTCCCATTTTCTTTTTGCCATACATGTTTTTCTCTTTGTATACCCCATATTCTGTAGACACTTTCGCATCTTTGTCACTTAGAAGAATAAAAGGAAGATTGAATTTTTCAATAAACTTTTTATGAGAAGTTTCATCATCTAAACTTATACCTATTACGACAGCATTTTTCTCTTCTATTGACTTTATATTGTCTCTAAAAGAAACAGCTTCTTTTGTACAACCTGGAGTGTTATCTTTTGGATAAAAGTATAACACAACCTTTTTACCTAAAAAATCTGAAAGGGAAACCTGTTTTCCATCATGGGTATTTAAAGTAAAGTCAGGAGCCTTTTTACTTAGCTCTACCATGCTATCCCTACTTTCTAAAATTATTTTCTTTAGATAATTATTATTCTTTATCTAAATTATATCTATTTTCTTTAAAAAATTCAATAGCTTTTTATCTCTCTCATCAGTTCTTCAAATTTGGAAAATCAGAATATCTTTCAAGTTATATTCCCAATTTTTATTGATATTTTGTTATTTTTGTCGCCAATTATTTTAAGGTTTATCTTCATCACCTTCATAAAACTTCTTTTAAGCTGGATACAAAACTTTTAACTTCCTGTAACATTTCAGATTTATTATACCCTTTAGCAATTCTTTCTACAAGGGCACTCCCTACAATAATTCCATCACTGAAATCTTTTAATTTTTTCGCCATCTCCGGAGTAGATATGCCAAACCCTATCGCCTTTGGCATATTGGTATATTGAGAGACCATTTTCATATATTCTTCAATGTCAGTTTCAATATCCTCCCTCGCACCTGTCACACCTGTAATTGAAACGCAATATACAAATCCTTTGCCATTTTCAGTAATTAATTTTATCCTCTCTTTTGATGTTGGGGCAACTAAAGGTATTAAATAAATATCGTATTTATCTACTTCTTCTAAAATATCTTTTCTCTCTTCAATGGGCAAGTCTGGAATGATAAGCCCATCTATTCCTGCATCTTTTGACTCTTTTAAAAACTTTTGTATGCCATATTTGAATATAGAGTTATAGTAGACAAGGTAAACCAGAGGTATATCACTTTTTAACCTTATTTTTTCTACTATTTTCATTATATCAGGAATTTTTACACCTTTATTTAAAGCTCTTTGTGAAGAAGCCTGTATTGTAGGTCCATCAGCTAAGGGATCAGAATAAGGTATTCCCAGTTCTATTATATCCGCTCCTGCTTCTTCCAAAGTCAATACTATATCATAAGTTGTCTCAATATCCGGGTCTCCTGCTGTTATAAAGGTTATTAAGGCTTTGCGCCCTCCTCCTTTTAAGGCTTCAAACTTTTTGTCAATCCTATTCATAACTCCACCCCCAATACTTTCGCAACTGTATTTACGTCTTTGTCTCCTCTGCCTGACAAATTTACAATGATTATATTGTCTTTCCTTAAATTTGGAGCCAGTTTCATAGCATATGCCAAAGCGTGAGCGCTTTCCAAAGCTGGTATTATCCCTTCTGTTTGAGATAAGTCCATAAAAGCCGCCAATGCTTCTTCGTCTGTCGCATATACATATTGAGCTCTATTACTTTCTTTTAAAAAGGCATGTTCTGGACCTACCCCCGGGTAATCCAGTCCTGCAGATATAGAGTATACCGGCATTATCTGTCCCTCTTCATCCTGTAAAAGATAAGTCATCATGCCGTGCAATACTCCTACAGAGCCTTTTGCCATTGTAGCTGCATGTTTCCCTGTCTCAATTCCTTCACCTGCAGCTTCCACGCCTACCAATTTTACCTCTTTATCTTCAATGAAGGGATAGAAAATTCCCATGGCATTACTGCCTCCGCCAACACAAGCAATCACATAGTCAGGAAGTCTTCCTTCTTTTTGAAGTATTTGCTCTTTTGCCTCATCCCCTATTACTCTTTGAAAATCTCTCACCATAGTAGGATAAGGATGAGGCCCAACAACAGAACCCATCACATAAAAGGTATCGTTTATATTTGTCACCCAATTCCTTATTGCTTCATTTACTGCATCTTTTAAGGTTCCCGTCCCTGATTTTACTGGTGTTACTTTTGCACCTAAAAGTTTCATTCTAAAGACATTTAAAGATTGCCTTTTTATATCTTCTTCTCCCATGAATATTTCGCATTCCATTCCAAACATTGCAGCAGCTGTAGCAGTTGCCACTCCATGCTGTCCTGCTCCTGTCTCAGCTATAACTCTCTTTTTATTCATCCGTTTTGCCAATAAAATCTGTCCCAATACGTTGTTTATTTTATGGGCTCCTGTGTGGTTTAGGTCTTCCCTCTTTAGATAAATTTTCGCCCCGCCAAGCCTTTTAGTAAGATTCTCAGCATAATACAAAGGTGTAGGCCTTCCTGAATATTCCCTCAAGTAATACCTATATTCTTCCATGAAATCTTTGTCCTGTTTAGCTTTTTCAAATTCCCTCTCTAATTCTATAAGCGCATTCATCACAGTCTCTGGCACATACTGACCTCCAAAACGTCCAAATCTTCCACTCATCGAATACCCCTCACTTTTTCAATAAATGATTTCATTTTTTTAAAATCTTTATAACCTTCTGTCTCAACGCCACTGGAGACGTCAACAGCATAGGGATTTACTATTCTTATAGCTTCCTCTACATTGTTTTCGTTTAGCCCTCCTGCCAAAATTATTGGAACATTCAATTCAAATCCTTTTAAAACTTCCCAATTAAATGTTTTTCCTGTACCACCGTATTCGTTTTTTGTAAAAGTATCAAATACAAAACTATTTACTTTAAATTCTTTTGTTTTTTCCAAATCTTCTTTGTCTTTTATGCGTATTGCCTTCCACACTGTGAAATTTTTGAAATTATCTATATAATCCTGTGTTTCATCACCGTGAAACTGTAAAACATCGAGATTTAGTGTTTGAGCTATCTTTAATGCATTTTCCACTGGTTCATTTACAAAAACTCCCACTGTTTTGATCTCTTTATCAAGAAGTCTTATGAGGTATAAAGCCTGTTCTACCTCTACTTGTCTTTTGCTTTTTGCAAAGACAAATCCTACATAATCAGGTTTTAGCTCATTGGCATATTCAATATCCTCTTTTCTTCTCAGTCCGCAAATTTTTACTTTTACCAATTTATCCTCCTCCTTTTGCCTCCCTTACGAAATCAGTGATTTTGTCAATATCATCTATAATTTTCATAAAAGTCTCGCCAATTAATACGGCATCTACTCCCAATGAAGCTAAATACCTTACATCTTCAGGTATTTTTATTCCACTTTCGGAAACAATTATTGTACTTTGAGGTATATATTTAATCAAATTTTCTGTTGTGTTTATATCTACATTAAAAGTCTTGAGGTCTCTGTTATTTATACCTATTATGTCACATTCAGCTTCTAATGCTATTGCAAGCTGTTGTCTGTCATGAACTTCCACAAGCGCATCTAAACCTACACTTTTAGACAAATTATAAAAATCTCTTAATTTGTCCCCTAATACGGAAACAATGAGAAGTACTGCATCGGCTCCTAAAATTTTTGATTCATATATTTGGTATTCATCCACAATAAAATCTTTTCTCAAAATAGGTTTTGAACTCACTTTTTTTACTTCCCTGATATAGTTGTCATCCCCTTTAAAAAATTCCTTCTCTGTCAAAACGGAAATAGCGTCAATATCAACTTTCTCATATACTTTTGCAATTTTTACTGAATCAAAGTCTTCTTTTATAATTCCTCTAGATGGAGAGGCTTTTTTTATCTCTCCAATAATTGATATACCCTCTTTTTGAAGTGCTTTCTTGAAATTGCCAGAATAGCCTCCTTTAATTTCGTTAATTAGTTCCTCTACTGGCTTTATTCTTTTTTTCTCTTCCACCTCCTTTTTTTTGTGTCTCACAATCTCATCTAATACCATCAACTAAGCCTCCTTTGGTACTCCAAAATCTCTGTAAGCTTATCAAAAGCTAAACCCGTATCTATTAGATAATTTGCGACTTTTATTCCTTCTTTTAAATCTTCCACAACTTTTCCTATATATAAGGCCGCTGCTGCGTTTAAAACGACTATATCTCTTTTAGGCCCTTTTTCACCTCTCAAAATGTTCAAAATTATTTGGGCATTTTCTTTAGCGTCTTTGCCTTCTAAATCTTCAAGTTTTGCATAAGGGATACCGTAATCTCCTGGGTCTATCACATAATCAATGACTTTGCCTTCTTTCACTTCACTGACAAAAGTAGGAGAAGTAGTAGTTATTTCATCAAGGCCATCAAAGCCGTGGACCACCATAGCCTTTTCAATTCCCAATCTTAAAAGTACTTCAGCAAGAGGATGAATCAATTCTTTATCATAAACTCCTACCACCTGCCCTTTTACAAATGCGGGATTTGTTAATGGTCCTAAGACGTTAAACACCGTCCTTGTGGCTAATTCTTTTCTTATCCCTGCTACATGCTTCATTGCAACGTGGTATTTAGGTGCGAATAAAAATCCAATTCCTTTTTCTTCTATCATTTTCTTTGTATACATGGGTTCAGCTTCTATATTAAATCCCAATTCCATCAAAACATCAGCACTGCCGCTCTTGCTCGAAACAGCTCTGTTGCCATGTTTTGCAACTTTTACACCCGCAGCAGAGGCAATTATAGCTACAGCAGTGGAAATATTAAAAGTCTTTCCCCCGTCCCCACCTGTACCACAGGTATCAATGACGTAGTCAGCATCCAATTGCAATTTTATTGCATTGTCCCTCATGGCTTTTGCAAAACCTGTTATCTCTTCCACACTTTCCCCTTTTAATCGTAGTCCTATTAATATGCCCCCTATTAAAGAAGGAGTTGCATTGCCACTCATAATTTCATTCATAACAGCATAAGCTTCTTTTTCATCAAGACTTTCCTTTAAAACAATTTTTTTAATAGCTTCTTGTAACATGGTATCCCACCTCCAAAAAATTTCTCAAAATTTCTTTTCCCTGCTCTGTCAAGATAGACTCTGGATGAAACTGTAAACCATACACAGGGTATTTTCTATGCCTTACCCCCATAATCACCCCTTCCTCCGTCTGAGCTGTTATTTCCAACTCTTCAGGTAAAGTATTTCTATCAATAACCAGCGAATGGTATCTCATTCCTTTAATTGGATTTTTTATATTTCTAAATATTCCTCTGCCATTGTGAAAGATAAGAGAAGTTTTTCCATGCATTATCTTATCTGCTTTTGCAATTTTTGCACCATATGCATATCCAATCGCTTGATGGCCAAGACATATTCCTAATATTGGAATTTTATCCCCTAAACTTTTAATGACATCAACACATATGCCTGCATTTTCAGGCCTTCCCGGTCCTGGCGATAATATAATTTTATTAGGATTTAGTTTTGCAACCTCTTCCACTGTTATTTCATCATTTCTCACCACCATGACCTCATCTTTCATTTCTCCTACGTATTGATAGAGATTATAGGTAAAGGAATCGTAATTATCTATAATCAGAATCATCAAAGAACCTCCTTAAGAGCCATTGCCTTATTTAAAGTTTCATAATATTCCATCTCAGGAATTGAGTCATACACAATACCTGCTCCCGCTTGAAGGTAAGCAGTATTTTCTTTTATGAGAATAGTCCTTATTGCTATGCACATGTCCATATTGCCATTGTAGGAAAAATAGCCAACAGCCCCTGCGTAAAAGGACCTTTTCACATTTTCAAGTTCGTCTATTATTTCCATCGCCCTTATTTTTGGTGCCCCAGAAACTGTGCCTGCAGGAAGACAAGCTATAAGGGCATCAAAAGCGGTAAATCCTTTTTTTAATTTTCCAGAAACAGTTGATACAATGTGCATTACATGAGAGTAAAAATCCACCTCCATAAAGCGCTCCACTTTAACACTTCCAAATTCACTGACCTTTCCTATGTCGTTTCTCCCTAAGTCAACCAACATCACATGCTCTGCCCTTTCTTTTTCATCCTTTAAAAGTTTCTCTTTAAGTCTTAAATCTTCTTCTTCATCTTTTCCTCTTCGCCTTGTGCCCGCTATTGGATTTGTGGTCACTTTGTCTTGAAAGACTCTCACAAGGCTTTCAGGAGAAGAACCTAAAAGCTTAAAATCGCCAAAGTCGATATAGAAAAGATAGGGAGATGGATTCTTTGAACGCAACCTCCTGTAAATCTCAAAAGGATCTGAATTTGTCTTTGCCTTTAGCCTCTGGGATAACACCACTTGAAATATGTCTCCTTTTTCAATGTATTTTTTGGCTCTTTCAACAATTTGATAAAACTCTTCTTTTGTGAAGTTGTAAGTTATCACTTTTTCTTCTTGAAGCGAAAGGTCGTGAAACTCTATTTTATTTGACTTTATCTCATTTAAAAGCTCATTAATCTTTTGCAAAACTTCCTCATACTCGGTATCCTCATCAGCAAATACATTGTAGACAATGTAGACTTCATGCTTAAAATGGTCATAGCAGATGAAACTCTTGTAAAACATGAAGTATACATCCGGTATATTTATTTCATCAGGGTTTTTATCCGGCAATTTTTCATAAAGCCTTATCGCATCATAAGATACATAGCCTACCGCACCTCCTGTAAAAGGAATGTTAAGCCCTAATGGGTTATAATTAATCTGCAGAAAGTTTTTTACCTCTTCCAGTGCTAAACCTCTTTTATTCGATTCTTCTTCTGTGATAATTTTTATATTCCTTCCATAGCTTAAAACTGACAAATAAGGGTCCTTTCCTACAAAAGAATATCTACCCCAGTGACCCCCTCCATTTGCACTTTCCAATAAAAATTTGTGTTTACCAGAAAGACTATAAAAAATGTTTATTGGCGTGATTTCATCCCCATTTATTTCCTCATATACTGGGAAAGTGTATCCCATTTTTTTATAGGCATAAAAATCTTTTTTGGAAATATTTGCCATTCAATCACCTCCTGAAAATTAAAAAAAGTCACTCCGCCCATTGGGGCGGAGTGACCGCGGTGCCACCCAATTTGTCCTGTATTTACAAAAAAAGCATTTCACCAAAAGGATGAAATGCTTGTGCCACCTTTTTAACACAGGACCACTCTTTCGGGTACAGAGATTCCTCGATACCCTGCCTTTTTAACGGTAGGCTTACCGGAGACTGCTACTTTGATTTCGCAGTTCCCCTCGCGGGCCCATTCAATACCGGCTACAGTACTCGGCTCCCACCCTCCCGAGCTCGCTTTGACTAAACGCCGGTATCTACTCTTCCCGGTCATAGGGTTTCATCAGAAATTATTTTGTTTTAATTTTATAACGTGTTAAATCATTTGTCAATATAGTTTTTTATTTTTTCTTCCATAGTTACTCCTGAAGACCTGTAATCAAGCTTTATAATGGAGATGACCCTATTCGCGCCTTCCTCTTCACATATTCGTTGAGCTTTTTTTACAATATCAAGAAGGATATCTAGCTCTCCTTCCATAGTAGTTTCCATGGGCCCCACCATAAAATTCACGCCAGTGCTTTTTATATATTTTATCACTTTATCCACAATTGGATACACTTTCTCCTCTGGAACTAAAGGCAATACCTGTAAGCTCAAATTGACAATTGGCATAAAATCACCTCTTGAGTCTTAAATTCTCTTCAAGGCATCTTTTAAATCCTCTATTATGTCGTTGTAATCTTCAAGCCCTACTGAGATCCTCACAGTATTCTCTCTAAACCCAAAGTCTTCTAATTTTTCTTTTGGATATCCTCTGTGGGTCATAATAGAAGGAACTTCCACCAATGTCTCTGCATCCCCCAGACTCACCGCCAACTGGCAAAGTTTCAACCCTTTTATGAATTCTTCTAATTCTTTTCTCCCGCCCTCTATCTCAAAACTTATTATAGCCCCAAATCCTCTCATCTGCTTTTTTGCAATCTCATGTCCCTTAAATGATTCAAGGCCTGGGTATAAAACATTTTTTACTTTTGGATGTTGGCTTAAAAATTTTGCTACCTCTATGGCATTCTTTTCATGCTGCCTCATCCTGAGCCCTAAAGTCTTTATACCCCTTAACATAAGCCAGGCATTGAAAGGGCTCATAACCCCTCCAAACTCGCACATGTAGTCGAATTTTAGGTAGTGAATATAGGCTTCATCTTTTGAAATAGCAACTCCTCCCAGCGCATCCCCATGCCCGCATATATACTTAGTAGCACTATGTACTACCACATCGGCTCCCAAAAGAAGAGGATTTTGAAAATAGGGGGTAGAAAAAGTGTTATCTACCACTACTTTTATACCTCTTTGATGGGCTATCTTACTCACTTCTTCTATGTCTATTATTGACAAATCAGGATTGGAGGGAGTTTCAAAGTAAATCACTTTCACTTTATCCTCCAGACTTTTTCCTAACTCTTCTAAATTTGTCATGTCAATGAGTTTGTATTCAACGCCGTATTTAGGGAGAATGTTAGTTATCACATTATAGCTTGAGCCGTACAGAGTTTTGTGTGCTAAAACTTTGTCATTAGGCCTTAAAAGAGAAAAGAGCACAGAACTTATTGCCGCCATTCCCGATGAAAATGCTACAGCTCCCTTCCCGTACTCCAGCTCTGCCATTCTGTTTTCAAACAGCCTCAGGGTGGGATTGTTGCCGCGTGTGTAAACATAGTCGGAAGACTCAAAAGACATTACCTTCTCAACATGGTCCAAATCTTCAAAAACAAAAGTAGTGGTTTGAAAAATAGGGGGATTCAATGCGTTTTCAGGATTTTTCTTAAGGTCTTCGCCGTGAATCGCCTTTGTATCAAATCTAAACTCTTTTTTCACACCCCTCACTCCTTTGTTAAAACTTACAGGGCGTACCTTTTTAGGTACACCCTGCTGGTATCATTATAGAAGACTCGCCAGTATAAAGATGATAGCTGAAAAACCTGCTATAAAGCCCACACTGGCAAGTCCTGCTTTTCCTCCCGCAAAACCTGCTGCAAAAAGTGATTGTCCTCCAGCCACTGCTGCCATCAATCCTCCAAAAAGGCCAACCAATATCGCCAGTGATGTGATTAAAGCAGCAATTCTTGCCTTCGCATCGGGTTTTTGTATTTCATCTTCCTCCATTATATCTGTCCAGAGTAAATTCCATTTTTTAACTCTAGGATAAAGTATCATGAGAAGAGGAATCCCCAGTACTATTGAGGGTATGGAGTTATTTACAGCTATTATAGAAGCTAAAGCTGCAAAGGGAACCATTTTAAGCAAATCCAGTCCCCAGCCTATGGTAAGGGCACAGGCAAAAGAACCTAAAAGAGCAACTACAGTATAAGCAAAGATTTTTCTTCCAGAATTTAGATTGGGTTCTAAGTCATCTGCCTTTAAAAGCCCCAAATTTCTCCATAGCCTGTAAGGTATGTAAGCCTGCATGAAATTACCTATAAAACCAAAAATACTGCCAATACCCAAAGTACCAAAAAAGTCTCCTATAAGATTGCCGAAGGCTGAGCCCCACGCTCCTGCTGGACCAAAGAGAAGACCCAAGACAGGTGGTAAAGTGTTGGCAGGTCTTATTTCCGTTATTCCTGGAATTAACACAAGGCCTTTAAAAGGTATTAGCACAGCTGCATAAATTCCTGCGCTCAAAGCTACCAGCACCACCATCTTGGTGTGCCTCCACATACTTAAAACTTCCTTCACACCCATTTCCCCCTTTTTCAAAATTTTAATTTTAGAGAATTATAAAAAGAATACTCTTTGGCTTAATCCCCCCTCTTCCCTGTAATTTTATAATTCAATTACTGAATTGGCGCAGTTGCAGTGCTCCTGGTCTAAGGTTTCTTCAGTAAATACCCTTATAAAGCTTCTTATCACCTTTTCCTTGTTTATCTCTATTGCACTTGTAATCTCTCTAAGACTCACGGGACCTGAACTTGCCGCTATAAGGCCTGTAGCCCAGTTTGTGATTATACCGACGGCTGCATAGCACATTCCCAATTCTTTAGCTAAGACTACCTCAGGAACATTTGTCATACCTACTACATCAGCTCCCAGCATCTTATAAGCCTTTATCTCAGAAGCTGTCTCAAATCTGGGCCCTTCCGTACATACATATACAGCTTCTCCTTTTACAGTAAGCCCCTCCTTTTTTGCCGCTTCTATAAATTTTTCTCTCAAATTTACACAATAAGGATCACTCATGTCTACATGCCTTACTATCTCATCTTCTCCCTCAAAAAAAGTCAAGGGCCTGGATTTTGTGAAATCTATAAAATCTTTTAGAATAACTACGCTTCCAGGAGGGTAATTTTCGTTTAAAGAACCGACAGCGGCCGTAGCATATATGTACTTCACTCCAAGCTGCTTTAAAGCCATTATATTTGCTCTATAGTTCACCAAATGCGGGGGAACACCATGCTCTTTCCCATGGCGTGCTAAAAAAACTATATCTTCTCCTTCTACTGTAACGACGTCCACCTCTACTTTTCCGTATTTCGTTTCAACCTTTTTTTGAACTACTTTCTCTGCTACGTCATACACTCCCGTACCACCTATGATAGCTTTCTCCATAAAAATTTCGCCTCCTACAGCCTGTATTTAAATTTAAAATACACTGCGACAATCAAAATAAGTAGAGCTACTGCCAAAAAGGCATAATCCCTAACTTCAAATTTTATTTCTAGATAGCTTGTCCTTTTATCACTGTATCCAAATCCTTTTGACTCTAAAGCCATAGCCAATATATTTGCCTGCCTAATTACAGAGATAAGAACAGGTATTAAAAGAGGAATGTACTTTCTTATTCTTTGCAAAATATTCCCTGTATCCAGGTCCAATCCTCTTGATTTTTGTGCTTGCGTTATTATGTAACTGGTAGAAACTATCATAGGAACTAATCTCACAGCAGTAGAAAACGCAAAAGCAGGTCTATAAGGTATGCCAAGTTTTACTAAACCTAAAGATATTTCTTCAATTTTTGTGGAGCTTAAAAATATCATGCCCGCTATTATCATTACATCAAATTTTATTCCTATAGCGATTCCATATATAATTCCTTCTTTCGTAACAGGCCCCCAAAGCCTTGTAGTCCCCGGATAAGTTAAAGCCCAAAGTATAACTGACATTATAGCAATCATTATCAAAATTACTCGTATCCTTTTTAAATTGCTGAGAACTTTCCCTAAAGCTCCATATAATATGACCAGAAAAGAAAGGATAAGGAGCAAGGATAAGGAGCTAAACATTAAAGCTATTGCAAAGCTTATTAACATGATAAATATTTTTGTCCTAGGGTCTAATTTATGTAAAATACTATCTTTATCCATGTAAAGAAACATCTCCATAAATTTTCACCTCTTTGTACAGCTGACCATTTCTTCTACAGAAAGAAATGTCTTGCCAAGCCTGTTGCTCAAACTCACTATTGAAGGGGGCTTCAGAGAAAGCTCTAAAAGCCTTTCTTCCTCCTTGAACACATCCCTTACTTTTCCGTACATTTCAATTTTTCCATCCCTCATAACTGCTACTTTGTGAGCATACTCTGCGACAATCCACATGGTGTGGGTTATCATTATTATGGTATGCCCACTCTCGTTAAGCCTTTTTACAAGTTCCATCATCCTCTTTTGCTCTTTGTAGTCCAAACCAGTAGTAGGTTCATCTAATATGATAACTTTAGGCCTTGCTGCTAAAATGGAGGCAACAGCAATCCTCTGCCTCTCTCCTTTAGACAGAGCAAAAGGATCTTCTTTTTCAAACCCCTCCATGTCCACTGCCTTTAAAGCTTCTGCTACTCTCTCTTTAACTTCCTCTTCAGTACAGCCTCTCATGCGGGGTCCAAAAGCAATTTCATCGTACACAGTATCTGCAAAAATCTGATGGTCCGGATTTTGAAAAGCGTATCCCACATAATTTCCTATTTCATACACATTTGAATTTTTAGTATCTTTTCCATATACAATAACACTGCCTCTTGTGGGTTTTAAAAGACAATTAAAATGCTTTGCTAGAGTAGTTTTTCCACTCCCATTGTGTCCTAAAAGAGCTATGAATTCCCCTTCTCTAATCTCCAGATTGATTCCATCCAAAGCTTTCGTACCATTGGAATAAACATATTCTACATCTTTAGCTTGTATGATTACATCTTTATATCTTTTTTCTCTCTCATCTTCTCTTCTTAGAATTTCTTGATATTTACCTTCATCAATTTGAAGCCCCAACTCTTTAAACTTCTGCACCCCTTCCTCATAAGTTAGAGGAAGGTCAGCTTTTTCAAGATTAGAAACCTGTGAAAAATACTTGGGAATCTGTAACGGCATTAACCCTATTTTTTCCATCAAATCTACTTCTTTTAAAACTTCTCTTGGTTTGCCATCTTTTATTATCTTACCTTTTTCCATCAATATTATCCTGTCCGCATTTAAAGCTTCTTCTGTCTCGTGCTCTACTATTATGAGGGTTAACTCTTTTTCTTCATGGAGCTTCCTTGCTATATTAAAAACTCCAATCTTACCTATAGGGTCTAAATCAGTAGTGGGCTCATCCATACAAAGTATGCTGGGCATACAAGCTAGAACTGACCCTATCGCGAGCCTTTGCTTTTGCCCACCTGATAAGGTAGAAGGAGGTCTGCCCTCTAGTCTTTCTAGGTTTACAATTTTTAAAACTCTCCTTATTATTTCCTCAATTTCTTCTCTAGGAACTCCAAAATTTTCGGGTCCAAAAGCTATTTCGAGTTTTGTATTAGTAGAAAAAAGCTGAGCTTCAAAATCCTGAAAAACAAGCCCAATCTCTTTCGCCATTTTGCTGACAGGCGTCTCTTTCACCTTTATACCTCTTACCACAACTTCTCCACTGTAGTGTCCCTTCGTAAAATGCGGAATAAGGCCATTTAAACATTGAGCCAGAGTAGACTTCCCTGCACCGCTGGGACCCATTATCACAATAAACTCACCCTTCTCTACTTCTAAGTTAATCCCCTCTATAGCATTTCTGTCCTTTTGCTCTTTGTAGCGAAATGTCAAATCTTTCACAATTATTTCCTTATCGCTTAACGTCATGTCCTAACCCTCACCTCAATTTCAATATGTTCTCTCTAAAAGGCGGCCTTATTATGCCCTTTTCTGTGATTATACCAGTGATATTTTCATGGGGCGTAACATCAAAAGCGGGGTTGTACACATCTATGCCTTCAGGTGCAATTCTCACACCATTTATATGTGTTACCTCTTCAGGACTTCTTTCTTCTATGACTATTTCGGCTCCAGTCTCTATGTTAAAATCGATGGTGCTGGTAGGTGCCACCACATAAAAAGGAACATTGTACACTTTTGCCACAACAGAGAGCATGAAGGTACCGATTTTATTAGCAGTATCTCCGTTTAGGGCTATTCTGTCTGCCCCCACGAGTATGATGTCAATCTTTCCATCTCTTATGAGAGTAGCAGCTACACTGTCAGCAATTAATTTAGCCGGTATTCCCTCTTGGACAAGTTCCCAAGCTGTCAATTTCGCCCCCTGAAGCCTGGGCCTTGTCTCATCAGCGTATACAAAAATATTCTTTCCGCTGTAATGGGCTTCTCTTATGACCCCTAAAGCTGTGCCATAGCCAACTGTGGCCAAAGCTCCTGTGTTGCAGTGAGTCAGTATGACTGCGTTTGGCTTTATCACTTCATTTCCAATCTTAGCCATCCTTTTATTTGTCTCTAAATCCTCAAAGTAAATCTTATTGGCTTCTTCTTTTAACGCCTCGTATATATCTGAAACACTCAAATCCTTTACCTTTTCTAAAACACCCCTCATCCTGCCAATAGCCCAGGTGAGGTTCACAGCTGTAGGCCTGGACTTTGAAAGCACATTTAGAGCATTTTCCATGTTTTTTAAAAAATTTTCCTTCTCTTCTTTCATAAACTGCCGAGCTGCGAGTACCACGCCATAAGCTGCAGCTGCTCCTATCGCCGGAGCACCTCTTACTACCATGTCTTTTATAGCAAAGTCTACATCCTGATAAGTTCTGCATTCAAAAAATTCATAACTTAAGGGAAGTTTCCTCTGGTCTATCAGATAAAGCACGCCATCTCTAAATTCTATTGTCTTAATCTCCTTCATTCCAACTCCTCCTAACCTCTTAAGTCAAAAACTGCCTTAAAAGTATTTTTTGGAGAAAAAGCCTCTTCATACTGCTCTAACTTATAAAAACCGCTTATGAGGTAATCAGTAGTGACAAACCTCTTTTCAAGAAGCCTCAAGGCAGACGCCATAGGACCGCACCTTGTACCTATCAATTTTATCTCATTCACCACCCAATCAGTGGGATTCAAAGTAGCATAAGCATTGTATGTGCTCTTCAAAATAACTGTGCCAGTAGGTTTAACCAGCTGCTGAGCAAGTTTCAATCCGCCCTCATTGCCAGTACATTCTATAGCGACGTCAAACACGCTTTTAGTCTCAAGCCTTTCAACTTCTTCCAAAAGAAGAGTATTAGCTTTATTTTTGAGGTGCTCAAGTTTTTCCTCATGTTTACCGACCACATAAAGGTCACATCCTGTAAGAGCTACCACCTGCGTTATAAACTGAGAAAGTTTGCCATCACCTATGACTACAACTTTATCAGTAGGTTTTATATGATACATCTCAAGAATTTCTAAGGCAGCCGCCAAAGGCTCAGTAAAAACAGCTTCTTCATCTTTAATGCTATCAGGCACAATGAAAAGATTGCGATTAGGAAGCGTAATATACTCCGCAAAAGCTCCATCCTTTTCGAATATACCCAAGACCTTTCTATTTCTGCAGTGATGGAAAAGCCCTTCCTTGCACAGGTCGCACTCACCACAAGCTATGTTGATATCCGCAACCACTCTTTTACCAATCAATTGCGGATTAGAAGAATCTTCAACAATTCCTACGAATTCGTGCCCAAGTACTCCTTTAAAATTTTTATACCCTTTCATTATCTCTATATCAGTGTTACACACAGAAGCCAGTAAAACCTTTATCAACGATTCTCCTTCTTTTATCTCAGGCTTTGGAAGGTCTTTTAGCTTAAGCTTTCCGTCAAAATAAAGGGCTTTCACTTTTTCACTTCCTTTTAAATTTTTTATTTTCTTACCTGCCCATAAGTTTTAAACTTCTCCATCATAAGCTCCATCTCTTCAGAAGATAAAAGCACAGGTTCGCCTATAGATTTTGCTCTATAGTAAAGTTCTGCTACATACTCGATCTGTATACTTATATTGAAGGCATTCGGAAGGTCTTCAGCACCAACTAGAAGCCCGTGATTAGCTAGTAAAAAACAGCTTTTCATTGCCTCAAAAGTTCTTTAGTGCCAAAAGTAGCATATCACGCATTTTACATCAGGTAAAAGCTATGAGGTAGTGGATGGGGTCCCAGTTAAGAGAGCAGTGAGATCGTGGCCATGGATGGGTATGTATGATTGCTTTTATGTCGTCTCTTCTTACATAAAAAATCCTGTGCATCTCGTATTCAGTAGAAGGAATATCCCTTCTACAACTTTTCCCTCTAAATCCATCACCAATATGTCTTCAGCTTTTAATTCATAATAGTCCATTCCCGAAGGAGTTATAGCCATAAGTCCACTTTTATAGTCATAAACACTTAAATTTCCCCCTGTACCTCTGGTGAGATTTGTATCTATGAGCTTTTTGCCGTACTCTACTATTTGTTCTCTCTCATATTTTAAAAGCACGTTTTTCACCCCGTTTTTGTATGAATATTCCCACTAAATCCATCATATAACAAGAGAAAGGGGCTGTCAACTGATTTGTCCTCTTATCAAATTTTGAGCCCTTTTCTCCACTTCGTAGTAAACCCTCTCTACGTCCACAGTTTTTATCTCCCTTTTTTCCATTATCACTTTGCCATTTACTATAACTGTATCTACATCTGAACCCTGAACAGAATAGGCTAAAGCAGAGATTAAGTCGTTCTTGGGATGTAAATGAGGTTTATTAAGGTCTATGAGAATTACATCTGCCTTTTTCCCAACCTCAATAGTGCCTATCTCTCTTTCCCATAAAAGCGCTCTTGCTCCATTTATTGTTGCCATCTTTAAAGCTTCAAAAGCAGGTACAGACAGAGCATTTTCGTTTAAAGCTTTGTTAATCGTCGCAGCAAAGTGAATCTCTTCGAACATGTTTAAATTGTTGTTGCTGGCAGGACCATCAGTTCCAAGAGCAACATTTATCCCTTTTTTTATCATTTTCTCTACAGGAGCAAATCCACTGGCTAATTTGGCGTTACTGGTAGGATTGTAAACTGGTGATACCTTCATTTCCTTTAATATTTCAATGTCTTCATCGCTTACATGAACACAATGAGCTGCTATGGTTGGAACATCAAATACCCCTATGCCCTTTAAATGTTTCACAGGAGATTTCCCATGCTTTTGGAAACTTTCTTCAACTTCTTTTTTTGTTTCCGATACATGAATATGAATTCCTGTATTTAACTCTTTAGCTAAGTCTACTACTTCTTTTAAATAAGAGGGGCTACAGGTATAAGGTGCATGAGGACCCACCATTATTTTGATTCTTCCCTCCGCTTTATTATGCCAGGTATTATAAAGTTTTCGCGTATCTCTTAACTTTTCCTTATTTATTTCAGCATCACTTTCTTCTATAATACCCCTTGTCAACACTCCTCTTATCCCTACTTCTTCTGTTGCTTTAGCTACTTCATCCATAAAAAAATACATATCGCAAAAAGTAGTAGTACCAGAATAAATCATCTCTATCATACTCAATAAAGAAGCCCAGTAAACGTCTTCTGCTGAAAGTTTAGATTCAACGGGCCAGATATGTTTACTCAACCAATCAAATAGCGGCACATCATCTGCATAATTCCTAAGTAAAGACATTCCCAAATGAGTATGAGCATTTATAAGACCCGGCATTGCAATTTTTTTTGTTCCATCTATGACTCTGTCAACTTTTATATCCGGATTAATTTCTCCTATGTAAGTTATCGTGTCGCCTTCAATATAGATATTGGTGTTTTCCATAAGTGGCTGTTCTTCTTTCATAGATAGCAAAGCTATATTTTTTATATGCAGATTCATAATATCCCTCCTAAAATAATGTTTAAAAAGGGGAAAAAACCCCTTTTTAAACTTGTATTTACTTCTCAATGTGAGAAGCACATCTTGCGCAAATAGTTGGATGCTCTTTTATAGTCCCTACTGTTTCACTGTACATCCAGCAGCGCTCGCATTTTTCCCCAGGTGCATGGGTTACCACAATCTTCAAATTATAATATTCACTTTCATAAGCATTTTGAGGAACAGGTTCTTCTGGTTGGTGAAGTACCACTTTTGAAACTATGAACATATATTCTAGGTCATTAAAGCCTTTAAAGAAATCATAAAGCTCTTGAGATGGATATATATCCACTTGTGCCTCTAAAGAGTGACCTATCTTTTTGTCGGTTCTCGCTATTTCAAGAGCTTTAGAAATATATTTTCTTATGTCAAAAAGTTTTTCCCATTTTTCTATTATATAAGGATTATTGTATTTTTCTTGGACCTCTGGCCAATCAGCTAACTGAACACTTTCAAAATTATTTTGACTGTCGTGCTTCATATATGACCATATTTCTTCTGAAGTAAATGTAAGCACTGGTGCTATCAACCTTACAAGAGTGTCTAAAATAATGTAAACTGTCGTTTGAGCCGCTCTTCTCTCTTTAGAAGTAGCAGGATAAGTGTACAATCTGTCTTTTAAAATGTCCAGGTAAAGGCTACTCATATCTACTACACAGAAGGTATGAACCAGATGGAGAAAATCGTAATACTCATATTTATCAAAAGCCTCTGTAAGCTCTTCAACTACTCTGTTAAGCCTATATAAAGCCCATTTATCTATTTCTAAAAGCTCTTCGTAAGGGAGCATATCCTTATCAGGGTCAAAGTCATAAAGATTGCTTAACAAGAACTTACTAGTGTTACGTATTTTTCTGTACGCTTCTGTCATCTGTTTTAAAATCTCTTGTGAAATTCTCATATCTGAAGTAAAGTCAGCAGAAACAGTCCAAAGCCTCAAAATATCTGCTCCATATTCTTTAATTACATCGGCTGGGTCAATACCATTCCCTAAAGATTTTGACATTTTCCTTCCTTCACCGTCTACAACAAACCCGTGGGTCAATACGTTTCTATAAGGTGCTTTTCCACGTGTTGCCACAGATGTCAAGAGGGAAGATTGGAACCATCCTCTGTGTTGGTCTGAACCTTCTAAATAAAGCTCTGCAGGCCACTTTAGGTCAGGATGAGTTTGCAGCACAGCTGCATGGCTGGAGCCTGAATCAAACCACACATCCATTATATCTGTCTCTTTCCTAAACTTTGTAGAACCGCATTCGCAAGTAATCCCTTTTGGTAATATCTCTTCAGCTGACATTTCAAACCACGCATCTGAACCCTTTTGCCTGAAGATCTCTTTAACTGCATTTATTGTATCATCATTTACAAGCGGTTTCCCACACTTTTCACAGTAGAATATAGGAATTGGCACACCCCATACTCTTTGCCTTGAAATACACCAGTCTTTTCTATCTCTTACCATGTTAGTTATGCGCTCTTCGCCCCATGAAGGATACCAATTAACCTCTTTAATAGCTTTTAGTGCCTCTTCTCTAAATCCCTCCACAGAAGCAAACCACTGTTCTGTCGCCCTAAATATTATTGGACTTTTACATCTCCAACAGTGAGGATATGAGTGGGTAATACGGGTTTCTGCCACTAATGCATTAGCTTTTTTCAAGTCTTCCTTTATGACCTTGTTAGCCTCTTCATAATACAGACCAGCATATCCTGGCGCTTTATCTGTAAAATATCCCTTATCATCTATTGGATTTAAAACATCAAGACCATACTCTTGCCCAACTAAAAAGTCTTCTTCGCCATGGCCGGGAGCAGTATGAACACATCCAGTACCAGCTTCTAAAGTTACATGCTCACCCAAGATTATTAAAGAATCTCTGTCATATAAAGGATGGGCAGCCTTCATGCCCTCCAAATTTTTTCCTTTAAATACAGCAACTATTTCATAATCTGAAAGGTTAGCTTCTTTTTTTACAGTATCTAACATATCTTTTGCCATTATATATACTTCGTCTCCAAACTTTGCAAGCGCATAATCAAACTCTGGATTTAAAGCAATTGCAAGGTTAGCCGGAATAGTCCATGTAGTAGTTGTCCATATTACAAAATACACATTATTAAGATTCTCAACTATTCCTTTAAATTTCCCTAAATCATCTTTAACTCTAAATTTTACATAAATAGAATCAGAGGTTTCATCAAAGTATTCAATTTCTGCTTCTGCCAAAGCAGTCTCACAGCTGGGACACCAATATACAGGCTTTAGACCTTTATAGATATAGCCTTTTTTAGCCATTTCACCAAATACTTCTATCTGTTTAGCTTCATACTCCGGATTTAAGGTAAGATAAGGATTATCCCAATCTCCCCTTACTCCCAATCTTTTGAATTGAGCTTTTTGCTTTTCAATCTGGGAAAAAGCAAAATTCCTACACACTTTTCTAAATTCTGTAGGACTTACTTCATGCCTTTTTATACCTAAAGTTTTTATAGCTTGCTGTTCAATAGGAAGACCGTGTGTATCCCATCCTGGCACATAAGGAGCATCATAACCCCTCATTGTTTTGTATTTCACTATAATGTCTTTTAATACCTTATTCATAGCAGTTCCAATGTGTATATCTCCATTAGCATAAGGCGGCCCATCGTGTAAAATATATTTTTCCTTGCCTTTATTTTTTTCCAATGTTTTATGATAAATATCCATTTTTTCCCATCTTTTTAATATCTCTGGTTCTCGTGTTGGCAAATTAGCCTTCATAGGAAAATCTGTCCTCGGCAAATTAAGTGTCTTGTTGTAATCCACTGAACATTACCTCCTCTTCAAATATTATCTTTCAAACTAAAAATAAAACTTCTCGTCAGGGACGAGAAGTTCGCGGTACCACCCTACTTATTAAGACAAAGAAAAACTTTGCCTTAATCTCTCATTAAAGATAACGGGAAACCCGGCACAGCTTACTGTAGTTCAGCCTGCAGCTCCGAGGTGATTTTCAGTAGAAACGAACTTATTGGCTCGCACCTACCGCCAACTCTCTGGAAGTCACTTCTACTTACTCGTCCTCATCATAGCTTTTAACAATATTTTTTACACAATTATATAATACCACAAGTTTTTCGTCAATAGTATGGATATCTTATAGTCAGAGCAGATTTCACTTTTACCCCAGGAAGATTTCTAACTTCACCAGTAAGAGCCCTATTTCATCCGTTGTACCATCAACTATTAAAGCGATAACCGATACTCCCCACTTATTCTCCCTACAATAATGTAGGCCGTACTACCTCAATATGTGATTTACCCTATCCGCCACATTTTCTCTATCTTGAATCAATATTCCAACAATACCTAATCTATTCTGCATCCTTCTCCCCATCCTCATCTGGAATCAATTCTTTCTCATCTATTGAAAGTATTGATTCCAACTGGGCTTCTAAAAGAGATTTAAATTTCGCTTTAAAAATATTTAATTGCTTGCGATATCTTTCTAACTCCATTCTTATTCTTACAACTTCTTGATTTGCCTTCTCTAATATTTTTTCTGCATTTTGTTGTGCATTTTGTATGATAAGTTGAGCTTCTTTTTCTGCATTTCTTTTCAATTCCTCTGCAGTATTTTGAGCAACAATCAAGGTATTGTTTAAAGTGTTCTCCATATTTATGTAGCTTTGAAGTTTTTCATTCATTATATTAATTCTATCTTTTAACTCCGCATTTTCTTTGTATAACATTTCATAGTCTTCCATAATTTTATCCAAAAACTCGTCCACTTCCTCTTCATTATAACCCCTAAAAGACCGCCTAAATTCTTTATTATGTATATCCATAGGCGTCAGCATAATATTACCTCCTTTTCTTTTGTAACATTATACAAACCTTAGAATATGTACAGAAACCCGACCTTTTTTGGTATTACCTCTCACTTCTTCTAATCTAATTCTTCCAAAACCACGTAAAGAAATTACATCTCCCTCTTTTACTTCTGAAGAAGGGTCCTCTGTATACTCCCAATTTATTTGAAGAAGACCGGACTTTATAAGTTCTGAAGCCTTCGTCCTTGATATACCAAAACCTGCAGCTGCCACACTGTCAACCCGTAGTGAGGCTACGGTAGAAAAAATGTCCTTATATTTTATTTCAGGTTCTATCACATCTTTCAAGTCAATTGAATTAACGCTTACCTTCTCTTTTCCAACTTTAAAAAGGTTCATAAGTACATAACTTTCCACATCTTTATGTAACAATATGTCGCATTTATCCTCTTTTACAATTATATCGCCTATTTTTTGTCTTTTTATCCCTAACCCTAAAAGTGCACCCAACACATCTCTATGAGATAGTTTAGAAAAATTACCTTCAATTCTTACAGCGCAAATAGGTGTATCTTCCGGCTGCAAAAAATCGGGGTAAATAACTACTATCTTTCTTTCTGCTAAAGGATATCCTCCATCTAGATTATAGTTTATATCTTGCTGTCGATACTTTAATATAGTTTTTTTAAAAATTTTTTGTTCAGAGAGGCTTAAAAAGTCTGTATATTTTACTCTTTTAGATTTTAAAACGCCTTTAATTATGTCATCAAATCGGGATACAGTAAATTCCTTGCCCATCATATATACCTCATCAGTAGTAATACTAATTTAAAAACTAAAGGACGAACTAAATACTGAATCACCAAAATCGCCAAAACTGGCGAAAAATCTATCATTAAATTTCTTCCAATAGAAGACCTAAATTGTAATGCCCTAAAAGGCTCAAGTATTGGTTCTGTCGTTACGAACACAAAACGAGAAAGTGGATTTGACATATTCTCCATTCTTAGCAAAGATAAAATAACCCTTATCAATATAAGCCAATTTATAACTTCAAAAAAATAATCTAATGCTGTTAAAATTGCAAAATTTACAGGCAAAATCATTTCCTCCTTATCAATTTAGATTGTATAAAGAATTTACCTCATCTTTTATATCCCCTGTAATGTCAAAATTCTCAGGCGCAACTAAAAATATATAGCCAGATATCTTCTTTATCTCTCCATTAAGAGCATAGGCTGCACCGCTTAAAAAATCCACTACTCTTTGAGCTTCGTTTTTATCCATCTTTTGTAAATCTACAATCACCGGTTTTTTATTTTTCAATTCATTACATATATTCATCACTTGTTCAAACTTTTCTGGCTTTAAAATCAAAACTTTTACTTGTGGCTGTGTATGAATATTGACAATTTTAGGCTTTCTATCATAAGGTCTGACAGGTTGTAAAGAGTCTACTTCTTCTTCCTCTTCTTCTGGCTCATCGATACCAAAGAAACTCATTAATTTATCAATCACTTTTGAAGACATTAATTATCCCTCCACATTATATTGTCTTTGCCCAAAAATAGAAGTGCCAATTCTAACAATATTCGCCCCTTCTTCAACTGCTACCCAATAGTCATTGGACATGCCCATTGACAAAAATTCTACTTGTACATTATGTTGCTTAATTTCTTTTAGCTTTTCAAATAATTCTTTCATCTTTCTAAAATAGGGCCTTACCTCTTCTGGTGGAAGGTAAGGAGCTATTGTCATAAGCCCTCTAATTCTTATATTATCATATTTTTCCATTTCTTTAACAAAATTATGCATTTCTTCAGGAGGAATTCCGTATTTACTTTCCTCTCCACCAATATTGATTTCCACCAAACAATCCATTATGAGGCTCTTTTGTTTAGCCCTTTTGTCTATCTCTTTTGCCAGTTTAGTACTATCTAAAGAATGTATCATCTTAACTTTGTCAATAATGTATTTCACTTTGTTTGTCTGTAAATGCCCTATAAAGTGAAATTCTACCTCATTTTTTAAATAAGGATATTTTTCACTTAACTCTTGAACCTTATTCTCACCTATGTCAGTTATTCCACAAGCAATAGCCTCTTTTATAGTTTCAACACCAAAAGTTTTAGTAGCTGCCACAATTAATATTTCCTCCGGATTTCTATTTACCTTTAATGCATGCTCTTTTATGTTTTCTTTTATCTTTCTTATATTTTCACATATAGTCGTATTTATCCCCCCTTATTTGCTCAAGTAATCCTCTCCATTTATCGCTATGTCGTCATATATTTTTAATCCAGATGTTTTATCAACACTTTCTACAATCGCATATTTGCCATCTGTAGCCTTTATTACTACTTCTTTAAAAGTAGGGACTTTGCCATTTTTTATTACAAAAACTCCTTCTTTTCCTTCTTTTTGTACAATAGAAGAAATAGGTATTTTAAGGCCATTGTACTCTTTAACTTTAACTTTTACATTTATTTTAGAAGTTTTATAAAAGTTGGGATATTCATCTATCATCTCAATTATTCCTATATATAATTTATCGTCACCTTTATAGGTTTTTATAACTTTTCCCCGCAATTCACTACCATAATTATCAATCAATATTTTCACATTACTATCTTCTTTTAATAAGTCCTGTTGTTTTTCATTTAAAACCAACGCTAAATACCACTCCAAATTATCCACTATTTTTACAAAAGGGTAATCTCTTTTTACCTCTGTAGTAATTTCTTTGGATTGAAAGTTTAAATTTTCAAGTTGTGTCGGATTTAAATTGAACATATCTTTTTCATGTAGAATACTTTCACTGCCATCGAAATAGTAACTTACAATTCCTGACTCAGGTGAATTTACAGTAATCACATTTTTTTCTACATATTTTTCTAAATACTCCTTTTGCTCTTTTAAGTTTTCAATTCTTTGGAGCATTATCGATCCTTTACTTAAAATTTCTTCTTTTTTGGCTTTTAAGTCTTCAATCCTTTTTTGTATTTTATCTGCACCAGGGCTGTTTTGCTGTATCGCATTTTGATAATTTTGCTCTTCTTTCTTTATTATGTCGTCTAATTTTTGAACATCTGAATAAAAAGGTATATTAGTATCCTGATTTTTTAGTTCTCTGTTTACCTCATCTAACTGATGTAGTTTTCCCTCATCGAAATCTGCAGAATAAACTTGCACAATAGGAGTACCTTTGGAAACTTTTTCTCCACTTGGTACGAGTTTTTTTATTTTACCATCAAAAGGAGCATTTATCATTATTTCATTTTTTATAACATATCCTTGGCCAGTAAAGGCTATTAAAATACTTCCATAAGTCACTACTGTAGTTTTACTTTTGTTTGCAAAAGTCGTTATCCCTACTTTACTTATGTAAACTATCAACAATAATATAACTATAATTTTAGCTAACCTTTTCACATCTCTCACCTATCAATATATTCTATATAAATGCCGATTTCCCTTCTACAAATTTATGCATATATTCATTTTATCACAGTTTTCGATATTTTTATAGACAAAATAGGGAGATTGGCAAAAAGCCATCTCCCTTATGTTTATTCTACCGGTTCTAACCTCGCAGTAAAATGCCTCAATATTGGCGGCTCATAAGTAAATCTATATCCTTTTATTTTATCTCTTCTTGCATAAACTCTTTTTACAGCCTCTGCTATAACATCCATATGGCTGTTAGTGTAAACTCTCCTTGGAATTGTAAGACGCACAAAATCTAATTTTGGAAGTATCTCTTTTTTAGTAACAGGGTCACGACCAGCAAGCAATGCTCCTACTTCTACTGTGCGAATACCAGCTTCTATATAAAGCTCCACGCAAATTGCATGGGAAGGAAATTGTTCTTGGGGTACATGAGGCAAAAACTTTTTGCCATCTATGAAAACAGCATGGCCTCCTGTTGGATATTGAATTGGTATTCCTGCATCTCTTAGTTTATCGCCCAAGTACTTCACCTGATTAATTCGCCATGCTAAATAATTTTCATCTAAGACTTCTTCAAGCCCTCTTGCCATGGCCTCTATATCTCTTCCAGCAAGGCCGCCATAAGTAACAAACCCTTCCATAGGTATGAGAATTGTTTTCACTTTGGTGAAAAGTTCTTCATCATCTTTTATGGCAATAAGCCCACCTATATTTACTAACGCATCTTTTTTGGCAGACATTGTAAAACCATCGCCATAAGAAAACATCTCCCTCACTATCTCTTTAATGGATTTGTTTTCATATCCCTTCTCTCTTTGTTTTATAAAATAAGCGTTTTCTGCAAATCTCGCAGCATCAAAGAAAAGCTTCAGTCCGTATTTATCCGCTATTTTCCGGACTTCTTTAATGTTTTCCATAGAAACAGGTTGTCCACCAGCGCCGTTACAAGTAACAGTTGCCAAAATAAACGCTATATTTTCTGGCTTTTTGTCTTTTATGAAATTTTCTAAAGCCTCAAGGTCAAAATTACCTTTAAAAGGATGATAATTTTCTGTGTCTTCTGCTTCTTTTATTACCACGTCTATACCAATTCCGCCTGCTAGCTCAATATGGGCCTTTGTGGTATCAAAATGCATGTTACCCAATACATATTGTCCTTTTTTAATTAAGATGGGGAAAAGCACCTTTTCAGCACCGCGACCTTGATGAGTTGGAACAACATAGTTGTAGCCAAAAATATCTTTAACTATTTCACAAAGGTGCAAATAATTTCTACTTCCCGCATAAGACTCATCCCCTAGCATCATGCCAGCCCATTGGTAATCACTCATGGCAGAAGTACCACTGTCAGTCAAAAGGTCAATATATACATCATCTGACTTTAACAAAAAGAGATTGTATCCTGCCTCTTTAATAAGCTTTATGCGCTCTTCTCGAGTTGTTATCTTAAGTGGCTCGACCATTTTAATTTTATAAGGTTCTGCCATTTTCGTTAAATCATCATGCATAAAAAACAACCTCCTATTTTTATTTCCCCAGCTTGTAATCGTTTAATAACCCTTTAAAAAGAGAAAATTTTATTTACGAGCGACAACTTCTATTTCTATAAGAGCACCCTTAGGAAGACTTTTTACTTCAACTAAGGAGCGGGCAGGTGGATTGTCTTTAAAATACTTGCCGTAAATCTCGTTAATTTTTGCAAAATCCCCCATGTTAGTGACAAATACAGTTGTCTTTATAACATTATTAAGGTCCATTCCGGCAGCTTCTAAAATCGCTTTTATGTTCTCTAAAACTCTTTCCGTCTGCGCTTCAATACCTTCTTCCACAAATTCTCCTGTAGCAGGATCAATTGCTATTTGCCCGGATGTGTACAAAAAACCATCTATCATTACAGCTTGAGAATATGGACCAATGGCTTTAGGCGCAGCGTCAGTGTTTATTATAGTTTTCATCCCCCTCATCCTTTCAATAAAATATTGTAGAATATGTAAAACCTAACACATAAAACATTATACCATTAACTTTTATGGTTTTTCAATATTTTTTGAAGGATTATAAAATTTTTTGTACTCTTCCTTCCATCTCTATATTTCTCAAAAAAATTAAAAAAAAGATAAGCAGCCCACTTTTCTTTAAGCCTTTATGGCTTTGATTAACCTAAAAATTCTCTCAGCAGATTTTTCTAACAATGTCGGTGCGTTTTTTATGGCATCTTCAAGGGACATTGGCTTTTCCACGATTGAAAAAATACTGCTAACTCCAGTTTCATAAAGATTTTCTATATTTTCAACCATTCCTGCTATTACAATAAGCGGTTTATTATGCTTTTTACACAATTTAGCTATTCCTGAAATTGCTTTTCCAAACGCTGTTTGAGAATCTATTTTTCCTTCACCGGAAATTACTATATCAGCTTCTTTTATTTTTTCTTCAAGTTTTAATGTTTCAGTTATTATTTCTATACCACTTTTTAACTGCGCATTTAAAAATGCCATAAGTCCTGCACCTAAGCCGCCTGCAGCACCTGAGCCTTCTACATCTATTATTTTTTTATGAAAATACTTTTCTAAAAGTTTTCCATAATGTTCAAGGTTTTTATCTAAAACTTCTACCATTTCCTTTGTAGCACCCTTTTGTGGGCCGTAAACCCTTGATGCACCATTTTCTCCAATTAAAGGATTTGCTACGTCGCAGGCTACAATAAATTCACATTCCTTTAGTCTATCATCAAGATTTGAAGTATCTATTGAGTAAATTTTTGAAAGTTCTCCTCCCCCAAGGCCTATTTCTCTACCATATTTATCATAAAATTTAACTCCTAGCGCCATTGCCATGCCGGCACCACCATCGTTTGTTGCACTTCCACCTATTGCTATAATGAATTCTCTGCAGCCTCTATCTAAAGCATCTTTTATAAGCTGACCGGTTCCGTATGTTGTTGTAATCATGGGATTTCTCTCATAATCCTTCAAAAGATAAAGTCCTGAGGCAGCAGCCATTTCTATAACTGCTGTTTTGCCATCACCTAATATTCCATAAAAGCTTTCAATATCTCTCCCTAGAGGATCTTTTGCCTTTGTTTTTATTATTTTCCCTCCAGTTGCATCAACTAATGATTCAACAGTTCCTTCGCCACCATCTGCCATAGGGACTTTTTCAATAATAGCTTTTGGAAAAATCTTTAAAATTCCTTTTTCTATACTATCTGCAACCCTTAAAGCAGATAAACTTCCTCTAAACTTATCGGGAGCTATAAGAATTTTCACAACATCACCACCATTTTATTTTTATCATAAAAAGTAACTTCATTTACCTTCAAGTGAAATTAGCGCTGCTCCAAGTGCTCCAATAATCTGTGGTTCAAATGGGATTATAAGTTTTTCACCCAGCCTGCTTTCAATGGCATAAACTACTCCCTGATTTTTGGCAACGCCCCCTGTCATCATGTATTTTCCTTTTCTCCCTATTCTGTCGACCAGGGAAATAGCTTTTGAAGCAATGGATTTATTGAGGGCATGTATTATATCCCTCTGGTCCTTGTTTTGGGCAATAAGAGATATTACTTCCGATTCTGCAAATACAGTGCACATACTGGTAATCGTAATATTTTCTTTTACTTCCCTTTGCACTTTTGCCATTTCTTCTATTGAAATGCCTAACGTTCTCGCCATTACTTCGAGAAATCGGCCTGTCCCTGCTGAACATTTGTCATTCATCACAAAATCAATGACATTGCCGCTGTCATCTAACCTTATCACTTTGCTATCCTGTCCCCCTATATCTATAACAGTTCTAATAGCATTGTCTACAAAAAACGCGCCTTTGCCGTGACAGGTAATTTCAGTTACAATTCTATCTGCAAAGGGAATACTTACTCTTCCATACCCTGTTGCCACTATTGATGTAATATCCCTTTCTTGAAGTCCGGCATTTTTTAAAGCAATTTCAAAAGCTTTAAAAGCACTTTCTAGAGCTTTAGGACCTGTTGGAATAATAGAATATGATATTATGTCTTTGTTTTCGTCGATTATGACTACATTTGTAGAAGTAGAGCCACTATCAACTCCTACAAAATATCCCTTCTTAGTTTTTTGTTTTTCCATCTTTTTAATACCAGTTGATTCCAAAAAGGCATCTATTCTTGTTAAAATCTGTCCGCTATTTGAATCGTTATAGTCAGTTTCAACTTTTAAAAGGGGGAGGTCTGCTTTGCTTTTGAGTTCAGCATACTCATAGGAATAAAAATCACAGAACTTTATGGTGTTGTATATTATCCCCTTGAATTCTTTATTGATTAACTTGCTTCGATCTTCTGCCATTCTCATACAGGGTGTGAAATTGAGAAGCGATTCCGCATAGCTTTTTAATAAATTATCTTTTGCTTCGATATTGAATACTCTTTGTTCACCTGTGCAGGTAAAATTTATTACCTTTGCTGTACAAGAATTTGTGATTTTTTCTATAACATCATCTTTAAGCCTCGCACCTAATATAGCAATGCTTTCAGTGGATTGTTTATCTTTATTAAAAGACTTGCTTTCTAGAATTTTTAGCAAATTCTCTTCAGCAAAATTCTTGTTTTTAAAGGCCTGATACGCTTCTATAAATTCAATTATTTCATTGTAAAAAAGATCTATTGCAAGAGGACCTTTTTTTCTAGGCAGGTCCAGAAGATGGATAAATTTTACTTTATCTTTTAATACATCATAAAGCCTTTTTATACTATCACAGCAGGCAGTTAATACAACCTCTTCAATATTATTTTCAATTATATTTTCCAAAACCCCTTTTGCAAAACTGCACATATTTGAGTGAATCAGGGCCTCAGCATGTTCATAAGACTTATATCCTGGATCAAGTCTTACCGGTTTTTCTCCAAAAGCTTCGATTATTTCTACAGGCGTGTATTTGCAAACGTACCCTATCAATTTTTCACCTCCAGAAAGATTACTAGAGCATCTCAAGAAAGGCTTCGAGCCTCGTCCTATTCTGCCCCTCTTGATTATTTCTTTTGTCTACACAATCCCCATCTAAATAAAGAAATGGAATGCCTACTTCTGAAGCAAGATTTTTAATTATAAATGTTCCACCCATGGACTGCTTACAGCCCAAATGACAAAACTGTATAATGCCGTCCGGTTTTATTTTTTCTATCAGTTCTTTGATTCTTGCAACTTTTCTATTTATTTCACCATTAAAAGAGTTTAAGATAAGCTTTTCAGCGATTCCCTTGAAGGGGTCGTTTTCATCAATTTCATCAACAAAATCATAATTTAAGTCACTACCAGCAATGTGAAATTTATCGCTGAAGTTAAAGTAATCTTTAAAATTTTTCTCAAATATAGGAAGAAGGTGTATAAAAAATATGCTTTTTCCACTTCTTTCAGGAGCTCTTTTTATATCCTCCACTAGCATCTCATAAAAATGTAATACTTCCTTGCTTCCAATGAATACATGAGATGCAAAGAGCATATACATTTCAAAGGTCATGGTAGGTATAAATCTTTTTTCCCCTGCATAATTTAAATACTCTTTCATAAGTGCTCTTATTTTATTTTCCGTTTTTACAACTTCCCTCAATTTATCAATATCAAGCTTTCTATTAAAAACTTCCTCAAGCTTTTCCGCCACTTCTAAAAGCTGTTTTTTTACATACACTACGGAGTCTTTAGAATATTTGTAGGGAATATCAATAATGTACAGTGGAACCCCGTGTTTTTTTGAAAGATACTTGAAAGTAGGTATATTCGCATCGCATATCATGGAAGTAGTCATCATAAATTTAGGTTTTTTGAGGATATTAAGCTCACTGGCTCCTATGAAAGTTTTATGGTAACTGCATAAAGTATTTGACATGCCTCTCGATTCGGCAGTATCAATAAGATAATCTTCTATGAAGAAGCCTGACATGAAAGAAGAATATGCTTCAATAAATAAAGGCTTTATGTCCATGGCGATCAAAAATTCAGAGGGTGCAAAGAGGTTTACCCAAGCAGAATTTTGAGGATTTGCTAGAGAGTCTTTTATGCTTTTTATAGAGTATTTATTTAGGTAATGAAGAGATTTGGGAATCCTCTTGTCTTTGAAAAAGCTCACATAATAATAAGCAGCGGTAAGACCAAAGTTTATTAGCTTATTTACTTTTTCCGGTCTATTCATATTATCTTTTATAATATTGGTATAAATCTTTACTGTATCCATTTTATCACTACTCCGTAAACTCCCTTTCCTTAGTAGCAAAGCCTTCTAATATAGGCTCAGCTTCATCATTTTTATATATTTTAGCATAAGTTTTACACTAGACCTTCCAGTTAAAACTACACGGGATTTTATTTTTATAATATCTCCTTTTGTCGTACTTTTTTAAATTCAAGGCCATGTATTTTCAGACAAACAATGTTTTCAGGCTTTTTTATAAGGTCACAGGCAGCTATAAAACAAGCTTCCACAAACCATTCAGCTATTCTTGCAGCAAAAAGAGTACCATTATGGTTTAAAACCTCTAAAATTTTAATAACAAAAAAACACTTATCTCTTTTTTAGATAAGTGGGTACGTGGTACTTTCTTTTTCTACAAGTAATATAAAAAAATTTATATTCGCAAAACGTTTGCAAATTTTTATTTCTATTTGCATTTCTAAAAAAGAGAAAACCGCAAAGCCTAGCGGTTATTGATCGTCACTGGTCTGAGTGGGGGGACTTGAACCCCCGGCCTCCAGAACCCCATTCTGGCGCGCTACCAACTGCGCCACACCCAGAAAGAAACTATGTTCAGCTTTTATTATAAACGAGATAAAAGAAAAAATCAATAGTTAAATGATTATAAAGATTATTCCGCCTCCGCTGTCATTCACTACTCTTTCTAATGTATCTCTCAGTTTATGACTTAAGTTTTGGGGAATAGTGCCAATCTTGCTTTGCATTCCCTCCTTTACAAGGTCACTCAAGGTCTTGCCAAAAATGTTAGATTCCCAAATTTTTTCTGGATCGCTCTCAAACTGTTCTGTCAAATATTTTACAAAATCTTCACTTTGTTTTTCTGTTCCTACAACTGGCGATACTTCCGCCGTAATATCAGTTTTAAATATGTGATATGAAGGAGCAGAAGCTCTAAGCCTTACCGCAAATCTCCCACCTTGCCTTACTATTTCGGGTTTTTCAAACTTCATGTCATCAAGGCTTGCAGGTACTACTCCTACACCTGTTTTTTCAGCCTGTAAAAAAGCATCTTTAACTCTATCATACTGTCTTTTTGCATAAGCCAATTCTCTCATCATTGTCATTAATTCTTTATCACCATGAATTTCAAGTCCGCTTTCATCACTTAATATCTTAAAGAATAAGCCTTCCCGGGTTTTTATTTCAACATTGGCACAGCCTTCACCTGGTGTTATCTTCTTTATAAACACCTCAGAAAAGTTTTCATTTGCTTTAAGACCACCAACTAACTTAGGTATATCTCTTAATCTAAACAAATCTTTTATGTTTTCTTTTACTGTTCCAATTATATTTTGTTTAAGCCAATGACTTTTATCAAGAGCATCTACCCATTTAGGCAAATCAATTGCAATCTCTCGTATGGGAAATTCAAATAAGACTTTTTCCAAAATTGCATGAATGTCTGGTATTTCCATTTTAAGTACATTTAAAACAACAACAGGTACATCGTATTTTTTCTCTAATTCTTTTGCTAAATTAATTGTTCCGGGACTTTGAGGATCGGTTGTATTTAGCACTATTATAAAAGGTTTATTCAATTCTTTTAATTCTTTTACTACCCTTTCTTCTGCTGCTACATAATTTTCTCGCGGTATGTCGGTTATGCTTCCATCAGTGGTCATCACTAATCCTATTGTAGAATGGTCATTTATGACTTTTTTTGTTCCTATTTCTGCCGCTTCCTCAAAAGGTATTTCATAATCATACCAAGGTGTAGACACCATGCGGGGCTTATCCCCTTCCATGTATCCCAGTGCACCTTTGACCATATATCCTACACAATCTACTAATCTCACTTTAAACCTCGTGTTTTCATTAATTGTTATCTCTACCGCTTTTTCAGGAACAAATTTAGGCTCAGTAGTCATTATGGTTTTGCCTGCTGCACTTTGTGGCAATTCATCTTTTATTCTCTCTTTTTGGGGAAGATTTTCTATGTATGGCAGTACTAATATGTCCATAAATCGCTTAATAAAAGTCGATTTACCTGTTCTCACTGGGCCTACTACTCCTATGTAGATATCACCTTGAGTTCTTTCTGCTATGTTTTTATAGATATCGTAATTTTCCAACCCATTTCCCTCCTTTTTATATCCACATATCCTTTTCTTCTCACTCATATATATATGCTTTAACAGTACATTTATATGTAAAAAATATTGAAATATGATAAAATCTCCGGAAATACCGGAGATCACAGACTGTAGACAAACTTTCGTAAAGGAGATATTTTGCAATCGGGCGACTTGTTACAAAGCGGTAACAAAACTTAGCGAGACTGAGGGTGGAGGCAGGGCCGAAGCCATGGATGGCGAAGGCGGGCACCTGAGGCAAGGAGGCCGATTGTGCCCGGTACCCTGCCGGAGCCCGAAGGTCGAGCTTTAGTTTTGTCGCTTTGGAACATCGGAGCGACGATGCAAAATATCTCCTTTGAATATTTTTTAACTTTGTCAACAAACTGCGAGAGTATTTCGTATACTCTCTTTTATTATTGTATATTTTGTGATAGAATTAACTTAAACATACCACATAGGGATTTTTACCCTCAAAAAGTATGGAATAAATTTCTTTAGTTATTGGCATTTCTATTTTATGAATTTGAGAAAGTCTGTAGGCGGATTTTGTAGTATTGACTCCTTCTACTACCATTCCTATCTCTTTTAATGCTTCTTCTAAACTTTTACCTTTACCTATAAGTATCCCTGCTCTTCTATTTCGTGAAAGCATGCTGGTACAAGTGACAATGAGGTCTCCTACACCTGCTAAACCTAAAAACGTCAACGGATCAGAACCTAACGCGACACCCAAACGAGTAATTTCCGCAAGACCTCTTGTCATAAGAGCAGCTTTGGTATTATCGCCAAATCCAAGCCCGTCTGAAATTCCAGCTCCCAAGGCTATAATATTTTTTAATGACCCTCCTAATTCCACTCCTACAACGTCCTCGTTTATATACAACCTAAAGTTTTCATCCATAAAAGCATCTTGCACTATTTCACAGGCTTTAATATTCAAAGAAGCTAAAACACAGGCTGTAGGAATTTGCCTGACTACTTCCTCAGCATGACTAGGACCTGACAAAACAACTACATCATTTGAAAGATATTCTTTTATAACTTCAGACATTCTTTTTAAAGTGGAAGTCTCTATTCCTTTTGCAAGATTTACTACAATAAAGTTTTTATAAACTACCTCTTTTAATTTTTCCGATATCTCTCTCACAGCATGAGAAGGTACTGCGATTACTACTATTTCAGAGTTAGTTACTGCCTCTTTTAAATCAGTAGTAATAGAAATTTCTTGAGGAATATCAACATCAAGATATTTTTTATTGTGACGAGTAGACACAATTTCCTCAAACTGATTTTTATCTCTCGTCCATAATGTAATTTGATGCCCAAGTCGGTTTAAGTGTATCGCTATAGCTGTTCCCCAACTTCCCGCACCTAATACTGATATTTTCATGACCACTTTCCTTTCTCATTTTATTTCCGTCTTTTGTCCAAGTTTAGATTCTGTTCCCGTCAGCAAACGTTTTATATTAGAACGGTGTTGGAAAATTGCTAAAGATGCCAGAATAAGTGAAAATATGAATATTTGTGTTGAATTCCAAAAGATTGCATTTAAAAGCACAAAAGCAACCGACCCTGTTATGGACCCTAAAGATACGTATTTTGTCAAAACAATTACAGTAACCCCAATTGCTAAGGCTATGAGCCCTAAAATAGGACTTACAGTCATTACAACTCCAACGCTTGTAGCAATTCCTTTCCCACCTCTAAAATTTAAAAACACAGGCCAGTTATGACCGAATACCACTGCTATTCCTGCAATCATAGCACCAGTATTACCCATTAAATACTTACCAATTAATACGGCTATTACTCCTTTTAACACATCCAATGCAAAAACAGGAGCCGCAGCTTTATACCCTAATACTCTTAAAACATTAGTAGCCCCCGCATTTCCACTCCCATAATTGCGAATGTCTATTTTTCGCGTATATTTTGTTAAAATATATGCATTGTTTATGCAACCAATCAAATAAGCAATGATGGCCGTCAAAACAGCGTACATATTTCCCCCCCTTTCCCTTTTAATTTTCCCCTCTTTTTCTCGTAGAAATCACAACAGGTACTCCTTCAAAGCCAAAATTTTGTCTTAATGTATTCTCAATAAATCTTAAATAGGAATAATGCATCAGCTCAGGTTCATTGGCAAATACTACAAAAGAAGGCGGCTTAATTCCTACTTGTGAAGTATAATATATTTTTAATGGTTTGCCCTTATCAGCAGGTGGCGGAAACATAAGCATAGCTTCATTTAGCACATTATTTAAAAGACCAGTAGTAATTCTTTTATTATATTCCTCCCATACTTTATCTACAGTCTCTAAAACTCTGTGTACTCTTTGCCCTGTTTTTGCTGAAACAAATAGTATAGGAGCAAAAGATATAAAAGATAGTTTTTCTCTTACCATCTTAGTATACTCATTAACAGTATTATTATCTTTTTTTATTGCATCCCATTTATTAACAACTATGATGATTCCTTTTCCATTTTCAAATGCATATCCTGCTATTTTAGTGTCCTGTTCTGTTGGGCCTTCTGTAGCATCTATCATCAAAAGGCATATATCAGACCTTTCAATTGCAGCTAAAGCTCTTAGTACGCTGTACCTTTCTATAGATTCGCTAATTCTACTTTTTCTACGTATCCCTGCTGTATCAATAAGAACATAGTTCTTCCCATCTTTTGAAAAAGGAGTATCTATTGCATCCCGTGTAGTGCCAGGTATGTTACTGACTATTACCCTTTCTTCCCCTAATATTTTGTTAACTAGTGAGGATTTCCCCACATTAGGTTTGCCAATAACAGCAATTTTAATTGTCTCTTCAGTGTATTCTAACTCTTCCTGTGGCAATTTTTTTACTACTTCGTCTAAAAGTTCTCCGATGCCCAACCCATTTGACGCTGAAATTGGAATAGGATTGCCTAAACCAAGGCTAAAAAAGTCATAATAACTAGGAGGCATTTCTTTAAAACTGTCCACCTTGTTGCAAACCAAAATAACTTCTTTTTTTGCTCTTCTTAAAATGTTTGCTATTTCTTCATCTTCTGGCATTAAACCTTCTTTTGCATCAACTAAAAATAATATTACGTCGGAAGCATCAATTGCTGCTTCCACTTGTAAACGGACTTTTGAAAAGAGGATATCTTCAGCATTTGGGTCTAATCCTCCTGTGTCTACTAATATAAATTTTTTGTCCAGCCATTCTGCATTGCCGTATATTCTATCCCTTGTAACTCCTGGTTTGTCTTCCACAATAGAAATTCTTTTTCCCATAATTTTATTAAAAAGAGTAGATTTACCCACGTTTGGTCTACCTACAATACTTACCATTGCTCCTGCCATATCTATCACCTTCCACTCTGTATCCTTTGTAAAAATTTTTTCCCATCGACTTCAGAAACTATAACTTTTGTCCCCAGTTCTCTTTCTATTTCTTCAACAGTAGTATCATCAAGAAAAACATTTGAACTTTCCTTTAACATGACATCGGGAATAACTAAAACTTCCTCATTTATTTTACCTTTTAATTGGTTTATTATATCTTTCCCCACCACAAGTCCAGCTACTGTGATATTGTGACCAAAAAACTCATTGTGTATCTTCTCCACTTTTACATTAAACCCTGTTTTTCTTAATTCTTTCGCTACTTCTTCCATAAAATTATAGGCAGCTATTCCTGTAACAATAATGTAAGGGGTGGTGTTTATATTTTCCCCTTTCTTCACTTTTAATCTTTTTAGACTCCTTTGAAATTGATGTTTAAACAATGCCATAAGTCCTACGCCATTTTCTATTTGAGGAAATCCCTCGTAATGATAATAAGAAGGTATAGTAACACCTGCCATCACATAAAACTCATCTGACAAAAAAACAAAAGAAGAACCTAATTCTTTCTTTAATTTCTTTTGCCATGAAAATACTTGTTCGACTACATTTTTAGCTTCCTCTTTAGTAAAAGTTCTAAGTTTATAAAGTTTCTCTCTGTGGTCTGTAAGTCCTACTGGAACAACTGCTATTGATTTTACACCAGGATATAGACTTGACAAATCCTTGATAGTTCTGTCAAGAATTTTACCATCATTTATTTCTGGACATAATACGATTTGACCATGTACCTCAATTCCGTTCTCAACAAGTTTTTTTAATTTATCCATTATACCTTTTGCATTCGGGTTATTTATCATTTTCACTCTTACAACATCATCAGTGGCATGAATTGAAACATATAAGGGAGAGAGCTTATATTTTATTACCCTGGCAATTTCCTCTTCACTCATATTAGTCATAGTAATAAAATTACCTTGTAAAAAGGAAAACCTATAATCGTCATCCTTAAATAAAAGAGATTTGCGGACCCCTTTAGGTAACTGGTCAATAAAGCAAAAAATACACTTATTTCTACAATGTTTTGGCCTGTCAATTATTTCTTCTTCAAAGACTAACCCTAAATCCTCATCATAGTCTTTTTCCACTTCAAAAATATATCTTTCTCCTGTAGCCTTTTCAATTTCCAATTGTATAAACTCATTTGACACTTCATATCGATAATCTATTATATCAATTATTTCTTTTCCGTTTAATGTAATGAGTTTGTCTCCTTTTTGTATATCTAAATCCCATGCTATACTTCCTTTTATTACATCTTTTATATTTATTTTATGCATATTTTTCCTCCTAAATTAACTCCTCTCTTTTCAATTATGAATTAATCCTATCAATACGTCAAGACCTTATTTGCAACTTTGTTTTAATATCTGTTACTAATTTTACGAAATTGTTGTATTTTTTCAATATGCCATATACCGTTATAGGCCTACCTAAAAAGATAATACCTAAGCGCCTTGACGTAATCCCTCCAATCTTTGTAGTAAGTCCTATGGTAGGAAGTGCATCTACGACTAATATATCTTTTTCAGAAATTCCATATAAAGACAAAAAACTGTAAATAGCTTTTGCCACTATTTCTCGCCCATTTCTCGCGCCGACAATGTACACATAGTTTCCAAATTCATCCTTACCTATATAAAAAAGAGTGCCAATTTCATCGTTGGAAGTTTTATCATAATGAGGAAGAGAAACAATTTCTTCATAAGTAGGCACCCTGTCAATAGGTAAAAGTCCTATGTGTATAGAAGCAGCTACAACAGAAGAGTGAGCACTTCCATAACACATATATACAATAATCACAAACCTACCACCTCATAGTATTTTTTTATATCTCTCTACAAATCTTTTTATATTCTCGTGTCTCATCAAATAGTAATTATACAAAAAATTGTCTATAGTTTGTGTTAGTATTTTCTTGCCTCTTAGATTCATCAGCACTTTAAAAAAAATCATATCATAGTGGGAAGTATCTATAAAAATTATATCTTCTTCTATTTTAAAAACTTCCATCAAATCACACAAAGTTTTCTTGATATTTTCACTAAAATTTTTCATTCCTATTATGAACACTTCATTTTGATTATTATCTTTCCCAATAAATCTCATTTGTCCATAATCAACTTGAAACAAAAAAGGGATTTTAAAAAATTCCTCTTTTTCAATTTTGGATTTATCATTTAAATGAAGATATGCACATATAGGAGAAGAATAGCACCCATAATAGCTATAATACACTACTTTCATAGATACCACCTAATATTGTTTAACTAAAATAAATACTCCATTTTCAAGGTCGTGAACGGCCGCCTTAAAAATTCTGCTCAAATACATAGAAATCTTTTGCTGCTCTTCTTCATTTTCTACATAAATGATGGGTGCAGTACCACTTAAGACATTATCTTTTGCTTTTCTTAAAGCTACTATTGCTATTATATATCCTGTTACATGTACTTCCATTCTATCACCTCAATTGAAAGCTTTTCTCGCGCCCCTTGACTTTGAAGGATACTTTCTTACAGTTTCAATTGCTGGCACATTCTTTATAATTTCCACAAAAGCATCAATATCAGGCTTCATCGCTACCATAACTACAATAATATCTCCATTTTCATTGTTGTTCATAGTAAGAGGAGCTAATTCGGGAGTATCAATATTCATTTTTAATCCCAATTGATTAGCAGCTTCATGGAGAATAGCCTGTCTTATTCCCAAATTGTTTATGGAAATTAAACTATCCAATCCTTTCGGACGTATTATAACAGCCATTCCAAATTTCTCTATTATTTCTCTTCCTTCTTTTAGACCTATATCTGCTAAAACCACATCCTCAACGCACAATAAAGGTCCTTTAAAAACAATCTTTGAAGGAAGAACTTCGGCAATATCTCTAATATAAGCAATTTTCATTACATAACGAGACAAATAAATTGCTAGTCCTCCTACAATTGTTCCTATTATAACACTTTTAGAAAGATAAACTGCCAAAGAAGTAAGAGTAGCTACTGCCATAGCAATATAGTTTCTTGCTTCAAAAATTTTAGCTATATTTTCTATATAAGCTGCTCCTCTTGGAACTAATTCTGTTGCTTCCATTTTTTCTAAACTGGCTCTCTCTATTTCTCTTACTTCTTTAAATTGTTGTGCTGCCAAAGCTAAAAAGGTGACAGCAGTGTACTGTTTTTCAATTAATGCAGGCACAGAAAAAGCTCCTAAAGCTGCTGAAATTATCCCTAAGGTTAAATGAGTCATATAACCTTGAGGATAAGTAGGATACTGCCTATAGTCCACTCTTAAATATATAAAGCGGGCAAGTGTCCCCAAAGCAATTCCACAAACCACAATACTGATATACAATTCATGATTTATGCTCATGGCTCATCTCCTTTTTTTCTCCTAAACTTACCCAAATAACTTGCAAATTCTTTGTGCGTAGCTTTAGAAAACTTGTGATACATCTCTCGCCCACCAGTACTCAAAAACATGAAAGCTACTGCTGATACTACAACAACTCCAATCAAAACCCATATTCCGGTACCTGCAGCTTTATTTTGTCCTGTCAACGGCTTTTGAGTTTTTGTAAATGTACCTACTTGTTTTTGTTCATCGGAACCATATAAAGCTTTTGTCAATATGTCTGCTATTAAAGAAGCTGAAACTTCTGCTCTTTCTCTTGTGTGAGAATAAGTGCCAAATTCTAACAACAAAGAGTTTGGAGTCAAATCTTGATTGAAATCTCCTTGTCCAAAAAATATATCCTTGATCATGTTTGGATATGTCTTATCCGCAATAGCTTTTATTCTATAGGCTAATTGCTGATTTGCTTTTAAATTAGGGTTGTTCCGTCCTAAGACAATTCTTACGCCTGTAGCATTCTTCCCTGCAATTTTTCGTATATATTCTTTGAAAGGGACTGCATCTCTATGGACATCCAAAAGTAAGTCCGGTTTAAAATCTTTTAAAAGTTTGACTGCTCCAGTTCTTGATCGGCTGTATGCCATAGCATCATGCGGTAAATACAAAGTCCTGTCCACTTTGACTGTGACTCCTTTTGCCTCTAAAGCTTTTTGTAAAGCGGCATCTACTTTATATATCCCCCCATGTCCATTGATACTTGCAGCGCCATCTGAAGGAAGATATGATTCATCACTGTGGGTAGAATATATTGCCACTCTCTTTTCACCAGTATTCTCTGCTACTGCCATTGCTTGTGAAATTTCTTCTATGTTAACATCTGGAAGTTTTTCTGTTCGCAAATACTTTGCATAAGCTATATTTTCATTTTTATCCACTTTGAACACTTCATACAATTTATTATCCCCTGATAAATATCTATCCCCTTTATAAACCTCCATTGCAGTTCTGAAAAGCACTTTGTTTGTCTTTATATCATACACTGTATAATAATCAGGTTGTAATTCAGCCTGCTTCTCTGCATAACTGCTAAAAGCAAAAGATAAAAACACAATAATCAATAAGATTAATATTGTAACTTTATTCATCTTCTTTTTGTTCATTTTTATCACCTTCTTCTTTTTTGTTAGTGTCTATCAGGCTGCTAGCCATACCCTCACTGGGTTCAAGATGCTTTTTAGAAGTACCTCCTTGCATTTTTTCTCTTGTTTCCCCAATTATTTCAGACAAAAACACGGCAATTATCATAGATATAACTACCGAATCGAAAAATCCAGCTCCTCCTATAGGTACTACTCCTCTTGTTCCTGTCAAGTAGTTTGAAACTGCTTGCATCAAATTTGCCAGCATTATTCCCATCACTCCTGCAATAAAAGCACTTCTTCTTGAACGTGAAAAAAGATATGCGATTAAACCTCCAACAATACCATAAATATATTTAGGCTCAATAATCATGGCTTCAGGTTCTGCAGGAAGTATTCGCCCTGTAATAAAAACAGCTATTCCCGTAACAATTGATACTACAACTGCATTTACTTTTTCTCTGGTACTTTCTGCTCTCAAAAAAAGATACACAGATACTGCTATAGGAATAGCAGCTCCACCTATGTTTATAGACACAGTTTTGGTTATGGGAATATTAGGTATCAAAGTCCCTATAATCATCCCAATTATCACTAAGAAAGCCCAAGTATCTGTCATTTTCATCCTATCTAATACTCTATGGGCAAATCCGAACAAAACGACCAATCCTGTAATAGAAAGCAAAATATAACTTAATGGCATCATAATCACTCCTTAATTTTTTCTTAAAAATATGTTTTACACAATGTAAAAAAAATATGCAAAAAAGCGCTCACTTCTTAGAGTGAGCGCTCCAGACTGTAGACAAACTTTCGTAAAGGAGAAGGAGATATTTTGCAATCGGAGCGACTTGTGACAAAGCGGCAACAAAACTTAGCAAGACCGAGGGTGGAGGCAGGGCCGTAGCCACGGATGGCGGAGGCGGGCACTAAGACAAGGATGTCGAATGTGCCCGGTACCCTGCCGGAACCCGAAAGTCGAGCTTAGTTTTGTCGCTTTGGAACATCGAGCGACGATGCAAAATATCTCCTTTGAATGTTTTTTGACTTTGTCAACAAACTGAAACGCTCACTTCTTCGAGTGAGCGCTCTTTGCATTTCAATTTAAATCTATATGTTCACCGGTATCTAAATAGATTACCCATTCACATATATTAGTTGCATGGTCAGCAATTCTTTCAAGATAACGAGCAACAAACAAAAATTGAGTTGCCTGGTCAATGTTTCTAGGGTCTTCCATCATATATGTCAAAAGTTCTCTAAAAATCTGTTTGTAAAGAGCATCTACTATATCGTCTTTTTCGCCAATAGCTCTTGCCAGCTCTAAATCTTGTCGTACGTAGGAATCCAAAGACATTTTGACCATTTCTCTTACAATTTCTGCCATTCTAGGAATATCAATTAAAGGTTTTATATACTTTTGATGAGCAATCCGCAACGTAGTCTTTGCTATATCTACTGCATGATCTGCCATTCTTTCTAAATCTGTAACAATTTTAAGGCCCGTCAAAACTATTCTCAAATCCCTTGCAATCGGCTGCTGTGTGACCATGATTTTTGCACACTTATTATCAATTTCTACTTCTATTTTGTCTATCCTGTCATCGTCATCTATAACTTTCTGAGCTAATTCTGTATCATGGTTTACTAAAGAAGCAATGGCATTTGCTATGGCCTCTTCTACAAGGCTACCCATTTTCAATACGTCATAATGGAGTTCTTCTAATTCTTTTTCAAAATGGGTGCGATTCACTGTGTCACCTCCTTTAACCGAATCTACCAGTAATGTAATCTTCTGTTCTTTTATCCTTAGGATTATAAAATACCTGATCTGTTGGTCCACTTTCAATTAATTCACCATTTAGGAAAAACGCAGTATAGTCAGACACTCTTCCTGCCTGTTGCATATTGTGAGTTACTATTATTATTGTGTATTTCTTTTTAAGTTCCTCAATTAATTCCTCTATTTTCATAGTAGAAATAGGGTCTAACGCAGATGTAGGCTCATCCATCAAAATTACTTCTGGCTCTACTGCCAATGTCCTAGCAATGCAAAGCCTTTGTTGTTGCCCACCAGATAAACTAAGAGCCGACTTATGAAGCCTATCTTTTACTTCATCCCATAAAGCTGCAGCTTTTAAACTTTTTTCAACAATTTCATTTAACTTTTTTTTGTCTTTTATACCATGGATTCTAGGTCCATATGCTACATTGTCGTAAACAGTCATAGGAAAAGGATTGGGTTTTTGAAAAACCATTCCTACTTTTTTCCTAAGTTCAATAACATCTACCTCTTTGTATATGTCTTGTCCATCTAGCAAAACTGTTCCATTTATTTTGACCCCTTCTATAAGATCGTTCATCCTGTTTAAAGTACGAATAAAGGTAGATTTCCCACAACCAGACGGACCTATAAGTGCCAAAACGCTATTTGCTTCTACATCCAAATTTATTTTTTTAAGGGCCTGGACCTCACCATAAAATAAGTCCAACTCTCTGACCTCTATTTTTTTCATTTGTCAGTCATTCCCCTTCCTATTAGCTATATTATACCATTTTATTTTTCGCCTGTCATTCTTTTATATAATATACTTCCTAACCATCTAGCAAGGATGTTAAAAATCAATACCATTAGCAATAAAACTGCTGCTGCACCGTCTGCAATCTGTCTTGCATCAGGTGCTAACCCCTCACTATTTACCTTCCAAATATAAACAGCTAAAGTCTCTGCAGATCTAAAGATATTTAAAGGCGAGGTAGGACTTGAAGGATTTAAGTTTGAAAAATTCAAGGCAGGGCTGCTCATACCCGCAGTATAAAGTAGTGCAGCAGCTTCTCCAAAAATTCTTCCAGCAGTTAAAATTATCCCGGTTATAATTCCAGGCATTGCAGCAGGCACTACAACTTTTACAATTGTTTGCCATTTTGTGGAACCTAAAGCGTAACTTGCCTCACGCAAACTATTAGGTACACTTCTAATTGAATCTTCACTTACTCTTGTCATCACAGGAAGATTCAAAACGGTAAGCGTTAAAGCTCCTGCAATCAGAGAATAACCCCATCCTGTCATTGTCACGAACACCAAAAGTCCAAAAAGTCCCACTACAATGGAAGGCATGGAAGATAGGGTTTCTACTGACAAACGTATAATTTCTGTTAACAATCCTGGTTTTGCATATTCTGCCATATATATACCTGCACCCAAACCTATTGGAACAGAAATAATCAATGTTATAATTAACAGTTCAATTGAATTAAAGAGCTGAGGTCCGATACCTCCTCCTACTTCCATAAACTTTGGAGGGGAAGTTAAAAAATCTATATTGAGCCTTGTTCTTCCTTGATACAAAATATAGCTTATCAATGAAATCAAAAATACAATTAAAAAGGTTGCAACAACGTAAAAATAAATGGTAGCTATTTTATCATATAATTTAGAATTCATTTATACATTCCCCTCCTCCCAACCAATCTAATTATAATAATAAAGGTGAAAGATATAATGAGAAGAAGTAACGCCAGTGACCAAAGAGCGTCATTCCACACTGAACCCATCACAGTATTCCCCATATCCATTGTAATAATAGAAGTTATAGTACTCATTGGTTCTAAAAAAGATTTAGGAATCACTGGTCGATTTCCTATAACCATTTGAACTGCCAAAGCTTCTCCAAAAGCCCTTGCCAAACCCAAAATAATTGCTGTTAAAATTCCCGGTTTCGCAGCAGGAATGACAACATGTCTTATTGTCTGCCATCGTGTCGCACCAAGAGCATAACTGGCTTCTCTTATTTCCACAGGTAATGACTTTATAGAATCAGTACTAACACTAGTAATTGTTGGAAGAGTCATAACAGCAAGAACTAATATACCTGCCAATAAACTAAAGCCCAATCCTCCAAAATGTTTACTTATAAAAGGGACTAGTACAGTAAGACCAACCCATCCGTATACGACAGAAGGAATACCAACAAAAATTTCAATAGCTGGTTGCAATATTTTTTGACCTAATTTTTTTTCAATCTCTACCATAAAAATTGCAGAGGAAACTCCCAGAGGTGCACTTATCATAATTGCAAAAACAGAAACAAGAATAGACCCTATTATAAATTGCAAAGACCCGACAGCAGGTACCTCTCTATCCGGATTCCAAGTGGTAGAAAACAAAAACTCTTTTATCGATATGCCATCTTTTATAAAAGTAGAAAGGCCTTTAGATGTCACAAATAAAAATAGTGAAACAGTAATAATTATTAACAATAAAGCAGAGATGAAAACGATAACTCTTCCAAATACGTCAGCCGCTTTTCGCTTACTTTCATATTTTTTATCAACTGTCATATCCATCCCCCGTTTGAGAAATCTAAAGACAATAATCACACTCATTTCATGATAACAACTTAAAAAAAAATATTCATTAAATCTATGTTAAATTTATGTTAAATCTCTGTTAAATTTATTCGTTTTTTACAAATCCCATTATTTCTCAATTTAAAAATGAGCTGGAAAATAAATCAGCTCCTTTCAGTTTGTTGACAAAGTTAAAAAATATTCAAAGGAGATATTTTGCATCGTCGCTCCGATGTTCCAAAGCGACAAAACTAAACTCGACTTTCGGGCTCTGGCAGGGTACCCCGTCAGGCAACGTCCTGTCTTAGTGCCCGCCTCCGCCCTCCTTGGCTTCGGCCCTGCCTCCACCCTCAGTCTCGCTAAGTTTTGTTACCGCTTTGTAACAAGTCGCACCGATTGCAAAATATCTCCTTTACGAAAGTTTGTCTACAGTCTGAAAGGAGCTGGAAAATAAACCAGCTCCTTTTTTACTTTATTTTGTTTCCATTTCAGTAACAGGGATAAATCCTAACTTAGTAAGAGGTCCTTTCTGCACTTCATCTGACATCATGAAATCTAAGAAAGCTTTGACTACTCCTGTTGGTTCTCCTTTTGTATACATATGCTCGTATGACCAAATAGGATACTTGCCATCTATTATGTTTTGGGCCGTTGGTTCTACTCCCTCATATTTTAGAGCTTTAACAGTATCATCCACGTAAGATAAAGCAAGATAACTTATAGCTCCTTTTGTGTCAGCAACTGCTTTTTTAACTGCACCTGATGAATCCTCTGTCAAAGCAAAACCTTGAGCTTCTTCTTGCCCCTTTAATACCACTTTTTTGAATGTAGCCCGAGTCCCTGAACTTGCAGGCCTATTGATAATAACTATTTTCATATCTGGTCCGCCAACGTCTTTCCAATTTGTTATTTTCCCTGTAAAAATGTCTATTAATTGTTGTTGAGTTAAATTATCAACTGTAACATCTTTATTAACAACTACCGCAAAACCTACAACTGCAACTTTATGATCTACTAAAGATTTGGCTGTGTTGGCATCTAATTTTTCTTCAGCAAAAATATCAGAATTTCCAATATCAATTGCCCCTTGAGCTACCTGTGTCAATCCTGTACCACTGCCACCGCCTTGCACTGTTATCGCTACATTAGGATATTTCTCCATAAACATTTTAGCTGCTTGTTCAGCCAATGGCTGTAACGCTGTAGAACCAGCAATTGTTATATTACCTGAAAGGTTACCAGAATCTGCACTTTGAGGTTGTTCTGAGCCACATGCAGCAAAAGTAAAAAAACTTGCAATCAATAGTACTGCAATAGCAACTTTCCCAAATCGACTATTTAACATTGAAGCACCTCCAAAATTCCTTAAATTTTTTGTACAACTACATTGTAACAGTCTATTGTAAAGTCAATATTAAGATATTGTTAAGTCTTTGTTAAATCAGCTTTGTTGAATTTTATAATAAATTTTGTACCTCTCCCCACTTCACTTTCTACAAAAATTTTCCCTTTCATAGATTCCACGATATGTTTAACTATAGCAAGTCCCAGTCCGGTACCACCTAATTTTCTTGAGCGACTTTTGTCAACTCGATAAAATCTCTCAAAAAGCCGAGGAATATTTTCTTTTGAAATACCAATACCGTTGTCTTCTACTTCAATAATTATTCTATCTCCCTCTTCTCTGGTAGATACTTTTACAAATCCTCCTTCTGGAGTGTATTTTATGCCGTTATCTATTAAATTGATCATCATCTGATGAAATCTATCTTTATTTGTATTTATCACCAAATCAGTACAATTTAAATTTTTTTTCAACGTTATATTTTTATTTCTCGCGACCTTGTCCATTATATATAATATATCCTCTATCTCATTATCTAATTCTATTTCTTCTGTCGCATAACCTTCTTTAACATTTTCTATTTCAGAAAGAGTGAGTATATCGTTTATAAGTCTTGTAAGTCTTTCAGACTCAAAATCAATTATATCTAAAAATTTATCTCTTGCTTCAGGATTCTCAATAGCACCATTTCTTAAAGTTTCAATAAAGCCTCTAATAGAAGTCAGAGGAGTTCTTAGCTCATGGGACACATTTGCAACAAATTCGCTTCTTATTTTTTCCAATCTTCTCATTTCTGTAATATCATCTATTATTAACACAAAACCTAAATTTTGATAGGAAATTGGATGAAGAATTGGACTGGTATACACTTTGAGGTGCTTGTTGAAAACATTTAGTTCTAAACTTCTGGAAGGGGAATTTTTGTTTTTCTTAACATCTTCAAAAAGGTCATGCAATTTACTATTTCTTACAACTTCTAAGATATGTCTTCCAATTAAATCTTTCTCCTTTATATTGAGAATTTTCCTTGCAGCATCATTTATAAGTAATATCTTCTCATTATCATCAAAAGCGATAACCCCATTTACTATACTTTTTAAAATGGCTTCTAATTTTGCATTTCTGTCATTTAATTCCTCTATCGTTTCTTTTAATTTATAAGACATAGAATTTACTGCAAGAGAAAGTTCTTTTATTTCATCAATAGAATTGCTTTCAAGTTCATGACTGTATATACCATTTGCAATATCCTTTGTAATTTCAGTTATTTCTTTTATGGGTTCTACTATATTTCGTATAAATCTATAACTTAAAAAACCTGTTACAAAAATTCCTAATAAAATAGTAGAAATAAATTTGGCCGTTGGAACATAATCTAAAAAAAATATGGCAACTATTAAAATTCCAAGTAAGTTTATAAAAAACAATTTATAATAGGATTTCTTTAGCATCACACTTCACCTTTATCTCTTAGCTTATATCCAATTCCTCTTACAGTTTCAATATATACAGGAGATTTATCATCGTCTTCTATCTTTTTTCTTAAATGCCTGATATGGACATCAACAGTTCGAGTTTCTCCAGCATATTCATATCCCCATACTTTATCTAAAAGATAGTCTCTAGTTAATACTTTACCCATATTTTGAGACAAAAGTTTTAAAAGCTCAAACTCTTTTAAAGTCAATTCTAAGACTTTCCCTTTTTTATAAACCAAATGCTTTCCAGTATCTATAACTATATCACCAAATTTTATTATTCCTTCTTTCTCTTCTTCTGGTTGTTGGGTTCGCCGAAGAACTGCTTTAATTCGAGCTAACAATTCTCTTACGCTGAAAGGCTTTGTTATATAATCATCTGCTCCCAATTCCAATCCCAATACTTTATCAAATTCTTCGCTTTTTGCTGTTAACATTATTATCGGTATATTTTTCGTTTCATCATTCTTTTTTAAAATTTTACATATTTCCAGTCCATCCACATCTGGCAACATCAAATCTAATATAACCAAATCAGGTTTTCCTTCAAGTGCTTTATCCAAGCCTTCTTTTCCATTTTCCGAAGTAATAACTTTGTATCCTGCTGCTTCCAAGTTGTATCTTAAAAGTTCCAATATATGAATTTCATCTTCTATAACCAAAACCGTATGGGCCATTTTGACACCTCCAGATGATATGGCTTGTACACCTTTGAAACAAAAAATAAAATTATGTCTTTTCTTTTTTTGTCTCATTCTCTTTAAGAAGTTTCTTAAGTTCATCCATAAAGGTATTTATGTCTTTAAATTGCCTATAAACAGAAGCAAATCTGACATAAGCTACTTCATCTACATTTTTAAGTTTTTCCATTACCATTTCTCCGATTTCGGTAGAAGTTATTTCCCTTTCCATTGAATTTATTATTCTTTTGTCAATTTCATCTGTAATTTCTTCTAAGACCTTTATAGGCACGGGCCTTTTTTCGCAAGCTTTTATCATGCCTTTTAATATTTTATCTCTATCGTAGACTTCTCGTCGATTGTCTTTTTTTATTACAAGTATAGGCAATTGTTCTACTTTCTCATAAGTAGTAAATCTCTTCCCACATTTTAAACATTCCCTTCTTCTCCTTATAGAAGTGTTATCATCTGTAGGTCGAGAATCAATAACTTTTGAATCTGGATACCCACAATAAGGGCATTTCATCTTATTACCTCCAACAATTCTTAATTGTTTAATAAAATTATAATAAACTTATTTTCATTAGTCAAACTTTAGCTTCTCTGTCTTTGAAATCTACTAATATAACGTCCGTTCCAATCTTTTTTATAGATTCCCACGGCAAGTATATTTCTATATCTTTATTAAAAAACCTAAAAAAACTTGTTTCTTTCGGTATAACAATTCCCTCTACTCTTCCTTCTTCAAGGTTTACTTCAATGTCAATTATATTCCCTAATTTTTCTCCTGTATTTATATCTATAACATCTTTATTTCTTAACTCTGAAGCTTTAATCATCCTCATTTCCCCCTTTTGTCCTTTCCATAAAATTATATGAAAAAATCTAGCTTATCATTCCTGATAAGCTAGATGAGACTGTAGACAAACTTTCGCAAAGGAGATATTTTGCAATCGGTGCGACTTGTTACAAAGCGGTAACAAAACTTAGCGAGACTGAGGGTGGAGGCAGGGCCGAAGCCATGGATGGCGAAGGCGGGCACCTGAGGCAAGGAGGCCGATTGTGCCCGGTACCCTGCCGGAGCCCGAAGGTCGAGCTTTAGTTTTGTCGCTTTGGAACATCGGAGCGACGATGCAAAATATCTCCTTTGAATATTTTTTAACTTTGTCAACAAACTGATCTAGCTTATCATTCCTGATAAGCTAGATGTATTTCTTCATGTGATTTAAAGCCGCTTTTTCTAATCTTGAAACCTGTGCTTGAGATATCCCTATCTCTTTTGCTACCTCCATCTGGGTTTTCCCTTCAAAAAATCTCATCGTCAATATCATTTTTTCCCTTTCGCTTAGTTTTTGTATTGCTTCTTTCAATGCAATTTTCTCTAGCCACACTTCATCCATATTTTTGTCATCACTGACTTGGTCCATCACATAAATTGCATCTCCACCATCATGATATATAGGTTCAAACAAAGAAACCGGTTCTTGAATAGCATCAAGAGCCATTACCACTTCCTCTCTTGGAAGGTCCAGCTCTTTAGCTATTTCGCTTACTGTCGGCTCTTTGGAATTTTCCGATACTAATTTGTCCCTTACCTGTAATGCTTTATAGGCTATATCTCTTAAAGATCGGCTCACCCTTATAGGAGTGTTATCTCTTAAATATCTTCTTATTTCTCCAATTATCATTGGAACAGCATAAGTAGAAAATTTTACATTTTGATTTAAGTCAAAATTGTCAATAGCTTTTATAAGCCCTATACATCCTACTTGAAACAAATCGTCTACGTACTCTCCGCGATTATTAAACCGCTGAATAACGCTTAGTACCAATCGCAAATTCCCATTTATAAATTCTTCTCTCGCTTTTTTGTCTCCATTTTTCATCCGCTGTAATAGCTCTTTTTGCTTGGAAGGTTTTAAAACAGGTAACTTTGAAGTATTGACACCGCAAATTTCAACTTTGTTATTCATAAATCCTGCCTCCACATGTTTAGCTTATTAACAGTATTGCCGGCAGGATAAAAAAATATACAGAAACGCTTAAACTAGTCTATTTATTTCTTTTTTTAATCTTTTTAAAATCTTTTTTTCTAAGCGAGAAATATAAGACTGTGAAATTCCCAACATATCTGCTACTTCTTTTTGAGTCTTTTCTACTCCACCCTCTAATCCAAATCTAAGTCCTATTATCTTTTTTTCTCTATCTGGTAATTTTTTTAATGCAGAAGTCAATAATTCCTTTTCTACTTCATCTTCGATATATTTATAAACTGTTTCGTTATCAGTGCCTAAAATATCTGAAAGCAAAAGTTCATTTCCATCCCAATCTACATTTAAAGGTTCATCAAAAGAAACCTCTAATTTAGTTTTGCTATTCCTTCTTAGATACATTAATATCTCATTCTCAATGCATCGAGAAGCATAAGTAGCTAATTTTATTTTTTTCTTAGGATTGAAAGTATTAATAGCTTTTATAAGTCCAATCGTGCCAATAGATATTAAATCTTCGATTCCTACTCCTGTGTTTTCAAATTTTTTTGCTATATATACTACCAATCTTAAATTTCTTTCAATAAGTACCGTTTTTGCTTCGTTATCTCCTTTTTCCATTTTTGAAATTAAATATATTTCTTCTTCCACAGAAAGAGGTGGAGGTAATGCTTCACTTCCTCCAATATAAAATATGCCTTCAGAGATATCCAAAAAATCAAGGATTTTTTTCCACAACAATAGCATTTCTATTTTTACTTTTGTTTTTAGTTGCACTTCCAACACCCCCATTATACTAAAATTTCTGGTGCTAACAACGCCGCATAATTACCACATTTATCTATTTTGCTTTTGTATACTCCTACTATTACATTCCTTAACTCTTTTTCGCCTACCACTAATTTATCTGGCTTAATTCCTAACATTATTCCTTTAGACTGTCCAACTGACATAAAGGGTATTAACCTTATCCTTGATAACCATCTTTCCTCTTTCAAAACTTCAAAAATTTTGTTAAAATCTATCTTCTCTTCATTTAATAAAATTTCCATATTATCAGGAAGTATATTTTTCATAGCCAAAAACTCTACTACCACAACAGGCGATTTAGTTAAAGGGTCGTATAATCTATTCCCAGTATCTAATAAGCCTTTTATCTCTACTTGTTTTTGAAAAATTTCTATTTTTAGGCTGTATAACATTTTTTCCTCTTTCGATTTTCTCACTATATAATCCCAATTAGTATAGAAAAGTAAAATAGCTATCAATATTCCAATCCATAAACTGTGTAAATTAAATTTTGCGGTATACAAAACTGCAAAAATTGTCCCACCTATTGCAAAAGAAATTAGATAAAAAACTGCTAAAATTCTCAAAAATTCTTTTAATGTTTTTGGAGTAAATGCCATATATATTATTAAGAGAGATAAAATAATTTTTGCAAAAACTTCGTGAATTATCTTATAAGATAACAAAAAAAATATTAGGACATAACACGCTCCCAATAATGAACCTAAAAAAAGCTTAATAGGTTTGCTGCTCTTTTTAGAAAATTTTCGTGTAAGGGATAAAATTAGATAGTTAATAATTAAATTTTCGAAAAAAATTATGTCTAAATACATTCATACCATCCCCAGGGACACTTTTAATCCTTATACAATGTATATTCCCATTTGCTTATTTTATTCATATTATAAAATAAAAATCTCAAATTTATTGTAATATTTTGGAATAAAAATAAGGTTGTTTTTGTAGAATTTTTGCATAAAAAATCTGCAAAGAAACCTTTGCAGATTCAAGTTTGTTGACAAAGTTAAAAAATATTCAAAGGAGATATTTTGCATCGTCGCTCCGATGTTCCAAAGCGACAAAACTAAAGCTCGACCTTCGGGCTCCGGCAGGGTACCGGGCACAATCGGCCTCCTTGCCTCAGGTGCCCGCCTTCGCCATCCATGGCTTCGGCCCTGCCTCCACCCTCAGTCTCGCTAAGTTTTGTTACCGCTTTGTAACAAGTCGCACCGATTGCAAAATATCTCCTTTGCGAAAGTTTGTCTACAGTCTGTCCTCTTCTTAAAAAAGTAGGTATTTCTAAATCATCACTTTCTATAACATTTTCTAATTTTACTTCAGGCTCCCTAGTGTCTTTTTTCTTTACTGCCTCCTTAGATTTTTCATTTCTTTCAAATCCTGTAGCTATAACAGTAATCCTTATTTGGTCCTCTAATGCCTCGTCTATTACTGCACCAAATATAATATTTGCATCAGGGTCTGCAGCTTCATAGATAAAATTAGCCGCTTCATTAACTTCAAATATGGTTAAATTTGGACCTCCAGCAATATTAAGTAATATTCCTCTTGAGCCTTCAATTGAAGTCTCTAATAATGGACTATGGATTGCTTGCTTCGCTGCCTCAGTCGCTTTATTCTCCCCAGAAGCTATACCTATTCCCATATGTGCAAGTCCTGTATTTGTCATAATGGTTTTAACATCAGCAAAATCCACATTTACAAGTCCAGGGACTGCGATAAGGTCGGATATACCTTGAACACCCTGTCTCAAAACATCATCTGCTAATTTAAAAGCATCAATCATTGAAGTCTTTTTTTCAACAACTTGCAATAATCTATCATTAGGAATAGTAATAAGGGCATCTACATGTTTTTTAAGTTCTTCAATGCCCATTTCTGCATGAGCCATCCTTTTTCTCCCTTCAAAGGTAAAAGGCTTGGTAACTACTCCTACAGTCAAAATTCCTAATTCTTTAGCTATTTCCGCCACAACAGGAGCAGCTCCCGTTCCTGTACCTCCTCCCATGCCAGAAGTGATAAATATCATATCAGCACCTTTTATAACTCGTTCTATTTCTTCTCTAGATTCTTCAGCAGCTTTTTTCCCAATTTCCGGGTTTGCTCCTGCTCCCAACCCTTTTGTTAATTTTTCACCAATTTGTATTTTTATTTCAGCTTTCGATAAATAAAGAGCCTGCTTGTCTGTATTAATTGTAATAAACTCAACACCGCGAAGGCCAGCATCAATCATTCGATTTACAGCATTTCCGCCGCCACCACCAACTCCTATTACTTTAATAGCAGCAAATTGTTCCATATCAGTTTCTATACCTATCACAAAAAACCCTCCTCTTTACGCCCAAAAATCGTTAAATATTTCTTTGAGTTTATCAACTAATTTAGAACTCTTCTTCTCTTTTTTATCAGTCGGTGGGACATTATGCATAAACCTCTTATTGTTATATACATATTTTACCACTCCTACCCCTGCCGCGTAAATAGGAGTTGCTACTCCGATATTTTGCGGAGAACCAATGCGAATGTTTTTATTAAAAATTTTTTGTGCCAACTCTATATTTCCTTTTAAAAAGGAAATGCCTCCACCTGTTATGACTACATTTGTAACAATGTCTTCCAGAACTTTTGCTTCTTCCAATCTCTCATACACAAGCATTAAAAGTTCAGAGACCCTCGCTTCTATTATATCAGATATTTCATTTACATCTGTAGCTGATTTGCTTTTACCCGCTAAACTAGCAATTTTAATTGGTTCCAGCTTTTCAGGGGATAATTTTACTAAAGTTCCATATTTCTTCTTTATATTTTCGGCTTCTTCAAAAGAAATCTTTAACCCTATAGATAAATCGTTTGTGATATGCCATCCACCGACTGCTATCATAGATGAATAAATAAGGCTGCCATACTTAAAAACAGAAATATCAGTCACTCCTGCACCCACATCAATTAATGCAACCCCCAACTCTTTTTCATCTTTTAAAAGTACTGCTTCCCCTGTAGCTAAAGGGCCTACAATTATTCCCTCTACCTCTAACCCTGCTTTTTTAACGCACTTTTCCATATTTTGAATAGCGGTAACACTACCTGTTACTATAGCGGCATTTACCTCTAACCTTATACCCGCCATCCCAACAGGGTCTTTTATTTCCCCATACCCATCCACAATATATTCTAATGGTATAACATCGATAATTTCTTTATCAGAAGGAATTGCAATGATTCTAGCAGCTTGTAAAACTCTATCCACATCTTGTTTTGTTATTTCTCTGTCTTCTCTCGATACTGCCACTACTCCATTGTTTTTATATATAGTCGTCAACCCTCCATATATTTTCAAATACACAGAGGATATTTTTTTGTTGGCCATTCTTTCCGCTTGCTCCACAGACTTTTTTATAGAATAGGCAGTTTCATCTATATCTACAATAACCCCTTTTTTAACCCCATAACACGGATAATAGCCAATCCCAACAATATGCAGTTCTCCATTTTTATCCCCTTCTCCAATAATTGTACATACTTTAGATGAACCAATGTCTAAACCAACTATTAAATCACCCATTATCAAATCCTCCTTCAGGAGACTGCTATCTTTTTCGCATCTTGTCTAACAGATATCTCCTTATATATGCAAAATTGACAAATAGCCTACTTCCAAATACAAAAATTGCCGCAAGATAAATAGGAACTCCTAACACATCTCCAATATAAGCAAGGCCTCCTGCCAATATCGCATTGCCAAAAAAGCCAGTTATAAAAATAAGATTATCAAACTTCTCTTCAAGACTAGCTCTAATACCACCAAAAACTGAATCCAACGCTGCAAGAATAGCAACAGATAAATAAGAAACATAAGTGCTGGGGATATTAATTGGCAAAATAAAACCTATCACTATTCCTATTAATAAACTAACTATTATAATATAAGCCATTACTTGTTCTCTCCTTCAACTAAAGGTTTTGCATATTTAAACTTTATCACTCCGTCATATTTTTTAATCAATATATTGTGCGATTTTTTGATATTTACCTCTATTCCCCAAGTAGCTAAAGTATCTACTACTCCACCCTTTAGCTTAAGAGCAGCCTCTAACGTATCAGGGTCCCCAATAGCCTTTATGACATACGGCGCAGAAAAACGCACAGAATTTACATTTACTGTAGGGCCAACGCACCTAATTTCTGAAGTAGCAATTAATCTTTGGTCATTTAAAGATATAGCCTCCGCTCCTGCCGCTCTTAGCTCATTTACAACTCGCAATAAGTCCTCATCGTGAACCAGAAATAAATTAGGGTCTTGTCCTGGGGGAACAGCTTCTTTGCTATCATTTATAGTTACAATTACTCCTGGACCTTGAAGGTCAGTCAGTCCTGCTAATTCTTTATATTTTTCTGCATCATTTTTCAGAGTTTGAGTAATTACGCTGTTCTTAGAAGCAGAATCTTCGTAAGCATTTATTTTTGTTTCTAAATCATTAATCTGTTTTAGAAGAGCATCTTTTTCCGACTGCAGTTCCTTTAATTGAGCTGCCAATTCGTCTGCTCTTTGCACAGTAACTACGCCGCTTTTTTTTACTATTTTAAATTGAGTAGAAAGCATTATTCCTAATACTATCGAAACTAAAGCTACGGAAATATATACACTTTTTTTCATATGTACCCCCATCCTCTATGGCATAAATACTGGATTACTGTCTCCAATAATTTGAATTGTACCTTTATGATACCCTTTTTCAGCCAAATCTTTTAATATTAATTCGGCAAATTTGAAAGAATAATTAATATCAGAAGGATTGTCAAAAGATATATCTATGCCATTTTTTGTAACTAATGTAATTTGTCTTTCATTCACATATTTTATAACAGAACAAAAATCAGTACCTTCTATGAGTTCTAAAAGCGTTCCCAAATAACTTTTTTCAAAAATATCATTCAACTTTTTGCCAATTTGATATTTATCAACTTTTATTCCTTCTATAACAGGAAGTTCAGGGTTATACTCGTCCTTTTTTATTACCACTCCTTCTTTATCTATCATTAAATAGTCTTTTTGATATTTGACTTGTGCAACTATTTGTCTTTCTTTTATGAATATTTCTACAATATCAGGATATTGAATTTTTACTTTGCTTTCTTTTATATAGGGGTTAGCAAGTAAATTACTTTCTATTTTTTTAGGAGTAACTTTAAAAATATTCATTCCATAATCTATCATAGCCAACTCTTTAATATCATTATAAGATAAAATTTGATTGCCTACAACTTTTATAGTTTTAATCTCAAAATAATTTGATTGAAACATAAAAAGGTAAAGCAAAACTATAAATACTAGCATCACAAACATAAATGTTAAAAACCGCTTCTTAAAAGCCCTTTTAACCATTAAACCATCCCCTGCTTGTACTTTTCTTTCGCATATGTAAAACAGCATGACGCTGTTTTACATTATTCTTACAATATCCCCTCCCACACTTTTTAAAACCTTTTCGATTGATTCATATCCTCTATCAATGTGTTCTGCTTCTTCTACTATTGTAGCACCTACTGCCCCCAAACCTGCAATAATCAAAGCAGCTCCTCCCCTTAAATCTCTTGCTACTACTTTTGCACCCATTAGCTTCTCAACACCACGTATTACCGCTACTCTTCCATCCACTTTTACATCTGCTCCCATTCGTATAAGTTCTTCTGTGTATTTAAATCTATTATCAAATATTGTCTCCGTAACAATAGATGTCCCATCTGCTACAGATAAAACCGAAACCATCTGAGGCTGCAAATCTGTTGGAAAGCCAGGATATGGCAATGTAACAATTATATCTACTGCTTTGGGTCGCTTATCGCCTATAATTTTTATATAATCATTTCCAGCATGTATTTCGCATCCCGTCTCTCTCAACTTTGACAGCAATGGTTCTAAATGTTCTTTTAACGCATTTACTACTGTTAATTGTCCTCGTGTCATCGCCGCAGCACAAAGATAAGTACCTGCAACAATTCTATCTGGAATTATGGTGTATTCCGCATCATGCAATCTTTTTACTCCTTCTATGATAATCGTGTTAGTACCAGCTCCTGATATTTTCGCCCCCATAGAGTTTAAGAAATTCTGCAAGTCTTCTATTTCCGGTTCTTTTGCCGCATTTCTAATGATGGTAATACCTTCTGCAAAAACTCCCGCCAACATGATATTTTCTGTAGCTCCTACACTAGGAAGGTCTAAGTGAATTTCATCTCCTCTTATCTTCCCACCTTCACATTTAATATATCCATAAGACTCTTCGATTTTAACCCCTAATCTTCTCAAACCCTTAAGATGTAAATCTATAGGTCTGTGTCCTATATCACAACCTCCTGGAAAACTCATCAAAGCTTTTTTGTTTCTTGATATTAAAGCCCCCATCAAAAATATAGATGACCTCATGGTTCTCATTAAGCTATCAGGTATTTCACTATCTTTTACATCCCTTGCATCTACAATAATATCTCTGCCTTTAAAAGTTATCTTACACCCTAAATGTTCTAAAATTTCTATCATTGAATAAACATCTTTTAATTTTGGGCAATCATGTATTACAGAAATCCCTTCATTTAAAATTGATGCTGCAAGGATGGGTAAAACAGAATTTTTAGCGCCATTTACCTTTAACTCACCATACAGCCTGTTCCCTCCATTAATTTTAAATTTCCCCATCTTATCACCCCTAAATTTAATACAGCTTACACCATATACTATGCATAAATAAGATGGGGTGTTACATAAGGTATTAAGTTATGCTTTTTATAAGCTTGTATATCTTCTCCGCAGCATCAATTTTAGAAATTTTTCGTGCATTATCCCTCATTTTAGAGAGTACTTGAGGATTATCAATAAGATATTTGACTTTTTTGTACAATTCTTCTGCTATCAAATCCTTTTCTAAAATAACATAAGAAGCTCCGGCTTTTTCTAACACCCGGGCATTATACTCTTGGTGATTATTAGCAACATAAGGAGAAGGAATCAAGATTGAAGCAACACCTTTTGCAGTAATTTCTGCCAAAGTAATAGCACCAGCCCTACAGATTATAATGTCTGCAGCAGCATATACATCCTGCATATTGTGACAATAAGGAATTATTTTAACTGTTTCATCTATGTTTATAGTTTCAGTTTTAACTTTTTCCAACACTTTTTCATATTGATTAGCACCCGTAATTATTAAAACTTGCAGGTTTTTATCCTTTTGCCTTAAAAATTCTACCATTGTAAAATTTATTTTTTCTGCTCCTCTACTGCCCCCTACTGATACTATTAAAGGTTTATTAGAATAAAACCCCAAATTTTTTAAACCTTCCTCTTTAGTAACTTTTAGCAATTCTTTTCTAATTGGATTACCTGTTACCACAACTTTTTCTTTATTTTTAAAATATTTAACTGATTCTTCAAAACTTACCGCTACTACCTTCACAAATCGTGATAGTAGCTTATTTGTAAGGCCTGGAAAAGCATTTTGTTCATGAATCAAAGTAGGTATCCCTTTTAAAGCCGCCATCATTAAAACAGGGCCACCAACATATCCTCCTGTTCCAATTACTACATCTGGTTTAAATTCTTTTAAAATATCATTTGCTTCCTTAAGCCCCACCATTGCTTTATAAATAGTTTTTAATGTATCTAATGATAATTTCCTTTTAAATCCTTGCACAGTAATTGTCTTTAAATCAAAACCTTCTCTTGGTACTAACTCATTCTCTAAACCTTTTTTTGTACCTACAAATAAAATTTGAGCATCTTTTTCATTTTTTAATATTTCCTTAGCAATGGCTATGGCAGGATAAATATGTCCTCCAGTACCTCCACCAGCAAACAAATATTTCAATTATCATCAACTCCTATCTAAATTTGCAGATCGTGAAATATTTAATAGTATGCCTACTCCTGCCATCATAATAACAGTAGAAGTACCTCCATAACTTATAAAAGGAAGGGACACCCCTGTAGGTGGCATAGAAGAAGTTACAACCGCAACATTTATAAGTGTTTGAACTCCTATAAGACTTGTAATTCCTGTAGCTAAAAGACATCCAAACATATCTGGAGCTTTTGCTGCCACTCTCAAACCTCGCAAAATAAGATATAAAAACATCAAAAGTATAGTGACAGTACCAACAAGTCCCAATTCTTCCCCAATTATGGAAAATATAAAATCATTGTAAGGCATAGGCAGATACATAAGTTTTTGCCTGCTTCCTCCGAGTCCAACTCCAAATAGTCCTCCCGAGCCTAATGCATAAAGGGATTGTACGATTTGATATCCAGATTTTTGAATATCCTGCCACGGATTTAAAAATGTAAATACCCTTTCCCGTATATACTTAAAAGATGAAAAAACAATGATAGCTGCCCCAATTCCTGCTCCAAATAAAGCTCCCATAAAAGATAATTTAGCACCCGCTACAAAGAGAATTATTACAGCCACAATAAATATAATACCAGCTGTACTAAAATTAGGCTGCAACATTATAAGGGCAAAAAACAACCCTGCCAATCCTAAGACAGGCATAACTCCCTTTTTGAAACTCTTTGCATAATCGGGATGTTTGTCAAAATATTTTGCCAAGTATATAATAAGAGCGTATTTTGCCAATTCAGAAGGCTGGATTGTAAAGCTTCCAACTCCTATCCATCTGGTCGCATTATACCTTTCAACTCCTATTCCAGGAATCAAGACTGCAATAAGCAATCCAATCGAAATAATAAGTAAAGGACCAGCTAACTTTTTTAAAATAGTGTACTCAAAATTCATCATAAAAACCATAGCAAAAAAGCCCAATATTACCCATAACAATTGCCTTTTTAAAAAATAATAGGCATCATTATACATATACTCAGCATTGGCAGAACTAGCACTAAAGACCATAATTACACCAATGGAGACAAGTATTAAAACTGTGAGTAAAATGCCATAATCCACAGGGTATTTTTTTTTCATTATTTTACCTCCTCAACTCTGCCACTGCCTTTTTAAAGATTCTTCCCCTCTCTTCAAAATTCCTAAACATATCCCAACTGGCACAAGCTGGTGATAAAAGTACACTATCTCCTTCTTTCGCACTTTCATAAGCTTTTTTAACAGCTTCTTCTAAGGTACAAGCAAAAAGTATGTCATCCTCAGGATAAGAATACTTTCTTGCAGTATCTCTAATTTTTTTTGCAGTTTGCCCTATCAAAATCAATTTCTTTACTTTCCCATTAAAGGCTTTTACAAACTCATCAAATTCACTACCTTTATCATAACCACCAGCAATTAAAACTATAGGGGTTTTTAAGGCCTGTATTGCTTTAATTGAAGCGTCTGGGTTAGTCCCTTTAGAATCGTTATAAAATTTTACACCATTTATTTCATCAACAAACTCAATCCTATGTTCTACACCTTTAAAAGACTTTAAAGTACTTGCAATAACATTTGCACTAATCCCTGAAAGATATGCTACTGAAGAAGCAGCCAATGCATTCTCTAAATTGTGTTCTCCAGGAATATAAATTTCCTCTATGTCAATAATTTTTTTAGCATTTCCATTAACGCTTATATAAATACTGCCATCTTTTACATATGCCCCATTTTCTAATGAACTTTTTCTACTAAAAGGAAAAACTCTGCATTTAGCCTTATTTTTTAGACTCCACGTAACAGGGTCATCGAAATTTAGAACAGTATATTCATCACCTCGTTGATTTTCAAAAATTTTTCCTTTTATATCTCTATAACTTTCAAAAGTCTTATGCCTGTTTAAATGATCAGGGGTAATATTTATTATACAGCTTATTTTAGGTTTAAACTCTTTTATAGTTTCTAATTGAAAGCTGCTAATCTCTGCTACTATGAAATCCCCCTCTGTCGCTTCCATGACAGCATAAATAAGTGGATAACCTATATTCCCAGCAACATATACTTTTCTTCCTGCTTTTTTAAACATTTCGCCTAATAAAGAAGTAGTAGTTGTTTTGCCATTTGTACCTGTAATTGCATAAATAGGAGCTTTAGAAAACCTATATGCAAACTCCACTTCTCCCAATATTTCAATTTTCTTTTCTTGTGCTGTTTTTACTATATCCGAATCAATAGAAACACCTGGGCTTAAAACGACCAAATCTATGCCTTCTAAAAATTCCTTTTTGAATTTACCAAACCTAAAATCTATGGACAAACTTTTAATTTCTTCTAAATTTTCTTTTAATACATCATATTCTTTTCTATCATAAGCTATTACTTTCGCTTTCAAGCTGTCCAACACTTTACACAAAGCTATTCCGCTAACTCCTAAACCTGCTACAAAAATTTTTTTACCCTTTAGCTCCATAATTTGCACTCCTTAGCTTAAACTATAAAAAGATATAAACATAGCAATTAGAGTAACAATCCAAAAAGCGTAGACTACATTTTGTTCTTGCCAACCTGACAATTCAAAATGATGGTGTAAAGGACTCATTTTAAAAACCCTTTTACCAAACAATCTAAAAGACAATACCTGAATAATCACTGAAAGGGCTTCAGCCACATAAATAATGCCTAATAAAGGCAAAATCAAGGGCAATTTAGTCAAAACTGCGGTAGTAGCTATAGCTCCTCCAATAGCTAAGGAACCAGTGTCTCCCATAAAAACCTCTGCAGGATGACGATTATACCTCAAAAATCCTAACAATCCTCCTGTCAAAGCAGCGCTAAAAGCTCCATAAGTTATATTATTTAAAAATAAAGCTGTCATAGTGAAAAAAGCCATAACAATAAAAGATACACCTGCTGCTAATCCATCGAGCCCATCTGTCAAGTTTACGCTATTTACTGTTCCAACTATTACAAAAACCATAAAAGGAATATAAAAATTGCCAAGGTCAATAGAAGTTTTTAAAAAAGGAAAAATCACTTCTGTTCCTACATATTTTTGAGCAAAATATGAAATGATTATCGCAAGTAAAAACTGTCCAATAAGTTTTTCTCTCGCTCTCAAACCTAAAGGCCTTTTAAAATAAACCTTTAGAAAATCATCTGCAAATCCTATTAAACCATATCCCAAAAAACCTAATAACAAAATAGCTAAATATTTGTTCCAATGAGAAAAAATTAAAGTAGAAATAACTGTGGCTGTAATAAATATTATTCCCCCCATTGTAGGAGTTCCAGATTTTTTTAAATGGCTTTTAGGTCCATCTTCCCTTACTTTTTGCCCAAATTTTAATTTTCTAAGATAAGGTATAAAAAGAGGACCAGACACCAAGCTTAGCACAAAAGCAACAACTGTAGCCAAAATTATCTTTTGTAACATTTTACTTTACCCTCTCCTGCAAAAATTGTACTATTTGTTCCATTTTCATACCTCTTGAACCTTTTACTAAAATTGAATCCCCTTCTTTGATAATATCTTTCAAAATTTCATTAACCTCTTCATTAGTGTTACAGACAAAAATATTGTTCCCTTTCATCCCACAAACCTTGGATTCTTCTGCAATATATTTCGACATATTACCAGAGGTTATCAAAATATCTATATGGCTATCTGCCACCAATTTCCCTATTTCTTTGTGGGCTTCTACTGCATACTCACCCAACTCCAGCATATCTCCTAAAACTGCTATTTTTCTCTTAGCAGGTAAATCTCTTAATACACTTAAAGCTGCTTTCATAGAATCTGGATTAGCATTATATACATCATCAACAATTTTTATATAATCTTTTTCTATTATATTAAGTCTCATTTTGCCTAGTTGAAAATCTTTTAAAGCCTCTGCCATGTCCTCTACATTGATACCAAACTCTAATCCTACACAAATAGCGGCAAGAGAATTGTACACATTATGAATACCAGGTACTGAAAGCTTTATTTCTTTCTCCAAATTTTTATATTTTAGAGTATATTTTATATCTTTTTCTCCTTTTTCTATATCGCAAGCTTTAATTTCTCCACTTTTTATACCATATCTGTAATACTTGCTTGAATACTGCAGAGGAATTTTTGATAGCATATCATCATCTGCATTTAATACAATCACATTTTCCTCTTTAAAATTTTCAATTAACTCAAGTTTAGCTTTTAATATATTTTCTCTTGAGCCTAATTTTTCGATATGAGCAACTCCTATATTTGTAAAAACTGCTACTTGAGGCTCTGCAATATTCTTTAACCTCCTAATTTCTCCAAAACCACTCATTCCCATTTCCACTACCGCAATCTGATGAGTATCTTCCAAATTAAAAATTGTCAATGGCAAGCCAATTTCATTATTAAAATTTCCCTCTGTTTTCAAAACTTTATACCTTTTAGATAATATATGTGCAATCATATCTTTCGTAGTAGTTTTTCCACTGCTACCTGTCACAGCAATAAAAGGAATATTGAATTTTTTTCTATAATAAGAAGCAATTTTATGCAAAGCTTCTAAAGTCTCATTAACGTAAATGACATCAACTGAAAAATCTTTCAAACACTCTACATTTTCCAACCTCGCAGTAATAACCGCAATAGCACCTTTGTCTATTGCATCTTTTACGAAATCTTCTCCGTCGTATTTTTCCCCTTTCAAAGGGATAAATAATTCATCTTTTTTGACCTTTCTCGAATCAGTTGAAATTCCTATTACTTTATCCTTTAAACTTCCTTTTATCAATTTTCCCTCAGTAGCTCTTACAATTTCATCTATTAAAAGTTCCATCATCTATTACCGCCTTCAGACAAAATTTCTTTAACTATTTCTCTCTCATCAAAGTGAATAACCTTATCTCCTATAATTTGATAGGTTTCGTGTCCTTTACCTGCAAGTATTATTACATCGTCTTTTTGAGCATTAGTCAGGGCGTAGCTTATCGCTTCTTTTCTATTTTCTATTACAACATAAGGGCAATTAGTTTTTTTTATGCCTTCCTCAATTTGTGAAATTATTTCTCTTGGGTCTTCCGAACGAGGATTATCCGAAGTCAAAATGCAAAAATCCGCATACTTCCCTGCAACTTCTCCCATCAAAGGCCTTTTAGTTTTATCTCTATCTCCTCCAGCACCAAAAAGAAGTATTTTTCTTCCAGTTTTATATTCTTTCAATGCCTCCATTATATTCTGTATTCCGTCAGGAGTATGGGCATAATCTATAATCACATAAAAGTCTTTTCCTGTCTCCACCAGTTCAAACCGACCTTTTACTGTGACCTGACTTAAAGCTTCTCTCACACTTCGCAAAGAAATACCAAGAAAATCAGCCACTGTAATGGCAGCTAAAGCATTGTAGACGCTAAAAATTCCTGGATTTTTTAATGAAATCTCTTCTTTTTTATCTTCAATCTGAACTTTAAACTTTACACCTTCTAAACTATTCCTAATATCCTTTGCCATAACATAAGCAAAATCCTTTATACCATAAGTCAAAACTTTTGCTTTAGAACTCTCAATCATCATAGAAGAGTATTTATCATCAATATTGATGACCGACGCACTCTTCGCCATCTTGAATAACTTACTCTTTGTCTTAGCATACTCTTCCATGTTCTGGTGAAAATCTAAATGGTCTTGGGATAAGTTGGTAAAAACTGCTATATCAAATTCACATTCGTCTACTCTCTTTAATGCTAAAGAATGAGATGATACCTCCATAACCACATACTTAACACCTTTGTTCACCATAATGCTAAAAAGCTCCTGCAAATCCAATGATTCCGGTGTGGTATGTATAGAAGGTATCACTTCATCCCCTATCATATTTTGTATAGTCCCTACTAATCCCACTTTATTATTTTGCCTTTCTAAAATCGCTTTTAGCATATAAGTAACAGAGGTTTTGCCATTTGTTCCTGTTACACCAATTAAAGTAAGTTTGCTGGTGGGGTTATTGTAAAAATTAGAAGCTATTTTTGCCATGGCAGCTCGAGCATCTTCTACTAATACTGTTGTAATTCCGGGATATTCTTTTATTTCCCTATCTGTGACAACAGCAACTGCCCCATTTTTAATAGCCTCTTCCACATAGAAAATACCATCGGTTTTAAACCCTTTTATAGCGATAAATAAATATTTATTTTTGGATTTACGGGAATCGTAACACACCCCACTGATGTCTATATTAGGATCTCCTTTTATCTCGCAGTTGACTCCTTTTAAAATATCTATAAGTTTCATGTCAGGCCTCCTCACAAAAATATCTAAAAAGCATACCACCACTAAATAGTATAGCACAATTATAGATTTTGCATAGAGGAAGTTTAATTTTCCTTAGGCCTAAACTCTACTTCTACAGTTTCACCTTTTTTCAAAATCGTGCCTTCTTTCGGACTTTGATTCACAGCAAAACCACTGCCTTTTATTTTTATTTTAAGCCCTAAAGAATTTAGAATTTCTGTGGCTTCTTTTACACTCTTACCAGTTAAATCAGGAACTACTACTTCTTGTATTTTTTCAGCATTTAAGTACAAAATAACTTGTGTGTTTTCTTCTACAATTGCTCCTGGTTTAGGCATTTGGTCAAAAACAGTATCTCCATTTCCTTCTATTATAAAATTAAGCCTATTCGACAAAATAATGTTTTCTGCTTCATAAAGTTTCATATTCCTCACATCCGGTACCACAACCGACGCGGGTTTTTCTATTCCTCTTGGCTGTACTTCCAAATATCTTAAGATATCTTCTAAAATGCTCTTTACTACAGGTGCAGCCAATTGGCTTCCAAAATGGGTTTCTGGATTATTAGGCTCATCTATTACCACCAACACAATAACTTTTGGATCCTCCGCTGGTGCAAAACCTATAAAAGATGCCACATATTTGCCTGGCATATATTTTTCTGTAGTACCAGTCTTTCCAGCTACATCAAATCCTTCAATATATCCTGCTTTGCCTGTTCCCTCTGACACTACACTTTTTAGTATTTCTCTCATTGTAGAAGAGGCCTGTTCAGAAATGACCTGCCTCACTACTTTTGGTTTAAATTCCTTCACTACTTTTCCATTTGAGTCTATAATTGATTTCACAATTATAGGTTGCATCAATTTTCCTCCATTGGCTATTGCAGAGACAGCGGTAATCATCTGAAGAGGCGTCACAGCAATACCTTGCCCAAAAGAATTAGTGGCTAACTCAACAGGCCCAACACTACTTTCTGCCAATACAAGGCCTGGAGCTTCACCAGGAAGAAGCATTCCTGTCCTTTGTCCAAATCCAAAAGCATGTATGTATTTATAGAGTTTTTCTACTCCTAGCCTTTGCCCTAACGTCACAAAGACTGCGTTGCAGGAATTTTGAACACCTTTAACAAAATTTTCACTGCCATGGGTAGCCCAGCAATTTATTCTATGTCCAGAAACTATAGTATAGCCCGGGCAATAAAACTGTTCACTAAGACCTACAAGTTTTTCTTCTAGAACTGCAGAAGCAGTAATTGTCTTAAAAACAGAACCAGGTTCATAAGAATCAGAAATAGCTTTATTTCGCCAAGCTTTATACCATTCCTCCTGCGGTCCTTCAAAAGGATTATTAGGATTAAAATTTGGTCTATTAGCCAAAGCCAATATTTCCCCTGTTTTGGGGTCCATAACAATGGCTACTGCTCCTTTTGAAGGCTTAGAATGAACCATCGCTTGGTTAAGAGCCTTTTCTGAAAATTGCTGAATAGTTTCATCTATTGTAAGCACTACGTTATAACCTGGAAGAGGTTCAAAATACTCATCCTCTCCCAAATCCATCTTTCTACCTATAGCATCCATTGGAGTAGAAATTCTTCCCGGAACACCTCTTAAAAAGTTGTCAAATGCCAATTCAATACCATCTAAACCCTGGTTGTCAATTCCAGTAAAGCCCAAGACATGAGATGCAAGAGTATTATTTGGATAAAATCTTTTCATGTCCTCAGAAATTATTATTCCATCTATATTAAGCTTTCTTATCTCTGCTGCCTTTTCGTCATCAACTTGTTTAGCAATTAACACTTCTTGTAAATTTTTATTAGAAATCTTTTGAAGAACTTTTTCTTTATCTAAATTTAATATTTGGGCTAAAGCTTCAGCTACTGCTTCTCTTTGAGAATTAGGTATTTCTTTGGGGATAACACTTATTTTATTAACACTTATATTTTCTGCTAATACTTTACCATTTCTATCAAATATATTTCCCCTTTTGCCGCTAACAGATACGTCTAAAGTCCATTGAGGCAGTGCTATCTTTTGATATTCTTCACTTTTTACAACCTGTATCCAAAAAAGTCTAAGTATAAGTCCAAGAACTACTATAGAAGATAAAAAAAGTAAAAAAAGAATTCTTCTCTTTACAGATATGGTTGGATATATTTATTATCCCCCCTATCTATTCAACACCCCCAATATCCTCATAAAAAAGTTACTTCTATCTTGTGATTTCTCTTCACTTTTTTTCTCTTCAGCTACTTTAGGCTTTTCTCCCACATTTATATAGACTATTTGATTTTCTTCTGGCAATTGCATTCCTAATTTTTCTTTTGCAATCTTTTCAATTCGAGCAGGATTGCTTAAAGAAGCAATTTGGGCTTTTAATTGGTGATTTAAATTTTCTGTATATTGTACTTGTTTTTCCATTTTATCTAAAGCAATTGACCTTTGATAAATTACAGTATACCTGTAAAGTATTAAAATGCTTAGAGAACTTATAAAAACTACCAAAAGTAAATTCTTTAATTTCCTGTGTTTTTTAGTTTTTCTTACTTGCTCTTTATTCTCTGAGGTATATGGGGGATACTCGTAATTATATTCTCTTTGTGCTACTATCAATTTATTCTACCTCCATTTCTTTTAGAACTTACAGTTTTTCTGCAACTCTAAGTTTTGCACTGCGGGACCTGGAATTTGTCTTTATTTCCTCTTTGGAAGGTAGTACCGGTTTTTTTGTTATAATTCTCACTACTGGTTTTTTGCCACAAGTACAGGGCATATTATGTGGACAAGTGCAGGGATTTTCTAATTTTTTAAAAGTATTCTTCACAATTCTATCTTCCAAAGAGTGAAATGTGATTATCGCAATGCGCCCTTTCCCCCGTAATACCTCTACCATATCCTCAATCGACTTATCTAAATCTTTAAGTTCTTGATTGACTTCTATTCGTATGGCTTGAAATGTTCTTTTTGCTGGATGTGGTCCTTCCCTCCTGGCAGAAGCGGGAATAGCATTTTTTATAATCTCTACTAGTTGAAAAGTAGTTTTTATTTCTCCTTTTTCTCTTTCTTTTGCAATAAATTTAGCAATACGCGATGCCCATTTCTCTTCTCCATATTCTCTTATCACTCTTTCTAATTCTTGCTGTGAATACCTGTTCACCACATCATAGGCAGACAAAGGTGAACTTTTGTCCATTCTCATATCCAGCGGGGCATTTTTCATATAAGAAAAGCCGCGTTCAACTTCTTCTAATTGATAAGAAGATACCCCCAAATCCAAAAGGATGCCATCAACCTTGTCAATATCCAAACTTTTAAGTATCCCTTTTATATTTTTAAAATTATCATTTATGTACTCTACATTTTTGTAATTTTTAAGCCTTTCTTTGCTAGCTTTTATCGCATCCAAATCTCTATCTATCGCAATTAACTTTCCGGTGGTAAGCCTTTTTAATATTTCTTCAGAATGACCTCCACCACCTAAAGTACCATCTACATATATTCCCTCTGGTTTTATATTTAAATATTCAATTGTCTCCTTAAGCAAAACACTTTTATGGCTATATTCCATTTTTTATCACACCTATATATTTAAGTCGTCAAGATGCTCAGCAATCTCTTCAAAAGAAACATCTGTATTATTAGAATATTCTTCCCAAACCTCTTTACTCCAAATCTCAACTCTTGTAGAAACTCCAATAAATATAACATCTTTTTCTATTTTGGCATGCTCTCTTAAATTAGCAGGTATAAGTATTCTTCCCTGTTTATCAATTTCACATTCCACAGCTCCAGCTAAGAAGAATCTCGTAAATGCTCTTGCGTCTTTTTTGGTAAGTGGCAAGGTTTTAAGCTTGGCCTCAATATTTTTCCACTCATCCAGTGAATATACAAATAAGCAATTGTCCAATCCTTTAGTCAATACAAACCTATCCCTCAGTTCTTCTCTGAATTTAGCGGGGATTATGACTCTTCCTTTTGAATCAATTGTGTGTTCGTATTGACCCATCAACATACAAAACACCAAACTTTCCCTTCACATTCTCCCACTTACCACCACATTGCACCACTTAATATGTTATTCTATATAAATTTAAAAAATCCTGCTAAATTTTTATAAAAAAATAAAAAAACAGGCTTTGCGCCTGATTCAGACTGTAGACAAACTTTCGTAAAGGAGATATTTTGCATAAGGAGCGACTTGTGACAAAGTGGCAACAAAACTTAGCGAGACCAAGGGTGGAGGCAGGGCCGTAGCCACGGATGGCGGAGGCGGGCACTAAGACAGGGATGTCGAATGTGCCCGGTACCCTGCCGGAACCCGAAGGTCGAGCTTAGTTTTGTCGCTTTGGAACATCGGAGCGACATGCAAAATATCTCCTTTGAATATTTTTTAACTTTGTCAACAAACTGAAACAGGCTTTGCGCCTGATTTTTATTTTTTAATAGGATTCACAACGGAAAGCACACTATTCTCTTCTCTCAGATGATTTTGAAATCTTTCTCTAACATCTTCAAAGCTTATACTATAAAGCAGATCTAAATAATCCAGTAAATTTATTTCCTTCATATAAAAGTTTATAAAACTGTAAGCTATACTATCGACCGAATTAAATGTTCTTAAAAATTTTCCTATGTATTTTTTCTTTATTCTTTCAAAATCTTCTTCCTTTAAAAATTGTAGATTATTTATTGCATTTAAAATGATATCTCTCACTTTAAAAGGGTCTTTAGATTGACCTCCTATTATAGAATAACCGTAATCTATCTCTCCACCGTAATCAAAGCTAAAAGTGCTGTCAATAAACCCTTCATTGTAAAGCCTCTCATACAAGTCAGAACTTCTGCCTAATGCCATTTCTAAACCTATTTGTATCTCTAAATTTTTCTTTAATAATTTCTTTCCCCCAAAACCCACATCTGTATCTTTAAAACCTAGATTAAAAAGAGGAATAGATACTTGCATATCTTGTACAACTTCTTTTTTATAAACGCTTGAAGGCTCTTTAGGATATATCCTTTCTATTTCTCCCTGTTTTTTATCCTGTCTCACATTTTCTTTTATAACGTCAAGAGTTTTATCTATATCAATATCCCCTACAACAAACAATACCATATTTTCAGGATGATAAAATGTGTAATAACATTTATATAAGATTTCTTTATTTATTTGCGAAATTGATTCAATCGTACCAGCTATGTCTTTTCTAACTGGATGTACATGATAAAGAGCCTCTAATGCGTTAAAATAAACTCTCCAATTGGGGTCATCTTGATACATCCTTATTTCTTGAGCTATTATTCCCTTTTCTTTCTCCACATTTTCGTCTGTAAAATAAGGATTTTGTACAAACTTCACTAAAAGTTTTAGATTTTCATAGAAGTTTTCAGTACTCGCAAATAAATAAGCAGTTGTAGTAAAATTTGTATAAGCGTTAGCTGAAGCCCCTAATTTTGAAAACTGCTCAAAAATGCTGCCTTCCTTCTCTTCGAACATTTTGTGCTCCAAAAAATGCGCAACCCCATCAGGTACCTCCGTTACGTCAATATCCCCTGGAGCGATAAACTTACTGTCATTAGAACCAAAATGGGTAGCAAATATTGCAAACTGCTTTGTATAACCTCTTTTCGGCATTATATACACTTTCAGGCCATTATCCAATTCTTGTAAAAGTATTTTTTCATCTATTCTCTCATTGTACAACTTCTGCATAATCATTCCTCCCTTTTGCCGGTCATAAAATACACAGTATCTAATTTAACCTTTTTAGCAACTTCCACTACGTCCTCTTTTGTCACCTTTTCTACTTTTTTAATAAATTCTTCTATATTTAAATCTGCTCCTGCAATTTTTTGTGACAAATAGTAGTCAGATTTAGAAGTAGCATTGTCCTTCATTGCATTCAAAGAGGTCTTTAAGGCTTTTATTGTGGAATCTAATTCGTAATCTGAGATATTACCTTCTTCAATTTCTTTTAACTGTTTAAGTATTATATCAAGAGCTTTGTTGTAATTTTCTATCTCTATGCCGCAACTTACCACCATTAAACCTTTAAATCTCTCAAGCCTTGAATAAGCATAATAAGCAAGGCTTGCCTTTTCCCTCACATTCATAAAAAGTTTAGAAAAAGGTCCTCCTCCTAATATACCACTGTATACTAAAAGAGGAAAATATTCCTTACTGTTAGCAGGCACATTAGTTCTAAAGCCAAGAGTAAGCTTCCCCTGTGTTACTTCTAAATTTTCCGTAACATATTTTATTTCCCTTACTTCTTTATGTACATTTGGAGAAGGAATATTTAATATTTGTTCTCGTTTAAAAGAAAAATATTTTGCAAAAACCTCTTCTACATATTTAGGCTCTACGTCTCCTACAACGTATATATCTATTGGCAAAGTATTAATACAATTTTGATAATAATGGTAAAGATTGACTTCATCAATAAAGTTTAAATCCTCACTTCTGCCCAATTCAAAAATAGCAAAAGGTTCTCCTTTGCACATTTCTTCATAGCAACGGTCTACTGCATATCTGGTTTTATCGTTTATTCTTGAATCTATCAAATTTTTGTGAATCTCCTTTTCCTGAAGTACATACTCCTTATTGAAGGCATTTCCTTCTGTAAAGGGGTTAAAAATTAAATCTTTTAGAAATTTTACTCCCCTTTCTAAAATATTCTCTTGTATATACTCTTCTTGAGGTAATTCCAATCTATATTGTTGAAGGTGCCTTTCTCCTTTTTTATACACAGAAACAGCCATAGTAGTGCCGTATAAGTTTTCTAAAAACTTCACCATTTCTTTATAGGTTTTAATACTAGAAGTACCCCTTTTTAAAACAGCAGGCAGCAAAGCGTATTTTGTAGCCTCTTTTCCTAATTGATTGTGGATATAAAGATTAATTGTCACTGTTTTAAATTTGTCTGTAGTATCTATGTACAAATTTATTCCGTTGTTTAATTGTTTCTCAATTAATTCCATGGAATCAACTCCTTCTAAAATAATCCAATTATTTTTTGATTATATGATAATTGTATCACAAAGTCAATAATACATAAACCCGGGGAAAAACCCCAGGTTTTTTACATGCCAGGCGTTATGCGCTTAATAATTTCTGATATCTGTTTTGCAAATTCAGAAACTGGTCTTCCCTCTGAAATACCCTTAGCAATATTATCTATTCTCTTGTACAAATCTGGGTCAGCAGTTATATAAACTCTTTTTATAGACTTATCTGTGTCTTTTACTGTTTTTTCTATTTTCTTTTTCACATCAGTTTCATGAGCGCCTTGTACCCTTGCCTTCATATCCACACCTACAATAGCATTTGTCCCTGAAATTACCACTGTAGCCTTGTTTACTTCTGGTATTTTGGCAACATTTGAAGCTATCTTAGAAGCCCTTACACTCTCAGGTGTCGGTTTTCTTACAGCAGTTGGAGCAGGTGTAGGTGTTGTCGGTGCAGGTGTAGTATATCCTGGGGCTGTCTTAGAAGGCGCAGGAGTAGTCCTTGTAGGGGCTGGTGTATAACGTGCAGGAGTAGGCTTTTTAGTCGCAGTTTTGCATCCTGCCATTGAAACCATTATCATTATCCCAATAAGCATTATTGTAATTATACTTTTTATTTTTTTCAAAGCTATGCACCTCCTCAAAATATATTTTTGCACTTTTATTAAAAAGTATTATGCTAAATTATGGAATTTTTACGAAAAACATTTGAAAAAATTTTGTGAGTAATATATAATGCATATGTAAAACTATTGGAGGGAAGATGAAATGGAAATAGGAATTGTTGGACTACCTAACGTCGGTAAAAGCACTTTGTTTAACGCAATTACAAAAGCAGGTGCAGAATGTGCAAATTACCCCTTTTGCACTATTGAGCCAAATGTCGGAATTGTATCTGTGCCTGATGAAAGGTTAGATTTTTTGTCAAAAATTGAAAATCCCCAAAAAATCATACCTGCAACTATAAAATTTGTTGACATAGCAGGGCTGACAAAAGGTGCAAGCAAAGGTGAGGGTTTAGGAAATAAATTTCTTTCTCATATTAGGGAAGTTGATGCTATATTAAACGTGGTAAGATGCTTTGAAGATAGCAACATTGTCCATGTAGAAGGAAGTATTGATCCCATAAGAGATGTTGAAATAATAACTTTAGAGCTTATACTTGCTGACATGGAAGTTATTGAAAGGCGTCTTCAAAAAACATCAAAACTTGCGCGAAATGATAAAAAAGCAGCCTTTGAAGTGGAAGTACTTGAAAAAATAAAAAAAGGATTAGATGAAGGAAAGCCTGTAAGGGCTCTTCAATTTACTGAAGAAGAAAAAAGTTTTGTAAGTCAACTTATGTTGCTTACCTATAAACCTGTTATGTATGTTGCAAATATATCAGAAGAAGATTTAATTTCCGGAGAAGACAATCAATATGTTAAGCAACTAAAAGAATATGCTGAAAAAGAAAATTCTCAAGTTTTGGTTATAAGCGCAAAAATTGAAGAAGAATTAGCTTCTTTAAGTGATGAAGAAATAGATGAGCTTTTGAGAGAATACGGCCTTGCCGAACCTGGCCTTAACAACATAATAAGGCATGGTTACTCTCTCCTTGGACTTATAACCTTTTTCACCGCGGGACCAAAAGAAGTTCACGCTTGGACAATAAAAAAAGGCACAAAAGCACCTCAAGCAGCAGGAAAAATTCATTCAGATTTTGAAAAAGGATTTATAAGGGCAGAAGTGATCTCGTATGAAGATTTGGTAAAAGCTGGTTCACAGGCAGCAGCAAGAGAAATGGGACTTATGAGACTGGAAGGAAAAGATTATGTGATGCAGGAGGGGGATGTTGTAGTCTTCAGATTTAACGTATAAAAATCGCCTTTTATGGCGATTTTTATACGTTACTCCAGACTTATTTCTACATGTTCCCCATCTTCTTCATCATATACATCTATTATTTTCCCTGTTTCTCCTTTTTCTAGCGCCTCAAGAATTTCTTCTAAATTTATACCTGCATTTGTAACTTCAGAAGGAATAAATTTTCCTCCTATTTTCATTCCCAAGTTGACAAGACTATATGGTATTGCAAGATTCACCTTTAATCTATTGTTAACTATGTCATATACCTTTATCTTCATCCATTTGAATTTATTTTTTTGACTTGTTTTGGAACTTATTTCTTCTCCCCCATTACCATCAATAGCTTTCAATAGCTCAGCCGCTTCTTCAGCTGTTATTTTGCCCTCTTCTAACATCTTTAAAATTCTCATTTTTTCTTCTTCCATAAAAATACCCCCTCACTCTAAATGAACATTCCCATTGACAGTACGAGCTACTATATTTATTTTATTATAAGCCCTTTCATAGTCTTGGGTTTTCCCTTTAAGATGAGTAGCTCCTCTTACCTCATAAAACATACTTGGCAATTTCACTTGACACTTGCCATTTACTGTGCTCAAATCAAAATAAACGCCAACCTTTCCATCAGCAATTTCCATTTCGATACTGCCATTAGTGGTACTTGCCTTTAGGGAAGAATTGCTTGAATTGACTTTAAAATCCTCTACAATAATTTTACCATTTATTGTGTTTAAATCTGCATTGTTGAAAGTACTGTCCTCTACAGCTATACTGCCATTAGAAGTGCGACAAACAACCCTTTCACAAGTAGCATCCTCCACCTCTATCTTCGCATTTGTAGTGTGGTTCTCTATTTGAAAAAACTTTATCTCTTCTAAGTAAATGCTTCCATTGGTAGTGTAAGCCTGCAAACTTTCTCCTTCAATACCTTTTACTAAAATTCTTCCATTTGTAGTAGAAAGTATTATATTTTTATATTTAACCTTAGGAAGATACATTTTAATACTCAAAGCCTTTATCTTTGGAGTCTTCTTTACTTCTAATATTCCATTTTGGCAATTGTATATAATTTCTTCTTCTCCATTTCTGGGAACTACATATTTCGTGATAATAGAAGCATACTCTTCTTCCCACGTTTCAATATAAATTTCTCCATTTCTCCCTTCTATTCTTATATTAGTATTTTCCGCTACACTATCGCATCGAAATTCTTTTTCAATTGTCTTTCCTAAGGATATTCCTAAAAAAGTATCCAGCAGCCGGTCAACTGTCCTCTCAAAAGTAGAAATTTCTCTTTCTTTCTCTCTTACTGTAGAGATTGCCTTATCAATTTTCTTTTCTATTTTAAAAGGAATTTCTTCTAGCTTTGAAAAACTTTGCTCTCTTTTATTTGCCTTCTCTTTCTCTTCTACCTCCTCTAATTCTTTTTCATAAAAAAATTCTTCTCCCTCTATCGCTTCAAGCAATTGAGCCGCTTCCTCTGCTGTTATCTTACCCTCCTCTAGCATTTTTAAAATCAATTCTTTTTCTTCATTCATAGAGCTTGCCCCCTAATCCTTACTATTCTTTTAAAAGTTTCAAAGCTTCTTGAACAGTTATTTCACCACTTTCTAACTTCTTCAGGACTTCTTTTTTGTCTACTGTAGGCCTTCTTTCAACTTCATATCCCAAAGCAGCAATCAAATTGTCCAATTTATTTCTAATTGTAGGATAAGATAAGCCTAATTCTTTTTCCATTTCCCTTATATTTCCCCTCGTCCGTATGAAAAGTTCCAAAAAATCTCTTTGCTCTTTTGACAAATAGCAAAATTTACAAAGTTCAAATTTACCTTCAATTGCTGTTCCACATTGAGGACATTCCAGCCTTGTTACCACCATTTTTTCACTGCAAACTGGACATCTACCTATTACTTCATTCATTAATATCACCTCTTAAAAGGCAAGTTTATTATAAAAAGCCTGCTCACATTCGTCATCTTGTTTTTATTATAGCATTTATTTTTGAAAATGTCAATAAAGATTTTAAATTATTTTAAGGTTATTCTTTAAAATTAATTTTTAAGAATTAAAAATAAGCCAAGCATAGCTGCTTGGCTCAGTTTGTGGGCACCTAGGAGTTAAAAAATATTCGGGAGATATTTTGCATCGTCGCTCCGATGTTCCAAAGCGACAAAACTAAAGCTCGACCTTCGGGCTCCGGCAGAGGTACCGGGCACAATCCGGCCTCTTGCCTCAGGTGCCCGCCTTCGCCATCCATGGCTACGGCCTGCCTCCACCCTCAGTTAACACCAGTTTGATACCGCTTTTGTAACAAATTGCCTGGTGCAAAAATCGCCAGCTACAGAAATTTGTCTACAGTCTCAGCCAAGCGTAGCTGCTTGGCTTAAACTTCTTATCTTCTTTAAATCATCAATATATTTTTGATACTCCATTTTTTGTTCTGCTTCTATTACTTTGTCTAACTTAGGCTTTGTAGTAGGATGCTTTGGCACAAAAATAGTGCAGCAGTCTTCATACGGTCTTATAGAGATTTCAAAAGTGCCAATCTTTTGAGCTAAATCTATAATCTCTGTCTTATCCATTCCAATGAGAGGCCTAAATATTGGCATGGACACAGAAGCATTGGTTACATATAAACTTTCAATCGTTTGACTTGCAACTTGTCCTAAACTTTCCCCAGTGATTAGAGCCATAGAACCATTCTTTTGAGCAATTTTTTCTGCTATCTTCATCATCATCCTTCTCATGATTATAGTAGTAAATCTTGGTGGACACTTTTCATAAATTTCTAATTGCAAATCAGTAAAATGCACTACATGTAATTTTATTTTTTGGCCATACTGAGAAAGGACTTCGCACAAATCTACAACCTTGTCTTTAGCTCTTTCAGAGGTATAAGGAGGACTGTGAAAATAAACCGCTTCTATTTCTACGCCTCTTTTCATCATCATCCAAGCAGCTACAGGGCTGTCAATCCCTCCTGACAAAAGTACAGTTGCTTTACCGTTTGTCCCAAGAGGAAGGCCTCCTATTCCCTCAATCACTCCCGCGTATACAAAAGCCATTTCTCTTATCTCTACATTTAAAAGCACATCAGGATTATGGACATCTACTTTTGAGTTTTTGATATTTTTCAATACTGCTGCTCCTACTCTGCGGCTGACCTCCATGCTGTTATAAGGAAAAGACTTATTTGGCCTTTTAGTCTCTACTTTAAAAGTCTTTCCTTCGTGTCCTTTCATAAGTTCTACTGCAGCTTTAAATATTTCCTCCAAGTTTAAATTGGTTCTTTTAGCTTTTGTTATTCCTACAATACCAAAGACTTTTTTTAATCTTTCTATTACCTCTTCAATATCTCCATCACATTCTACATAAATTCTGCCATGAGTTTTTTCAACTTTAACTTCCTTAAAGTCAGAAAGAGCATGTTTTATATTTTTTATCAATTTATTTTCAAAAAAAGACCTATTATCTCCTTTTAAAGCTAATTCTCCATATTTAATCAATAATATGTCTTGCATATTTTACCTCCGTTTATACTTTCTTAAAAAATTCACTTTTTCTTTTAACACCGATATAGTATAGTCAATTTCTTCTTCTGTATTAAAAATCCCAATGGAAAATCTTATAGCACTTTCAATAAGGTCCTCTTTAAGACCTATCGCTTTTAAAACATGACTTTGTCCTTTCTTTTTGGAAGAACAAGCCGATCCCGTAGAAACATATATGCCCTTTTCTTCAAGAGCGTGTAAAAGCACCTCTCCCCTCACACCGGCAAAAGAAATATTGAGTATATGTGGTGCTCCCTCTTCAACACTTGGTCCGTTTAAATGAACATCTTTTATTTCAGAAACTATGCCTTGATAAAGTTGCTTCTTTAAGGTCATTAATTTGCTTACATTACCGTGGAAATTTTCTTTGGCTAATTTGCTAGCCACACCAAATCCCACAATTCCTGGCATATTTTCTGTCCCAGACCTTAAATTTTTTTCTTGTCCCCCTCCAAAAATTATTGGCCTAATCTTTACTGATTTATCAATATATAAGGCTCCTACACCTTTAGGGCCGTGTATTTTATGACTGCTTAAAGAAATCATATCTAAATTTTGCTTTTTTACATCTATATTTATTTTTCCCACTGCCTGTATAGCATCAACATGAAAAATTATACCTCTTTCCTTTGCTATTTCACCTATTTCCTCTATTGGCTCAATCGTACCTATTTCATTGTTAACAGCCATAATTGAAATGAGAATCGTTTTGTCAGTTATAGCTCTTTTTAAGTCTTTTACATCTACTTTTCCTGTTTTATCCACAGCTAAATAGATTACTTCAAAGCCATTTTCCTCTAAATATTTTAGCACATTAAGTACAGAGGGATGTTCAATAGCGGAAGAAATTATATGATTACCCTTTTTTCTCAAACTCTCCGCTACTCCAATTAAAGCAAGATTGTTTGATTCTGTACCACCAGAAGTAAAAACAATCCCATCAATATCTCCGTTAATTAGTTTAGCAACATTTTCTCTTGCTTCCTTCATCAATTTTTCAGCCTGATACCCTTTCAGATGTAACGAAGAAGGATTGCCATATTCATTTTCTAAAACCTCTACCATTTTCTCTATAACTTCTTTCCTAACTCGTGTAGTAGCACTGTTGTCAAGGTATACTTCCATAGACATCATCCCTTTTATCTATTTTGCAAACTTGATTAACAAATTAATAATTCGCTGTACTTCTTCATAGGTAACCTTTCCATCTTCACTTGCTAATATACATTCATTAGCATGCTCTTGTATTATAGACATGCCCACTTTTTCTAAAGAAGCTTTTACAGCTGCTATCTGCAATAAAATTTCCTCACAACTTTTTGACTCTTCTACCATTTTTTCTATCCCTGCTATGTGCCCTTTTATCGTCTTTAATCTCATCAAAATATCATTTCTCAAATTATCGCCCATTTACAACACACCCTTTACAAATTTAATTCCTTATATATTAACTTTGCCACAAAATTTGCAAAGAGTCAATTCCTATGCATTTTTCATCATTTATTTGTTTTAATAATTCTTGTAAATCTGACTATATTTTTGTTTATTGTAATTTCAACATTTTTCTGCTTAGTTCTTCTTCTAATCTTGTTTTTCCTTTGCATTCTTAATAGTTTCCAGTTTTTATTAGGATGTTTAAATACTCTGAACTTCTTTTATATAAAAAGTGATAAGAATCTTTTCTCCGTTTTCCTGGTTAATTTATTTGTAAAGAAGGTACTTCTCCATATGGTTTATAAATAAATAATTGCTTTGAAATTTGTCTATTGGGCTTTTAACTTAAAAAAAGTTGTATTCAGAAAAAAGAAGGAGGAATTTTAAAGGCTTGCACCAACTATTTCCTCCGTCAGAGGACATGGTGGCAAAAGCTATCGTTTTGAAGGTAAGAGATACCATAAAAGTATTTTCTAAAAGGGAGATATATAACAAATTTTAATATTTTTGTAGAATAAGCCAAAGTTATGGGGCTACCCCAACTGCCTTTTGGCCAGCTTCCAGCAGTTTTCTTTCTATATTTTATTTCTTGAATTATATCTTCTTCTGCTAAGTATGTACATTTTTTGAGAATCTACGGTTGTGTAGGATAAGAATATTTCTTCTACTTCTGAAATTAGAAATTTTGGCGACCAGTTATCTTTACGGCGTAGTAGATAATAAAGTTGGTTTTTATTTTTCTTTTGTAACATAGAATTAAATGAATATTTTCCTCTTCATCTAATGAATAAGTCATATAATATCTCCTTTGAATATTTTTTAACTTTTTCAACAAACTGAGACCTCATCAAAGCGAGGTCTCAGACTGTTGACAAAGTTAAAAAACCTCAGGAAAATCCTTGGGCTTAGTTTTATTTTTATTATATACTATAAGGCCCATTAAAAGGTTAAAATTATGCTATACCATTTCTTCTACTTCTTTTGCCCCTTCTTCGTAAAATTTTTCCTCATCAGGAGCTAGTTCTTTCAAAAGCCTCAAAAACTCTCCCGCATGCACTTTTTCCTCATCTGCTATGTCCATTAAAACTGCTTTTGCTAATTCATTATCAGTAGCTTCTGCCAACTGAGTATAAAGTTGAATTGCTTCATACTCTGCCGCCACCATAAAGCGTATAGCTCGTACCAACTCTTCATGGGTGACCTTTCTTTTTTCAGTGAGTCCAGAAAAAGGAGTTCCAAACTCAGGCATAACTAACATCCCCTCTCCTTATGTATTGATTTTATTATATCATAAATTCATGTAATATCAAAAAATTTCAAAAAGTCGAATCAACTCAACGTATTTGTTATTTATTTCAGTATCAAATAAAACAAGCCAATGTGAAAATATAACTTTATTTTCAACATCAGCTTGCTTTATTTAAAATTTTAATTTAAATAAGTAAAGATAGTGGATTCTCTAATGTTTTCTTTAAGTCAAGCAAAAATTTAGCAGCGGTAGCCCCATCTATTAATCGATGGTCAAAAGAAAGGCTAAGTTTCATAATATGCCTTATAACAATATTGTCGTCTAGAACAACTGGTTCTTTATATATTTTGTTGACACCCAATATAGCACTTTCGGGCGGATTTATAATAGGCGTGAAACTATCTATTTCATACATTCCAAGGTTAGTGATAGTAAATGTACTTCCGATTATTTCGTCTGGAGTAAGCTTATTATTTCTCGCTCTTTCACTTAATTCTTTTATATTTTTTGACAATTCTAATAGACTCTTTTTGTCCGCCTCTTTCACTACAGGAACTATTAAACCATTATCTAAAGCCACTGCAATTCCGAGATTTATACTGCTATTTTTAATTATATATTCTCCTTCTATAGACCAGTTAACTACAGGATTTTTCTTTATAGCTATTACACATGCTTTTGCAATTAAATCGGTATAAGTAAATTTATTATCGCTAATATGATTTAAATTTTCTCTTAAGTTAACCAGTTCTGTGACATCCACTTTAATATCTTCTGTAACATGAGGAATTTCTGACCAGCTTTTTTTCATCCTTTGACTTATGGTTTTGCGAATATTGTCCATTGGCATTCTTTCAACTTTTTCCAATGCTTGTCCTTCTATTACTGCTACTTCTTTTTTTGGTCCCTCTTCTTCTGCTTTTACTTTTTGCTCAGAAATAAACTTTTTTACGTCTTCTTCAGTAATCCTTCCACCTGGTCCTGTTCCAGTTATTAAAGAAAGGTCTATGTTATTCTCCTTCGCCAACCTTTTTGCTACTGGAGTAGCTTTTATAAACTTTTCCTCACTTTTTCCTACTTCTTCTAACTTTTCCCCTTCAGCTGTAATTATTCCAATAGGAGTAGCTACTGGTACAATTTCTCCTTCATTTACTAAGATCTTCGCCAAAATTCCATCCGCTGGAGATTCTACAACATTGGTAATCTTATCTGTAGAAACCTCGACAATCTCTTCTCCTTTTTTTACAATATCACCAACTTTTTTAAGCCATCTATCTACTCTGCCTTCTTTCATTGTAAGTCCCAATTTAGGCATCACTACATTTACCGGCATAAAATCACCTCTTTACAAAAAATCCTATTTGCTGTGCAATTTCAAGCGTTTTTGTTACATTAACTCGATAAGGTCCATTCCGCGATATTCTAAAAATTAATATATCACCTTCTTTTATTATCACTTCTCTTTCTCCATCCAACGCAATAGTACCTTTTTCCATCACCTCATAAGAATAATCTGTATCCATGTTCAATCTTTTACAATCAATTATCCCTACTTTTTCAACGACGCCCGGAGCTATAGGCGCCATGACCGACTCCGGGCTTTCCCCTATTTTTACATATATACCTCCATCCTCATCTTCTGACAATGTTGTTTTAAAACCAGCTACAGAAGAAAAGCCGATGTTATTAGGGTGAGCCCTTGTAACAAAAATATCAGTTATTGTCGATATATCCCAAATTGCCTTAGTACCTGTAAAGTTCTCTTTAGAGATTACAGCATCTATCAAAGCAATGTCCATTAACTTACCGTTTTTGTATATTTCTAATCTTTTATCTCTTTTACACAATATCTCTTTGTCAAATTTACCAGAAGATACTACAGAAGCTACAATGCCAGCTATAGTTCCTTCCAACATCATAGGATATACATTATTGGTACCTGTCGAAATTGGCAAAAGTGGTGTCTCGTTAATCTCTTTTGCAATAACTCTGTTGGTTCCATCCCCCCCTAATGAAACAATGCATCCCACACCAAATTGTTCCATTATTTTCGTAGCTACCATTGTATCTGCAAAACTACCAGTTATAGTCATATCAAGTATCTCCACATCTATTCCCAATTGTTTTAAATAAATTAAGTTATTTTTGGCTTTATATCCAATTTCATAAGTGTCAGGCATTATATATATTTTCTCAGTACCAAATTTTTGAGCAGCCAATATAATTCTTTCAACTATGTTTACCTTTTCATAATTATCAATTACCGTCGCATGTGCAACCAATCGCCTTATATCTTTCCCCGATGACGGATTTGCAATTATCCCTATGGTTTTCATGTCTGCCTCCCTATATTTATCAAACAGAATGCTTTACGTCCTATGCTATTGCCCTTACCGCCTTTATTATATCTTCTTCATTAGGGATTACAACATTCTCAAGAACCGTCGTAAATGGAATTGGTGTATTTAAAGCTCCAATGCGTACTATCTGTGCATCTAGATAATCAAACATTTCTTCAGCTATCAATGCTGCTAACTCACCGCCCCAGCTACCCCTCTTAACTTCTTCTGTAACTATTACTATCTTGTGAGTCTTTTTTAGGGAATTAAAAATTTTTTCTTTGTCAAGAGGGAACAAAGTCCTCGGGTCTATTACTTCCACTTCTATACCCTCTTTTGAGAATATTTCTGCTGCTTTTAACGCTTTATGGACCATGAGACCTGTTGCAACTACGGTAACGTCGCTGCCTTCTCTTTTGATATCTGCTACTCCAAGAGGTATGGGTTCATTAGTATCAGGAACATCCCCTTTCATACTGTACAAAACTTTATGTTCCACAAAAACCACCGGGTTGTCATCACGTATTGCAGATATCATTAGACCTAAAGCATCTTTAGGAGTAGAAGGATAAACCACCTTTAATCCCGGCACATGAGTAAACCACGCTTCAAGGCTTTGTGAATGCTGAGCTGCTGCTTGTATTCCTGCACCGGCTGGCATTCTTAAAACCATAGGTATTGTGATTTTCCCGCCAAACATATACCTCATTTTTGCAGCCTGATTGACAAGCTGGTCCATTGCCACTGTTACAAAATCCATAAACATAAGCTCAGCAACAGGTCGCATGCCAGTAGCTGCAGCTCCTATCGAAACACCTGTAATTGCTGTTTCTGAAATAGGAGTATCTCTTACTCTGTCCTCTCCAAATTCATCTATCAAGCCGCGAGTTACGCCAAAAGTCCCTCCAAATCTCCCAATATCTTCTCCTAATAAAAACACTGCCGGGTCTCTTCTCATCTCATTTAAAATAGCTTCTCTTAAAGCCTCTGCATACGTCATATTCCTCATCTTACCCTTACCTCCTCTACTATATCTGTATAAACATCCTCTACCGCTGCCTCTTCTTTTGGATATGGGCTTTCTTCAGCAAACCTTACCGCTTCTTCTACCTCTTCAACTATCCTTGCCTCTATATCTTTTAATTCTTTCTCAGTTGCCACATCATTGTCGAGTATATGTTTACTTAATCGAAGTATTGGATCTTTTGCCAACCATTCTTCCACTTCTTCTTTAGACCTATAAATAGTAGGATCCCCTTCAAAATGCCCTCTATATCTATACGTTTTACATTCAACTAAAGTCGGACCGGCTCCACTTCTAGCCCTGTTTATAGCTTCTTTTGCTACTTCATACACTGCCAATACATCGTTTCCATCCACCGTAACCCCAGGAATACCATAACCAATAGCTCTGTCAGCTACATCTTTGATAGCTTGGTGCTTATCCTGCCTCATAGTATACCATAAAGGTTGTTTTCACAGACAAACACTACTGGTAACTTCCATATAGAGGCTATATTCAACGCCTCGTGAAAAGTACTCTGGTTGGAGGCGCCATCACCAAAGAAACATACTGCCACCTGATCAGTTCCTCTCATTTTAGCGGAAAGAGCTGCACCCGCTGCAATAGGAAAACCTCCACCTACAATACCATTAGCTCCTAAAATTCCTTTAGTGGCATCCGCTATATGCATAGATCCGCCTTTCCCTTTACAGTATCCCGTTTCTTTGCCATATAATTCGGCCATCATATATTTTAGATCGCCACCTTTTGCTATTAAATGACCATGACCTCTGTGAGTACTGGTAATATAGTCTTTATCCTCTAAATTTTCGCATACACCGACAGCTGTAGCCTCTTCACCAATGTATAAATGTACAAAACCTAAAACCTTCCCCTGAGCAAATAGTTCCGCGACTTTTTCTTCAAACTTCCTGATTTTAACCATTCTGGTGTACATATCAAGAAGAACATCTCTTGAAATTTCCATAACTATTCATCTCCTCCTCATTTTATATTTACCGTTATGCAAGCCACTGCAACTTCAATGGTGTCATCTTTGTCTCCAAATTCCGGCTCTTTTATTCCTGCTACCCTCATCCCCCCTTTTATTGCTTTTACATATTTTTCCCCAATGGGAAGTACAGCCTTTATTCCTTCTTCTTCAATTTCTTCTGGCCTTGATACTGCCACTGTAGCCTCTACAACTATCTCATTTAAGTCAACACCCAATATTTCCGTAAGTCCACATAGACAACTATGAGATATCGCATCTTTTACTGCCTTTTGAGCAGCTTTATTGACATCTTGACCGTGTAAATCTACTCCATATCCAAACTCGACTATAAACCTTTTAATAAGTACCGCCTCCATTTCTTAAAATTTTTTATCAAAAACAATGCTATTAAAATTAATATTCAAATTTCATGCCAAAATAAAAAACCCCTTAAATTAAGGGTTAATAAATTATCAATCTCATATTTATACAAAATCATTTGTCTCATTTTGAGATTCCTTTTATTTAGTCTCAATTTGAGACAGCAATTCCTTTACACTTATATTGTATTTTTTTATCTTTCTATAAATAGTAGCTCTACTCAAATTTAACATTTCAGCTGCCTTCAATATATTACCCTTGGCTATTTTTAGTGCTTCTCTTATGTTTTTTTCTTCAATAACTTCAATTGGAAAGACTGTAGTATTATTTTCCTGTTGTGCATTACTATTTTCACTTATATTTTCAGGGAAATACTCTTCGATAATTACTTTGCCTTCCGTAAGGTAATACGCCCTGTCGATAACATTTTGTAACTCTCGAACATTTCCTGGCCAGTTGTAATTCATCAATCGTTCTATAAACGATTCGCTTAAAACCTTATAATCTGAAACGCTTAAAGCATTATATCTATTAAGTCGTTCTACAAACACTTTAGCAAGAAGTTCAACGTCTCCTTTTCTCTCTCTTAAAGGAGGGATGTTTATTTTTATGACATTTATCCTATAATATAAATCATTTCTAAAATTCTTTTTATTCACTTCTTCACTTAAATTCCTATTAGTTGCCGCAATAACCCTTACATTCAATTTCTTTTCCTCAGTACCGCCTACCCTTACAATTTTATGGTTATCCAGCACTCTTAAAAGTTTAGATTGCACCTCATAGGGCAACTCTCCAATTTCATCTAAAAATATCGTTCCATTGTCAGCAAGTTCAAATTTACCAGGTTTACCTTCTTTATTTGCCCCAGTAAACGCTCCTCTTTCGTACCCAAAAAGCTCACTTTCTACTAATTCTCGTGGTATAGAAGCACAGTTTACTGCAATAAATGGCCCTTTTGAACGTTTACTATAGTTATGTATTGCTTGCGCAAAAAGTTCTTTACCTGTTCCACTTTCACCCTCTATAAGGATATTGCAATCACTCCTCGCAGCTTTTTTAGCAGTTTCTATGATTTTTTTCATATTTTCATCATTTGTGATTATATCTTCAAATGTATAACTCGCTTTAAATCCTGCTAATTTATTAACAACATTACGAACATATTTCTCTTCTCTAAAAGTTATAACAGTACCTATAATTTTTCTGTTAGCTACTATAGGAACAGCATTTATACGACATGGTATTTTTTGGTTACGACCATAAAAAACACATTCAACATCGTAATAGGGTTCTGTCTGACTTAATATATCCTCAATTATATCCACATCTTCAAGTATGGACTGTATATGCATGCCTATAATTTCCTTCTTTGAAATATTTAATATCTTTAATGCTATTTCATTAACCCTCTGAACAACAAAATTATGGTCCATTATAAGCATGCCTTCGTGAATAGAATCAAAAGTAGCGTCTATAAGTTTATGAGATTTGATAAGCGCAAGTTGCTTTTCAATAGAACAAGCTACAGCAAGTACAATACCTAAATTATGTGGATGTGCGTCTTCTTTTAATCCAGTCATATCAAGGCATCCTATAATATTGCCGTTTTCATCATGAATAGGTGCTGCAGAACATGTGGCTATGTGATGGGTAATGCAATAATGTTCGGCTCCCACCAGTTGTATAGGTTTATTAAGTCTTAAAGCCAAAGCAATCGCATTAGTCCCCACCGCCTCTTCTGTCCATAAAGCCCCTTCAACAAAGTTTAATTTTCTCGTCTCTCCCATTATACTATCATCGCCAATTCTGTCAATAAGATAACCGTCCCTGTCCACCAAGACAAACAAAAAACCTGAGCCAGTTACTTGTTTATATACATTTTCCATAATAGGATGTGCAACAGATATTAAATCCTCATTTTGCCTCAACCTTATTTTCATGTTATCTTCATCTAATATTTCTCCAACGCCTCCAAAAGGATCTACACCGTAGAACTTGCAAAGCTCCCATGACTCTCTGACCTCTTCTTTAACACCTTCAGTAAATACCCCATCATTAACGTATCTCCACCAAGCCCTCTCCATAAAAGATATAAAATCTTTCATGATACTCCCCCTTAAAACATTTTAAAATTCTCCTCAAGCAAAAACAAAGGCTTAAAAACTAAGCCTTTGTCACCTTCAGTCCCTCATCAGCATGATAAGAACTTCTGACTAAGGGACCAGAAGCTACGTATTTAAAACCTAATTCATATCCTATCTCTTCATATCTCTCAAATTGCTGTGGAGTAACATATTCTGCTACTTCTATATGTTTTACTGAAGGTCTTAGATACTGTCCTATAGTCATCATGTCACAATCAACACTTCTTAAGTCTTTCATAACTTGTATAACCTCTTCTTCTGTTTCCCCAAGCCCCACCATAATTCCTGACTTAGTAAGAATATAGGGGTCTAGTTCTTTTGACTTTTTTAAAAGGTTTAAAGACCTTGAATAATCAGCTTTTGGCCTAACTTTTGAATAAAGTCTAGGCACTGTTTCTATATTGTGATTTATTATATCTGGCTTGGCTTCTATTACTTTAGCAATAGACTCCTCTTTGCCCATGAAATCAGATACAAGTACCTCGACTGTAACTCCTGGCAATTTTTTAAGTTCATAGATTGTCTTTGCAAAATGTGATGCCCCACCATCCGGCAAATCATCTCTTGTAACACAAGTAACCACCACATGCTTTAGTCCTAATTTTTGAGCAGCCTCAGCTACTCTTCTCGGTTCATCCTCATCAAGGGGCTGAGGATGGCCTTTTTCTACCGCACAAAACCTACAGTTTCGTGTACATATATTTCCCATAATCATAAAAGTAGCTGTCTTTCTCGCAAAGCATTCCCCCATGTTGGGACAATTGGCACTTTGACAAACTGTGTTTAAAGACATACTTTTTAAAAAAGCTTCCATCCTGTTTAAATCTTCGTTTAATAGCCTCACTTTGAGCCATTCAGGCTTTTGCATTATCAATCACCGCCAATCTATCTAAAGTTATCTCATTAAAGTGTATACCAAATACTTCACTAAATTTATCAACCATTTTTTCTTTTACTTTTTCTATGTCTTCATTTATTCCAAGTTTTTGCATAGAAGTAACTCCAAACTCAGTAATGCCGCAGGCATTTATTAAGCCAAAATATGAAAGTTCAGTATTTACATTAAAGGCTATTCCATGCCAAGTAATCCAGCGCCTAACAGCGATACCTATGGCGCATATCTTTTCATCTCCTATCCATACTCCGGTGTATTTAGGCTTCCTTCCCGCTTTTATACCATACTCCTCCAGGAGTTTTATAATCGTCTCTTCTAATTTATAAACAAAAAGATGAACATCTTTTTGCCACTTTGCCAAATTAAATATAGGATAGGCAACTATTTGTCCTGGCCCGTGAAAAGTTATTTTACCTCCCCTTTCTACTTTATAAAGCTCCGCTTTTTTCATAAGTTCCTCTAAAGGCACAAGGATGTTTTCCTCAAAACCACCTGAAACTCCTATAGTATATACTGGTGGATGTTGAAGCAATATAAGAATCCCGTCCGTCTCGCCCTTTTTAACTCTTTCAAAGGCTTTAAGCTGTATCTCTTTTCCTTCCATATAAGGTACAATTCCCAGTTTTAAAACTTCTCCCTTTCTCAACATAATCACTCCTTTAACTTGTCCTTATTTATAGGAATTCCTAATGCATCTTCTGCTGCCTCTTTTACGCTTTCTGAAAGCGTAGGATGAGCATGAATTGCATCTTCCAACTCTTCTAATTTGTGGATTGATGCTTGATTTATCTTTTTATTTATTTCTACACTTAACCTCAAAAATCCTTCTTTCATCATGCCAATAACATGTCAATTCTATTCAATAATCATTATGCATATATTTTAGCAAAGGGAGGGAAATTTATGGACAAGATTGTGACTAAAAAAGATGAGGATTTTTTACAGTATCTTTATCTTAAAGATAGAAAAATCCTATTGAACACTATAGAAAATGGAAAAACAACAGAAGAAATCATTGTAAAAGACTGTTTAAGTGATTTTGACGCGTGTTACGACGAAGAAGGAAAACTAAACCTGATATACTATAATTCACAAGGAGAAATAGTTTTTTTAATTCAAAAGAAAGAAGGATGGGTAGGTAAAGCTTTATACACCTATAAAGATAAAAAAACGTATATAAGCAATTTTAACCTTTTAACAAAAAATAAAACACTTCACATATTTTTTACAATTAGTAATTCTAATAATCCTAGAGAAGTCCATTTAATACACCAAAAATGGGCTAAAAATTGGAGTGGCAATAATATAGCTCATATAAAAAATATTTCCTTTACTCCTTTTTATGACTTATTCATTGATGAAGAGGAAAATATTCATTTAATTTATGTTACAAAAGAAAAAAATAAAAACCAACTTTATTATCTTTACTACGTAAAAGATAACTGGTCGCCAAAATTTCTAATTTCAGAAGCAGAAGAAATATTCTATCCTACAATAACTGTAGATTCTCAAAAAAATGTACATACTTTATGGGTAGAAGAAGATATAATTCAAGAAATAAAATATAGAAAGAAAACTGCTGGAAGCTGGCCAAAAGGCAGTTGGGGTAGCCCCATAACTTTGGCTTATTCTACAAAAAATATTAAAAATTGCTATATCTCCCTTTTAGAAAATACTTTATGGTGCACTTACCTTCAAAACGATAGCTTTTTTGCCACCATGTCCTCTGACGGAGGAAATAGTTGGTGCAAGCCTTTTAAAATTCCTCCTTCTTTTTCTGAATACAACTTTTTTAAGTTAAAAAGCCCAATAGACAAATTTCAAAGCAATTATTTATTTATAAACCATAGCGGAGAAGTAATTCCTTCTTTGCAATACAAATTAACCAGGAAAAACGGAGAAAAAGATTCTTACTTCACTTTTTATATAAAAGAAGTTCAGGAGTATTTAAACATCCTAATAAAAAAACTGGAAACTATTAAGAATGAAAAAACAAGATTAGAAGAAGAACTAAGCAGAAAAAATGTTGAAATTACAATAAAAAACAAAAATATAGCCGATTTACAAGAATTATTAAAACAAATAAATGATGAAAAAATGAAAATTGCCCTTAAAGCGGACAATTACAATACAATGGTAAATAGTTTGATAAGAGAAAATGAAAATCTTAAAAAACAAATAAAAGACTTACAAAATCAAATAATAATTTTAAATGCTAAACTGGAAAATCTACAAAATGTCAGCACTTTTCAAAAAATAAAAAGTATATTTATAAAAAGTGATGAACATTAAATAATTTTGACTATTTTATATCCTGCAGGAATTCTTTCTACTTCGTATATCCCCTTGTAAGGAATGTTGAGCCTTTGCAAAAGGTTTTGTACTACTCGCAAAGATTCCAATCCAAACTTGAGAGAATGGCTGCAGCTTTCCGTGATACTTCTGGGAGTTGGTACAAATTCCACCGGAATATTATTTTTCTTTAACATTTTTTCTGCCATTAAACCATGCTGATAAGAGTAAAAGACAATCAATCCATATTTCACTAATACCACCTCAAAATCAGTATATTCCAACAAAGCAAAAGTTGATACAATGTTCCTATCTAACCATAAATTACTTGAAGGAATTTACAGCTGTTTGTAGAATATATGATTTTGAGGAGGTAATAAAAATGAAAATAAAATCAATAATAGCAGTATTAATAGCAATAACTATAATTTTTTCTTTAAATCCTGCCAGTGCTTCAATTTTTTATTCTTATGGATATTTCACTAAAAATACTGTAGCAAATAATTCAATAAGATTTTCTAATTCAAAGAACTTAATAATTATAAAACAACCAGTTTCTTACAATGTCACATCTAAACAAACAACATCAAACCCATCAAATTCTTCTAATACCACTACTAGCAATGATTCTACTTTGCAAAATAAAGGAGTAACACTTCAAACAACAAATATTTCTCTTTCCCAAGAGGAAAAAACTTTAATAGAATTAACAAATCAGGAAAGAATAAGCCGTAACTTAAATCCTCTTCAGATAGATGAAAATCTCTGTAAAGTTGCCAGACTAAAAGCAGAAGACATGAAAGAAAATAACTATTTCTCTCATACTTCTCCAAGCTACGGCTCACCTTTCGACATGATGAAAAAATTTGGAATAAATTATTACTTGGCAGGTGAAAATATAGCCTTAAATTCAAATATTATAAAAGCTCACTATTCTTTAATGAACTCAGAAGGACACAGGGCAAACATTTTAAATCCTAATTACAATAAAATTGGAGTTGGAATAGTAAAAAATAAAGAAGGCAATGGCATAATAGTGGTAGAAATGTTTATAAAAGATTAAATCCGGGTAAATCCCGGATTTCAGTTTGTTGACAAAGTTAAAAAATATTCAAAGGAGATATTTTGCATCGTCCGCTCCGATGTTCCAAAGCGACAAAACTAAAGCTCGACCTTCGGGCTCCGGCAGGGTACCGGGCACAATCGGCCTCCTTGCCTCAGGTGCCCGCCTTCGCCATCCATGGCTTCGGCCCTGCCTCCACCCTCAGTCTCGCTAAGTTTTGTTACCGCTTTGTAACAAGTCGCACCGATTGCAAAATATCTCCTTTGCGAAAGTTTGTCTACAGTCTGAGAGAGTATACGAAATACTCTCTTTTTCTCTTGTCGCACCGATTGCAAAATATCTCCTTTACGAAAGTTTGTCTACAGTCTGAAATCCGGGTAAATCCCGGATTTAATCTTTTTCCATAAAGACTTTATAGGCCTTATAAGCCATATATACATCTACTTTGGAAGATAACTCATAAGGCGCATGCATGCTTAAAAGTGCAACGCCACAGTCTAAAACTTCCATGCCATAATTTGCAACGTATTGGGCAACTGTACCGCCGCCTCCCATGTCAACTTTGCCCAACTCACCTGTCTGCCATACTACTCCATTTTCATTGAAGAGTTTTCTCACTTTTCCGACAAACTCAGCATTTGCATCATTTGACCCTGCTTTTCCTCTTGAACCAGTGTATTTAGTAATGCATACACCTTTCCCTAAATAAGCAGTGTTTTGTTTTTCACTGACTTCTGGATAAGTAGGATCAAATGCAGCATTTACATCAGCAGATAACAGTTCAGAATTAGCCAAAACCTTTCTCAATTTGATATCTGTACTTCCTTCGTATTTTTCTAATATTTCTGCAATAGCATTTTCGAAAAATCTTGATTGCAAACCAGTATTGCCCATACTTCCAATCTCTTCTTTATCAGTAAATATCGCAACAGCCGTTCTCTCTGGCACCTCAAGCTCAAGAATAGCTCTTAAAGAAGTATAAGCACAAACCCTGTCATCTTGACCATAAGCCCCAATCATACTTCTGTCAAAACCTATATCGCGAGGTTTATAGGCAGGCACTAATTCTAACTCAGCACTTAAAAAGTCCTCTTCCACTATGCCATATTTTTCATTTAAATATTTCAAAATATTAGGTTTCACGCTGACTTCCTCAGAAAGAGGAATGCTTCCAATTACAGCATTTAATGCTTCTCCTGTAACCACTTCTGCTGCTTTTTTTTCCATCTGGTCTTTCCCTAAGTGAGGCAATAAATCTGTTATGTAAAGGACAGGGTCATTTTCATCTTCTCCCACTACAATGTTTATCTTCTCACCATTTGCTTTGACAATTACTCCATGGAGAGCCAAAGGAATTGTCACCCACTGATATTTTTTAACACCGCCATAGTAATGGGTTTTAAATAAAGCTAAGCCGCCATCTTCATACATTGGATTAGGCTTTAGGTCAATTCTCGGAGAATCAATATGGGATGCTACCGCCTTTATCCCCTTTTGCATTGACTCTTTACCAATTACAGCTAAAACCACTGATTTCCCCTTGTTGTTGTAATACACTTTGCTGCCCGGCTTTAAATTTGTAACTTTTTCAATATTGATAAAGCCATTCTTTTCTGCTATTTCTATAATCTTCTCTGTCGTTTCTCTTTCTGTCTTACATTTTGTCATAAAGTCTTTGTAGTCTTCACCAAACTGATAAACTTTTTCTTTTTCCTCATCAGAAATTTTAGTCCATGCATCTACGTTTTTGTAACCTAAACGCTTTTCAATTTCTTTTAAATCTTTTTCTTCCAATGAAATTACCCCCCGTGGTTTTTAGTATGGATGACATTCTGTATCAACAATATGATACGCTTTTTTTGTATAAAAGTCAAATTTAGCCTTATAAAAGATTAGTTTTGTAAAATTGTCTCATTTTTAAGCATATAAATAGCAGCTTGAGTTCTGTCCTTCACATCTAATTTTTTGAAAATATTGTAAACGTGGTTCTTGACAGTTTTCTCGCTTAAAAATAGTTTTTGGGCAATTTCTTTATTGCTATACCCTTTAGAAATAAGTTTAAGAATCTCTATCTCTCTTGGTGTGAGGTCTTTTTTCAAGTTTTCATGGTTTATGTTGTCTATTTCTTCCATTAAAGAAGGATGAATATAAACTCCTCCATTGTAAATAGTCCTTATCGCTTTTATTAAATCGTCATATTCTGCATCCTTTAATATGTAACCTTCTACTCCTAATTTAAGCGCTTCTAAAAGATACTCTCTGTCATTGTAAATAGTTAAAAACAACACTTTACTTGGATGTTTTTCTTCTTTTAACATCTTTGCTGCCTTTATACCATTCATCACGGGCATATTCACATCCATAAGTATTAAATCAGGCATAAATTTCTTTGCAAGTTTATAAGCCTCTTCCCCATTCGAAGCCTGAGAGATAACTTTTATATCATTTTCCATTTCTATAAGCTGGACTAATCCTTTCCTTATCAAGGCATGGTCATCAGCCACTAATAATCTGATCATCCTCAACACCCCTTACAGGTATAGAAATATAAATTTGAGTCCCTTTATTTTTAAAACTGCTTATTTCAAATTTGCCATTTAAAATTTCTACTCTTTCCTTCATGCCCATTAGACCATATCCTTGCCCAATATTTTCTTTATCAAATCCAATACCATCGTCTTTGATAATTATGCTGATAAATCGCATGCCAAATTCAAATTTAACAGAGGCATTTTTCGCCTTAGAATGCTTTTTTATATTTGTGAGAGCTTCTTGAATAACCCTAAAACAGGTTATCTCAATCTCAGGACTGAGTCTTTTATAATCTGATAAAACAGTAAAATCAACAGCAATGTCCGTTTCTTCTGAAAAATTTTTTATATACCTTGAAAGAGCAGGAATAAGTCCTAAATCGTCAAGAGCTGAAGGTCTTAAATCGTATATTATTTTCCTCACTTCTTTCAACGACTGCTGCACTATATCCTTTAAATTTTTGAGCTCCACTTTCGCCTGTTCAACATCTTTAGTTATCAACCTTTCACAAAGCTCAGACTTTAAAAGCACATTTGCCATAGCTTGTGCGGGACCATCGTGAATTTCCCTTGCAATTCTTTTTCTTTCTTCTTCTTGAGCCTCAATAATTTTTACGCTCAAAGCTTGCTTGTCCTTTAACTGTTCAAACCGCATATTCATTTCTTTCAAATCACTGTTTAAATAATTAAGAGCTATATTAATTTGTGATGCAAGTTTTTCAGCTTTTTTTATAATGGCTTTGGTATCTAAAAGTTTCCTTTCTAATTCATTCCTTTTTTCAATTAATTCTTTTTCCTCCCGTCTTTTTAATGCCAACTCTATTTGTGCTTCTTTTGCCTCTTCATAGGCTTCTTTTATAGCTTGCTCAGAGAGGTGGCCAAATTGTTTGCTTACAAATGCCAGCTTTAACCTGCACTTTTTTTCTCTTCTCTCACACAGTTCTACTTCTTTTATCACATTTACAACTTGGACTTTTAGCTCTTCTAATTGCCCTTCTAACTTTCTCGCTTCTTCTTTTACTTTTTCTAAAATATCAAAAATTTGTTCCTTGCTGTTTTCAATCACTTCAATAGTTTTTTCTACGATATTGTCTAATCGCTTTTTATAAGCAACTTCCATGTTAAGACTCATGTATTTCACCTCCTGAGCCTCACTTCTTTTATAATTCGACAAAGAACAAAAAAATCCTGCATTTTAAAGAAAAAATTGCTAAGGTAAAGAAAAAACAAAAAAAATACCCTTCTCGGGCAATCTTTATCTTTAATCGGTTATTATGCCACATCCTTTTAAAAATTCAATAGCTATTTTTGTATTTCTACTTTTGAATTCGGTGATTGAGGTACAGGAATCGTAAATTTGTCGCCATTTACATCCACATAGCTGGCAGGCACATCTCCTACTATTATACTTTCTGCTATTGGCATGTGAAGTGTAACTGCTACTTTATCTGATGCTAAAGGTGCAATTATGCGTATTGTAGTTTGTATGTCTAAATATATTCTATGCCTTGTCTGATTTATCCCTGCAGGTTCAAACTCTGAACTAAAATCCACATCCACTGTTCCCACAGGCAAAAGCCCAATTTTTATTTTAGGCCCTACATTTGCAAATAAATCGCTGGAAAACACAGAACCTAAGGGAATTTTGGCATGCAAAGGTCCTATATTGTTTAAATTTTCCTTGACTTCTTTTGTTATCTTGGCCGCTAAAAGATTCATCTCAATAGTATTTGCTTGAAGCATAGATACCTTGCCATTGTTATCAGTTCTCACATAGATTAAATCTTTATACTCTATTCCTTTTAACACTCTTTCATTTATAGCATCATTTATAGTATTTACAGCTGTTTCTTTTGCTAAAGTTTCACTTACTGCTATAATAGCCGGTTTTAATCGATATTCTGTAAAATAGTATAAAACTACAAATAAAACAACTATGTAAATCAAATATATGTAAAACGAATTAACCCGCCTCAGTCCCCATTTTTTCCTTTTCAAGCAAAACACCTCCCCTATATTTTATGTTAGAGAAGGTGTTTTGGTTACTCATTTTTTATTTTTTTATAAAAATCATGTTCTGTCATAACAGATATCCCATTTTCCTTTAAAATCCTTGTGGTAATCCCATTTCCATCTATTAAATTTCCAGAAAAAGTGCCATCGTAAATTTCTCCACAGCCACAAGAAGGGCTTTTAGCTTTAAAAATTGCCTCATTTATCTTGTACATTTTAGCTATTTTTAAAGTCTCATAGGCTCCTCTATAGAAATTTTCTGTAACCTCTTCTCCTTCAATGTTAAAAACCTTATCACCTTTTATCTCAGAGGGTAGACGCGGAGTTGGAAGTCCACCTAATTGCTCAGGACAAACTAAAATAGCCTTCCCTTCTTCTACTAATCTTTTTATTTCTTTTTTTTCATTGTTTCCCCCATCGTATTTGCAGTTAACTCCAGCTAGACAAGCACTTACCAAATACATTTTACCATCCCCTATTTATCAGCTAATTCTACTATAGTAACGCCGTCTCCTCCTTCACCGTATTTACCTAATCTAAAAGATTTAACATGCTTATTGTTTCTTAAAAATTGTGATATCCCTGTCCTTAACACCCCTGTACCACGTCCGTGAATAATTGTCACCTCCTTAAGTCCGGCTAAATAAGCATCGTCTATATATTTTTCCACCTCTAATAAAGCATCGTCAAGGTTTTTACCTCTTACATCTATGGAAGTGCTTATAGATTGAGACTTTTCGTGTACAAATTTACTGTAGCCTTTTTTTACTTCCTCGTTTTCTTTCTCCTCTGCTGCCCTTAAATTGCTTATATGAACTGTCATCTTTAAAATTCCTGCCTGTATTTCTACATTTCCCGATTTGTCAGGAAGAGAAAGTACAATCCCATTTTGGTCCAAAGGTACTATATAGACTGTCTGTCCCTCTTTTAAATTATCAGGGATTCTGCTGTAGTGAGCCTCTTTAGGTTTTAAAACTTCTTCTTCTAATTCTTCTAAATTTTTCTTTAATTCTTCTCTTACTTCTTGTATTATCCTGTCTTTATTTTGTGTGCTTTCTTCTACCTCTTTTATTTTTTTAATTATTTCCTCGGCAGTAAATTTCGCCTCTTGTATTATTTTTCTCGCCTTTTCTTTCGCTTCTTTTAATATCTTATCCTTTTCACTTTGCAATTTTTTCTTTTCTTTTTCTAATTCCTCTTTTAAAATTTCTACATCTTTCTTTAAAAAAGCTATTTCTTGATTTGCCTTTTCCAATTCCCTTCTTTTACTTTCGACGTCTGCAATTATGTCTTCAAATTTTAAAGCTTCTCCTGAAATATACTTTCTCGCATTTTCTATTATTTGCTGAGGAAGTCCTAATCTTTTAGATATTTCAAAGGCATTGCTTTTGCCAGGAAGGCCTATTATAAGTTTATAGGTAGGCTTTAAAGTTTCAACATCAAATTCCACACTGGCATTTTTTACGCCTGGTACTTTTAAGGCATACTGTTTTAGCTCACTATAATGGGTAGTAGCTATTGTCTTCGCACCAATCTTATGCAAGGTATCAAGAATACTCATAGCCAAAGCGGCACCTTCTATAGGGTCTGTACCTGCTCCTAATTCGTCTAACAAAACAAGGCAATTTTTGTTTACTTTTTGGAGTATACTTACAATATTCGTCATATGAGAAGAAAAAGTGCTTAAGCTTTGTTCAATACTCTGTTCATCGCCTATATCCACAAAAACTTCCTCAAATATTGAAACCTGTGACCTTTCTCCCGCAGGAATATTAAGCCCCGCCATTGTCATTAAAGTTAAAAGTCCCACTGTTTTTAAAGTTACAGTTTTCCCACCTGTATTAGGGCCAGTAATGACTAAAGTATTAAATTGGTCTCCTATATATATATCTATAGGGACAATTACTTCCTGATTTATGAGAGGATGCCTTGCTTTTTTTAAATTAATATATCCCATTGTATTGAGCTCTGGCCTTACGGCTTTTAGCTTTAAAGAATATTTAGCCTTAGCAAATATAAAATCTAAATCGGAAACTATTTCAATGTCATCAAATAAAATTTGTGAATACTTTTTGACCTCTTGAGAAAGTTCCAAAAGTATTCTCTGTATCTCCTGCTTCTCTTTTAATTCCACTTGTCTCAATTCGTTGTTTAGGTCAACCACTTGCATAGGTTCAATAAAAAGAGTAGCACCACTGGAGGATTGGTCGTGGACGATACCTTTAAAAGTGCTGCGATATTCTTGTTTTACAGGTACAACGTATCTTCCCTGTCTTACAGTTATAATAGGCTCTTGCAATTCTTTTTGACGTGTAGAAATTATTGAATTCAATGTCGCCCTTATTTTTTCATTTATGCTCAATTTCTGCCTTCTTAAAGCTTTAAGCATTGGAGAAGCATCATCTGCTATTTCATCTTCTGAAATTATTATATTTTCAATCCTTTTTTCCAAATTTTTTATCGGTAAGACTTTTTTATCATATTCTTTTAACCTTACAAATCTATCACTTTCTTGAAGATTTTTAAAATAGCCTTTTATTTGGCTTACCAAGTTAAGAAATTTCTTTATCTTTAAAAGCTCTTGGTTATAAAGCACGGAATCTATTTGTGCTTTTTTTATATAATCCCTTATGTCCTCAAAAGCAAAAGAAATACCTCCATAGGAGGAAATAAAGCTAATTGCCTCATTCAGTAAATCTAATTCCCTCTCTATTTCCTCTATGTCTTTTTTTATGACAATATCTAATGCTTTTTGTTTGCCTAAATCCGAATCACAATAGCCAACAATAAACTCCACTACCTTGTCAAATTCAAGACTTTTTATTGCTCTACTATTAATCCCTCTCACCATCGCAAAACTCCTCTGTAAAAATGTCCCTTAGTATATTTCCCTTCTAAAATTTCAATTTCATTCCCTTTTAAATTTTCAATATGCATTTTTAAAACTTTCTCCATTTCTTCACCTTTTTCTATTGTATCAAACTTCTTTTGGCAATACCTTTAATCTGCTTCAGGTAAGTTCATAAGATAAAATCACAGCGCAAGGTTTAAAGTAATCTACAGCTAAATTGTTAAAAATATTCAAAGGATAATCTATAAATATCTCAAAGTCATAATTTTTTGCAATATGATAAAGCCCTAAATTTGAAACCAAAATTTTGTTTATCTCCACAACTTGTAAAAATTCTAATTTAGGCTTTATTCTTCTCACCTTTACTTTTCTTCATCAAAAGTTTCTATAAACTGCCGAAACTCTTCCTCTGTCTCTAAAAGCTGTTGTTTGGTTTTAGTAAGCTCCTCCTCTAATTGTTTTATATAACGATTTTTTTCTTCTAATTCTGCTTTTAAAGAAAGCAATTCCTTTTTGATAGCATTATTTTCTTCTTTTGCAATAAAAAGTTCATCTGCAATATTTAAAGACGACAAAAGTAGTAGCTGCATTTGTGATAACTTTTCGTAGTTTTGGAGCAATTCTTTAATTACATTGTCTACATAATTGGCAAGTTTTATTACATGCTCTTCAGGATAATCAGATTTTAAAATATATTCATTCCCATTGATAATCACGGTAACCTTATTTAACTCCACAAAAACATCCCCTTAATCTTTTGTTATTTTATTTACTTCTACATTAAAGTGCAATTTCCTTCTTAATTAAGACAAAAGATAGAAAAGGCTGTAAAATAGCCTTTTCTATCTTAATTTGGCTCCTAATTTTTTGTCAAGAGCCTCTACAATGTTGTTGTGAATTACATTCACCTCTTCATCTGTCAAAGTCCTTTCATAAGACCTATACCAGATAGAGAAAGCAACGCTTTTTTTGCCTTCAGGGATGTTAGGACCTTTATAGACGTCAAACAATTCGACTTTATCTATAAGTTTTCCTCCTGTTTCAAGTATAACTTTTTCCACATCTTTTACAAAAATATCTCTATCTACTAAAACTGCTATATCCCTTTCTACAGCTGGATACTTGGGAAGAGGCATGTACCTCTTTTCTACATTAGCATATTGTATCACTTTATTTAAGTTTATTTCTCCACCGTAGACTCTAACAGGTATGTCGTAATTTTCCAAAACATCAGGGTGTATCTCTCCAAATATACCTAATGTTTCGTCGCCTAGGAAAATTTTTGCAGACCTTCCTGGGTGATAGGAAGAACCTTCTGCCCTTATATATTCTACTCCTTTTATACCTATTGCTTCAAAAAGTGCTTCTATTACTCCTTTTAATGAGTAAAAATCCACATCTTTCCCGTACATTCCTATTACAACAGTCTTTATTTCCTGTGGTAATTCTTTTAAGGGTAATTCTTTTGGCATAAAGACTTTAGATATTTCAAAAACTTTAAAATTTTGTACTTTTCTACTATAGTTGGTATAAGCTACATTCAACATAAAAGGCAGTAGAGTAGTTCTCATAAGGCTTTGGTCTTCTCCCAAAGGATTTATAATTTTAACTGCTTTCCTCAATGGACTGTCTAAAGGCACATTGATTTTATCTAAGTCTTTGCTTCCCATAAAAGATATCGTAACTATTTCATTCAATCCGCAAGCCAACAGCACTTCTTTTATTTTTTCCTCTAATTCCTGTTCTTTTGTCATTGCCCCCAATGTCGTCTGAGCGTTTTTCATTAAGCTATCTTGTATGTTGTTGTATCCAAATAACCTCGCTATTTCTTCTGCAATGTCTGCCTCTATTGTCACATCTCTGCGAAAATGCGGAACTATTATCTCAAGGTCATCGCCTTTTTGCAGAACTTTAAACTCTAATGACTCCAATATTTCAATCATTTGAGATGTCGGAAGCTCTGTGCCTAAAAATCTATTAATCCTGTGAGGATTTACAGTTAAAACTGTTTTTTCAATTGGCTTTGGATACTCGTCCACAAGCCCTTTTAAAACTGTACCACCACAGTATTTTTCCATAAGCTGAGCTGCTCTTTCACAAGCTAAAACTGTAATCTCTGGGTCTAAACCTTTTTCAAATCTTGAAGAAGCTTCACTTCTTAACCCCAATATCTTAGAAGTATGCCTTATATTGCTTCCTTTAAAATTAGCACTTTCTATTAAAATATTTACAGTAGTGTCAGTTATCTCCGTATTTTCTCCTCCCATTACACCTGCCAAACCTATAGCTTTCTTCTCATCAGCAATAACCAACATTGAACTGTCTAAAGTTCTTTCTTTTCCATCCAATGTAACTAATTTTTCTCCTTCTTTTGCCCTCCTCACAATAATATGTTTGTTTTCAACTTTGTCCAAATCAAAAGCGTGTAAAGGCTGACCTAATTCTAACATCACATAGTTTGTAACATCCACCACGTTATTTATAGGTCTTATTCCAGCTTTTAAAAGACGCATCTGCAGCCACATAGGAGAAGGACCTATCTTCACATTCTTAACGACCCTTGCCACATATCTAAAGCATAAATCCGTAGCCTCAATGGTCACTTTTGCAGGATTTTGTTCTTCGCTTTCATTAACTTCTACCACTGGCCTTTTAAATTTTTTCTTAAAAGTCGCAGCTACCTCTCTCGCTATTCCTACCATTGACAAACAATCAGGTCTGTTGGGCGTTATCTCAAATTCCAATACATCGTCTTTTAGCTGAAGAGCTTCATTTATATCCATTCCTAATGGAAAAGGTGGTAATATAAAAATTCCGTTTCTTTGATATTCTGGCAGCATACTTTCATCGAGTCCTAGCTCTTTGGCAGAACACATCATGCCATTGGATTCTATTCCTCTTAATTTGCCTCTTTTTATCTCAACTCCTCCGGGAAGAGTCGCACCATGAAGTGCTACTGGTATGTAATCCCCCACTTTAATATTTTGTGCTCCGGTTACAATTTGTAGTTTTTCAGTGCCTACATCTACAATACCAACTAACAATTTATCAGCATTAGGGTGCTTTTCTAATGAAATAATTTTCCCTACCACCACATTTGAAATTTCTTTCCCATAACTTGTTATAGTCTCTACCTTTGACCCTGACATAGTAAGGCCTTCAGCAATAATTTTCGCATCTTCATCTATGTCAACAAACTCTTTCAACCACGAAAGTGACACTAACATACGACCACCCCTTTAAAACTGTTGTATAAACCTTAAATCATTTTCAAAAAGAAGTCTCAAATCTTCTATTCCATATTTCAACATTGTAATCCTATCTATACCCAATCCAAAAGCAAATCCACTGTATTTTTCAGGATCAATACCAGACATTCTCAAAACATTAGGATGTACCATACCTGCACCTAAAATTTCAATCCAACCAGTATAACCACAAACTCTACAGCCTTTTCCACCACAAGCAAAACAGCTCACGTCCATTTCCGCACTGGGTTCTGTAAAGGGAAAATAATGAGGTCTAAATTTAGTTTGAGTGTCTTCCCCAAAAAATTTCTTCGCAAATATATTTAAAACTCCTTTTAAATCTCCCATAGTTATTCCTTCATCTACTACAAGCCCTTCCATCTGATGAAATACTGGAGAATGAGTTGCATCTATCTCATCAGACCTATAAACCCTTCCAGGAGATATAACCCTTATTGGAGGCTTATTTTTCTCCATAGTCCTTGCTTGTACCGGAGATGTTTGAGTCCTCAAAAGTATATCAGAAGTCACATAAAAGGTATCCTGTAAGTCTCTAGCTGGATGGTCCTCTGGAGTATTTAATGCCTCAAAGTTGTAATAAGTAAACTCTATTTCTGGCCCTTCTGCGATAGAAAAGCCTAATCCTAAAAATATCTTTTTAATTTCATCCAATACTTGTGTCATGGGATGTTTGTGACCGTACTCATAAGGTTTACCCGGCATAGTTATGTCTATGTACTCACTTTTTATCCTCTTTTCTTTTTCTAATTGGGCAATTTTATTTTTTGTTTCTGTAAGTAAACCCTCAATTTTTTCTCTAACTTCATTGGCAATTTGACCAATTACAGGTCTTTCTTCAGGCTTTAAACTTCCCATTCCCCTTAAAATTTGCGTCAATTCGCCTTTTTTACCTAAGTATTTAACTCTTAAGTTTTCAATTTGCTGTAAACTATCAGTTGACAAAATCTCTTTTTGTGCATCTTCATAAAGTTTGCGCAACAATTCTTCCATCTTTAAACCAACCCCTCTTTTAGTGTATTAGTTAAAATAAAAAATCCTCCGTCAAATAGGACGAAGAATCCGCGGTACCACCTAAATTAGCATTTTATAAAAAATGCTCACTCATTTGGATAACGGTATGACCGGCAATGCCTACTATTAGTTCAGCACGCTGCTCCGGAGGGAACTTTCCATTATCTACCTAACGATAACACTCTCAGTCTACGGTGTTATCTCCCTGTGATTTTCGATAATGTACTTTACTCCTTCATAGCATTTTGAAATATTTTTTTAAAGATTATACCATCCTAATTATTTTTTATCAACCTCTGTCTTTGCGATTCGTATAAAAATATACTAGCAGCGATTGAAACATTTAAAGACTCTGCCTCCCCTGTCATAGGTATTTTCACAAAGTCATCAACCAGATCTACAACACTGACACCTTTTGCTTCATTTCCCAAAACAAAAGCTACTTTATCCGAAATATTGCATTCATGAACTAATTTTTGAGCTTTTAAGTGAGTTGCAAAAACTTTTATTCCTCTTCGCTTAAGTTTTAACAAAATTTGCGAAGTAGTAGCTATGACAGGAATGTGAAAAATAGAACCAATAGAGGCTCTTAAAACCTTTGGATTAAAAATATCCACACAGTTGTTTATAGTAAAAATAGCACTAACCCCAAACGCATCAGCCGTACGTATTATAGTACCTAAATTTCCTGGGTCTTGAATATTGTCTGCTATAACATATACACCCTTTTCTTTTATATACGTATTTTCTTCATATTTTGGTATTTTTATAATCGCCATCACCATTTGTGGAGTTACAGTATCACTTATTTTCTTAAAGATTCTTTCAGTAGTACGTGCAATTTCAAAACCACCTTTGGGAATATCTATTTTAACTCCTTCCCCCATAACTATGTACTCTATTTCAAAGTCACTTTTTAAAGCCTCCAATACACTTGTAGTACCCTCTACAAAAAACAGTCCTTCTTCGTATCGGCCCTTTTTATCTTTTAACTTTTTTATTTTTTTTATAAGGTCATTGTTTTCACTTGTAATTAACATTTCAACCACTCTTTTATAAAATTAGTTAAAGCAAAAGGCCATATAAACTGGCCTTATGCGTTTAACTGCTGCTTAGCTATATTTACTAATTCTGCAAAGGCTTTTTCGTCGTTTATCGCCATTTCTGAAAGCATCTTCCTGTTAATTTCTATTCCAGCCTTTTTAAGCCCATTTATAAACCTACTGTAGGAAATTCCGTGGGCTCTTGCAGCAGCATTTATTCTTGTTATCCAAAGCTTTCTAAAATCTCTCTTTCTTAACTTTCTGCCAATATAAGCATACATTAAAGATTTCATTACTGCTTGATTGGCAACTCTAAAAAGCTTGCTCTTAGCTCCAAAATAACCTTTTGCAAGCTTCAATATTTTCTTGCGTCTTCTCCTCGTCACTTTCCCCAATTTTACTCTAGCCATTTTAAAAACCTCCTAAATCTATTATGAATAAGGTAATAAGCGTTTGATATTTTTAGCATCCGCATCTACCAAATAGGTAGCTTTTCTCAATCTTCTTTTTCTTTTTGCATTTTTATGTGTCAAAAGGTGACTTTTATAAGCTCTCGACCTTTTAACTTTTCCTGACTTTAACACTTTAAACCTTTTTGCTGCTCCTCTATGTGTTTTCATTTTAGGCATAAATATATCCTCCTTCTGTAATTTTTGCTAACTTTTTGGTGTTAATACCATCATTAAATTTCGCCCCTCAATATTAGGAGCTTTTTCTATAACGCCATACTCATTGAGCTCATTTGCAAACCTTTTTAAAAGGTCTTCTGCCAGCGAAGTGTGAGCTGCTTCCCTTCCTCTAAATCTTATAGTAACTTTTACTTTATTACCTTCTTTTAAAAACTTAATAGCACTTTTTAACTTTACACCAAAGTCATGGTCTTCAATAGTCGGGGACATCCTTATTTCTTTTACATTTATAATCTTTTGCTTTTTCTTTGCCTCTTTTTCTCTTTTACTAAGTTCATACCTATACTTACCAAAATCCATCAATTTGCACACGGGCGGATTGGCTTGAGGGGCAATTTTAACCAAATCAAGATGTCGCTCTTGAGCAATTTTATAAGCTTCCTTTGCCGACATTATACCTATTTGCTTACCGTCTTGGTCAATCAGCCTTACCTCTTTGTCCCTTATTTCCTCATTGACCTGCAGCTCTTTGTTAATAAATACGCACCTCCTAAAAAATATGAAAAAATAAAAGCGGATATAGAAATACCCGCTTCTTTACAATAAAACAAAGATAAATACTTTTGAAGAAACCTTTGCACCTTCGGTGAAAGGTGAGAAGCGGGCGCTTCTACTTATTCGCTTTTTTAGTTTATCATTATTTTATTTTTTTGTCAATATTTATTTTTATGTTTGCTAAGCCTTAAAAATTTCTCACATACTCCAAGTAAGAAATATAATTTCTTTTTAGCTCATCAATTGAGTCCCCACCAAACTTTTTAAGGCTTTCATCAGCAATCACCCAAGCACAAACTGCTTCTAAAACACAAGCAGCAGCTTCAACAGCAGTGACATCTGAACGCTCATAAGCAGCTTTTACTTCCTCTTTAGTATTTATGTCAATAGAAGTAAGGGGTTTTAAAAGAGTAGGAATTGGCTTCATGGCGGCTCTTATCACTATAGGGCTTCCGTTAGATATTCCCCCTTCAATTCCTCCTGCATTATTTGTCTTTCTGTAAAAACCTCTATCTCCCTCATAATAAATCTCATCATGGACTAAGGAACCGGGTCTTTTGGCTGCCTCAAAGCCTAAACCAAATTCTACTCCTTTAATTGCTTGAACACTCATTATGTGATAAGAAAGCAGAGCATCTAATTTCCTGTCCCATTGACTATGGCTGCCTAATCCTATAGGCACCCCTTCAATTACTATTTCTATTATACCTCCTAAAGTATCGCCTTTAGCCTTTGCCTCTTTAATCACTTTAATCCACTCTTCCTCTGTTTTTGCACCACCAATTTCTAATACTTTGCTTTTTACTGAAACATTTATTTCCTTTAAAAGCAATTTTGCCACACTTCCTATAGCCACTCTTGCTGCGGTCTCACGGGCACTAGAGCGCTCCAAAATATTTCTAATATCTCTTTGATTGTATTTAATAGCACCAGCAAGGTCTGCATGACCAGGGCGTGGTCTTGTTATAGCCGGAATTTCTTTATCTTTCCAATTTGTATAATCTCTATTTTTAATCTCCAATGTAAGAGGTGCTCCGATAGTCTTGCCATGTCTTACTCCACTCAAGATGTGTACTTCATCTTTTTCAATAGCCATTCTTCCCCCTCTTCCATAACCCCCTTGCCTTCTTTTAAGCTCATTATTTATAAATTCTACGTCAATAAAGAGATTTGATGGAAGGCCTTCAATAATAGCAATTAAAGCTTCTCCATGGGATTCTCCTGCAGTAATATATCTCATACTTTCCCTCCTTGTTTTGCCTCAATTTCTTTAATCTCATCTTCATAATTAGCTACTAAAAAATACAAAATACTCACTACTATTCTTGCAATACCTGTTAAAATCATAAAATCTACATAACCCATTTGTGTATAAAGCCACATTCCAAACATAGGAGCAATAAAAGCGGAAATTTGAGTAATTAGTGTAAACACGGCAATGTAACTCATTTTTTCTGAAGTAGGAGGTAAAAACTCTAACAGCCAATTTAAGAGCAACATGTTATAACCTCCTACAGCTATACCCCCTAAAAAATCAAAAATAGCGCCAACATAAAGGTTTTTAGCTGTAGCCCACATAAGGGGAATAAATCCTAGAAGCAATGCACTTACTGCAACAGCAAATCCATTTCCCCTTTTGTTGGACAGGTCAGCCCATTTATAAAAAGCCAAAATAGCCCCAATAGAGGAAACAATAGTAAATATACTCATCCATGCATTGTTAGCATGCAAAAAATTTACCTTATATATGGTAAAAATGGGCCAAGCCATCATCCATGCAAAATAATATATAAAAGAAGTTACATTAAAATATATAAATTTCTTAGACTCAAACATGTTTCTAAAAGCATCATAAAAACTTCCGGACTTTGCTTCATCTAAATCCCTTTTTACCACATGAAACCTTGAAAAATAATAAGATTCTATTAATCCGAAAATAAATGCAACAGTAAATACTACTTGATAATTAATAGGGAAAACTATTTTATCAAGCAACCATCCTGTTACCAAAACTGTAATTGTTGCCACAATTGTCGTCCAAAAATTCCTGTCAGCGAAAACTTTACTTCTATATTCTGGAGGAATTAATTCACTCATAAAAGACTGCCAACACATACCAACTGCCATAGAAGGTAAATTCATTACTCCCACCAACACGACTACCACCCACGGTTGGAGATCTTTATTAAAAAATGGAGCAAGTGCAAGTAAAAAATAAAAAGTTCTTGCGATATACAGTACTGTATAAGCAAATTTATGAACATCCTTTAAGCTGTTAATCAAATAAGTTACAGGAATTACTCCAATTACCACCATAAGCGCAGGAAGAGAGTTTAAAAGAGACACCTGAAAGTCATTTGCCCCCAATTTTATGGCATATATTCCAATAAAAGGGTTTACCATATTAAAACCTATAGCCCATGCAAGGCCATTTATCATATTCATTTTTATGTTATGTCTTAAATATTTGTAAACTTCTGCGTTCTTTTTCATACCTCTTCCCTCAAAATTAATATTTTAATTTTAGATTACCATGTTTTTTAAATTCTTTCAATAAATCAAAATGCCCCTTTAAAGGAGCATTTGATTTTATAAAGCTTTTGTGGCGATTTCTTTAAGAATCTTTTCTATAAACTCATTTAAAGAAATAGTGCCTAAGTCCCCTTCTTTTCTTGACCTTAAAGATACTGTTCCTTGTTCTACTTCTTTATCCCCTACAATAAGCATGTAAGGAATCTTTTGAAGTTGTGCCTCTCGTATTTTGTATCCTATTTTTTCATTCCTGTCGTCTAATTCAGCTCTTATGTCATTTTCCAACAGACGTCCGTATACATTTTGGGCATAAGCATAGTGTTTATCAGATATAGGCAAAACTCTAACTTGTACTGGCGCCAGCCAAGTTGGGAAAGCCCCTGCAAAATGTTCAGTAAGAATTCCAATAAATCTTTCTATACTTCCGTAAATTACCCTGTGCAACATTATAGGTCTATGTTTTTCTCCATCTGGGCCTATATACTCCAGTTCAAACCTTTCAGGCATCTGGAAATCCAATTGGATAGTTCCACATTGCCATGTACGTCCTATGCTGTCTTTTAAATGAAAATCTATTTTGGGTCCGTAAAATGCACCATCCCCCTCATTAACTTTATATGGTAAATTCACGCGATTTAAAGCAGAAATCAAAGCATTTGTAGCCAATTCCCAGTCTTCATCAGACCCCATAGAATTTTCAGGACGTGTAGACAATTCAACAAAATACTCAAAGCCAAAAATTTTATAAAAATAATCCACTAAATTTATAACCCCTAAAATTTCATCTTCAACCTGCTCAGGAGTCATAAACAAGTGAGCATCATCCTGAGTAAAACTTCTTACTCTCATAAGCCCATGCAAAACTCCTGAGAGTTCATGTCTATGCACTAAACCCAATTCACAAAGTCTCAAAGGCAAATCCCTGTAACTGTGCATTGTAGACTTGTAAACAAGCATTGCTCCAGGACAATTCATAGGTTTTATTGCATAAGTCTCTCCGTCTATTTCAGTGAAATACATATTCTCTTTATAGTGGTCCCAATGTCCTGACCTACGCCATAATTCTTCATTCAAAATTATAGGAGTTTTTATTTCCTGATAACCATGCTTTATATGTTCTTTTCGCCAAAAATCTTCCAAAATGTTTCTTATAATCATTCCCTTAGGATGGAAAAAAGGAAAACCTGGTCCTTCAGGGTGAATACTAAACAAATCTAACTCTTTCCCTAATTTCCTATGGTCTCTCTTTTTGGCTTCCTCTAACATATGTAAATATTGCTCTAACATGCTTTTTTGTGGGAAGCTTATTCCATATATTCTTTGAAGCATTTTATTTTTTTCGTTGCCTTTCCAGTAGGCTCCAGCAACTGACAACAATTTAATAGTTTTTACCATGCCTGTTGACATAAGATGGGGCCCAGCACAAAGGTCAGTAAATTCTCCTTGTTTGTAAAAAGAAATTTCCTCTCTTTCTGGTATTTCTTCAATTAGCTCCATTTTATAAGGTTCATCTTTTTCTTTCATCAATTTTATCGCTTCATCTTTTGGAAGGACAAACCTTTCCAACTTATAATCTTCTTTTATAATTTTATTCATTTCCTGCTCTATAGCTTCAAAGTCATCTGTTGTAAAAGGCCTTTCTGTATCAAAGTCATAATAAAAACCATCGTCTATAGCCGGACCAATTGCCAATTTCACATCTTTAAAAAGCCTTTTTACAGCCTGTGCTAAAATATGGGAAGAAGTGTGCCAATAAATCCTTTTCCCTTCTTCATCATCAAAAGTCAAAATTTCTAATTTCCCGTCCTCCTCAATTTTTGTATTAAGTTCCACTACTTTGCCATTAAATTTTCCACCGACGGCTTCTTTTGCTAACCTTTCACTTATACTTTTAGCTATTTCATAAACTGTCATACCCTTTTCAAATTCTCTTTGTGTGCCATCCTTTAATGTTATAATCATTCAATTACCTCCTTTGTAAAATTTTTCTCCTAAATAAAAAACCTCTTACCCCGTAAAGAGGCAGAGGTTATCTGCGGTTCCACTCTTTTTTATACTCTGGTATTATATCGGAATAACCGTTCGGATTCATCATCCGCAGCTCCGGGGTGGTCTTCGATATTTAGAACATTTGAATGATCTCAGCCTATGTCATTCAATCTCTGTGATGTTCTTTAAATATCTACTTTCCCCCTCATTGCTTTAATATTTAATTTTTTAATCATTATATCCTCCTCTTGTACATTTGTCAATAATAATTTAAAAATTGTATCAAAATAAACTTTAAAAAGCTTGGCTATTTTTCACATTTAATCTTTGAACACAATTCACAGCCATAGCAAATTTCTACTTTGTCATTAAAAACCTTTTTAACCATCTCTAGAATTTCATTATCCCTCATATTGTTAATAGAATGAAAAAATATTTTTTTAGGAGCGATGGTTATAAGCGTGCCTATCAGAGCCTCTTCATCACTTATAACACCATCTTTTAATTCAACAACTATCTCATTAATAAAATCATTAGATATTGGTTTGCCATTGTCATCATAAAGTTTAAATTTGCCATTTTTATCGACAATGATATTCAATATCTCAACTTTTGAATCCTGTAATTCGACGAAGTATTTAAGTAAACCTATAAACTCATTGTACTCTTTTTTCATTAAAAATTCATCAACAGCCTTATCTATTACTTCGCTAAGTTCACCAATAAAATCCCTCAGTCTAAAGTTCACAAACCCTTCTAAGTCTATATAATCACTCTCTTTTAAAAAATCTCTTACCAATACAAAAATTTGCTCTTTTTTTGCTAATTTAAATGTCTCTTTATTCACATCATCTTCTAAAATATTGTAAGCAATTCTCTCTATTTCCTCCCTTTCATCTTCCGAAAAATAATGGTAATATTTATTGATTAATTTTTTTATTATCCGTTTATCAATTTGGTTAACAATTATATCTGAAATAGTTTCCGCTATATAATTTCTTATTCTCGCAACATTGCTAAAACCTTGTTTATCCTCAACTTTTAAGCTATAATAAGTAACTGAGCCACACACATTAGAATTTATCGCAATCTTTATACCATTTTCAGATAAATTTTTTAAGCCATGTTTTAAATTTTCTATATCTAGTTTTAAGTCCTTTGAAACACCTATGGAAAATAGTTGCAATTTTCTCACTCCTTTCGTTAATAGTATATGTGTCTTTTTATCATTTTTATCTGCTTTAAATCAGTGGAATGATGGAACCTATGTCTTTTATTTGTTTAAAAGTAAGATAAACAATTTCAATTCCTTTTTTATCTAAAAATTCAATAATTTCTTCATAATTTTTATGTGAATTAAATACACCAGTTACTGCTAATTTTTTCTCTCCTATAAGCCCCATTGAACCGCCAATAAACCCATATTCAAAACCCTTTAAAAAAACACCTCCGGGTTCTATCAAAAGCGCTTCAAAACCATTGCTAACTGCTACCTCAAATATTCCTTTGTCTGAAGTTATAAAGCTATTATCATCTATGATTGCCATATTACATTTTGTATAACCTTGCTTTACATTTAAAAACTTGACACCTTTTTTTTCTAAGGACTCTCTCAAAACAGGATCTGTGTACTTGAAATTGTGAAAAGCTGTGTTACCCAATCTTGCTACATTATATGCGATATCATAAGGATAGTTACGTTTCAAAAAAGTTTGTCCTATTTTTACTTTTAAACCTATTAATTTCAATTTGCGTACAAACTCTGGTGTCACATTGGGAGCTACAATGATTTCTCTGTCTCCTAAGGGATGCAAAAGTATATCGGGATGAAAAGAAATGGCATCGTATAAATCTGCACATTTTTCAGTATATATGACTTTTATCCCTAACCTAGACAAACTATCTCCAATTTCTCTCTCTCTTCCATCAATTACAACCCATTTAAAATTGCCATGGGGAACAAAGGGATTAGACATTTTTTCACCTCTTTTATAAAAGATAGGGCATACTGTTGTATGCCCTCGCAGTTTGTTGACAAAGTTAAAAAATATTCAAAGGAGATATTTTGCATCGTCGCTCCGATGTTCCAAAGCGACAAAACTAAAGCTCGACCTTCGGGCTCCGGCAGGGTACCGGGCACAATCGGCCTCCTTGCCTCAGGTGCCCGCCTTCGCCATCCATGGCTTCGGCCCTGCCTCCACCCTCAGTCTCGCTAAGTTTTGTTACCGCTTTGTAACAAGTCGCACCGATTGCAAAATATCTCCTTTGCGAAAGTTTGTCTACAGTCTGAGAGAGTATACGAAATACTCTCTTTTTCTCTTTCTATCTTGGCATACTGTTGTATGCCCTTAGCCTTTTCTTCTATCTTTTAAATAACAACTTCCATCCATTGTCTTTAATTTCTTTTTCAATTCAGCAGCTACTGCACTTATTTCCAAATCATTTTTAAAATCTCTAAATTCATTTGTGACAATAGCAATAGAAATTGATACCAGTGGAAACATCATTTTTTCGCCATTCCTACCAATTGTCTCTATGTAACCCTTTTTTCTATCTTCATCGTCATATAAATACTTTATTTCCTCATCAAAGCGAGAAATTATATACTTACACATCTCTTCAGCTTTATCAGGAGTAGTAATTATCACAAAATCATCTCCACCTATGTGTCCCAAAAAATCTCTTTCATTTCCAATCAGATTTACAGCATCTGATAAAATTTTGGCTGTAAGTTTTATTACATTATCTCCTCTTAAAAAACCGTAGTAATCATTATAAGACTTAAAATTATCCACATCAATATACAAAATGGCATAAGGCTTGTTTTTTTTAATTCGCCTTTTTATTTCTTCTTTAATGTCAATATTTCCTCTAAGACCAGTAAGAGGGTTGGCCATTCTGTTGTGTTCTATCCGCTGAAACAAATTATTGACTTTAAACAGAAGTTCTTTGTCATTAAAAGGTTTCACTAAATAATCATCTGCACCCAATTCCAACCCTTTAATTTTTTCTTCAAAATTGTCCTGTGAAGTCAAAAGTATTATAGGAAGCATCAAATTTCCTTCTTCTTCCCTCAAAATTCTTAAAAGGTCAAAGCCATTCATGCCTGGCATAACTATATCTAATATTACCATATCAGGAAGTTTATTCCTGTATATTTGCAAAGCCTCTTCTCCATCTTTAGCCTCTAGCACCCCATACCCAGCATTTTCTAAAATATCTTTCAAAATTTTCCTTGTAAGTTTGTTATCATCGACAACAAGAATGTTTCTCCCCTTCACAATGTTTCCTCCACAAAAAACATTTAACAACCCCATAATATTATATAAAAATTTTGGCAAAAAAACTACTACTTTAGCAAATAAAATTTAAAGTAAAAATAAAAAATTTTACATAAAATTTTATGCGGTTTCTTCAAAGAAAAGAGAGTAATATTTTGAAATTTTTTCTTCCAATGTATCCATACTTATAAAACGAGCCTCTCTTATTGCCTCTTTTCCATCCACATAAACTATTACAGTAGGAACAGTAAAAACAGAAAACTTACCAGAAGCAAGCTGAATCTCATCAATATAAATGTGAAAACTTTTTATTTTTGGATAGTTTACTAGCATTCCCTCAAGTTTAGGAAGTAATGATGTACATATTCCGCAATCTTGTGTAGAAAAATAAAGAAATACCATGTCATTTTCCTTTATAATTTGTTCTATATTTTCTATGTCGTTAATTTTATCCATAATTTCCCTCCTATCCAAAAGACTACAAACGATTAGATTTTAAAATTAAAAAATATAAGCCCCTTCTAGGGCTTTTTCATAACCTGATTCACTAAAGCTTCATGTTTTTATGGAGGCGACACCCGGATTCGAACCGGGGAATAAAGGTTTTGCAGACCTCTGCCTTACCACTTGGCTATGTCGCCGTATTGGAGCGGACAACGAGACTCGAACTCGCGACCCTCACCTTGGCAAGGTGATGCTCTACCAACTGAGCTATGTCCGCATAATGGTGCCTCGAAGTGGAATCGAACCACTGACACAGGGATTTTCAGTCCCTTGCTCTACCTACTGAGCTATCGAGGCATAATATAATGGCGACCCAAAAGGGACTTGAACCCTCGACCTCCAGCGTGACAGGCTGGCGCTCTAACCAACTGAGCTATTGGGCCGTGGTGGTCGCAATAGGACTCGAACCTATGACCCCCTGCTTGTAAGGCAGGTGCTCTCCCAGCTGAGCTATACGACCATTCTACTGCCGTGCAAGTAATAGTATACATAAAAAACTGCTATTAGTCAACACTATTTTGAGGATTTTTTCACCCTTATGTCTAGTTAAAAATAAAAAATATCGATGATTCTCTTAAATTTGCTTTATTCCTCTGCAATTCTCAGCAATTCTTTAAGCCTACTCTCCTCTATCAAATACTTTTTACCACAAAAATAGCATACAATTTCAACAGATTGTCCTTCTGAAATAAGTTTTTCTATTTCCTCTTTTCCAAGAGCAATTATAGCAGTTTCAAATCTTTCTTGTGAACAATCACATAACTCCTACCCCAACAGCAGAAGGTACACCTCCTATATCAAAAAAACCCTAACATATTTAATGTTAGGGTTTAATTTCACGTCAGTTTACCTTCCTTACTTTAGAAGCTTGTGGCCCTTTTGCAGCTTCAACTACCTCGAACTCAACTTTTTGTCCTTCTTCTAATGTCTTAAAGCCATCACCTTCAATTGCTGAGTAATGGACAAATACGTCTGTGCCATCCTCCCTTTCAATAAAGCCATAACCTTTCTCGGCATTAAACCATTTTACTTTACCTCTTACCATTTATATCTTCCTCCAAACTTGATAAATAATTTACCTTTCTATCATAGCACTTATATATCAAATTGTCAAATTTTTTATTGAAATTTTATAATATCCCATATATTTCTAAGCGCATAGCTTGCTTTTTCCCTTATAACTAAATCAGCTTTATAGTCATAAGGAGTCTCTGTCGCATTTATAATTATTAAATGTCTTACTATATCTGGCAAAAAGTTCACTGGCGAAACTGCCAAAGAAGAACCTATGACTATTAACAAATCGCTGGCCTTTACTTCTTTTACTGCCAAATCAAAAACATAAGGCATAGGATCTCCAAATAGTACTACATCAGGCCGCAGTAACCCACCACACTCATCGCAGCGAGGAGGAATTTGTTTTTTATTTACTTTTTCCTCTAAAACTTCAAAAGAGACTTTTTTTCCACAATGTAAACAACTTCCTTCTCTCGTATTGCCGTGAACTTCGAATACATTTTTAGAACCAGCTTTTTGATGAAGATTGTCTATATTTTGTGTAATTACTCCAAAAATTATACCTTCTTTCTCCATTTCGCTTAATATGTAATGAGCTTCATTAGGCTTAGCATTTCTCATTGAAGACAAAATCTTGAAACCAACTTTATAAAATTCCTCCGGGAAATTGTACAATACACCCGTTGACAAAACCTCCATGGGATCTAACTTCTCCCACAGACCCTTTCCTGGGCTTCTAAAATCAGGTATACCACTTTCCGTTGATATACCTGCTCCTGTCAATACAATAGTTTTTCTTGACTGCTTAATGAGGCGAGCAGTCTCTTCAAACAAATTTTTATCCCCCATGGCAATTCACCTCAAATAGAGTATATCACAACTTTTCTTTTTTTCCTACCTCCTGTTGCATTTTTATCTTTTTCTTAACTATTGAACCTATTTTCCCAGTTTCTTGGGCAGATAACTTAGACCATCCAACTTTTTTTACCTTTTCAAGAAGTCCTAATTCTTCAGCCGCTTCAAGTTTCAAAATTTCATTATCCATTCTTTAATACTCCTCCCAATTTAAAGAACTGTAATATATCTTTTCCCCTGTGCTGGCATCTATCATAAACTCCAAAGAGTTAGGTATATACACTAATTTACCTTTTTTATGTTCTGTTATAAAATAGTGCAGTTTAAAACCACTATCTATAAAAATATTTTGAGCAACTTGTGTATTGATAGTATTATCTATCTTTGGAAAATCAATATAATCCCAATTAAAAATTATTTTTTTAACTATTCCTTCCTCATTTGTTTCAATGGTTATATAATTATTAGAAATTATCGTATTGTTTGTTTGTCTATAAAAAGTATAAATTTTATTATTTCGATAATTCATAGGATATGCTACCAAAAAATCACAAGACAAATAATTATAAAGATGTTCTTTCACATATGTCTTTGCCTCTTCCATATCAAGTATTCTAAAATTTTTTTCATTATAATTCCAATAACCAAAACCTAAGTGAAGAATATTTTGGTCATTAGAATCAATTGCTACATTTATATTTAAAATTATGTCTTTTAGACTTGTAAAATTCCAATCATAGGTCACAGCTGGTTTACCCGTCAAATAAAAATTATTCACATAACCGGATTTGAGCAAAGAAATTTTATCTATTTTTAAATTTTTTGCTATATCTTGAGCAATTGTCTCTGGATTTTCTAAATTAAAACGATCGCCTTTTAACTTTGCAAAATCCAGTGTAATCATTTCTTCTTTAATATCATTTCCCTTATAATCAATAAAAATACCACTTTTGGCATCAATCCCATAAAACAAAGGATTCAAAGAGGAAATATACACTAACTGATACTTTTTGCCTTCTTTATAAGCCATAAGCTGAGGAACAATATATTTTTGATATAGGTTTTTTATTTCGTCTATACTTTTAATATCATTTGTCACCTCATATTCAACTTTTTCCGAAAGATTTTCACCAAAAAATTTAATAACTTCTCCTGAATGAGAATCTATGTACACAACTATTTCTCTATTATCCACTATCAGGTGATTTATCACTTTTTTAAAAATTAACTTATAAATATATGGTTTTTCTAAACTTTCATCAATATACTCATCATCTGAAAGGCTTTTTACAAATTGATATTCTTCTCCTGTAATTGAAGATATCAAATTGTGGGCTAAAATTATCGACTCACTTTTTGAATATTTTGCTGATAAATTTTTATCAAAATGTGTAAAAGTATTTTCATAGTAATCTATATACTCCAATTTATCATTGTCAGTATTGTATACAATTTTTAAAATCTTAAAGGGATTACTTCCTTCAAATTTAAAGCTATATAACCCATTTTGCAACTTATGTTCTACTAATTTTAATCCTCTTGTAAAAGGTACTTTCATTATTATTTCTTGTAATATTTTTTCTTCTGAATAAGGATTAGCTTCTGAATAAGCACTTGATAAATTTAAAAATAATATCAAGGCAATCAATCCTGCTAAACAAAATTTTTTAACCATACATAGACCTCCTTGAAAATATTACCATATATACTATTCTATGTATGGTTAAAAATTCCTGCTTATATCACAAAAAAATCCGGATAACCCGGATTTTTAAACTGCTATTACTTCCATCACTTCAGGAATTTCTTCTTTGATGGCCCTTTCAATGCCTTCTTTCAGCGTCAATGTAGCAAAAGGGCATCCTCCACAAGCACCTGTCAGCTTTACCTTTACAATTCCATCCTCTGTAACGTCAATAAGTTCCACATTTCCTCCGTCTGCTTGAAGAGATGGCCTTAAAAGCTCTAATACTTCTTCTACTCTTTCTCTCATAGCCAATCCTCCTTCCTGACACAATTATTATACCACAAAAATCAATGGAAATCTATTTTTTGAGTTTTCGACTTATAATTTCTGCAACTTTTTCTAAAAATCTTTTGTCTTCTTCATCAAAAGCAGCTAAATCATCGCTGTCAATATCTATTTCTCCTATTATGTCGCCATTAACCCATATTGGCACTACAATTTCCGATTTCGTCTCAAGACTACAAGCCAAATAATTATCTTCTTTTGTTACATCATCTACAATTATAGTATTTTTTTCTGCAACTGCTCTTCCACAAACCCCCTGTCCTACTTTAATTTTCACATGTTCTGTAGGTCTACCAATATAAGGTCCTATTACTAACTCTCCATCTTTCATGAAATAAAAACCCGTCCAATTATAGTAAGGAACATTGTCTGCTAATATCTTAACAACTTCACCATAAAATTCATCCATCTCATCAATTTCTCTTGCTTTTTGGTCAATCCTAACTAATAGGTCATCAAAAACTTTTCTTTTTTCCATCTTTTCAGCTCCTCTGTAAAAAATTTATCAATATAATTTTACCATTAAAATGTTATAAAATAAAGTAGTTCCCTTTTAGATTTATCAATAGTTAAAGATTAATTCAATTTGCCTTAAATAATTAAACTGCCTCAAAAGCAGTTTCAGTTTGTTGACAAAGTTAAAAAATATTCAAATGAGATATTTTGCATCGTCACTCCGATGTTCCAAAGCGACAAAACTAAGCTCGACCTTCGGGTTCCGGCAGGTACCCCGTCAGGCGACCTCCTGTCTTTAGTGCCGTCTCCGCCATCCTTGGCTACGGCCCTGCCTCCACCCTCGGCTTGCTAAGTTTTGTTGCCGCTTTGTCACAAGTCGCACCGATTGCAAAATATCTCATTTACGAAAGTTTGTCTACAGTCTGACTGCCTCAAAGGCAGTTTAATTGTAAAATTGTTTATTGGGGTCATTTAAAACTCTTCTAATCATCCAGTATGCCAATATCAAAATAAAAGGTGTTGCTAACTGAGTTAAAGTAAAAAATCCTATTCCCCATTTTTCATTTAAATATACAGGCCATATTAAAGGATTGTCCCTTACGGTTTCTTCAATAAAACCTCTCATTAATTGATAATAAAATATAAAAGACCAAAATTGATATCCATCAGGCATATGCTTTTTTTGTATATAAAAATATCTTATGAGAAGTATTACCCCCATAGCAACTCCTACTAATTGCGCTGGCCATCTCCCAAAAGCAAACTCAGTCGGCCTTCCTAGCACTTCTTGGTTAAATATATTTCCTATTCTGACTAATATATTACCAATTGAAAGTCCTAAAACTGCGAAATCCTCTAGAGGATTTATCCTCACACCTTTTTTACGACAATAATAAAGCCCTGCTAAAAAACCACCTAAAACTGCACCATGCCATGAAAGTCCACCTTCATAAATCTTTAACACTTGAATAGGATTTTTAATAAACCACTCAGGATAATTTGCCAATACAAACATCAACCGTGCACCTATAACACCAGAAATTACTACAATCATTAATAGATTTAATAAAAAGTCTTCATCGTAATTTAATTTCATTGCCTCTTTGTACAAATAATATCCACCAATAGCAATAGAAATAGCCATAAAAATTCCATACCAATGAACAGCAATTGGACCAATTTTAAAAGCATAAGGGCTAATCGTCGGAATGTACATCATACAACCTCCATACAATAGTTTTTAAGCAGAAAACTCTGATAAGATTTTCATTATAATATCATTCTACAGCATTTCGATAATATGTCAAGATGTAACTTAAATATTTCCACTAAAATAAAAATTCCGGCATATTTATCCGCCGGAAAGCCTTCATCTTACTGGTGGGGTTAACAGGGATCGAACCTGTGACCTCTACGATGTGAGCGTAGCGCTCTGACCAGCTGAGCTATAACCCCACTCTCTATATTTTTATTATATACATCTCTCTAAAATATGTCAATCACAAATTTTTTAATACAAAGAAGGACTTTAAACGTTTTAATAGAATTTATAATATAAAATCACTTACTTGCATAATAACATATACTATATAGCAGAAATCACCAAATAAGAATATCATTTTATAAAAAGAGGGATATCATGAAGGACTTATTATCATTGAGATGTATAAACATTACTTTGAGCGAAATTCTTAGCGACGAATACCTTTCCCTCATGAGGTGGGAAATAGAAAAAATTTTACAAACTAATTTGATGCAACATATTCTAAAATATGAAGACGATACTGAATGGTTTATTCTTCTAAATGGAATAGAGAAAAACTTTCGACTTTGGCTGACGATTTTCCAGGACTCTTATGAGCCAGTTAATAGAATAATAATTAATGAACTTTCTGTGTCTTTTGAAAAAGAAATTGACGAAAAAGAACTTAAAAAACAAATTATAAAAACTGTTTCTGAGTTTTTATGCGATATTGGTGTCATTTCAGTATATTCTAATAATACATCTTTGCCTTGGGAAGAATTGGGATTTATGCTAGAAGAAAATAAATTATATTTTAGCTTAAAATAAAACCCCTCAAAAGGGATTTTATTTTGCTAATTCATATATAGCGTGAGCATAAATTTTTGCATTTAATATCAAATCTTCAATTTCTATATATTCATCCGCTTGATGTGCCAACTCTGGCTTGCCTGGAAAAACAGGCCCAAATGCTACTGTGTTAGGCATCTCTTTTGCATAAGTTCCTCCACCTATTGCTAAAAGCTCTGCTCTCTGCCCCGTCTGTTTTTCGTAAACTTTGCTCAAAGTTTTTATCAAAGGATGGTCTGGTGGGAAATACAAAGGTGGTTGATGGAGCATGTCTTCTATTCTCATCCCATTAGTTTTGATTTTTTCTTCAAAAATATTCATCCAATCCTCATATTTATATTTTACAGGGTATCGAATATTTAATCCTAATACTCCTTTGTTTTCATCTAATTGAATAGTACCAACGTTAAAAGTCAATTCTCCTGTTTCATCTTTTAAGTATATCCCGAAAGTTTTTCCATCTATTTCCATTCCTACATTTGTAGCAAAGAATTGTATAAAATCTTTGACATCGCTATCCTCTAAATCTATTCTGTCAAGGAAGAGAAACAGCTGCATTATAGCATTTTTCCCTAAGTGTGGAAGGCTGCCATGGGCCGAAACCCCTACTGATTTGATTACAAGCATTCCGTCTTTTTCTTCAGCCTTCAAATTGTAACCAGTCTCTTTTATGAAGGCTTCTAACTTATCTTGAATTTCTTTTTTCTTATTTGCCTCTTTTACCTCTAATCCAGCTTCACAATAGCCTGGTACTACATTAGGCCTTTCTCCACCTTTGATGTATTTTACAACAATGTTTCGGGACTTTTTATTAAAGTCTTTTACCACATTAAACATTGTTATTCCTTTTTCTGCATATATAATTGGATATTGAGCATCAGGAGTAAAACCCATTGTAGGAGCTTCATCGTGTTTTAAATAATAAGCAATCTCGTGAGAACCTGTCTCTTCATTTGTTCCAAATAATATTCTCACTCTTTTAGAAAGCTTTAACCCAGCGTCTTTTATAGCCTTTAGCCCGTATAAAGCAGCAATTATAGGTCCCTTATCATCTACAGTGCCTCTGCCATATATCTTTCCATCATGTATTTCAGCACCATAAGGTGGATAAGTCCACCCATCACCTTCCGGAACTACATCTAAATGTCCCAAAACTCCTATCATTTCTTCTCCTTCGCCGTATTCTGCATACCCTACATAACCATCCACATTTTTAGTCCTAAAGCCTAAACTTTGTGCAATCTCTAAAGCTTTGTCCAATGTCTTAGCAACACCTTCTCCATAAGGCATTCCTGGTTTCGGTTCATCTTGTACGCTTTTTATTTTGACTAACTCTTGAACAGATTTTATAATGTCATCTCTCATATTGTCTATGTAGGAATTTAAATCCATAAAAATCCCCCCAATAATTTGGTAATCACACCTCTATTATATACCTTTACTTAAATGTTTTCAATATTTTTCTATCTGCTTCCTATTTTTAGCTATAACATTCAAAGAGGAGTTTCAATGCCAATCTCACATATGCCATGTAAATTATACTTTTTGGCAACTTCTATCTTCTCGTAAAGTGTCAGATTTTTTTCAAACCATCCCTCTCTCATATATATTCTCGTGTTTTGGTCTTAGCCTTTTCTCGGATATTTGGATCCAGCGCAGGTTTGGTTTTGAGCTGTACTTTTATCTGCTCAGATATTGATATGATTAATAGCAAACTTATCAAGATTGATATCAATCTCAATTTCCCACATAAAAAGTATAACCTCATCATTTTATGATTTGGTTATATCTTGATAAAAAATAAATTTTATGTATAAAAATATTTTATTTTCAGTTTGGTGGAGATAAGGGGATTCGAACCCCTGACCTCATGCATGCGAGGCATGCGCTCTCCCTACTGAGCTATATCCCCATGTAACCCATATAAAAAATGGTGGGGTTAACAGGACTTGAACCTGTGGCCTCTACGATGTCAACGTAGCGCTCTGACCAGCTGAGCTATAACCCCACTTCTTGCTTTTCTATTATACAATTTTAATAAAAGGTTGTCAATATTTACGCTTTCTATATATAAGCTTTGAGCACCTTGCAATTGCCCTCTATTGTATAACTTGGAATAGAAGCAGGTATTAATACAGTTTCTCCTGCCTTTAATTCAACAGTACCTTCATAATAGTCAATTTTACAATTTCCTTCTACGGCTGTTAAAGTGTTAAATTTTCCTTCTGTATCTATTTTTATTTCTTCATTTATTTCAATTATACTTACCTGAAAATATGGAGATTTAACAACATGAGATATGCGTCCGCCTTGTATTCCTTTAAATTCAGGTATTATTTTATCCGTCTTTAAATTAAAATCTATAACATCTAATGCTTTTTCTATATGTAACTTCCTTTTCCTGCCGAATTCATCTACTCTATTGTAATCATATACTCTATATGTGAGGTCTGAATTTTGTTGAATTTCGCAAATAAGTATGCCTTCACCTATAGCATGCACCATCCCTGAAGGTATGTAAACCACATCTCCTGGCTTTACTTCTATTTCTTTTAAACATTCTTCTAATCTTTCTTCCTCCAATAGCCTTTTAAATTCTTCTTTTGTAGTTCCTTCCTTTAAACCACATACAAGTTTAGCCCCTGGTTTTGCATCTATTATATACCACATCTCTGTTTTTCCAAAATCGCCATTTTCGTATCTAAAAGCATATTCATCATCTGGATGAACTTGGACAGAAAGTTTGTCTTGTGCATCAATTATTTTAATAAGTAAAGGAAATGTTCGATATTTTATCTCCTTGCCATATATATCCTCAGAAAATTTGTAGGTTATATCACTTAACTTTTTCCCGTCAAACTCTCCACCTTCAATTACACTAACAGCTGTTCTATTGTCAGATATTGTCCACAATTCGCCAATTTTTTTACCCTCAGGAATATCAAATCCAAACTTATCTCTTAATGCAGTACCTCCCCATATTCTCTCCATAAAAATAGGCTTAAATTTTAGAGGTTTCATCAACTATCAGCTCCTTTTTCAATTATTTTAAAAGAGGATAAACAAGGTTATCCTCTTTTAAAAAATTATTCAGCTATTTCTAGTGCAATTTTCACCATGTCCATAAAAGTCTTTTGCCTTTCTTCAGCTGTTGTTGCTTCTCCGGTAACCAAGCTATCGCTCACTGTCAATATTGTAAGAGCATCTACATTGTACTTAGCAGCCAAAGTATATAGTCCTGCAGTTTCCATTTCTACTGCCAAAACACCAAACTTCGCCCACAGTTTCCAACTGTCTGGGTCATCATTATAAAAAGTATCCGTTGTAAGGATATTTCCTACTTTAGGTTGTATTCCTAACTCCATTGCTTTATCATAGGCTTTTTTCAATAATTTAAAACTTGCTGTAGGAGCATAATCCATGCCATTAAATCTAATCTTATTTATTGCAGAGTCTGTTGAAGAACTCATGGCAATTACTATATCTCTGAGTTTTATATCTGGCTGCAAAGAACCACAAGTACCTATTCTTATAAGATTTTTCACGTTGTAACTAGTTATAAGCTCATTTACATAAATAGATAAAGAAGGTACTCCCATGCCTGTCCCTTGAACTGACACTCTTTTCCCTTTATAATATCCTGTAAAACCAAACATTCCTCTAACTTCATTGTAACATTTTACATCTTCAAGAAAATTTTCTGCTATGTATTTAGCCCTTAAAGGATCTCCTGGCAATAACACTGTTTGAGCGATTTCGTTTTCTTTAGCCCCAATATGTATGCTCATCTGAATCTCTCCTTCTATAATAGTTTTGCCCATATATAATATAACAAAAAACAGCTTTTAAATCAAACAAAAATTTACGAGCCAAACATTTTTAAATAAAAAATAAAAATACCACAAAATCATGGTATTTTAAATACATGTGAGCAAGTCTATAAGCCGAGTTCTGTCGAGGATGGCCATCTATCTAAGGGGTCAGTTGCCTGACACCTCTAGCGGCATAACCCGAGGGAAACGGCGGGCCACCTACTCCCTCCTATTCGCCTTGCTCCAGGTGGGGTTTGCAGAGCAGACCAGTCGCCTGGTCCCTGGTGAGCTCTTACCTCACCTTTCCACCCTTACCTGGCACTTAACAAGTTGAGTGCCAGGCGGTATATCTCTGTTGCACTTTCCTTGGAGTCACCTCCACCGGGTGTTACCCGGCACCCTGCCCTGTGGAGCTCGGACTTTCCTCGTGCGAAATCGCACGCGGCCATCCGACTTACTCACATGCGCTATTTCATATATATTTTTTTAATATCAATTGAGTATATATTATCATATATATCTGTTTTTGTCAACCTAATTATAGATACTTAAAAGGATCTTTTTGACTTTCACTAATTAATACTTCTATTTCGTGTCCCTGTTTCTGAGTTTCATCAATTATATATTCTGCAATAAGCCTGACTGCAATATTCTCCGTAGCAAAATGTCCAGCATCAATTAAAGTCAATCCGAGGTGTTGGGCTTCTACTGCATCGTGATAGCCAATATCTGCTGTTATTAACACATCCGCTCCTTTAGAAACAGCTTTGTGAATAAGACTTGCACCGTTTCCACCACATACAGCCACTTTTCTGATCCTTTTATTTAGGTCTCCTACCACTCTTAAATTATTAATTTTAAGTTTTGCTTTTACTTGCAAAGCTAATTCTTGCAAAGTAGTTTCTGAAATAATCCCAATTCTTCCAAGTCCATATTCTTCTTTAACATTTTCCAAAGAATAAATATCATAAGCAACCTCTTCATAGGGATGAACATTTAGCATTGCAGTTACCACTTTTTCTAAATATCTCTGAGGTACTATAGTTTCTATCTTTACTTCTTCTGTTTTTTCTAGTTTCCCTGTTTCACCGATGAATGGGTTTGTTCCTTCTAAAGGTCTATAAGTTCCAATGCCTCGCGCCTGAAAAGTAGCATCACTATAATTCCCAATAAAACCAGCACCTGCACTGCACATAGCATTTCTTACCACTTCTTCATATCCTAGTGGCACATAAACTGCAATTTTTTTATATCCTTCGGAATAAGTGACATCCAAAACTTCCCTATCGTATATTCCTAAGACATTACACAAAATATCATTCATCCCATTTGGAGCTATATCAAAAGAGGTATGGGCTGCATAAAGCGAGATATCATTTTTAATAAGTTGTATTAACAATGAGCCCACTGGATTATCAGCTCTGACATTTTTTATTGGCTTAAAAATTAACGGATGATGGGTTACAATCATATCTACTTTTTTGTCAACCGCTTCTTTAACTACTTCAGAAGTAGCATCCAAAGCTACTAAAACTTTTGAGATATCTTTAGAACCATCTCCTATTAATAATCCCACGTTATCCCACTCTTCAGCAAATTTACGCGGTGCAAGTTTATCCATTATGGAAGCTATTACTTGGCATTTCAAGCCCATTTATCAACACCTCGAATTTCCTTACTTTTTCCTCTAATTGCTCACGCTTTTCATTGGTTTCAGGAAGTTTATTTATGATTTTCTTCATTTTATCGATTTTATACTGCAAAAATTCTTTTAACAGTGGATGTTTTTTTTGTATGAGTTTTTCCCCTACTTGATAATATATGTCATTTTCGACTTTTTGTCTACCCTGTTCTGCTACTATTATTTCATAATATTTTTGATTTTCCTTCAGTAATTCCTCATCACAAATTTTATATCCATTTTCTATTAAGTATTTTCTCAAATATGTTGAATCTCTCATAGGTTGAAATATAAATTTCTTAATAGTTTTTGCAGTATCTTTTCCTTCCTCTAATATTTTTGTGATCAAAATTCCTCCCATACCTGCAATGACAACTACATCTACTTCCCCTGGAGATAAAACATTAAGACCATTTCCTAACCTTGTGTCTATCAAAGATTGCAAATTTCGCTTCTGAACTTCTTTTACAGCTTTATTTAAGGAACCCTTATTTAAATCTGAAGCAACGACATAGGTAGCTATTTTGTTTTCAATAAGGTAAACAGGAATAAAACCATGGTCAGTACCTATGTCTGCAACTTTTGACCCATGAGGAATATATTCAGCAATTTTTCCTAATCGCTCTGTAAGTTTCATGTAATCCTCCTAAAAGTATAAAAAATAAAAAGCATTTAAAGCTAAATGCTTTTTGTCAAAATGGTGGGCCTTCAGGGATTTGAACCCCGGACCAATCGGTTATGAGCCGACCGCTCTGCCAGCTGAGCTAAAGGCCCAAAAAGTGGCTCCTCAGGTAGGATTCGAACCTACAACCTACCGGTTAACAGCCGGTTGCTCTACCATTGAGCTACTGAGGAATACAATAATAATTATACAGATTTTTACCCCATTGTCAAGAAGCTTATTTAATCAAGGAAATCTTTTAATTTTTTAGATCGAGAAGGATGCCTCAATTTTCTTAATGCTTTTGCCTCAATTTGTCTTATGCGTTCTCTTGTAACATTAAATTCTTTTCCTACTTCCTCTAAAGTTCTTGCTCGGCCGTCATCAAGGCCAAACCTAAGTCTTAGTACTTTCTCTTCCCTTGGCGTTAGAGTATCAAGAACATCCATCAATTGTTCTTTTAGCATTGTAAAAGCAGCAGCTTCTGCTGGAGCTGGTGCATCTTCATCGGGTATAAAATCTCCTAAGTGACTGTCTTCTTCTTCCCCAATAGGAGTTTCTAAAGATACAGGTTCTTGCGCTATTTTCATTATCTCCCTTACTTTTTCTTCTGGCATACCCATCTCTTTTGCCAACTCTTCAGGAGTAGGTTCCCGACCTAATTCCTGCAGCAATTGCCTTTGAACCCTTATCAATTTGTTGATAGTTTCTACCATGTGTACAGGGATTCTTATGGTTCTTGCTTGGTCTGCTATAGCTCTTGTGATAGCCTGTCTTATCCACCATGTGGCATAAGTACTGAATTTGTAGCCTTTTCTATAGTCAAATTTTTCAACTGCTTTAAGTAACCCTAAATTCCCCTCTTGTATCAAATCTAAGAAAAGCATTCCTCTTCCTACGTATCTTTTTGCTATGCTTACAACCAATCTTAAATTGGCTTCTATAAGTCTTTTTTTAGCTTCTTCGTCTCCTTGTTCGATTCTTTTTGCCAATTCAATCTCTTCTTCAGGAGTGAGAAGAGGAATCTTGCCTATCTCCTTCAAATACATTCTCACAGGGTCATCTATACTGATTCCTTCAGGAAGAGAAAGGTCTAAGTCTAAATCTTCTTCAGTTATTTCTTCCCGACGAGGTTCTTCCCCAACAATTTCAATTCCCATGTCTTCAAAAGCATCATATACCTTCTCAATTTGGTCAGGATTTAAATCAATATCTTCTAAAGAATCCATTATCTCATTGTAGGTGAGCATCCCAGTTTTTTTCCCTTTATTGATAAGTTCTGTAATGGCTTCTTTAGACAATTCTTCGTTGTTCATAGGTTTCCCCTCCCTATGGGTTTCTTTCTTTTTAGCCATTTTTTATCTTTAGCATCTCCTTTTCACAATTTTGTAATTCTATTAAAAGTTGTCTTTCTTTATCCATATCCCCCAACATATGAGCTTCATTGATGGCTCTTTTAATCTTTTCTCTTTTAACTGCCAAACTGTTAATGAGAATCTTGTTTATAATATCATCAATAGCTTGTTCAGTAATATTTTCACTCTCGTAAAAAGCTTTAATAATATCGTTAAAATCAGATATGAGATTTTCGTCTTGTAATAAATAGACAATATCATTTATTTGAGTTTTTTTTCTATCTTCCAACCTTGACATTATTTCTTCAAAAATTGGCTTTAATTTAACATTCTCCAGCATATCGGCAGTAATTGTTTCTTTCACCTTTTTGTAAAGATTATTATCATACAGCAGCAATGCAATTAAGTACTTTTCTGGTGATATTTTACTACTGCTACTGTATATATTATGCCTTATCTTACCAGCCATATACATATTTTTTTGATTTTTTTCAATCCCCCTATTGACAAAACGAGCAACCTCTGTTCTCACTGCATTCTCAGATATTTGAGCAACTTTAGCCACTGAAGAAATATAGACTTCCCTTTTCACTTCATCCGAAAGTTTTGCAATATCTTTTGCAATTTTTTTAACATATATTATTCTATCTTGAGGATTATTAAGGTCGAGATTTTTTCTATATACCTTTGCTTTAAACTCAATTAAACTATCGGCATTTTCTATTAATTGATTAAATGCTTCTACTCCTTCTTTTTTTATAAACTCATCAGGGTCTTTCCCATAAGGAATAGTCAGTACTTTTATATTTAAATTCAATTCATCAAGAATGTCAAGTCCTCTTAATGCGGCACTAATACCAGCTTCATCCGCATCATAAGCAATTACAACATTTCCTTTATACCTTTTTATGAGCCTTGCTTGGTCCCCTGTCAAAGCGGTTCCTAAAGATGCTACAGCACAATCTATTCCAGCTTGGTGTAAGGAAATAGCGTCCATGTATCCTTCTACAATTATAAATTTGTCTTGTTGAGTTTTTTTAGCAAAATTTATTGCAAATAGCGTTTTGCCTTTCTTAAAGGCCTCTGTCTCCGGAGTGTTTAAGTATTTAGGCAAACTATCATCAATAGAGCGGCCTCCAAAACCTATAACATTACCCTTTACATCTATAATAGGAAACATTACTCTATTTCTAAACCTGTCGTAATAGCGGTTATTTTTTTGAGACAAAAGTCCTGCCTTTACCAGAAAACTCTCTGTATAGCCTTTTTCCTTTAAAAAATTTAAAAGTCCATTTCCTTGAGGTGGTGAATAACCTATTCCAAATTTTTTTATAGTTGCTTCTGTCAAACCTCTTTTTCTTATATAAGCTAAAGCCTGTCTTCCTTCTTCAGAAAAAAGCTTATTATAAAAATACATAGCTGCTAACTTATTTATTTTATATATTTCGTCAATAAGCTTCTTTCTTCGGTGCTCCTGATCACTTAGTTGGCTTTCTTCAAGAGTTATTCCCACTCTATCTGCTAAAAATTCAATTGCTTCTTTAAAAGTCAAATTTTCAATATCCATTATAAAAGTAACAACATTTCCACTGGCATTACAGCCAAAACAGTGATAAACCTGTTTTTCTTGACTGACCATAAAAGATGGGGTTTTTTCTCTATGGAAAGGACACAGACCCTTAAATTCTTTTCCCGCTTTTTTTAGTTCTACATACTCTGATATAACATCTACTATGTCATTTGCTCCTATGACCTTTTCTATCATTTCTCTTGAGTAAGCCATCAATATCACCTAATTATTCTATTCGACAAAAATTGTTAAATTCCTCTTTACCAAATTAATTTATTAGTAACGACCAATACATATTCGACAAAAGATTTAAAAATCCTTCTTTGGTTTTATTAAATTTTTATTAAAATCAAAAAATATTTTGCTCAAACCAAGGACTGGGCAAAAAAATCTCTTTGTATTTTAAAAGAGCATATTTGTCTGTCATACCAGCAATATAATCAGCAACAGCTCTTTCTTTTCCATAAATCTCAGTAAGTTTTATAAATTCTTGAGGCATCTTGTCAATATTGTCATAAAAGTAATAAAACAATTGCTCTACTACTCTTTTGGCTTTTTCCTCATCTTTTTTAGCTTTTGACCCAATATAAACTTTTTTGAATAAAAAATCCCTCAAGCTATAAGTAGCCTCATAAATCTCTTTACTCATTGAAACTCTTGGCTTCCCTAAGCTATTATTTATAACATCTTTTACCATTGTATCTATTCTCTTACTATGCTTATCTCCCAAAATTGCTATTAAATCTTTTGGCAAATCCTCCGGCTTTAAAACTTTTCCCCTTATTGCATCATCTATATCATGATTAATGTATGCTATTTTATCAGAAATTTGTACTACTTGTCCCTCTAAAGTTTGAGGATTTCCTGCGGTAGAGTGGTTACATATGCCATCTTTAACTTCCCAAGTCAAATTAAGACCCTTTCCATCATTTTCCAAAACCTCAACCACTCTAATGCTTTGTTCACTATGTCTAAAGCCATCTTTTAAAAGTCTATTTAAAACTTCCTCACCAGAATGGCCAAAAGGAGTATGTCCTAAATCATGACCTAAAGCAATAGCTTCTGTCAAATCTTCGTTTAACCTCAAAGCTCTTGCGATTGTTTTTGCAATCTGAGCTACTTCTAAAGTATGAGTTAGCCTTGTTCTATAATGGTCACCTTCTGGAGAAATAAAGACTTGTGTTTTATGGCTTAATCTTCTAAAAGCTTTGCTATGAATAATCCTGTCTCTATCTCTTTGAAATTCTGTCCTTATATCGCATTTTTCTTCTTTTTTATCCCTGCCGCGAGTTTCACGGCTTTTTGTCGCATAAGGAGAAAGCAGCTGATATTCTAATTCCTCTGTAATTTCTCTAATTTTCATTTGACCACCTAGCCTTTTTTAATGGTGGTAAAAATAAAAACCCATAAAGGGTTTTTTTATTTCTAAATGCACTGTCTTTTTTTATTTAGCCATCAGTATAGTTAATACCATAGACAAAATTATAAACAACGCCGCCGCTATAGTGGTAAGCCTTTCTAATGTCCCCTCCATAGTTCGAGCTTTATTTTTCCCAAAAAATGTTTCTGCTCCTCCTGCAATTACACCAGAAATACCTGCACTTTTGCCCTTTTGTAAAAGTATAACTACTATTAAGAAAAGGCTAACCAAAACTTGTATAACCATAAGTACAGTTTTTAGCATATTTACACCGCCTTATCTCTAATTTTTACTCTGTCAAAAACACAATACCACATATTATATTATATCTATAATGTATCTCTTAATCAAGAGGTTTTACTAAAAAGTGTGTGTCAAAAGTCAATGGTTGCCCGCCTCCGGCCATCCTTGACTTCGGCCCCGCTGCCGTCTTTCGGTCTCGCTAAGTTTCCCGGCCTCAACTGAAGGAGCCGGTAATTTCTCTTATTCTCCTTTTTTTTACATTTCCTGTTGAGCGCCGGGCTTTAAAATTGCTTCTCTTACGCAAAATGTCAGCAATATTACTTAACTTATAATTTTACACGGACTATTAAAAAGGGGAACCAATTTGGATCCCCTTCAGACTGTAGACAAACTTTCGTAAAGGAGATATTTTGCAATCGGAGCGACTTTTGTGACAAAGCGGTACAAAACTTAGCGAGACTGAGGGTGGAGGCAGGGCCGAAGCCAAGGAGGGCGGAGGCGGGCACCTGAGACAGGACGTCGCCTGACGGGGTACCCTGCCGGAACCCGAAAGTCGAGTTTAGTTTTGTCGCTTTGGAACATCGGAGCGACGATGCAAAATATCTCCTTTGAATATTTTTTAACTTTGTCAACAAACTGAAGGGGAACCAATTTGGATCCCCTTTTAATTACTTTTTTACATTGTAAAAAGCATTTTTGCCAAGATATTGAGCTGTGCTTCCTAAAACTTCTTCAATTCTTAAAAGCTGATTGTATTTTACGACTCTATCAGTTCTTGCAGGTGCTCCAGTTTTAATTTGCCCTGCATTTACTCCAACTACAAGGTCTGCAATTGTTGAATCTTCTGTCTCTCCTGAGCGGTGAGACACAACAGCTGTATATCCTGCTCTTTTTGCCATTTCAATAGCATCAAGAGTTTCTGTCAATGTTCCTATTTGATTGAGTTTTATAAGGATTGAATTTGCTACTCCCATGCTTATACCTTTTGAAAGTCTTTGAGTATTCGTTACAAATAAGTCGTCTCCTACAAGCTGTATCTTCTTGCCTAATCTTTCAGTTAATAGTTTCCATCCATTCCAGTCTTCTTCTGCAAGACCGTCTTCAATAGAGACAATTGGATATTTGTTAACAAGTTGTTCCCAAAAATCTACCATTTCTTCGGGGGTTCTTACAATTCCTTCTCCTTCAAAATGATATTTTCCATCCTCTTTATAAAGCTCTGTTGAAGCAGGATCTAATGCTAATACTATATCTTCTCCTGGCACATATCCCGCTTTTTCTATAGCTTCCAATATGACCTGTATAGCTTCTTCATTTGAGGTAAGGTTGGGAGCAAAACCTCCTTCATCACCAACTGTTGTACTTAACCCTTTAGAATGTAACACGTTTTTCAAATTGTGATAAACTTCTGAACACATTCTTAATGCTTCACGGAAGTTTGGAGCACCAACAGGCATTATCATAAACTCTTGTATATCTACATTGTTATCAGCGTGTTTTCCACCGTTTAATATGTTCATCATTGGCACAGGAAGAGTTTTTGCATTTACTCCACCAATGTATTGATACAAAGGTAAACCACATTCTGAAGCTGCTGCCTTTGCCACTGCCAAAGATACCCCTAAGATAGCATTTGCTCCTAATTTGCTCTTATTGGGAGTCCCATCTAGTTCAATCATCGCTTTGTCAATTGCTACTTGGTCTTGGGCTTCCATGCCAATTAGCTCAGGAGCAATAATGTCATTGACATTTTGAACAGCTTTTAGCACTCCTTTTCCCAAATATCTTGACTTATCTCCATCTCGTAACTCAACTGCTTCAAAAGCTCCTGTAGAAGCCCCTGAAGGCACAGCAGCTCTTCCTACGGCACCGCTATCTAACTCTACCTCTACTTCAACTGTGGGATTTCCACGGGAGTCAAGTATTTCTCTTGCAAAAATATCAATTATTGATGACATGACAATTTCTCCTTTCTTTATTAAATTTTATTTTAAATTTTATCTTCTTCCAATGATTAAAGATTTTCCCGTCATATCTTTAGGAACTGGTAATTTCATTATGTCCAAAATTGTAGGAGCAATGTCAGCCAGTATCCCATCTTTCCTTAAATCAATACCTCCCTCACCTATAACAATAAATGGAACTGGGTTTGTGGTATGAGCTGTCTGTGGCTCTTTTGTCACAGGGTCAATCATCTCTTCTGCATTGCCATGGTCAGCTGTTATAATTATTGTCCCTTCTATACTTTGAACAGCATTTACTATTCTCCCAAGGCACTCATCTATTGCTTCAATCGCTTTTATTGCAGCATTTAAAACTCCTGTATGCCCTACCATATCAGGATTTGCAAAGTTTAAAAGAATAAAGCCATATTGATTTGACATAATCTTAGGTATTACAGTATCTGTAACCTCATAAGCACTCATTTCTGGCTTTAGGTCGTAAGTAGCTACTTTAGGGGAGGGAACTAAAATTCTTTCTTCCCCTTCATTTGGCTCTTCTACGCCACCGTTGAAGAAGAAAGTCACATGGGCATATTTTTCTGTTTCTGCAATTCTAAGCTGTTTAATGCCTTTTTTACTTAAGTATTCACCAAGAGTATTCTCCAGTCTTTCTGGCTTATACGCCACATGTATGTTTTCAAAGGTTTCATCATATTGCGTCATAGACACAAAGAATACAGGCAAATACCCTTTTTCTCTTTCAAAATAGTTAAATACCTCGTCAATAAAAGCTCTGGTGAGTTGCCTTGCTCTGTCAGGTCTAAAATTGAAAAATATTATAGAATCCTCCGCTTCTACCATAGCAACTGGCTTTCCATTTTCTAAAATTACCGTTGGTTCTACAAACTCGTCAGTTTGGTCTTTTGAATAAGCTATATCTATTGCTTCCATTGGTGAATTAGCATAAGCACCTTTTCCCAACACTATTGCATCATAAGCCTTTTTAGTTCTATCCCATCTTTTATCTCTATCCATTGCATAATATCTTCCAGAAATCGTTGCAATTTTTCCTATGCCAATCCTGTTTGACTCTTCATCAAACTGTTTTATATATTCCTTTGCACAGGCGGGTGGAACATCCCTTCCATCTAAGAAAGCATGAATATATACTTCTTTTAGCCCATGGTCTTTTGCCAATTTCATTAAAGCAAATAAATGAGTTATGTGGCTGTGAACTCCTCCATCTGACAAAAGACCAAAAAGATGTAGTTTTGAGTTGTTTTTCTTTACATTTTCTACCGCATCTAAAAATTCTTTTTTCTTAAAAAAGGTACCTTCTTTTATATCTTTACTAATTCTCGTAAGTTCTTGATATACTATTCTTCCCGCTCCAATATTTAAGTGCCCTACTTCTGAGTTTCCCATTTGTCCCTCAGGAAGTCCAACTGCAAGGCCACTGGCGGAAAGAGTCGTATGGGGATAGTTTTTAAAGTAAAAATCTAAATTTGGAGTATTAGCTTGATATACTGCATTTCCTTCTTTTTTGTCTGATAGTCCAAACCCATCCAGTATAACTAGCATGGTTAATTTTTCAGGCATATAATCCTCTCCTTAATAATTGACAATCTTTGCAAAATCTGATGCTACAAGACTTGCTCCCCCTACTAAAGCCCCGTCTATATCGCTCTCTGCCATGAGTTCAGAAATGTTCTCGGGCTTTACACTCCCCCCATACTGTATCCTAACTAAACTTGCTTTTTCTTTCCCATAAATGGAGGCTATAGTATTCCTTATAGCTTTTATCACTTCATTGGCATCTTTAGCTGTAGCAGTTTTGCCAGTACCTATAGCCCAAATTGGCTCATAAGCTATTACTACATTTACAATATCATCGTGGGAAACACCTTTTAAAGCCTCTTTAGTTTGATTTAAAACTACTTCAAAAGTTTTTCCTTCTTCTCTTTGAGAAAGAGATTCTCCTACACACACAATAGGACTTAAGCCGTGAGATAGAGCAGATAAAACTTTTTTATTCACCATTTCATCAGTCTCTCCAAAATACTGCCTTCTTTCAGAGTGACCTATTACAACATATTTCACCCCAATCTCTTTAAGCATCAAAGGTGAAATTTCCCCCGTATATGCGCCCTTTTCTTCCCAAAACATATCTTGTGCTCCGAGAAGAACATTAGTACCTTGAATTACTTTATTTACCTCTGTCAAGTCCACAAAAGGAGGTATTACTACAACTTCTGCTTTTGCATTTTTCACTTGAGGTATCAATTCTTCAACTAACTTCACCGCTTCAGAAGGGGTCATGTGCATTTTCCAGTTACCTGCAATTATTGGTCTTCTCAAAACAAACACCCCTTTACTTATCATTTAAAACATCAATTCCTGGCAATACTTTGCCTTCCAAAAACTCTAGAGAAGCTCCTCCTCCAGTAGAAATATGAGTGACTTTATCCGCATATCCTAATTGCTCTATAGCAGCTGCAGAATCACCACCGCCTACTATAGTAGTTCCTTTGCATTCACTCAAAGCTTTCGCAATAGCCTCTGTACCTTTTGCAAACTCAGGAATTTCAAAAACTCCCATAGGCCCATTCCACACTACTGTCATGGCGTGTTTTATCACTTTTGAGTATTCTTCAATAGTCTTAGGTCCAATGTCTACTCCTATTTGGTCTTGAGGCATTTTATCTATATCGACTACTTCATAAGGTACATCTGATTTCAATTCTTTAGCAATAACTGTATCAACAGGAAGCATCAAATTAACACCTTTTTGCTTAGCCTTCTCCATCAATTCTTTAGCTAACTCTATTTTATCCTCTTCTAAAAGCGACTTACCAATTTCATATCCTTTTGCTTTTATAAAGGTGTAAGCCATACCACCGCCAATTAAAAGGCTATCTACTTTTTCTAATAGGTTTGTTATAACCCCTATTTTGTCAGAAACTTTAGCTCCTCCTAATATAGCTACAAATGGTTTCTTTGGATTTTCTAAAGCTTCTCCCATAATAGTAAGTTCTTTTTCAATTAAAAAGCCTGATACTGCCGGCAAATAAGCTGCAACGCCTGCTGTAGAAGCATGGGCCCTGTGAGCTGTGCCAAAAGCATCATTTACATATATATCTGCTAAAGAAGCTAACTCTTTTGCAAATTGAGTGTCATTTTTCTCTTCTTCTGCGTGGAATCTCACATTTTCTAAAAGCAATACTTCTCCTTCTTTTAATGCAGCTGCTTTTGCTTTAGCATCATCTCCAATTACATCCTCCGCCATAATGACTTGTTTGCCTAAAAGCTCTGACAACCTTTTTGCAACAGGTTTTAAAGAATATTCTGGATTTACTTTGCCCTTTGGTCTTCCCAAGTGGGATACCAGTATTACTTTAGCATTGTGATTTATTAAATATTCAATAGTAGGAAGTGCTGCTTTTATGCGAGTGTCATCTGTTATATTTTTGTTTTCATCCATAGGCACATTAAAATCCACTCTCACTAAAACTCTTTTTCCCGCCACATCTATATCCCGCACTGTCTTTTTCATCACAAAACCTCCTTATATTAGGATTTAAAGGTCCGGTCCACAAAGGACACGGACCCTTTACTACTTAGAGTCTGTCAGCAATATATTTTGCAAGGTCAACAACCCTGTTGGAATAACCCCATTCATTGTCATACCAAGAAACAACTTTCACCAATGTTCCTTCAATTACCATTGTAAGAGGTGCATCAACTATAGAAGATCTGTCGTCTCCTTTATAGTCCATTGAAACTAATGGCTCTTCAGAATAACCTAAAATGCCTTTCATATATGTTTCAGAAGCTTCTTTTAATGCTGCATTAACCTCTTCAACTGTAACAGGTACTTCAACTTCTGCAACAAGGTCAACAACAGATACGTCTGGAGTTGGAACCCTCATCGCAAAACCATTCATTTTTCCTTTTAATTCAGGAATTACTAAGTGAATAGCCTTTGCTGCACCTGTTGTAGTAGGTATTATTGACATAGCCGCAGACCTTGCTCTTCTCAAATCGCTGTGAGGTAAGTCAAGTATTCTTTGGTCATTTGTGTAAGAGTGAACTGTTGTCATCATGCCTTTTTTAATGCGGAATTTGTCGTTAATAACCTTAGCTATTGGTGCTAAGCAGTTGGTTGTACAAGAAGCATTTGAAATTACATGATGGTTAGCTGGGTCATACATGTTTTCATTAACACCCAAAACAATTGTTATGTCCTCATTCTTAGCAGGTGCAGAAATTATAACTTTTTTAGCTCCAGCATGGATGTGCTTTATAGCATCATCTTTGTTTGTAAATCTTCCTGTGGATTCAATTACAATGTCCACCCCTAATTCTCCCCATGGAAGCTTTGCAGGGTCAGTTTCCTTGAAAATTTTAATTTCCTTGCCATTTACAATTAACGCGTCATCCGTATAAGATACTTCTCCTTCAAATTTGCCAAAAGTAGAATCGTATTTTAATAGATGAGCCAATGTTTTTGCATCTGTTAAATCGTTGATAGCTACAAATTCAAGGTCAACATTTTTCTTAAATGCAGCTCTGAATACATTTCTTCCAATTCTTCCAAAACCATTGATAGCAACTTTAACACCCATTATGTATTCCTCCTTGATTTTTATTTTATAAACACCTGAAAAGGTGTTTTAAACAATTTTTAAAATCTCAAAAGCAGCTCCTTCATCAGTGACAAGCACTTGTACATTGCCACTTTTGCAAGTAGAAACAATAGCTTCTGCTTTACCTTTTCCGCCAGATACTGCTATTAAATTTTTAACAAATTTTAGGTCTTCTAAAGTCAGAAAAATACTTGGTGTAGCATAGACTACTTTCCCTTCTTTATCAAAGTAATAGCCTAAAGCTTCAGCTGTAGCATTGTTCCCTTCTAAAAAATCTCTAATATCTTGTGATAAATTCCTTCTCTCTGCCATTATATCTGCGCGACCTATTCCAAATATCAAAATATCTGCTTTTTTCAAGGTTTCTACCACATCTTTTATATCCGGCTCTTTGATGAGACTCTTTACCGCCTCTTTACCTAAATTGTCTGGCACGTGTAACATTTTGTATGTACCGCCAAGTTTTTTAGCTAAAATTGAAGCGATTGTATTTGCCTGCTTTTCTACTTCCCGGCCTAATCCACCACGAGCTGGCACAACTACTATGTTTGATTGGGAATAAAGTTGAGGCATACCATTTGCAACTTCTAAGACAGTTGAGCCACCCGTTAAGGCAATTATACTGTCGTATTTTATTATTGTTTTTAGGTAATTAGCTGCAGATTTGCCTAACTCTTTTTTTATCATGGAGTCTTCTTCAACATCACCTGGTACTACTATAACTTTTTCTACCTGTAGCTTGTCTACTAAAAGATTTTCAATGTTATTTAATCCTTTAAGCTCATGAATAAAATCTTTGAGGTTTTCAATAAGTTCTTCTCCTTCTTTAGTAATTGTCATTCCCATCGGATTTATATCCACCAAACCTTGAGCCTTCAAAAAGGATACCTCACTTCTAATTATTCGTTCCCCCATATTCAATTGGTGTGAAAGTGCCCTTCGCCCTATGGGTTGATTAAAATATATGTTTCGCATTATAGTATATCTCTTTTGGAGTAAATCTATTAACTCTGGTACTATCTTTTGTTGTAAAGCTATAATATCTTTCATGCTATTTCCCTCTTCAGGACAGTTAAAGTCCCGTTATTCTATTAATGTCCCACATTTCATAAAAAAGTATTTACATTAACTATTTTATACTATTAATAAAGCTTTTTCAATAGCCTAAATGGACATTTACATGCCCATTTCAGACTGTAGACAAACTTTCGTAAAGGAGATATTTTGCAATCGGTGCGACTTGTTACAAAGCGGTAACAAAACTTAGTAAGACCGAGGGTGGAGGCAGGGCCGAAGCCATGGATGGCGAAGGCGGGCACCTTAAGGCATGGAGGCCGCCTGACGGGGTACCCTGCCGGAGCCCGAAGGTCGAGGTTTAGTTTTGTCGCTTTGGAACATCGGAGCGACGATGCAAAATATCTCCTTTGAATATTTTTTAACTTTGTCAACAAACTGAAATGGACATTTACATGCCCATTTAATATCTTCTTCTTTTGATAGTAGAGGGAATGTTGCATTCCTCTCTATATTTTGCCACTGTTCTTCTTGAAATATTAATATTTTTTTCTTTTAAAATATCCGCTATTTTCTGGTCACTTAAAGGATTTGTTGGATCTTCTTCTTCGATCAATTTTTTTATGATATTTTTAATAGTTTCAGCAGAAAATTCATTCCCATTTTTATTAGAAATTCCAGATTGAAAGAAAAATTTTAGTTCAAAAAGCCCTCTTGGAGTCGCAACATATTTACCATTTATAGCTCTGCTGACAGTAGATTCATGGATACCTACAATATCAGCAATTTGTTTTTGTGTCATAGGCTTTAAGTAATTGATACCTTTGTCAAGAAAATCCCTTTGTAACTCCACTATTGCTTTAACTACTTTATACAAAGTTTCTTTTCTACTTTCTAAACTCTTTATAAGCCACATGGCTGATTGCAGTTTTGAATTTATATATTTTTTAGCTTCTTCATCATGGCTATTTAAAATAGAATGATAGTAATTATTAATCTTGAGCTTAGGAGTGACTGAATCGTTTACTATAACAAAATACTCTCCCTCTCTTTTTATTACCTCCACATCTGGTACAATATATCTAACATCTGCTGTAGAAGAAAAGCTGCTTCCCGGTTTAGGATTGAGTTTTTTTATAAAATCTACAGCTTGTTGCACTTCTTTTAAGGAAATATTATACAACTTTGCTAAGTATGAATACTTCCCCTCAGCAATTTCCTCAAGATGATAGTCTACCAATTCTTTTACAATGCCTTTGTAACTATCTTGGGCTAAAAGCTGAAGTTTTAAACATTCTTGCAAATTACATGCTGCAATTCCTGGGGGGTCAAAAGATTGAACTATAGATAATCCTTCTAACACCTCTTCTTCAGTACATTCCAGAATTTCCGCAATATCTTTTATATCCTCTCTCAAATAACCACTCGGACTTAGACTAAATATTATATATTCACATATTTTCTGGATTTTGGGAGAAACAGGGGTTATGTGAAGTTGGAACAAAAGATGGTCAGTCAAAGAAGGCTTTGTGGACACAAAGTTTTCATAATTGACTTCTTCTATTTCTTCATCATCGGAATCATCATAATACATCCTCTCTTCCGTTTCTCGTATATATTTAGCCAACTCAGTAAAATCATTAGATTCATATATATCTTCTTCGATAACTTCTTCTTTTTCAAGAAGAGGATTAGTCTCTAATTCCTGTTCTATAAGAGTATTAAGCTCTAAGGAATTTAATTGTAAAATCTCAATAGCCTGTTTTAGTTCAGGAGTCATTATAAGTTTTTGAGTTTGTTGAAGTTTTAACTCGAATTCCATCCTCATATTCATGCACCCTCAATCGTTATTAATAAATTAACTCATTAAAATAGTAAAACTATTTTTTTATTATTATATCACATTTAAACGTTTTATTGAATAAAAAAAAGAGCAACTAATAAATCCGGAAATCCCGATACTCTCCTTTGTAATCCGACCATCTTTCTTCTACATTATCTACTTTTGCCCATCTCAAACCTGTTTTAATAAAATTTATCAATTCTTTAATACTTTCCTCTTCCCCTTCTGCAACAACTTCTACACTGCCATCATAAAGATTTTCCGCATAACCTGCAATTCCCAAAGAAACTGCCTTTTGATACACAGAATACCTCAGCCCCACCCCTTGCACATGTCCGGTTATGCGCAAGTATACAGTTTTTTTCATAAAAATACTCCTTTCTTTTTATTGTTTTAATATAAATTTATCAATAACGTACTTTACACCATCTTCCATATTAGACTTTGTTATAAAATCTGCTACCTTTTTCACTTCTTCAATCGCATTTTCCATTGCTACTCCTAACCCTGCGAACTTGATCATTTCAATATCATTTTCACTATCTCCTATTGCTATCATTTCTTCTTTTTTTATACTTAAATATTCTCCCAAAATTTCAAGAGCCCTTCCTTTGCTAACTCCTTTATTGACAATTTCAATATTGTCCATGTAGGAACTGGTGATTTGGATTGAATCATTTTTTGACAATTCTTCTCTTATGCTTTTTAATACCTCAATATCATCATTAAAAACTATGACCTTTAAAACACTGTCTTTTAGTTTATCTAGGTCTTTTAATGGCTCTTTTATCTCTTTAACATTTACTTTTAATTCTGTTTTAAAAAGCTCATTCCACTCAGCGTATCTTTGAAATTTACTTGTAATCTCTGGTGAAAAAACTGTCGTTTCACTTATAAGCTGAAAATATGTATTATACTTCTGACAAACCTTTATAATTTCTACCATGCTGTCATAGTTTAAAATACTTTCGTAAATAGTATTATTGTTAGGGTCCCTTATCAAAGCACCATTACTTGCAATTATGTAAGTTCTAAAACCAATCATATCTGCATAGGCATAGGCGGAAGCAAAAATCCTTCCTGTAGATATTACTACATATACTCCTTTTTCCCGAGCTTTATGTAATGCTTCTATATTCTCTTTAGATATAGTTTTATCATGTCTTAGAAGAGTATCATCCATATCAACGGCAATTAGTTTGTATTGCATCCTTTTCAACTCCTTATTTTTATTGTGTTTAATTATATTATACATTATATCACTGTAAATTGCCATATCGTAGATTTGTTCAAAAATAATTGACATTATTAATGAAGAGAGATATAATTAAGACACAAAATATTAAAAGAAAAATATTATCTTTTATGAAATGGAGTGATATAATGGAAGAAGCGGCTGTCCTCTTAAAACAAAAAGGGCTTAAAGTAACACCTCAAAGATTAGCAATACTTAATCTGCTTAGAAATACAAAAGAACATCCTACAGCAGAAACTATATACAAAAAGCTTGTCTCTGATTTTCCCACAATGAGTTTAGCTACCGTATATAAAACTTTAGAAGTCTTAAAAAATATAGGGCTCATTCAAGAATTAAACGTAGGAGAAGGCAGTTTCCGATATGATGCTAATACAAACTCCCATACTCATTTGGTATGCTTTGGCTGTGGCAAAGTAGAAGATTTAGATGAATCTGTTCTTCAAAATCTCATAGAAGAAGCGAAAAAGCACACAGATTACAAACTGGTAGAACAAAAATTATATTTTTATGGTTATTGCCCTGCTTGTCAAAAGATGCTTAGCAATTAAAAAAATTCCCACTTTTTAAATAGAAAGTGGGAATTTTTTTAAGAAATTAGGGGTTGGTAGGCTGAAGCACACTATCCTGAGGTGGACTTTCTTGTTCTTGAGTCAAATCACCACTTCCGTCCTTTTTATCCACGTCTATAGGTACAGAACTTTCTACTTTTTTAGTTCCTCTTTTGATTACTCCATCTACTGGCTTATACACATCTGTATATAAAAATTCTCTTTTAACTAATTTGTTATTTTCATAAATCAAACGATATGTATTGACTTTATAGCCAGTATGAGGCTGTATATCCACAACCTCTTCTCCTTGAGGCAAGGTCGGGTCATCTATATATTTTATTTTAGGCTCATATTTTTCAACAATCTCTGACTGAATGTCTACCCATCTTGAAGGATTTTTCACATAACCATATATGTTCATTACTAATTTGTTGCCATCTATGTAGGACTCAATATATATGGGATATTGAGTAGAATTTTTAAATTTTAAATCTAGAACATCTCCCGAAATAGTAGCATCTTGTCCTGGTGGTACATAAGCTACAGGAAAACTATGATGGTATCTTTCAGTAATTGTTATATCCGCCCGTAAAATTGCATTATACAAGGTTGTAGCAATTTGGCACACACCCCCACCGAGGTCTGGTACAAGCTTGTTTCCTACTATCACTGGTGCCTCTTTATAACCATTTTCTATAATTCTTGGACCTAAAGTTTTGTTTAAAGAAAAAGTCTCTCCTGGCAAAAGCAATGTTCCATTTACAGCTCTTGCCGCCACTGCTAAATTCTCCGAACGGTTTACATCTTGAAGATTAAATATTGTAGAAAAAGTGGAAATTCGTCCATTTATCATTTCTAACATTGATTTTGAAATTTTTGCTTCAACTTTCTCTGCTACAATTTCTACTTCTGTATTTTCTGTCATTCCTTTTACTAATTCATCTATAAGCTGTTTTAGATTTTTTAAAGTTTTCTCTTTATCAACTTTTACACCCTCTACATCTGGTGTAATTTGTTTTACTCCTCCTGTAATTTTTATTTTCGCATTAACTGGCTCTTTATCAATCTCTTGAGAAATTTCATCAACAAACTCTTTTAATTTATTTTCATTGTACTTGGGATAAATGCTAAAATATTTTCCCTCTTTTTCTGTCACATAAATTTCTCTAACTCTTTCAATAGGATTTCCTTTTCTACCTATTTTGTAAGCTTCATCTACCATTTCTTGATAGCTATAAGATAAATTGATATCTTCTGATGTGATAACAAAATCTTTGTCTTGATACTTAGCTGTAATGGAAAAATAAGGAAGTTTTATCTTATTTTTAAGAAATTTTACCGCTTCCTCTTTTGTCATCCCTCCTATGCTTATGCCATTTACAAAAACCCCCTTTGCAATAACTTTAGAATTAAGCATTAAATAAAAATACGCAAAAGAAGATGATAAGAAAACCAAAAGCAATAAAATAATTGCAATATAAAAATAATTATTTTTTTTAGTACCACCCTTCGCTTGCATTTACTTCTCCCCTATTCCATTCTTCCATTTACAATACTATATTACAATTATCTTTATAATACAATTAATAATTTCTTAAAAAGGTTACGAAAATATTAATTTTTCCTTCCTTTAAAAAACAAACACAAAAAATTTACAGGGCACTCATCACATTTAGGTTTTCGCGCGGTGCACAAATTTCTTCCGTGATGAATTAAAATGTGGTGAGATAAAGACCATAAGTTTTCTGGTATTAATTCCATAAGCTGCTTCTCTGTTTTAAAAACATCTTTACTGTCCGCCAGACCTATGCGATTGGATACTCTAAAAACGTGAGTATCCACTGCTATAGCCTGTTTGGAAAAAGCATTGCTTAAAACTACATTGGCAGTCTTTCTCCCCACACCCGGTAATGTCATCAATTCCTCTAAAGTTTCAGGCACTTTGCTATCGTATTTCTCCTTTAAAATTTTACATGTCTCTAGTATACTTTTTGATTTATTCCTATACAAACCACATTCCCTTATTTCCTCTTGAAGCTCTTCAGGAGTAAGCTTTAAAAAATCCTCCGGCGTTTTATACTTTTTAAAAAGCCTGTCAGTAATTATATTTACTCTTTTGTCTGTACACTGCGCTGACAAAATTGTGGCAATTAAAAGCTCAAACGGATTAGTAAATTTAAGCCCTGACTTAGCATTAGGATAAGTATTTTTTAATATTTCTATGACTTTTAAGGCTTCTTCCTTTGTTATTTGCAATTTTCTCACCCTTTTAACCTATTTATCGCTTTTGCCATCATTTCTTTAGCAAATTCATCTTTTTCTTCAATTAACGCTTCCTTTATTTCAGCCACGACTTCTTTATCTTTGTCGCACAAATGAGAAAGAGCCCATGCACTATATCCTCTCAAAAGAGGACTTTCTGACTTTAACAAGTTTTTTATAGGCTCTATACAACTTTTTTCCTTTGTGTTGACACAAGCAATTATAGCATTTCTTATTATAAGACTTTTTCCCCTCCAAGAGGAAGAAGTCGGCCCAAAAATTTCTGCAAATTCCTTTTTTGACATATTTAAAATTTTTATTAAGTCATGTCTTGGCAGTAACTTATCCGGTACAAATTCTGGTCTTATTACCTTTTTTGCTCTTTTATTAAAAGGACACGCTTGCTGGCAAGTATCACAGCCATATATTCTTCTGCCCATTTTTTTAGCTATTTTTCCTTCTATTTTGCCTTTTTTGACTGTAATATAAGACAAACATTTATTGGCATCTATTATATAAGGCTCAACTATAGCTTTAGTAGGACAAGCTTTTATGCATAAATCACAACCCCCACATTTAGTTTTTTGCGGTACATCTGGTTCAAAATATTTGTTGATAAGTATTTCCCCTAAAAAAATATAAGAACCGTATTCATCATTAATTATAAGCCCATTTTTCCCAAACCACCCTATTCCTGCATGATAAGCAATTTCTCTTTCTAAAAGCGGGTTATTGTCCACTAAATATGCTGTTTTTACTTCTTGGCATTTTGATTTTATAAATTCAGAAAGTTTTTCCATCTTCTCTTTTAAAACTTTATGATAATCTACTCCCCAGCTGCTTCTTGAAATTATACCATAGTTTCTACTATAATATTTAATCTCATGTTTCACATTATATGATAAAGCTATGGCTATAATAGATTTCACTTCAGGCAAAATAAATTCAGGAGAGATTCTTTTTTGAATATCTCTCTCCTCAATAGAACAACTATAGCCTAAATTTTCTCTTTCTTTTAGAAAATTGTTATATTCTTTCAAACAATCAGGACTTGCAAAACCTACTAAGTCAATACCAATTTGTTGTGCAAATTTTTTTATCTCTTCCTTAGTTACACAGTCCACTATTTATCCCCTTTTTCTTCTTTTTTATTAGACAATAATCCATAATAATATTTAAGCTTTCTATAAACTTTATCGTAAATTTCTTCAAAGCTTTTTCCTGTCAAAATTTCTATCCCTTCTTCAATTGTTTTTACACTGTAGATGTGGAAAAGCCCTCCTTTAACTGCTTCTATAACTTCTTCTGTTAAAACCAAATTATTGACATTTTGATGAGGAATTATTACTCCTTGCTCCCCTGTCAAACCTTTTTCTTTACAAACCTTATAAAATCCCTCTATTTTATGGGTTACTCCTCCCACCGGTTGTACCTCCCCAAATTGATTGACTGACCCTGTTACGGCAATTCCCTGTTTTATAGAAACTTCTGCCAGGCTGGAAAGGAGTGCATAAAGTTCTGTACTGGAAGCACTATCTCCTTCTACTCCTTCATAGGACTGTTCAAAAACGATTCTAGCAGAGAGGGTCAAAGGGAAATCTTTTGCAAACTTACTCCCTAAATAACCTGTCAATATCATAACTCCTTTGTCGTGTATTCTACCACTCATTTTTGATTCTCTTTCAATATTTACAACCCCTTCTTCCCCTGGGTATGTAGTGACAGTTATCCTTGAAGGCTTACCAAATTGATAATCCCCTAAATTTATAACAGCTAATCCATTGACAACTCCTACTCTTTCTCCCTCAACATCAACAAGATATATGTCCCTTTTGAAATATTCTAAAACTTTTTCTTCTAACTTATTTACCCTCTTTATTTTTTCTTCTATAGCCTTTTTAACATGTACTCCTGTAACTACTTGACTTCTTTCCAAACCTGCCCAGGCATCTGCCTCATACAATACTTCCACAATTTCATTAAAGCGAGTGGTTAATTTGTCCTGGTCCTCAGAAAGTCTAGTACTATACTCTATAACTTTTGCAACACCTTCTCTGTCAAAAGGCTTTAAATTGTTTTCTATACAGTGGGTCTTTATAAAAGAAGCCATATTTTTCATATTTTCTTCATTTAGCTCCATCTCATCGTTAAAATCTACTTTTATTTTAAAAAGTTTGCTAAAGTCCTCATCATAATTGTAAAGCAAATAGTAAAGATAAGGAGTACCTATTAAAATCACCTTTACATCCAACTTTATAGGCTCTGGTTTTAAAGAAGAAATTGACAAAAATCCATATTGAGAAGATATATTTTCAATTATAATTTTTTCCGCCTTTAAAGACCTTTTTAAAGCATCCCAAGCATAAGGATAAGATAACAAATCTTTTGCTTGCAAAATTAAATAACCGCCATTTGCTCTATGTAATGCTCCAGCTTTTATTTTAGTAAAATCCGTTGTAGCAACTCCAAAGTCACTTTCGTATTCTATGCTTCCTATTATATTATTATAGTTAGGATTATACTCAAACACAACTGGAGCACCGTCAGTATTACTATTGTCTACAAGCAAATTAACCATGTACTTTTTTAAAAAGTCTTTTTCTTTCCTCATCAAAAAAGGAAATGGCATATCTTCTCCATCAGTACTCTTAAAGCTTTCAATATTTTCTAAGATGTCTTTTTTGACGCTTTCTAAATATTTTAGCACATTTTCATTGACTTTATATCTTCCCTTTAAATCCTCAATCAAATGACCTACAGCAAAGAGACCTATATTATTGTCCAAATTTTTAATTTCATCTCTCGCTTGTTTGTCAATAGATTGTATTTCCTTCCATATTTGAAGAGCTTTTACTTCAAATTCTGCAGCTCTTTTTTCAATTTTCTTTCTTACTTCTTCATCTAACTGTTGAAACTCTTCTCGACTTATTTGCCTTCCTTCTATAACAGGAATGCTTATAATACCTGTGCGAGTATCTTTTAAGACAAATCCAAAACTTTTTGCAAGCGTATTTAATTCTTCTACTAATTGATTTTTCTTTTCTTGATATTTTTTTATTATTTCACTCTTTTGCATATCGTAAGAATCCGACTCAAAGGCTTTGGGTATCTCTCTCTGTAACTGTTCTACAAAATCTTCCATATCTTTCTTAAATTGCTTGCCCATTCCAGCTGGTAATTCTATCGCTATTGGTTGAGCAGGTTTTTCAAAATTATATACATAAACCCAATCATTTGGCCTTTCTTCCCTTTTTGCAATTTCCTTTATGTAACTAGAAGCAAAACTAGTTTTGCCAGTTCCTGTTATTCCAGTTATAAATATGTTGTAGCCTTTTTGCTTTATTTTAATTCCAAATTCCATTGCTTCTTTAGCTCTATCTTGCCCTATTATTCCTTCTAAAGGGGGAATTTCTTCTGTATTCTCAAATGCAAAAATATTAGGATCAATGTACCTTTTCAATTGGTCAAAAGTTAATTCTTCCATAACAACACCACCCATCCTTTTTAATATAATTATTCGCCAACAAATCAATTTTTCCTCTTTTTACACAAAGAATAAATTTTGGCTGAAGGATAGTCCTCCAGCCAATTAATCTTCTTCATCAATTTTTCCGTCTCTTTCATCCATTTCTTTTTCTGCAAATTTTATCATTTTCTTTACCATATTTCCTCCTACTTTACCCACTTCTCTTGTAGTCATGTTTTCCCATCCGCGTTTTTCAATATCATCATCTAAATTAAGCTTTTCAGCAGTTTCTTGCTTCAAAGAATCTAACTCATCCTCAGCTTTAGGGTATAACTTTTTTCTTTTCCCCATAAAAACCCTCCATATTTCGTTTTATCAATATTTTCCCCTAAAGCTTCTTTAAAAATGTATGAAAAAACCCGGAAAAATCCGGGTTACAGTTTGTTGACAAAGTTAAAAAATATTCAAAGGAGATATTTTGCATTCGTCGCTCCGATGTTCCAAAGCGACAAAACTAAACTCGACTTTCGGGTTCCGGCAGGGTACCCCGTCAGGCGACGTCCTGTCTCAGGTGCCCGCCTCCGCCCTCCTTGGCTTCGGCCCTGCCTCCACCCTCAGTCTCGCTAAGTTTTGTTACCGCTTTGTCACAAGTCGCTCCGATTGCAAAATATCTCCTTTGCGAAAGTTTGTCTACAGTCTGAAACCCGGAAAAATCCGGGTTATTCTTCTTTTATTGCCTCTGTAGGACAAGAGCTCATTGCATCTTGCACACAATCTTCTAAATCTGCGGGAACTTCATCTACAATTGCATAGGATTTCCCTTCATCATTCCAGTCAAAAACATCTGGGCACATGTCTATACAAACCCCACAAGCTATGCATTCGTCTTGGTCGACATAAACTTTCATACCATTACCTCCTAATCTTTTTATGTAAAATTTTTCACATACATTATATCATTAACCTTCCATTGCTTCAATAGTTTTTAAATTTCTCTTGAAAACAAAAAAAATAAGGCATATAGCCTTATACAATTGCAAGTAGTTCTCTCAAAAAGTTATTGAGTAAATTGACATCTTGCGAATTCAGTTTATTTAAATTGATATAAAATTTTTGAATGTTTTCAGCCAATTTTTTGTCTATATCGCTCTTTACTTTAGTGTATAACAAAACACCTAATACTGCTCCTACAAATAAAACTAAAGAAGAAGTAGGATTAACAGAGGCCAGTAAATTTTCTATACCCTCCATGGAAAGGCCTCCCGCCATCCTAAGTTTTAGTAAAAAAGCAGTAATGGCATATGCACAAAATTCTATAGGCTTAGTAGCCTTAAACATCTCATTTAATATTTCCTCAAGAGAATTAGGTTTACTATTTTTTACTTTTTTAATCAAAGTATCTCTTAGGGAATTCCATTCATCTTTATTCGCTTTTTTAAATATTTCATAAGCTTTTTCTGTTGGTAGAAATCTTAAAGTAGATCTTCCTTGGCTTTTTTCCTCCGCAAGGTAATACTCAGTCTTGACAAAATCACCTTTCTCTAATTCCTTCAAAATATCATAAGCTGTCCATTTGCTAATTTTCATTGCCTGCGCCACATCTGTATAGTGAACGGGCTCACCTTTTGAATCATAAAGTTCAATTAGTGTTTTTAAAAATTCCACCCTCCTATTTGTTAGCATTTCAACACCCCATTAAATAATACTATCTAAATTTATAGGGGATTTTAATATTTATGTCAAGCCTCTTTTTTAATTTCCATTTTTTCCTCCCAAATTTCATCAGCTACTTTCCCCCAATTATCAGCAACCTCTGTTAAATCATCGTAGAGGTTCTCTATATGAGCAGCAGGACTTGCTTCAGTGTGTTTTGCTTTCGATTCTCTAACTATTTCTAAAAGTTTTTCTGGATTGTCAATGAGAGGACATGGTCTTAGATGATTTAGATTAAATGGCTGCCTTTTTCTATAGCTTTTCATAATAGGTGACTGTAATGCTTCTAATAAACTTACTTCATTTATATTTACATTAGCATAATGGATAAAAGCACAAGGCTCAACTTCTCCCGCTGCATTTATGTGTAGATACCTTCTTCCTCCTGCAATACATCCTCCACTGTATTCGCCATCATTCCAGAAATCAATTGCAAAAAGTTCCTTTGTAGCCCTTATATAATTTATCCTCTCGTACATGTATTTTCTTTGCTCAGGTGTCACCATGAAACTTATATCAGGGTCTCTACCTATAGGAATATAAGTAAAATACCAAGCAAAGGCGGCTCCTTTGTCTATCATCATGTCTACAAATTCATCACTAGAAATTTCCTCCACATTTGTTCTCGTATATGTAGCTGAATATCCAAAAAGCACTCCATTTTCTCTCATCAAATCCATTGCTCTCATGATTTTATCAAAAGTACCTTCTCCCCGTATTGCATCGTTACTTTCTTTGAAACCATTAATACTTACTGCAAAAGTAATATTGCCTACTCTTTTAACTTCTTTTATCATATCTTCGTCGATTAAAGTACCATTGGTAAACAAGTGGAATACTTGGTTTTTATGTCTTTCAGCAAGCTTTATAATGTCTTTCATCCTAACAGTAGGCTCTCCACCAGACAAAACTATGAAATATATTCCCAGCTCTTCTGCTTCTGTACATACTCTATCCATCACTTCAAAAGAAAGATTGTGAGGTTTGTACTGTCCTGCCCAACACCCTACACACCTTAAGTTGCAAGCTTCCGTCGGGTCCATTAAAATTGCCCATGGAATGTTAATATCTAATTTGTTTTCTAATTCTTTTTGTTTTGGAATTCCTTTTAAGCTAGCATTTATAAAGAAATTAACACCTAAAGTTTTTATAATGTTTTTGTCAATATTTTTAAGAAGTTTCATTGCAAATCTGTACCAATTGCTGTCTTTGTCATCTAAAAATCTTTTCACACTTTCTATTTGCTGTTTATGATTGGGCATTATTGCAATTTTTGATAGAAGATTAGCTATTTTGTCTAAATTTTTCTCTGGGTCTTTTTCTACATAGTTAATAACAGCACCAACAAGCGGGTCAATCACATTCATCATAACTCCTCCTCTACTTACTTTATTTTTTATCCCAAAATATCAAACTGACCCAAAAAACCCAAATTCCATTTCAAACATATTATACCACTTTAAAAATAATATTTCAAGTAATATTTATTATATTTTATGCTTACAAGTACTATTTTATTTACCTAATTGTACATCTCCTCCAAAAACTCCTATTATTCTCTTCTCTGAATTGTAAACATAAATTGCAATTGTAGTACAAATTTCGTGTGTTGCTAAAGAAATGTAAAGCTCTGTTGGTCTTTAAATATTCTTTTTTGCAAAAATTTTAAAAAATAAAGAGAGGGAATACATTGAGGACTCCCAAACTTAAACATCAAGGCAACTGCCGCCTATAAATTCTCTTATGATAGAATTAGGTGGTATTGCTAATTCATCTTCTAATGGAAGGAAATAGCTTAAAAACTCTAATATTTCTTTAGCGATAGAATAAGCAGGATTGTCTTGGAAAACTTTCTTAAGCAAAGGCTCTGCATATTTTTTTAATACAGGTAACTCATAAGGTAAAAAAGAGTTAAACATGATATCCGCTTGTTCTTGATAAGGGAAAATCCATTTTTCTTCTCCTTTTCTGACCATAGGCCACATGTTTATAGTCTCTGCCGCATCACTAGAACGGAATTGGCTATCTCTCACTATACGTCGTATTAATCTTGTCTGAGTTGTAGATATTCTATTATGTTCATCAAGATTTAGCTGCGTAATAGCACTCACGTATATTTTATATTTATTGTCTTTAGGTATTTGCAAAGTCAATTTTTCATTTAAACCATGAATCCCTTCCATCAAAATAATTTGATTTTTGTCAAGTTTTACTTTTCTTCCTTCTGGCTCTCTTTCCCCTGTTTTAAAGTTAAAAATAGGGATTTCTACTTCTTCCCCTTGAATAAGCTTTATCAAATGCTCATTGAAAAGTGGCAAATCTAATGCATCTATGGACTCAAAGTCGTAATTTCCAAACTCATCTTTCGGAGTGAGTTCTCTTGGCACAAAATAATTGTCTAATGATATCGGAAAAGGCTTTAGTCCGTTTACCCTCAACTGTACACTAAGTCTATGAATAAAAGAGGTTTTCCCTGAAGAAGAGGGTCCAGCAATAAGCACTACTTTTATCATTTTGTTTGAAGCTATATAATCTGCAATTTTGGATATTTTCTTCTCATGAAATGCTTCAGAAACCAATATTAAATCTCTACCTCTTCCTTGTTTTATCATGTCGTTCAAAGAAGAAACATAACTTATGTTTAAAATACTTGCCCAGTCCTCTGCCTCTTTAAAAATTGAAGCAAGTTTTGGAACATCCACAAATGCAGGCAAAGACCGGGGATTATATACATCTGGAGCAATTAAAATAATGCCTGGAAAATAAAAACGTATATCAAATACTTTTAGATACCCTGTAGAAGGTACACAAGGGCTATAGAAAAAGTCCACTGTACCATCACAATAATAAACAGGAACCTTGTCTTTGTCAGTATCTTTAAACAATTTTACTTTCTCAGTCAATCCTTCTTTTTCAAATAGCTTTATTGCCTCTTCTTTAGGCAACATTTTTCTTTCGATTTTTAAATCCTTCTCTATTATTTCTTCCATCCTCTTTTTAATCATAGAAACAATTTTATTGTTGAGAGAATAACCGTGTATCTCACAATACAGTCCTTTCCCTAAAGAATGTTCAATAGTAACTGTAGCTCCAGGAAGTAGCTCTTTTACAGCTTTAATAAAAACAAAAGTCAAACTTCTTCTATATATCCTCGTACCTTCCTCAATCGTCGTATCTACAAACTCCACTGTGCTATCCTTTGAAACTGTGCAGTTCAGATCGACTAATTCATTATCGACTTTTGCAGCCACTATTATCCCATTGTAAAGATGTTCAAAATTTTTTGCAATATTTTCTAATTTTGTTCCTCCTGGATATTTATAAATATTACCTGCAATAGCAATTTCCATAAAAATCACCTCAACACGATTATACACTATCGTAACAAAAAATTAAAAGCCCTTCCTTCCGAAAGGGCTCTTAATTTTTGCCCCCACGAAGCCGTAAGGCTATGTTTTCATTTCTTTGTCTTTTAAACAAATTTAACAAATAATTACTTTTTAAATACGAATTTTTTGTTACTGTGCTCATCAATGAGTTTATAATTATCAAGCCTTGTTATCTCTGAACATAGAAATGTTTTATGGGATGCGTAGGATATTCTTGTGAAAGCATTTCCCGCATAGCTCTCTTCTTTAAATCCAAATGTTTTTATTAATCTGTTAAGCTCTTATATGGTGTTAGTATATATTATTGTAGACACTTTAACTCGAACTGGATAAAAATAAAAATATAAAGAAGGTTTGCAGTATACAAAGCACCAAATTTCAAGAATATATATTATCCAAAGGTAACATAAAAACACTCATTTAGTCACAAAGGATGCCTTTGCATGTATAGAATCTTTTCATGCTTCTTTAAAAGGAAGAAGTAATTTTAGCTACTCTACTATGATTTTGATACTACAGCTTTGGCTGTATTAGAGTACATTGAAGTCTAGTATAATAGGAAAAGACTACAACAGTAGTATAGGGTATATGACTCCACAACAATTTGAAGATTTCATTAAAAAGTCAACATAAAAATTTCGAGTTTTTGTGTCTACTATATTGACATAAATCAGTAAGTGGATTTTTAGCAGTATAAACTGCAATTTGCAAAAAGTTCCGGAAGACCTTTCCGACGTTAAAAGACAGAAAATCAAAGAAGAAAAAGAAATCAAAAAGGGATAGAAAAGCTTGGTCCCAAACCCTGCAAATGATGCAGGGTAGCACATTTACAAGACACAGTCGCATAAATGGTACCCCTTTCTGTAGTCAGTTTTTGTTTTCCATAATCTATTTTATCACAGGGGTTAACTTTTGTTTTTTTTCACCCAAAATCCTACGATAATTTTACACTATGTTTGGGAGGACAAATAGAAAAAGTGAAGATGAAATAGAACTCCATATAAGAATGAAACAAAAACCTCATACTTGCCTGCTAAGATGTGGTAAAATTAACTCCCAAGGTGCACGACTACAGAACCCAAAGAATAAAAGACATACCATTATGGGGCAAAAACTTTTTATTGTGCCCAGAAAAAGTGAAGGTTTGTAGACCCTAAGAAAAGAAAAATATTAGAAAATGTAAGAAAGAGAATACAAAAAGAGCTACCAGACAATAAAAGAAAATATTTCAAAAGAAGCCGTAAGCTACTTCTTGCAAAATATGATACTTTAACAACAGAACAAAAAGAAGAATTGGAAGTAATGTTCTGGTACAGTGACGACTTAAGAATAGCATACCTTTTAAAAGAAGAATTTAATGATAAAGTATTAAAATGCAAAAATTCAAAGGAAGCAAAAATAGAATTAAAAAGATGGATACAGTTAGCTAAAGAAAGCAAAATTGATGAATTTAAAAGATGTGTGCAAGTATTTAACCGTTGGTTTGAAGAAATAACAAATGCGAATGTTTCCTTACACTAATTCTGTAACAGAAGGTTACAATAATAAAATTAAAGTACTAAAAAGGCTTGCATATGGCTACAGAAATTTTTATCGATTCAGGAAAAGGATATTATATTGTAATGCTTGATGTAATACTATTTTTAGTGATGAAAGATATTCAAGTATATTATAGAGCTTTGATGAAAAGACTTAGATAAATATCCACCCATACTTCTAGCTATATCTTTTATCATAGCTAACATAATTTAACAAATATTTCTTGTAATAAAATTTATAGGTGGGCATTCAGAGAAAAATACCCACCCCAACTATTGACAAAGAACCTAAATTAAAACTCTCCCATATAAAACATTTTAAGCATATGTGAGAGAAAAACTTCTTACACATATGCTATTTAAAACCAAATATTTTATTAAATAAAAATTTGATATTTAATATCAAACTATAGCCTAATACTGCATACTTGTAACTATTCCGACCATTTTTTCCTCCACCATCATGATAAATTGACAACATCAGAAAAAGACTTTATCATCAAATATGCTGATGTTGCCCCTGGATCTAAGTGTCCAATACTTCTTTCTCCTAAGTAACTTGCTCTTCCTTTTCTTGCAGAAATATTCTTAGTATATTCCATTCCCTCTTTTGCAGCATTAGCTGCTCTATTTAATGCTTCAGGTAATGCAATGTTGTTCTCTAAACTATCTTTTAAAGCTTTATATGCAGGTTCAATAGAATCTATCATAGTCTTGTCTCCTGCTTCGGCTTTTCCTCTTTGTTTGATGCCATCTAAAGCAGCTTCAAAGATTTTAACTATATCCTCTTCATAAAGTTCATTTTTGCCCTGAACTACTTGTCCAGCCCTCATAAAAGCTGTACCATATAAAGGACCAGAAGCTCCTCCCACCGTAGATACAAGAGTCATGCCTAAAGTTTTTAATATTGTCCCTATGTCAGTAGTTTCAGGCAATGTGGTCAATTTTTGCTTTACGGCATCAAATCCTCTATCTAAATTTATTCCGTGGTCCGCATCACCAATAGCAGCATCCAACTCTGTAAGGTACTCTTTATTTTCTTTTATAACCTCTACAATCTTGTCCACAACTTTTAGGACATCATTTTTTGTGATAACCATCTTCTACCTCCTAAAAATTTATAATTGTTTGAAAGCAGGTGTATCAGCCCTTGCATCTAACAATGTTTTAAGTTCTTCATCTAATTTTAATAATGTTATAGAAAATCCACTCATTTCAAGAGAGGTCATAAATTCTCCTACGTATGTTTTGTAAACTTTGATCTTCTTACTCTCTAAGATTTCTGCTACTTTCCTGTTCGCAACATAAAGTTCCATTAAAGGAGTTGCACCAAGCCCGTTTATCATAACAGCAACCTCGTCATTTTCTTTATAAGGCAGGTCATTTATTATTTTCTCCATTAAATGTTCTACTATTTCATCTGCAGGTTTTATTTTTTCTCTGTGAGTTCCAGGCTCTCCATGTATTCCTATACCAATCTCCATCTCATCTTCTGCAAGAGTAAAGCTGGGTTTCCCTGCTGCCGGAACAGTACAGGGTGTTAGTGCCATTCCCATTGACCTTACATTTGCAATTACTTTCTCAGCTACTCTTTTTACTTCTTGTAAGCTAGCACCTTCTTGTGCCTTTGCACCAGCAATTTTGTGAACAAAGACAGTTCCAGCAATGCCACGCCTTCCCTGCGTCCAAGTGCTATTTTCTACTGCAACATCATCGTTCACTATCACTTCATCTACTTCTATTCCCTCCATCTGTGCCATTTCTCTAGCCATTTCAAAATTCATTACGTCACCTGTGTAATTTTTAATAATCAATAATACTCCTTTTCCTCCATCCACTGCCTTAATCGCTTCATAAATTTGGTCAGGTGTAGGTGAAGTAAAAACAGCACCAGGGCAGGCCGCATCTAACATTCCATAGCCCACATATCCTGCATGAGCAGGCTCATGGCCACTACCACCACCACTTACAAGTCCAACTTTTCCTCCAACAGGTGCGTCTTTTCTGACAATTACATCTATGTTGTCAAGTTTTCTCAGGTAAGATGGGTGAGCAACCAGCAAACCTTCTATCATTTCTTTCACGACATCATTAGGATTATTAATTAACTTTTTCATAATTTACCTCCTCCTAAATTTACTT
>JADBKJ010000022.1 GCA_014896455.1 Thermoanaerobacter sp.
ATTATACACTATCGTAACAAAAAATTAAAAGCCCTTCCTTCCGAAAGGGCTCTTAATTTTTGCCCCCACGAAGCCGTAAGGCTATGTTTTCATACCCGCTCTCGCAGGTGGGTACCCTGTCATCAGCTTCTGAAGTCCTGTCTTAGCAGGCATTTCTTCCACCAATGAACTCGGATTCCCAAAAAAGGTGCGTTGGTTGAAAACAAATTAGCCTAATACAAACTTCACAGGATTCATTTGGTTTTTCGTTTACAATTATAGTTTACGACAAATCTTACTAAATTGCAAGTGTAAAATATAGAAAATACAAGCTTTATACAAAAAAAATAAAGAATGATATAATATTGAGTGGAGGGAATTTCTAATAGGCCTTGAAAATGGCTTAATTCAAGAAA
>JADBKJ010000023.1 GCA_014896455.1 Thermoanaerobacter sp.
ATTTGCCTTTTCTTCTGACACTTTTTCTACCTCCAGTTTTATATTTTAGTATTCACAGTTATTATACTCTATTATTGGAATAAAAAAATTTGTCATAATTTTAACTAAAAATAATCCTACCTAATTCTTTTATGACTTCACTTTTTGTAAACAAAGAAAGCACATCCACTTTTTTAATTATTTTCTCGATTATATTGCCATCTTCTTCCTCTTCCTCTATTCTAACTTTTCTCTTTATTTCTTCTATAAGTTCAGCGTAGGTGTAAACTTTAAACCTATCTACATCATAGGTTTCTGCTAAATTTTCTAACAATGCTAAAAATATTTCTTCGTAATCAGCAGTATCTTTTAAGTCCAAGATTCCACAAAGTCTTGGTATTATAAATTCAAACAAAGTCCTTTTGTCAGGTATTTCTTGATTGATTCTAAAAATCTCCTTTATATCTTTTATTTTCTCCCCTTCTAAGCTTAAAAGATAATTTATAAAAAATTCTTCTTTTTCCTCTGGGTGTATATAATATTTATATCCTTTTAGTCCTTTTAAAGCTTTTAGATCATCAAAGTACCCTAATTTAAGATTATACCTGGAAAGATTTTTATCAAAATCTAATATCCCTCCTAAATCCTCTTTTGGAGAAATGACCAAAACATTTAAGCCTTTAAAATCAACTTTCCTCACGATTCCAAAGCTTCCTGTCTTTATGACTATCAAGTCCTTGTATCCCTTGTCCATTAGCAAATTAGCAGGAAGATTGTTGTATATCCCTCCGTCAATATACTTTTTTCCATCAATTTTTTCCCTCTTAAAAACAGGCAAGTAAGCGCTTGCCATAAAATAATCTACCAATTTCCCTTGAGGAATGTCTTCAATGTATAATTCCAACGGCTTTAAATCACTTAAAGACACTGTCACAATGCCAAAATCCTTCCCTGACCTTCTTATCTTGTCTTCATCTATAACTTCTTGTAATAAATTCCTCAAAGGAGTTATATCTAAGCCTCCATCTCCAATGATGCCTTTTAATCTTTGAACTAATAAAAGGATATCTTCTCTTTCCAGCTTACCCTTTTTCAATTTCTCTATCTCTTCATCCTCAGCCTTTATGACTTTGGAATAAGAAATATCATACCATAGCTCATAAGCCTTTTCAAAATCTCCTTGCACTAATACAGCCCCATTTAAAGCGCCTACAGAAGTGCCTGCAATTCCTCCTACTTCTATTCCTTCCTCTATCAGTGCCTTATAAACTCCTATTTGATAGGCCCCTCTCGCTCCTCCACCTTCTAATACTACTCCATACATTTTATATCCCTGCCTTTTCGCTACTTTGCACTATTAAGTATACCATATATTACCTAGAAAATAAATAAAAGCAGACTATTGCTATTAGAAGTTGTATTTTAGCTGATTCCCGAACAGAAATGGTAATAGACCAATATTTACTTGCTCCTGTAGATGATGAGGTCCAATATGTTTTAGATATGGTAATCAATTATATTTTAAATTTTTTTACTATGACATCTATTTCAAAGTCGACAGTTTCTTAGCATATCGTTTTTCATTGTAGGCTTCACCATTTTTTAGCACATCGTATATTTCTTCTATTAATATTGCGGCGATTTTTTCTTTTGCCTGTTGTTCTGTGTATCCTGATTTTTTTAGTCTTTCCAGTGTCACTTTGGTAATTGGTGGATTATTTTCTCTAATCTGGTTATTTACAACCTCTAAAATAATCCTTTTTAAATTCTGATTGGCCAAACGGTTAACCTCCTCATCCTTACTTTCTCTCTATTAAAACTACCGTCTCAACATGGCACGAGCCGCTTGGATTGATGTCTTGGGCTGATTATTTGAACCTTACGTTTACGGGAACATATCAATGGGGTTTTAGCTGTTTTTTGAAAATCCGAGGTATACGGGAACATATCAATAATATAAAAGAAATTAAAATTTTAATCCTTGTATTTTTTAGCATTCATTGTGTACAGCATAAACAGAGCTGAAGGTAATACCCCTTCACGTAACCCGATTCGGCTGATTTCATTAAAGCCCCGTATCAACTCGTCTTCATTTTTAGGATTGCCTCGTTCTTTTTGTTCTTCCAGTTCTTTTCTTACCATTGCACAAAGTTGGTCCACCTTAAATTGAGGAATGGAATTTACTTCGCCGATAATCTTCTCTTTTGGGATTGGGTCAAACGATAATGCATTGAACACCTCAATGAACTTATCAACCATTGGATCATCCGGTATCGGATATGAACAATTGTATTTTTTCTTTTCAGCATCTAAAGATTTCCATAAATCTTCAACATTCAGAAGCTTATAAGGTTTGTTAATAGAAACATTTTTATCTTTTTCAGAATAATAGTAAAAACAAACCTTATCTAATTTGCTTTCATTTATACATTTAAATATATGGCTGTCATTGTTTGGAGATAGCCCAATGATATGCAATTCACCTTCTAAATTTGACAGCTTCTCAAAATGATAATCTGTGCCAACTCGAAGCGTGGGGTTATGAATATATGTAATAACATACTGATAGGCATTCTTATCCTTTTCTTTCAGAGCCCCTATCTGTTTTTTAAATTCATCTACATTACGCCTTGATAGTTCAAGCCAACGATTCATTTCGTTTGTACACTTTATAATATCTGATGCTCGTTTAAATTTGAGTTCACCACTATAGTCAAGAAGCGCATTGCAAAAGCAATGACGAAATTCCTCAATGACAATCGTCGGTTCTCCTGCCTGATGGCGGATATATCCTTGGATAGTACCCGGGTCTTCACTATCAGCAAGAGAAAAATAATCTCCGTGCAGATGAAACACCTCTCTTCCTGTTAGCGCTTCTATATTACGATCGTAATTGAGAGAAAAAATATAATCGAAGCTCTTTAAATACTTTTTTACCTTTTTATTCATACGTTGATGAACATTGTTGAGCAGCCCTTCATTATATATTGCATCAAGAATCATTCGCTCAAACCCTTGCTTAACTGACTGCCACTGATCTTTAATGTCTGCATTCGTAATAAAGAATAACCTTATTAATAGAAACCAATCCTCAAGCATAATCTCATAGTATTTCAAGATAGGGGCAATATATCTGCTCTTAAAATCTTTGATGGCTTCTTGGTCATCGGCATTTCCGACCCCATCGTAATCACCGTTTAGTGTTTTGTTTGCAATGTCTACAAACGCTCTAAAGATTCTCTCAATTTCTTTTCCGGAAATTAAGCCTCCAAATAGCGGATCGTATCTATTAGATCTTGCATTGAATATTATCCTCTTCATAATAAAATCATTTGAATAAGCTTTACCACCAAATTGAATGTTAATTCCATTTCCCAATAAAATGGATTTCATATAAACCTAAATTCCCCCTGCTAAATACTCTATTCTTTTTTTAAGGCTGGCAAGACAGTCTCTAAATATTGCTGCCAATATCCTTCGTCATCGCCTACCATATCATGAAGCCAATAATACATAAACAGAATTTCAAATTCTTGCTTTCTGCCTTTTATAAAGGGCTTTTTTGGCATTCTTCTGTATAGTGAATCAATATTAAAGAGATTACTTTTTTGCTTATAGTCGTAGTCATACTTTCTCCAAGTATATGGACTCTTCTTTCTATGTGTCGAAGGCCAAATTTCCTCATTATCATAAAAATTATTTATCCAATCATATGCAAAGGCAAGAAGATTAACCTGATGTTTTGCCCATGTCTTATTGATCCAATCACTAATTTCTTCGGTAATTGTCGGCACTCCAAACTCGAAATGTTTTTGACTTTGAACCCGATGATAATCTTTGATAAAAAGGAAAAGCATTTCAGTCTGATCCTTAAGAAATGGCAGTTTCTTAATAAGTTTAGTATAACAATCGTATGAAATATTTCTAAACTCGCTGTCCGTATTATATAGAAAAAACAGTTCATACTCCCTCAGTATATTACCGATATACCTGTGGATCTGTTTTCCATATTCATCATAAATACTAACCGCCCATTCTCTAACTTCAGGCTCATAATCTTGAAGCTGTTTACGATACTTGTCCAATTTTTCACTATGAAGCACTGTTTTTTCTTCGGCTTCAGTAGTATTCAAATAGTTGTTAAAGTACTCAAATACATAATCGACACAAATTTTTAAATTTTGAGAACGTGCATCAATATCAAATTCATTAAGTCTATCCTCTTTTTTTCTACGGGCAATATACTCTTCAATACTTAGCATATGCTCACCTCCTAAAATAGCACTGACTCTACACTGACTCTATTTGATAAGGAATTAAATTCCCGCTTCTTATTGCTTGATGAATGGCTCTTTTATTAATCAATCGCTTTACTCGATACTTTTCATTATCTCTTTCATGCTGTCGATTAAATAGTCCTTTTCAGGATCTGATACCTCGTTGTTTTCTAGTAAGCTGGTTAAATAAGATTTAATAATATCTTTGGACTTTACAAAGTTGATGTTTCCAGGCAAGTTGCTGAGTATCAATTGAGCGTCTATAAACGCGCCCATACTATTAATAACTTGATTCATTAATTTTTCTGCTTGTTCGATGTTCCCGTTTTTCATTGCTTCTTTTGCAGAAATACTAAGGCTACGGATGTCTTCTCCCCATATCGCATATCTTGATGGAGTTGCCTTGCAGTCTTCATCACATGAGTCAAAAATCGCTCTTTCTAGTCTGTCCATGAACATTTTTTCACTGTCGTTTTCTTTTACTCTCGTGATTACTACGGGAGCATTTTTGTTGTTAAAATTATAAAAGTTTATAACAGCCCGCATCAATGATTGTATTTGAGCCAATATTTATCATCCCTTTCATCTTAATAATCGATTATAATCAGTTTTCACTGATAATATGTTTCAGAAAAAGCCTGTTGGTAAGGAAAAAAAACATCACTATAAATCACGCTTAGTAAACTGGCAATCGCTTCAAGAACCACATTGAGGCTGCTTTTCATGTATACGGCATTTAAATTCATCACAATATCCTAAACCATCATCAAATTCCTCAATCTTTCCCTTTGTGCAGCACTTAGGTACACCATTTTCGTCATGTTCACAAAACCAGCAAAAATCGCAAACTGGATCACAAACGGGGTCATTACAGATATACATTCTAATCCTCCTTCAATTTAATGTAGTTGCCTGGCAATACTTCAAACATATCCGGGTAATGCCCGCACCTTGCCCTTATCTGTGTATATTCCGCCTTACTGCCATCCTTTTTTAAATACAGCCTACGCCTATATATCTCATCGGCAAGTTCAGATGCATGCATCGTCTTGTTTTCTGCTTCTGATAAGACAATTCTCATGGCTTCATGAAGTGTATAGGCATTTCATTCATGCCAATTCCTGTATCAGTTAAATTGTTTTCATCATATTTTAAGACTATATAAACCGGTTTATTATCTTTAAGCAGAACGACTTTTCCGTTTTTATCAACAACAGAGAACACATGGTCTATATTGGTTTTTAATGAATCAAAGGGAATTAAGCTGTCTATTCTAATATCCATAATTCACCACCTCATTACAATTATATATGAAAATCATTTATTTGTCTCTATATTTATTTATACATTTGTATAAATAAAAAATGCCGCCAATTAAGAAGGTTTTCTTCTCAACTGGCGGCAATCTTATTACAATCTTACAGATTCACTTCTATTTCCAACCACGGCTTAAACTCCACCACTAACCTGTCATCATATACAATCGCTTTTTCAACTAGTTTTCTAACCAGTTTATCATCGAACTCCGTAATATCACCGGTTTGCGTGTTAAGGAAGTCCGTCATCTCAGCAATCCGATCCCGCTTATCTTGACGGAGCGCGTTTCTGGAAAGGGTTTCTTGCCTTAAGTCCCGTAGCCTGTAAATCTCATTGACAATATAACTATACCGTTATTGGGTACCCTTTTCTTCGATAAAAAATCTACTGTATAGGTTTTCTGCAACAGTGCATCGCCGATATATTTTTCATTTCTCAAAATCTTATTGATGGTACTGGTATGCCATCTGGTATTGCCTGCACCCGTCGGAATTCCGTCAGCTTCCAGACCTCTTGCTATCTGCAGCATACTGGAACCTTCAAGGTATTCTCTGTTTAATGATGGTTATTTTGAAAAATGCATGCAACTTAAAATGCATGCGCGAGATAACAAATGAATTCAACAAGGAAGAGTGCATCAAAAATATGAGAAAATGGTTGGGAAACGAAGATTTAGAAGAACTCCCCCATTATGACACCATCAATGATTTTTTGTCACGAATGGATCCGGCAGAACTTGAAAAGATCCGAACATATATGATCAAGGAATTATTAAAAAAGAGGTGTTTTGATTCCTATCGTATTAATGGGAAATACTGGGGTATTGCCATAGATGGAACAGGCATTTTCACTTTTGATAAAAAACATTGTGAACACTGCCTGAAACGGGAATACAAATACACAGACAAGGAAACGGGTGAAGAAAAAACAAAGATCATCTACATGCATCATGTCTTGGAAGCAAAATTAATTGTTGGAAATATGGTGCTAAGTGTGGCCTCTGAGTTTATTGAAAATGAATCAGAGGACGTTGAAAAACTAGATTGTGAGTTGAATGCTTTTTATCGACTGGCCACTAGACTTAAAGACTCCTTCAAACGACTGCCTATCTGTATTATTGCCGATAGTCTTTATGCCTGCAAAATGTATTTAAACAATGCAAGACTAATAAATGGAACTACATATTCCGTTTTAAGGAAGATCGTATCAAAAGCATCGCCGATGAGTTTCAAGCGTTAAAAAATATGGAAGGGAAGAAAGGCAAGAAAGACAATGTTGTAAAGATACGTGAAAGCGAACAGCGAGGGGAAATCACCTGGGTGAACGACATTGATTACAGAGGCTTTGGGGTAAATGTTTTGGAATACGAAGTAGAGGCGGAAAAAAGAAAACAAAAGTTTACCTTTATCACAGATATAAAAATCACAAAAAACAATGCACAGAAACTGATGAACGCTGGCAGAAACCGTTGGAAAATAGAGAATGAGGGTTTTAACAGGCAAAAAAACCTGCGCTACCACATTCAACACGCAAGCAGCCAGGATTACAACGCCATGAAAAATCACTACCTATTGACCCAGATTACAGAGATTATAATGATGTTGCATGAGCATGGGTCAAAAGCATTGAGAATCATTAAGAAAACGGTAAAAGAAATATCCTCGCGCTTGTTAGAAGCCTTCCGCGGGCAAACCCTAACAGACGAGGATATAGCACAACTGGGAAAACCTATGCAAATTAGGTTTACCTAGCTATATAATTATACCAAAAGGATGTGATGCTTGGCAAGGAAAAAGTAGTTATCCACAATTTTAAATCTAAAAAGACTAAATTCGGTTCGTTTTGACATAAATCATAGAGAAAACTAATGGTAAATTTTTACATCTGTGGATAAGTGTTTTTTCGCTTTAAAGACCAAATAAACATAAATTTACTCTTCAAAGCTGTGCACAAGGTTATATTTTTGACATTCTAGAACCACATGGCCCCAGCCGTAAGGACAATTATCCTAAGGCAGTGGGCTTGGCAAAATTTGCAGAATAGCATTGGGATAAATTTGGAAGAATTCAGCTTATCCGACTAAAGAAAGGTGTAGACGGTCGTGAACATTTCTATAGACTTGATATGGCAAAAGTAGTGGTTAGAAATAAAGTTCGTGGCATTACATCAAACGAGGAACTTGATAGAATTTTTGATACAGATGCTGAGCGAGAAGACTAAATAATACATCTATCCTGTCTCCTCAACCTTATGAAAAAAAGCCCGTTATCTAATCTGTCAACTCAACCCTATCACTTTCAGGGCAGTTGATATTTTACCACGAACAATTAAAATAAGGGCTTCCTGACATTGTCACCTCCGGCAGAGTAGCCTGGAGAAAAGCTCAATGTCGGGAAACCCTTTATTTATAGACATTTTCAGTCCTTCTATTTATCCACCCTTGACAACAATACTACGCCTCAACGTGTGATACTTAGGCTATTTCGGGATATGTCCATAAACAGCCAAAATGCTTAATTTTACAGGCTTTTTCATTTGTTAATCAGTTTCTTGACATCCAACCTGCTACTTCGTATTAGTAAGCTATTTCTTGTTATCATACAAAAAACCAACTCTTATTTGATATTCTGTATTTCTCCCAGCATATATTCTGCATATTCAGCGGCCAGTTCCATATTGTACTGAGATGGATTTCCGCTTGCGTACTCCTCAAGTGCTGCAATGATGAGGGGGTGATACTTCACCGGTAAATTGGCAAGTCCCCACTCGCCGCCTTCTTTTTTCGAAAGAATGAGATTTTCTTTCTGGTAGGCAAGTACTCTCGCAAGGTTCAGCGTAATGTACATTGTATTATCCAGAATATCTTCCTGCGCCCCCTCTATATCAAACCAGATACTATCAAAATAGTCCTGCTTGCTTACCTCACCGAATACCTCTTTTATTTCCTGACCATATAATACCTTGCCTCTATGATTGATAATCGTGACATGAGCGGCCAGATCCTTGTCTGTTCCTTTCATTTTCTGAACATAGTCCTCAGGGCTATTTTTATACCAGTCAAGATGAGCGATTGAAAAATGAAGCTCAAAGGGTGTGGGATATACAAACGGATTGCAAACGCTTTTCTTTACTATACTAAGCTCAATTCCCTTTGCCGGTGCTTCCTCGTTCAGGCACACCACCATATCCATATACTTCTTCTTTATATCATCCGGAATTACATCCTCCACAACGATCAACAGATCCAGATCGCTCTCCTTAGGATTAAAGCAATCCATCACAAAAGAGCCATGCAGGTATACTCCCACAAGATTCTCACCTAAAATTGCTCTATTCAGGTCTACAAATCTAACCAATAAATCTTTGTAAGCTTGCATTATATGTCCCTCCACAACTTAAGATTTGTTACTTCTTCCTCGAACTATATTTTTTACTACTGCGATGCGTACCGTCATCATCTGTGGCGATATTACTTCGCTTTTTCTTTTCTTCTTGAACAACCCTGAACTCGCTCTCCATTATAATCGGCGGATGACATTCTTTCATCTGATATTCACATTGCTGTGTAGCAGAATCTAAAAGTGTAACCGTTCCTGTGTATTTCTCATTTTCAAGCATCTTCTCTATAGAGCGTTTGCTCCACATTTCCTTACCGGTAGGGGTAGGAATACCGGCGTCTGATAGTTTCTTTATGATACCAAGCACGCTGGCGCCATCAAGATACCAACGAAATACTGGATTTATGTCAATATAGTAGACACAAAAACTCGAAATTTTTATGCTGACTTTTTAATTAAATCCTCAAATTGTTGCGGAGTCATATACCCTATACTACTATGTAGTCTCTTTATATTATACCAAGATTCAATATACTCAAATATGGCAAGTCTGGCAGTATCAAAATCATGGTAAGTAGCTAAATTTACTTCTTCTTTTTTTAAAGAAGCATGAAAAGATTCTATACATGCATTATCATAAGGGCATCCTTTGTGACTAAATGAGTGTTTTATGTTACCTTTGGATAATATATATTCTTGAAATTTGACGCTTGTATACTGTGAACCTAAATCACTATGGAGTATAAGCTCTCCCTGTGGCTTTTGAGCATTATAGGCATTTTCTACAGCACGAATAGCAAGCTCTGTATCCATCGTTTTAGAAAACGCATAGCCAATGACTTTCTTGGTATAAAGATCTATTACTGTCGCAAGGTAACACCATTTATCCTTAACAGTATAAATATATGTTATATCAGTAACCCACTTTTGATTAATTGTAGTGGTAGAAAAATCCCTATTTAAAATGTTTTCTCTTTCTTCTACTCTGTTGTTAGAACTGTAAGGTTTAAACTTTTTGATGATTATAGATTTTATACCTAATTTTTTCATAAGTCTTTGGACTCTTTTAAGACTTATATTACAGCCTTTATTTACAAGCATTTTGTGAATTTTGGGAGCTCCATAACGCTTTTTGCTTTATTCATATATCTTCATTATTTCTTCCTCATACATCCTGTTTTCTCTACTTCTCTTGCTTTCTGTTTTATGAAGATACTTATAATAGGAGCTCCTTGAAACCTTTAAAACTTCACACATTAATTTAACATCATGATATTTTTTATTTTCCTCAATAAACTCAAATATAGAGCTTACTCCTTTGCAAATATGGCCATGGCTTTTTTTAATATTTCATTCTCCTCTTCAAGCCTTGCCATCTTCTTTAACATAGCCTGATATTCTGCTACTGTAATTGTTGTGCCTTTGTTGTCTATATTTATTGGTTTTGCTTTTTTTAACCAACCTGATATTGTGGATTTTGAAATGCCATATTCGCTTGAAAGCTCTGCTAGACTTTTACCATGGTTATACAACTCTACTATAGTATTCTTGAATTCTTCATTATATTTTCTTTGTCCTTTTGGCATTTTGTAGACACTTCCTCTCTTTATATTTCTATTTTATCCTGTTCGAGTTAAAGTGTCTACAATAATATACTAACACCACGAGGAACTTGATAGAATTTTTGATACAGATGCTGAGCGAGAAGACTAAATTATACATCTATCTTATTTCCTCAACTACTATAAAAAATGGCCGTTATCTAATCTATTAACTCAACTATGAATTTTCAGGGTAGTTGATATGTTTCCGTAAACAATAAAAATAAGGGTTTCCTGACATTGTCTCCTCCGGCAGAGTAGCCTGGAGAAAAGCTCAATGTCTGGAAACCCTTTATTCACAGGCTTTTCAGTCCTTCTATTTATCTACCCTCGACATCAATGTCACGCACTCAACGTGATAGGTATGAGGAAACATGTCTACACATTTTACTTTTTTCACTTTATATACATCTTCGCTGAGGGTTTTTAAATCCCTTACAAGAGATTCAGGATTACACGAAACATACACTATTTTTTCAGCGTTAAATTTCACAATGTCTTCAAGCGCTTTTGGATTGATTCCAGACCTTGGGGGGTCTACAATTACTACATCAGGTTTTTCTTTTATCTCCTTTAACTTTTGAGATACATCTCCAGCAATAAAAGTGCAATTTTTAAGGCCGTTTAGCTCAGCATTTTTTCTTGCTGACATAACTGCTTCTTCTACTAGTTCTATCCCAATTACCTTTTTAGCCATTGGAGCCATAATTATGCCTATGGTTCCTGTACCAGAGTACAAATCAAAAACTATTTTGTCAGATACATCTCCTGCAAATTCCCTCACTGTCTCATAAAGTTTTTCTGCTCCGTATGAATTAGTTTGAAAAAAAGAAAATGCACTTATTTTAAATTTTAAATCCAAAATCTCTTCTATGATATAATCTCTTCCATATAACACTTTCAATCTTTCGCATACTACAGCATCTGACCAGGAATCGTTTTGAGTATGTAGTACACCTACAAGCCGACTTTGAAAATTCGCATTTTTATATATTTCAATAAGCTCTGTAAAGTCATGTTGCAACTGTGTTGTTGTCACAATGTTTAACAAAATCTCTCCTGATTTTGATGCCTTTCTCACAACCAAATGTCTCAAAAAACCTTCATGAGTCTTTTTGTCATAAAAAGGAAGTCCTTTTTTTATTGCATAATCAAAAGTAAGATTTAAAGCTTTAAGAAAATCATCTTCAACAATATTACATTTGTCTGTCATGATTACCTCATAAAATCGACCTTTTCTATGAAGTCCTAACACTGCATTGCCTTCTTTATCTTTTCCAAAAGTGTATTCCATTTTATTCCTATAACCATGCTCTTTAGGACTTTTTACAATACCTAAAAATTCGTACTCTGTTATCCCTTCTTTTTCAAAAAGCTTTTTCAAAATATCTTCTTTTATCTTAAGTTGATCTTGATAGCTAACATTTTGATAGGTACAGCCGCCACAATCTCCAAAGTGAGGACAAAGGCTTTGCTTCTCCAAAGTAGAATTCTCTATTACTTCTACTATTTCGCCTTCTACCATATCCTTTTTTAATTTTTTAACTTTTGCCTTTATTTTTTGCCCCAAAAGTGCCCCTTTTATTTTTACTTTTTTCCCCTCAAAATAGCCTATCCCAAATCCACCAAATTTCATCTCTTTTACGTCAACTGTGATAACATCGTTTTTTCTCACTGTCATTCCTCCTTTGCTATCTAGATTATACCTTATTTTGCTCAATAATTCCAATATTACTTATTAAAATGTTTTGATTAAAAAACAAAATAACCTTTACATAATTTTAATAACGTTGTATACTAATACTGGGTGAGAGAGTGAAAGAGTGAGAAAGGATGAAGAATCAAAGTGTTTATAAACAACTTAACAGTTGCAAAAGGAGCCATAGTATTGTCTCTTTCCTCAAATAGAGATGAAGAAGAAGAAATCAAAAAGCTTCTCTTGGAAAAAGGTTACAAATGCGCTGTAACAGAGCTGGGAGGTAAAAGTAGCGAATTCAATGAAAAAATAGTCTCTGCAGTGGTAGGAGCGGCTTTAAACAATAATGTAATTGAAAAAAATCCAACTTCTATGCACGCCCTCTTACATGCTACAATTGAAGCTGTAAAATCCTTATCCTTGACTTTGCCTTTAGACGTAAGCCTTATGATGAAAATTGCAGTTGTAGCAGATAATACTTGGATTGCAGTTTCAATGTTTGGAAAATCGGCTTTACATCCTCTCACAAATCATGAAAGGTTGGGTTTTGGAATAATGCATTTATAAAATACATAAGGGGAGACAGAGGGAAAGAGTCATAATACTATGGCTCTTTTATTTTTTCAGGAGGTGAAATAATGATACCAGATACAGTTTTAGGAGCTATTTATTTGTCAATCATAGACATGGTTTTGTTGTCAATGCTTCTGTTAGTAATTGGTGCTATATTATCAAAGATATTTCCGTTATTTAGTAAAATCGAAAAATTTATTAACAAAAAATAAGGAGTGACACAAATGGAGTTTCTGTTAAAACTATTTAAGGATATGATACAAACTACCGGTCTTGTTCATTTAACTTGGGGTAATGTGTTTTTAATATTGGTAGGTATATTCCTCATATACTTAGCTATTGTAAAAAAATATGAGCCATTTTTACTTCTTCCAATAGGTTTTGGCAGTATTGTAGCAAACATACCAGCTACTGATTTGTTGGAACCTGGGGGACTTATACACTTTTTTTACTTAGGGATTGAAAAGGTTATCTATCCTCCACTTATCTTCCTCGGCGTAGGTGCCATGACAGACTTTGGTCCTATGATTGCGAATCCTAGTTTAATGATTTTAGGTGCTTTTGCCCATATAGGAATATTTATAGCATTAATAGGCGCAAAACTTTTAGGTTTTAGTATATTTGAAGCAGGAGCTATAGGGATTATTGGCGGTGCAGATGGACCAATGGCAATTTACGTAACTCAAAAATTAGCTCCCCACCTTATGGCTCAAATATCTGTCGCTGCGTATTCTTATATGGCGTTAATGCCTTTAATACAACCTCCTATCATGAGGTTACTTACTACAAAAGAGGAAAGGCAAATAATGATGAAACAGATGAGGCCCGTTTCAAAAACTGAGAAAATCGCCTTTCCTATTGTAATAACTATTTTAATAGATTTACTACTTCCTCCAATTGCTCCTCTTATAACAATGTTGATGTTAGGAAATCTTTTAAAAGAGTCGGGAGTTGTAGATAGGCTTGCAAAAACAGTCAGTGGAGAATTTATGAACGTAATTACGATATTATTAGGAGTCTCAATAGGCTCCACCATGAAAGCAGACACTTTTTTGACCCTTAAGACATTAGAGATAGTCACCTTAGGGCTTATTGCTTTTATGACAGGAACAGCTGGAGGTGTACTGGGAGCAAAATTTTTAAATAAACTTTCTGGTGGAAAGATAAATCCTCTTATTGGCTCTGCAGGTATAGCTTCTGTTCCAATAGCTGCGAGAGTGTCCCATTCTGTAGCCATAAAAGAAAATCCTTACAACTTTTTAATAATGCACGCCATGGGGCCAAACCTTGCCGGAGTTTTGGGAACGGCAATAGCAGGTGGAATAATGCTTGTACTATTAGGAGTTCATTAAAACAGCCAAAATGGCTGTTTCAGTTTGTTGACAAAGTTAAAAAATATTCAAAGGAGATATTTTGCATCGTCGCTCCGATGTTCCAAAGCGACAAAACTAAGCTCGACCTTCGGGTTCCGGCAGGGTACCGGGCACATTCGACATCCCTGTCTTAGTGCCCGCCTCCGCCATCCGTGGCTACGGCCCTGCCTCCACCCTTGGTCTCGCTAAGTTTTGTTGCCACTTTGTCACAAGTCGCACCGATTGCAAAATATCTCCTTTACGAAAGTTTGTCTACAGTCTGAAACAGCCAAAATGGCTGTTTTTTTACTGTATCACAAACATATATACAAGAATATTATATTAGTAAAACTATAGATTTGGAGGTTTAAAAAATGTACGACTATAATCCTTATGTACAAGATTATGCTTTTCCTCCTCTAAAGCTTGCACAGGCTTACGTGCCTTTACAGAAGTATGTATCTCTTTATCCTCCGGAAGAAGCCATTAAAAAAGGCACTGTCTTTCCTGAACTTGATATGCCTTATGTAGGTGAAAAAATGAGGTGATAAAATGGATGGCAATCAAATATCTATGCTTAAGAAAATCATGGAAATAGAGTTTACCTGCATAGATTTGAATCTATATTTAGACACTCATCCCGAAGACCAAAAAGCTCTTCAAGATTACAACTATTATTCTAATCAATTGTCTATGCTAAAACAGCAATATGAACAATTGTATGGGCCCTTGATGGTTTTTGGCCATTCACAAAGTCAATATCCTTGGAAATGGGTAGATGCCCCATGGCCTTGGGAAATAGAATATTGAGGAGGACTTTGCTATGTGGGTTTATGAAAAGAAATTACAATATCCTGCTAAAGTATGCAAACCAGATGTAAAAATGGCAAAATACCTCATCGCCCAATATGGAGGCCCTGATGGAGAATTGGCAGCCGCTTTAAGATATCAAACTCAGCGATTCGTCATGCCCACAGGAAAAGCAAAAGCAGTTTTGACAGACATTGCTACAGAAGAATTAGCACACCTTGAAATAATAGCAACTCTTGTTTTCAAGCTTTTAAAGGGAGTACCAGTAGAAATATTAAAAAGAGAAGGATTAGGGGAATACTATACGGAACATGATAGAGGCCTATTCTATGCAGATACAACAGGAATGTTATGGACCGCCGCCTATATCCAGGCTAAAGGAGATGCAATCGCTGATCTACACGAAGATATGGCAGCCGAAGAAAAGGCAAGAGCAACTTATGAACATTTAATAAATCTCACAGATGACCCTTGTGTAAAAGATACTCTAAGGTTTTTGAGAGAAAGGGAGATTGTACACTTTCAAAGATTTGGAGAAACATTGGTGCACATTCAAGAATACCTAGAAAGCAAAAGGTATTTTTAAAAAATAAAACAGACGAAGGGGACGGTTCCTTTCATCTGAAAAATCCAGACAAACGGAACCGTCCCCCTTGTTTGTTGTTTGAAGATGAGGTGTAGGGTTACTGACATACATCTACCCATTCCCCTTTTACAATCTTATCTAAGTCTTTTACTTTTACCTCTACAGCTGCGTTCACATCTCCTGCAGCAGGGTATACAATTTCATATTTTTTTAATGAAAAATCGTAGTACACTTCAACCAGATTTTTCAGCCCATAAGGACAAACACCACCAACAGGATGCCCTGTAACTTCTAGCACTTCTTCTGGGGATGCCATTTTTGCTTTTGTTTTAAAAGTATCTTTAAATTTTTTATTGTCTATTTTTCTATCTCCTGCTGTTATAATCATAATATATTTATCTTTTAATCTAAAAAGCATAGACTTTGCTATTTCCCCAGGAGTTACCCCTAAAGATTTGGCTGCTTTTTCCACAGTGCTTGTATCTTCAAAAATTTTTATTTTAATATCATATCCTTTCTCTTTAAAAAACTCTTTCACCGCTTCTACTGACACTTCAACACCACCTTTAAATACCACAAGTTTTACATAAAAGAGCATTTTTTAAGAAAAACTTATCAGCAATTTTAACTGCATCCTGAGCTGTTTTCCCGTAATAATCTGCTCCAATCTTATAGGCATATTCCTCAGTCAAAACAGCCCCGCCTACCATTATTTTTACATCAGTATTTGCTTTAAGCAGTTTGATAATTTTTTCCATATTAAACAAAGTTGTCGTCATCAAAGCACTTAAACCTACTAACGGCGCCCCTGTTCGCTTTACTTCCTCTAATATCACTTCTCCTTTGACATCTTTTCCTAAGTCAATTACATCATATCCATAGTTTTCGAGCAAAACTTTTACTATATTTTTCCCTATATCATGTACATCTCCTTCAACTGTAGCAAGTATTATTTTGCCTTTAGATACTGAACCTTTTGGAAGCTTTCCTTTTATTATCTTAAAAGCGCTTTGCACCACTTCTGCAGAGCTCAAAAGTTGTGGCAAGAAATATATGCCTTTTTCATATCTATCTCCCACTTCTTTTAAGGCAGGAATTATTATGTTATCAACTATAGAAAGAGGCTGAACTTCCTCCTCTAAAATATTTTTTACTATATCTTCTACTCCTGACTTTTTGCCTTCTAAAATCTGGATATAGAGTTTTGATTTTAAATCTTCTTCTTGAATTTTTTGTTGTTCTTTCTCTTTGATTTCCTCTTTTTGCTTTTTTCCATATATATTCAGATAATTCACACTGCCTTTATCTTTATTTAGTAAAACCATTGAAGCCCTCAAAGTGTCCATCATGACTTCATCGCAGGGATTTATAATAGCAGTAGTAAGTCCATAAGATGCTGCCATTGCTAAAAAAGTAGAGTTTATCAACCTTCTTTCAGGTAAACCAAAGGAAACATTGCTAAGTCCCACAACAGTATTTACTCCTAACCCTTCTTTAGCCAATTTTATCGCTTCTAAAGTTTCAATTGCAGCCTCCTGCTCAGAAGAAACCGTCAGCACAATACAATCTATCAATATGTCCTCTTTAGGTATTCCATACTCTTCCGCTTTTTTTATAATTTTTTTCGCATTTTCAATTCTTTCATGCCTATCTTTGGGAAGCCCTTTATCTCCTACAGTAAGTCCTACAACACAAGCTCCGTATTTTTTGACGATAGGAAGCACTTCTTTTAAACTTTCCTCTTTTGCACTTACAGAATTGATTATGGGTCTACCTCTTAAAATTCTTATAGCTTTTTCTACAGCTTTAATATTAGTGCTATCTATTTGAATAGGAATGTCTACCACATTTTGTATTTCAGAAACTACTTTAGGAAGTAATTCTTCTTCGTTTACCCCAGGAACTCCCACATTTACATCCAATATTTCCGCTCCGCATTTTTGCTGTTTTATAGCTTCCTCTACTGCTAAACTCACATCTCCTGCCAAAAAAGCCTCACTTAACTTCTTTTTTCCGGTAGGATTTATACGCTCCCCTATAACCCTTAAAGGATAATCGTCACCTATGAAAACTGTTTTTGTATTAGAAGCTACAGCTGTAAATTTGTTTACTTTAACTTTTGGCTTTAAATCTTTTACAGCCTTTTTAACAAGTTTTATATAGTGAGGAGTAGTACCGCAGCACCCTCCCACTATAGAAGCGCCTTTTTCAACAAGCAAAGGAAAGAAACTAGCAAATTCTTCTGGTTTTAAGTCGTAAACTGTTTTGCCGTCGCGAATGACAGGCATACCTGCATTAGGTTGTGCAATAATAGGTATGCGAGAAACTTGAGACATTTTTTCCACTACACTTACCATTTTATCGGGACCTGTCGAGCAGTTAACGCCAATGGCATCCAATCCTAACCCTTGTAAACTAACTACTACAGTTATAGGATCTGACCCCATGAGAGTCCTTCCATCCTCTTGAAAAGTCATTGTACATATAACTTTCATGTTTGAATTCTCTTTAGCAGCAAGAATGGCAGCTTTTGCCTCCAGCATATCTGACATTGTTTCAATTAAAACAATATCTGCTCCCGCTCTTTCCGCAGCTATAACTACTTCTTTAAAAACATCATAAGCCTCATTAAAAGTCATGTCTCCATAAGGGGTCAAAAGCTCTCCAATGGGTCCTATAGAAAGTGCCACAGGTTTATCTTTGGAAGCTTCTTTGGCAATTTTGACTGCTTGAGTGACAATATTGAAAACCTCATTTTCTAATCCATATTTTGCTAATTTTATCCTGTTAGCGCCAAAGGTATTTGTCTCAATCACATCCGCTCCTGCTTCTATATAGGACCTGTGGATATCAAATACTACTTCTGGATGAGTTATATTCATATATTCGGGACACTCTCCCGTTTTTAAACCCCTCTCTTGAAGTTGTGTTCCCATTGCTCCATCAAAAACAATCACTCTATTTGAAAGTTCTTTAAAAATGTCTAACATTTTTTACCTCCATTTAATTCATCTGTACGTTATTTTCTGCAAAATCACAGACTAAATCATCGACTCTTGAAATTATTTCTAACACAACATTTGTACTCCCTAAAGGCATAATGTGAATTCCTGCAACTTCACTGCGTATCCGCTTTATAAACTCTACAGCTATGTTTATTCCCTCTTCTCTTCCTCCATCCTTTAGCCTTTCTAAAACTTTTTCTGGAATATCTATACCTGGCACTTTTTCATTTAAATTGACCGCCATTTTATAGCTTTTAAGAGGTAATATGCCTATCAAAAGTGGTACATTGAAATTTTTAATCTTTTCAATAAACTTAAATAAAATTTCCTCGTCATAAACCGGTTGTGTTTGAATAAATTCTGCCCCTGCCTCTATCTTAACTTTAAGCTTCTTTAGTGCTTCATCCCTTAAATCATTTGGATTTGCAGTCGTACCGGCGCAAAATTCTGTTGGAGAATCTAATTTATTTCCATTGTAGTCATAACCTCTATTAAAAACACTGATAATCTTTAAAAGTCCAACAGAATCTACATCATATACCCCTTTAGCCTGAGGAGTATCTCCACGGGAAGGGTCATCCCCTGTCAAGGCTAGTATGTTTCTCACACCTAACGCATAAGCTCCTAAGAGCTCTGACTGAAGGCCTATCAGATTTCTGTCTCTACAGGTCAAATGAAAAATAGCTTCAATGTTTAAGTGGTCTTGTAAAAGGTGAGCGACTGCTATAGGACTCATCCGCATATTCGCCATAGGACAGTCCGTTATATTTAAGGCATCTACAATGCCCTTTAATTTTCTCGCTTCTTCAATAGTTTTCGTTATATCTACCCCTTTTGGCGTAGAAATTTCTGCTGTCACAACAAACTTCCTTTTCTTAAGTTTAGTACACAAATTTTCATTTTTCAACATCTACATCGCCTCCATTTTTAAAAATAAAAAAGTCTCTTCGCCAAAAGAAGAGACACCAAAACTCTCTCATCTTTCAGCGAAACGCTGCTGGAATTGGCACCAAGACGCATATAAAATGCCGGTTGCCGGGTTTCATCGGGCCAGTCCCTCCACCACTCTCGATAAGAGATTTTAAAGTATTAAATTGTTAAACTATTTAAACTATATGATACTATGGATTAACTCCTATGTCAATAGAAATTTTTTGTCCCTTTCTAAAGACTTTGCAGGCTTTTAACTTTTTTAAAATAAATCTGTAAATTTTTTATGTTATTTGCTATACTATAATTGTAAAAAATATAAATTTTCGAGAAAGGAATGTTTTGCATGTTCTCATCTCTTATTTTTGGTATCCTTTCTATTGGATCAATTATACTTTACGGTTTAATCTGGTGGAAAATTTTTGACAAAACTGGTTATGGAGGAATATATGGTCTTTTGATGTTTATACCTATTGTGAATTTTATAATGCTTTTAATATTAGCATTCACTGAGTGGCCCGTACATAGATATAGAAATTATTGAGCAATAACACTGTTTTTATTTTGAATACTTGTGCAATCACTTGCATAATAGATTTTTTAATATTATAATATACTTAATACGTGGAAAATGAGGAGGTTTAATATGAGTAATGAAAAATTGCCAAAAGTAGCCTATTTCTGCATGGAATACGGCTTACAATCAGATTTCAAACTATACGCAGGTGGTCTTGGCATTTTAGCAGGAGACCATCTAAAAGCCGCAAAAGAATTAGGTATGCCTTTAGTAGGAATAGGCATACTGTGGAAACAAGGTTATACAGAACAACATATCGGTGAAGACGGATACCCTTATGATGCCTATCGCAATTACACACGTAAGTACGACTTTTTAAAGGACACAGGAGTAAAGGTAAAAGTAAAAATAAGAAACAAAGATGTATACTGCAAAGTATGGTTAGTAGATAGCTTTGACAATGCGCCTTTGTATTTGCTTGACACAGATATACCAGAAAATGGAGATAGATGGATAACAGGTCAGCTTTATGGATGGTTTGGTGAAGAAAGAGTTTCACAGGAAATGGTGTTAGGCATTGGCGGAGTAAGAGCTTTAAGAGCTTTGGGAATTGATGTAGATGTTTATCATTTTAACGAAGGGCATGCAGTATTAGCAGCCATTGAGCTTATAAGAGAAAAAATGGAAAATCAAAATATGAGTTTTGAAGAAGCATGGAAAGCCACAAGGGAAGAAGTAGTATTTACAACCCATACCCCTGTTAAGGAAGGAAACGAATCTCACGATTTAGAACTTCTTATGTATATGGGTGCAAACAATGGCCTTTCAATTGAGCAAATGGCTCAAATCGGTGGTGTTCCTTTTAATATGACAGCCGCAGGTTTGAGACTTTCTCGCATTGCAAACGGTGTCTCAAAACTTCACGGGCAAACTGCAAACAAAATGTGGCAACATGTTGACAATAAGGCTCCTATAATTTCAATAACAAACGGAATTGATAGAAACACTTGGGTAGATAAAAGGATAATAGAAGCCTACAGCAAAGGTGAAGGACTCCTACAAACTCATAATATTTTAAAACAAGAATTAATTGATTTTGTATATCAAAGGACAGGCGTCAAATTAGACGCTGACAAGCTTTTGATAGGTTTTTCAAGGAGAGCTGCTCCTTACAAAAGAAGCGACCTTATATTTACAAATGACAAAGTCATAGGTAATTATCTAAGGTCTAAAAAGATTCAAATGGTATTTTCAGGAAAAGGCCATCCATTGGACGATGTAGGCAAAAAAATTGTCGCAAAATTAATAGAGATGACAAAAAAATATCCTGAAAGCGTAGTATTCTTGGAAGATTACGACATGACAATAGGAAAAATGCTTACTCGAGGCGCTGATGTGTGGTTAAACAATCCAAGAAGACCAATGGAGGCCAGCGGTACCTCTGGCATGAAAGCCGCCATGAACGGAGTACTAAATTTAAGCATTTTAGATGGATGGTGGCCAGAAGCTTGTATAGACGGAGTAAATGGCTGGCAATTTGGAGATGGTTTTGAGTCTGACAATATAGAAGAATTAGACAAACACGACCTTGAAGCACTCTACGACGTTCTTTTAAATAAAGTAGTACCCACATACTACAATGATAAAGCAAAATGGGAAAATATGATGAGAGAAAGCATAAGGACGACTTATGAAGCTTTCTCAGCTAATAGAATGTTAAAAGAATACTACGATTTAATGTACACAAAAAAATAAGTCAACCCCCTCGCTAAGTTTAGTTGCTGTTTTGTCACAAGTCGCAATCCCTTACAAAAGGCTAATCCTTCTAAAAGACTCTTGTCACAAGTTAAGCCGGGAAAAACCCGGCTTTTAATTTATCCTCTTAATCTTTTTTCTAACAATTCTTTTTCTTTTTCATACCCTGGTTTTCCTAAAAGTGCAAACATGTTTTTCTTGTAAGCCTCTACTCCTGGTTGGTCAAATGGATTAACCCCATTTATATATCCGCTTATGGCACAAGCCATTTCAAAGAAGTAGACCAGATTGCCAAAATAGTAAGCTGATATTTCAGGGATATTTACTACAAGGTTAGGAACATTCCCATCTGTATGAGCCAATAATGTACCTTCAAAAGCCTTTTTATTCACAAAATCTATAGTTTTCTCTGCTAAAAAGTTAAGCCCATCTATATTGTCCTTGTCTTCATTTATAACTATATCTTTAACCGGTTTTTCAACATTTAAAACTGTTTCAAAAATATTTCTGCTTCCTTCTTGTATAAACTGCCCCATTGAGTGTAAATCTGTCGTAAAATCTACTGAAGCAGGATAAATTCCCTTATTGTCTTTACCTTCACTTTCTCCAAAAAGCTGTTTCCACCATTCAGAGAAATAGTGAAGCTTTGGCTCATAATTTACAAGTATTTCTATAGCTTTGCCTTTTCTGTACAAAATATTTCTCAAAATTGCATACTGCATGCTTATATTTTCATTAAGGTTGTCGTTTATATAGACCGTTGAAGCATCGTAAGCACCCTGCATCATATCGTCTATGCTAATGCCTGCTACTGCTATTGGTAGAAGGCCTACAGCTGTCAAAACTGAGTACCTTCCTCCAACATCGTCAGGAATCACAAATGTTTCATATCCTTCTTCATCAGCCAGTTTTTTAAGCGCTCCTTTTTCTCTATCTGTTGTCACATATATTCTTGATTTAGCCCCTTCTTTTCCATATTTTTTCTCAAGAAAATCTCTAAAAACCCTAAAAGCTATTGCCGGTTCTGTGGTAGTACCAGATTTAGAAATCACATTTATTGATACATCTTTGTCCTCTATAAGTTCGAACAAATCACTTAAATATGTAGAACTTATGCTGTTTCCAGCAAAATAAATCTCCGGCGCATTCCTCTTACTTTTTGGCAATAAATTATAAAAGGAATGAGAAAGCATTTCAATTGCCGCTCTTGCCCCTAAATAAGATCCACCTATACCTATTACTACAAACGCATCAGAATCTGATTGAATCTTCTCTGCTGCTTTTTTTATGCGTTCAAACTCTACCTTATCATAATCTTTGGGAAGACTTACCCATCCTAAAAAGTCATTCCCTTGAGCATTTTTATTAAGCACCATATCAAGAGATAGCTTTGCATGCCTTTCCATATATTCAATTTCTTTTTCACTTACAAATTGCAATGCTTTTGAATAATCAAAACCTATCAATTTTCTCATATATGTAAACCTCCATTCTTTATTTACATACTTATTTTATACCATAAATCTATGTTGTTCAAGTTTTTCAAAAGTATGTATAAGTTTACTCAATTAATTTCCATTGCCGGATCCACTTTGTCCTCCCCTATGATTTACCTTATATATGTAGTAAGCTGTAGCAAATAAAAGTCCTGCCACAATAGGCTCAACATCTACATAGGTTCCTTCTACATCAAAGCCTATCACATTTCCTCCCATTCTTCCAGATATCTTTTCATTGTCAAAGGTCAATTTCACATCAAAACCTATGACCTCCCCACCACATCTTCCCAATATCTCATTGCCACTTATCCTCAAACTAAGGTCATTTCCATCAATAGCTCCTCCCAATCTCATAGAGACGAAGTCTTTTCCAATAGCCCCAGAAATACTCCTTCCTATAATAATACCCCCTATCCTCCCTTCAATTGTCCCTATCTCAAAAGAATATTTTATATCAAGGTCTGCTCCCAAAAGTGTTCCTCCAATTCGACCAGCTATTCTCCCATTATCTATACTAGCATGAACATCATAACCAGATATAAAGCCTCCAATTCTTCCTTCAACCTTGCCCATACTTTTACCCTCCTTTTATTCAGCTTTATTTTTACATACCCATAAATTTTTGTCAATCTTTTTGGAATTTTTACTTTATGGGATATAATATAAAGAGGAGGTGCACAATTATGGAGGCTTTAGAAGTTTTAAAAAAGAGGAGAAGTGTAAGAAAATACATTGATAAACCTATCCCAAAAGAAATTTTAGAAGATATCATAGACTGTGCAAGGCTTGCTCCCAGTGGAAATAACGCACAGCCTTGGCATTTCGTCGTTATAATAGACAAAGAAAAGCTCAAATTCATCGCAGAAAAAGCAACTTATGGGAAATTTATTAAAGATGCAGGTGCTTGTGTCATCGTCTACTGCGATAAAAATAACAGACATCACTTAGAAGATGGTTCAGCAGCAACAGAGAATATATTACTCGCAGCTACTGCCTACGGCATAGGTTCCTGTTGGGTAGCTGGGTATAACAGAACCTATGAAAAAGAAATAAACGAATACCTCAACATTCCTGACAACTTAAGAATGATTTCTATTATATCATTAGGATATCCCGCAGAAGAGCCACAACCAAAATATAAAAAAGCTCTATCTGAAGTTTTACATTGGGAAAAATTTTAAATGAAAGAGGGTTATAATATGTCAAAAGTAGTGGAGAGATTTTTAAAATATGTAAAATATCATACAACATCGGATGAAAACTCAACAACTTATCCCAGCACTGAGGGACAAGTAATATTTGCAAAAGAATTAGCAAATGAGCTTGAAGAAATAGGCCTTAAAGAGGTAAATGTAGATGAAAACGGTTATGTTACGGCTTTACTTCCTTCAAATACTGACAAAAAACTCCCTACAATAGGATTTATAGCTCATATGGACACAAGTCCTGACATGTGCGGCAAAGACGTAAAGCCTCAGATAATAGAAAATTATGATGGCAAAGATATAATCTTAAACAAAGAAAAAAACATAGTATTATCTCCTACTGAATTTCCAGAGCTTAAAAATTACATAGGAAAAACTTTAATCACCACAGACGGAACAACTCTTTTGGGAGCTGATGATAAAGCAGGAATTGCAGAAATAATAACAGCTATGGAATATTTAATAAATCATCCTGAAATAAAGCATGGCAATATAAAAGTAGCCTTCACACCTGATGAAGAAATTGGTAGGGGTGTAGACAAATTTGATGTAAAAAAATTTAATTGTGATTTTGCTTATACTGTAGATGGCGGTGGAATTGGAGAAATAGAATACGAAAATTTCAATGCTGCCAGTGCTAAAATCAAAATTAATGGCAGAAATGTGCATCCTGGAACAGCAAAAGGCAAGATGAAAAACTCCATTTTGATTGGAATAGAACTCCAAAATATGTTACCTGAACATGAAACTCCTGCCCATACTGAAGGATATGAAGGTTTTTATCATTTGAACAATTTTGAAGGCAATGTAGAACAAACTAAAATGTATTATATTATCAGAGATTTTAATAAGCAAACTTTTTTAGATAAAAAAGAATACCTAAAAAGCATTGTAGAAACATTAAATAAAAAATATGGTAAAGGCACACTAGAGCTTGAACTTAAAGACCAGTATTACAATATGAGAGAAATAATTGAAAAGCATATGCACATAATCGATACAGCATTAGAAGCAATGAAATTAGTAGGAGTGGAACCTAAAATAGTGCCTATAAGAGGAGGCACTGATGGAGCAAGATTAAGCTATATGGGGCTTCCAACACCTAATTTATTCACAGGAGGGCATAATTTTCACGGTAAATATGAATTTATACCGACATATGCAATGGAAAAGGCAGTCGAAATAATAATAAAAATAATTGCGCTTTACGCACAAAAATAAGGGATAGCGATGGATCTATCCCTTCAACAATTCCTTTTTGAAAAACTCTACTGACTCCTCAATCGCCTTTTTCTCCCATTCTAAACTCTTAAAAGTATGGTCTGCATTTTCGATTGCCACTCTTGTAGCGTTATCCCCATAAACCTCTTTTAAGATTCTGTCAGAAACTTTATACAAAACCGCTTCATCATTTGTCCCATGAACTATAAGCACTTTTTTATCGTATCCTTTTGACAGCTCAAATATATCTAATTTTGAAATATCCTCAACAAAATCCTTACTCAGTTTATGTCCTCCTATGTCTACAAAGCCAAATTGTTCCATAATGGCTCCGTATTGCTTTACACTTTCGTTCATTATAATCTCAGGCATATTAAAAGCGGGAGCCCATAGCACCAACGCCTTTATTTCATCTTTATATTCCCTTGCTACAATCCCTGCAATAGCTCCTCCCATACTCAAACCAAGTAATCCTTTTCTCTCAGGGTCAGTCGTAGGTTGCTCTTTCACAAACTTTAAAATTTGTCTTGCATCTTCCAATTCACTGCTAAATGTCATTTCACCAAAGTCCCCATCGCTTTCTCCAGAACCATAAAAGTCAAACCTTACACTCCCAATACCTACTTTTTCTAAAGCTCTTGACATCTTTACAAAAATAAAGTGAGACTCTACTTTATTACCTGTAAAACCGTGAAACATTATTACCATAGGCACTTTACCCTTAACATCATCAGGCAAATGCATCATTCCTCTTAAAGTTTTACCGTTATATGTAAATTCAACAGCCTTTTGCATAATAACACCTCCAGATATTTCATGGTTTAATTATACTACAGTCAAGAAAACTTTTCCACATAGACAGATTTTTTATCTATCAAAAATTGAAGTTTGACAAACAGCACAAGATTTAACTTCCCTTTCTTTTATAACATCCTCTTCTGTCAATTTGCTACACAACAAAGGAGAATTTACATTGTACTGCTTTGTATTTCTTTTTATAGTACTCATACTACTGTTTGCGTAACAATAAATACAGCCATGTAGACAAGTATCATAAGCACCAATATCTATACTTTCATCACAACCACAAAACTTCCTTTGATTCTTATCCTTTCCTATATTGAGTTTTTTACCAGAAAGCTTTTCTATTAAAGTCTTATCTATACATCTCGCATGCTCTATACCATATGGCGATAAATCCAATTCTTCTGCACAAGTCTCAAGTTTAATTGAGTGCTCTTTCGCTATTTCATAAAATCTATATGCAATTTCTAACTTCTGTTCCTTGTTTATCTCATAAGCCCCTATTTTTTCTAAAGTCTTGTAAACTTTAGGATAAAGAGTCACAAAACTGATTATACATTTTGATGTATATCCATAAAGTTCAGACATTATTTCCTTAAAGCTTTTTACATGGTATTCTATATCAAATTCGGGAATTAAAATAATAGGGTCATAACGCCAAATTACCCTCTCTTTCCCAATTTTAGAGGACAGTTTTTTAAAAACTTCAATTATATGTGATTTTTCTGGCACATTTCTCTCTATTCTTTTATCATAGGGATTTAAAGTAAATAAAAAATAATAAGCATACTCCTCTATCAAATGCAATTTCGGTATCATTTTTTCTGGATTTTTTGTCCAAAACACAATGCCATCTACTGCATCTTTCTTTAAAGAAACTTTACTGATTTGATGAAAATTAAAAGGATTCCTCACTAAAGCATAGCCTTCCTCAATTCTTTTAAAAAACCAATCGCTGTAAAAAGCCGGAATATCCGTTCTCCTGCTTGCACTTATTATCATTAAAATTTCTCCTTTCAAAAAAAAGAGAAATTGACATGTTCATTTTTACTTTAACATCAATGACAATTCATGTCAATTTCTCCGCTTTTGAATTAACTTTCTTTGTTAAGTTTGTACTCTATTGAATCAACAAGGGCTCTCCAACTGGCCTCAATAATATCTGTGGAAACCCCAATTGTGCTCCATGAATCTTTTCCGTCTGTCGACTCTATTATAACTCTAACTTTAGCAGCAGTTGCAGAATTAGAATCCAAAACCCTCACTTTATAATCTGTCAACCTCATCTCTTTTACCTGTGGGTAAAATCTCTCCAACACTCTTCTTACAGCATTATCAAGAGCATGCACTGGCCCATCTCCATCTGCAGCAGCTATTTCTTCCACTCCATCTACTTCCACCTTTATAATTGCAAAAGAATTAACACTATTGACAGAGGGTTCATTTACAATAACTTTAAATTCTTTTAAATTAAAGGCCGGCTTGTATCTTCCAAGGACTTTTCTTATCAAAAGCTCTAAAGAACCTCCTGCATTTTCATATTGATACCCCAAATACTCCATTTCTTTTAATTTATCTAAAATTAACTTTGTTTCAGGAGAATCCTTTGTAATAGTTGGGTCTATTTCATTTATAGCATTTAGCACTGCTCCTCTGCCAGCAACTTCAGAAATCAAAAAGGTTCTGCTATTTCCCACTAAAGATGGGTCAATCAGTTCATAAGAGTAAGTATTTTTATTTACAGCATCAGCATGCATCCCCGCTTTGTGGGAAAAAGCATTTTTCCCCACATAAGGCGCTCTTTCATCGTAAGTGACATTTGCAATTTCACTTACAAATCTGGCTAAATGAGTCAATTGTTTTAGATTTTCATCAGGCACACATTTATATCCCATAAGTAATTGCAAATTCGGTATCAAGGTACATAAATTCGCATTGCCACATCTTTCACCATAACCGTTTATTGTACCTTGTACTTGTATTGCCCCTGCCTCAACTGCCATTATAGAATCTGCGACAGCCATTCCGTTATCATTATGACAGTGTATTCCTACTTCTGTATTAAATTTATCCACAACAGTTTTTGTTATTTCATAAACCTCCATAGGAAAAGCTCCGCCTTTTGTATCACACAAGCATACACTGTCTGCGCCCGCTTCTAATGCTACTTCTAATGTCTTTAAAGCATACTCTGGATTTTGTTTGTAACCATCAAAAAAATGCTCTGCATCAAATATAACTGATTTACCTTTGTCTTTAAAAAACTTTACTGTATCATAAATCATTTTTAGGTTTTCTTCTAAAGTAGTTTTCAAAATTTCTGTAACTTGAAAGTCCCATGACTTGCCAAAAATAGTTACTACCTCTGTGTCAGCATTTAAAAGGGAAATCACATTAGCATCCTCTTCGGTAGTTGTATTCGCTCTTCTTGTGCTGCCAAAAGCGATTAATTTAGCATTTTTTAACTTAATATTTTTAACTCTTTCAAAAAATTCAATATCTTTAGGATTAGACCCAGGATTACCTGCCTCAATATAGGTTACACCAAACTCATCAAGAACTTTAACTATCTTTAATTTGTCTTCCACAGTAAAAGATATACCTTGTCCTTGAACTCCATCTCTTAATGTTGTGTCGTATATCCGTATACTCTTCACAATGCATCCCCCTTTATACCTTTTTTATGTATAGTACATATTTTATCAAATTGAACTGATAAAGTGAAGAGGCAAGATTATTCTTTAAAATAATTTGTAATATTAAAACTTATACATGCTCCACCTTTTTCAGAATTATAGGCTTTTATTGTCCCGCCATGAAGTTCTACTAGAGGTCTTAACTCATCATTGTGCTCTGTATAATTTGATTCTGCATGACGAATAAAATAAATTGTTGTCAATTAACCCACCTCCACCATATTATTTCAACATTATTCCTTAACTGTTGTATTATGTTGATAAATTTTAATATAATCACCGTCACTTTGAAATATGGTTTCGTGATTAATTCCTCTTAGCATGATGTGGTAAATTCCCGTTTTGCTCTTTTCTCGTGCTTTCCTTGGCATTTACTACCTCCTATCGTAAATTATATATATATGTAAATTAATATATATTATATCATATTGTTAAACAAGTCCCTGTTACAATATTTTTTCATTTTCTTATTTTTTCAGACAGGTCCCTGTCCCCTTCTCCTTGAGTATAAGTCTTAGTTACTGTAAATTTTCCCTTTTGTGCTATAATACTATTAGCAATTAAAAAGTGGAATTTTTGAAGAATACAATATATAAATTTAAAAAGGAATTAATGTAAAATAATGGATGTATAAACTCCTTTTTATCACCATTTAAGCATTATAAAATTAACTGGGAGGTAAGGAAATGATTGATGATGGCTTAATCCATGAAATCAAAAATAAATTCCCTTTTATTAAAAACCTAAAGGATAAAAATAAGTTAGGCAATTTTATGAGAATCATCAAAATTATCAAGTTGAAAAATGGAGAAAAACTTTTAGAAGAAGGAGATTACTGTACCGACATAGTTTTTGTTATAAATGGAGTAGTAAGAGTATATAAACTTTCTCCTGAAGGAAAGGAAATAACTCTCTACAGACTTTACGATGGCGAAACCTGTGTCTTAAATGTAGCGTCTATTATGAGTAATACACCTTATCCTGCAACTGCTGAAGCTGAACAAGAAGTTTTAGTTGGTCTTATTCCAATTTCATTTTATAATGATTTATTTTTTACAGAGCCATCATTCCAACAATTCATTTTTAATACTGTATCTACAAGATTTCAAGAAGTTATATTGTTAATTGATGAAATTGTATTTAAAAATGTAAACTTAAGATTGGCTAAATTTATATTAAAAAAATCGGCTGAAAATGGGCAAAAAGGAACCTTGGAAATTACCCATGAAAAAATCGCCGCAGAATTGGGTACCGCAAGAGAAGTAATCAGTAGAATACTTAAAGACTTCGAAAAAGAAAATATTGTTACACTTTTACGAGGAAAAATTATCATAAAAAATGAAGAAAAATTAAAAAGAATTGCAGAAATGTGACTTTGTCACTGAATTAAATTTATAGTTTTGTATAATAGATATTAAGATGGGAAAAATAAATCAAGGAGGTTATAAAATGAAAAATATTGGAAAAGTTGATAAAATAATCAGATATATAGTTGGAATAGCTTTGTTAAGTCTGTTGTTTTTAGTTCATAGTAACCTAAGATTTTTGGGATTAATAGGGCTTGTGCCAATATTAACAGCTGCTTTTGGTTTCTGCCCATTATATGCCTTATTTGGCATTAATACATGTTCAACAAAAAAATAAAAATTTTCTTTATGTAATATCTTAGTTTTAAATTTTAAATCAGTCAATGGTGTATAATTTTTTATCAAATTAATGTGAGGGTTTAATACCCTCCATTAATTCGATAGGTCTTTAAAAAATTGAAGGCAACACCAATGCCACACTTTCTACATGGTGCGTATAAGGGAACATATCAACAGGCTGAACTTCCATCGTTTTGTATCCATTGTCCTCAAGGTATCTTAAATCCCGTGCTAATGTGGAAGGATTGCAAGAGACGTATACAATTTTTTTCGTATTCATTTTTATAACTGCTTCTAAAACAGATGTATCACAGCCCTTTCTTGGAGGATCCATTATAACTACATCTGCTTTGACTCCTTTATCAGCCAACTCAGGCATTACTTTTTCCGCATCCCCCGAAATAAATTCCACGTTTTTAATGCCATTTATGTAAGCATTTCTCTTTGCGTCTTCCACTGCTTTGTGGACAGCCTCAATACCATAGACAAAGGCTGCCTTTTGTGCTGCAAACAAAGATATAGTCCCTATACCACAATACACATCTATTACAGTCTCCTCACCTTTTAAATCAGCATATTCAAGGGCTTTTCCGTATAAGACTTCTGTTTGAACAGGATTTACCTGAAAAAATGACAAAGGGGATATTTCAAATTTTATGTCTTTTATATAGTCAGTAATATTATCGCTTCCGTAAATAGTTATATTTTCCTCCCCCATAATCACATTAGTTTTTTTGGTATTAATATTTATTACTACACTTTTAAGCCCCCTTATCTCTTCTTTTAAAGCATCAATCAGTTGTTTTTTATATGGTATGTCCTTTCCATTAATCACAATAACAGCCATAACTTCCCCAGTTTTAAAAGCAACTCTTGTGACAATATGCCTTATCAGACCTTTTCCTGTTTTTTCGTCATATACAGATATGTTGTATTTTCTAATCCAATTCCTTACAATCCTAGCAATCTCATCACTAATCTCATGCTGTATCATACAACTTTCCACAGGCACAATGTCATGAGAACGAGGAGCGTAAAAACCTGTAACAGCAGCTTTCCCTTCAACCATTCCAACTGGAAATTGTGCTTTATTTCTATACCGCTGAGGCTTTTCCATACCTATGGTATCGTGGACTTTTGTATGCACTTTGCCTATTCTCTCTAAATTGTCTTTGACTTTTTGCGTTTTATATTTTAACTGCCCTTCGTAGCTTAAATGCTGCAGTGAACAGCCACCGCACTTATCTGCATAAGGACATAAAGGTTCTACTCTATCACGGGACTTTTCTAATATTTCTACTACATGACCTATAACGTAATTTTTGGAAATTTTATCTATTTGTGCAACGACCCTCTCTCCTGTTAATGCTTCTTCTACAAAGACAGCCACCCCTTCAATTCTTCCAACTCCTTGGCCTTCATGGGCCATATTGTCAATATATACCTCGTATTCTTTCCCTACCTTTATGTTGTGCAATTCAAAAACGCCCCCTTTTTCCCATAATTATTATACCGTTATATGGCAAAGAAATATAGGGATTTTCATAACTTTGCACAAACGTTTGTTATGAATTAAAAAGAAAAAATACACTTGGCAGTTTGTTGACAAAGTTAAAAAATATTCAAAGGAGATATTTTGCATCGTCGCT
>JADBKJ010000024.1 GCA_014896455.1 Thermoanaerobacter sp.
AGTCGCTCCGATTGCAAAATATCTCCTTTACGAAAGTTTGTCTACAGTCTGAAATACACTTGGAAAGTGTATTGAGAAACAATCGGTTACCCTATTATTTATTATAACTCATTTTAATAGTATTTTATACCATTTTTTATAAATTTTAATCACAGCATTTTGCAAGCATTTCATAAACTTCTGGCATTACTTTTTTCAAATTGATAGGTTTTTTTTCAAGATTTGTAAAGGGATGCTCTGTATAACCTTGTGCTAAAAGTTTGTTATCCTCTTTGCGTATTATATTATATAAAAATTTAAGACGAGTTCCTTTCACAAATTCTAATCGTGTTCGTATTATTATGAGGTCATCGTACAAAGCAGGAGAAAAATATTTACACTGAGCGTCAATTACAGGTAGCATTACATTTTTTTCTTCTAAGCTTCTGTAGGACATCCCCAAAGAGCGAAAAAACTCCGTCCTGCCAATTTCAAACCAATTAAAATAATTGGAATAGTAAACTATACCCATTTTGTCTGTTTCTCCATATCGGACTCTTATCTCTGCATCCCATACATGCATAATTTAAATCACTCCTTAAAAAAACAAAGACAAAAGAAAATCTTGTCTTATTTATTTAATATTTACAATTCCTTTATACACAAAACCTCTAACTGTGTCAACCGTTACAGTCATGCCATCTTTTAATTTAGAAGTCGCTCCTTCACAACCTACAACTACAGGAATTCCTAAGTTTAATCCCACAATAGCTGCATGAGAAGTAAGCCCTCCTTCTTCTGTGATTATAGCAGAAGCTTTCTCTATAAGAGGCATAAAATCTCTTTCTGTCTTTGCAGTTACTATTACATCGCCTTCTCTAAATTTATCTTTGTCTTTGCTGATATCATTAATAATACATACAACACCTGTAGTAGCTTTAGAACCTATACCTATTCCTCTCAGCAAAACATCTCCTACTATATGTACTTTCAACATGTTGGTAGTACCTGTCATAGCTACAGGAATTCCTGCAGAAATTACTACGATATCGCCATTTCTTATAAGTCCAGCAGTTAAAGCACTTTGTATTGCAACATCTATCATTTCATCTGTAGTAGAAACCTCTTCTGTAACTAAAGGATATACTCCCCAGACTATAGAGAGCTTTCTCGCAACACTTTCGCTTGGAGTAGTAGCAATAATTGGAGCTTGAGGTCTGTACCTCGATACCATTCTCGCTGTATAACCAGATTTAGTACAAGTTATTATAGCAGCTGCTCCTATATCTTTTGCTGTAGTGCAAGTTGCATGGCTTATAGCGTTTGTAATAGAAACATTTGTATCAATATTTCTATCAATGATATCTCTATATCCCACATAAGCCTCTGTCTTTTCTGCAATCTTTGCCATTGTCTCAAAGGCCTCTATTGGGTATTTACCTTGAGCTGTCTCCCCTGATAGCATTATAGCATCTGTTCCATCAAGAATAGCATTTGCTACATCTGTAACTTCTGCTCTTGTAGGCCTTGGATTTCTCATCATAGAGTCTAACATTTGAGTTGCAGTAATTACTGGTTTCCCTGCTTTATTACATTTTTGTATAATCATTTTTTGAACGATTGGTATTTCTTCAAAAGGAATCTCAACCCCTAAATCTCCTCTGGCTACCATTATTCCATCTGAAACCTTTATAATTTCGTCTATATTTTCTACTCCTTCGCGATTTTCTATTTTAGCAATAATTAAAATATGCTCTGCCTTATTTTCTTCTAAAAGTCTTCTTATTGCCAAAACATCAGCTGCTTTTCTAACAAAAGAAGCCGCAATTATATCAATGCCCTTTTGAATTCCAAACTTTATATCATCTACGTCTTTTTGAGTCAAAGCAGGAAGATTAAGTTTTACTCCTGGAACATTTACTCCTTTATGGTCTTTTATAGGACCAGAATTTTCTACAGTACAAACTATATCTTCTCCTTTAACATCAGTAACCTTTAGAGAAATTAACCCATCGTCAATTAGTATGCGGCTACCTCTTTCCACATCTTGAGGCAACCCTTTATAGGATACACTGCATATAGTTTCGTCTCCTAATACATCTCTTGTCGTAATGACAAAAGTTTGCCCTTCTTTTAATTCCACTCCACCATTTTTAAACTTTCCTGTCCTTATCTCTGGACCTTTAGTATCCAACAAAATAGCAACAGGTAACCCTAATTCTTCTCTTATCTTTTTAATATTGTCAATTCTAGCCCCATGCTCTTCAAAATCTCCATGAGAAAAATTAAGTCGTGCAACGTTCATACCTTTCTCAATTAATTTTCTCAGTATATTATAGTCTTCGCTGGCAGGTCCTATTGTACACACTATTTTTGTTCTGCGCATACCTTCACTCCCTAAAATTTATTTATATAGACAATATCTTGCTGAGCTCATAAAGTTTTCTGTTAAACTCCTTTTTCATGGAAAGAGCTTCATCTATATCATCGTCTACAATTTGATTGTTTCGTATACTTATTATCCTCTTAGTTTTATTTTCCAAAAGCAACTCCACCGCTCTTGCTCCCATTTGGCTTGCCAATACCCTATCCATCACTGTAGGAGCTCCACCTCTTTGAATATGCCCCAAAATAGTATACCTTAAGTCTAATTTTGGTAGCCTTTCTTTAATCATTTTCGCTAGTTCGGGAGCGCTCATAACTCCTTCTGCAAGGACAATTATATGATGAAGCTTCCCTCTCTTTATCCCGTAAGTAATTTTATCACAAAGTTCGTCGATGCTCCATTCCACTTCAGGAAGTATAATCATCTCCGCTCCACCAGCTAGACCAGCATACAAAGCAATGTAACCCGCATTTCTTCCCATCACTTCTATTATATTTGCTCTTTCATGGGAAGTAGCAGTATCCCTTATTTTATTTATTGCATCAATAACAGTATTACAAGCTGTATCAAAACCTATTGTATAATCTGTACAAGGTATGTCATTGTCAATTGTACCTGGAATTCCAATTGTATTTACATTCCATTCTTCACTTAAAAGCTGTGCTCCTCTAAAAGAGCCATCTCCTCCAATTACAACTAGACCTTCTATTCCATGTTTTTGAAGGGTTTCGTAAGCTTTTTGGCGCACCTCTTTTTTCTTAAATTCTTCACATCTAGCAGTTCTCAAAATAGTACCACCTTTTTGCAATATATCTCCTACTGAAGAAAGATTTAAGTCAATAACTTCATCCTCTACTAAGCCTGCATATCCTCTCATAATACCTTTTACTTTAAGCCCATAATAAATTCCTGTCCTCACCACAGCCCTTATAGCTGCATTCATCCCTGGTGCATCTCCACCGCTCGTAAGTATACCAATTGTTTTCATACTTTACCTCCTCATTTTATCCCACATGGACTTTACTTGTCCCGTTTTCGTTAAAGCAGCCCTTTCGGGCAAAAAATTATAAGCCATATTCAATAATAATGCTTTGCGCATCTTGAGCTTCTGCTTTTGGAACTAAAACCTCACAATAAGAACCTTTTTTGTCTATTTTTTTATTAAGTGGACGCAATTTTACCAAAAAACCTTCTTTTGTTAAAATGTCTTTTACCTTTTCTGCTGTCTCCATATCTTGTGCCATGTATATTACCGTCCACATAAAACGGCCTCCTTAGTATTTCTAAATTATATTTTAATCTATTTTTTTGCAGTTATCAACTCAAAAATTTACAAATACTTATTTCAAATTACTTTGACATTTTCCTCTCCTAAAACAACATACAGTTGTTTAATTAATTCCTTACTTCCATTTACCCACAAGTCTCTATTAGCTGCCAATAATTTTTTACTATTAAGCTTTAAAACTACTGGCATATTACCAGGATTTTTACGTAATATTTGTTTAACAATCTCAATCTTTGTAGAATCCTGCAAATTAAGATAAAGTTTTTTCACTATCGCTTGTGACAACAGCTTAATTTCATCGCATAAAATCTTAGGCTCTTCCTCTTCCTTTAAACTAACCTTTCCTCTCACTACAACCGGGTTGTCTTCTTTTATTATACTGGAATACTTTTCATATACAGTTGGAAATACTATTACTTCTACAGTACCATATAAGTCCTCAATTGTGACAAAAGCCATCATATTATTATTTTTGGTAAATTTAATTTTTTTTGTAGCTATAACTCCTGCTATCACTACTTCTTGGTTATCTTGCAATTTAGGCTGAAACATTTCCTCTTCGCTAACTTTAAGATCCAAAGTAGTGGCATTACTAATTTTAGGAATATCCTCCATGTATTCTTCTAGAGGATGCCCACTTATATAAAGGCCTAAAGTTTCTTTTTCCATGGACAACAATCTGTTTTTAGGAAATTCTTCTACATCAGGAAATTCAAATTCCACCCCATGACTTTGTTCTACTTCTCCAAATAAAGAAATCTGCCCATTTAAATTATTATTTCTATTTTTCTTTATATTTTCCATTAATTTGTCATATACTGATAAAAGTTGAGAACGCCGCACTCCAAAAGAACTAAAAGCTCCTGCTTTAATTAAGCTTTCCACCGCTTTTTTATTTAATTGACTGTCCTGCATCCTTTCAAAAAAGTCGACTACAGATTTAAATTTCCCATTTCTTTCTCTCTCACTTACGATTTCCATTGTCATATTTAAACCAACATTTTTTACTGCACTAAGGCCAAACCTTATTTTATCCTCTACCACAGTAAAATATGAATCGCTCTCATTTATATCTGGCGGCAGCACTTTTATACCCATTTTTTTACACACCTGAACATAAAAAGCAATCTTGTCCAAGTTATCTACAAAACTGTTTAAAAGAGCTGCCATAAATTCTACAGGATAATACCTTTTCAAATATGCAGTCTGATAAGCTATAACAGCATAAGCCGCAGCATGAGATTTATTAAAAGCATAGTTTGCAAAATCTAGCATTTCGTCAAAAAGTTTATTAGCAGTTACCTCGTCTAATCCATTTCTTAAAGCACCTGGAACTATCACATTTCCCTCTTCATCAACTATCCCATAGATAAAATTCTTTCTTTCTTGTTCCATTACATCCATTTTCTTCTTAGCCATAGCTCGTCTTACCAAATCAGACCTGCCTAAAGAGTAACCAGCGACATCTCTTACAATTTGCATAACTTGCTCCTGATACACCATGCAGCCATAAGTTACATCTAAAATTGGCTTTAAAAGAGGATGGTCATAGACTATACTCTCTGGGTGATTTCTATTTGCAAGATATCTTGGAATTTGGTCCATAGGTCCGGGGCGATAGAGAGAAATTCCTGCTATTATGTCCTCAAGGTTTTTAGGCTTTAATTCAGTCATAAACTGCTTCATCCCTGGAGACTCTAATTGAAAAACTCCTTCTGTTTCCCCTTTTGATATAAGTTCATAAACTTTAAGGTCATCGTACTCCATAGAATCAAAGTCTATAATCACACCCTTGTTCTTTTTTACCATTTCAATTGTATCCCTTATAACCGTCAAAGTTCTCAGTCCCAAAAAGTCCATCTTCAAAAGTCCTAACTCTTCAAGGGTGGTCATCGGAAATTGGGTCACTATGGAATCCTCATTTTTTTGCAGTGGCACGTAATTGACAAGGGGTTCTTTTGATATTACAACTCCCGCAGCATGAGTAGAGGCATGTCTAGGAAGGCCTTCTAAAGACCTGGAAATATCAATAAGCTGTTTTACTTTTTCTTCATTTTCGTATCGCACTTTAAGTTCAGGGTTTAAAGATAAAGCTTTATCAATAGTCATTCCCAATTCAAAAGGAATCATTTTAGCAATTACATCTACCTCTGCATAAGGATAATTTAAAGCCCTTCCTACATCCCTTATAACCGCTCTCGCCGCCATTGTACCAAAAGTTATAATTTGAGCTACATTGTCCTTACCATATTTTTCTACAACGTAATCAATTACTTCTTGTCTTCTCTCATAACAAAAGTCTGAATCAATATCAGGCATGCTGACCCTCTCAGGGTTTAAAAACCTCTCAAAAAGAAGGTTGTATTTTATAGGATCTATGTTAGTTATTCCCAACGTATAGGCTACCAAACTACCTGCCGCAGAACCTCTTCCTGGTCCCGTCATAATCCCGTTGTCTTTCGCAAACTTTATAAAGTCCCACACTATGAGGAAATAATCCACATATCCCATTTGCTTTATCACAGAAAGTTCGTAATCTAATCTTTCAATCACTTCTTTGCCTGGATTTTTGTACCTCTTGTACAATCCTTCATAACATAAATTTTTCAAATATTCATAGGAATCAACGCCTTCTGGCAAATCGTATTTGGGCAATTTCGTCTTATTAAACTCAAATTCTACATTGCACATGTCTGCAATCTTCTCAGTATTTCCAATGGCCTCTTTACAACAAGAAAAAAGATTCTCCATCTCTTCTGGAGATTTTAAATAAAATTCATCAGTTGGAAAAGACATGCGATCTTCATCATCAATTGTCTTTCCTGTTTGAATGCACAAAAGCACTTCATGAGCTTTTGCGTCTTTTTTTTCAAGATAGTGTACATCATTAGTAGCAACTAAAGGTATTCCTGTCTCTTTGGATAGTCTTATAAGCTCTTTATTTACCTTTTGCTGTTCTAAAATTCCATGGTCCTGTAGTTCTAAATAAAAATTCCCTCGTCCAAAAATAGAATCGTAAAAAAGAGCTGCCTCTTTCGCTTTTTCATACTCACCTCTTAAGATATAAGAAGGAACTTCTCCTGCAAGGCAAGCACTTAAAGCGATTAGCCCCTCACTATGCTCTTTTAAAAACTCTCTATCAACTCGCGGTTTATAATAAAAGCCCTCAATTGAAGCCATAGTCACTATCTTCATTAAATTTTTATACCCTGTCATATCTTTTGCCAGTAATACCAAATGATAATTTTCATTATCAATCCCATATTCTCTATCCTGCATGCTTCGAGGGGCTATATAAATTTCACAGCCTATAATAGGTTTTATTCCTTGTGCTACGGCTTCTTTATAAAAATCTATTACGCCATACATCACTCCATGGTCTGTAATAGCTATGGCTTTCATGTTTAACTCTTTAGTTTTAGCAATCAAATCCTTGATTCTGCAAGAACCGTCAAGTAAACTGTATTCAGAATGAACGTGTAAATGGACAAACATAATATATCACCTAAGCCATCTTTATTCTTTTAGAAAGCCTGACAGACATCAACGCCTTTGCAATTTCTTCTTTTTCATGAATGATTTGAATTTCCAACTTACTAAAATTATTACTAACCTCTATTATTTTTGCGAAAACTTCTATTACTTCTTCTGTGCGCATTGGTTTTATAAAATAAATTGAGAAATTATCCAATACTGCATCATATCTTTTATTCTGCGTTATAGCAAAAATACCAGATTCACACATTAACATCATCAAGGCACTGCTACTTACTGTACCAAATTGGTTAATCATCATTGAAGGAATCTTACCTTTAAATTTTACTCCATTTTCTATTTTTTCCATATCAAAATCTTTAAAAATTGTATCTTGAATAGCTTCACTAATCTGTGGCTGTTTTGTCGTATAATGTAGGGCCTTAATTACATCTTCCCTGCTTATGAGTCCTATCAATTCTCTGCCACGAGTCACAGGTAGTATCTCTACATTCCACCATATCATCAGATGGGCTGCATAAGAAAGCGTAGTAGTATCCGTTACAAATACAGGGTTAGGAGTCATAATACTCCCAATTTTATCATCATCCGATGCAGTGGCAACATCTCTTGAAGTTACCATACCGACTAACATCCCTTTAGAATCAACAACGGGATATCTGGTATGTTTAGTCTCTGTGTATAATTTTTTCCAATCTTTTACTGTTTGTTGAGGCGTCATATAGATTGGATTATATGTCATTACGTCACTGACGTACAAAATCTTTTTTCGTGTCATACTTTCATTGATCGCCTTGTTTATAAGAGTCGCTACAGTAAAAGTGTCATAAGAAGTAGATATAAGCGGCAATGAAAGCTTATCCGCCAGTTCTTTTATATGAGGTAACGTATCAAAACCTCCTGTAATCATCACTGCTGCCCCTGCTTTCAAAGCCGCTTCCTGCGCATCTTCTCTATTCCCCAAAATTACAAGGTCCCCTGGAGTTATGTACTTCACCATTTCATCAATGGTCATGGCTCCAATTAGAAACTTGTGAAGTTCCATCCCCATTCCACCATGGCCGCCTAATACTGTCCCTTCTACTACATCTGTAATAACCTCATAAGTAAGACGGTCAAAAAATGGATCTTTTTGTTTCCTTCTTATAGTTCCCACTCTTGGAATCGTAGTAACAAGCATTAAATTTTCTGCATCCTTTATAGCTTTGTAAGCAGTACCCTCACTTATATGTAAAGTTTGTGCAAGACCTCTTACTGAAATTTTTGTACCTTCAGGTAAATTTTTTATATATTCCAATACAATTTCATTTTTTTTCATAACTATCATCCTTTATACAAAAAAGGTTTCTAAAAAGAAACCTTTTTTGTTTACTCCTCACCGAATTTTGATTCAATGAGGTCAACCAATGCTTTTATAGCAGCCTCTTCGTCGTCTCCTTCGGCACTCAATTTGACAACATTGCCTTGTGAAACTCCAAGAGACATAATTCCCATTATACTTTTGGCGTTTACTTTTTTGTTATCCTTCTCTACCCATATTTGCGAGGAAAATTTGCTGGCAGTTTGTACAAATAATGCTGCAGGTCTTGCATGAAGCCCCGTCTTATTTTTAATTTCAATCGTAACTTCTTTCATTATTGAACTCTCCTCTCTTTCAATTTCTTTGAAATTTCTTCAATTTTCCTAAGTCTATGATTCACTCCTGACTTACCGACAGGAGGAACTAGCATTTGTCCTAATTCTTTTAAGCTCAGATCAGGATAATTAATCCTGAGTTCCGCCACCTCTTTCAAATTAGGCGGCAAGAAATCAAATCCTACTGTCTCTTTAATGTAATTTATACTCTCTATTTGCCTTAAAGATGCATTAATAGTTTTTGTCAAATTTGCAGTTTCACAATTTACAATTCTATTTACATTGTTTCTCATTTCTTTGTATACTCGTATATTTTCCAAGTTCAAAAGAGCACTGTGGGCCCCCATTATATTTAAAACATCAACAATTTGCTCTCCTTCTTTTAAGTATACTACATAATTATTTTTTCTTGCAATAACCTTTGAATTTAAATCAAAAGAATTTATCAATTTGCTTAAATCTTTTCCGTGTTCTAAATTATGAGTAATAAACTCCATATGATAAGCTTTTTCAGGATCGCTTATTGAACCACCCCCTAAAAAAGCTCCTCTTAAATAAGCTTTTTTTGCTTTGCTGTTTTTTAGAATCTTTTGGTCTATCCCATAATTTAATTTTATATGACCTTTTTCATAATTCAATATCTTAATTTTACCCAAAATTTCTTCAACAACTTTTGTATCAGGTACAAATATGAGATAGGTTAAGGTTTTTTTTAGATACTTACCTCTTCTTACCATTGTCTCAGGAATTATCCCAAATAAATCTTTTACTAACTTAAAAACTAACCTCGCCACAGAGGCATTTTCTGTAGTAAATGTTAAAGAAATTTTCCTATTGCCATATATCGAAATGCTGCCTATCGTCCTAATCAAAGCAGCTAACTCTGCTATTTTGCTCTCTTTATCTTCAGGATAAATCCTTGCTAATTCGTCTTTTGTATCTGAAGAAAATGACATAAAGCATCACCTCAATAGGCTTATCTTTATTATACTACATTATTTCAAAAAAAAAACCCCCTTTAAAAAACAAACGAACAAAAAGGGAGTTATAAGTTTATAGCAGATTACAATAATTTTTTCTTTTCCCATTCAATATATTTAGGTGAATTTTTCCAATTATGTCTTTCTTCGGAATTGCACCATTCCTTGAACTCTTTGTAATCTTTCCACTCTTCATATTCACTTGCTTCAACTAATTTTTTTAATGTGACAAGCTTTGTAATGTCGTAACTTCCATACAATCTCTCATAATCCTTATAGTATTGATAATCTCTGCCATAGCGGGATGTATCTTTCATACTATCACCCCTGTTTTTTTAAAAAACATAGGGGAATTTTCATCCCCCTTTATTTTTCTATTTTCATATTATTCACTTAAACTCAGATTGGTTACTTTAAAATATAGGCAGAGTTAGGTTGCAAATAAAGGAGATTTCCACTTCTTTTTAATTCCTTCATCTTTAAAATATCTTCTTTCCCTTCTGCTTCACTCAAAAATATCACTTCCTGCTTGCTACTGTTATTTAGTACAACAATTATTGATTTACCTTTGTATTCCCTCCTAAAAGCAAACACCCTTCCTATAGCATATAAAGTAGAGAAACTTCCGTATTTGAGCTCCTCATTTTCTCTCCTTATAGAAATCAACTTTTTATAGAAATTAAAAATACTTTTATTTTGCTTTTCCTCTTCCCATATCATGCATCTTCTGCAATCAGGGTCGTAATCTCCCACCATTCCTACCTCGTCCCCATAGTAAATATATGGAATTCCAACAAAGGTAAATTGAAATACTAATGCTAATTTCATTCTCGCAACCATGCCATTAGCTAAAGTCAAAAACCTCTCAGTATCATGACTTCCTATTAAATTAAACATAACCCTATTTACACTATCCATATGCCTCATAAGTTGCTCTGTAATCATTGTATTAAAGCGAAAAGCACTTATTTTCCTTTTTGCAAAAAAGTCCACAACCGCATTTCTAAAAGGATAGTTCATTACACTGTCAAACTGATCCCCTCTAAGCCAAGGAGAAGCATCATGCCAAACCTCTCCTACAATTATGGCCTCCGGTTTAGCTGCCTTTACAACTTCTCTAAACTTTCTCCAAAAATGATGGTCTATCTCATTAGCAACATCCAGCCTCCAGCCGTCTATGTCCACTTCTTTAATCCAATATTCCGCTACTTCCAATAAATACTTCTGTACTTCTGGATTTTTTGTCATAAGTTTTGGCATTCTCCATACAGTATCTGCAAAAGCTTCATAGGAAGGTTTTGGATGAGTTTTAATTGGCCATTCGTATATATTAAACCAATCCCAGTATTTTGATTTTTTACCATTTTTAATAACATCCTGAAATGCAAAAAAGTCATATCCGCAGTGATTAAAAACGGCATCAAATATGACTTTTATGCCATTGTTATGGCATTTTTGCACAAGTTCTCTCGCTTTTTGCGTATCACCAAAGTGGGGGTCAATTGTATAATAATCAGTAGTATCATATTTGTGGGTGGAATGCGATAAAAATATGGGAGTTAAATAAATGGCATTTATACCCAAATCTTTTAAATAATCTATTTTATCTATTATTCCTTGCAAATCTCCTCCAAAGAAAGAATCTGCAGTAGGTTTTTCACCCCAGGGCTTTACATTTTCAGGGTCATTTGATTTATCGCCGTTATTAAACCTTTCAGGAAATATCTGATACACTATGCAATCGCTTGTCCACTCTGGAGCAAAAAAAACATCCTTTTCTCCTATGTACGGGTAATGAAAAAATCCCCAAAACTGATTTTCTGGCCTTTTTTTGTAAAATCCTGTTTCTGTATAATATAACTTCTCGCCCCCCTCAGCTACCAAATAGAAAAAATACACAAACTTTTTATTAAGCTCTAAAATAGTCTCATAATAATCAAATAACTCGTTGGTATGAGTTAATACCATTGGTTTTATTTTGAATTTTCCCAGCCAATCGTATCTATCTTTGTATAAAACATACACCCTATCTACATCAAATACAGCAGTCCTTAGCACTATTTTTAATTGATTTTCATTCAGTGGATATGCGAAAGGTATATCACTTTTATGAAATATAGCTTCTTTTATCATATCTTTCCCCTTTCTATGTATGTATATTTATTGTGACTGTTGACGGTGTTTGCACTGTTGGTAGCTCCTCACCATCCACAGTTATTTTAACAGCTGGCGGATAGCCCATCAAGATAGTAATACTATCTTTTACATCAAAAATTTTAGACATATCCTTTGTCATAAGGCCTTCATAAACGACATTTCCATCTACTTTTACACTAAACCAACATTTTTCACCAGGTACGCTTATTTCTACTTTATAACTTTCTCCAAAGGGAACAACTTTATATTCTATTTTTTTAGAAGTCTCTGCTATTTTTTCAATCGACGTCTTTGCTGTAGATTGAGAAACATTGCTTTCCTGTGAAGGATTTGTTTTGTCTTCCGAAATTGCTGAAGCTTCACTTTGATTTTGTTGATTTTGTTGTGGAATTGGTGCAAGTCCTTTTTTAACTTGATTTAGAAAATAGTAAAAACTGTATCCTATAACACCTATTATTAAAACAGTAACTATTGCTTTTTTTAAAGTCAAAAAAAATTGTGAAAAATCTCTCCTCTCTTTTTTGTAAGATGTAGTCTCTATATTAGGTATGGCTTCCTCCTCTTTTTCCTGAAACAAATATTCATACTTTTTCACCAACTCATTGCCATCTAACCCTAAAGCCTCAGCGTAACTTTTCACAAAGCCCTTGGCATATACAAGTGCAGGCATTACACTAAAATCTCCATCTTCAATAGCTTTCAAATAGCGTGTTCGTATTTTAGTTATTTCTTGAATTTCTTCAAGTGTCAATCCCTTTTTAATTCTTTCACTTTTTAAAAATTCTCCCAATTCATTCATACCTATCACCCCTTACTAACCATCCACTTATTATATATTCCACACAAAATACATTTTTCCTTCATTATTTTCGGAAAAATAAAAATTAAAAGGATGATTTCAGCAAATTACCTCCATCCTTTTTCTATACAAAAGATCCACAAAAGCTTCCAAACGGGTTTGGTAACCTGCTTGCCCAGTGTTTTCATCATATACTAAAGACATTACTGGAATATTGTAATCTCGGCTAATTTTTGCAATTATTCCTTGAGCTACTATTTCAGGGGTGCAGGTAAAGGGAAGTATGTGAATCACACCATCATAATTTAGTTTAGCATATTTTACGGTATTTGCAACAGTGTTGAGACCATGTCCTCCTATATCTCTTTCTAAATATCCTCTTGCGTTTTTCTTAAACTCCATCCTTTGAGGCAATTTAAAAGCACTGTTAATTAGATAGTCTGAAAGATATTCTGTTTTTGTAACTTCCACTCCCAATTCATTTAAAGATTTGCTAATATCCATATTAGTAAAGGGTTCTAATAGCATATAAATTTCTCCCACTAGTGCTACTTTAAGCTGTATTTTCCTGCGTACATTTGCATTTTCCTTTATTTTTTTCATAGCCTCTGATACTATTTTGTCCACTTCTTTGCCATTTTGAGCTTTTTCTAGCTTTTTCATATATTCTTCATATATTTTTGTAGTTACACCTGGTTTATCTTCATGGGCTCTTAACTTTAATAAAAACTTTTCTAATTTATCAGCCGCTATCATTTTTTTCACTGCAAATACAAAAGATTTTAAAGCCGTTTTTCCATCTACATTAGGAAAATATGAAGCTAATTCTTTTAAAAAGTCTATTAACCTGCCATGGGGTGGATCAACAATTATCATTTTAAAGTCATAGCCCAAATCTTTTAATATCTCTCTTTGCACTTGACCGTAATACCCAAATCTGCAGGGCCCAATTCCACCTAACATTATAATCGTATCTGCTCCCCTATCAAGAGCCTCAATAAAATTTCCGACATTGATTTTAAAGGGTAAACATGCAAATTCATGAGAATTTCTAACTCCTAATGTCAAGGTTTTATTAGTAGAAGGTGGTGGGTCTATCACTTCTACCCCGATTCCTTCAAACATCGTTTTTAAAATCATATTTAAAGAACCCATGTGGGGATAAGTAATTTTCATACCATCACCGCCTTTTTATTAAATCTTAAAAGGTCTGTAAAGGCCTCCAACCTCGTCATAATGCCAGCCTCTCCAGAATGTTCATCAATTGTAATTAACATAAAGGGTACCTCCTTCTCTCTTTTAAAAATCCTCTCCAACAGTTCTTCTGTCATAGAATTAGGTCCACATCCAAAAGCAGAAACCATAATTACCCCATCTACATTCTTTTGTTTTAAAAAATATAATCCCGCTCCCAAAATATCTCTTTCATAGTTCCAAAACATTTCTTTTGAAAGCATTGATGCTCCTTCTAATATTAGATCTTTCTGTAGCATTTCCATGGTATAAACTTGTGCTCCCATGTTTTTTAGCTTCTCAATAATCCCCATACTTATGTATTCATCCATAATATCATAAGGATGAGCAATGACGGCTATTTTAAGGTCATAATTACTTTCTTCTTTTACCAAATTCTTTCCTTCCCAAACTTTTAAAGCTTCTAAATTGGTAAGGCCTTCTTTCAACAAACTCTCGAACTTTTTTTGTTGGTGGGTAGCCTCAAAATAAGCTTTTAAAGATTGGTCTTTAGTCTTCCCAAACATCCTACCAACTTTTATAAATTCATTTTGAGTAAATTCATCGTTATTTTTATAATAATTAATCTCAATATCTATAATAGGTGGTAAATCACCAATTAAGCTTTTTATAAAATCTGGCAGTCCTAAAAACTTTGAACAAAGGTATTTTTTTCTTTCTACACTTACAATCCTCGGAATAAATATATAATCAACATCTTTTTCTTTTAAATTTATCACATGTCCTACATAAGTTTTAACAGGAAGACAAGCATCTTCAACACAGTTTTTTACTCCTTCATCAAGAATTTTTTTATTTGTATCCTGGGAAAACACTACTTTTGCTCCCACACCTTCAAAAAAAGTCTTCCACATTGGATAAAAATTGTAATATAAAAGTCCTTTAGGTATTCCTACAGTCTTGCTCATTTTTGACCTCCTTTAAAAGCAAATACATATTTATTTTTGCCATAAGTTTTTATTTATATACAAAAATAAAAATACCGGAAATAATCCGGTATTTTCGCAGTTTGTTGACAAAGTTAAAAAATATTCAAAGGAGATATTTTGCATCGTCGCTCCGATGTTCCAAAGCGACAAAACTAAAGCTCGACCTTCGGGCTCCGGCAGGGTACCGGGCACAATCGGCCTCCTTGCCTCAGGTGCCCGCCTTCGCCATCCATGGCTTCGGCCCTGCCTCCACCCTCAGTCTCGCTAAGTTTTGTTACCGCTTTGTAACAAGTCGCACCGATTGCAAAATATCTCCTTTGCGAAAGTTTGTCTACAGTCTGAGAGAGTATACGAAATACTCTCTTTTTGCTGCCGCCACAACCTGTTAAAGCAGCTGACAAAACGAATACCATCACAGTCAGCAATGCAATTATTTTTGTGTACTTCTTCATACAAATCCTCCTCTTAATTTTTAATTTTATTATAATTTTGGGAAAAACCCAAAATCTTATTTCACTTTTACATTTGTCCATATGCTTACACTGTCTTTAGGTAAAGTTATACTTAAAATGTTGTTTTCACTATTTCCTCTTTCAACTTTTAAATTAACTCCTTCTAATAAACCCTTTAAATAATCGCTGTATTTGCCTTTTCGAAGAGAAGTCTCTATATTTTTTACAGTAGTCTCTTCTCCTTTATTTATTGCAACTACAACTATGTCTTTCCTATATTGCCTCTCATAGATATAAACATCATTACTAACATACCTTGCTACAGTCTTCCCATACTGTAACGCCTGTGTAGCCTTGCGCAAGTTTGACAATTCTCTAATTAAAACATAAGCCGTAGTATTCTCCTCAAACTTTTCCATCATTGGCCTATTGTAAGGGTCATTTCCGCCATTTGTGTCATTATGCAAATACTGTTCTGTCCCATAATATATAGCCGGAATCCCACGAGATGTCATTATAAACGCAATAGCTTCATGCAATTTGTTCTTATCATCATTGACTGATAAAAACCTCGGCATATCGTGATTGTCCACAAAAGTAACCAACTTATAAGGATTATCATAATCTTTATTTGTCTCTTCAATAGTATCATTCAATCTGTCAAAGCTATAACCTTTTTCAAAAACATCCTTTATCGCATTGTTGAGCATAAAATCCAATACAGAAAAACCACTCATATTGGCAAATTGAATATTATAACCGTACAAAGGATCAGTGGGACCGTTTAACATCCACTCGCCAAAAAGAATAGCATCTTTTTTAACGCCGTATATGGTATCAGCAAAACTTTTTACCCATTCCATAGGCATATGCTTTACTGCATCTAGCCTTACCCCATCAATTCCATGACTAAACCATAACTTGATAGAATCCTTTAAATACTTGTCAACAATAGGATTACTTTGATCAAGGTCCGCAAGGTCAAACAAATTTTTATCCTGCAAGTCCTTTAAATTGTTCCAGTTGGTAATTCCACCATTATGATGAAAAAGTTTATTGACATCATTGCTATAAGTTCCCAATAATTTCCCATCGCTATAAAGTGCACCGTTTTCAGCAAAGTCAGGATTGTTTTCATCTGCAGGACTCGTATGATTTGGAGCAAAATCTAATATAACTTTTATCCCATTAGCATGAGCAGTCTTTACAAAATTGTCAAAGTCCTCCCATGTACCAAAATGTTCTTCTACTCTTTTAAAGTCCCTTGCCCAATATCCGTGATAAGGTGCATTTATTTCGCCATTATATATTGCCTGTTTGTTGATGTTGTCTACAACAGGAGAAATCCAAATAGCTGTTACTCCCATCCCTTTTATATATGGAATTTTTTCTGTCAGTCCCTTTAAATCTCCGCCCCAATACATTTTCCAATTAGTATGTGTTGGGTCAAGCATACCTTTGCTTACTTCTGGGTCATCGTTGGACTTATCCCCATTGTAAAACCTATCTATCATAACCTGATATATTACATCCGATTCAGCGGAATTATTAGAACTAGTCTCTTTAATACCACAACTGGTCAGCAATAAAGAAAAGACTAAAATTATTGCCGCAAATAGCTTTACATTCTTTCCCATCACTTTCCCCCTTACAAGTGATTGCCAATATATTACAGCAATCGCTTTCTTAAAATGTATTTTTTAAAAGCGCCTAATTGCAACAGTGTTGCAATCGCTTGCGCTTGTTTCCAATATTATTGTATATCTTAATTTAACAAATGTCAATATGTTTTTTTGTACAACATAGACTAAAATTCCTCGTTTACTTAAGCAGACTTACAATTACTTCTGCAAGCTTTTGCTCATCGTGCCTTATAAATTCCTTTTTTAAAGCTACTAAATTTTCCTCTACAACTTTAATTCCCATACTTTCTAACTGATTTTTATCGTATTCAACAGGTTGTGACATGTCTTTTATATAGCGCTCCATATAATCATGGGGAATTTCGCCATTGTTGACAATAATGTAATCTAGAGATTTAAGCCCATGTTCAAAAAGAGCCTTCACATGGTCACAAGCAGTATAGCCCAAAGTCTCTCCTGGCTGTGTCATGATATTGCAAACATAAATTTTAACCGCTTTGGAAGCTTCAATGGCATCACACACACCATCTACCAAAAGATTAGGAATTACACTCGTATATAAACTTCCAGGACCTAATACAATGGCATCAGCATTTAATATATTCACTAACACTTCTTCAAAAGGCTCTGCATGAGAAGGTTCAAGATATATTCTCTTTATCTTACTGTTTTCTTTTTGCTGTAAAACAGGAATTTGCGATTCCCCTTTAATGATAGTTCCGTTTTCAAGCTCTGCTACAAGCCTTACATCATCAAGAGTTACAGGAATAACTTTTCCAGATACAGCAAGCACATCACTCATCTTTTTTACAGCTTCTTCAAAATTTTTAGAAATACCTATCATGGCTGCCAAAAACAAATTCCCAAAATTTTGACCTTTTAACATTCCCTCAGTAAACCTGTACTGCAAAAGTTGTTCCATTGTAGGCTCTGTATTTGCTAAAGCCAGTATACAATTTCTTATATCTCCAGGCGGCAGTATTCCTAAATCCTGTCTTAGGATTCCCGAGCCGCCGCCATCATCTGCTACTGTAACTACCGCAGTAATATTGGTTGTATAAAGTTTTAATCCTCTTAGCATAGTAGAAAGCCCTGTACCTCCACCAACAGCAACAATATGAAGTCCCCCTTTAAAATTATTTTTCATAATCATATTACTCCTCTCCTACATCTCTATGGTGCAAAATAACAGAATAATCTTCTTTTTTCAGAAACTCATAAAGGGAATTTGCAATAGTAACAGACCTATGCTTTCCTCCTGTGCATCCAATAGCTATAACAAGTTGAGATTTACCTTCTCTTATATAATACGGGATTAAAAATTTAATCATGTCCCCTAATTTCTTTAAGAACTCCTTTGCTTCCTCCCACTTCATCACGTACTCTTTTACCTTATCGTCATTTCCTGTTAAAGGTCTTAATTCTTCAATATAAAAAGGATTAGGTAAAAACCTCACATCAAATACAAGGTCAGCATCAAGAGGTATTCCATATTTATATCCAAAAGACATAATATCTATTATGATTCCTTTGAACTTTTTCCCTTTTAAAAAGATATTAGACAATTCCTCTTTTAACTGAGATGAAGTTAAATTAGAAGTATCTATTATGCTATTGGCAATTTTCCTTATTTCTGCAAGTCTCTTTCTTTCCTCATTTATTCCATCAACTATTCTACCTTCCTCAGAGATGGGATGCTTTCTTCTGGTTTCTTTAAACCTCTTTATCAAAACCTCATCAGAAGCTTCCAAAAAAACTATTTCGTAATCGTAGTTGTTTTTTTTCAAAAACTCAAGGCTCGAATAGATGTCCTCAAAAAACTGGCCACCTCTTAAATCCATGCCAAGGGCTACCTTATCAACATTTTTTGAGTGATAAAAAAGGTCAGCAAGTTTTGGAAGAAGAGCAGGTGGAAAATTGTCTATACAAAAAAAGCCCATATCCTCCATAGCCTTTAATGCCTGTGTTTTTCCAGCACCAGAAAGCCCTGTTATTATTACAAACCTCATAAAAATATCACCCCTTTGCGTTTATTATATCTTCCTCTGTTAGTCCCGCCTCTTTTGCAATTTCTATTCCTCTTTCAAAGTCTCCTACTTTGTGAGGCGTATGGGCATCGCTGTTTATTACAAATTTGCACCTCTCTTTTTTAGCTATTTTTACATATTCAACTGTCATATAACCGTGACTAGAATTAATTTCAAGAGCCGTTCCTTTCTCTTTTGCTGCCTTTGCAAGCTTTTGGGTATCAATGTCTACTTTAGCCCCTGGGTGTGTTATTATGTCAATTTTGTACTTTTTTATAGCATTAATCATCGCTTGAGTATTTTTTTCTCTCATCTCTTCCCGCAAGGAAATAAAATATTTACTTGTCATGTTCTTACCAAAAAGCTGTAAAGCACTTCTAAAGTCTTTAGGCATAACTCCTCCATGATATCCCATAAGCAAAATATCTAAATATTTCATAAGTTCATCTGGAACATCAATATCCCCTTCTAAGCTGATTAAATTAGCTTCTACTCCCATCAGCACTTTAATTTGGGGATATTTTTCATTAATCTTATCTATTTCTTCTCTCATTTTTTTAAAATCCCCTTTTCTTAAGCCATAAAATACAAGAGCTGGTCCATGGTCAGTGATTGCAATCTCTTCAAGCCCAATTTCTATCGCCCTTTTTACATTATCTTCTATTGTGCCTTTCCCATGACTGTATACCGTATGGGTGTGATAATCAGCAAAAATTTTCATTTTCAAATCACCTATTTATCTCCTATTATTCTTATTTCTGGTACAAGTTCCACTCCAAACTTTTCTTTTACTGCTTTTTGTATATGCTCAATCAAATTTAAAACATCGTAAAAAGTTGCATTGCCAGTATTTATAATAAATCCCGAATGCTTTTCAGAAACCTTAGCTCCTCCAATTGAATAGCCTTTAAGTCCTGCTTCCTCAATCAATTTTCCAGCATAATATCCAGGTGGCCTTTTAAAAGTACTTCCGGCACTGGGATACTCTAAAGGTTGTTTTTCCTTCCTTTTTGCATTTAATTCTTCCATTTTGCTTTTTATCTCTTCGTATTTCCCTTTTGTTAAACTAAGCCACCCTCTTAAAACAATCCAATCTTTTTCTTGAATAATACTATATCTATAGGAAAAATTCATTTCTTCATTTGATAAAATCAATATATTTCCTTCTCCATCTAAAACCTCTACTTTTTCTACCACGTCCTTCATTTCAGGCCCATAAGCTCCTGCGTTCATCACTATTGCTCCGCCCAAAGTACCAGGAATCCCGCTAGCAAATTCAAAGCCCGCAAGTTCATGTACAAGTGCCACATTGGCAATATAGGAAAGAGGCGCTCCTGCTTCAGCTATTATCCTATTACCCTCTACAATTACATTTCTCAAAGAGGATAATTTTATTACAACTCCTCTTATGCCTTTTTCACTTACTAATAGATTAGTGCCATTCCCTAGTATAAAAAAAGGTATGTTTTCTCGTTTCAACAAAGATAAAGCTTCCAATAATTCTTTTCGATTATTTGGCACAACTAACACATCTGCAGGTCCACCTATTTTAAAAGAAGTGTGTCTTTTCATGGGCTCGTTTAAATACAATTTCCCTTCTCTTAAGATATCTTTCAATTTGTCAACTATTTCAATCACTGTACCACTCCTTAAAATTTAAAGTTAATTAATTATTCCATCTATAGTCTATCAATAATATATTGTTTTCATTCCAAAATGAAACTTTATATGCATTTTTATAATATCACTTTTTTTTCACAAAATAAATAGAGGGGATTACCCCTCCTTTATGCATTGTAACAAACTTTAAATCTCTTGCTTATGCAACCCTCCGAATCATACATGCTCACAACAGCTGTACACTTTTTTATCTTTATCTCGCAATTGCAATCCCTGCAAAAATACAGGTTATTCCCTATTTTGCCCACATTCGTACTCTTGCAATTTGGGCATTCCACGGCAATCACCTCTTCATTAGCTGCTTACACTCTAAAACTATCAAAAGGAAACATTACACCTCCTGTAATTAGTTTTATTCCAGTCTAAGCAGCTTTTGATTTGTGCATTAAACAATCTCAAAATTTTGAATATTTTATGTACCTGTTAAGATTTCTTCTATTCCGATTTTTATTATACCACAAGTAAAGAAATCGGATATAGCTTGAAATACCTTTATATCTTCTAATATTTTGAATTTTTCCTTATATTTATTCAATATTTCTTCTTTTATCAAAAAAAATATCCGTTTTTCTATGTTTTTTGCTAAAACTTAGAGCATAATTATGTGAGATGTTTAATATGATTTTTAAAGCCATAAAAGTATTTTCCGTTCCTTTTTTACATCAATTGGAGTTGTTTATTCTACATTTCCAGTTCCCTCTTTATTCTCCAAACAATAGAATCGGCAGCTTCAAATCCCATATTTATACATTTTTCTGCCTGGTCAAACCTATACCAGCGAATATTATCGACATTAGGTTTTATTGTATAAACCCGTTTATTTCCCTCCATTTTTTCAAGATTCTTATTAGAATTATCTTTTAACAATTTAATAGCGGTTGTTGTAATAGATATAATTTCAGGTAAAGGCCTTTTTATATTAAAATACTTTTTTATTGGCAGCACTTTCTCACTATTAGCTAGAGAATAAAAAAACCTTTCGAAAAAGCCCATATCAATGCTTGAGCTTACATCGCAATTTACAACTATGTCGGCACCCAATTTAGCTGCTAATTCTATTGCCTCAGAAGCAACAATTGACCCATCAACTAACTTGGTTCCATTGTACTCCACAGGTTCAAAAAATACAGGGATAGAAATGCTTGCCCTTATAGCTTTTATCAAGTCTCCCTCTTTAAATACTACTCCCTTTCCTGTTTGAATATCAGTAGCCACAATATATAGAGGAATATTAAGTTCCTCAAAACTTTCTTTCACATAACCCCGCAAATATTTCTCTATTTTTTCACCCTTTACCAAACCGGTTCGTGAAGCCTTAAAATCCAATAAACTTATAAATTTTACCATATTAATCTTTTTTGCATCACTTATAAGTTTGTCTACATTATGTCCTGAAGCATAGATTGCTCCTATTATCGCTCCCATACTTATGCCTATTATAAAATCAATAGGAATATTTTCTTCTTCAAATCTTTTTAGTATACCTAAGTGCGCATATCCTCTTGCTGCTCCACCGCCCAGTATAAGTCCCACTTTTTGCCTCATTTTTCATCACCATTTTTACTCAAAAATAATTTGTATGGCATTTAACGCATCCAAAATTTCATTTCCATTAGAATCTAAAATCACTTGCATTCCCGTACCAAACATTGCACCAAGTATCATCCTCGCCACTGCTCGTGGAGAATAATTTCTAAAATTTTCTCCTAAAGCACTGTTACTTAGAATTTTTTCCTCAATCATTTTAGATAAGTCATTAAATAAATCTTTTAATAAACTGTTAAAAGAAGAGGACCACATAGCTAAACCTGTAAAATCGTACAACAGTTTAAAAAGTCCTGGATTATTTTTTAAAAGGTCTTTAAAAAAATTCACTAAGGATAGCATCTTATCCTTTGCAGTTTCTCCCATACTCAAAGCTTCATTTATTTCTTTTAAATATTTATCTATCATCATCTTTATTACCTCTGTGAAAAGCCCTTCCTTACTGCCAAAATAATAATGCAATTGGCTTAACACAACACCAGCTTCCTCTGCAATGTCTCTTAAGGAAACATTAGCATATCCTTTAGTAGAAATACACTTATATGCAGCATTTAATATTCTTTGCGATTGGTTTTTACCTTCCATCTTGGATTTCCCCTTTTAAAGTTTATTTATTAAAGCCGCCCAGATCGGAAAATAGAAATTGCTAAGCCTAAAACTATGACAAAAGCTATCGCTAAACCAATCTTTAAAATTATCTCATTAAGCTTATACATTTCTGCACCAGCATTAGCACTCATTCCTGACCCTATTAAAATCCCGGCAATAACAATACTTAAAGCCAAAAGTATAATACTGGTGGAAAGTCGATTAAATACCTTATCAACCCGTTTCTCTAAATTTTCAAAGTCTCTTATTTTTAATTCTACAGCATAATTTTCTTCTTCTGTTTTCCTTAAAAAATTCAATAAAAATGATGGCAACTCTTTTATCAATCTGCCATAATCCATTGTGGCATTTATTATCTCTTCTTTCATATGTTGAGTAGAAAACATTCTGGGTATCAACTGCTTTGCAATTGGTTTTGCCACTTCTAAAACGCTAATTTTGGGATCTAACTTTTCTACTATTCCCTCTAATGTTATAAGGCTTTTAGCCAGCATATTAAATTCATTGGGAATTACAATATTATACGAAAATACAAGGTCAAATATCCCATTGAGGACTTCCCCAACTTTGAGCTTTTCTAACGGTATTTCAACATATCTATCTCGCAAATTATTTATATCTTTTTCTAGCTTTTTCATATTGACATTTAGAGTCATCGCATTTAAATCTATAACGCTTTCAACAATCATCCTGCTATTTTTATAAACAATCCCCAACAACATTTTAGAAAACTGTCTTTTTCTTTCTGAGCTTAAGCTACCTACCATTCCAAAATCTAAAAATGCTATTGTCCCATCCTCTAGCACCATAATATTTCCCGGATGAGGGTCTCCATGAAAAAAACCATCCCTTAAAATCTGATTCAATACAGATTTTGCAAGGTTTCTTGCAATTGTACCGCGGTCTAATCCAGCCTCATCAATTGCATTAAAATCATTTAACGGAATACCATCAATGTATTCCATCGTCAATACACGTCTTGTCGTATGGGTCCAGATTATAGAAGGAATTTTAACTTTTTTGTCTTTTAAAAAATTCTTTTTGAACTTTTCTGCGTTTCCCCCCTCTATTCTAAAATCTAATTCCTCTTCCAATCTCTTTTTGAAGTCTTCTACCATTTTTGTAAAATTGTATATTTTCCCATATTTTGTATGATTATCAACAAATTTGGCGATATCTTCTAATATCCTCATATCTTGGGCTATGATTTTTTCTATCCCTGGCCTTTGAACCTTGACAACAACAGTTTTGCCTGACCACAACAAAGCCTTGTGAACTTGTGCTATAGAAGCTGCCGCTAAAGGAGTAGGCTCAAATTCTGCATAGGCTTCCTCCAAATTTTCGCCAAATTCATTTTGTATAACTGATTTCACCTCATCAAAAGAAAAAGCAGGAGCTTTGTCCTGTAATTTTTCCAATTCCTTTATTATATCTTTTGGCAAAATGTCAGACCTTGTGCTTAAAATCTGCCCCATTTTTATAAAAGTAGGTCCTAATTCTTCAAGAGCAAGTCTTAATCTTTCTCCCCGGGAAAGTTTCGCAATATTTTCATCATTTGTTTGCTTCAAGATTTTTCTTCTTACATTTATATGTTTTAAAATTCCAATATTGTCAATTATAGCACCAAACCCGTATTTGATGAATACAAACACTATTTCTCTATATCTTCTTAAATGTTGCATTATTTCACACCTGTCATCAAAATTTTATAGTTACTTATTTCTTTGTGTTTTGCATTTCCTCCAGCACTTTTCTGACTTCCTCACGAACAATATTTCTTATATCTTCTTTACTAACAATGTCCTCCTTTTTGGCGATGTTCATGTAATCTAACGTTTCAGCAACTGCGTCTTTAATCATTTTTCTCAACTCTTCCTTCTGTTCTTCACCTTTTTTTACCAAGTCTTTCACCATTTTTTGTGCATCTTCTCTTGCAACTTCTCCTCTATCTACAAGCTCTTCTACTATTTTTTCTATTTTCTCTCGCGATAATGCAAATAATCCCAAACCAAAATTGATAGATTTTTCAAGCAAACTTGTCATATTTATAACCCCTTTCAAAATTAATTCGGACATCCGTCCTAATATCTCTATTAATATTATATACTAAAATTTCCTAAAGTCAATATGGAATTTTATTACTCCTCAAGAAGCTCTTTTACAACTTCTATACCGTTTAATTTCATGTGATACAAAAACATGGTATGTATCAAATTGCCATCATGAGGCATTATCTTGAGGGACTGGGCAGTTTTTACAGATGTATCATAGGTTTCAACGCAATTTTCCGGTACAATTACATTTGCTTTAAGATTATTGGCATTTGCAATCATTTTTATAGACATAGCCGTCTGGTAAACGCATAAGTCAGTGCAATCTCCCACTACGATAAAAGTAGATTTTCCTTCCTTTATCATTTCAACAACTTTCTTTAAAAACTCATTCCCGCCTTCTAATTCCCCTCCAAAAAACACATTCAACGAATTTTTCTCCACAATCACAGGTTCTCCTTCAACTACTTCCTTCAGTTCGTCAACAATTTCACCCTCATAGGTGCCTTTTACACAGTGAGGTGGAAATTCTCCAAATTCAACTGCATCTGAAGGATGAGCGTCATTTAAAAAGAACACATTTTTTATCCCCATTCTGTAGCAGGCCTTTAATAAATTCTTTATAGGTTCTATTATACCTGCCACTCTTGGACTAGCTAATGGACCGCTTTTACAAAAACCGTTTAGCATATCCACAACCAAAACTGAAACCTTATCCTCTCCACCAGCATTGTATATTACACTGCTCAAGCTTTTTTCTTCAAGGTTGCTATAAAAGTCAAAAAGGTAATTTAAAAAGGGCCTAGTGTTATACAAAAAGCTATCAAAATTCATAAAAATTACCCCCTCTAATCAACTCTTTTGCCAAAATTATACCACAAAAATATTTAATCCAGTACATTGAAAAAAGTTTCTCTTGCCACAGCTAAAAGCCTCCCATCTTCTGCATAGGCTTCACAAACTGCCACAGTAGTTTTACCCCCCGCATGAACTATTTTACCTGTCGCTTTCACTTTTTCTCCCACTTTCACTGGCAAAAGGTAATTTATATTCATCTCAATAGTTATCACCTGTTTACCTACTGTCCGTGCCGCCATACCCATAGTGATATCCATCACTGAAAAAAGCACGCCTCCATGAGCAATATTAAGAGGATTTAAGTGCTTTTCTTCAATTTCTATTTTTGTAACAGCATAACCCTTCCCTAATTCTGCTACATGCACCCCTATTAATTGATGAAAATTAGTATTCCTATTTATTTTTAAAAGTTCTTCAAAAAGTTTTCCATCTATTCCACCATTTATTGCTTTCACATTCCCGCCCTCCTCATAAGTTGTTGTTATTATTATAGCATAAAAAACACAGGACTTCTCCTGTGTAGAGTTTGTTGGCAAAGTTAAAAAACATTCAAAGGAGATATTTTGCATCGTCGCTCCGATGTTCCAAAGCGACAAAACTAAACTCGACTTTCAGGTTCCGGCAGGGTACCCCGTCAGGCGACGTCCTGTCTCAGGTGCCCGCCTCCGCCCTCCTTGGCTTCGGCCCTGCCTCCACCCTCAGTCTCGCTAAGTTTTGTTACCGCTTTGTCACAAGTCGCTCCGATTGCAAAATATCTCCTTTACGAAAGTTTGTCTACAGTCTGCGGCAGGCTAATATCCTGTGTAGACTGTTGACAAACTGTGAGTTTGGATAATTCCAAACTCATGCCCTAAATCTTCTCAATCTTAAAGCATTTGTTACAACTGACACTGAGCTAAATGCCATTGCCCCTCCTGCTATAGCCGGAGTCAAAAGGCCCATCGCAGCAAATGGTATGCCGATTGTATTGTATACAAAAGCCCAGAATAAATTTTGATATATATTTCTCATGGTAGCTTTGCTTAATTTTATAGCGGTCACAATACCCATAAGATTTCCACTTAAAAGCGTTATATCCGAGGTTTCTATCGCCACATCTGTACCTGTACCTATCGCTATGCCAACATCCGCAGTAGCTAAAGCAGGAGCATCATTAATACCATCTCCCACCATTGCGACTACTTTTCCCATTTTTTGAAGCTTCGTAATCTCCAAAGCTTTATGCTCTGGCAATACTTCTGCCAACACATTTTTTATACCAACTTGTTTTGCTATTGCCTCAGCAGTCCTTTTATTATCTCCCGTAATCATGTATACTTCGATACCCATAGCCTGTAACTTTTGAATTGCTTTTGCCGAGTCACTCTTTACAGTATCTGCAACAGCTATAATGCCATAAACTCTGTCGTGAGATGCCAATATCATTGCTGTTTTACCTTGTGATTCTAGTTCTTCAACCTTATCTTCAATTGACGCTATATCAATATTTTGTCTGCCCATGAGCCTTCTATTGCCAATATAAAACTCTTTTTCATTTATCGTAATGCATATACCATAGCCTGGTATAGCCTCAAATTTCTCAGGGTCTTCCAATATTTCGAATTTTTCTTTTGCTTTATTGACAATTGCTTGTCCCAATGGATGCTCAGAATTTTTTTCCGCAATTCCCGCAATTTTCAAAATCTCATCTTCGATGAAATCTCCAAGAGCTACTATGTCTGTAACTTCCGGTTCTCCTTTTGTTATCGTCCCAGTCTTATCAAATACTATTGCCGTTATTTTCCCTGCCTTCTCAAGATGTTCTCCTCCCTTTATGAGTATACCATTTTCTGCTCCTTTTCCTGTCCCTACCATCACAGAGGTCGGAACTGCAAGTCCAAGGGCACACGGGCAGGCAATTACAAGTACTGATACTGCGTTTATTATGCCCGCATTAAAATCTCCATACCCAAAATACCAAATTAAAAAGGTGGTAGCAGCTATACCCATAACTGTGGGTACAAAAATACCAGAGACCTTATCAGCAATTTGTTGAATTGGCGCTTTTGATCCTTGGGCATCTTCTACCATTTTAATAATTTGCGATAGTACCGTATCTTTACCCACTTTTGTCGCTTCAAATTTAAACGTTCCTGTTTTATTTATCGTAGCGCCAATTACTTCATCGCCAACTCCTTTTTCTACAGGAATAGATTCACCAGTTATCATAGATTCATCTATTGTGGAACTACCCTCAACTATTTTACCGTCAACTGGTATTTTTTCGCCCGGCCTTACAACAACGATATCCCCGACTTTGACTTCTTCAATAGGTATATCTAATTCTTGCCCATCCCTTATCACTCTTGCGGTCTTTGCTTGTAGTCCCATGAGGTTTTTTATTGCTTCAGATGTTTTCCCCTTGGCTGTAGCTTCAAGCAGTTTACCTAATGTTACAAGCGTTATAATAACTGCTGATGCCTCAAAATACAAGTAATTGTGTATCTCATGAGAGGGTTTGGTAAATACATTGTACAAACTATAAAAATACGCTGCAGATGTTCCCATAGCTACCAAAGTATCCATATTTGCCGTCATATTTTTTAAATTGTTCCAAGCACCTTTATAATATCTAAAACCTACAATAAACTGAACAGGTGAAGATAAAAATACCTGTAACCACGGATTATCAAGTATTCCACCTGAAATTTTAAACATTCTCAAAATCATTGGTATTACTAACGGCACAGTTAAAATCGCTGAATATATTACAAGTTTCCTTAATGTATTTATTTCTTTCTCCTTTATCTCTTTTCCTGTGTCAATACTTACTCCAGTCTTTTCTTTTGCATCATATCCTATATCTTTTATCGCTTTAATCATTTTTTCTGTATCAATTTCATTTGAATCATATTCGACAATTGCCGTCTCAGTTGCAAAATTAACTGATGCATTGCTTACACCAGGCAGGTTTTTTAAGGTTTTTTCGATTTTGGCAGCGCAGGATGCGCAGGACATACCCATAAGTGCAAGTTCTACTTTATCTTTTATTACACCATATCCTATATCTTCTATCTTTTTCTCAATATTGCATATATTAATTTTATCTGGATCATATATAACTGTTGCTTTTTCAACAGCAAGATTTACATTTGCGTCTAAAACTCCATCTAAGCTTTTAAGCCCTTTTTCTATTTTGGTTGCACAAGCTGCACAAGACATCCCAGTTATTTTTAAATTAGCTTTTTCGGCCATATTTTCATCTCCTCTTCATCTCTCAGCATTCTTATAGGAAATTCTTCAACATAAAAGGAGATTCAGAAATTTTATCTAACTTTTCTTTCTATTATTCCCCCTCCTACAACAATATCTCCATCATAAAAGACTACTGACTGCCCCGGTGTAATAGCCCTTTGTGAATTGTCAAATTTCACAAAAACTTTGCCGTCTTCAAGTGGTCGTATTACTGCATCCTGCTCTTTTGCAGTGTACCGTATCTTTGCTTTTACTCTCATCTCTTTTTCAAGTTTGTCAATTGAAATAAAGTTGTTATTATAGGAAATGAGTTCATCTCCATATACTTCGTCACCGTATCCTAATACTACCACATTATTTTCTGCATCAATATCGACAACATAGAGGGGTTTGCCAGCAGAAATTCCTAAACCTTTCCGTTGTCCTATTGTATAATGTATAATCCCTTTATGATAACCTAAAAATCTACCTCTTGTATCGCGGAATTCTCCTGGTTTTATCTCTTCTTTGGCATTTTCTCTAATAAATTTTCCATAATCATTATCAGTTACAAAACAAATTTCTTGACTGTCTGGCTTTGATGCAACAGGCAGGCCTAAATTTTTAGCTAACTCTCTGACCTCATCTTTTTTATATTTACCCAGTGGAAACAAAATATGCTCAAGCTGAGTTTGAGTAAGATTATATAGCACATACGTCTGGTCTTTTGAAGTATCTACAGACTTCTTTAATAAATACCTTCCTCTTTCTTCATCGTACTCACAAATCGCATAATGGCCTGTTGCTACGTAATACGCATCTATCATCCAGGCTCTTTTCAAAAGTTCTTCAAATTTTATATATTTATTGCAAGCAATACAGGGATTGGGCGTCCTACCTTTTAAATATTCATCCACAAAATAATCTATTACTTTTTCTTTAAAAACATCTTTAAAATTCATTACATAATATTTAATGCCAATCTTATTCGCTACCCTTCTAGCATCATTAACAGCAGCCAATGAACAACAGCCACCTTCAACTTTCACTGCTTCCTCATCTTTGTCCTGCCATATTTGCATCGTAACACCTATAACCTCATATCCCTGTTCTTTTAAAAGATATGCTGAAACAGAGCTATCAACACCTCCGCTCATTCCCACAACTACTCTGTTATTCTTTTTCATAAAAAAATTTTTTGACCTCCTTGTAGATTCTTTCATACAATCTGTGATATTGACCTTAATCTTTTAATAATTTGTGGAAGCACTTCTAAAACTTTATCTATATCTTCTTCTGTGTTATCTTTACCAATTGTAAGTCTTAATGACCCTCGAGCTAATTCTTTTGAGTGCCCAATTGCCAGAAGCACATGAGAAGGCTCCAATGAACCAGAAGTGCATGCTGAACCACTTGAAGCACATATTCCTGCCATATCTAAGTTTAAAATAAGGGATTCGCCATCTACAAATTCAAATGATACATTAACATTGCCTGGAAGCCTTTTTGTTGGATGCCCGTTTAACCTTACATATGGTATTTTTTCTAATATTCCATTTATAAGTTTATCTCTTAAAAATGTGAGTTTATTTATATGAGAATCCAAATTTTTCGTGATAAGCTCTATCGCTTCTCCCAGTCCTACTATTCCTGGGACATTTTCTGTGCCCGCTCTTCTATTTTTTTCCTGTGTTCCACCTTGTATAAGCGAATGAATCTTTATACCCTTTTTTATATATAATGCTCCCACGCCTTTAGGCCCATATATTTTATGGGCAGATAAAGATAACAAATCAACATCTAATTTTTTTACATCTATCGGTATATTACCAACTGCTTGCACAGCATCAGTATGAAAATATACATTTTTCTCATGAGCTATTTTGACAAGCTCCTCAATTGGCTCTATCGTACCTATCTCATTATTGGCAAACATTATAGAAACAAGGATTGTTTTATCTGTAATTGCCTTTTTTAAATCTTCAGGTTTTACAAGTCCATATTCGTCAACTGGAAGATATGTTACTTTGAATCCTTCTTTTTCAAGATATCGACAAGTATTAAGTGCTGCAGGATGTTCAATTTCCGTTGTAATAATGTGATTTCCCTTATCCTTTAACGCATATGCTACACCTTTTAATGCCCAATTATCAGACTCAGAGCCTCCACTGGTAAAATATATTTCGTCTGCATCTGCCCCTAGCGCTTTTGCCACTTTTTCCCTCGCTTCTTCAATAGCTTTTTTCGCTTCTTGACCATATGAATACAGAGAAGATGGATTACCAAAAACATCACTGTAATATGGTAACATCGCCTCTAATACCCTTTTATCAACTGGAGTAGTCGCAGCATTGTCTAAATAAATTCTATCCACAAAAAACGCCTCTCTCTATTTATTTTTTACCTTTTAGTATCTCTCTTACCTTTATAATTTCATCAATGTAAAAATTTAATGTGGCGGGAATAAATCCAGCTCCTATTCCTTGTAACTTAATTCCGAGTATTACGATAAGAATTATAAATTTTCTCTTTTTACGCTATCACAATCTTATCTTAATGTCAATAGGTGCATTTGCGCATCCAAATTGCTATTCCTTATCAAACTGAATGGGCGGTATCAAGCCGCCCAACATATCTTTTCCTTAGTCAGTTGCAAATTATTTAGAAAAGTTAACACCGATGTTTCACAAATTCCACAAAACATCCTCCTACTTTATACTTTAATTTTTTAATAGATATTACACTTCATATCCTGTATCAATAATTGCTTTTTTCATATCATCTACAGAAACTTTAGCAGGGTCATATGTCACCGTTACATTACCTTTGTCAAGGTCAACAATAGCTTTCGATACTCCATTTAACTTCTTTAGTGCATTTTCAACAGACATTTTGCAATGGTTGCATGTCATCCCCTTAACATTTATGACGATAGTCTCACCCTTAGGTCCAAACAAACCCATGATTCATATCCTCCTTTTTTAAAAGTTAATAATATTTTTATTTTTTATTAAGCAATCTTAAGGAATTAAGGACTGCAAGGAGTGCAACACCTACGTCGGCGAACACAGCTTCCCACATTGTAGCAACCCCGAAAGCACCAAGTGCTAAAACCACTATTTTTACTCCTAATGCAAGAAGAATATTTTCCCATACTATTAATTTTGTCCTTTTGGATATCTTTATAGCTGTTACCAGTTTTGACGGTTCATCTGTCATTAAAACTACATCGGCTGCTTCTATAGCAGCATCTGACCCGATTCCACCCATTGCAACACCCACATCAGATCTCGCTAAAACCGGTGCATCATTTATGCCATCACCGACAAATATGAGCTTGCCTTTTTTATTGTCAGCATACAATTTCTCAAGTACGCCAACTTTCTCATTTGGAAGAAGTTGTGAATACACTTCATCAATTCCTAATGAAACACCGATTTTATCGCTGACAGCTTTGTTATCCCCCGTAAGCATGACAATCCTTTTAATGCCCATTTTCTTGAGACTTTCTATAGCTTTTGAGGAATCTTCTTTTACTTCATCGGATATAAGGATATAGCCACAGTATTTGTTATCTATAGCTACATGGATGATAGTGCCTGTTGAGTCACCGGTAACAAAATCGATATTTTCCATCTTCATTAACTTAGCATTGCCCACAAGGACTTCTTTTCCTTCTATATTTGCTCTTACGCCATTTCCTGAAATTTCTTCATAGTTTTTTATTTTAGATCTGTCTACTTCTTTCCCATAGGCTTTTAAAATGGATTCTGCTATAGGATGATTTGAAAAACTTTCGGCATATGCCGCATATTCTAAAAGCGCATCCCTGCTCATGCCATTTACAGATTTAATTTCCGTCACCTTAAATACCCCTTTTGTAAGGGTACCTGTTTTATCAAATACAACAGTTTCTACATCGCTTAACGCTTCCAAATAGTTACTTCCTTTTACAAGGATGCCATTTTTTGAGGCAGCACCTATACCAGCAAAAAAGCTTAAAGGAATCGATAACACCAGTGCACAAGGGCACGATATAATAAGAAAAATAAGTGCTCTATATATAAATTCCTTGAAGGTTGCTGCTGGCATAATTAAAGGAGGAATTACTGCAATAATCAATGCCAAAAAAACAACAATAGGAGTGTAATATTTGGCAAACTTTGTCATAAATTTTTCTGTAGGAGCTTTCTTACTGCTAGCCTCTTCAATAAGTCCTAGTATTTTTGAAACAGTTGATTCTGCAAACTCTCTGGTCACTTCTATTGTGAGAAGTCCATTTTTATTTATAAAGCCACTTAAAACCTCCGCGCCTTTATAAACCTCTTTTAAAACAGATTCTCCTGTTAATGCAGAAGTATCCACCATCGATTCCCCTTCGATTATCTTCCCATCAAGTGGTATTTTTTCACCAGGCTTTACTATGATGACGTCTCCCGGTCTTACTTCTTGTGGTGAAACCCTCTTTATTTCATATCCAATTTTTAAGTTAGCATAATCGGGACGAATATTCATTAACTCTTTAATAGACCCTTTCGAATGATCAACAGCAATATCCTGCAGAAGTTCCCCAATTTGGTAAAAAAGCATTACTGCTACACTCTCAGGATACTCTCCAATAGCAAAAGCACCAATTGTCGCTATGCTCATGAGAAAATACTCATCAAAAATCCGCCCTTTCAAAATATTTTTGGCAGCTTTTAAGATGACATCTCCTCCTGCGATTATATAACTTACAAAAAATAAGGTAAATTTGACATAACCTAATGAATTAAATAGCAATGCTATTGCAAACAAGATAGCAGAAATCCCATATTGAATGATTCTCCTGTATACTTCATTAGAGTCATCATTCTCAAGCTTACAACTATCAGAATCACAATTTGCGTTAAGAAAACTTCCTTTTGCATCTAGGGCACAACTTCTACAACCAAACTTCTCTAAAACAAAGGCCCTTTTATTATTTTGCATAGTATTCACCTCTCCTGATTCATTCATTAATATGGTCAAAACCCTGTTCAAATATTTTCTTTACATGGTCATCCGCCAAAGAATAATAAACCACTTTTCCTTCTTTTCTGAATTTAACAAGCTTATTTTGCCTTAGTATCCGAAGCTGATGAGAAACTGCAGACTGGCTCATACCAAGAAGTACAGCAATATCACACACACACATTTCTGATTCAAATAATGCATAAAGAATTTTTATCCTTGTAGTATCTCCTAATACTTTAAACAATTCTGCAAGGTCATACAATTTTGTTTCCTCTGGCATAGCTTCTTTTACTTTATTTATAATATCTTCATGTATTACGCTAACTTCGCAGATTGGGATTTTGCTGTCTTCTCTTTTCATAGGTATCTCCTCTTTGCTTTAATATATGAATAATTGTTCATACTTTATTATATAATAATTTTCGCTTCCTTTCAAGAACTCCAATTTCCTTTTTTAAAATTCTTGACCGAATAGTTCAAATGTGTTATAAATAATTTTGCCACACAATTTTCAAGATTTGGTTTCTACGGGGGTATCGAGAATGACAGTAATATTTGTAGGAAAAAACAATCAAATTACAATAAAAGCTCCAAAAAATGTTGAAAAACTCGCGAAAGAGTTGAATATAAATTTAGAATCACATGTCTTTATAAAAAATGGAGAAATAGTTACTCCAGATGAAATTCTTCAAGATGATGATGTAGTAGAGATAATATCGGTAGTTTCTGGAGGTTAGTAGAAGGAGGCTTTACCAATTGAAGTGCATAAGATGTAAGAAAAAAGCAGTTATCACTCTAAAAAGGCATAATGCAGCCTTCTGTGCTGAGTGTTTTTTGCATTATTATAGAAACCAAGTCTTAAAAAACATTCAAAAAAATAAAATGTTTAAAAAAGACGACAGAGTTTTAGTGGTAGTATCTGGCGGCAAAGATAGTATGGCTCTGTGGGACGTTCTAGCCAGGGAAGGTTATAACGTTACCGCAATGTATATAAACCTTGGAATTGGAGAGTATTCAAACAGGTCTCAAGAAGTGGTTGAAAATTTTGCAAAGAAAAATAATCTTCCACTCATTGTAAAAAATATTAAAGAAGAATTCGGGCTTGATATATACAAGCTTTCAAAGACTTTAAAACGAAGCCCCTGTTCCGTATGTGGAACAATTAAAAGATACCTGTTTAACAAAGTAGCTTACGACAATGGATTTTCAGTTATCGCAACAGGTCACAATCTAGATGACGAAGCAGCAACACTTTTAGGCAATATTTTGAATTGGGGAGAAAGCTATCTTGCAAGACAGGGACCAGTTTTACCTCAAACTCACCCTAAACTCATAAAAAAAGTAAAGCCCCTTTATACTTTAACAGAAAAAGAAAACATGTATTACGTGCTTTTAAACAAAATTGAATTTTTACATGAAGAGTGTCCTTATTCAATTGGAGCTCGTTCAATTCTTTATAAAGAATTGCTGAATGAACTGGAAGAAAAAAGTCCTGGCACAAAACAGCGTTTTTTGATTGGCTTCCTTGAAAAGGGCAAAAAGCATTTCAAAGAGGTAGAAAATATTGAATTGAAGGAATGCAAAACTTGTGGCCATGTCACAACAACGGAAGAATGTTCTTTTTGCAGACTTACAAAAGTTTCTAATACCGTTAGCTAGTGTAGAGATTGTATTTAAAAATTATTTTGATGAAAAGATGCTTGACAAGCTTTCAAGAGTAAAAATTCTTCTCATTGGCTGTGGTGGACTTGGTTCAAATGTTGCAATTGGTTGGTATATTAAAGCAATGAACAGGAGCATCAGCAACACAAATTTTTTTCCAAATACAGCCAGATATAATCGTTCAATATTCAAAAAATTTGTGCATACTTAAATATCTTTCCCCAGTATCAGGTAGTACTGTTACAACTCGTTTTCCTTTCCCGAGGCGATTTGCAACTTCAACTGCCGCAAAAACATTTGCACCTGAAGAAATACCACAAAGAATTCCTTCTTGTTTTGCAAGTTTCATTGACATTTCAAAAGCATCTCTCTCTTTTACCTTTATAATTTCATCGATAACGTCAAGATTTAATGTGTCAGGGATAAATCCAGCTCCTATTCCTTGTATCTTATGAGGTCCAGGTTTGCCGCCTGACAATACAGGAGATTCCTCTGGTTCTACTGCAAAAATTTTTATATCTTTGTTATATTGCTTTAAAACTTTCCCTACTCCAGATATTGTTCCCCCTGTGCCTACACCTGCTACAAATGCATCTACTATTCCATTTGTATCTTTTAATATTTCTTTTGCCGTTGTAAGTTCATGTATTTCTGGATTCGCAGGATTTTTAAACTGATCTAACATTATATAATCAGGATTTAATTCCAAAATTTCTTGTGCCTTTTTTATGGCTCCTTTCATACCCTCTGCACCGGGTGTTAAAACAAGCTCTGCTCCATATGACAAAAGTAAATTTCGTCGTTCTATACTCATCGTATCAGGCATTACAAGAATCAACTTATACCCTTTTACAGCACTGACCATCGCAAGACCAATGCCTGTATTTCCACTGGTAGGTTCAACAATTGTCCCACCAGGTTTTAATCTTCCTTCTTCCTCAGCTCTTTTTATCATATTTAATGCAATTCTGTCCTTAACACTTCCACCTGGGTTAAAAGACTCTAATTTTACTATGACTTCCGCTGCATCTTTTGGAACAATTTTATTTAATCTAACAATAGGCGTATTCCCTATAAGCTGGGTTATATCCTCATAAATTTTGTCTTCTCTTTCAGGCATAACTTTTTGCCTCCTTTTAATTCCGAGTATTTCGATATGAATTTATATTTTTTCTCTCTTCTAGAGTATCACAATCTTAAATTAATGTCAATTGATATATTCACGTTATGCTGCGATTCTGAACATTTTGCTGCGAGTCCATCTATATCAGGCAAAAGTTTTTTCCACTCATTAAAACGCTTAGGCCCTTCTAACAGCTGCCATATTATGACCAGCTTCCATTTGACAGCTACAACGTACTGAGTGATAGCTATAGGACATTTTACATTTAACAATTCTTCTCTTAAATCCATTTTTACGCCCCTTTAGTACATTTTTTATACTACGCACGAAAAATTGTTGTACTTGCGAAAAGTAATTTTATTTGATATTATTTTGCTTGAACATCAAAAAATACACCAATACTTGGAGGTGGAATATAAGAAACATATTTAATTTCTTAATTAGGAAAGCACTGGGTGAAATTACGGTGTTTTTAATTTGAACAACAAGGCATATGCAGCCAATCCATTTTGTGAAGTATTTTATTTATATATATAGTGCATAACAAAAATTGCTATTCAGCATAAACATTTTAAGCGCTCAAACGTTAATTTTTTAACTAAAATTTTCGCACGAAAGGAGACTAAAAATGAGCAAATTATTGTATATTAAAGCAAATCCTAAAAATGATGATGCATCAAGGACTTTCAGGATATCTGAACAATTTATAAAGACCTATAAAGAATATAATCCTCAAGATGAGATAATCACTTTGGACCTATACAAAGAAAAAATACATTTTTTGACTCTGGATGACATCAATAGCATCTCTGGACCCAAAACTGATAGCTCAAAGGAGCATCCAATATTAAAATATGCTTATCAATTTGCAGAAGCTGACAAGTACGTCATAGCTGCTCCTATGTGGAACTTAGGTATTCCCTCCATTTTAAAAGCCTACATCGACTATATAGCAATATCAGGTATAACATTCAAATACACAGAGCAAGGGGCCGTGGGGCTGATGAAGGGCAAAAAAGCTGTCCATATCATGGCCACTGGCGGGGAATACACTCATGGACCTTTTTCAGGATTTGAAATGGCAAACAGATATATAAAGGCAATACTTACCTTTATGGGAATTGAATTAGTAGAAACTATAGTAGCAGAAAGACTGGATATAATAGGAGAAGATGTAGGAAAAATAGTGTCAGAGGCAACCAAACGTGCTCAGGAAGTTGCTAAAACATTTTAATACAAAAGTCTTCCATAAGTAATTTAGAAAGGCCAGATAGAAAAAAAGAACGATCCCATTTGACATGAGGAAAGAGAAATTTCCATGGTTTAGAACTATTCTAGAAATAACCAAGACAACGCAAAAAAAGCATTGATATTTCATTCAATGCTTCAGACTGTAGACAAACTTTCGAAAATAGGATATTTTGCAATCGGTGCGACTTGTGACAAAGCGGCAACAAAACTTAGCGAGACCGAGGGTGGAGGCAGGGCCGTAGCCAAGGAGGGCGGAGGCGGGCACCTGAGGCAAGGAGGCCGATTGTGCCCGGTACCCTGCCGGAACCCGAAGGTCGAGTTTAGTTTTGTCGCTTTGGAACATCGGAGTAACGATGCAAAATATCCTATTTTAAAATTTTTTGACTTTGTCAACAAACTGAAGCATTGATATTTCACTCAATGCTTTTCTTTCATTTAAATTTTCTAATAAGTATTACACTTCATACCCCGTATCAATAATTGCTTTTTTCATATCATCTACAGAAACTTTGTCAGGGTCATATGTCACCGTAACATTATCTTTGTCAAGGTCAACAAAGCTTAAATACACCATTTAATTTCTTTAGTGCGGTTTCGGCAGACATTTTGCAATGATTAGATGACATTCCTTTAACATTTATAACGATAGTCTCAGCTTTAGTTCCAAAAAGGCCCATAATCAATATTCCCCTTTCATAAAATTTAAAATATATTAAATTTATATTGAAGCAACACACATCTTATCAAAAAACTTCCTGCATCAACGTTTTTTCCCTTTTAAAACACTTATAATTGCGGGTATTAATGATATGACAATTATCGCAATTGTCACCAATCCAAAATGGTCTCTTACTATTTGCAAATTCCCAAAATAGTACCCACCTAAAGTAAAAAGTAAAACCCACAGTATTCCTCCTAATGCATTGTAAAATAAAAATTTAAAATATCTCATTTGTCCAATACCCGCTACAAAAGGGACAAAAGTTCTAATAATTGGTATAAATCTTCCTACAACAATAGTAATAGAACCATACTTTTCATAAAAATCACGAGCTTCCAGCAAATGCTCTCTTTTTATTAACCGTAGATTTTCTCTTTCATAAATCTTTTCTCCCACAAATTTACCTATATGATAGTTTATTGTATCTCCTAATATGGCAGCAGATACCAAAAGTATAACCACATAAAATATATTTAAACTGCCAATTGCTGCAAAAGTCCCTGCTGCAAAGAGAAGAGAATCTCCAGGCAAAAAAGGCGTCACCACAAAGCCAGTCTCAAGGAAAACAATAAAAAACAAAATGCTGTAAGTATATGTGCCATAAGTTTGAATAACACTGCCTAAATACTTATCAAGATGCAATACAATATCAATGAAGTTTTTTATAAGGTCCATTTACTTCATCCTTTCATATATATAGTAACTATTATTCACAGCATTAATTATACTATATATATGAAAGGTTTTGTAAAAAAACATGAAAATTTAATAGAATTTTAATCTTCTCCACCCCAGTGGCCATGTCTATGTCGCATACCTCTATGACATCTTTGTTCTTCTTCATAAACTCTGTAATTTCCACCTTCCACTCTTATCGCTTTACCATTAACCAAAGCATCGGCTACTTTTTGCCTAGCAGAATTGATTATTCTAAAAAAAGTAGGTCTCGACACCTTCATCATATCAGCACATTCTTCTTGCTCTAAGCCTTCTAAATCCTTAAGCCTTATAGCTTCTAATTCCTCTACTGTTAGTATAACTTCATCTAACATAGACATAGGCACACCTACTGGTTTAAAATGAGTTACATTTGGTTCACTTCTAACCCATCTGCATTTTGGAGGTCTTGGCATTTTATCACACCCTATTGTTTAATAAATGACGATTACTTTAATATTTTATACTTTTTAAAGAAAAATATCAATCCTTCATAAAGGCTAAAAATTTTTCAACAAGAATAGGGTCAAATTGTATCCCCGCCATCTTTCTAATCTCTTTTAGCGCTTGCTCTTTAGAAAGTCCCTTCCCTTCTTCATCTATCATCTGCACGTAAGCATCTACTATAGCCAAAATTCTACATTCGTAAGGAATATCCTCTCCTTTTACAGCAAGTGGATAACCTTGTCCATTCCACCATTCATGATGCATTAAAATCATATCCGCAAGGTGAGCTAAATCAGGGGAAGACATTGCGATTCTATAGCCTATTTCACAATGTTTTTGTAATTCCAATTTTTCTTCTTCATTTAAGTTATCTATCTTATCTAGCATTTTATCTGAAATTCCTATCATTCCAATATCATGAAACTCAGCCAGAAGCTCTAAATTTTTTATCCGCACTTGTGAAAGTTTTAAATATTCGGCAAAGTTTGCTAAAATTTCTTTGACTGCATTTAGATGCTTTTGTAGTTTAGGCTGGCGTATTTCAAACATCTTTAAGATAGAATCTAGTACTTTTCTATAACTGCTTCTTTTATGGAATAGCTTCTCTCTATACATGTTATTATCTGCTTCTTTAAAAACTTCCTCAATTTTTTTAAAACTATTATTCTTCACTGCATAGCCTATTGACATACTTAAAGGTATGTTTTCTTTTTCAAAGGCAAATTTACTATTTTCAACCATTTTTCTTATTCTATCAACCACTTCTTCTACAATCTCAATGCTAGCGTTAGGCAGTATTACAGCAAATTCATCTCCTCCTATTCGGGCGATAATGTCCTGCCCTCTAAAACATTTTCTCAGCACATCCGCCGCTGTTTTTAAAAGCATGTCTCCTGCCTTATGTCCTATTGTATCATTGATAAGTTTTAATCCGTCTACATCACAAATTATCAAACCAATCGGCACTATATTCTGTTTATCAACAAAAGCTAATTTTTCTTCAAAGAAGTTTCTATTGTAAAGGCCAGTAAGTATATCATGGGTGCCCAACTGCTCAAGCTTCTCTTGTGCTAATTTCCTTTCTGTTATATCTCTTATTATCGTCATAATAAGCTTTTCATTTTCAAAATCAACACTTACTACATTGGCCTCCACATAAAACTTGCTACCGTCTTTTCTTTTATGCTGTAAGTTCAGCAAAACACCCCTTTCATCTTCAACATCTAACAACTGAGTTAACTCATCTTTCTCGCAATTACAAAGCTCAAAAATATCCATCTTTAAAAGTTCTTCCATTTTATAGCCATAAGCCTTTATTGCAGCTTTATTCACCTCTATAATTTTACCATCTTCATATCTTGCAAATAAAATTATGTCATTTATATTGTCAAAAAGCAGTTTATATCTTTTTAAAATTTGTTCAGCTTTTTTATTCTCTGTTATATCATGAGAGATAAAAGATACACCAATGTATCTCCCTACTTCATCTTTTAAAGCTGCAATTGAAACCAACACATTTATGAGTTTTCCATCTTTTCTATTTCTTATTCCTTCATAACTTTTTACATTTTCTCCTTTTAACAATCTTTCTAAAATGTTCTTAATCTTTTCTCTTTCAAAATCAGGAATCACCGTATATATGCTCTTACCTATTATTTCTTCCGCCTTGTAACCGTATATTTTTTCACATCCTTTATTCCACGTCTGAATAATTCCACTAAAGTCAAAAGTTCCAATTCCTTCTTCTGAAGACTCAACAATAAATTCATACTGTTTCAATAGCTTTTCATACTTTCTTTTATCGCTTATGTCTCTAAAAACCATAACTGTCCCAATAACATTCCCCTCTGAGTCTTTTATGGGAGCAGCAGAATCGGCAATAGATATCACACAACCATCTTTTGATATCAAAGCAGTATGATTTGCAAGCCCTCTAATTTCACCAGTTTTTAAAACTTTTTCTATCGGAATTTCTACCTTCTCTTTTGTATCTTCATTGATTATATTAAAAACCTCATCAATTCTCTTTCCTAATACCTCTCCTTCTTTATACCCTGTAAGCTTTTCTGCAGTAGGATTCATAAACTCTATATTGCCGTTTGCATCTGTAGCAATAACTCCGTCTCCAATGCTCTTTAATGTAACACGAAGCCATTCTTTTTCTTTATTCAAAGATTTCATAAGTTCTTCTTGTTTATGAAAAATAATAGATAATTTATTGCTTGCAATTTCATAGAAATGCATCAGTAAAACAATCGCTAATATAACTTTTAAGGAATTCAAAAAGTTAAAGTCAATTAAATAATTTATTAAATTAAAGTGTTTTATAGCAGGAAATGTAATCTCACGAATGCCAATTAAAATAAGTAATATTCCTATGACTAAACTAGAAATCACTTTTGAGGATTTGAAATTTTTAAATATCAATGTACCAGAAAATATATTCATAACTCCTAAAAAAATATACATTGAAATCACAGCTATATAATTACTACTTCCTAAAATTTTATTTACTACATACCACCCTAAACTTAGTGAAATAATCCATAAACCCTTTTGCAAAAAATTTACTTCAAAAAAAGATTGAAAACCATAAGTAAACAATATAGAACTTATTACAAGCAAACCATATACTATCACCTGTATCAAAAATGTATTAGGCATATCTCTATATTCTATTGCATATTCCATGGCATATCTTATTAAATCAAGTCCCCATGCACTTCCCCAAAATAGAATATATTTTTCCTTTCCTGCGTTATGCACTAATAAATAAAATATTGCTAAAATCAACAAAATTAATATCTGGTAATTTATTGAAATATGTATATTGCTAGTCATCCTATTCCCTCTCTCCCCAGAAAAACAAATATTTCTAAATACATTATAAATCCATTTTTAATTTATGTCCATTATCAAGTTCATTTTTCCGAAAAATAAAAAGAGAGAGGTGCCTCTCTCATTCTCTTATTAATATTTCGCCAAAATTTCCATTCAGTTTTCCTTTTATTTTTTTTAAAAAGCTAATATCACAATCTTGAATTTCACTTTTCTCCTTATCTAATACTCCTTCAGCATACTTGTACCTTTGTAAAACATACCTTTTTGCAGGAGAAATCCAATCAGCTAAAGCCTCAAAATCTTCTAAAGTAAGTAGTTTGTCATTTACAGTAGTTCTAAATTCGTAATCTATATTAGAATTTTTAACCACCTCTACACTTTTTTGAATATTCTCTATATCTTTTTTGTTTTTTAAAAATATGCCATATTTTTCTATTGGCGCTTTTATATCCATGGCTATATAATCGAGCAATCCTTCATCTAATAAATCTTCTAACACTTGTGGCCTTGATCCATTAGTGTCAAGCTTAACACTAAAATTTAATTTCTTTATATTTTTCATAAAATCTTTTAATCCTTTCCAAAGAGTAGGTTCTCCGCCTGTAATACACACTCCTTCTATTAAATTTGCTCTCTTTTTAAGGTAATCAAAAAACTCTTTTTCACTCCGTATACCTTCCCTTATTTGAATTAAATAAGAGTTATGGCAGTAAGGACACTTAAAATTGCAGCCACTTACAAAAACAGTGGCTGCAATTTTTCCTGGGAAATCAACAAAAGAAACAGGCATAAAATCGTATATCATATAACAAATTCCTTTCTGTCCTTAAACTCTTTTTTCTTCCCTTCATTCCAATTCTTTACTGGCCTATAATATCCAACTACGCGGCTATAAACCTCACATTCTTTCCCACAGTAAGGACATTCAAAATGTTCACCCGAAATATACCCATGGTCTTCACAGATTGAAAAAGTTGGAGTTATAGTGTAATAAGGAATTTTATAATTATAAGCTATTTTTTTGACTAGAGCTTTGCAGGTAGTAATATCGTTTATACTCTCTCCAATAAATCCGTGAAATACTGTACCTCCTGTGTATTTTGTTTGTAACTCTTCTTGTAAGTCTAAAGCAGTAAATATATCTTCCGTGAAGTCTACAGGAAGCTGTGTTGAATTAGTATAGTAAGGCACATCGCTACCTGCAGTTATTATATCGGGGAATAATTCTTTATCTTTTTTAGCCAATCTATAGGAAGCTCCTTCTGCAGGGGAGGCTTCTAAATTATACATGAAATTAGATTCTAATTGATATTGTTCTAATTTATGCCTCATAAAATCTAATACTTCAAGTGCAAATTTCCTTCCCTCTTCACTGGCTATGCTTACCCCCATGAAATTTAATAGTGCTTCATTCATTCCAATAAGTCCTATCGTGTTAAAATGATTTTGCCAGTAAAATCCAAATCTCTTTTTTATATCTCTTAAGTAAAATTTTGAATAAGGATACAATCCCATTTCAGTCATTTTCTCTAAAACTTCTCTTTTTATTTCAAGGCTTGTTTTTGCAATATCCATAAGCCTTTCTAACCTTTGGAAAAACTCTTCTTTTGATTTGGATAAATATCCAATTCTCGGAATATTTATAGTTACAACTCCTATTGAACCTGTAAGAGGATTCGCACCAAAAAGCCCTCCTCCACGCTTTCTTAATTCTCTGTTGTCCAACCTTAGCCGACAGCACATACTGCGCACATCATTTGGATCTAAATCACTATTTACAAAATTGCTAAAATAGGGTAAACCATACTTTGCGGTCATTTCCATTATTTTATTTATGACAGGACTATTCCAGTCAAAATTTTTAGTTATGTTATAAGTAGGTATTGGAAAAGTAAATATCCTCCCGCTGGCATCTCCTTCCATCATAACTTCTGCAAATGCTATATTTAACATGTCCATTTCTTTTTGAAATTCTTTATATGTTTTATCCATCAACTGGCCACCAATTATAACAGGTTCATCTGCCATAATCTCCGGTACCACAAGGTCCATAGTTATGTTTGTAAAAGGAGTTTGAAATCCCACTCTAGTTGGAACATTTATGTTAAATATAAACTCCTGTAAAGCTTGCTTAACCTCTTTGTAAGAAAGATTATCGTAATATATAAAAGGTGCCAAATAGGTATCAAAATTAGAAAAAGCTTGTGCACCGGCTGCTTCCCCTTGAAGTGTATAGAAAAAATTTACAATCTGCCCAAGTGCGGACCTAAAGTGCTTTGGAGGTTTGCTTTGAACTTTCCCCTCTACCCCTGTAAATCCAGAAAGCAGTAAATCCCTTAAATCCCATCCACAACAATACACAGATAAAAGGCCTAAATCATGAATGTGCAAATCTCCATTTACATGAGCATCTCTAACTTCTGGAGGATATATTTTGTTTAACCAGTAATGAGCTGTTATCGTACTGGAGATATGATTATTTAAACCTTGAAGTGAATAACTCATATTGCTATTTTCATTTACTCTCCAATCTTGTTTCCCTATGTATTCATCCACCATTTTTTCAATGTCCATAAACATTTTTTTAAATTCTCTTATCTCTTGATGCTGTTTTCTGTACAAAATATAGGCTTTTGCTGCTTTAGCATGACCGTGCTTTATTAAGTATTGCTCTACAATATCTTGAATCTGCTCTACACTGGCTATTCCTTCTAAATTATCTTCTACGTACTCTGTCACTTCATCTGCTATTTCAAGGGCATCTTTGTATTCCCCTTCTCCTACTGCCTTAAAAGCTTTGTATATAGCATTTACAATCTTTATCTTATCAAACTCAACTTCCCTTCCATCTCTTTTTATAACCTTCATAGCAATTTTCATTATTTTAAACCTCCATTCTTTTGTAAAAATAATTAAACCCCTTAACTTCTACGGCAAGTTAAGAGGCATACAAAGTACCTCACCTCCTCTATCGACCGTAGAGCAAGTGTAATCTAAATACAGGCAGGTCTCCTGACTTAGGTTCATCGCTCTTTACGCCTTCCCACCTTTCAAACATCGGGGACGGTTCCTTTTGTTTGAACAGACAGTGGCATATTGTAAAGAGCTCACCATCACAGTGGCGGGACCGTGCAGGGTTCTCACCTGCTTCCCTTTTAACCCAATTTCCCTTTGAAATTGGGCACCTGTATCTGTGTATATTCTATTTTACACAAAATCTAGTATATTATTTATTAATATCATCAACATATAGTATACCACTGCTTTTTTGCATTGTCAATATAAAAAATAAAATAATCCATTATTTTTGTCTATTTTACAGACTATAGACAAACTTTCAAAAATAGGATATTTTGCAATCGGTGCGACTTGTGACAAAGTGGCCCGGCACTCAAGTAAGAAAGTTTATAAAGCAAAATAGAAAAACAAGCATACTTACTTGAGTGCCGGGAAACTTAGCAAGACCGAATATTTTAACTGTATTGAAGGGTATATTACAATGTATCCTTTGGACCTTTTATGCTGTCAAGCTCATAAACATAAGGCTTTATATCCAGTATAGGACTTCCATTTAAGGCATCCACACCTTTTACATAAAGTTTATTTCCTTCAATTTTCACAAGGTCTGCTACACAAAAAGCTATAGGATTAGGCCTATTAGGTGAACGGGTAGCAAAAACACCTTTTATCTCCGGTCCCCACGGAGTGACAGTTTTTATCACGTCTCTTTTCCCTAAATGGCACCAATAAAGAACTATTATGTGCTTTTTCTTCTCTATATCTTGGAGCCCTTCTTGAAACTCAGAATATATTTCCAACACTGCTTCCTTATCGCTCACCCTTCCTTGATGAGGCGCTTCCCCTTTCCTTTTATAAGGGCTGTGTATAACACCTATAGGTATTAGTTCCACAGCAATTCTCACTTCCTTTCCGTTAAAGTAGAATAAAATTCAGACGGGAGGGACGGTTCCTCCTGTCTGAAAACTCAGACGGAAGGAACCGTCCCCTTTGTCTGAGCTGTTAAAGTGGAATGACAACGGGTACTCCTCGGCAGGTTTCTACTGCAACAGGAATCCCATATACAGCCTCTATATTTTCCTCAGTCATGACTTCCATTCCACCATAGGCAAAAATGGTATTGTCTTTTAAAAGCAAAAATTTATCTGAAAACCTAAGTGCCAAATTCAAATCGTGAATTATTACAATTGCGGCGATATTCTGCTCTTTTACAGTATCTTTTATAATTTTTAAAACCTCAATCTGATTTTTTAAATCCAAGTTATTCGTAGGCTCATCTAATAGCATAACAACTGGTTGCTGCGCCAAAGCCCGCGCTATAACCACTTTTTGCAGTTCTCCACCGCTTAACTCATTTAAGTATCTTAAGGCAAGTTTTTCTAAATCAAACTTTTTTAAAACCTCATTTACAATTTTTATGTCCTTTTCAGTAATATCCCACTTTATATAGGGCTTTCTCCCCAAAAGCACAGCATCAAATACTGTAAACCGGCCATTCTCATTTCTTTGAGCGACATACCCAATTTTCTTTGCAATTTCCACCCTACTGAGCTTTGAAATCTCGTCTTTTTCAATGTATATAGTACCTTTGTGGGGTTTCAAAATCCTGTTTATGCATTTTAAAAGAGTAGACTTTCCAGCCCCATTATTTCCTAAAATAGATAAAAATTCTCCTTTTTCAAGATGAAATTTCACATTTCTTAACACAGGAACGCTGGTGTAACTGAATTCTACACCATCTATGTTTAAAATCACCTTCTATACCCCCTAGAAAGCACATATAAGAAAACCGGGGCACCTAAAAAGGAAGTGATAGCTCCAACGGGGAGAACTATCGGAGAAATTATTGTCCTGCCCAGAGTATCTGAAGCAAGAAGTATCAGTGCACCTATTGCAGAAGACGCAGGAATTAAAAACCTGTGGTCTCCTCCAATCAATCTTCTCATAATGTGGGGCCCTACAAGCCCTACAAACCCTATTATGCCTACAAAAGATGTAATCACTGCAGCAACCAAAGAAGACATAAACATGCCATAAAGCCTTATCTTCTCAACTTCTACGCCTAATCCCTTTGCCGTCTCCTCTCCGCTGTCTAAAGCATTATAATTCCATCGGTTTAACATAAAATATATAAGTGAAATCCCTACCACAGCAGACATTATAGTTAAATCTCTCCAGGAAGTCCTTCCCAAATCACCAAAAGTCCAGAAAACTATTGAAGCCACTTTTACATCATCTGCAAAGTACTGCAAAATCATCGTGATGGCAGAAAATAAAGAACCCAAGGCAACCCCTGCGAGCACCATCGCTTCAGGTGTAACTCTAAAATTTTTCGCCAGAATAAGCACAACTACAGTAGAACCCATAGACCCCAAAAAAGCAAAGATGACCACAAGATAGGGATTGTTTATTATTACAGAATCAGGATTTGTAGTGCTTCCTGCTCCAAATAAGATAATGGCAACTGCCGCTCCAAAAGCTGCACCCTGTGATATGCCTAAAGTAAAAGGGGACGCCAAGGGATTTCTCAATATGCTTTGCGTAACACACCCAGCTACAGAAAGCCCTACTCCTGCCACCATAGCCGATAAAATTCTCGGCATCCTTATATTCCACACAATTATCCTGAATCTTTCTTCCCCTTGTCCTACCAAAGTTTTTACTACATCCTTCACGCTAAGTCCTGCAGAACCAGCATTTATGGCATACACAGCAAGGAGAAAAGTTGCTAATATAGTAAGAAGTATTATCCATATTTTTCTCCTTATATAACGATTGTAACTTTCAGGTACCGCCTCTAATATCAACTCCCTCAAGACTTTCTCCCCCTCGTCCTTTATAATTCCCCCACAAAAAGTGGGGGAATTTATCTTTGATTATCCCTTAAAATTTAATTTTTTCAAAACCGCCATAGACCTCTTTCATCTTATCGTAGAGGACCTTACCCTTTTCACCAAAAAACTTCGCATATATTTCTTTCGCTTTCTCTACATGGTCTACATCATTGAATTTTTCAGGGTATATAACTTTGCCTACCCAGTATGAATCAACTAAAGCCGTGTCAACATTTGTGCTGTACTGGTTATATGGGAGTATCCCATACACATTGCCATTTTTAACTGCCTTTAAATTATTATAAAAATCGGGATTTTTCTGATAATCTTGCTTGACCAAATCAAGATTCCCCTCATCAATGAAGATTATATCTGGATTCCAAGCCAATAACTTCTCTTTTTCTATCATTACACTACCTTTTTGCCCTAAAGTATCAGCCACATTTTTAGCATTAACCGCCATAAAAGGAGGATAATTTCCTTGAGTGCTTTCTATGCCGTGACCGCCTTTAAATCCCAACGCCCCTACATAAACTGTCGGTTTTTTATCATCGGGAATATCTTTAGTCCTCTCCTCTAAATCCTCCTGAATCCCTTTTATATACTCCACCAGTTCTTTTGTTCTATCCTCTTTCCCCAACACTTTTCCTATAATCTCTAAAGAAGTGTATACATCTTCTTCAAAAGTCCCCAATTTACCGTAGCTCAAAACAACTACAGGGATTCCTGTTTTTGACTGCAGGTCATCAGCTTTTGACTTGTCAAGCAAAGATATGGCAAAAATCACATCCGGATTTACTTGCACCAGCTTTTCGGCGTCCGGTGTAGAATCAGGGCCTCCCTGCCCAATGGTAGGAAGCTTCGCAAACTCTTCCTGGAAAAACATGTTGTAGGTTCTGCCATTAGTCAATTTTTTGTCTATGTTTTCAACCCCTACAATTCTGTCAATACCATCAACATAAGTCACAAGCCTTAAAGCCCCAGGACCAATAGCAACTACTTTATGTACTGGACCTTTTACTTCCACCTGCCTTCCTACCAAATCTGTAACCGTTATAGTTTGAACTGTCTCTTTGGAAGTTTCAGAGATTTGCGCCTGATTATGCGATTTACTACAGGCTGTTAAAGACATAACAATTATTAACAGTATAGCTAGCACAACGTTTAACCTCTTAAAACCTTTTAACATTTCCTTACCTCCACTAAAATTTTCTAATTGCACTTGTACACTGTATACTCTAGTTTTAATCTAGTGCTACTTTTATAAAAATTATAACACAAAATATAAAAAACAATAAGGTCTCAAAAAAAATTTTTCATCCTTCTATAGAGTAAAATCCCCTTACTAAAACACCATTTTGTTCTAAAAGCTTCCGTATTACCTCTTCATCTTTCTTATCATACATTATCGATATTCCACAGCTTAAATCAATAGACCTTGGCGTTGGTACTACTTTATACCATAAATTCTTTTTCTTCAAAATATCCTCTGCTTTCATGACATAATTCACACTTGGAAAAGCTATATAATTGCCCTTCATATTTCCCCTCCTAAAATTTTTGTTGAAAAGCTTTAAAAAATGTTATAAAATAAACTATTGGGAGTAGATAGGCGCTGGTGTGCCTCCTAGACTTCAAATCTACGGTCTCGCTATTTACGCGAGAGGTGGGTTCGATTCCCACATACTCCCGCCATCAATTGATAATAAGCCCATGGTGTTCCCATGGGCTTAATTCTTTATTTCCCTTGCTAGAACTCTTACATCTCCTATTCTTTTAGTCAGTTTAATAAAATCAAAGTACTCCAAAATTGCCATAGCATATTTTCTGCTGGTATTTAACAGATCCCTATAAACTGCCAAAGTGATTTCCTTATTTTCCTTAAGATAATTTATCAGCACATTTTGGGCTTCTTCATAATTATCTTTTGAAAGAAAAATCTCCTCATCAAGTTTTACTAACTCTCCTATACTTACCAAATATTCTACCATAGGAATTATTTCGGGATACCCTTCTAACTCGGAAAGTTTCGGAGGTTCAAATTTTGAGTCTCTATAAATTTTTATTATCCTTTCTTTTAACTTTTCTTGCTCTTCATTAAGTACGACTTTAAAGTCTTTTAAAGCTACTAGCTGATTTTTTATCTTTATTATTTCTTCCTTTTCCATTAATTCAAAGATAAAATCGCAGAGCTTAGATTTAATATCTCCAAACAGCTTGTTCCTAAGCTCTTCTTTTGAAATACCTTCTTTTAAAGGGTTTTTTCTGTGAAAATCCTCGAGGATTTCTTTTGTTCTCAAACACATCTCTTCATACTTTTCCAGGTGATAAAAATAATCTTTTTCTTCCAATTTTAGTTTAATCAAATTTTTAAGAGAAAATTTACCTATATCAACCACATTTGCTTTTCTCTTAATTTCTTCTTCTGACAATGGCAATAACGATTCATAGACTAATTTCTCTATCACAAATTCATCCCCAAGTTTTTCAATGTTACTCAGCGTTTCAATGACCTCTATATCAAATCTTTTGTGTTTTTCCGGATTCGGATCTAATACGATACCTCCTCCTATTGTAAGCATGGGGGAATAAGTTCTAATGACAAATTTATCTTTTCTCAACACAGAGACACAATCCTCCAAGTAAATCTGCGCATAACAGCTTTCTCCACCATGTAGCTCATCCCTATCAAGCAACACTGCTCTTCCTATTACTTCTGAAGCACCTGTATAAAATCTTATTCTTTCTCTATTTTTAAGAGTTTTTGCTTCTTTTAAAAGAGAGAGCTTCACATCTATCATAGTAGAAGGAATAATGGCCTCAGGAGGAGCTATCACATCTCCTCTTTCTATCTCTTCTGCCTTGACATTTGCTAAATTTATTGCAGTTCTCTGCCCTGCAAAAGCACACTCAACATTTCTTTCATGCACCTGAAGGTTTCTCACTCTTGACTCGATAATCTTGGGATAGAGCATCACTTTATCTCCGACTTTTATCTTTCCAGATATCAAAGTACCGGTAACTACAGTCCCAAAGCCGGCAATAGAGAAAACTCTGTCTACAGGCAGGCGAAATATTCCTTCTGAACTTCTTGCCTTAATTTTTTTCGCTAATTCGTCCAGTGTATTTACCAAAATATCTAATCCTTCTCCTGTAACAGACGATAGATGAACTATTGGCGCATTTTCTAGAAAAGTACCTTTTAAATTCTCTCTTACATCTTCCTCTACTATTAAAAGCCAATCTTTTTCTACCAAATCACATTTTGTCAGCACAATTATGCCAGCCTTTATATCGAGAAAAGAGAGTATATCCACGTGTTCTTTAGTCTGTGGCATTACTCCCTCATCAGCAGCAATTACAAGCATGACTATATCTATGCCGTGAGCCCCTGCCAGCATGTTTTTTATAAACTTTTCATGGCCTGGCACATCAATTATCCCTGCTCTTATGCCAGAAGGCAAATCAAAATAAGCAAATCCCAAATCCGTGGTAATTCCCCTTAATTTTTCTTCTTTGAGCCTATCTGTATCCTTCCCTGTAAGAGCTTTTATCAAGGTCGTTTTACCGTGGTCAATATGTCCTGCTGTGCCAATTATAATATTTTTCACTGGCACACCCCCGCTATTTCTTCTAAAGCATGAAGAATTACCTCTTCATCACCCTCTAATAAAGTCCTCACATCTATTGTAACAACACCATCAACTATACGGGTTATTATAGGAATATCTCGTATTCTTAGCCTTCTTTCTAAATCTTCAGCATCAAACCCTTCCACCTCTAAAGTAATACCGTAGGAAGGCAAACTTTCTTCTGGCAGTGATCCTCCTCCCGACAAGGATGCAATTTCTACAACTTTTGATTTAACTTTAGGAATTGTTAAAACAAGCTTATTTAAGATAGCTGCCTTTTCATATAATTGGGAAGGTTTTAAAGTCAGCATCTTTAAAGTAGGGATGGCTTCTACTGGATTATAATCCCTATAAATTCTTAACACACTTTCTAAAGAGACAAGACAAAGCTTATCCACTCTCAATGCCCTTGTAAGAGGATTCTTTTTCATAAGGTCAATGTATTTTTTCTTTCCGACGATTATCCCTGCCTGCGGTCCTCCCAAAAGTTTGTCCCCACTGAAAGTGACAATATCCACACCTGCTTTTACAACTTCCTGGACGGTTGGTTCATGGGGCAAACCGTATTCTCTTAAATCTACCATAACTCCGCTGCCCAAATCCTCCATTGTAGGAATGTCGTACTTCCTGCCAATCTGAACCAATTCCTCAGTTGCTATGTCATGGGTGAAACCTACAATTCTGTAGTTGCTGGTGTGAACTTTTAAGAGAAGAGCGGTATTCTCAGTAATAGCATTTATATAGTCAAAGTCGTAAGTCTTGTTCGTAGTACCCACTTCTTTTAAAATGGCTCCGCTTTGAAGCATTACATCGGGAATTCTAAAAGATCCTCCTATTTCAATAAGCTGTCCCCTTGAAACTATAACCTCTTTCCCTTTAGCGAGGGTGTTAAGAGCAAGGAGCACAGCAGCTGCATTATTATTTACAACCAAAGCTGCCTCCACATCCAAAAGTTCGCACAAAAGCTTTTCTACATGAGAATACCTAGAACCCCTCTCTCCCTTTTCCACATCATACTCTAAAGTGGAATAGTAAAAGGCTATATCTAACAGATGTTCTCTCACTTGAGGAGGGAATATAGCTCTTCCAAGATTTGTGTGTAGAATAATTCCTGTTCCATTCACTACCCTTTTAAAGCTCATTTTCTTTTTCTCTTCAATCTGGCTTACCACATCTTCCAAAATTTTTTCTATGTCAATCTTTTTTACTTCTCCCCTTCTAATTTTTTCTCTGTATCTTTCAAGAACTTCCCTTATACAGTTTTTTACTACTTCCCTCTTATTAAATTTCAAAACCTCATTTATTTTTTCTTCCCTAAGTATCTCATCTACTGACGGAAGTTCTTTATACAAGTCCTCCATACCAAAACTCCTCTCCCCGGAGTTATCTGACATAAATATCATACTCTTGTTTTTCTTTCACCCTTCCTACAATAAAAGCTCCAAATTTTAACTTTTTATTAAGCCTTCGATAAAGTTCTTCTGCTTTCTCTTCTGACACTGATATTAACAATCCTCCTGAAGTTTGAGGGTCAAACATAAGGTCAATGACCTCGTCCTCTTCCACCTCTATGCAAACTTTCCCTTTTAAATACTTTTTATTCCTATAACATCCCCCAGGGATTAACCCCATTTGAGCCAATTCTCTCGCCCCTTCAATCAAAGGAATAGAATCTTTATCAAATTCAATAGTAACACCGCTGGAAAAAGCCATCTCATAGGCATGCCCTAAAAGTCCAAACCCTGTTATGTCGGTACATGCGTTAACTCCAACCTCTTTCATTATTTCAGAAGCCTCTTTATTTAAATATTTCATAACTTCCACTGCCAATAAATATGTTTCAGATGGGCACATCTCTCCTTTTATGGCAGTATTTATAACACCAATTCCCAAGGGCTTCGTGAGAATCAGCACATCTCCCGGCTTAGCAGTAGAATTTTTTATCACCTTCTCAGGATGCACAATTCCTGTGACGCTCAATCCGTATTTAGGTTCTTCGTCCTCAATAGTATGACCTCCTGCTATTAAAGCTCCCGCTTCTTTCACTTTGTCATTTCCACCTCTTAACACTTCCTTCAGCACGTCAATGTAAGCAGCTGGAAAACACACCACGTTTAGCGCAAACAAAGGAACTGCTCCCATGGCATATACATCACTTAGGGCATTTGCTGCCGCAATCTGTCCAAAGTCATAAGGGTCATCCACCACAGGAGTGAAATAGTCAACTGTATGGACTACTGCAATGTCCTCATTTAATTTGTACACAGCAGCATCATCATTGGTATTCAAACCAACTAGCAAATTTTCATTCCAGGTTATCTCTAACTGGCACAGAACCTGTGCCAAGGCCTCAGGGCCAATCTTGGCTGCTCAACCAGCGCTTTTTGTCAATTGTGTAAGTTTTATTTTTTCTATCACAACTGATACCTCCTTTCTGTTATTATAAATCGGCCCAGGGCCTTGTCACTATGAAAATTACCGCCTGTTGAGAACTTCTAATGCTTTTTCATAATCCTCTTTACTTACAAGGATCACAGGCCCTGTGCAGCCCATTCCACTCTCTGCATAAATCCCATTTTCCCATAAGAGTTTCACCATATCTTCAAGCTCCAGAACATCAATCCCAGAAATTTCTTCTGTAACTGGCTTTTTCTCAGGTATTTTGACAGAAATTTGCTTCTCTTCTATCTCTTTACTCTTCAATCCCTTTATTACATCATCAAATCCTGCTCTTCTAACCAGCTCAAACTCTTTTGATGCAATTTCAAAGAGATTCCCCTTTACTAAATCTGCTGTAAACCTTATGGCATTGGCAGCTACAGGAGCTCCAGAAGCGCGCGATAAAATCAGTATAAGTCTTCCATAATTTTCTCCTATCCCCGGTCCATAGCCATATCCCAACGCTTCATAGTCTCCTCCCGTAGTATAAGCAGAGAGAACCTTTACAATGATATTTCCTGTAAGTGTGTCCGTCACCATCACGTCGCAGGAAGCGGACAAAAGGTCATTTCCCCTCATTATCAAGCCGCCATCCTGCCTTATAGAAGTAGCAAAATCTATGTCATAACCTCTTTCCCGAAGCTCAAGCAAAATCCGCTCAACCTGTCTTGCACCATCTACATTTAAAATTCCTATTCTAGGCTTTTTGATCCCTAGCGCTTTTGCTACAATATTGCCGTATACAGCATTTCTCACCATAGCTTCTATTCTATCAAAGGCAGCAGTACCTGTTGTGGTAGCTATCAAAAGTTCCTTCCCCTTTGCAGGTGTTATAACTCTTCCCACTGTAGCAACACCAAGGGGGAAATTGTAATGCATTGTGACACAGGCATCCAGTTCTTTTCTATCTAATAAATCCTCCATTATTTTGTGGCATTCTTCAAGTGTTTTTGCTTCATAACATTTTAAGTCACTATCTCCCCTATCCCCAATGAGTACAACTTCGACATCGCTAAACATCTCTTGTGCCATCCTAGCTCCCAAGATTATTTCAGAACTTCCATGTTCACTGCCTAAGGTAGTTATTCCTACTCTTATTTTCTTGCTGTATTCCCCCTTCTCAACAAAATCCGCCATCTGATTAAAAATCTCTGCAATCACTTTCTTGTTCATTTTTTACACCTCGCTACCAATGAGATACTCTGCAAGGTCCCTCAGGGCTTTAGCTATCATTTTCCTTATCTCTTTTTCTTCAACTCCCTTTTCTTCTTTTACCCCCGGATTTGCCTCTATAATCATTGAAATCCCATCAAACAGATTTGTCATGCGCGCCAGAAAAAGGCTACCTTTCCCTATTATCATAGCTCTTTTAATTTCTCCCTTTAGTATTTTTTCTCTTATATGCCCCAATACAGGAACACCTGAAGGAATGTGTCCTTGAGTGGGAGCAAAACCAGGCATGCCGTGTTTTAGTATGAATTCATCTATTTGACTCTTTTCTATATCCCCTCGCTTCACACCTAGTGCTGCAATCATCTTGTAGTTAGCTTTAGGGACATCTCCTGCACCTGCTGGCTCTGTTATCTCTGGGTTTTGCATCTCAACTGAATATTTGTCAACATCTGTCACTTTAAGCCCCAACCTCTCAAGAGGTTCCACTGCTACTGCATGCATGACCACCTGAGGCGAAGCGCCTGCTCCTATTGTATGTCTTCCAACGCTATCCAATCTAATAATTGGATTTATTCCATCATCCTGTGAAACTAGTACAGCAAAACCGCCTAACACATCCTCAAGGACAGGCAATCCTTTTTTCACATGGTCTCTCCCATTCATTCCCAATTTAGCAGTAGCCCCACCAGCTACCACTACTACATTTTTAAAAACACCTGATTTTATTAGCGACGCAGCATTCAAAAGAGCATGGGCAGGTCCGGCACAAAATCCCCTTACATCGGCACCTGTGGCATTACTGCAACCTACAATTTCACCAATGGCTTTTGCAAAGTTTCCGCCACCTCTCTGATTCATGTCCCCACAGGCTTCTTCCGAACATTCTATTATGTAGTCTATTTCTTCCGGACTCATCCCTGTATTTTTCAACAAATGCTTGAATGCCAGTATTGCAGAAGCCTTTGTGGCCAGATTTTCCAACATTACATGGGAGGAAAGAGTTATATCTTTGTCATGAGCTTTCTTCACACATCCAACTATTTTGCCGTTAAATCTAAGAGGTACCGCCTTATTTTCTATCTGCCTCTCTATCTCCTCTAAAGAAACTACTTCTTTTAATCTTGACAAATCTTTCTCACTGATCAATGGATGTCCTTCTAATTTTCTTCTAACTTCTTTTACAAAGTCTTCTTCCAAAAGCACTAAATCAAAAACGTCAGATATCTGCATCAAAGCGTAAAACTCATCCTCAGGCATTATCTCTCCAAATGCCCCAAATCTCTTAGGAGGCAATGGATTTTGATACCATGGCCGTGGAATATCATTCAGTTTGTCAGGATATATATTCCCTATATAAGCTTGATTTGGAGGGTAAGAAATACAGTCTTCATAAGACCTTATGTAGTCATTTATTTTTAAGAGATAATCAGAATTTTTGTTTTCTCTTTCTAATATTTGGGTTGTACCTGCTTCCAGCATTACGTTAGGGACATGAACCAAAATATGGCTACACCCTTTTATCACTGGATTCATCAGCGCCACTCCTTTCACATGAAACTGCAGCTCTTTTAAAAAGAGCTGCATAAAATTTTATTCAAAAACAGTTTGCCCTTCTATATCTGTTTCTAAAGCTTTTAGAGCCTTTTCTACTAATTTTTTCCTTAAAGCGTATTCCTCTTTAGGCCCAAGTGAAGGATTGCCCAAAGGATGTGGTATAGCCACTGCTGGCACAATCCTATTCGCACCTACTGTCTTGGAGATTGGAACTATGGTGCAAACGTGAACTGTCGGTATACCGGCCCTTTCCAACTCTTTTACCATCGTTGCACCGCAACGAGTACAGGTTCCTCAGGTAGAGGTTAGAATAACAGCCTGCACTTTGTCTTCAAGCAATTCCTTAGCAATATTTTGAGCAAATCTTCTCGCATTAGCTACTGAAGTGCCATTCCCAACAGTAGCATAGTAGTAGTTATAAAGCTTGCCAATCTTGCCCTCCCTTTCTAACTCCCTTAAAGCGTCAACCGGAAGCACCCTGTCAGGGTCTTCATTGGCGTATACAGGGTCATATCCTCCATGAGCCGTTTCATGAGTTTCGCTAGTTAAATTATCTATTCCTTCTATACTGTATTTGCCGTACTTAGAAGCACTGGAAGATTCTATGTGGTCTGGATTGCCTTTGGGCACTATTCCGCCTGAAGTGACGAGTGCGATCAGGGCCTCTTTGACATTTACAGCTTTAGCGGGAGGAACTCTGTCAAAATCAGGCATAGGATATTCCGTGGTAAAAGGCTCTCCTTTTAACTTTTTGATGAGCATTTCTACAGCCCTTTTAGAAGCCCTTTCTTCAACAAAGATGTTTTTTCTTATTCCTCTTGGAATATATCCCTCTTCTTCAGGCGCACCTATGGGCTCCTTAAAACCTAACTTCAAAGCTAAACTTGCCATTTTAGAAACTGCATTTTTCATTCCTGCTGCCGAATCAGTAGTTTTTATGATGTACACATGCTTCTTATATAGGTCAACTCCTGGGTTTTCAGGATACATTCCAGTAACCGCAGGAATTCCAAACTTATCCTGAACAGCTTTGCAGATGGTGCCACAAGCTGTTCCATACCTTCCCGCATTAAAAGCAGGACCAGCTATGAAAACATCAGGCTTATATCTTTCAATCATCTGTAGAATCTCTTGTGTAGCCTTTTCAATGTTTTCATTAAAATAGCTGTCTCCACAAATTACTGTTGCTACAATCTCTGCTTTATCACCAAAAGAACCTTTAAAAGCCATTCCCGGACCTACCGGTCCTTCTTTCACCATGGGCGGAATTGAAGCTTTGTCCTCTCCTCCAATTTGACCAAAAAACTGATTTAAATAATGGACAACCCTTAACAAATTATCTCCTCCTTTCGAGGAAAACTTAATATTTTGAATACTGTTCTCTTATAGACCTGACTTCTTTAGAAATTGCCTCAACATCTAGCACCATCTCCATCATGCCGACCTGTTCTTCATACACATTAGGGTCTATCTCCTTCTTTATTTCCTCTTCTAATATGTGGTAAACTCTGAGTCCCAACGGGACCCCTGCCAGTGGACCTGCATAGGTAGGATCTCCATTTGTAACCGTTTCTGCAGCCAAACTTGCAGCTTCTGCCTCATTGCTTCCCAAAATCACTACTACATTTTCCGGACCGTATTTTTCTGCTAACTCTTTAATCCTACCTTGGATCTCCAGGTCCATTGCTCCTGCAGCAGTTCAGACAAAGCATTCAGTAGCAGTAAACACCACTTCTGCTCCAGTTGTCTTTATACACTCTTCAATGGCAGGACCTGGTATTCCATCCCTATCGCCTACTATTATCACTTTCTTACCTTCTAACATTCTTTCTACCTCCCTTTAATATTCTCTTGCAGTCAGATTATTAAATCCCACTTCAGAAGTAGAACCAGTAATAGCCTGTAATTCTACCTCTATGCTGCCATCTTCTTTAACGCTTCCCTCAAAACCACCCGCTATTACATTTGCTGCTTCTATATGCCCTATAATCTTTTTCATTTTTGGGAGCCTTATTATCTCATTTGCATTTCCTGTACTTACAACAGCATTTGCTCTCGGGTCTGCATCTGCTAAAGACTGAGACAAACCGTCTCTTCCTGCAAATTCATCTGTAACAAGAACCGTTTTTATTCCTTTCTCTTCCAGCTTACGACAATTCATTATCAAGTCTGTGTCTGGATTCCCGAAACCTTCTTCTGAAATAATGACTCCCTCAAGCCCAAGGTATTCTGCCAATTTGGCTGTATAATCAGAAGACCTTTCTTTGTCCGCTAGTGTGACATTTTCATTTGTTATGATTATTCCCACAAAATTTATTTCTTTGCCATGCTTTTCATATAAATCTTCTATGATGGGATTATTCATGTGAACATAGGTGGTATTTTTATCGCAGGCTGAAACGCAATTGCCGCTGACTATAGCCCCGTCCATCACTTCTGTAGGATAAATGAAAGTTGGAACAATTTTCTTAGCATCAACTCCATACACATAAGTATCGTGAAGCAACCCCTGGCTCTGTAACATGTAAATATATCCTACTCTAGGCAAATCGGGATACTTTTTCACACTTTCAAGGAGTGGCAAAGTTTCATATTCCTTTATCTCATCAGGTTCTACATCTCTTCCAGCTTCCCCTATCAAAGCTGCTGCTTTTAAACCAGCTATTCTTACAACTTCCTCATGTTCATGTTTTGGAAGCCCTTCTACGGGTTCACACACCACTACGATATTTATAAGCTTCGAAAAAGGAGTATATTTTGCACCTTCCCCTGACATGTCAATTATGCCTTCCTGGAATCCCACAATCCTACCGGTTGTCACCACAGCTGTCCCTTTTAAGACATGAGTTCTACCCTCTCCTACTGTCTCTACTTTGCTTATAAATCCTGGAAATATTCCTCCTTTTCCTCTAACTTTGACACGCGGTTCAATTACGTCCTTTACTGGTATTATTCTCACTTCTTCTCCCGGCTTTGCAATTTCTATATCTACTCTTTCTAGTCTGCTGTCTTGCTTTAAAGCTTTAATTATTTCTTCTTTATTTAAGTAAAGCACTCCATCTTTTACTTTTGTTACATCAGAAAACACCACATCTTTTATATAAATATTCCCTATTTCCAGCCTCATAAAATCACCTCCTCTAAATATGCCTTTTTATCATCTCCTCAATCTTCTCTATTGTCACATCTTTTGATATTTCATCCACTTTTTCGCCATTTTTGTAAAGCTGAAAAGTTGGAAGTCCTAATACCTTCAAAGAAATGCACAATCTCCTGTTTTGTGAAGCATCTAATTTGCAAAATTTAACTTTATCAGCATATTTTTGCTCTAACTTTTCTACTTCAGGCATTAAAGCAAGGCACTGTTCGCACTTTGGTCCCCAAAAGTCAATCAAGACCAACTTTTCTTCCTTTTTTACTACTTCATCAAAATTGTCTTTATTCACTTCAATCACCAATTCTCACCTCCTTTCAACACTCCAATTCTTCAATATACCTCTCAGCAGCTACTGCTGCTATCGCCCCATCTGCCGCTGCTGTCACTATTTGTCTTAACAGTTTTGCCCTGCAATCCCCTGCGGCAAACACTCCTTCAATATTTGTCCTCATATTTTCATCTGTCAGAATATATCCCCTTTCATCCATCTCAATTAATCCCTTGAAAATTTCTGTACTGGGCTTCATCCCGATGAAAATAAACACCCCATCCGTTTTTACTTCCTTCAACTCTCCTGTTTTGACGTTTCTCACTATAACTTTCTCTACTATCCCATCCCCTTCTATCCTTTCCACTACGCTGTCCCACAGAAATTTTATTTTGGGATTTTTAAAAGCCTTATCTTGCAAGCATTTGTTTGCTCTTAACTTATCTCTTCTGTGGATAATTGTAACGTTTTTAGCAAATTTAGTGAGGTATAACGCCTCCTGAACAGCAGAGTCCCCTCCCCCTACCACTACCACATCCAAATCAGTAAAGAAATCTGCATCACAGGTTGCGCAATAAGAAACTCCTTTGCCTATAAATTCTTCTTCTCCTGGCACATTTAATTTCATATGTTCCGCTCCTGTAGCAATTATAACCGTCTTCCCTTCATAACAGCCTTTTGTAGTTATAACCTTTTTTATCTTTTCGCTCAATTCTACTTTTTTGACTTCTTCCATGACAAAACAAGTTCCAAAAGATTCTGCCTGTTCTCTCATCCTCTTTACAATTTTAGGTCCTGTCGCCTCTTCCACAGAACCGGGATAATTTTCTATATCATCCGTTATAGCAGCTTGACCTCCAATCTTACTTCTTTCAAAAACTACAGTATTCAATTTTCCTCTTGAAGCGTAAATCGCTGCAGATAGTCCAGCAGGCCCTCCACCAATTATGAGACAATCATATAAAGTAGACACAATTTCACCTCGCTATTCTCTAAAAGTTTCTATAGCTTCTTTTATCAATTCTTTATCAAGGTAGGCAAAGTCATTTAAAACCTTTTCATCGTCTATATAATTTATTCCTTCCTTCTCTATTATCTCTTTTACTCTATTAAGGCATTCCTCAATTATCATCACACTATTAAAATCAACAGGGCCTTTATTTTCCTTAAGCAAAACAGATTTAAAAGGAGAACAATCTGGTTTTACGTTTCCCGCAAGAGGATGGGACATTAAGACATATCCTTTATGGATGAGGTCTCTACACCTTGTCAATACATTAACAATTGTTCCCACAACAAACTCACAGTTTTGAGGATATTTATCTCTTACTAAAGGGTTATTTGTGATGATAACGTATTTCATAATATCACCAAAATAGGGGAATAAAAGGACCTTACGCCTTTTATTCCCCCGTCTGTTTACCTGAGAGATTCTTCTTTATAGAAGAATTGCTCCTTCGGTGCCTCTTTAGAGGCTTTCCGGGATATGGTCCGAATGCGGTCCTTTTGCCTGAGAGTTTCACGAGTATACAGGCCATATACCCGCTTGCTCCTTCGGCGCCCGGTTAGGGTCTCTCCCGCATTCTTCATCCCATTTCAAAATTAAATTGTTTGTTAAATACTTTACAATTATATTATATTCCATAAAATCACCAACGTCAATACATTTTCTCTTAAAGGTTATACCCTGATTGCCCTCAAAGTAGTCATTTTTTCTGCTATTGAATACATATTTGAAATACTGCCCACTAAAAGCTTTTCTTTTATGCCATAAAAATCAAGACAAGTTCCACAAGAGATAATCTCCACTCCCATTTCCATTAACTCTTTCAAATCTTCGATGACTTCTGAACCTTCTGTGGTAAGCTTTACACCATTATTTATAAAAATTATACTTTCAGGCTTTTTACTCTGCTCCTTTAGAGAAACAATAAAGCTCTTCATTAGAATTTTACCAAGTCTCTCATCTCCCTCACCAAATTTGTCAGAAGTAACGACAACTACATAATTATCGCTCTTTTCATTGATTACAGTCTTTTTCCTGTAAATATTTATGTAAAATTCTTTTTCCTTTTCTTCTACTGCCACTTCACAACCTGCACTTTTCGCATATTTTGAAACATTCTCTTTAGCCGTTTCATTGTCCACAATTACTAAAATTTTTCCTTCCTGAATGTTTTCCAACGCTTTTTTAGTCATAATGACAGGAATAGGGCAGTTTTTACCCCTTGCATCAACTATATTATCCATAAAAATTCTCCCTCCCCTTTTAACTCATGAAAAAAGGCAGGTTTGTTAAAATCCTGCCTTTTTTCATTTTAATTTAATTATAACACTTAATCATATTTTTGACAAAGCATCTAAAGCAGCAGAACTTATTGGGTAAGAAACTGGCGATGAAGTAAGAAGTGGATGGGTCGCCACTTGGAAAGTAGTCAATTCTGAAGCTGTTGTCCCTTTTTGTATTGCTAGGCTTAAAATGTTTATCATTTCACCCACATTATCTCCACCTGCTAGTTGAGCTCCCAGTATAACTCCTGAATACCTTGAAAAAATCAATTTTATCTTAACATTCATGGTATTTGGCAGTGTTCCAGGGTGTTTGTCTATAGTGTTAAATTCACCAATGACTATATCAAATCCCTCAGCTCTAGCTTGTGTTTCTGTGAGGCCTGCTGCAGCAAAAGCAGTATTGTATATCTTTGTTGAGAAAGCACTTATAGTGCCTTTATTTTCTCTCACTAATCTTAACTCAAATGCATTTACACCAGCAATTTTAGCTTCATTAGCTGCAATAGAAGCTAAAAGTATTGGCACATTCTTTCTTGTGAAGAAACACTTTTTCTCTGCGCAGTCACCTACTGCGAAAATATCCGGGTCGTTCGTCCTCATATATTCGTCCACAGTTATTGCGCTTTTTTCATTTAGTTTAATACCCGCTTCTTCAGCTAACTTTGTATTAGGCTTTACTCCCATAGCTACTATAACAACATCTGCTTTTATTTTCTCTCCAGTGTGAATCTCCACTTCCTCAACTTCTTTCTCTCCAATGAATCTTGTAACCTTGGTGTTAGTCAACACTTTTATACCATGCTCTTTTAATTTAGCTTCCGCCATATCACTAAATTCTGGGTCAAAAGCCTGCCACAAGAGTTTATCTGCCACTTCTATTATTGTAACATTCTTACCTAATAATTGTACCTGCTCTGCCATTTCAACTCCAATGAAGCCTCCACCTACTACTACAGCATCCTCTGCTTCGTTAATCTTTTGTTGAACAAATTTCAAATACTCCTCATCCTTCTTTATTGTGAATACATTGTCCAAGTCATAGCCAGGTATAAATGTCGGAACTATCGGTAGGGAACCTGTCGCTAAAATTAATTTTTTATAAGAAATATCCCCATTTTTTCTTGTAGAAACTTTTTTATTTTTCCTATCAATAGAGACAACTTCGTCTATTACCAACTCTACTCCTGCATTTGCAAGCATAGAATCAGGGATCACATTTTTTGAAGTATCTTTTAAAGTACCAAAAATATAAGGGATTCCGCAAGGAACCATCACTCTTTCTGCCATTCTTATAACTGTTACTTTTTTGTCTTTGTACGTCTTTTTAACAGATAAGGCCGCTAAAATTCCACCCGCACTTCCTCCAATTACTAAAACATCCGTCTCCATACTATAAATTACCTCCTGATTATATTTTTCTTTTACCCCCCCCTACCCTGAGGGGCCACCTATCTCAATTATAGGCTTCTAATGAAATTATGTCAATAAAATATCAAAAATTTTGTTAAAAAAATAGTTTAACAATTCAATTGATTTTTTGTTTTAGACTCCTCTTCTTCCATTCCCCTAAGGTGAAAACCCCCAATTAAAGACTTGATGGGCAACCCCTCAAAACGCCTCTTAGCCGTCTCTAGTATGTTTAAAATCCCTGCATGGGAACACCCTGTCATTACATTTATTCCATCATCCTCTTTGACTACCACAAACACTTCATCCAAAAATTCATCTTTTACCTTTTCTCCCTCTTTTTCAACAAAAAAATTCCTTGTAGTAAACTCATTGTCATAGACTATGTCAGTGTTGGTTATTACAAAAAATCCTTCCTCGATTTCGGTATCTTTTTCAATCAGCATAAAATTTTCCTTATATCTGCCATAAAATAAAGGGTCAAAACCTATTTCTTCTAAATTTTCAGCCTTTCTTTTAGCATATTTTCTGCCTAAAATTTCTTTGTGAGCGTATATTTTAACTTTCGGATTCTTTTCTAATAAACTTTTTAATCCTCCAATGTGGTCATAATGACCATGAGTTAAAACTACCTTCTGGATTCTTTCTATATCTATTCCCATCAGTCCACAATTTTTTATAAAATTCTCACTTTGACCTGTATCCACAATTACCTCTCTATCTCCCTTTCTAAGTAAAAAGGAAAGGCCATGTTCTGCCACAAAATTCCTCCTAAAAACCACATTTTCTATGAGCACCTGGACTTCCAATCTTTCTCCCCTCCATTTCTCAGTGATGATGGTTTCCGTGCTTATGCTCCTGACATGGGCTATTAGAAGATATTAAAGTGCCTTCAAGATATTTTTTCACCACTTCCACTGCCTCTCCTTCTGCTCCAGTTATCACATCTATTCCGTAACTATTAAAAAGTTCAATAGCGCTCATACCCATGCCACCAGAAATTACGCAATCCACACCTTTATCTTTCAAAAATTCAGGCAAAAAACCAGGTCTATGCCCCGGGTTGGGCAGAAAAGTGGAATTTTTTATCTCTTTTTCCTCTACGTCAAAAACCCAAAAGCCCTCACAGTGACCAAAGTGCATTGAAACTTCTTTTCCTTCAGAAGCAACCGCAATTCTCATTTACTAACCACCTTTTCCTCTAAAATTTTCTTTACTTTCTCCCACATCTCTAGAATCTGGCTATACGCTAAACTGTCGGGATATTCACTTAAACTTTTTAAATTTTTCAAGGCTTTTACAACTGTTTCATCAAAGTTTATTTTACCTACCACAGGAATATTATTTTCTTCGCAGTATTTCTCTATTTCATTTGACACTTCTTCATTTAAATCCCATTTATTGACACACACCACGGAAGGAACTTTAAAGCTTTCTATCGCTGACAATACTCTCTTCATGTCAGCAAAACCAGAAAGTGTAGGTTCAGTCACAATTAACACCAAATCAACCCCTGTAGCAGATGCAAGAACAGGACACCCTATCCCAGGTGTACCGTCAATTATTAAATATTCCTCCTCTTCTGCCACCTCTTTAGCTTTTTTCCTCACTTCAGTTACCAGCTTACCTGACCCATCAGCACCGGGAAAAAGTTCTGCATAAACTACTTTTTCCCCTTCTTTTGTCTTCGCATATATGATATGACCTGTTTTTTCCTCTACCATTTTAATAGCCTCAACAGGGCATTTGTACATGCAAAGGCCACAGCCTTCACAGTAGTAAGGGTTTACCTCAAAATTAGAAATCGCATTAAAACGGCACAGTTCTTCACACAGCCCACATTCTATGCACTTGTCTTTGTCAATTAAAGCCGTCTCCTTGCCATAAAAATCGTATTTTTCTACTATTCCCCCCTGGAGGATTATGTTTAAATTGGGAGCCTCTACATCGCAATCTGCCATAATTTTGTTTCTAACAATTGTGCTTAAAGTTGCAGCAACAGTAGTCTTACCAGTTCCACCCTTGCCACTTAAAATAGCAATCTGCTTCATTTTTCTATCAACCCCAATACATCCTTTGCTAATCTTTCAAAAATATTCTTTATCTCTTCATCCACTTCAATTAACAACTTCCCTGTTGAATAAGCCTGTGCCAGTTCCCTTTTAAAGGGAATTTTGGCAAGCACTCTTATACCTTCTTTTTGGGAATACTCTTCTATTAATTCGTCCCTTTCTCCAGCTTTGTTTATCACAATCCCCATGGGCATTTTCATCTCTTTTACCAACTGGACTGCTAAATCGAGGTCATGTAAGCCATATGGAGTAGGCTCTGTAACTAACATACAAAAATCGCTGCCCTCAATAGAATGTACGACAGAACAGGAAGTGCCGGGGGGGCTATCAACTATTACAGGTTTGGCTACATCCTTTACCATTTTGTTTATTTCCCTTAAAATCGGGACTCCTGTCGCCTCTCCGTAATTTAACCTGCCATCTATAAAGTCTAGAGCATCTACTTTCCCCTTTCTTATCGTTCCAATCTTTTTAGGAACTTCTCTTATAGCATTGTAGGGACAAATTTCATAACAGGCACCGCAAGAATGGCACAAATGGTCAAACACCAGTATCTTTTTAATTAACTTAGTCATAGCGCCAAAGCGGCACGCCTTCACGCATTCACCACACAATGTGCATTTGTCGTAGTCAATTTCCGGAATTAACACATTTACATCTTTTTCATATTCGATTTTGGGGTTTAAAAATAGATATCCATTTGGCTCTTCTACATCACAGTCAACATAGAAACTTTCCTTTAAAGTCTTAGCGAGATTTACAGAGACAGTAGTCTTTCCTGTACCACCTTTCCCGCTTAAAACTGAAATCTTAATTCTTTCCATTTCTACTGCTCCTTTACCAGTGATGATGGTGCCCTTTATTTGTAGGTTCTGTTATTTTTTCCAATTCACCCTTTTTAAAAAGTTCTATATTTGTCTTTACATCTTTGTCTACCGCTTTATATACAGGAATTTCCGCTGCTTTAAATACCTCCATAGCATTAGGTCCCACATTACTTGAAATTAAAGCCTCAATCCCCTCATCCAAAAGAGTTTGTGCAGCTTTCGTTCCAGCACCACTACTTTGCGCCACTGCCAAATTGTCAACCACTTTGTAATCCATGGTTTCATCATCCACTATGATAAAAAACTGTGCTCTCCCAAATCTGGTATCTACATGGGATTCTAAAGTTTTACCCTGTGAAGATACGGCTACTTTCATGTTCCATCTCCTCCATCCATTATTGACATATTTTAATTTACACTTATTAATATATTATTATTTTGGTCATATGTCAATAAAATTATTAAACAAGTGTGTTTTACAAATTAAAGTAAATCATAGCTAAAAAATAAGCAGCCACTTGCGTGACTGCAACTTTTAAAATCAATTATTCCTCTTTTTTATCATCTTTTTTCTCTAATTGGTCCAATCTTTCTTTTATATATTTTAATTGGTCTTCCAAATATTTTGCTTCGGCACTTAAAACATCTTTTTCATTTATATTGTAGCCAGGATATTGAGGACCCCCATAACCATGCCATCCTCTTGCCCAGCCAGGAAGTCCTGTTAAATAGTACATATGTCTAAATCCTCTTCCTCTGCCGAACCAACCGAAGCCTTTACATCCCCAGTATGCTCCTACAGGATTTAAATAACCAGGTACATTATATCCTGCACAATATCCTAATCCTCTTCCTGTCCTTGGGCCTAATCCCATTGGACCTGTTCCATCTCCTCTTGGCATATCAATCCCTCCTCTTTTTTATTTTGGTCATATGACCATTACCTAGTTATATAATATCACTATTTTGAACTTATGTCAATAATATTTTGTGCAGAAAAATAATTTTTAAACACAAAATTCGAATGGAATAAATGTATAAATGTGATATAATGAAGTCAAGTGAAAAACTATGCAAAATTAAAGTTGAAAGGATGAAAAAGATGCCCAAAATATCTCCCTTTGAAAAGCACTTTGACAGATATGAAGAATGGTTTGTAGAAAACGAATATGCCTACCAATCAGAACTCGACGCTGTGAAACTTTTGATGCCCAAATTTGAAAAGGGTTTAGAAGTGGGAATTGGGACAGGAAGATTTGCACTGCCTTTAGGGATAAAAAATGGGATAGAGCCTTCTTTGCAAATGAGAAAAATAGCAATAGAAAAAGGGCTTAATGTAATGAAGGAGTAGCAGAAAATCTGCCCTTTGAAGACAGCTCTTTTGACCTTGTTTTAATGGTAACTACGATATGTTTTGTAGACGATCCATTGAGGGCATTAAAAGAATGCTACAGAGTACTAAAAAATGATGGAACAATATTGATAGGCTTTGTAGACAGAGATAGCACAATAGGGAGAATATATCAAGCAAACAAGGAGAAAAGCCTTTTTTACAAAGAAGCCACCTTTTTCACAACAGCTGAAATAGTAGAATTGCTGTATGAAGCAGGTTTTAAAAATTTCAATTTTTCTCAGACTATATTTAAAAAACTCGACGAAATAAAAGAAAAAGAGCCTGTAAAGTACGGCTTTGGAAAAGGGTCATTTGGGGTCATAAGTGCAAAAAAATAGAGACTTCTTAAATCTTTGAAAGAAGTCCTTTTAATGTATTAATCAATTTCTCTTCCTCATCTGTTAAAGCCCCTTTTGATGGGTCGCTTTCCTTCAATGGCACTCTTAAAGTCCCTGACAAAACCACCTGCACATTTTGGTTTCTGTCCACAATTATAGAAATTGGCTCTAATGCGCCGCTAAGTACAGCCAAAATAATCATTATCTGTGAAGGAGTGAGCACTCCTTTTTTCTTTTCATCTCCCCCTGAAGAGCCTTTTTCTTCATCGTTTTCTCCATTTCCTCCCTCACCAGAACTTTCATCATTTTCTTCTATCCTAAGTTTTAAAAGCAACTCTTTGAGCTGTTCTCCAAAATTATCAAGCTCAAACATTTTTGTCCTCCTGACATATACTTATCTTATAGGCAATGGGAAAATTATTATAGCAGGCTCTTCAGGTCTCGCATATCCTAAAGCAAAATAGAGTATCAATGTAAAAATAACCACAAACAAATAGGCATCAAATCCCTCTTTTTGCTTTTCCATCAATATCACTCTTTCTCAAATTTATCTCTTCATTTCTATATATGACTTTACTCCTGGCCTTGTGCTTGTTTATTTATTAAAAATAAGCACAGTGTTTAAACTGTGCTTTTACCTGTCTTTAATGTCCATGCCTTCTTTTAAAAGCTCTCTTGCTATTGATGCTTTAGTTTTTTCCTTCCTTCTTTTCTCCTTTCTTTCCTTCTCTCTTCTATCAACCTTCTAAAAGTCGCTGATTTCTGTAAATTTAGCATTTTTATCACTACTTTAATTTAATAATTTCTTTATTTCTTCTTTAGAAAGTTTAGTTATTTCTGCAATTTCGTCAATGTTCATTCCCTTTTTTAACAGTTCTTTAGCCACTTCCAATTTACCTTCTTTTTCTCCTTTTTTTATTAATTCCCTATAAGTTTCAGATTCTTCTAATCTCAACATTCTTATCACCTCCGCAAACATCCTATCAACAATCTCCTTTTTGTAGACTAATTCTGCTAGTATTTTGGCCCTGGCAGCTATTTCTCTCTTTTCCACTGCTGCCAAAGGAATATTTCTTATCACTTCCGCACATTCTCTTAGATATACTTCCTTTTCTTTCTGTCTTTTTTCTTTATCCATTAAAGGAAGAAGTGCGTACAATTTATAGTGGTTAGTTTGTGTTATCTCAGAAAATTTTATTTTCCCTACATCTATTATTTTATATCTGTAGTTTAAAAAATTTTCTTCTCCAAAGTCAAAATCAATTTTATCAAGCATATTCAAGTTATTTTTTCCTATGTAAATTACAATTTGATAGGGCATTAAATCGTACTTTTCCATTATCTCAACAGCATATCTCAGCATTCTATAAGGCATTTTGTCGTCATTATCCGATTGAAACTCTATATGGGCTGCGATTGTATTCCCTTCATTGGCTACACATTTAAAAACCATATCGCTTTCTCTGGTTTCAACTCTGGGAAATTCTATATTAAGTTCTTCTATTTTAGTGTGCTGTATCCCTAAAAAATAGCTTAATATATCATCTGTTAAATCAGAAAACATGTCTTTCAACGTTATATCATACTTCCCCACAATTTCTCCCTCCATTGTTCCCTTATTATAATTATACCACACTCAAAAAGAAAGGGACAGACATTTTAAAGCCTGTCCCTTTCGTACCGAAAGCAGGGGCTGTATGTATAAGGAACCCTTCTCATCATAACGGGTTCCCGATATTTTTCAACAGTCTGAGGCTTCTGCATCAGCAGAAGCCTATTTCTTTTCTCCTTTATAGATTATAGCCTCTTCATCCACGTAAATTTCAACAGGCTTATATACATTCTCAATCCCTTTTGAATCCTTCAAAGTTTCTATCCTGTACATTGAAGACCTGTACCAGTTAAGCTTCGGTTCCACCTGCACAAAGTCATAGGGTTTGCCCACAGTTGTCAAAAGATAGTCCCAATTCACATAATGGCTGAAGTCATAAATTATATCAGTAATAGCTACTTTAAATTTGCTCGTTAGAATTTGCTGAAAAATATTCCACTTCTCCAAAGAAGCCTCTATTAAAGTCACACCGAAATAACCCGCACAGCCTTCACCCTTTAGAGTAGAAATCCCCCTTCCTATTGTAAGCTCTAAAGCATCCACTGTCTCCGGCGGATCAGTTATAAAGGTGTCAAAGTAGCCTATATACTTCTCTGGAAGTTTATCTCTGAAGTCATATTTCATCGCTTCTATGGGAAGATTTAATTCTTTTGCCTTCCTATTGATATAATCAACCAATCTATCATCTATTTCCAGGACCACAATCTCTTTAGGCATTTGTGACAACCCTGCCGCAATGCTAACTAAGTCATCATCGCCCAAAACAAATAGCTTTTTCCCCTCCAAGTCTCCTCTTTCAGCCATTAAAGCAATTCTGGCAATAGTAGTATTTGTCGTAACAAACCCTTGGTCATAATCGCTAATAGCCTTTGGCCTGTCCTCAGTTACCTCGTCAAATTTCTTTATGAGGTCTGAAAGCAGAGAGAGGTTTATTCCCCTTCCTTCACAATGGGGGCAAGTATAGGTCCTTTTTGGAAAGACGTTTTGCTCCTTAAGATACTCCATACCCTTCTCTGTAAATTTTATCTCCTTCTCTTCAGTTACAACTACAAAACCTTCCTTCCTTAAAATCTCAACTGCTTCTGCAACTACCGGAAAAGGCTTTTGAGATAGCGTAATTATCTCCCAAAAGTGATTGGTAGATGCAGAAGCAGATAAGATTTTTTCTACATCCTTAGCAGAAGTTACAACACTTGTATTCCTACTTATTTCCTCCGCTATTTCCTGTAGTTTTTTCATCACCTCACCCCCTGAAGTAATTAATTTTCATGATACCCTATAGGGGTATACTCCTCTCAAATGGCCTTTTAATCGACCGAATAAAATTATACATCCTGCCAAATGAAAAAGTCAAGGGGATATTTTCAACACAGCCTTATTGATTTGACTTTTTACTTTTCTCCAATCTGGGACAATCTTTCCTCAAGTTCCTTGATTTCTCCTAATAACATCTGATAATCTAAACTTATTTTTAACCTCTAAAACAGTTTACATGCCTTGCTATGTTCTCTGCCACATTACCGATAATGCACCTTTTTAATCCACTAGTACCTTTTTCTCCTACAACAATCAAATCACATGCATGGTTTTCTGCAAAGCGGATCACCGAATCGACAGGATGTCCCACTATTACTTCTGTAAATACTTTTACCCCTTTTTCATTAGCTAATCTCCGGGCATTACCAAGAAGTTTTCCGTAGTGTAATTTTGCTGCGTATAAAGCTTCATCCACTTCATCTCTTGAATTTACAAATTCCGGAATAGTAGCCACAGAAACAACGTACACTTCACAATCATCCATTTTTGCTAATTCTATCATATTCAGAGCCATCATACGCCAGTAAAATCTTTTTAAACATTGTTTTCCTCCTCCTCGCCCAATATCAATCTTCCCTTTTTGGCCTATAAAACTTTTCTGCAATCAAAGTAGGCACAATCGCACTCAAAATAACCACAGTAACGAGAATAGTGTACTGCTCCACTGTGATTATCTTGTGGTTCAACCCAAACATAGCAGAAATTGTCCCAAACGTAAGACCTGTAGACATTAAAAGTGTAGTATACATCCCTTCCTTTTTAGAAAATCTAAAAAGCATAGTAGCAGGTTTGACACCTATATATTTTGTAAACATCTTTATTAAAAGTAATATCACAATTAAATAAATATTTGATATTACCCCAGGAATAGAAACAAATAACCCTGCCTTTAAAAAGTAGAAGGGTGTGAAAACAGCAAATGTCACAGCTCTCAGGCGGAATAACAAATTCTTTTCCTTCATAAAAAATCCAGAAACCGCTAATCCCAATATATATGCTGGAAGAACAGCTTCGCTATTTGCCATTGATGCCAAGCCGCCTGTTAAGAACACAAAGAAAAGTAAATATTTTATTTCCAATTGTCCTACTTTATTACCATATATTTCAAAGAATTTCTTTGTAACAGGAGGCATAAGCACAGTTACTATTGTTGTGACAATTATAAACAATAACATCCACTTATTATAACTCGCAAATAAAATTCCAAGCATCAAGACAGTGCCCAGGTCGTTTATGAAACAAGCAGCTAAAATAATTTTCCCAAGTTCACTCTCGTTAAGACCACTTTCCACCATTACAGCATATACTACTGCGACAGAAGTAGTTGAAAGAGCAATACCTGCAATCTCTGCCGCTTGCAGTGTCCAGCCTGCTACAAAGTAAGTATAAGCAAAAGCTCCCGCAAAAGGAAAAACAAAAGCTAATACTCCTATTGTAACACTTTCTTTAAATTTTCTTCTCAACACTATAGGGTCTACTTCTGCTCCTGCTAAAAAAGTTAACAAAATACTCCCTACGCCACCCAGAAAATTTATCCAATCATTCGTCTGAAATCCCAAATAATTACCAGCAATCACTCCTACCAAAATCTCGATTAATGAGATCGATATACCTGTCCAATTGGCAATTATACCTGCAATTAAAGCCAAGCCTAACCACCAACTATAAGTTAACCACATAGACATACCCTCCTACGTAGATTATTTTCAATATTACAACATTTTGTAGGACAAAAAGGTAGGAGCCATCAGCATTTCTTCTGCATTAAGCGAGCCCCATCGCTTTTTAAATCTTTATTTTTTCTATCACCCCCCTTAAAAAGCAAAATGGTTCCTACTTGTGTTATTCACAAGTAGGAACCATCAGCCTTTCGGCGGTTAAAGTGGGTTCCATCACTTCTTACGCAATTGTCTTGTCATTAAGATTATATCAAAACTATCAAAACTTTGCAAGGCAATAAAAATCTACCAAATACTTACAAATATCCTATTTTATCATACTATTAAACCTCGCTATTCTGTTAATTTTTTCTACTAACTGTTCGACTTTTTCTCTTATTGAAATTTCAAATACAGATTTAAAAGTATTGAAGCCAGATATATTGATAACTAAATTCAAAAAACCAATTTCATCTTTCTCAATGTACGCGCTTAAAATTTTATGCACTGGAATATAAATCCATATCCCACCATATCTTGTATCTTTTGTCGACTTTGCGTTTTCTTCTTTTAATATTATTAATTCTTTATTTGTGAGTATAGCCATATGTGAAGTGGATTTTATTCTTGTAAAAAGTTTTAGGTATGGTACTTTTATTTCCCGTTGATATATAAAATCCATTACTTTTTCTCCATTCAATATAGCATTTTTTGCATAATTCATAAATTTGTAATCTATATCTATTAAACAATCAAAGACGCAAGTCTCCTCACTTATTTCCGATATATCTATATCACACAATAATATTCGCAGTTTATTAATTATGGGCTTAAATATACTTTCCACAACAGTATTATATTCAACAAGAGATGACTTTGTCTCACCATTTACTTCTCCATTTATTTTTATCCATGAGTACAACAGTATAGAACCATTTTCTATGTAATTAATATTTTGAATTGGATAGGAGACACTGGTTATATTATTTTTCACATTTTCAAGAAAAACAATGTCAGTTTCAAATAAAATTAAAAGCTTCTCGTTTGTTTTTCTTTTTCCCCAACTATCAGCAGGAGCATATACAGCATTTAAAAAACCTACTGACTTCCCAAAATTTTTATCGTAGTAAGATCTAAATATTTCGGGAATATCCTTGTAGTCTCTTACAGGTCTTGCCCAAGAATCCATATCAGAAGGCATTTTTACTCCCCCCTTTAACTACTATTACACTCTACTCGACAAATCATATTTCTCTACAAATGTCTCTTGATTGCCGAAAATTCCCTCATAAAGGTCTTTGGCATAGCCTGTTGGAAGAGGTTTCCCTTCTAAAATTTTGAAAGTCCTTCTTCCATCCTCTTTTCTTTCGGCGCGGAGGAAATGGACATTATCAAGATTTTGGTCATAAAAATACTTTGCAAATTCATACAGGTGTGTAACATAAAATACTTCTATATTATTCTCAATCAATGCTTCCACTATTTGTTTAGCAATTTCAGAACCTTCTTTTTCATTTGTCGATGAAAAACTTTCATTTAACAACAAAAGCGAATTTGGTCGTATCTTACTCACTATCCTGTCAAATCTTTTAAGCTCCTCATCAAGCTTTCCACTTTCTAATTGCGGATCTTCTTTCCTATAAAAATGGGTAAATATTTTTTTGTTTATATTAGCAGAGAAATAAATCGCAGGAACAAATATCCCAGATTGCATCAATATTTGGGCTTGGCCGATACTCCTCAAAAATGTCGTTTTCCCACCTCGATTAGCCCCAGTGATTATGAAAAGGTCTTTGCCAATGGTGTTTAATTCGTTTCCTACAACATTTTTCCCTGTAATTAAAGCCAAACTTACATCATACAATCCAATAAACTTGCGGATTCTTCTATCTAAGTGGTAAGGTTCAGGAAAACAGACTGGTACATTTAAATTAGAAAGTTCTTCGTATAAATTCATTGCTCCCATGTAAAATGCTAACTCTGCCCTTAACTGTGAAAAAAATTCCAAAATATGGTCTCCAGCATTTGCTAAAATCTTTGCTACCTGATTTATTGAACGCCCTCTAATATTTGCCAGGGTTTCTATTCCAGCATCATCACGTGGATGCAGGCTGAAAGTATAAGATTGAGGTTTTAGAAAAGTTAGTTTTGAAAGCCCAGCTTCTAATTTCCCTCTTAAATTTTGAACTTTTTCTTCTCTTTCAAAATGGGTAAATATCTTATCGCACAAAAAGATTTTGGCTTTTTTACCCGGTATTGGAACTCCAAGCTTTGCAAGGTAATGCACCTGTCCAAACATCCTAGCAAAAGTAGTCTTCCCTCCCTGATTCGGACCTGTAACTACTACTAATCTTTCACCATTTTCCAACCAAAAATCATTTACAACAACAGTTTCTCCCTTTGTAACTTTGTCATGCGCAAGAGCAAGGTCAAATCCTTCGTACAAATAAACTTCTTCTTTATTTGTCGTAATTTCAGGATAACAAAAACTTAATCCTAATTGTTTAAACTTTTTTGTAAAATCAAGATAAATAATGTAAAACCTTATTTCCTCAGAAAACCTCTCCACTACCGGATCCATAAAGTGATAATATTCTTCATAGAAAGAATCTAACAATTCAAAAGGTTGAGGATAAAATTAGTGTTATTAAAATAACCGCAACTAAAGAGCATATTGCTCCAAAGTAAAAGGGTGCAGCAGGAGATACTTTATCCCACAAATATCCAGCAATAAAACTTGCAGGAATTGCAAGCAGCCCCATTGATGCATTATACAATCCAAAGGCAGTTCCTCTATTGCTCTCATCCACTATATGTGCAACAAGAGACTTTGCAACACCTTCAGTTGTTGAATAATAAACTCCATATATTAAGTATAAAGCCCAAATATGCCATGGCAATTTCGCTAATGCAAAACCTAAATATGTGACTGCATAAATAATCCAGCCTAATCTTATTACATTAACTCTTCCTATTCTGTCGGATAATACTCCACTCGGTACTGACAATAAAGCATAAGACAGATTAAACATAGCTATAATTATCGGTATTGTTGACTCTTTTACACCCACACTTCGCGCTCTTAAAATTAAAAACGCATCGCTGCTATTACCAAGGGTAAACACAAGCATCACAATGAAAAATAGCAGAAATTTTCCTTTAAAAATAGATAAATCAAGCTTAAAAGATGAACTCACTCTCTCTCCTTTTTGCTCCACCACAAATAACCCTATGAGTATTATTGTGATAAAAGCCACAAGCCCTGCAATTAAGAATATCAACCTGTACCTTATAGAATCCATATAATTGGCAAATAGTATCATCAAGCCGGCAGTAATCAATGGTCCAAGAAAAGACCCTAATGTATCAAGCATTCTTTGAAACCCAAAGGAAAAACCCATGCTTTTCATTTTAGAAGATTTCGCTACAAGTGCGTCTCTTGGCGCATCTTTTGTACCTTTTCCAATACCGTCAATTAGTCTTAATCCAAAAGCCATTGCAGCACCATTTGTCAACGGTAATAATACTCTTCCAATGGCAGAAAGTAAGTATCCAATGAACACAATAGATTTCCTTTTTCCAACTTTATCTGAAATTATTCCGGATATTATTCTCATGATACTGACAACTGTAGTAACACTTCCCTCTATTAAGCCTACCATTTCCTTGCTCAATCCAAGAATTTGAGTATAAAAAGTAGGCAAAATAGGTACAATCATATCCTGGCTTAATCCTCCAAAAAATGCTACCCATCCCAAGACTTTAATGTTATTATTTTCATTATTTTTTTCTTCCCTATTTTCCAATTGCTTTACCCTCCTTATTCCCCATTCTTGTTTTAATTTTCTCTAGAGAATCTTCAATGATATTTTTTGTTAAAATTGAGAATTTATCTCTATTTTTTGAAAGAAATTTGTAGGCCTTTTCACCGCCAATTTCTCCAAGAGCCCATACAACCATCTGCTCAATATACGGGTCCTTTCTTGTTTTTACGCTGTTTTGCAAATACTTTATCAATTCCTCTTCTGCCTTTTTTATTTTAAGTTCTCCGATTATCTTCGCAGCCATATAAGCGACATTATAATCCGGATGATTTATGGCTTTTATAAGTTTTTCACTGTAATCATCATCTGATATATTTTAAAATCATATCCACCAATTTGAGCACTTTCTTCTCAATTTCAGCTATTTTAAAACACACAGGACATATATATCTCATCATTCATCAACCCTTATACCTAAAGTTTTTTTTTTAAGATATCTATTTTCAGACTCATAACCTTTAATATTATTTCAAGTGTTTGGTTGTCACGCATCAACTGGAAATTTTAAATTTCGTGCAGATGTGTTAGACGCCATGTAGAAATAAGCGTCTTCTTAAGTCATCTTCATTAGGATTATCCCGTTCTATTTGATATACTTTAATCCCCATTTCAAAAATAGCTCTATATGCGTCTTCTTCTGTAAAACCATCTTTTTTAAAATTCTCAATTAATTCCCTAATTTCTTCAAAACTTTCTTCAGTAATGTCAAAAGAAATTTTAATCATAATAACCACCCTTTAATAATTTCAATGCTCTTTCAATTGAATCCTTAGAGTCATACCACGGTTCATCATGAAATCTATAATCAAATTTTGTTATAAACCATTCAAGGTCACTTATATTCTTTTCAATTGCAGCTTCATTTATTTTAAATATTTTCTCAATTTGCGGTGTAATATCCTTTGCAACTTCCATAAGCATATTCAGGTGGTGGAAACATAATCTAGACAAGCCTTCACAGTGCCTTTCAACAAAATCTTTATCAGCATGTAAAATATCTATCAATATATGCATCTGGTATTTATCTCTTTCACTTAAATAATCACAAATAAGGCATTTGTTTTTTGCTTCTTTTTCCCTTTTTTTCTTTGAAGATTTTTGTTTTTCCCTGATTTGCTGCAATTTATAACTGATATTTGCTTTTAATGCAATTGCCAAACCCAATTTATCATATGAATTATTCAATAATTCCAAATGATAATGGCAGAAATTTGTCTCTCTTATTTTGACATACATTTCAGGGTCTTTTAAAACCTCATCTTCAAACAAATGCTCACAATAGGCTTTTTCTTCGTCTTTTATAACCTTGCATATTGGACAACCTCCCTTATATTTTTTAAAAACCTCATACAATGGAATAAATTCTAACTTCATGCAGATTCTCATCCTTTCTTTTTTGTCAAATAAACAAAAATGGCCTCTACGAAAGCGCGTAGAAGCCATTAGCCTTCACGGCAATAAGGTGAGCTTCATCACCGTTATTTAATTTTTCTCTATAATAATATTATACATTTTTTAAACAAAAACACAAGTGAAAAGGCTACATATTAAAGACTGTTTTTCGGTTTGGATTTATGATTTTTGCTTAGCATTTAATAAAGCTTAATTATTTTTATCTTTTTATCTAATTATACCACAAAATATCTATGGTATAATTATATTGGATAAACAAAATCTTTATAAAAAGGGGTTAGAATAAAATTGACATCATATGTAAAAAAGCGAACATTTACCATATTCGTCTTTCTTACTATCATGTTTTTCGCACTTATTGTAAGGCTTATATGGATACAGGGTATAAACTCTGAAAAACTTGCCATGGCGGTCGAAAGGCAAAGTACTGCTGATATCACATTAAAACCTCAACGGGGCAATATTTATGATGTAAACGGGAATATACTTGCTTGTAATGTTCCAGCAGGAGATGTATTTGCGGCTCCTAAATTTATAAAAAACCCAGAAAAAGTTTCTGAAGAACTCTATAAATATTTAAATATGGACAAAGATTCACTTTATAAAATTCTTTCAAATAAAAAATCAGAATGGGCTGTACTTGGCAGGTCCATTCCTCTTGAAAATATAAATAAAATAAAAAGTCTTAACATACCAGGCATATATGTAGAAGATACTTTTATGAGAAATTATCCCAACGGCAAAATGCTATCACAAGTATTAGGTTTTGCAGGAATTGATGGCAACGGTTTGTATGGCCTTGAATATTCTTTAGATAAATACTTAAGTGGTGTACCTGGTCGTGAAATCTCTCTTGTTGATGCAGAAGGTAGAAAAGTAGGAGTCCCAAGCAAGCTTTACAAACCTACAAATGGTAATAATATTGTCCTCACAATTGATTCTGTAATACAAAGTTATACAGAAAAAGCTATAAAAAATGGCTATGAAAAGTATAAACCGCAAGATGGTATAACAGCAATAGTTATGAATCCAAAAACGGGTGAAATACTTGCAATGGCTAACTTGCCTGATTTTGACCCAAATAATCCGCAAGATGTACCTTCACAAGAATATTGGTCAAATCCTGCAATATCAAGTATTTACGAACCCGGTTCGGTATTTAAAGTGATAACCGCTTCTGCAGCATTAGAATCAGCTGTAGTTACGCCAAACGAAAAATTCTATGACCCTGGGTATTATATAGTCTCCGGTAGAAAAATTAGAAGTTGGACAGTTTTGGGAGATATAACTTTTTCGCAAGCTATTGAAAAATCAAGTGATACAGTTTTTATGCAGGTGGTAGAACGTTTAGGCCTTGACACTTTTTATAAATACATATATGCTTTTGGTTTTGGCTCGCCTACGGGGATTGAACTGCCCGGCGAAGCCAGTGGAATGATTTTGCTAAAGTCAAAAGTATACCCCGTAGACCTCGCCACTATGTCATTTGGTCAGGGAATTGCCGTGACTCCTATTCAAATGATTACGGCTTTTTCCGCTGTAATAAACGGTGGAAACCTCATGGTTCCACATATTGTAAAATATATTGAAGAGGGAGATAAAATAATTAAAGAATATAAACCTCAAATAGTCAGACAGGTAATTTCTAAAAAAACTTCCGATACAATGAAGTATATACTTGAAAAAACAGTAACAGAAGGCACTGCTCAAGCAGCACAAGTACCTGGCTATACAGTAGGTGGAAAAACAGGTACAACGGAAAATTATGCTCCAGGAAAATACGTAGCATCATTTGCCGGATTTGCACCAGTTGAAAACCCAAAAATTGCCGTATTAGTTCTTGTTAAAAATCCAACGCAAAATGGGTATATGGGAGGAGAAGTAGCCGCGCCAATAGCCCAGGAAATATTAAGAGACACTCTTAGATATTACGATACAGTAAAAAAATAATAATACCAGTTTATTTATCACACCAATAAAAAATAGGATGGTAAAAAAGTTATATTAAATAACGGACCTATTATTCAAAAGCATTTTTTCTCTTTGAAAGAAACTCTTCATTAAATGTGTCACATTAAAGGGGATAAAGAAAGTATATGCCAATAAAAAGAAAGTGTCCAACCCTATCATCATAATAAAAAAACTATAAATACCCTTTACTGACTCACACTGTTTTTTATTTCCTCTGTTATATCAAAGGCATTTTTGTTATTCTTTATCCCTTCTTTTACTTTTTCTATCACTGTGTTGTTTATTTTACTCCATCCGCCAAATTGTGGGATGATACTTGTATAATTAGTAGCTAATTCAATTCTTTTCATTTTATCGTCTTCAATAATTTTGTCTTTTTTAACTGGTACATAACCTAATTCAATTACCTTTTGTTGGTCTTCTGTAATAAACTTTATAAACTTATATTCCATTTCAAGCTTTTTTTCATCCTTTTCTTTCTTTATACCATAGGCATATATTTTAGGTGATAATGTCAGTGGGATGCCGCTTTCCCCTTCAGGATACATCGCTACATCAAACTCAAACAGCTTTTCTTTTGACTGTAAATTTTTAAGCTGTGCTATTTTATAGCTTTCTTCTATTAATACAGCAGTGTTTTTAGTAGTAATAAAGTCTTGCCATAATTTTTCTCTGTCTCCCTCAAGTGAAACAGGATTTACCACCTTATATTTATTGAATAAATCCAAAACTTTTTGCACTCCTGAAACTGCTTGAGGGCCAAAAAAAGAATACTTTTCTTTGTCAAAAGCCCTCGCACCATCCAAAAGTAAAAACCCCCATAAATTATAGCTATAAGGCACAAGAGAAAGGCCTAATCCATAAAAATGTTTTTTATCCTTTTTCCCTTCAGTGTAGGTGAGTTTTTCCATACTATCAACAAATTCTTCGTAATTCCATTCCCCATTTTCAGGCAATTGAATTTCTTTTTCGGCAAACATATCAACATTTAAAAAAAGAACATTAGTATACATTCCTAAAGGCATTCCATAAATATTGCCTTTATAGCTTATAACGTCAATAACGCCTTCCTTGTATTGCTTCTTAAACTCTTCATCTACATATTTATTAATAGGGCTTAAATAATCATTTGAAATAAAGTAAAAGTCTGCCCCAATAGGTAAAATATCTGGCAAAGAACCATCTTTGGAAGAGTTAATCATTTTTTCATATCCGTCTTTGTATGAAAGAGGCTCAAAATCTATTACCACACCCGGGTATTTGTACTGAAATAATTCTATTTTCTTTTTTATAAATTCAAATCCTCCCGGGTCTTTAATTGAAGGATGAGGAAAATCCCAAAAAGTTATTATTCCCCTAAACTCCTCTTCTGTCTGATTTTTTTCTTGTATTTGTTCTTTTTCATAAAGATTCATATAGTAAGGCCAATATATAAGAAAAAATATCACTAACAAATATAACAAAATAGTAAAAGGCTTTCTCACACTAACCACCTCTTACTATCTATATTCTCAAAATTACTCTTAAATAACTTAAAAAGCAGGATAGATTCCCTAATTCTACCCTGCTTTTTTATCAATTTATATTTTAAGCCCTGCTTTTCTCCAATCCTCTTTGAATCTTTCTATTCCCGCATCTGTAAGCGGATGTTTTACCATCTGCATGAGCACTTTATATGGTACTGTCGCTATATGTGCCCCTAGTTTTGCTGCCTGTAAAACATGTATAGGATGTCTTACACTTGCAGTTATTATCTCTGTATCTATGTCGTAATTATTGAATATCGTAACAATATCCTCAATAATCTGCATCCCATCTGTATTTATATCATCAAGCCTTCCTACAAAAGGACTTACATATGTCGCACCTGCACGAGCTGCGAGTAATGCTTGATTTGCTGTGAATATTAGCGTCACATTTGTTTTAATTCCTTCTTTGGAAAGAACATTTACTGCTTTTAGACCTTCAGCCGTCATAGGAATTTTTATTACTATATTTTTATGTATCTTAGCCAATTCTCTTGCTTCCTTAATCATACCCTCATGGTCATCGCTTATAACTTCTGCACTTATAGGACCATCTACAATTTGAGTAATTTCTTTTACTACCTCAATAAAATCTCTTCCTTCTTTGGCAATAAGAGATGGGTTTGTAGTAACACCTGATATTACACCTAATGCATTAGCTTCTCTTATTTCGTCAACATTTGCAGTGTCAAGAAAAAATTTCATCACTTCATCCCTCCGTTATCAAATTACTTACCTTTATTATATATCTAATTTTCAAAAATTAAAAGCCATGCTTTATACTGTGGAAAATAAAGGTTATTTCATTTTTAAACTGTGCCTAGAAATTTTTTAACTTTTTTAAATAATTTTTTAATAGGAAAATTTATATCTTCATTTTCACTATTCTTTTCAATATGATTGTAAAGTCTTTAAAAGAGACAGTTACATGAGAAAAAACTCTCAGTTCTTTCATTAGTGAATTAAAAAGAAACTGGTGTTAGTATATTATTGTAGACACTTTAACTCGAACAGGATAAAATAGAAATATAAAGAGAGAAAGTGTATTTAAAGGGTGCCAGACTAAAAGAATGTAAATTGCCTTCATCTACATTCTTATGTATTTTCCTCCTCTATTTTTTTGCTTTCGTTTTTTGTTAAAAAGTAAATTGCTGCAAATAAGCCACTCATTAATAAATAAATCATTGTATAAGTCGGAGCAGCATTAATAGCTACACCATCTGCATGAATCAAGCCAAAGAAAGAAAAAATACTTGCGACTAAAAAACTTCCGGATACTCCTAACCATTTTCTATCAATTATAAAAGTAAGTATAGCAGTATATATTATTGCAATAAGCATTGAGCCTTGGGAAAGAGGTAAATATCCTTTAGAAACTCCTGCTTGAGCAAGATGATCAGTAGAAACAACAATATTATCTAACGAAAAATCAATCCCATTTGCTTTCAGCGCTTCTCCTATAGCAATTTTAGCTCCTTCAATTCCGTTGTTTATTTTTCCATATATCAATTCAAAAATTGGTATTGCCACACCAATTGAAATCGCTGGAAAATACTTTTTTTCATTAACCTCGAAAGCCTGTGAAAAAGAAGTTATTCCTGCATATATTATAAGTATTATCGTAGCAGCAGAAGGCAAAATCGAAGTAGCAATTGCCACTATTCCCGTAGCACAAAGTATAACATAAAATATGCCAACGAAAAGCGGATAAGTCGCACCAGCTTTAGCTCTTTTCCATGCAGGATGTCCCCAATAATAAGATATAGAAAACGGATTACCTATAAAAGCGCCTATCAAATTCGCTATAGAAAGGCCAACAAGTGTCTCTTTAACGTTGTATTTATCTCCTCCTGCAGCTGCTTGCTCTATTGCTTGAATACCGGAAATTGTATCTGCAAAAGCAAATGCTATTGTAATTGGCAGATACTTCAGTGCTACATTTATTACATCTGTAGCCATAAAACTCATTTGCGGCAAAGGAATGTAAAAACCAAGAGTCTTAAAAGAATCTATTACTGCACTACCATTCATTGCTCCTGAAAGCCACGCTATAATCGTACCAATTCCTACTCCTACAATACCTGGAGAAAGATTTTTGATTTCTAATTTACCAAAATATAAGGTTAAAAGTATGAATAAAGCAGGAATAATAACAGTTGGATATGCATAAGCATCGCCCAAAGTAGCTAAAATTAGCCATGCTACTGAACCACCCGCTAATCCTCCAAATATAGCTTGGGTAGGAACATATTTTAAAATGTATTCTACTGTAAATGCAAATAAAAGTAATAAAAGTGAATGAAAAATATTTGACATAACTCCAACTTTCCATGCCATTTCATAGCTTTTAGTTGCAAAGTATACAGGTAACATCACAGCAAAAAGTCTTACAAAAAATGTTCCAACTGCTACACCACCAGGAAGAGCTGTAATTGAAAAATTTTTGGTGCGAAAGCCGGTTTTCCTTGCCAAGTAAGTATTCCAGATCAATGCAATAAGTACTGCCAATCCTGTTGCTGAAATAATTTTGCCAAAAAGAATTTCTGATGGCATTTTCATAACACCGGTTATTACTGTAACTCCTATAATAATTTTAGAAAAACCGTCAAAAAAGACTCCCAATGCTGCATCTACATCCCCTGGGGTAAACCAAGCTATTTTTTTACTTTCGCTCATCTCACTTTTCCTCCTTTTTATATTTTTTAGGTCTTTGCAGAATCCCAAAATCCTTATGGATTAAGGGATTCTGCTATATATTTTCAAAGGAATTCCTCCACTTTCGTCGAATTTATATAGAGAACCAAATCCCAAAAAGAAATGGAGGAAATCCTATGAAAATCAAAGCTAAACAACTTTCTCTCTCCGATATTTACGATGATGTTCAATCCTTCTTTGAAGAAGATAAACCCAAGTTTATTAAACTCTTTGAATCTTTTGTTGATTTATCTGAACTTATTCCATCTTCTTTTTATGCCCACTATTATTCCCACTTTGGACGTCATAGAGATTTTTCTCTTGAATCTATGCTCACTGCTTTATTTATCCAAAAAATTCTCTCTATCCCTACTGTTCAACTCCTTGTCCATGTTCTTAAGCTATCTAAAGAATTAAGAGAGCTTTGTGGCTTTAAAAGAGTCCCTCATCCTTCTCAATTCTCTAGATTTAAATCCATTTTCCTCAAAGATTTGGAGATTGGCTTAGGCATTATTCAGCATATTAGTTTCTATGACGATGATTCTTTAAATGTCAATACTGCTAAATCTGCTGCCGAGTCTAAAGATTTATATGATCCTAAAACTTTAATCCCTTCTCTTAAGGAATTCTTTAATTTGCATCCTAATTTTCTCTTATAGATACTTCTTAGGTGACGCCATATTAGTAATGCCATACCTAAGCTTGTACCGAACGTAAATAAAGTTTGATTTATGTATATGAATAGAAACTACTTCAGCATGTGGATGATTGGTAGAAGTAAAAGGTTCATTATTCCATCCAATGCTTGCGCATTTACCTCCTACAAAAATAGCAGAGGTGTTTATAAATATCTCATCAAGTAATCCTTCCCCCATTAAATAGTGAGTATAACTCGGTGGTTCCACTAAAACTCTTTCTATTCCCATAGCTTTTAAAACCTTAAAGAGTACATGCCCATCTGAAATGCCATTACTGCCAGTAATAATAACTGCAATCTTCCCTTTATTATTTTCTACTTGACTTCTTACCGTCGATAAGTCAGAATAATCAATTACAACATATGGATGTATTATTTCTTTTTCTAAATTTTTAAATCCCTCTGGTGATGTGTTAATCAAAATAGGGACTTCTTTATCTGTAAAAACTCGATGTTCATAAGGAATTCTTCTCCCAGAGTTAGACACAATTATTTTCCATGGTGCAATTGGCATACCTGCTTTTATACGCGCATTTACAATATCTGTATCAAAAATCCTGCCTCTATAGTCTAGTTCTTTGACAAGCGTCCCGGAACCAATTATAATACCATCTGAAATTCCTCTTAACACGTTTAAAATCCAATAATCCGCTTTTGCCCCTGATGGGTCAAGGAAATTTGTTCTAGCTATCAATGGCCCTAAATGAGAATCTTCAAAGGCTATTTTCCCATCGATTGACATCACAAAACAAGCATACGTTAAAGCCCTATCTGCTGGTGTTTCACCAAATACTAAGTTTCCGTAAACCTTTTCTATCTTTTCACATTCTAAAAATTTTTTGCTATACCCCATCTTTTGTGTATTGTCAAACAGCAATATCAATTTTATCTCCTCGGCATTAAACTCCGTTGGCCGCTGTAAGCTCACTTGTATCATCTCCTTTTCCCTTCATAGACGTACTTCAAAAAAAATAGTTAGTAAAATACCTAAAATTTGCTATTTAACTTTTATTTATAATTCCATATATAAGCTTATAACGAGTGTAAATGAAATTTGCCTTATGTATATGAATAGAAACTACTTCAGCATGTGGATGATTGGTGGAAGTAAAAGGTTCATTATTCCATCCAATGCTTGCGCATTTACCTCCTACAAAAATAGCAGAGGTGTTTATAAATATCTCATCAAGTAATCCTTTCCCCATTAAATAGTGAACATAGCTCGGAGATTCCACTAAAACTTTTTCTACACCCATGGCTTTTAAAACTTTAAAGAGAATTTCCCCATCTGAACTGCTGTCAGTGCCAGTAACAAGTACAGCAATCTTTTCTTTATTATCTTCTACTTGTTTTCTTACAGTTGAAAGGTCAGAATGATCAATTACAAAATAGGGATGTATTATCTCTTTTTCTAAATTTTTAAATCCTTCTGGTGATGTGTTAATCAAAATAGGGACTTCTTTATCTGTAAAAACTCGATTTTTGTAAGGAATTCTTCTTCCAGAGTTAGACACAATTATTGTCCATGGTGCGATTGGCATACCTGCTTTTATGCGCGCATTTACAATGTCTATATCAAAAATTGTTCCAGTGTAATCTGGATGTTCAGATAGAGTCCCCCCTCCAATTATAATACCATCTGAAATTCCTCTTAACATGTTTAAAATCCAATAATCTGCTTTTGCCCCTGATGGGTCAAGAAAATTTGTTCTAGCTATCAATGGCCCTAAATGAGAATCTTCAAAGGCTATTTTCCCATCGATTGACATCACAAAACAAGCATACGTTAAAGCCCTATCTGCTGGTGTTTCACCAAATACTAAGTTTCCGTAAACCTTTTCTATCTTTTCACATTCTAAAAATTTTTTGCTATACCCCATCTTTTGTGTATTGTCAAACAGCAATATCAATTTTATCTCCTCTACATTAAACTCCGTTGGCCGCTGTAAGCTCACTCGTATCATCTCCTTTTTTAAAAATTGCACAAAATTACCATATCCTTTTGCAATATCATCTTCTTTTATCTTCTTATTTTTGTCAGCCAAGACATCATAAACTTATCTCCTGATTCCTTTTGCAAATTTAATATACATATTATTATCAACTTCTTCTAATTTCCGCTTCAATTCCAAATAAATATCATATAACTCCCTGTATTTATTTATTTTTTTTGGTTCGGGAGAAATTATAACCGGCTTAACAAACCATTTTGTAGAAACGTCTTCAAACTTTTCAATAAAACCGCTAGAATAACCAGCCAGAAAAGCAATTCCTACCGCAGCACTATTGTGAGGATAATAAAAGACAGGTAATTCTAGTACATTAGCTATGATTTCTCTCATTACTTTGCTATTTGCCACTCCTCCCGCTATATTTATGTGATTTACTGGCTTATTTAGCTGACTAAAATTATACTTTAAATTATATGATATCCCTTCTAACAATGACCTAAATAAGTGAAACTGTGTATGCTTACTTTCTAAGCCCATAATAAACTCTGAAGTTGTTCCAAAAAATGAATTTCCTACCTGTTCCCTAAAAGGAGGTAAAAAATACAAACCTTCTGAACCTTCTATGATTTTTCCCGCTTCTTGATTTAATTCCTCCCAATCTGAGTACCGCAACGTTTCTCGTAAATGAGTTAAAGATTCACCACAGGAAAAAATCTTGCCTACAAACTCTGCTCTTCCTTTTCCAAAATGATAGGTAGATATTAGCTCTTTGGGAGAAGTGGAAGTATAAATCACAGTTGCCGTAGTCCCTAGATAAATCATCATATCTCCTTTGTGTAGACATCCTCCACCTATCATTGAAGAAAAAGAATCTCCTGTTCCTGCAATTACTAAAGTATCTGACGATAATCCAATTTCCCTACTTATTGTATCAGTTACACGTCCTACTACTAGTGAAGCAGGCCTCACGTCAGGTAAAATATCTCTATCTATTCCTATAGAATTTATAAGTTCCTCATTCCAATTCATTTTATCCAAATCTAATATTCCACCTACTATACTCGCTGTGTCAAAGTCCATTACATAAGAACCTGTCAATTTAGATACTATATAATTATGAGGAGCTAAAACCTTTTTTGTTTTTTGATAAGTTTCTTTTTCATTATTTTTTAACCACAAAATTTTAGGAAGCATATTAAGAAGAGTAACTGGTAATTTCCATTCATCACGCAGAAAAATAACTTCTTTTTCCGCTCTTGCATCCGAATACAAAATTGCGGGCCTTATTGGATTTCCATTTTCATCAATACAACACAAGGTCGGAACATGTCCAGTTATCCCTATAGCTTTTATATTAGAAGGTTTTACATTAGGTAATGACAAAAAATATTTTATACTCTCTTTAAATTCTTCCCACCATGTATTACAATTTTGCTCTTTATAACCTACTTCTGGTGCAAAGATATCATGAGGCATCTGTTTTTTTGCAATAACTTCCCCTTCTTTATTTACCAGAACACTTTTGGAACCAAGCGTACCTATATCAAAACCTATAAATAAAATTTCTTCCATGTCAATACCTCCCCTATAGAGATAAACGTTTTTATTTTTCTTCCATAAATATCCTTAAAACTCCACCACTACTCTATACATACTTAGATCTTCTGCTTTCACAAAGGCATTATTGATTTCTGTAAAAGGATATTTTGCCGTAATTAATTCTCCAAGGGGCAATTTTTGAGTTGATATAATTTCAGCTGCTTTCCTAAAACTCTCTTTAGTATGCTTAGTTACACCTGTTAAAACTATTTCTCTATAATGAAATATTTTAGGATCCAAAGTAATCAAATCTTCTTTGCTGGTTGAACCATAAATTACCATCTTACCTCTGATCGCAAGAGAATTTATACCGTCGTTAATTGCTTTTTTTCCTCCTGCAGTATAAAAAACTAATTCCACACCACGTCCATCGGTAATTTCGTAAACTTTATCAACCAATGATTCATTCATTGGGTCTACTACATAATCTGCTCCTAACTTTAAAGCTTTTTCTCTTCTTTCAACATTGGGTTCACTAACTATAACTGTAACACCTCTTTGTTTTGCTAAAAACATGTGCAAAATCCCCATTATACCTGCTCCCAATACAACAGCATAATCTCCTATTTCAGGATTAGCCACATCAATACTATGAGTTACGCATGCTAACGGTTCTGCTAATGTAGCGATTTCACAACTTACTTCCTCAGAAATTTTGTAAACTTCATAGCCCCTCACAACCATATACTCTACAAAGCCAGCAGGTCCATAATATCCTGGAATTCTTTGCTCCAATGCATCGGAATATTCACATTGATTATCGTATCCTCTTCTGCAGTAATAACATTCTCCACATCTCTTTAAAGCTGCTATAACCACCTTATCTCCTACTTCTAATTTTTGGCTAACCTTGGTACCAACCTTTTCCACTATTCCACAAATTTCATGACCGCCTATAAAAGGGAAATCTGTATATGCCCCTGCATAAAACCGGCGTTCCCAAGTACAAATTCCTACATTTTTTACTTTTATTAATACTTCGTCTTCTTCCATTTTAGGAATAGGTAACTCAATAAGTTCAATTTTGCCTGGTTTTACCATTACAGCCGCTTTCATAAATTATCCCCCTTTAAAATTTGATATGCTTCTTCTGTTTTTAACCCTTGATGAATAAGTGCAGCAACAGCTCTAGTCATATTCAGCGGATCTCTGTGCCCCCAAATGTTTCTTCCCATTGCTACTCCTTTTCCTCCTTCGCTAATTGAATCAGAGATCATTGCCAAAAAACCCATTTCATCCTCCTGCTTAGGGCCCCCAAGAATCACAATAGGGCAAAATGTCTCTTGGGTAACCTTTTCAAAACCTTTAACATATGGTGCCTTTATAAAATCTGCCCCTAATTCGCATACAATTCTCGTAGTCTTAGCAATGTTATCTAATGTTCTTAATGAAATATCGCCATCAAATCCACCCGGTACTACTTCTGCACATACAGGAAGCCCTACTTCATCACAATATTTAACTACTCTACCTAGCGCTGAAAAAGCAGTATTTTCTACTTCTTTTCCTATACCTACATATACAATTACTGCGTCTGCCCCCAATTTAAGCGCATACTCTGCTTCATATATTAATCTGGTTTCATGACCTTCATTTAAGAATGTAGGCGGCACATCCAGCCTCAATATTAGTCCTATGTCAGCAAGCTTGTCGGCAAATTTTTTTGCAACTCCTACATTTACAATTACTGCATCTGCTCCTCCTTTAATGATTTTTTCAATGGTTTCACTAGGTTTTTCTATACCAGGCAATGCACCATCAACAGTTCCATGGTCCATTGCCACTATAAAAGCTTTACCATCTTTTTTAAATATTCTTCTCATTCTTCTTGTCTTCTCCACCGAAATCATCCTTTCAATTATTCTAATAAGATAGGTACATACTTGTATATACATGTATTAACTAACTACAATTCTACCTCACTTTCAACCATTTGTCAATAGAACTGTTTTAAAAATTCTTCTATACCTTTTTTTAAAATTCAGGAAGAACGAACGTAAGCTTTTCCCAATGCTTTCGGCGAAAAGGAAGTTTGTCTAGAAAATATCATTGCCAGTAACGTAACTATATACGGTATTGATGTGAATATATGGTATGGAAGTTGTATACCTAAGGTTTGCAATCGTAACTGAAAAGCATCAGAAGATCCAAAAAGCAACGTCCCCATAAAAACTCCTAAAGGTGTATACCGTCCAAAAATTACAGCTGCAAATGCTATAAATCCTCTCCCCGCTGTCATATTATCAAAAAAATATTTTAATCCCCCAATTGTTAGACTTGCTCCTCCTAAGGCAGCAAATATACCACTAATAATTACCGCTATATATCTAATAACATTTACATTTATCCCCATGCTGTCTGCCGCTTTTGGATTTTCACCCACAGCTTTAATTGATAGACCAAATGACGTATATTCAAAAATTACATAAGTAATAATTGGCATCAAAAATGCAATATATACTAAAATTGTACTTCCCGACATAATATCACCAACAACAGGCATCCTATTAATAGCTGGAATATAAAGTACAGGCAATCCTTGGCATTCAGGCTGAATCTCTGTAACTCCTATAATAATTCTATATAAAGTACTAGTAAGACCCAGTGCCAAAATATTCTCTCCCAGTGCAGTAATGACCTGATCAGCCTTCAAAGTAACAGTAAAAAAAGCATGAAAAATTCCCAACCCAAATCCTATAATAATTGTAATAATTAAGGCTATATAAGGATTATTAAAGTGATATGAGATTACAAAAGAACTAAAAGCACCAACTAACATCATCCCTTCTAATCCAATATTTAATACACCGGCTCGCTCAGAATAAATATCTCCTATGGCAGCAAGCAAAAGAGGAGTTGACATATTTACAATTGCCTGCAAAAAGCTAATATTTAAAATAGCCAATAGAATGTCAATCATTCCAGAATGCCCTCCTTTTAATTTTCTGCTAAAAATTTCTTGTATAAAGCCGAAGCACTGATAATACTCAATATCGCTAACGCCTGAACTACATATATAATTGAAATTGGTATCCCCGTAGCTATTTGCATGGAATAAGCTCCATTACGCAACGCACCTAAAAAAAATGCCGCAGCAAGAACTCCCAAGGGATTTAAACCTCCCAGCAAAGCTACTGTAATACCATCGTACCCATAACCAGTCATGAAGTTTTCCATCAAGCGATACTGTACACCCAGAACTTCTGTACTTCCTGCCAATGAAGCAATAGCTCCACTAACAAACATGACTATCATTATGACTTTCTTTGCATTAATTCCACCATATTTTGAGGCTTCAATGTTAATACTAACGCTCCTAATTTCAAATCCCCACGTAGTATTCCAAAATATATCGTACATTAAAAAGGCAATTACAAAAACTAACACAATACCTATGTGCAAATGTATCCCTTCTAATTTAGCGATTATTGGTAAATGTGCACTCCTTTCAATTAATGGGCTTTGTGGCGCTGTCTGCCCTTTTTCCATAAGAAAACTATTCACAGAAAAGCCCACTATATTGATACCAACATAATTCATCAGTATAGTAGTAAGCACTTCATTAATACCTTTTTCTACTTTTAAATATGCCGGGATAAAAGCAAAAAAGCCCCCTACTATCATGCCCGAAATCAATGCCAATAAAGAAGGAAGATAAAAGGGTAGATTAACTTTTATAGCCACCCAGGTTGCAACTAATGCACCTATATAAAGCTGTCCTTCAGCACCAATATTAAAAACCCCAGCTCTGTATGCTAAGGTAACAGCTAAACCGGTAAATGAAAGTGGTATAAATTTTAATAAAGTTGAAAATAAATTTATTTTAGTTCCTATTGCTCCAAAAATTAATTCTTGATATGCTGTTATTGGATTTACACCCTCTAATAAAATTATAATGGCAACTATCAATAAACCAACTACAAGCCCTATAATTGGAGTTATGACACTTTCTATAACACTATCTTTTTCAAAAACTCTTAGAAAACTAATTAAATTTCTATTACTCATATGTCACTTCCTTTCACTAAATAATAGAGTCTCACCCGCCATTAAAAAACCAAGAGTTTTCTTATCAGTTTCTTTTGCGGATAATGAACCTGCTATTTCACCTTTAAACAATACAATAATTCTATCACTTACTTCCATTAATTCATCCAATTCGCTTGATACAAAAATGATAGAAGCCCCTTTGTCTCGATATTCAAGGAGTTTTTCATGTACAAATTTTGTAGCAAAGATATCTAATCCTCTAGTGGGATAAGCAGCTATTATCAGTTCAGGAAATTTGCTCAATTCTCTTGCTAAAATTAGCTTTTGCTGATTTCCTCCTGAAAGATATTTTGCTTTCATTCGAATATCAGAAACCTTAATATTGTATTTTTTTATCTGCATTCTTGCATATTTTTCAATATATTCATGTTGCAGTCTCATTCTTTTTGAAAATGGATAGCGATAATAAGACCCAATTAAAAAATTTTCCTTTACTGAAAATTCCCCAATCATACCATGTTTATGACGATCTTCTGGAATATGAACTATTCCTAAATCACGCAATAACCGTGGAGGTGCATTAGTTATATCCTTATTTTTAAAGTAAACATTTCCTTTTATTGCCAAACGCAATCCTGCCAATGCTTCTACCAATTCACTTTGACCATTTCCTGCAACTCCTGCAATTCCCAAAATTTCTCCTTTTCCGACTTCCAGTGAAATCCCTTTTACAGCTATAGTACCTTGGTCATTTTTTACATATAAATCTCTAACTTCTAATATTATTTCTCTTTTGTCCTTTTTTACTTTGCTACTTTTCTTTCCTTTTATTTCCTCTATTTCTTCTCCCATCATTAAACGAACTAAAAGATTTTTGTCAACATTTGTAGAAGAAAATGTATGCACGATTTTGCCTCTCCGCATAACTGAAATTCTGTCCCCAATTCTAAGTGCTTCTTCTAATTTATGAGTAATAAAAATTACAGATCGCCCTTGGGCAGTAAGAAATTTTAAAACTTTAAACAATTCTTCTGTCTCATATGGAGTAAGGACAGCGGTAGGTTCATCTAATATGATAAGTTTAGCATCATTATATAAAACCTTGATTATTTCGACACGTTGTCGTAACCCAACTGGAAGTTGCCAAATTTGTGTATCTAAATCAACATCCAGTCCATAACTTCTCATTAATTCTAAAACTTCTCTCTTTTTTTGTTTTTTGTTAAGAAAAGCAAAACGTTTTCTTAAACCACTTAATAAGATATTTTCTAATACAGTTAAATTATCAACCAGCATAAAATGCTGATGAACCATGCCAATCCCACATTTAGCAGCATCCTGTGGTGTTTTAACTTGTATTTCTTTACCTTCCCAAAAAATTTTACCTTGGTCGGGAATATATAACCCACTTATGCAATTCATTAAAGTAGTTTTGCCGGCACCGTTTTCACCTAATAAAACATGTATTTCTCCTTTAAAAATTTTTAAATTTACGCCATCATTCGCCACATTATCTCCAAATACTTTAGTAATACCTTTTAATTCTAATAAAGTCTCCATTGATTGGATAGATTCCTCCTCTAAACTCTATTTAACTAAATTTAACTAAATTAGTAACGTCAAAATAATAAAATCTTAAATCAAAGACAAATTTTACTAAAGAGCAATAGAAATGTAACTATTTTTTAACTTTATAAATTTCTTCAATATTTATTTTCCCTTCAATAATATCTTTGGTAATTTTTTTAACCTCATCCTTTAATTCTTGAGGAACAGTATTTCCATATTCACCAATATATTGAACACCTTCCTTTAAGCCTAATTGATAAACTTTCCCTTCAAATCCTTTTTCCAGAAAACCTTTAACTCCCTCAAAAATTAATAACGACACTTTTTGAACTGCACTTGTCAGTACATTATCTGGTGCATGTTTATAATAATCTCCCGTCCACCCTATGACAAAAACCCCTTTTTCTTTAGCAGCTTGAATTACTCCCAGATTCCCAGCATCATTATTAGTAATAATCACATCTGCTCCATTTCCTATTTGCGCTATTGCAGCTTCTTTTGCTTTGTAGATATCCTCCCAGCTTCCCGTATAACTTATTGCCACAGCAACATTAGGATTTACTTGCTTTGCGATAGCCTCTAGTGTATCAAATTCTATTTGCCCAGTAGGATCTTTAGTGGCAGTTATAATACCGATTTTATTAGTATGAGTGGACTTTGCAGCAATGAAACCTGTTAAATAACCCAATTCTCCATATTTAAATTGTAAAGATGCTAAATTAGGTCCTGTTACCATTGTTCCTATTCCCACAAATTTAATATTTGGATACTCTTGTGAAACCTGTTTTAAAGCATCAGAAAACTCAAACCCATGTCCTATAATAATATCAAACCCTTTTTTTGCATATTCTCTCATTATTTGAACCTGATCATTTTTTTTTACATTTTCCGTAAAAGCAGTCTTACATCCCAGTTCCTTTTCGATCTTTACTAAACCTTCATATGCACTGGCACTCCAGCCACCATCATTGACGGAACCAGGCAACAAAATAGCCACTTTATATACCTTTTCTTTGCTACCAGTATTTCCTCCAAGCCCCGTACTTGTTTGCATTTTGCTTTTACATGATGTCATATTTAGCACCATAGTTATAATCACCAAAAATATGGTTAATTTTTTTGCACTCCTCAACATTTTTTATCCCCCTCAAAATTAATTTGAAAAGTGATTTTTAAAATGTTTTACATTATTTCACCTCACTTTTATCTCAAATTTAAGTTTTTGTAAAGCATTACTTCAAATGCATAACGATCGCTACGATACCATGACTCTACAAACTCAACTGGGGTACCATTAGCCAAAAAACTGAGACGATAAATATAGAGAAGAGGAGCACCTATTTTAATGCCTAACAATTGAGCTTTCTTTTCATCTGCTACCGTAGCTTCTAAGCGTTGCTGGGCATGGTCTAGCACCAATTGATATTTTGCTTCTAAAATATCGTACAAAGAAGAAATCTCTAAATTTTCTGATTCAATCCCGGGACAAAAAAATACAGGTATATAGGATGCCTGAATAACAATTGGTTCCTCGTTCGCATATCGCAATCGCACTATTTCAAACACCTTTTCATTTGGCAAAAGTTTAAGTCGTTTTCTCAAAACAGAATCTGGAATGATTTGCTTCAAACTCAAAAGCTTGCTTGAAGGCCGCAATCCTTTCTGTCTCATATCTTCCATAAAACCTGTTAATAGCGCAAAGCTCCTTTCGATGCGCGGGCGTGCCACAAAAGTTCCCTTTCCCGGAACTCGGTACAAATACCCTTCCATTACTAATTCATTAAGTGCATTCCTTACTGTCATACGGCTAACACCATATAACTTTGCCATCTCTATTTCAGAGGGTATTCTATCATCGGGTTTTAATTCGTTAGTCAATATTTTTTCACGTATAATTTGCTTAATTTGATGGTAAATGGGCAACGTATCTTTTAACTCAGCCACTTTAATCCTCCATTCTCTTACTAATATAGACTATACAAGTATATACATTTGTTAATATTATAAATCTCTCCTTTCATTTCGTCAAGAGGCTGTGATTGTTGCATAGAGAATACCTCATATATCTAACTTCAAAAAATTAAAAGCCATGCTTTATAGTTATGCAATTTTATTTTATCTGTAAAGCAAGCCTTCAAAAACTCAAACAGTATTTTTCTTGTATATTTCATACCTCAAATGGTCTATAAATTGTTTTGCACTTCTTGGAGACCTTCCATTATGCCATATAGCCCATTGCAATGCTTTTTCTTTTAATAGATTCCATTCTATTTCTATATTGTGCTTTTGAGCTAATCCTTTAACAATTTTTAAATACTCTTCTTGGCTGGGTGAAACAAATGTAACAGTTATTCCAAATCTATCACGTAAAGAAAGTTTCTCTTCTCTCGCATCTGTATTGTGAAGTTCATTGTCCTCTATATTCTCTGTGACAATATGCCTCCTATTTGACGTCGCATAAATTACTACATTTGAAGGTAAAATCTCTACTCCACCTTCTAATACTGACTTAAGTTCTTTATATTCCACTTCACTTTCATCAAAAGATAAATCATCAAAAAACAATATAAATTTCATTCCCCTGCCTTTAATTATATCAATTATGTATGACAAATCACCTACATCATTTTTGTTAATTTCAATAAGCCTCAAGCCTTCTTTGTAAAATTCATTGAGCAAAGCCTTAACAGTAGAAGACTTTCCAGTACCTTTATCGCCGTATAAAAGCACATTATTCGCAGGGAAACCCTTTAAGAAAGCTACTGTGTTTTCTATAACTATTTTCCGCTCTTCTTCATACCCTATCAAATCCTCAAAAGTTACAGGGTCAACACTTTCTATTCCTTTTAATCGTCCTATTCCATTATCTTTTACCCATCGAAAAGCTTTATATTTTCCAAAAATGCCACAGCCGTTTGAATGGTAATAATTGGATAGATATTCAGCAAATTTATCTTTTTTCAGTTCCCATAAATCCTCTAATGTATGACTAGTGTTGACATTTTCCGTGAAACTAATCTTTGACTTGAAAAAGCTCCCATCAACATACCTTTCAAAGTCAGGCAATTTCGTATTTAATAAATTATTTACAGTTTCTGCTATGTTTACAAAGCAAAATTCCTTTAAAATCCCTATTTCTTTTTCGATAGTTTTAATCATTAAATCATTCACAGCATCAAAACCATATTTTTCTGAAATACGGCTAAAGGGGTTTTCATCGTAAGCAATTTCTTCTGCTAAAAAAGTAGGCCAAATGTTTTTATAAATTCTCCTTTTAAAAGCATATCCAGTAATATCTTTGTAAAAACTGCTATATTCAGCATAAATAAGCTCAATAGAGGGTTTTTCTTTCGAAAGCTCTTGTAAAATTTTAATCATTTTTCTTATCAGACTATGATTGATGATACTTCTATAAATCACTATTTCATTTAGCCTATTTAAAATATTTCTTAATTCTTCTTTACTTTCCAATTATATCATCTCCTATACCGTACTTTGAAAAATGTCTACTTTATCTCTTTATTTTATTAAATTATATCATAAAAAGATATTTTCTAAAATTTATGGTCTCTTGTTCTTTAACATTACAAAATAAAAAAGGCTTAATTAAGCCCTATAACTTCAAAAATTGAAAATTGTTCTTTCAGGAAAAGTGATAAGAATCAAATTTTCAATTTCTTCGGCAAAACTCAAGAATCTTTCTGTAAATCCTGATTTACTAAATATAATATAATACTCCTCGGCTTTATTTTTTGCATTTACTTTACTTGCTTTTTGCTTTAGAGAGTAGAACAAATCAATATCTACTTTAGAATTTGTATATTTGCATTCGCCATAGAGAAGAGAGCCAGTTGTTGTGTCTATTCCTACAATATCAATTTCATTGTTTTTATCCCACCACTTTCCGATTTTGCTTATCTTCAAAGGTAGCTCTCCTTTTTGTGACAATTCCCAAACATATTCCTTGCAGATATCTTCATATACGAAACTTATGTGCTCAGTTATAATTCTTTTCTTTATGTTTTCTAAAACAAATTCCACATTATCAAGTTCTAGTTGTTCCTTGAAAGGATAAACAAATTTAAACCAGAAATTCAAAAAATTATCATTTATAAAATATAATCCTTTTTTGCTTTTTTCAGGATATTCTTCTGTTACAGGGGTCTCTCTCCGCAGTATATCTAAGTCTATCAGTGTATTTATATATTTTGTCAGTCTTGTCTGAGGAACGGAAAGGGTTTGAGCTATTTGTTGAAGTTTATGATTGCCCAAAGAAATACTCTTAATGAGAGAGAAATAAGTACCAATATCTTGAATCTCCCTTTCAAGCAAAAACAAAGGTTCTTCATATAAAAAACTTTGCCTATTTAGCATATTTTCTCTTATAGCCTCAAAAATATCACCTTTGTAATTAAATACTTCCAAATACCTTGGAACTCCACCCAATATAGCATAAAGCCAGATAAGTTCATCCTCTGTCGACTGTGGGAAAAACTCTTTTAAATATTTAAATTTTAAGGGTTTTAATTTTATTTGACCAGTTCTCCTTCCATACAATGGGCTTGAATAATTTAGAACATGCTGTTCCATCATATTTACTAATGAACCGCACACAATAAAAAAGATATTCTTTCCTTTTAACTTTTCATCCCATATCTTCTGCAAAATTGATGCAAAAGATGGATTTACTTTGCAAAGATATTGAAATTCATCAATAACTATGACCAGCTTTTCATTTTTTACGTTACTAGCTATAAATTCAAAGATTTCATCCCACATAATATTTTGGGCTTTTTCTAGTAAGCTATTATTAAAAAACTTTGCCACCAAAATTTTAAAATTATTAATATTTTGACTCTCTATTTCTTCAGTTGCTAAAAAATATATAGCTTTTTTGTTTTTCACAAACTCCTTAATGAGCGCAGTTTTGCCTACTCTTCGCCTTCCATAAATAACAACAAAAGAAGACCCTTCTTTAGAGAATTGAGTTTCTAGAAATTGAATTTCAGCTTCTCTATTAACAAATTTTTTCACAATTTTTCACCTCAATATTATTATACCACAAATTATTATACTTAAAAGTATAATAATTAACATATTACATATGATTTTTCAGTTTTTTATCTGACACTGTTCTATATGTTTCATAAGTTTCTAAATACATCTTTTCTACCCATTTGTAAAAAGTCCCCATCTTTTTACTATCCGCGTTCTTTATTATTCTTTTATAGTTTTATTATACTATAAATTACCATATTCTTATATAAAAAATATTTACACATTTGAAAGTTTAAAAAATTTTATTTTTTAATAGAAATCAACCAAACACCCCATAATTAAAAAATTTTAGTAATTTAAAAACTTTAACCTTGAATAACAAATTTTTAGGTAGTATAATGGTCTAAAATTCACTCTAAAATGAAAAGGGGGATTGAGAATATGATACACAAATTACCTAAAGAAAACCACATATTTAGTTTTTCCAAAGATAATAAACCTGTACTTTTTGTAAAAAGCGGGGACGAAATAGAAATTGAAACGTTGGATTGCTTTTCAAATCAAATCCAAACAAATGAGGATAAATTAGAACAAATGGATTGGAACAAAGTAAACCCTGCAACAGGCCCTATTTATGTTGAAGGTGCTAAAGAAGGAGATGTTTTGGAAGTCACAATTAAAAATATTGAAATAGCTGATAAAGGTTTAGTGGCAACAGGCAAAGACCTAGGAGTATTAGGTGATTTAATGGATGAACTGTATTCCCGAGTGGTTAATATAAAAGATGGGAAAATTATTTTTGATGAAAAAATTTCTATTCCAATTAAACCTATGATAGGAGTAATTGGCGTTTCACCAAATAATGGTAATATAAACTGTGGAACACCTGGTTCTCATGGTGGAAATATGGACACTGCACTTATCGGTGAGGGTTCAAAACTTTTTTTGCCAGTATTTGTAGATGGTGCTTTGTTAGCTTTGGGAGACTTACACGCTGTAATGGGAGATGGAGAAGTAGGTGTATCAGGCGTAGAAGTAGCAGGCTCAGTTACAGTAGAAGTTAGAGTTGTAAAAAATTTAAAACTTGTAAATCCTATCGTAAAAACACCAGAGGTAACAGCAACAATAGCATCAGATGAATCTTTGGATAAAGCAGTAAAAATAGCAGTTCACGATATGGCAAACTTATTTCAAAGTTTTACCAACTTATCAATAGAGGAGATAGCTACACTTTTTAGCATAGCAGGAAATGTACAGATTTCACAAGTGGTAGATCCACTTAAAACTGCACGCTTTAGTTTGCCAAACTGGGTATTGGATAGCTATAACATAGTGTTCTAAGGGAGGAAAAGCTATGGAAAACAAGAATGATACATCATTAGAGAATTTTGGATATAAGCAAGAATTAAAGTGTGGGCATTAGCATTCATTTTAATAAATACAATAATTAACATTGTAGGAATCGAAATTACAGCTAAGTTTAATAAAATTGTACTAATACTTGAACTTATAGTTTTAGCGGTTTTTATAGGAGTTGGTGCTTTTGCAATTTCTCATGGTATAGATGGAGCAAAATTTTCATTTAAAGCTTTTTATGACCCGCAAAATTTTAGCTTAGGTCTTGTAATGAGTGCTGTTTCTATAGCAGTTTTAAGTTTTCTTGGTTTTGACGGTATAAGTACCCTTGCTGAAGAAACAATAGGTGGTAAAAAAACTGTAGGAAGAGCAACTGTACTTGCACTTTTATTCGCTGGCATATTGTTTATACTTCAAACATGGGTAGCATCAATGGTATGGCCTGATTACAAAGCTTTTTCCAATCTAGATGTAGCTTTTTATGAAGTTGCTAATCGTGCAGGAGGAAAATGGCTCATGCTTACTACCTCTTTGGCAACAGCTTTCGCTTGGGGAATAGCAAACTCATTGGCAGCTCAAGCTGCTGTTTCAAGGGTATTATTCAGTATGGCAAGAGACCAAAATTTACCCCAATTTCTTTCAAAGATTCATCCAAAATATAAAACTCCTTATATAGCAACTATTTTTATCGCTATACTTTCGGCTGTCCTTGTAACAATCTATAGTGACAAGATAGCTGACCTTACATCTGTTATAAACTTCGGAGCTTTAACTTCGTTTTTAGTTCTTCACATCACTGTTATAACATATTTTATGATAAAGAATCATTCTAGCAATATATGGAAACACTTAATATCTCCAATTTTAGGTTTTTTAGTTATCTTCTATGTATGGATAAGCCTTAATGTACATGCCAAAATCCTTGGCGCTGCATGGATTTTGATAGGAATAATTTACTACATCATATTAAAATTTATATTAAAACGTAAGCCAGAAGAACTTAATGTGTAAAATATTTCTTTAACGTTCAAGTTGTAACCCCACTTTATAATTAATACAAAAGTGGGGTATTTTGCATCCGCTTTTCTTATACCCATTCAAAAATCTATTTTGATACTTCTGGAGTAACTTCATGTACTCCTTTTCCCTGCTTAATCACCTACTTAAATTTTACACTATTAATTAAAATTAACGCTATATCATTAAAACCTATTTGTTGTGATATAATAGAACAAAAGGAATGTATCATATGGAGAACTTGAATATAAAAACTATAAAAAAGTTAATCTTGAAAGACCAATGGTTTTTAAGTGAACATGCTCTAGACAGATTAATCGAAAGAAACCTAAGAATATCTGATGTTTTAGTTTCAATTTTAAATGGTGAAATTATAGAAACATATCCAGAAGATCCACGTGGTGCTAGTTGTCTAATTTTAGGTAAAAAAGACAACATTCCTATTCACACAGTTTGTGGGTTAATGAATGATAATTTAGTAATTATAACAGTTTATCTTCCCGAACCGTCCAAATGGATAGACGAGAGAACGAGAGGAGGCAAGTATTATGAATAAATGTTTTAAGTGTGGTTGTGAAGAACTAATAAAAACAAAAGTCACACTCGAAAAATGGATTAATGGAAAACTTATTGTTGTAGAAAATGTTCCAGCATGGGTATGTAAAGAATGTGGAGAAAAATATTTTGATGCGGAAACTATGCTAAAGCTTGATGAGTATTTTTATGAAGCAGTACCAGAAAAAATTATTGAAGTTCCTGTATTTGAATATAAGGAAGGATAAATATAAATAAACACAACCCCCCACTTTTTATATACAACAAAAAGTGGGGGTACTAGCAGTCTTAAAATTTTTAACTAAATTTAAATATAATTATATGATTAAACCATATTTCAGCATCTACTCCGTAGGTAAATATTTTTCCATCATAGAAGACATATCTTGAAAGCCATATCCACAAACACCATTGCGAAGAGAATTTGCAATGCCATTTGCAATTTTCTCTATCATTTCCTCATGATATAAATGTTCTTCTACACAATTTTCACACAAAAATTCTCCACATTCATAGCAAAAATATTCAGTTTTTTCCTGATAATTATCACAATAAAAACTCTTTTCATAATAAATATTTTTTAAATATTTTCCAGATTTAGTCCAGTCTCTTTCTAAATCTCAATATGGACACTGTCAAAAGAAAAACTGACATAAGAGTAATTATCACTATTTGATGTACAAGAAGAGAAGCATCTATACCCTTTATTATTATCCCTCTCAAAATAACTAGAAAATATGTAAGTGGAAAAATATCTCCAATTGCTCTTATAACAGTAGGCATTTGTTCCCTCGGAAAAATAAATCCTGACAATATTATGGTTGGAAGCAATACGAAAAATGCCCCCTGCATTGCTTGGGTTTGAGTCTGCGCTACTGCTGAGATAAGTATTCCTATTGCAAGAGCACAGGTTATAAAATCAAGTCCTAATAAAAGCAATAGATATATATTACCTCTAACAGGCACACTAAACCAATACATGCTAAGCCCTAAAACCATTAAAAAATCTGTGTAACCAATTAGAATGTAAGGTAAAAGTTTTCCAATCATTAATTCTGAAGATTTTATAGGGGTTACAATCAATTGTTCTATTGTACCCCTTTCTTTTTCTCTCACAAGCGCAAAAGCCGTCAATATTATGGTGATGTTTTGCATGATAAGACCCAAAAGCCCCGGAATTGTAAACACTTACGTGTTGAGTTCTGGATTGTATTCTACTTTTGTAGAAAGGTCTATTCCAATAGAAGGCATTTTCATGCCTTTGACTTTCAATTCTTTTTGTACAATATTGCTTGAAAACATTTGAGATATCATAATACCGCTTGATAAAGCACTCCTTGCTGTTGTAGGATCAGAACCATCAATTTTAAGTAAAGGCTGTACCATTTTTACTTTATATTGCGAAAAATCCTGCAGTATAATAAGACCTGCTTTTACCTTTCCTTCATCCAGTAAATGATTTAACTCATCTATACTATTTACATAAAAATCCGGATTAAAATACAATGAATTTTTGTATGCTTCAATATAGTTTCTGCTTTCATAAGTCTTGCTTTGGTCAAAAACTGCCATTGGTATATGATCAACTTCTGTTGCAACAGCATAGCCAAAGAGCAAAAGCATTGTAATAAGCATAATAAATGAAATAACTAAACTTATCCTATCTCTTTTTATATGTATAATTTCTTTTTTTTAATTTTTTAAACTTTATTTTTTATTTTAACTAACTCCTATATTATATATTCGACATGAAGTCAAAAATTCCTTTTTCGAAGGTGTAATTTATTAAAAATTTTTATAAACTTTTTGTAACCAAAAATTTACTTCCTGCAATATTTTTCTACAACCTCATCAAATGCACCTTCATCTATATCTTTTACATTTACATTATTGTAAAGCTCCCATTCTTCAATATGCTCAACAGTTTCACCAGGCTGTAATTTTGTAAATGGACTTAATGTTTCTATTTCAAGCATCCAATCATTTGTGTATGTTTCAAAAGATACGCCAAAGTCGGGATATGTTACATCTTGTTGTGGATAATATCTTTTTACAAAGAGATGCCCTCCTCTTGCGTAAGCAGCCCAGCCTTCTTGGTTATTAATTCCTAACTTAAAGGGAGCTTTGTTATTAGGATCTTGTTTCAGTGCAATATATTTTTCTCCCCAGTAAACCCTTTTATCATTCATTTTAGAATAAGGCCAGAGTACAATTTGCCTATTTGGAAGGAAATCTGTGTCTTTATTTGGTTGAGGAATTATTTCGATGCCCTCAGGTGCAAGTACTGTTATCGTCCATGCTGAAAGCTCAATAGGCCATGCTCCAAGATTAGTTATCCTGTGTATAAGCCTTACTCTACTCTCATCAGGGCTTAAGATTATATCGATTTGCTTTTGTGTATTAACCCATTTTTCTGGCTTTTGAATAAGTCTTACACCGTTTTCTATTTCATGCCAATCAACTTCATCGTTGTCTGGTACATATGTCCTCTTTCTGTCTTCAGGGCTATGCCAGAGTCTATGGCCGCCATAAAACTTAAATTCGTCACCTCCTTTTAAGCCGAGAGTTTTGGGATCCAAATTAAATTCGTTTACATCATTTTCAAATCCAAACCTCACAATTCTTGGGCCTATATCAGTTGTAGCCACAACATCAATAATGCCATTAGACAGTTTTATACTGTTTTCCCATCCTAAAAAGTTTATTTTGTCAATTTTTATTGCCATACTATTCTCATTCCTTTCTGCGAATTTTTTATTTTTTTCATTACTTCAGTAGGTAAAATTCTTGGCTGCGCTCAGAATGACAGAGATGTGTTACAATACTTCATCCATGACCATATTGGCAGCGCCGATGAGTGTAGCATCATCACCTAATTCAGCAAAAGCTATTCTGCAGGAAGAAAATGAATTCTCAAAAGTGCGCTTTTTAGCAGTTTCTACGATGATATCTTCAATAAGCTCACGTGCCTGCACAATCCCTCCCCCTATCAAAATGAGCTCTGGGTTAAATGTATTTATTGTATTGGCTATACCTATTCCTAAATATCTTCCTATAGTTTTTAAAGCATTGACTGCTAATTTATCGTTTAGTTTTGCTGCCTCGTATATCATCTCAGGAGTAACACTGTCTAACATCCCTTCTGCCATTTGATACACAATAGAATCCATACCCTCTTTAATAGATTTAACAACTAAATTCACTAAGGCTTTCTCTGAAGCCAATGCTTCAAAACAACCGTAATTGCCGCAACTACATTGTGGCCCTGCTACATCAATAGTTGTATGCCCTATTTCACCCGCACCGTCACTGGCTCCAGTATATATCCTGCCATTTATAAGTATTGCTGAACCTATTCCATAGCCAACCTTTAAAAATATCATATTTTCAACGTCTTTTGCTTTTCCCATGTGAAATTCTCCTAAAGCCATGGCTCGCACGTCATTTATAACATAGGTAGGTACACCAAATTTTTCTTCTACAATTGATTTTAAAGGAACATTTCTCCACCCAATATTAGGTGCAAATACAGATATACCTTCTTTCATTTTTACAGGTCCTCTAACTACAATTCCTATCCCCGATACATTTTGTGGAGATTCTTTTATTGCTTTATCAAGAACATATGTCAACAACTCTAAAACTTCTTGTTGCTTTAAACCTCTAATAGAATTCTTCTCTTTCTTTTTTGTTTTAAGTTCTGTGTCAAGAGTATATTGATGTAAGTTGTAGGTACTTATATGAATGACAATAATACTCATAAAATCAGGATTTAATTTAATGAGTACAGGAGGCCTTCCCCCATTTGATTCGCCAACTTTGTACTCCATCACAATATTTTCAGCAATGAGTTTATTTACAATATTAGTCACAGTCGGCGGCGTTAAATTTGTCTCTTTGGCAATATCCGCTCTTGAAATAGGTCCCATTTTTCTTATGATATTTAATATAACTGATTCGTTCATTCCTTTTAACAATTTGTAGCTGACTGGTATTAAGTTTTCCATTTATACCCCTTCCTTTACCCTCTCTTAAAGCCATTTGGATGATTTTTGTGCCACATCCAAGCACTTTCAATTATTTCTTCTAAAGATGGATGTTTTGGCACCCAACCTAACTCTTCTATTGCCTTTTTGGAAGATGCCACAAGTACTGCAGGGTCCCCCGGACGGCGCCCAGCAACTTCTGCTGGAATAGGATGCCCTGTCACTTTTCTTGCAACTTCTATCACTTCTTTTACAGTAAAGCCTTCCCCATTACCTAGATTGTAAACTTCGCTTTTATTTTCTTTTCTTAACTTCTCCAAAGCCAAAATGTGTGCATCTACTAAGTCCATGACATGTATATAATCTCTTATAGGTGTGCCGTCTTTTGTAGGATAGTCATCGCCATAAATCATTACTTTATCTCTTTTCCCCAAAGCCACTTGGAGTATAATGGGAATAAGGTGTGTCTCAGGAGAATGGTCCTCTCCAATCTCGCCTGTTTCAAGAGCTCCCGCAACGTTAAAATATCGCAAAGCGACGTATTTGATTCCATAAGCATTGTCTGCCCATTTTAGCATCTTTTCAACGGCAAGCTTTGTCTCACCATAAGGGCTTGTGGGATTGGTTCTATCTTCCTCTTCTATTGGAATTCTCTCTGGTTCTCCATATGTTGCAGCTGTAGAAGAAAACACGATTTTGTTGACATTGTGTTTCTTCATCGCTTTTAAAAGGCTCAATGTTCCGCATACGTTGTTTTCATAATATTTAAAAGGCTCCTCTACACTTTCTCCCACAAGTGAAAAAGCTGCAAAATCAATCACCGCTTCAATTTCATTTTCTGTAAATACCTTGTCTAAAAAGGCTTCATCCCTTAAATCGCCTATATACAGTTTTCCTCCCAAAACAGATTCCTTATGTCCTGTGACGAGGTTATCTACAACGACAACTTCTTCATTTCTCCTTAAAAGTGCTACAACTGTGTGGCTTCCAATATAACCTGCACCACC
>JADBKJ010000025.1 GCA_014896455.1 Thermoanaerobacter sp.
TCTGGGCTTAATGTCATTGGATTGCCTTCATCATCTATTCCCATTAAATATCTTAGCCATCCTGCTATTACAAGTGGAATGTATTTTAAATCTGTGACGTTTAAGTCTTCTCTTTGTTTGTAAGACTTTATTGTCTCTCCAAATCTTATTGCCATCTTTTGTGACGTGTCTGTTGCAATCCTCTGCGGTGTATCTGGCATATATGGATTAGGAAATCTTACTTCAATTACTTCTCTTAAGAATTCTTCTGGATCTAAAACACCTGGATGAACGACTACAGGTAATCCTTCGTCATACCCCACTTTTTCAACAAGTTTCTTAAGACATGGATCTTTCATTTCATCTGCTATTGTGCTATAATTCAGTAAACAACCGAAAATCGCTAATGTAGTATGGAGAGGATTTAGACAGGTTGTTACTTTCATCCTCTCTACTTTTTCTACCGTTTCTTTATCTGTAAAAATCACTCCTGCTTCTTCCAATGGAGGCCTGCCATTAGGGAACTTGTCTTCTATTACTAGGTAGTGTATTTTTTCAGCATTTACAAAAGGCGCTATTATAGTGTTTTTACTTGTTTTAATTATGTCCATCTTTTCTATGCCAAGGTCTTCTAACTTCTTTTTCACCTCTTCTGAAGGCCTTGGCACTATTTTATCTATCATACTAAGCGGGAAAGATACTTTTGTAGAATCTGTTAAGTAATTCAAAAATCCCTCTTCAACAAAACCTTTTCTTTGCCATTCTTCTGCTATAGTCTTTATTGAACTTTTAAGTCTTTCTCCATTTCCAGAGAAGTTGTCTAAACTCAAAAGCGCGAGAGGATATTTTCCTGCTTTGTATCTTTCATAGAGTAAAGAAGTTACTTTTGAAATGATGTGCTTAGGTTTATTAAGACCTTCCTCTATGTCTTCTTTTACATCTTTTATATATTCACCTGAAAAGTCTTTTAAGTTATAAGCTTTTTCTGTTATTGTAAAACTTGCAATTTGTAATGAGGGATTCGAAAAGATGTTTTTCAATCTCTCCCAGTCATTATGGGATGGAACAGCTATTATTTTATCGCTTATGCTGCCTATGACTTCTATTTCAAGCGTTCCATCTATGTTCATAACCACCAGCATACTTAAATTGTCATAAGGAATATAGATTCTATCAATTATTTCATAATCATATGACTCTACTGCTATAATTCCTTTATCAATAAGTCCTTTATCTAGAAGATTTTGTTGTAGAAGTGCTATAAAACCTCTAAAAATGTTCCCTGCGCCAAAGTGCAGCCAAATTGGATTTTCTTTGGTTTTTCTTGAAACCTCCTCAACATTGTAGTTAAGAAGCTTAATTCCACGACTCCGCCATTTTTCAACGTCTTTTATACCTTCCCTTGTAAGTATCATATCCCTTCTCCCTTTCTTGACTTGCTTTGTAATATTGCATTTTTGCATTATATATTCTACTTTATTTTGTGGATTATCTTGTGTTTAATAATATATATTCTACACAAATCCAAAAAATCCTTCTTGATTTTTAAATTTTTTTATTGAACTTTTGTTGAAAGAAAATGGGAGGTCAAAAAACTCCCATCAATTCAACATTTAATCGATTGGCTCCCATTCTGTATGGAAAATTCCTTTTTTATCTATTCTTCTATAGGTGTGGGCTCCAAAGAAATCTCTTTGCGCCTGTATCAGGTTTGCAGGTAGGTTACCTTCAACCATGCTTAAGAAATAGTCAAGTGAAGAATTAAGTACTAGAGTTGGGATGTAAAATTCTTTTGCTAAGTTAGTCACATATCTTATTGAATCCAACTTATCCATGAGGAATGAAATAGATTTATCGCTATCCAACAAGTTCACATTCTCTTTGTTTTCATTTAATATTTCTCTCAAAAAGTCTAAAATCTTTGCCCTTATAATACAGCCGCCCTTCCATATGCGCAATACTTCTGAAAGGTCAATATTGTACTCAAAAGCTTTTGAGGCCTCATGTATAAGCCACATTCCCTGCGAAAAGGAAGTGAATACACTAAACAAAAGGGCATTTTCTAAGTCTTTTATCACTTTTTCTTTATCCAATTTTACATCAGGATATGTTTTTTTAACTTTCCCAGAAAGCTTTACTCTATCTTCTTTAAAGAATGACAAACTCCTTGCCTCCACAGCAAGGCTCAGTGAGGGAGTTGGTATTCCTAAATCCAGTGCAGTCTGAGAAGTCCATTTTCCTGTACCTTTTTGTTCTGCTTCATCCAATATCAAATCTACAAGGTGCTTCCCTGTCTCTTCATCTTTATACCTCATAATTTTGTAGGAAATCTCCATTAAGAAAGAGTTTAACTCTCCATTGTTCCATTTTTCAAATACATCTCCTATCTCTTCGGGAGAAAGCTTTAAAATTTTTCTCATTATATCGTAAACTTCAGATATTGCCTGCATTATGGCATACTCTATTCCATTGTGAACCATTTTAACAAAATGCCCTGCTGAGTCATTTCCTACATATGTACAGCAAGGGCCCGATTCTGTCTGTGCTGCAATCTTTAAAAGTACATCTTTTACCATTTCATAAGCCTCAATACTTCCACCAGGCATTAATGAAGGCCCGTGTAATGCTCCTTCCTCTCCTCCCGATACTCCCATTCCTAAATAGAGTATGCCTTTTTCTTTTAATTCTTTTATACGCCTTGAAGTATCTTTAAAATGGGAATTGCCCCCATCAATGATAAGGTCGCCTTTTTCAAGATAGGGCAGAAGCTCCTGTATAACATCATCTACAGGCTTCCCTGCCTTTACCATAAGTATAATTCTTCTAGGTTTTTTTAAAGATTCAACAAAAGATTTTATATCGTAATACCCCTCTATTTTTTCATTTTTTACTCTTTCTTCTAAGAATTCTTTTGTCTTTTCTGAAGTTCTGTTAAATACAGATACGGAATAACCTTTCCTAGCAATGTTTAAAGCTAAATTTTGACCCATAACTGCTAAGCCAATTAAACCTATTTCATTCATTTTTTATACCTCCTGTTTTATAATTTGCTGTGAGCATCGAATAGGCTTTTGAGCTCTCGAGATAATTTTTTGAAAAATTGAAATTTCTTCTCATAATAATTGACCTCTTTTTCGTCTGGCATATAAACATTTTCTACACTAACCATTTCTTTCGTAGCTTCAGATAAATCTTTATACCTTCCAAGAGCATAGTAGCCAAGAACAGCAGATCCAACTAAGGCAGGTTCTTCTACTTTAGAGACTTTAATAGGCAGCCTCAGTGTCGATGCAAAAATTTCCATCCATATTGGTGAATTTGTCGCTCCTCCTCCTGCTCTAATTTCTTTCACTTTTATATTATTGTCCTTCAACGCCTCATAAATCATGCGCAGGGAAAAAGCTACTCCTTCCATAGCCGCTCTTATCATGTGCCCCCTAGTGTGGGTATTTTTTAATCCAAAGAATACGCCTGATGCAATATTGCCTATTTCTTTGTCCCTCTCACCTGTCAAGTAGGGCAGGAAAAAGAGATTTGAAGAATCTTCTTTTGAAGCCTCATGAGTTAATTCTTCATAGGGCATGTTAAAAATATTATCTCTAAGCCATTTTAGCACAACTCCTGCATTGTTTATAGCAGCCCCAATGAACCATTTACCAGAAGATAAATAATAAGTTTGAAGCCTCATAGCCTCTTCTTTGTCAAATATAGCTTCAGGATAGGCTACTCTGAACATTCCAGTAGTCCCTATGTTTATCGCACCAACTTCTTCCTCAAAAGCCCCAATTCCTATTCCAACTGCTCCTCCATCGTAAACTCCTGTAAGTACTTTCACATCTCCCGAAAGCCCCAAAAGCTTCTTTGACTCTTCAGGCAAATCGGCCAAAATTTTATCTGAAAGCATGATGGAAGGAAGTTTTTCTTTAGAAACCCCTAAAATATCAAGTACATAGTCATCCCATTCAAGTGTATTTACATTCATATAAGCAGTTGCAGAAGAAAGGCTGGGCTCTGTAAAAGGCTCTCCTAAAAGTTTTAAAAGTATAAAATCTTTGGAGCTCAAGAAAAACCTTGTTTTATTAAATATATCACTTCTTTTCTTTTTTAACCAGTGAATTTTAAACAAAGGGGCATGAAAAGTTGGAGTAAAGCCTGTCCTTCTGTAAACCTCACCTACATCCATTCTTTCTAAAAGTTCCTCATAGGTTTCTCTCGCCCTTAAATCCAGAAGTGTCATAATGCCCATCAAAGGATTTAATTTATCATCTACGGGAATTAAGCCAAACATATAAGAAGAAGGAACAATTAAAGATATCCTATCTTCAAAGCCTTTTGCCGCCTCCCTTGCTGCTTCTACAAAAGCGTTAAAAAGAGTATCAGGGTTATGCTCTGCCTTCCCTTCGTTGTCTCTTTCAATAGGCGTTTCCTTCCTGTATAAGCTTAAAATATTCCCTTTTTCGTCCACCACACCTGCCTTTAAGTTTGTCGTCCCTATGTCAACAGAAAGAATCAAATCTTTTTCCATTTCTCCCCCTCCAGCACCTCTTTATTTATAACCCCATCGGGTATTTCGCCTCTTAAGACCTTTTCTACATCTGAAACAACCTTGTCCCCCATACCTCTTAAGCATTCGTAAGTGTAAGCAGATGTGTGGGGTGTGATTATAACATTGTCAAAGGCTAAAAGGGGGTGATTCTCATCAATGGGCTCACCTTCTACTACGTCAAGTCCAACTCCTGCAATTTTTCCTTCTTTTAAGGCTTTTATAAGAGCATCTGTATCTATAAGTTCTCCTCTTGCAGTGTTAACAATAAAAACATTTTTCTTCATCATAGAAAATTCTTTATGAGACAGCATGTGATAATTTTTTTCATTGAGTGAAGCATTAAGAGATATTATATCTGATGACCTTAATAACTCCTCTAGAGATACAGGACGAGCCCCTCTTTTTATAATTTCCTCTTCTGAAAGGTTAGGATCATAAGCAATAACTTCTGCCCCAAAACCGTATTTTAATATCTCAGCAACCCTGCTTCCAATATTGCCAATACCTATTATGCCAACAGTTTTCCCCTTTATCTCATATCCTATGAAATTAGCTCTCTCATGCCATTTCCCTTCTTTTACTTTTATTGAAGCTTCTCTCACTTTCCTCATCACATCCAAAAGGAGTGCAACTGCATTTTCTGCCACAGCTTCTCTTTCAACTATTCCTTCAACTATAGTTACTATAGTGCCTTTTTTTGTCGCATTTTCTATATCTATAGCATCGTAACCTATGCCATGGCGAGCAATTAAAAGAGTTTCATCCTTGTACTCAAAAAACTCCCTGTCATAATAGGGCTTTACACTGGCAATGATTATAGAATAGCCCATTAATTTTTCTGCTAAAGCCTTCCCTCTCATGTCATGAGGAAGTTCAAACCTGTCTACCTGCCCTAATGCTTTTAATCTTTCAATATGTTCAGGAAAGTACTTCCCGAAACTGCTAGAATTCACAATTGCAATTTTTACACCCATTTCAACCACCCTTTCTTTATATGTTAAATATTTCTTTCAAGTGATTTTCATGTTTTTTGCAACCAAATCATAGTGCTAATGTTCGTATTTATTTAAAATTCAGTTTACTATCCTTTTCTATTTTCACACAACCTCAATCTTTACATAATTTTTTAACTCTTCCACTATTTCTCTGTTTTCTTCCCCTGCAGTTATTATCTTTTCAATCTCTTCAAAAGCAGCAAAAGATACCATGGCAACTTTTCCAAATTTGCTGCTGTCTGCAGCCACAATCACCCTGCTCGCAGACTTTATCATGGCTTTTTTCGCTTCTGCTTCAAAAATATCAGAAGTGGTAAGCCCTTTTTCTAATGAAATTCCACCTGTACCTAAAAACAATATGTCGATGTTGTATTTACCTATACAATTTAAGGTTTCAAACCCTACCATTGAATGATTATCATGCTTTAATTTGCCACCAGTAATAAAAAGATTGATGTCAGGATTGTTGGCTAATTCTGTGGCAATGTTTAATGCATTCGTCACTACCGTTATGCCTTTGAAATTTCTGATGGCACGGGCTATGTGATATGTGGTAGAACCTGCATCTAAAAATATCACATTACCTTCTTTAATTTCTGTGACAGCTTTTGCAGCAATTCTCTGTTTTTCTTCTATATGCTCTTTAAATCTTTTAACAAGGGGAGGTATAATGATATTTTCTTTCAATACTGCTCCTCCATAGTTTCTTTCTACTAGCCCCTGTCTTTCCAACTCTTCCAAGTCTCTTCTTATTGTCTCATCAGAAACATTAAACATCTCACAGAGTTCGGATACTTTAACAGCTTTTTTCTTTAAAATGATTTCTTTAATTTTATCTCTTCTAGTTGAAACAAGCATTTACATCCTCTCCTATACTTATTAGTCAGTCTTATTCTTACCATAAAATAACTAAGTCAACAACTTTACTGGATATAATTTAAAATACACATTTTATTTGTGGATTTTATTGCTTTTATTATATTAATTCTACACAAATCCAAAAAATCCTTCTTGGTTTTAAAATTTTTTTCTTGGTTTTTATGGAATTTATGGAATTGGAAAAAAGGAACCCATAAAAGGGTTCCTTTAAATTATTATTTATTCAAGATATCTTTATTTACTAAAGTGCGAGGCACTCTTCCTTCTATTACATCAATTATGTTCTCTGCCACAAGTATTGACATGTCTCTTCGCGCTTCTTCTGTTGCACTTCCTATATGAGGAAGCATTACGACATTGTCAAGCTGTGCGAGTTCTTCTTCAAAGAGAGGCTCTCTTTCGTACACATCTAATCCTGCTGCATATATGTCCTTGTTTTTTAACGCTTTTACAAGGGCTTTTTCGTCTACAACAGGACCTCTCCCTGTATTTATCAATATAGCAGACTTTTTCATCAATTTTAATTCTTTTTCTCCAATCAAATGTCTTGTTTCAGGAGTTAATGGCACGTGTATGGAAACAAAATCAGATTCTTTTAACAAAGTGTCCAAGTTTACATATTGAGCTCCTGTCTCTTCTTCAAATTCTTTTTTAGGACTTCGAGCAGTGTACAAAATCTTCATGTCGAAGCCTTTTGCCATTTTACCAAAAGCTTGCCCTATGCGACCTGCACCTATTATTCCTAATGTCTTGCCTGTTACGCCTTTTCCCAAGAAAAGCATTGGCGCCCAACCTTGGAATTTTCCTGCTCTCATAAATTTATCAGATTCTACCACTCTTCTTGCAGTTGCAAAAAGAAGAGCCCAAGCCAGTTCCGCAGTAGCGTTTGTCAACACATCAGGAGTATTTGTTATGTACACTCCTCTTTTTGTAGCTTCTTCTAAATCTATATTGTCAAATCCTACGGCATAATTTGCAACAATTTTTACTTCTTTGGAAGCTTCAAAAAACTCTTTGTCTACTTTGTCTGTAAGCTGTGTGATTACAGCATTTTTGCCCTGTACTTTTTCAAGTAACTCTTCTTTTGTAAGCATTCTGTCGTAAGGGCTTACTTCTACCTCGCAATACTTTCTCAAAAGATTAAGTCCCTCTTCAGGAATAGCTCTTGTCACAAAGACTTTAAACATTTGTATCACTCCTCCAGTTAAAATATGTTAATCAATACCAAAAATATTGGTATTGTCAAAAACGAAGCCAAGTTTGTAATAAACACCCCTGCAGAAGCAAAAGTATTTTTTTCGCTCATTTGCCTTGCAACAATAGCTACTGTCATCATCGTTGGCATTGCTGCCTCTAAAGCTGCAACCTTTTTGACATCAATGGGTAAATTTAAAAAGTACACAATCCCAAAAGCTATTAAGGGAGACAAAATGAGCTTTATTATTGCTGCAAGATAAACAAAATAGTCTATATTGCTTTTTTTGATTATATACATGTTCATCCCTATAAACATTATAGCCAGAGGAATAGTTACACTACCTATCATTTGTGCACTTTTTAGTATTACCTCTGGTATTTTGATTCTTGATATCACTATTAAAAAACTCAAAGCAAGAGAAGCAAAAGAAGGATTTAGAAGTTTTTTTAAACCATTTATGTCAAAAGATTTTTCTTCAGACAAAATCCAAACCCCTAAAGTCCAAAATAAAGCTGTGTGCCCTAAATCGTAAAGGATAACATAAGGTATACTTTTATCTCCAAATAAGGCAATGTTTATGGGAAGCCCTAAAAATAAAGTATTGCTAAAAGAAGAAATCGCATACAACACGTTTTTCTTTTCTTCTGGAGCTTTAAGTAATTTAAAAATAGCCATTGAAACTAATAATGTCAAAACTAACGTGGAGGCACTTACAAAAGGCAGTATATAAGCAGTTCTAAGGAGTGCTGGCGTATAATTAGAATACATGTTGTGAAAGATAAGTAAAGGTGTTGTAACTAAAATGATCAAATCCGCTAGCATTTTAAAATGTTCTTGCTTAACTAATTTTATATAGGTGATATAATATCCTACTGCCATTACAATAAAAATCTCTACAAGTATCTCTGCCATTTTTGATATGACCATTTTATTCCACCTCAATTGCCCTTACTTTTGATTATACCATAAATTTTAAACTAAATAAAAAGCAAGCCCAACCGCTGTGGTTGAGCTCTTTTGTTTCTACTTTACAAATTGGCTTAAGTGTTTTAATCCTAAAAGAAGCCCTTCTTTTACTTTTTCTTCACTGCCTTCATATAGAGGGTCTTCATGTTCTATGCTTATTACTCCGTCATATCCGTTGTCTTTTAGCGCCTTTATAAACTTGCCCCAATCTACATTTCCCATACCTGGCATTCTGTATCTCCAGTATCCAAATTCGCCATGCGTTCCTGTGTAAAGCTGTCTGTTGAAAACTCCATATCGCTTAAATTTATCCTCAAACACTTCTGTGTCTTTCGCGTGTACATGAAATATTCTATCTTTAAACTCTGGTATCACATCTATATAGTCTATAAACTGCCAAACAAGATGGGAAGGGTCAAGATTTAAACCAAAGTTTTTAGAAGGTATCCTTCTAAACATCTCCTCCCAAAGCTCTGGTGTAAAAGATATGGTTCCTGGAAGGCCAGGTACCTGCCATCCTTCCATAGGGCAATTTTCGATTATAATTTTTATTCCTTTGTCTTCCGCATAGCTTATTATATCAGTAAAGACTCTTTCAAATTCATCAAAATTGTCTTTTATGCTCTTTTCAATGTTTCTCCCTACAAAAGTCCCCACCATGTCAGTCCCAAGCATCTTAGCTGCATCAATGCACTTTTTTAAGTGATTGTTTATAAACTTTCTCTTTTCTGGGTCTCTGTCAAGGTTGTTGTCATAATATGCAAGAGATGAAATTGTGAGCCCGTACTTCTTAAAATATTTTTTTATTTCTTCCGCCTCTTCAGGTGTGAGATTTTCTACATCTATGTCACTGGAAGAATAATCTCTTGTATTATTCTTAGGCCAGCAGGCAATTTCCAGTGATTTAAACCCATTTTCACTTGCCCACTTCGCTTTTTCTTTAAGCGGCATATTCCCAAGACATACTGTTAAAAATCCTAAGTACATCTACATTTCCTCCTCTAAAATCTTTTTTAAATTTTCAAAACTAATTTTCACACTTTCAATTGGAGGTCTTTTACACACATCCTGTTCAACAATTAGCCATTTAACTCCATTTTCTTTTGCAATTTTTATTACTTCTTTAAAATTGATAATTCCATTTCCTATTTCAGTAAAAGACCTGTCCTCTTTATCCATGTCTTTTAAGTGAATTAAAGGTAGTCTATTGGAGAATTTTTTAAGATACTCTACCGGGTCAACTCCCGCATATGTAACCCAATACGCATCGATTTCAGCTTTTACAAGGTCTTTATCTGTATTTTTGTAAAGTATATCAAGTCCATATTCTCCATCGTATATTTCAAATTCGTGATTGTGGTTGTGATAGCAAAACTCAAGTCCCTTTTCCCTACATTTTTCACCTATTTTATTAAACAACTTTGCTGTTTCAATATAATCCTCTCTTGACTTGTACTCATTCCACGGACATACGATGTATTTATTGCCTATTTCAAGGTTATAATCTATCACTTCCTCAAGATTGTTTTTAAGTAATTCTATTCCTACATGACTACCAGCAGCTTTTAACCCCAATTTATCAAGCGTTTTTCTTAATTCTGATGCTTTTAAACCGCCATATCCTGCAAACTCCACTCCTTCGTATCCTATTTCCGCAACCTTTTCAAGAGTACCTGTAAAATCTTTTTGTGTCTCCTCTCTCAAAGTGTAAAGTTGAAGTGCTATAGGTATACTCATTTTAATTTTTTCCCCCTTTAACCTAAAACTATTTCCTTACCTTTTTCAGCTGATTCATAGGCACCGTCTATTATTTCCATGAGCTTTGCCCCTTCTTCAGCAGAAGCCAAAGGCTCTTTGTCATTTTTTATGCAGTTAACAAAATGTTCAAATTCATTTAAAGGCGATTTTGGATAATTGGTGTCGGGAACTATGTCAATCAACGTATCAACAATTTCCGAAAATACTTTAAGCTGTCCGTTTTTAAACCATATGCCACCTTTATCACCTAAAATTTCATAGTAATTGTAATCTCCCTCAATGTTGGAAGCCCAGCTGAATTCAAAGTCAATTGTGGCACCATTTTTAAGCCTTACAAAGCCTACTGCCATATCCTCCACATCGTAAATTCCATCCCCGCTTTTTGCATAATTCCAGCTGTTTAAACTGTTGCTATTTGAAAACTTAGAATAAGTAGCTGCTGACACAGATTGAGCTTTAGGGTATCCCATGAAATACAAGACTAAGTCTAAAAAATGTACTCCCAGGTCAATGAGAGGGCCTCCTCCAGACAATTTCTTATTTGTAAACCATCCGCCCTTTCCAGGAATGCCTCTTCTTCTCCTCCAGCCAGTCTTTACATGGTATATTTCGCCTATATACCCTTCCTCTATATATCTTTTTACAAAGAAAGATTCATTTGTAAACCTATTATTTAATCCTATCATAAACTTTCTTTTGTATTTATTTTTTGATCCAATGACCTCATAAACTTCATTTGCATTTAGAGTTATAGGTTTTTCACAATGCACATGAATTCCCTTTTCCATCGCTTTTATAGAAATAGGCGCATGTAAATAATTAGGAGTACATACACTTATTAAGTCTGGTTTTTCTCTTTCAAACATTTCTTCATAATCTGTATAAACATGAGGTATATTGTACTTTTCCGCTAATCTTTTTGCAGCCTCTATATCCGGATCAGATATGGCTACAATTTCAACATCTTCTACTTTTGAATAACCATTTAAGTGTTTGTAATCAGCAACTGACCCTGCACCAACACATGCATATTTAAGTTTTCCCATACAAAAGCCTCCATTTACCTGTTAAAATATACTGGTTCTCCTGTTTTCGCAGATGTATAAATAGCCTCTAGTATCTCAGTTACTACAAGAGCTTCTTCTGGCTTTACAACCGGCTCTGTATCGTTTATGATAGAGTCAATCCAAGCTTTTGCTTCTAAAAATCCTGGGTCATCTGATTTACCTTCATAGAAATCTACTCCACCTACATCAGTAGAAACTTTAGTTGTATAAAGCCTTCCAAATTTCTCTCCATTTATGCGAAGTCCATCTCTCATGTCAGCTCCGCCTTCTGTTCCACACAAAGTGGTCATAGCCTCGCCAACCTCTAAAGTATTCAAAGCCCAACTGGACTCTAATATAATGGTGGCTCCATTCTCCATTACTATAAATCCAAAAGCTGAATCTTCAACTGTGAACTTTTCAGGGTCCCATGGCCCCCAAGCATTCGCAGCATTTGCTCTTTTGCCTAATTTATAATAGGCGCTTCCCATTACAACTTTAGGCTTATAGTTATTCATCATCCACAATGTCAAATCAAGGGCATGTGTTCCTATATCGATTAAAGGCCCACCGCCTTGCTCTTCTTCATTTAAGAAAACACCCCATGTAGGTACCGCGCGGCGACGTATAGCATGAGCCTTAGCAAAATATATTTCTCCTAGTTCGCCATTTTGACAAACTTTATGTAAATATTGTGAATCTGGTCTAAAGCGATTTTGATACCCTATAGTGAGTTTCTTACCTGTTTTCTTATATGCTTCCACCATTCTTCTGGCATCTGCAGCAGTCTTAGCCATAGGTTTCTCACACATTACATGTTTCCCTGCATAAAGAGCATCAACAGTTATGTCTGCATGAGACTTATTGGGAGTTAAGACATGAACCACATCTATCGTTTTATCTTCAAGAAGTTTTTTGTAATCCGTATATACTTTCGCGTCTTTTGTACCATATTCTTTTGCCGCTTTTTGAGCCCTCTCTTCTATGATGTCACAAAAGGCCACCATTTCAATATTGTCTAGTTTTGACAAAGATGGCATGTGTTTGCCAAAAGCAATTCCTCCACAACCTATAATTCCTACTCTAAGTTTTTCTTTTACCATAAAAATTCCTCCCCTAATTATATTTAAATTTGTATTTTTAAGACAAAACTTTATTCTTTATTTTACTGTCGACTCTCTTATTATTAGCTCATGCTCTAAAAAAATCCTCTGTGGTTCTTCTAATTTGCCACTCATGTGTTTTATCAGTAGTTCCATAGCAACACATCCTAAATCGTATTTTGGCTGTGAAACAGTTGTAAGCATAGGGTCATACATAGAAGCAAAGCTTATATCATCAAAGCCTACAACCGCTATATCCTCAGGGACTTTAAGCCCTTCTTCCTTTATCGCTCTTATAGCTCCAATAGCCATGATGTCAGAGATTGCAAATATAGCAGTAGGCTTTTCTTCCATCGCCAAAAGCTGTTTCGCTGCTCTTACTCCGCTTTTAAAGCTGTAATCTCCGTATTTTATAAGCTTTTCGTCAAATTCTAACCCTGAATCTTCAAGAGCTTTTTTATAACCCGCTTCCCTCTGCTTTGTAGATACAAAGTTATTTTCACAGCTTATCATTCCTATTTTTTTATGTCCTAAACTTACCAAGTGCTTTACTGCTTTGTAAGCTGCAGAAAAGTTGTCTATAGATACATATGAAACACCAGCTCCTTCTATGTATTCACAACACTGAACGACAGGATAATTTTTGCCTATCAATGTCAATTCTTCTTTTCCCATCACAGGCGCCATAAAAATAACGCCATCCGCTAATCTGTTTTTTAAAATTTCAAGGTATACCTTTTCTCTGTTAATATCAGAATCAGTATTGCAAAGCATTACATTATAACCATTTTTATGGGCTACATCTTCTATTCCTTTTACAACCCTTGCATAAAAAGGATTTGAGACATTAGGCATCAAAGCCAATATCATTTTTGTTTCAGAACGTCTTAAATTTCTTCCAAGGAGATTTGGATGATAATTTAGTTCTTTTATCGCTTTTAATACTCTTTCCTTTGTTTCTTCAGACACCGAGTCACTGTCATTTAAAACTCTTGATACAGTTGCAACAGAGACTCCTGCTCTTTTAGCAACTTCTCTAATATTAGCCATTGTAACCTCCTATGTAACAGATTACATAATATTTTTCATTGATTTTCAGAGACATATCTAATAAAATATGTAACGCATTACATTTACTATTATACCTCTAAATTAAAAAAATCAATAGCAACAAATAAATTTTCATACTTTTATTTTAAATTTTGTTTTTTTATTTAAAAAAGACTGCCGAAGCAGTCTAACAAAATAAAAAGCATCGAAGTAAAATAAATCAGCTCCTTTCAGTTTGTTGACAAAGTTAAAAAATATTCAAAGGAGATATTTTGCATCGTCGCTCCGATGTTCCAAAGCGACAAAACTAAACTCGACTTTCGGGCTCTGGCAGGGTACCCCGTCAGGCAACGTCCTGTCTTAGTGCCCGCCTCCGCCCTCCTTGGCTTCGGCCCTGCCTCCACCCTCAGTCTCGCTAAGTTTTGTTACCGCTTTGTAACAAGTCGCACCGATTGCAAAATATCTCCTTTACGAAAGTTTGTCTACAGTCTG
>JADBKJ010000026.1 GCA_014896455.1 Thermoanaerobacter sp.
AAAGTATAATCTAAAGATAATATATGAAAATTATCACGATAGTGTCACAAAAAAAGAAAAAGGGAAAAATGGGGACGGAAAAAAGGAAAAAAGGGACGGTTCCTTTTATCCGAAAAAATTCAGACAAACGGAACCGTCCCTCTTATCTGGCTATCTGACCTGATAACATCTTATACAACTACATTTATGTCACTTCCACATTTACTGCACCTACTACCGTTAAGCCCTCTTATTTTTACATAAAATCTATACCTTTCAATGAGAAGATTGCCACAGTGTGGACAATAGGTGTTGTTATCAGTTTCTAAAACATTTCCTATATATACAAAATTTAGATACTTCTTTGCAATGTTACGTGCTTTTTCAAGGGTAGAAATAGGAGTTGGAGGGTTTGTCAGTTTGTAACGTGGAAAATACCTTGAAAAATGTAAAGGTATATTTTTGTCAATTTGAGAAAGCCATTTTACTAAGTTTTCTATTTCTTCTTCTTTGTCATTTAAATCGGTAACAACTAAATTAGTAACCTCTACATGGCAATATTTCGAAACTTCTTCGACGGTCTTTAAAACGGGTTCTAATCTCCCCCCGACAATCTTTTTATAAAAATCCTCTGTATAAGCTTTTACATCTATGTTCATGGCATCTACATAAGGAAGTATCTTTTTTAATGGTTCTAAATTTATATATCCGTTTGTCACAAGTACAGTTTTTAATCCTTCTTTTTTAGCCTCAATCAATCCATCGTGTATATATTCATACCATATTAAAGGCTCGTTGTAAGTAAAAGCAATCCCTATATTGCCTCTTTGTCTTTTTGCTGCAGCAATCAATTCTTGGGGAGAGATATAATCTCCCTCCCATTTTTGATGTGCTATTTCCCAATTTTGACAAAACTTACACTTTAAATTGCAGCCATAAGTCCCCACAGAAAATATATATCTGCCTGGATAAAAGTGATAAAGAGGCTTTTTCTCAATTGGGTCCATTGCTACAGAGGTTATAATTCCGTAATTTTCAGTCACTAATATTCCGTTTATATTTTTTCTCCCATTGCAGATTCCATACTTTCCTTCATTTATACGGCAATTGTGAGGACATAATAAACATTCTACAACATTATTCTCTAGTTTTTTGTAGAACATAGCCTCTTTTAACATAGTAAAAGATACCATTTCTCCATCAACTTAAATGGAGAAATGGCTCCTCCCTCCTTTTTACCTTACTATTTATGTCTTTCAACTTCAAATTTTTCTATTGTGTAATCCTCATCTGGACTAATTCCAGCTTTTCTCAAAGCAATAGAAATTTGTTCTTCAACAGTGTCTACTCCTTCTAAGTCAGGTAAAAGCAATCCTGAACGATAGCCTTTTCTCACTATTACTCCATATTTTTTGGGGTTAAGCTCTTGTTTTGATTTAACAGGTTGAGGAGGTGTCAAAACATCCACTGAATACTCAATATCCTTCAGTTCATACTCCTCTACAGGTTCAAAGCGAGGATCTTCAAAACCTGCACTTATGGCATTTTTTATTATTTCTTCTGCTATATTCTTTCTCTGTGAAACTACTGTACCTATACATCCTCTAAGTTCCCCATCTTTATGAAGAGAGACAAATACTCCTGCTCTTTTTGTATACATTTCTTCAGGCAAACCTTCTGGAACTGGCATTGGTTTTCTATGTTTCACATAATATTCAAGGCTTTCTCTAGCAAGTTTGATATATGGGTCTTCTTTTTGCCTTATTTCTTCAATCCTTTGTCTTTTTAGATTGTATAACTTTTCTAAAAGGCTTGTTTCCTTATACTGATCCACTTCAAATTTACAAACACCATATCCTACACCAAACGGCCCTTCATAGGATAATACTTTCGCTTTGACCTCATAACCATCAAGAACTCCCAACATGACACAAACAGACCTAAACCCACACTCTGCGGCTTCTTCAATTAAGCCTTTGTCCATTCCAATTATTTCTTCCACTCTCATTTCGGAAAGCAAATTTAAAAGCTTGTTGTCAAAAACTTCTCCCTTTGGCGTATAACCATTCGGACTATTGGGAGTCAATTTGTGAGATAAATCCCCACTGGCTATAAAAACGACCTTTTTGTTTGAATTTCTTATAGCATCTCCAATTGCAGTGCCAAATTCATAAAGCTGTTCAAAGGACAAAAATCCATAAGAAATATGGACTAATCTAAAGTTAGAATAATGTTTTGCAACAAAATATAAAGGTACAATAGTTCCATGGTCAAGCTTTTTGGAAAGCACATATTTTTTGGCTAATTCATCATCTACTTCTGCAATAGGTATATCTTTTTTTCTTGATTCTTCTACAATTTTTTCAACAAGTTCTAAATCATTCTCAAATTCAAACCTTACACCTCTTGCACCAAACTGTCCAAGGTCTCCTTCTAAACGAGGAAATGTAGTAACTGCCACAGCATCTCTAAAAACGTATCCATGAGGAGTGATAACTATTACTGTATCAGGCTTTTTTTCTTTTATGTTGCTTGAAACAGTATTAAGTGAATCTATCGTCTTTTGAATCTTTTTTTCCTCTCCTCGCCCTACTTCAGGTACGATTATAGGTGGATGAGGCATGAGATAACAAGACAACAAAACTCCCATTTTTTAACACCTCGAAATGTAATTTGTCTTCATATATTGATTATACCACAATAACAAAAGCTTCATCCCTTATAAATTAATATTAGAATGAAGCTTTTTAAAAAATTACATAATAACAGCAATATCAATATCACTTTCACTAGTATAATTGCCTTTCGCATAAGAGCCACATAAATAAGCTTTCTCAAATGTTCATTTCTTTTTTGACTAATCCGGCGTATTCTCTAGCAATCTTTTCTCCGGTTTTTCTATCAATGAAAGTAACTATTATCTCATCGCCTTTACCTTCTCAATGCTTAAAGTGGTAAATTCATATTTTAAAATAAATACTTCATTCCTTATCTTTCTTTATATATTTCCTAATTACTCCCTCAAAAATAATATCTATTACATAGGCTGAAACACTTACTAATATTATAAAGAACAATATTGGCATAATGTTTGCGAGAATCAAAGCAGTTAACAACGTCAAAATTATAAGTATTGTCTGGGGCAAATGCCCAAGCCCTAATAAAAAAGAAGTTTTCCATAAGCCAAAAAGTTTCCCCTCATAATATTGGATTGTTAAAAAAGTGTATATCAATGTGATTAAAAACATGAGTCCCATTGACAATAACAAACCAGCAAAAATGTATGCAAAAGCTGTGTTTTGTTGTATAAAAAATCTCACGTCTACGTAAAGTATTAAAATAACAGCAACAGTAATCACAAAGTTTATAAGCATCCACCAAAAGTGTTTTTTAAAGGCTTTCCAAAATTCTTTCCAGACTCCTTCTCCTTCGTCTTTTCTTAAAAGATGCACAGAACGAAAAAGAGCTTCTGTGGATTGGAAAATTGTCACAACAGGAAGCGAAAATACAATCCACAGAAGATTTAATATCATTAAGTCGCTTATGAAATAGGCTATGTCGTAAAGCTTTGAATCTCTCATTGCATTTCACCTTTATATTTATTTTAACAATTTCTTTTGTATTTTACCAGCTGCATTCTTTGGAAGTTCGGGTACAAACTCAAAAATCTTTGGAATTTTATAAGATGCCAATTTATACTTTAAAAAGTTTTGCAGCTCTTTTTTGTCAGCTTTCGCTCCTTCTTTTAGCACCACAAAAGCCTTAACTTCTTCTCCCTTTAATGGATCACCCACTCCAACAACAGCTGCTTCTAAAACATCTGGATGTTCTAACAAGGCATCTTCTACTTCCCTCGGATATACGTTAAACCCACCTAATATTATCATGTCTTTTAGTCTGTCTACAATGTAAAAATATCCGTCTTCATCTTTTTTTGCAAGGTCACCCGTGTGGAGCCAACCACCTCTTAAAGTCTGGGCAGTTTCTTCTGGCATGTTGTGATAGCCAACCATTATATTAGGTCCTCTTAAAACAAGCTCCCCTACTTCTCCCACGGGAAGTTCATTGTCATTTTCGTCCACTATCTTTGCTTCAACACAAGGAAGTGGCAATCCCACAGACCCTGGCTTTCTTATTGCATTAGGCTCTAAAGGATTTAAAAGTGCAACAGGAGCTGCCTCACTTAAACCATAGCCTTCTACAAGAGGAAAATTGAATTTTTCCTCAAATCCTCTTTGTATCTCAGGGGCTAATGGAGCTCCACCTGATATAGCTAACCTTAAAGCTTTAAATTGTCCCTTTTCTGCCATTCTCATAAGGACTGCAAACATCGAAGGCACTCCGCAAAATACAGTTACATCTTCTTTTGTCAGTGTCTCCAATGTGTCTTTTGGCATAAAACTTTCTTTTATTGTAATAGCAGAACCCAAATAAAATCCAAGAAGTATGTTGACTGTCCAAGAAAAACTGTGAAACAAAGGTAATACGCACAAAAAGTTATCCTCTGGTCCTAAGTCAGATACATCGTCTAATGCTTTTACATCAGCAATGAAGTTATTGTGAGTAAGCATCGCACCTTTAGGTTTCCCTGTCGTTCCAGAGGTATATATATACGTACATACCTCGTCTGGTTCTATTTCAACATGTTGAGAAGGGCCCATTTTTAAAATTGCATTAATGGTATTTTCATCTAAAACAACCACATTTTTGAGATTTAATCTTCCTAATTGAGACTTATCAATTTTTTGAGCTATTAAAGGATGAATGACTATAGTATTAGCACCTGATTCCATAATTATATATGCAATTTCTTCAAGTGTAAGCATCATGTTTAGCGGTACAACAATTGCCCCTGCTTTAGATGCTCCCATAAAAGAAAAAATATATTCAGGGCAATTAGGAAAACTCAATGCTACTCTATCACCTTTTTTTACACCTATTGATTGAAAAAAAGAAGCGTATTTATCTATTAAAGTGTCCACTTCTCCGTAAGTATAAACCCTGTCTTTAAATTTTATCGCCACATGGTTGTCAGGCACTTTTGCATTTTTGTGAAGTTCATGAATTTTCATAATTATCCTCCTTTAATTTAATATAGCAGCACCGATGACCCCTGCATCATTTCCAAGCTCTGCTTTTCTTATGTCAGCATACGGTAGGTCTTTGAATAAAATATTCTCTGCCACTTCTTTTTTAAGAGGCTTTATGAGAAAATCCCCTGCATTTGCAACTCCTCCACCCAATATTATCACTTCAGGGTCAAACATGTTTATCACATTTACAATCCCAATAGCTAAGTATTTGACGTAGTCATTGAAAATTCGCATGGCGTCTTCATCATACTGCTTTGCAGCATCAATTACGTTTTTAGCCGTTATGCTGTTTATATCTCCATTTGCAAATTTTAAAATAAGAGAATTGGGATTCTTCTCTACTGCCTTTTTCCCTTCTCTTATTAAAGCAGTTGCTGAAGCATATGTCTCTAAACATCCAATTTTACCGCAGTTACATCTTATACCATTGTCTCCTATCACTATGTGTCCAAGCTCAGGTGCAAAATGATGTGCACCATTGTATATTTTACCATCAAGGATAAAACCAGAACCTATTCCTGTTCCTAAGGTAATTGTCACTGAGGACTTAGAACCTTTGCCAGCCCCATATGCTGCTTCTGCCAAAGCTGCTACATTAGCATCATTGTCCATATATATTGGCAAATCAATATATTTTCTTATTTCTTTTGCAAGAGGAACTTTTGTCCAAAAGAGATTCACTGCTCGTATTACTATGCCCTTTTCGCTATCTGCTACACCCGGGACTCCTATTCCCATTGACTTAATATCACTTCCACTTAGATTACTCCTCTTAATAAGTTCTATAGCTATATCCGCTATGTCTTTGGCAACTGCTTCATAACCCCTTTCCGGTTTTGTCGGCCTGCTACCTGTAGCTACTATATGTCCCTCTTCATCCACCAATCCAACAGCAATATTAGTGCCTCCAAGGTCAACACCAATTCTCATTCTTCCTCTCCTCCAATTTTCCGTTTTTTCTCTTTAAGATATTCTTTTATTTTTCCAACATCAGTATTAAGCACTAAATCCTCAGTTATACCGGCATTTTTAATAACTTTGAGAGCTTCCTCAAACCTTCCTACATCAAAGCTTACATGGGCATCGCTTCCTACAGCAATTTTTACTCCCATTTCTTTCGCTTTTTTAGCAATGAGAAAACAATTTTCTTCACTGCCCTTTCTTGAACTTACAAAGGAGCTGTTGTTTATTTCAATAAATTTGCCATATTCTTTAGCAGCCATTAAAACTTTTTCAATATCTATTGGATAGATGGGATTCCCAGGATGTCCTATTATATCTACATAAGGGTTTTTTATAGCATTTATAATAGCTTTTGTGTTTCTTTCTATATCGTCACTTGGTTCAAAACACGCGTCATGCAAACTGGCAATCACTATATCTAGTTTTTTAAGTATTCCTTCTGGTAAGTCCAAATTTCCTTCTTCATCCATTATATTAGCTTCCACCCCTTTTAATATCTCCACCCCCTCTATTTTTTCAGGTAACACTTTTAAATTTCCAAAATACCAAAGGTGAGCAGCCCCTGGCATTTTAGGCCCGTGGTCTGTCATACATATAAGTTGAAGCCCTTTTTTATAAGCCTCTCTTGCGTTTTCTGTAATAGTGCTGTAAGCGTGACCGCTGGAAATTGTGTGAGTATGAGTGTCCAAAACTAACTTCAACTTTATCCTCTCCTTTTAATTCCCTATTTGTTTTAATAATTTTTTGTTAAGCTCATGGGCAGCGTTGTACCCCATCTGTTTTTGCCTGTGGTTCATCGCTGCTACTTCTACTATTATCGCGAGATTTCTTCCTGGCCTTACAGGTATAGTGAGTTTTGGAACTTTGACATCTAAAAATTTAATATATTCATCTTCTAATCCTAATCTGTCATAATATTTATCTTCATCCCATTCCTCCAATTGAATGACTAAATCTATGCTCATTGTATTTCTAACAGACCCTACACCATACAATGTCTTTATGTCAAGTATGCCAATACCCCTTATCTCAATAAAATGCCTTATTATCTCCGGTGAACTCCCTTGGAGCTTGTCCTCACTTATCTTGCTAATCTCCACAGCATCATCAGCAACTAACCTGTGTCCCCTTTTGATTAGCTCTAATGCTGTTTCACTTTTACCTATGCCACTTTCTCCTAATAAAAGAACACCTATACCATACACATCTACAAGGTCTCCGTGAATAGTAATTTGTGGTGCTAACTTTTCATCAAGGTAATTAATTAATCTATTTATAAATTTGGTAGAAGCTTCTTTTGTCCTCAAAAGATATCTATCGTACTTTTGCGCAGCATCTATAAGCTCTTGACGAATATTTAAATCTCTCGTTACAATAAGACAGGGAATAGGGTAATTAAAAAATCTGTCTGCTCTTTCAGCTAATACGCCATCTGGCAGCTGTTCTATAAAAGTTGTCTCGACTTTTCCTATTATTTGCACTCTTTCATAAGCAAAATGCTCATAAAAACCGGAAAATTGTAAGCCCGGCCTATTTACATCACTTGTTGTTATATCTATTTTATTATTTTTGGCCTCAACAATGACTTCTAAATTTAAATCCTTTATCAAAGTTTCAACAGGAATCTTATCCACTTTTTCACCTCCAGCCAGCAACAAAAGGCTGCATTTAATTCAATTATATTATTTAATGTAAAATAAGTAAATAGACAAAACCTTTTCTTCTTGGAAGATGTAAATTATAATATGTTTATAGCCATATAAACTTTTGAGGTGAAAAAATGTTAAGGCAAAGACTTCTTAGACTTCTAAAAGAAAACAAAGGGAAATATATCTCTGGGCAAAAACTTTCTGAACAACTCAACGTTTCAAGAACTGCTATATGGAAACATATAAATGAATTAAAAAATGAAGGATACCAAATAGAAGCCCATCGCAAAATGGGGTATATATTGCTTTCTGAGCCTGATTTGTTAACTTATGAAGAAATATCCCCTTATCTTACTACAAATTTTATAGGAAAAAATTATATACATAAGTTAGTTATTGATTCCACAAACAACTTTGCCAAAGAAATCGCATCAAACATTCCTGATGGTACAGTAATTATTGCCGAAGAGCAGACAGCAGGAAGAGGACGATTAGGAAGAAGTTGGATATCTCAAAAAGGCTGTGGCATCTGGATGTCTATCATTTTAAAACCGAATATACAGCCGAAAGAGGCAATTAATCTCACACAAGTAGCGGCAATTTCTGTAGTTAAAGCTATTGAAGAAGTATTTCACGTAGAAAGCAAAATAAAATGGCCAAATGATATAATACTAAACAATAAAAAAGTGTGTGGAATATTGACAGAGATGAGTTCAGAAATTGACAAAATAAACTATGTGGTAATAGGAATTGGAGTCAATGTAAATTGTGACAATTTCCCTGAAGAATTAAAAGACAAAGCCACTTCCTTGTACTTAGAAACCAACTCTAAAGTTGATAGGAAAAAACTTACCGCCAGCATTTTGAATAACCTGGAATTTTATTATAATGCATATCTACAAAAAGGCTTTGAATACATAAGGCCTATATGCATTGAAAAATCCATAACAATAGGAAGGCAGATAAAAGTCATAGCCAATGAGGGTGAAATTGAAGGAAAAGCTGTCACTATTGACAATAATGGAAGTTTGGTAGTAAAAACTAAAGAGGGCAAAAGACTTAGTATTATGTCAGGAGATGTGTCTGTAAGGGGGTTACTGGATTATGTTTAAACAAAATCTTGACGCTTTTTATTTCCTAAAATATTCGTATACAGCTTGAGCAGCTTTTTCATTCATTCCTTCAACTTTTTTAAGGTCCTCCACACTTGCCCTTTTTATTTCTTCTATAGACTTGAAGGCATCATATAAGGCTTTTGCTCTTTTTTCACCTATGCCGGGGATATTGAGAAGTTCGCTTTTAAATCTTTTGCTTTGCTTTTCTTTGTGGAAAGTTATAGCAAACCTATGAGCCTCTTCTTGTATTTGAGCAACCAGACGAAAAGCTTTTGTAGTCATAGGTATGTCAATTTCACCTTGAGGTGAAACAAGACCTCGAGTCCTGTGTTTTGAATCTTTTACCATACCATAAACAGGAATAAAAATACCAAAGCCACTTAACACCTGCATTACAGCATTTACATGCCCTATGCCGCCATCTACTAATATTAAATCTGGCATTTCAGCAAATTTTGCCTTATCCTTTTTAACTTCTCCTTTTTCAATAAGCTCTTTTTCTTGAATACCGTGCAAAAAACGCCTTTTTATAACTTCTCTCATGCTCTGGTAATCGTCTTGCCCTTCAACATATTTTACAGTAAATCTTCTGTACTGGTTTTTTTTAGGCTTGCCATCCACAAATACTACCATAGCTCCAACGTTATCCTGACCTTTTGTGTTTGAAATATCATAGGCTTCAATTCTCTTAGCGTACTCAAGCCCCACTAAATTAGAAAGTTCTAATACAGCCTGGTCTTTTGAAATTTCCTCTCTTATTGATATGTCATTCTTAAGGGCTTCCAAAGCATTTTGATAAACCATATCCACCAGTTCTTTTTTCTTACCTCTTACAGGAATTGTTATAAAAACTTTGTTGCCTCTCTTTTGTGATAACCATTCACTGAGAAGCTCTTTTTCCTCTAATTCCACATCAGTTATTATTTCTTTTGGAATGTAAGGAGCACCTTCATAAAATTGCTTTATAAAGGAAGAGATTATTTCTCCTCTTTCCATGCCTTCTGTATTTTTCATATAATAATGCTCTCTTCCGCTTAATTTTCCGTCTCGCACAAAAAATACCTGTATACAGGAAATATCCACACTTCGAGCCATTGAAATTATATCCTGTTCATCTTCTCCTACTGATACCACTTTTTGCTTTTCTGATGTCCTTTCAATAGCAAAAATCTGGTCTCTAATCCTCGCCGCTTCCTCGAACCTCAATTCTTCCGCCGCTTTTTGCATGTCTTCTTTAAGTTTTTGTATGAGCCAATCCCTCTTTCCATCAAGAAAGAGAACAGCCTGATCAACTAATTTTCTATAATCTTCCTTATTTATTTTGTTAGTGCAAGGAGCAGAACACAATCCTATGTGGTAATAAAGACATTCTCTAACTTTACCAATGTCCTTTTCAATATTTCTGTTACATGTCCTTACTGGAAACATTTTTCTGACAAGTTTTATAGTCTCCCTCACTGCAAAGGCACTGCTATAAGGGCCAAAATATTTAGCCCCATCTGGCTCAATTCTTCTTGTAAACATTATGCGGGGATACTCTTCATTTACGGTAATTTTAATATAGGGGTAATTTTTGTCATCTTTTAATAATATATTATACTTAGGCTTATACTTTTTAATTAAGTTACATTCCAACATTAAAGCTTCAAGTTCAGTATCAGTAACAATGTACTCAAAGTCTTCCACATGAGAAAGCATTACTTTTACTTTTGGCAATTGATTTTCTTTGTTTTGAAAATACTGCCTCACTCTGTTTTTGAGAACTACCGCTTTACCCACATAAATTATTTTGCCACCTTTGTCCTTCATTATATAAACGCCAGGTTTTTCAGGCAAAAGTTTTAATTTCTCTTCTATGTTCATTGTCCATCACCTTAGAATTTCATTTAGTTAAATAAAATTTTATTATATCTCTTGCTATAGGTGCTGCTACTTTCCCACCTTCACCGCCATTTTCAACTATTACACTTACGACAATTTGTGGATTTTCGGCAGGTGCAAAACCTACAAACCAGGCATGGGGATCCCCGTGAGGATTTTCTGCAGTCCCAGTCTTGCCTGCAACTGTAATCCCAGGAATTTGTGCAGCTTTACCTGTACCATCTTTATCGTTAACTGCGCCTATCATCAATTGTTTAATAGTATCTGCCACCTTTTTTGATATAGGATTCAAATACTGCGAAGGAGTGCTCTTTTCAATGACTGTACCTGAAATAGGTTCTGCTACGTATCTCATCAAATAGGGTTTCATTATAACCCCATCATTCGCAACGGCAGAAGCAACCAATGCCATTGTAAGAGGTGTTACAAGGATTTTACCCTGTCCTATAGAAGTTTCTGCTAAAGCAACTTTCCCTTCAATAGGAGGAAAATAATTTTTTGCTGTATCTATTTCTAAAGGAACTCTCTTATCCAACCCAAAATTATATGCCATTGACTGTAAATTTTCACTGCCTAAATCTAAACCTGTCTGTATAAAAAAGGAATTACAGGATCTATAAAAAGCTTGTTTAAAATCCTCTATTCCATGAGCAATGCCCCTAAAATCATTTATCTTGTTGCCATCCACAATTATATATCCTTTGCAATCAAAAGTCTTGTTATATAACTCAGGTTCATATGTTAAAACTGCTGCAGTAGTTACAATTTTAAAGACAGAACCAGGGGGATACAAACCTTGTGTAGCTCTATTTAAAACCACGTTATCTGGGCTTGTCATTATTTCTTTCCAATTCTCCCCTAAAGTATTAGGGTCATAAGAAGGGGTAGAGACCATGGCTAAGATTTCCCCTGTTTTAGGATTTAAAGCCACCACTGCTCCTTTTTTCCCTTCCATCTCTTTATAAGCAAGGTCTTGAAGAGTTTTATCTATTGTCAAATATACATTATCACCTACCTGCCCTTTTGCTAAAACCAATTTCCTTAGAACAATTATTGGGTCATTTCCTACCATTCCAAGTAATTCTCTGTCATAAGCCTTTTCTATTCCTGCATTTCCCTGTTGATATATTCTACGGCTATACCCTATCACTTGAGCAAAAGCAGGACCATCTAAGTATTCTCTTTTTTGGGAACCATCTGCTTCAATTATACTCTTTGCAAGTACAATTCCATTCCTATCTAAAATACTACCTCGTAATATCTTTTTTTCTTGTTCTATAAGCCTACGATTATAAATACTATAAGAACTGGTAATTAATCTATCTCTTTCATATATCTGAAAATAAGTTAAATACGCAATTAAACTGAAAAAAAGTACAGAAAAAACTCCAAAAAGAATTTTAATATTGCGATTTAAGTTGGACATCCTGTTGCTCCTCCTTAAGAGCTATGCCATTGAGCATTCCCAATGTCACAAAGCTCATCACCATAGAACTACCGCCATAACTTACAAAGGGAAGGGTCACCCCTGTCAGCGGGATAAATTTTATAACCCCACCAATTATAGTAAAAACCTGTAAGCTAAACATTGAAATGAGGCCTGTCGCTACTAACGCACCAAACTCGTCTTTAGCATTTAATGCTACTTTAATCCCTCTATACATTATAACAAAATACACAAGAATTATAGCTACCGCTCCTAAAAACCCAAATTCTTCACTAATGGCAGAAAAAATGAAGTCAGTTGCCACAGCCGGTATGTATTCGGGATGCCCCATGCCAAGACCTGTGCCAAAAAATCCTCCTGCTGCAATAGCAAAAAGAGATTGTACAATTTGATATGTCTTCCCCGGTACATCCATCCAAGGATTCAACCAAGCCTCAATTCTTACTCTAACATGCCCAAATAAAAAGTAGGATATTATTCCTCCAACTACCAATGCTCCAAGCCCTATGGCTGTATATAACAAGTTAGAAGTGGCCACAAATATCATCAATAAAGTCGTTACATAAAACAAAAAAGCCATGCCTAAGTCTTTTTCTAAAGCAAATATTCCTACAATTATTAAGGTAATTATTCCTAGTATTACTATATCTTTAGCTTCTCTTTTTGAAGACAAATATTTAGCTAAAAAAAGTATATATATAATTTTTGCTGCTTCTGCTGGTTGAACGTATATGCCATCAAAAGTAAGCCAATTTTTTGCTCCTCCTATTTCCTCCCCAAAAATTAGGGGAGAGGCTATCAATACCATAGTAATTCCAAAGTAAATAAGTTCTCCATATTTCAGCTTATAAAGCCAGTCATAATGTTTTGAAAAATAAGAAGAAATGAAATAAAGTGTAAAACCTATTCCAATCCAAACAATCTGTTTTATGAGCAAATCTGGTGCAACTCTATATATCATTATAAGCCCCATTTCTGTCAAAAAAGAAGTTAAAATGATAAATTGGATCTCACCCAAAGGAAACAATCTTACATGCAAATAATATACAATATATATCAATATCGGAAAAGCTAAGGTAAAGTATATAGTGTCAAAGCCTTTGGGCTTATTGTGTATAAAAAGCAAGGCAAAAGCTATCACAAATATCCAAAAAACATTTTTCATAGCTTTAGATCCAGTTTTTATATATTCTTCCATAAGATTTCACCCTATAAAATAAATTTGAGTTCAACATCTCCTAAAGTAATTACGTCATTGTTTGTTATTTTTGCAATTCTTTTTATTCTCTTACCATTTACAAAAGTGCCATTTGTACTGTTTAAATCTTGTATATAAAACCTTTTGCCCCTCTTTCGTATGATAGCATGCCGTGCAGACACATAAGGACTTTCAATCACTATATCACATTCCTCCGACCTTCCTATAGTAGTAACTTCAAAAAGATTAAAAGTCCTTTCTCCGGTTAAAAAAGAAAGTTTTGCAGAGGTTATTTGCCTCTCATATCTTGCCCCTTTTATGTCCATATACACTATTTTAAAAACCCTGTATAAAAACAGGTAGATGAGAAAAATAAGGACATATTTTAATATCTGAGAAGCTATGGCATAATACATAAATTCACCTCATTTTTGAGAAAGAACTTTTTTCAAAAACCATCCAGTATAAGAATTCTCATTAGCAGCAATTTCCTCAGGTGTCCCTGTAGCTATCACCATTCCGCCTTTGTCTCCACCTTCTGGTCCTAAGTCAATAATATAGTCTGCACTTTTTATGACATCTAAATTGTGTTCAATTACAATAACAGTGTTACCTGCATCAGTTAATCTATTTAAAACATCAAGAAGCCTATGCACATCTGCAAAATGTAATCCAGTTGTAGGCTCATCCAAAATATATAGTGTCTTACCTGTAGGTCTTTTTGAAAGTTCAGTAGCTAATTTTACTCTTTGGGCTTCTCCTCCTGAAAGCTGAGTAGAAGGTTGCCCTAGTTTAATGTATCCTAGCCCTACATCATACAAAGTCATCAATTTATTTTTTATCCTAGGTATATTTTCAAAAAACACTAACGCTTCTTCTACCGTCATATTAAGTACATCCGAAATATTTTTTCCTTTATATTTTACTTCCAATGTTTCCCTATTATACCTTTGACCCTTGCACACTTCACAAGGTACATACACATCCGGCAAAAAGTTCATCTCAATTTTAATTATACCATCTCCTCCACAGGCTTCACACCTTCCACCTTTAACGTTAAAACTAAATCTCCCTGGTTTATAGCCTCTCATTTTAGCTTCTGGTGTATTTGCAAAAACCTCTCTTATATAGTCGAAAACTCCTGTATATGTAGCAGGATTTGAGCGAGGAGTCCTGCCTATAGGAGACTGGTCAATATTTATTACTTTATCTATATTATCTATACCCTCTATTGCATCGTGCATACCTGGTTTATCTTTGGACTTATAAATCTTCTGTGCCAATGCTTTGTACAGTATCTCATTTATAAGGGTGCTTTTGCCTGACCCAGAAACCCCTGTAACGCATATAAATACTCCAAGAGGGAAAACCACATCTATATTTTTTAAATTGTTTTCCTTAGCTCCCTTCACTATTAAAGCTTTTCCATTAGGTTTTCTCCTCTGTTTTGGCACTTCTATCTTTATTTTGCCACTTAAATACTGTCCTGTAATTGACTTTTCACATTTTAACACATCTTCTATCGTACCCGCAACTACAACTTCTCCTCCATGTTCACCTGCACCTGGTCCTACATCCACAATGTAGTCTGCCGCATATATTGTATCCTTGTCGTGCTCTACTACTATAAGAGTATTGCCTTGGTCTTTTAATTTTTTCAAGGAATTTATAAGTCTTTCATTATCTCTTTGATGAAGTCCAATGCTGGGTTCGTCCAAGATATATGTTACTCCTACAAGTCCAGAACCTATCTGACTTGCCAATCTTATCCTTTGTGCTTCTCCACCTGATAAAGTAGCTGCGGGCCTTGACAGAGTCAAATAATCAAGGCCTACATCTACAAGAAAACTAAGCCTTGCTTTTATTTCTTTTAAAATTGGCTTTGCAATAATCTCATGTCTTTCTGTTAATTTGAGTTGGTCAATAAATTTTATAAGCTCGCCAACAGAAAGGTCTGTCATTTCTTTTATGGAAAGTCCACCAACAGTGACAGCTAACGCTTCTGGCTTTAATCTTGCTCCATGGCATGCAGGACAAGTAACCGGTCTCATATACTTTTCTATCTCTTCTTTTATAAAATCTGAAGAAGTATTGTTGTACCTTCTTTCAAGATTGTTTACTATCCCTTCAATTCCATAGGACTTTCCTTTTGTATCTTTGCCATAAAGCAGTACATTTTTTAAATCTTCACTAAACTTTTCATAAGGAGTATTCTCTGTATATCCAAAATGTTCAATCAATCTTAAAATGTTGTAATAAGCATAACTATCCTGTGAAGCAACAATCCCCGGCAACAAACCATTTGCTAATGATTTTTTAGGGTCTTGTATTAAAAGCTCTGGATCTACCTTCATAAATTCTCCCAATCCTGTGCAAACAGGACAAGCCCCATAAGGGCTATTGAAGGAAAACATCCTCGGAGAAAGCTCCTCAATACTTATGTTGCACTCTGTACAAGCGTATTTTTCAGAGAGTGTAAAGCTTTCTCCGTCTATTACATCAATAGTAACTATCCCATCTGCTAATTTTAAAGCTGTTTCTATAGAATCCGTCAGCCTCAGGTCAATTCCAGGTTTTATAATAATCCTATCTACTACGACTTCAATAGTATGCTTTTTATTTTTGTCAAGTTTAATCTCCTCATTTACATCGTACATGACCCCATCAATTTTTACCCTGACATATCCACTCTTTTTTATATCATTTAAAAGTTTAGCATATTCCCCTTTTCTTCCTCTAATAACAGGAGCTAGTACCTGTATCCTTGTACCTTCTGGCAATTCTTTGACTCTGTCAACCATCTGATCTATAGTTTGCATGCTAATCTCTTTTCCACAAACTGGGCAATGTGGGAGCCCAGCCCTTGCATATAAAAGTCTTAGATAGTCGTAAATCTCAGTTATCGTACCTACAGTAGAACGAGGGTTTTTATTTGTAGTTTTTTGGTCTATAGATATTGCCGGTGAAAGTCCTTCTATATAATCAACGTCTGGTTTATCCATTTGTCCTAAAAATTGCCTTGCATAAGCAGACAAAGACTCCACATATCTTCTCTGACCTTCGGCATAAATGGTATCAAAGGCAAGAGAAGACTTGCCAGAGCCTGACAAACCCGTTATCACAGTTAATTTATCTCGAGGAATCTCCAAATCTATATTTTTTAAATTGTGAACCCTTGCACCTTTAATTACAATTTTGTCCTTCACCATGATTCCACCTCAAACTACTTCCTCCAACTGTTTCTTCAATTCAAAAATCACATCTCTCAATTTTGCAGCCTTTTCAAACTGGAGCTCAATTGCAGCTTCTTTCATTTCTTTTTCAAGTTGCTCTATAGTTGACTTAATAATTTCAGGGTCATAAGTCTTAACTTTCTTTCTTGTGTACTTCTGTTCTTTTTCAGCAACGTGAGTAGCTTCAATTACATCTCTTACTCCCTTAATCACTGTCTTTGGAGTTATACCATGTTTTTTGTTATATTCCATTTGTACCTTTCTTCTTCTATTCGTCTCATCAATCGCCCTTTTCATAGAATTTGTCACAGTATCTGCATACATTATTACTCGTCCTTCCGCATTTCTTGCAGCACGTCCTATAGTCTGTATTAAAGAAGTCTCTGAACGCAAAAATCCCTCTTTGTCTGCGTCTAATATTGCCACCAAAGCAACCTCAGGTATGTCTAATCCCTCTCTCAAAAGGTTTATGCCTATTAAAACATCGAATTTACCCAGCCTTAAATCTCTTATTATTTCAACTCTTTCAATCGTCTCAATATCAGAATGTAAATATTTTACTTTTATTCCCATATCCTTGAGATAATCTGTTAAATCTTCTGCCATCTTTTTTGTAAGGGTTGTAACAAGCACTCTAAAGCCTTTATCAACTGTTTTTCTAATTTCCCCTATCAAATCATCTACTTGTCCCTTAACAGGCTTTACTATCACTTGTGGATCCACAAGACCTGTCGGTCGTATTAACTGCTCAACAACCTGCTCTGAATGTTCAATCTCATAAGGCCCTGGTGTTGCAGAAACAAAGACAACTTGATTTATCCTCTCTTCAAACTCTTCAAAAGTAAGGGGGCGATTGTCAAAAGCAGAAGGAAGTCTAAATCCATATTCTACTAATGCTTCTTTCCTTGACCTATCTCCATTGTACATTCCTCTGATCTGAGGAATTGTCACATGAGACTCATCAATAAAAATGAGAAAATCTTTAGGGAAATAATCTAAAAGGGTATAAGGAGGGCTTCCTGGAGGTCTTCCTGAAATATGCCTTGAATAATTTTCTATTCCTTGGCAGTAGCCCATCTCTTGTAACATCTCTAAATCGTAATTTGTCCTCTGCCTTAATCTTTCAGCCTCTACTATTTTGCCAGCATCTTTAAGTTCTTTATACCTTTGCTCCAATTCTTCTCGAATGCTTTTTATCGCTCTTTCCAATTTGTCTTTTGAAGTAGCATAGTGAGAAGCCGGAAATATAGCCACGTGTTTTCTCAATCCAAGTACTTCACCTGTTAACACATCAATTTCTGCTATTCTGTCAATTTCATCTCCAAAAAGCTCAACCCTTATCGCCTTATTGGAAAAAGAAGCAGGGAAAATTTCTATGACATCTCCTCTTACCCTGAATTTGCCTCTTGTAAAATTCACATCGTTTCTTTCATATTGTATATCTACAAGCTTTTTAATTATTTCGTCCCTATCTTTTATCATTCCTGGCCTTAGAGAAAGCATAAGATTTTCGTAATCTACAGGGTCACCTAAGCCATATATACAAGAAACACTGGCAACGATTATAACGTCTCTTCGCTCAAAAAGAGCTGCCGTAGCAGAGTGCCTCAATTTATCTATTTCTTCATTTATAGAAGCATCTTTTTCAATATAAGTATCAGTTTGGGGTATATAAGCCTCCGGTTGGTAGTAGTCATAATAACTTACAAAATATTCCACTGCATTGTCTGGAAAAAACTCTTTAAATTCACTGTATAATTGCGCAGCCAAAGTCTTATTATGAGCAATGACAAGAGTAGGGCGATTTAATTTTTGTATTATATTAGCCATAGTAAAGGTTTTTCCAGAACCCGTCACACCCAATAAGGTTTGAAATCTATATCCTTTTTTTACCCCTTCAACTAATTTCTCTATAGCTTGAGGTTGGTCTCCGGTTGGTTTAAAATTAGATACCAACTTAAATCCACTCATTTTTCTACCCTCTTTGCAATTTATCATCTTATTATTATAGCATACCCTACTTGTCAACACAAACATAACCAAACAGCGATAGTGTCAAGATCTTTTAGGTAAAAGTGTAGCTACACTTTATGAATGTCAGCTATATTATTTTTTACCTACTGAAATTTTACACATACCAAACAGCCGGCCTTTACAGGTCGGCTGAATTTTTTATAATTCCGTCTTTAAGTTTTGGCACAATATCAAACTTATCAACTGTCAAGCAAAACTCTATGTCTTCATCATAACCTAAGTCTTTTAATCTTTTAAAGTGATAGCCCTCCTTCATTATTTCATACAAGTTGTCCTCATAAGGTTTATACAAAAAATAACAGGCTTTTGACAAATCATCACTATCAAATTTCATTAAGTCTTGCAATTTTTTATATATCACTCCAGCAGTTATTATGTCGTCAAAAGAAAATTTCCCTTCTGTACCAGCACATACAATTACTGTATCTTTATTGCTGGTGTATATATACTTAGCAACAGCAGAAGCATTTAAAAGGCATGCTAAAATTACATTATCTGCTAAAGAGACTTTTTTTAAAGCTTTTGTTCCATTGGTAGTAGTAAAAATTATCGTTTTATTCTCTACTTTTTCACGAGTATACTCTAAAGGAGAATTAGATAGGTCAAAACCTTCAATCTTTGTAGAGTTTCTTTCCCCAGCTAAAAGATAAGTTTTTTTATCTAAACTTTTTACAAGTTCGATCGCTTCTTCTACTTCTGAAACTGGAATAATCTCTTTAGCTCCGTTGTACAAAGCAGTAGTAATAACACTTGTCGCCCGTAGAGTATCTATTACAACGACATTTTTGTCTTTTAATTCTCTTTCATTAATAGAATTATATGTTTCAAAAGTTTGTAAAAACACACACTTTGCCTCCTTATCTGTCTTTCTTAAAGATGTTTTTAAATATTTCTTTTAGTTTTTTTACAAATATTCCCTCCTCATTGATTTCATAAATCATAGAAGTTGCCTTTGGCACTATTAAAATCCCTAATCCCAAAATTCCCTGTGGATCCTTATATTCATAGTTAGTATAATTGCCATTTAAATCTTTTACAGTGATCCACATCACAGAAGGCCGTTCATTGAGTATTCGTATTATATCATCTGGGTCATTAATAGGAATATCATTAATTTTTAATATTACATCCCCCGGTTTAATTCCCATTTCTCTGGCGGGAGAACCTTTTGCTGTCGCTAAAATCATCACTCCTGTATCTGGCGCTACAAAAAGAGGTGGATTTTCCCTTTCTTCTCTTTGGCCTATTAAAATTAAAAGCTCATGAGCCACTGGAGCAAAAATAGCTGCTAAATATTGAAATAATTTAATATAGTTTCCTAATATCGCAAATATAATCAAAACTATACTAAAGAAAAATAAACGTATAGAAGAAATTCGCGTTTTATTTTCTGGAAGTTGTGTTAAAGCTAAATCTCCGTATCCTAAAGCTGCAATTGCTGGCATCATCAAAAAAATTGCATTATTTAAATCAATTCCAGCCGGTTTGATAATGGGCCACCAATCTGGCATATTTACGCCCTGTCCCGTCATTGTTATCCCAGTAGCAATAGTTAATGCAGCAAAAGGAATAGGCCAAAATTTTTGCATAGTAAAGCCTCCTGCCACTCGCCCATCCTGAAGCCTTACAAAGATAGGAGTGGTATTTCTTGGACCATCTATATATATTAAAAGGCTTTCCATCAAATGAAGAATACCTACAATAGACATAAGTGCAGGAACATTTATACTAGGAAATCCAAACATCAAGCTGGATAGGGAAACTATTCCTCCTGCATAAGAAAAACAAATATATCTGGGATTTACAAACATTAACACTATAGCCAAAGGCCACACATACTGAAGCCCTACATTTTCTATTGTTATTCCTAAAAATATCATAAAAAAGCTCCCAATTATTGCAGCAATTACACCATAAAAGATAGAGTCAAGAACCAATTCTTTCATTGGTTCTTGCTCATGTCCCATAATCTCTCTTTCTATAGCTATTTTATTTCTATACTGCATTATCATTAGAATTATCACTATCCAGAAAAAAGGATTAAAAATTGACAAAGCTATTGTCTTTATTGCCATCCAAAAAACTTGAATAAAAGTTATCATTTTAACACCCTACTTTATCTCACTTTTTACAATCTCAAAAGCTTTTATAAGCTGAGTATCTCTTTTTAAGTCAGGAGTATCTTGAATAGTGTAATTTGCAGGAAGCTCCACTACGTAATTTGGCTCAATTCCTTTGCCTTGAATATTTGTGCCATTTGGCGTGTAATATCTCGCAATAGTATATTTTAATCCTGTACCATCACCAAAATCAACAACAGTTTGTACCAGCCCTTTCCCAAAGGTAGTGGTTCCAACTAAAATTCCTACTTTTCTATCTTTTATTGCACCTGCTAAAATTTCTGAAGCACTGGCACTGCCTTTATTTACAAGTACTACAATAGGCAATTCCAATCCTGGCCCTTTAGAATAATATTCTTTATTGTCAACCCTTCCTTTAGTCGTCACAACAACTCCTTTAGGCAAAATTAAATTAGAAATATCTATAGTTTCCTCTAAAAGTCCACCAGGATTATCTCTTAAATCTATTATAAGTCCTTTCATTCCTTGAGATTTCAATCTATTAAGGGATGCTTTAAAGTCATCAGAAGTACTTTGATCAAACATTGTAATCTTAATATATCCAATCTTATCAGGAAGCATTTCCTCATATACCGTTTCTAATTTTATTATCTCTCTTGTGATTGTCTTAGTAAAAGTTTTTCCTTCTCTCATTATAGTAAGCGTTACCTGTGTTCCTTGAGGTCCTCTCATCATTGCCACTGCCTCGTCTAAATTTTTGCCACTTACTTTTGTATTGTTCACTTCTACTATTATATCCCCGGATTTTATCCCTGCTCTTTCTCCTGGTGTATTTTTTATTGGAGAAACCACTACAATATGATCTTCTTTATCAACTGCTACAACTATACCTATTCCCCCATAAGTACCTGTAGTCTGTGCCATAAAATCAGAAAACTCTTTTTTATTCATGTATACAGTATAAGGGTCTCCTAAAGAGTTGGCCATCCCTTTCATAGCGCCTTCTAAAAGAACTGAGGAGTTAACTTTATCAACATACCTATTTTCAAGAATTTTCTCAATATCAAAAAGCTTATTATATTCTTCTATCAACTGGTACTCCTCACGAGAAACGAGAACTTTACCATTAGGAAGAGCCACTGATACTGCATTTGCTAACATAAAAGTTATAACATTTGTAACTATTAAAAGCACTGCTAATAAAATATAAAATGTTTTTTTTGCCATAATTTCCCCACCTTTTTTAGTCTCTTAAAATTATATATGTGTGTTCTTTTTTATTATACAACATTCATGAAATAAAAAAAACAGACTGGTTATTTTAACCAGTCCATCGGATCTACAGGAACACCGTTTTTGCGCACTTCAAAGTGCAAATGAGGCCCTGTACTTAAACCTGTACTTCCTGCCTTCGCTATAACTTGACCTCTTTCAACCATATCTCCCTCTTTAACTAATAAAGCAGAATTATGACCATACAAAGTGGATATTCCGTCTCCATGGTCTATAATTACTGCATATCCATATCCACCGTAATAACCTGCAAAAATTACTTGTCCATCTGCCGCAGCTACTATTGAAACCCCCGTTTCGGCAGCAATATCAATTCCCGTATGCATTCTACTCTGTTTAAGTATAGGATGATATCTCATTCCAAAAGGTGAGGTTATAACACTACTAGAAGGAACAGGCCATAAGAGTTTTCCACCACCATATTTAATTTTTGACTTTGCTTGTAATTGTTGAATAACTGTTTCTAGTTGTTTTGATTGTTGTAATAACTCGTCTTCCTGTTGTTCATATAGTTTTTGCTGCCTCTCTAAATCTCTCATTAAACCTTCCCGCGAAGCCATAGCTACTTGTAATTCCCTTTGTCGAGAAACAATTTGATTTTTATAATTTTGCGCTTCTTTTTGCATTTGTGCTAATTCTTCCTCTTTTTGTTCAATAAGTTCTCTTTGTTGCTTATAGGATTCAAATAAATTCGAATCAAAATCTACTATACGTTTTACAATATCCAATCGTGTTATAAAATCTCCAAAATTTTTGGCACCAAGAAGCACATCTAAATATCCCCATTCTCCACTTATGTATATAGCCCTTATGCGCTCCTTCATTGTTTGGAACTGGTTTTTTTCCTTTTGTTTGGCCGCTTCTAATTCTTTGCGCGTTTTGTTAAGTTTTGCAGTAATATCAGACAATTGTTTTTGTGCATTTGCTAATTCTTGCTGTGTAGCATTAAGTTTTTTATCTAAATCTGCTATTTGAGCAGCAATATCATTTTTTTGATTAATTACTTCTTCCTTTTTCTTTTTAGTCTCAGTTATGGATTTTTGAATTTGATTTAATTTGTTTTTAGCATCTTGAAGCTGGTCCGCTTTTGGATAGGACGTAAAGAGCAGGGTAAAGAAAAATATGACAGCAAAGAGTAGCCATTTCCACCTGTATCTTCGCAATGCTATTTCCCCCTTGTAAATTTTACACATTCAAGAATCTTTTAATTGAAAATCCACTTCCTAAGGCTCCAATTATTGCACCAATTAAAGAAAAATACAACAAAATGTCCCCCACTATTTTTTCTAAAGGCAATAGTTGAAACACTATTAATTTATTATTAATAATATCAAGCATATATCCATAAATTAAAACTAATAGTGCAACTGATAACAAGGCACCTACCAGTCCTAATACTACACCTTCAATCAAAAAGGGCCATCGTATAAACCAATCAGTCGCTCCAATATACTTCATTATGTTGATTTCTCTTCTTCTTGCAAAAACTCCCAATTTTATTGTGTTGGAAATTATGACAATTGAAATTATAAAGAGAATAAGTATAATGGAAAGCCCCACTATCCTTACTATCTTTATAATTCCAAGAAGCTTATCTACAACATCTTGTCCATAACTTACCTTGTCAACTCCATTTATCTGCTTTATCTCGTTTGAAATATCTTTCATTAAACCAGCATCTTTCACTTTTACTATATAAGATTGGGGAAGGGGATTGTCCTCTTCTAAACCTTCTGCTAAATAGCTTTTATCTCCTAATTGTTGTTTAAATTTTTGTAAAGCCTCTTCTTTAGATTCAAAAACTACCGAAGTAACACCAGGTATTGCTTTTATCTCATTACCTATTTGGCTAACTTCTTGCTCAGAAATATTATCCTTTAAAAACGCTTTAAGTTCTAATTGAGATTCCACCTGATTAGTCAAACTATTAACATTTAAAATAATAACAAGAAACAAACCTAAAATAAGCATTGCTGCCATTACAGAAGTTATGGAAGCTATTGTCATAAGCCTATTTCTTGATAAATTGCTAAAACCTTCTTTTAAAAAATATTTTAAATTTCTAAAGAGCATATCCATAAACACCCCTTGCTTCATCTCGTACTATGTTCCCTTTTTCCAGCGCTATTACCCTTTTTTTCATAGCATCTACTATGTCTTTTGCATGGGTGGCCATAACAACTGTAGTACCTCTTTTATTTATTTCAGAAATAAGTTTTACAATTTCCCAGGAAGTATCAGGATCCAGATTCCCCGTAGGTTCGTCTGCTATAAGAATAGAAGGTTCATTTACAATAGCTCTTGCTAAAGAAACCCTTTGTTGCTCTCCACCAGACAGCTGCCTAGGATACTTCTCCGCTTTATCACTTAATCCTACTAATGACAATACCATCGGGACTTTTCTTCTTATCTCCTTCGGATGTGCTCCAACTATTTCCATAGCAAAGGCAACATTCTCAAACACTGTTTTATTAGGAAGCAATCTAAAATCCTGAAAGACTACCCCCATACTTCTTCTTAAATAAGGTATCTCCCGCTTTTTAAGTTTTGTTATATCTTTTTTATTAATCACAATACTGCCAGAAGTGGGTTCTTCCTCTTTTAGCAATAATTTAATTAAAGTTGATTTACCTGCACCACTAGGCCCAACAATAAATACAAATTCTCCATTTTCAATTTCAAAACTAATATTTGAAAGAGCAATTATATCTTTATTGTATCTTTTAGATACATTTATAAATTTTATCAAATTTTCTCACCTCGAAATATCGTATAATTTTGTCAAAGTCATGATCGTCTTTAATAAGACAGCATCATCAAAATTCTTAGCATCCAGGCCTGTCATTTTAAAAATTTTATCGAGTCTATAAACTAACGTATTCCTATGGATGTATAACTCTCTGGCAGTCTCACTTAAATTTAGACTATTTCTAAAAAAAGCATTTAAGGTTTGTATCAATTCCTCATCTTTAAAAATGCCAAAATCAATATTTCTTTTCTTAATAAAATTATTTACTTTTTCTATATCAATTCCCCATAAAATTTCTGCAAAGCTGTAATCTTCGTAAATATATATTCCTTTTTCATCTTCCAATTTCTTACCAATAAGTAAGGCTATCTCTGCTTCCCTATAAGCGATATGTATATCCTCAATTGGCACAAAAGAAGAAGAACTGGCTATTTTTACTTTCATATAGCCTTCAGATTCTATCATATCTTTCATAGTTTTATAAAGTTCTATTAAAGAGTTATTTCCTTTGTAAGAAAATATCACTGCAAATCTTTTATCATCAAATTTCACAGTATATAAATTGCCTTTATCAAAAATGTTAGTAATTATCTTTATCGCATCGTCAATGTCATTATTCGATTCGACAATTGCTACTGTGTATTTCACATTCTTATTTATTTTATATTTTTCAGCATAATACGACACTAAATTTACGCTTAATTTACCTGTTAAAGCCTCTATCAAAAACTCTTCTCTATTATATTTCTGCAGTAATTGTTCAAAAATTAGAGAAATTAGATAAAGAACTTTTTTTGATTGTTCATCTTTTCCTTCTAAAGCGATAGTACAAAAGAGAGCATCATTGTAAAATATGTTATAGCATATAAATTCCCCTACTTCATATATCTCTTTTTCATCAATATATTCTACATTTATCTTTAAAAATCCTGCTTTTTTTTCAAAAAAATCTTTGTCGCCGTAAATTAAATTTCCGGACTTATCTATTATATATATGGGCATTTGAATATTTTTTTGAATATCGTAGGCTACCTTTTTTATAATGTCATAGCCGATCATTTTCATACCACCTTAATTTATAGTATACAATAATTATACACTATTTCCTAGAAGAAATAATAGGCAAATGTAAATTTATGTGGCATCTTGACACAAAAAATAAAAGGCGGAATAACCGCCTTTAGCTTATTACTCTATTCAAAATTGTCATTTCTGTTTCTTTGTCAAACATGTGCAATTTATTTATATCAAATCCTATTTTAATTACGTCTCCTGCTTTTGCTCTTGTTCTTGGATCTACTCTTGCTGTCAATGAAACACCATTCACATCTAAATATAGAAATGTCTCTGGCCCCATTAGCTCTGTAACTTCTACTTTTGCTTCGACTACAGCCTCTGGATATGCTTCCAAGAACACTTCTTCGTCATGCAAATCTTCTGGCCTTATTCCTAGCACAATTTCTTTTCCAACGTAGCTTGGATCTTTTAATCTTTTTAAAATCCCTTCTGGCACCAAAACGCTGAATCCCTTAAAAGTAGCATATACTTTGCCATTCTTATTTTCTAATCTTGCATCAATAAAATTCATCTGAGGACTTCCAATAAATCCAGCAACAAATAAATTACTTGGATAATCATAAATAGTCTGCGGTTTATCTACTTGCTGAATAACTCCATCCTTCATAACTACTATTCTTGTACCCATTGTCATAGCTTCTGTTTGGTCGTGGGTAACATATATGAAAGTCGTCTGCAATCTATCGTGTAGTTTAGCCAGCTCGGTTCTCATTTGTACTCTCAATTTTGCATCTAAGTTGGACAAAGGTTCATCCATCAAAAATACTTTTGGATTGCGGACAATAGCACGCCCCAATGCAACCCTCTGTCTTTGTCCACCTGACAAAGCTTTTGGTTTCCTGTTTAAGTATTCTTCCAATCCTAAAATTCTAGCTGCTTCTTTTACTTTTCTATCAATTTCCGCTCTTGGAACCTTTCTAAGTTTAAGACCAAAAGCCATATTGTCATACACTGTCATATGAGGATAAAGAGCATAATTTTGGAATACCATTGCGATATCCCTATCTTTTGGTGGCACGTCATTCACAAGTTTGCCATCAATATAAAGTTCGCCTTGAGATATTTCCTCAAGTCCTGCTATCATTCTCAATGTTGTAGTTTTACCACAGCCAGAAGGTCCAACCAATACTATAAACTCTTTGTCCTGAATTTCTAGATTAAAATCTTTAACTGCGGTAACACCGCCTGGATAGACTTTGTAAACATGTTTTAGTACAACATCAGCCATTTTTAGATTCCCCCTATTAGAAAACGTTTGATGTTTTTATTATAATACCATTTCTCTTTCTTTACTATCGTCAATAAATATGATATTTAGCACAAATTTTTGTACAATATATCTACAATAGTAGATATTTCAGTTTGTTGACAAAGTTAAAAAATATTCAAAGGAACACTAATATCCCATCAATAGCAATCAAACTCAAAAAAACAGATAGTTTCACTGTTTCCCCCTCCTCATCCATGGGGACAATTTAAAAATAGTGATGAGATTCCCTAAGGCCAAAAGTGCTGCCACGTCTATAATTAGACTATATAAATAATGCCAGTGAAGATACTTTAGTACCCCTATATGCATTAATGAATATTCCATTACAAAAAATAATACTGTTAAAACAATCACATTTATAAAGCGCAAAATATTATTTTTAGGATATGTTTGTGCATACAATGCCCCTATGCAAAAAGGTGCACCCAAAGTAAAAAATAAACTTGAATCAAAGATCCTAATGACAACATTAGAAAAATCGTAAAGATTAAGACCAATTGCAATTTTATCTACAACAAGTTGAAAGCTTAAAGCTAATAGGCCTCCCCATACAGTATATTTTATATACCTCCAATCAACTAACAAAAAGAAAATAATCCATGAAACTACGAAAGTTATTATCCAGGGCATTTATACCACCTCTTATTTAGTTTACCCATTTTTTAATTTCTAATAAAAAATTTTTTGAAAATCTATTGACAGCTGTTTTCATAAATGATATTATAATAAAAAAATTGAATAACAATACCTCATCTTCTTGGAAGGTGAGGTAGAGGCGCGGGTCATCAAGAGTAGTATACCAGAGGTATTTAAGGGCCTAGGAAGGTATATGAAAGGGATGCTCGCCGAAGCGCGTAAATTCCTTAAAGTTTACGCAGCTGGGCCTATGCCAAATAGGTATAGGACTGTCACTGGAGGTTTCCCGAGCCTTCAGTGAAGAGCTATCTCGCTATAGGGGGAAGGAGGTATTGCCCATGTCTATGTGCAAAATAGGCAGCTGAGGTAATACTTAGCTGTATTTTATTTTGTTTTTTAGTTTCATAATTTAAATTATTAAAGTAAATGAGGTTGATAGAATGTTGCACGGGACAATGAAAATAAATTCAAAGGGTCATTTGGAAATAGGTGGTTGCGATACTGTAACTCTTGCAAAAAAGTTTGGTACACCGCTTTATGTAATAGATGAAGAGCTCTTAAGACAAAATTGTAGAGCATTTTACAATGGTTTTAAAAAAGATTATCCAGGAAATGAAGTGATTTATGCCAGTAAAGCTTTCATGACAATGGCAATATGCAAAATAATTGAAGAAGAAAACTTGGGTCTTGATGTCGTTTCTGGTGGAGAATTATATACTGCGTTAAAAGCAGGATTCCCTGCTGAAAAAATATACTTTCACGGCAACAATAAATCGAAAGAAGAACTTATAATGGCATTAGAAAATAACATTGGGAGAATCATTGTAGATAATTGGTTTGAACTAAATATGTTAAATGACTTGGCAAAAAAGATGTATAAAGTCCCTAATATTTATATAAGAGTATCTCCTGGTGTAGAAGCTCATACTCACCAGTATGTAAAAACAGGACAAATAGATTCAAAATTTGGCTTCCCTCTTTTTAATGGAGACGCAATGAGAGCCATAGAATATGCTTTAACTTTGGAAAATGTAAATATAGTAGGTCTACATTCTCATATTGGCTCTCAGATTTTTGATGCAGAATCTTATAAAGCTGAAATAGAAATTATGATGAATTTCTTAAAATTAGTAAAAGAATTTTTAGGTTGGGAAGTAGGGGAACTAGATTTAGGTGGAGGTTTTGGAATAGCGTATGTAGAAGAGGACGATCCCCAGCCAATCGAACAAATAGCTCAAGAAATAATGCAAGCAGTAAAGGAATATTCCGTTGCTTTAAATATAAAAATGCCAAACATAATTGTAGAGCCAGGTCGTTCTATAATAGGAAATGCTGGAACTACTCTTTACACAGTAGGAGCAATTAAAGACATACCAGGTGTTAGAAAATACGTAGCAGTAGATGGAGGAATGTCTGATAATATACGTACCGCTTTATATGGAGCAAAATATGATGCTATTGTAGCTAATAAAGCTAAGAATATAAAATCAGAAAAAGTATCAATAGCGGGAAAGCTTTGCGAATCAGGTGATATGCTAATCTGGGATATTACCCTACCTAAAATTGAAGAAGGAGATATTTTAGCAGTGCTGTGTACAGGTGCTTACAATTATTCGATGGCCAGCAATTATAACAGGTTACCTCGTCCTGCTACAGTACTCGTATCTAATGGTCAGGCTGACATAATCGTTGCGCGAGAAACTTATGAAGACTTAATCCGAAATGATATAATCCCAGAAAGGCTAACCAATGAAAAGAGAAAAATCGCTAATTATTAAAAAAGAGAGGGATAACCCCTCTTTTTTATTATTCACTTTCTTTTGCTGTTTCAGTAACCTCTTCTTCTGCCTCTTCTTCTTCACTTTCTCTCGGTGCCAATACAGAAACTACAATCTCATCAGGGTCATCTACAACTTTTACTCCTTCAGGAACTTGTATATCTTTTACAAAAAGTGTATCTCCAATCTCTAAATTGCTTAAATTTACAACAATTTCTTGAGGAATTTTGTCGGGTAAGCTTTCCACTGTCAACTCCCAAAGTTGATGCTGTACAATTCCACCTCTACTTTCAATAAGGCCTATTCCCTCAAATTTCAACGGAACAGTAGCTTCAATTTCTTCATGCATTGACACTCTTTGGAAATCCACATGAATTATTTTCCCTTTCAAAGTATCTTCTTGAATTTCTTTAATAACCGCATTATGAGTAGAACCATCCACAATCACATTGAGGAGGACATTCCTTCCATGTTTTTGTAGCAACCTTTGAAGCGTGTTATATTCCACTGCCAAAGGAATGCTCTCCGCCATACCCTTGCCATATAAAATAGCAGGAATATAGCCTTTATTTTTTAAACAGCGAGCTGCATTTTTACCAGCATCTCTTTTTATAGCTTCGATACTGATTGGTTGCATCTGCCATTCCTCCTTTTGCTTATTGCTTCCAAATACTATTTTACCACTACGTTTAATAAATATCAAATCCATTTGACAGGTCAATTTTTTCATAGTAAACTTTTATGTGTAAAGTGTGCGCCTGTAGCTCAGCGGATAGAGCGTTCGGCTCCGGACCGAAAGGTCGCAGGTTCGATTCCTGTCAGGCGCACCATTTATTTCATTAGTTTTTAACAATATCTTCCGCATTGTTTAATTCATCTATGATTCCTAACAACTCTTCTCCTAAAGAACTTATAATAAAATCAGCTTCTGATAAGTCCTGATTTCCGGAATTAGGATTTTTAAAACCTATCACTTTCATCCCTGCTTTTTTAGCACCATAAACTCCATTATATGAATCCTCAATTACAACACACTCATGAGGTTTTACTTTTAATTTGCCCGCTGTATATAAAAATATATCTGGTGCTGGTTTGCTATTTTTTACATAGTCTCCAGATACAAGCACCTCAAAGCATTTATCAATTCCCAACTTTTTCACAACTAATTCTATCACATCTATAGGAGAGGAAGAAGCAACAGCTAATTTATACTCTTTCTCAAAAAGCCTTTTTACTATCTCTGTTATACCTTCTATAGGAATTATTTCGCCTGTTTTCAAAACATGCTCTAAATACCTTTTTCTATCTACTTCTACGAGCTCTTCTACGCTTTGAGAAAGATTAAATCTTTCTTTAATTTTCCTCCACATGTAATAAGAAGAAGTCCCTACAAATGTCATGTGTTCTTCTTCTGTTATCTCTACTCCTAAACTTTTGAATAATTCCTCTTCTAATTTAATGTGTATTGGCTCACTGTCAATAATTACACCGTCCATGTCAAAAATAATTGCTTTAATCATTTCATCAACTCCTTATGAATTTATTAGATATCTCTTTCTATTTTCAAGTAATCCACTTTAAATCATTTTCTTTTGATGTTCTTTTGGAATTAATATTCATATAATCCTTTATTTTATAAATCTTACTTATTTTCTATCTTAATGACCATTCCCAATTTTCTTTTTAAATCTTCAAGATATTTTAAATGCTTATCCTTTATATCGTTATAAATCTCTAAAGATAATTTTTTATCGTAAATATGTAAAGTTTTATTTCTATCCATTAACATATCTATCCAAGCTTCTCCATTATCTATTAAATGATTTTCATAAGCTGCCCTGATAACACTCCTCGGACTGTTTACTTCAATCCCTTCATAAGCAAGATAATCTTTCATAAGTTTCCACGCTAATTCAAAAGTAAATTCAAATCTTTGTATTGCCCCATCAATAATTATCTCATTCTCTATCTCGATATCAAAGGCTTCTTTTAAACGCATAAAAGCATTTTTAAAATCTTCAAATCTCTGAAGTAATCTTTTTTCTATCATATACCTCTACTCCATCCTTCAATATATTTTTTTTAATTCCTCTTTCGCAATACTTTTAAAACTTACTACATCAAAGTCAAGAGGAGTATTTAATTCTCTTAAATCAAATTCTAAAAGATTTATCTCTGTATGTGTTATTTCATCTCCAAAAATACAAATATCAATATCCGACGTTTTTTTAAAATCTCCCCGACCTCTGGAACCAAAAATAACTGCTTTTTCAACACTTGTATATTTTGATATCACCTTTATTATTTCTTTTAATAGTGTGACAGACAATCCTGTTTTCTTACTAATATCTAGAAATTCTAATTCTCTTTTCATATCCCAAACCTCTCAATATTATCTAAAAAGCTTCCTTGGTATATATCTTGCTATCGCTTCCAACATTTTTTCATTTGGCTCAAAAAATAGTAAAGTTTTTACTCCCCCATTTTCAAACACTGCAAAATACACATCAGGAGAAGACATAGAACTTACCGCTTCAATTCGATTTTTAATAGCTTTTATGTCTTCTGTGAGCTTGTCACTATTAACCTTTGCCATAACTTCAAAATCTCTGCAGTCAACGCTTATAACATGTTTCCTTCTTTTTTGGTCAATTATTTTGTCTACATCCAATTCACTGTTTGTAAGTGAATATTCAAACTCAATATTTCTCGACCTTATTAAGTAATACGCTAAATAGCCAAACAAAAGCAAAAAGAAAATCAAAAAATTTCTAACTATTGGTATAAAAGGTATCACGCCAAACACAATAATTAATGTAGCCACCACAACACCAATACTAAATAGAATATCCTTCGAAGCTTTTTGCTTTTTGACTAATCTTTCGATAAATACATCCATTCTTTTTTCACCTCTCCCTTAATTATATCAGCAATGTCAAAATTCCACAACTTTATATATTTAAAAGCGAATAAAATTAAAGTCTCCACCCTTTTAAAAGCGGAGACTTCACCTACTTTTATATTTCAATTTCAATATTATCTCCTGGCTTCAATATATCTGTATAGGAGGCACGTCTTCCATTAAGTTTCATTTCTGGAACTTTGTCATTATCCAGTTTCAAATCTATAAAATTAAATACGTCTATAAACAGATACTCTTCTTTCCCCTTTAGCACTACTTCTTTACCATTTACTGTTACAACAAAACTTGTTGAATCTTCTTTTATAATTATCTCATCCCCATTTTTTATAACATAATTTTGGTCCACTTTTGAATCATTTACAAAAATTATTTTCCCTTTTTGCTGCTTTAGTAGTTCACCGGCAGTTATTGTAGCATCTTGCCCTTTTTGACCTTTTATAATTGTTATTTCGTCTCCATCTTTTATAGGAGTTTTTAAATTTGCTAATGAATCATTTACATATATTTTGGGAGGTGTTCCTTCTTCACCTTTAACAACGATTTTTTGGCCGTTAAGATTGAAAACTAAATCTTTGCCATTTTGCACAATTAAATTTTTAGAGTCATAGTTTATAGCAACTAAAGCATCCATTACCGTGGGATTTTTTATGTTAAAAATCTTTATTCTTTCATTGTCAATAGAAACTTTTATAAAGTCCTTTCTCTTATTTATCATTGCAGAATAAGCTATTCCTATTGGAGTTATGCTTTCAGGACCTTTTAACGTCTTCCCTTTGTAATCTAAAATTTCTACTGATTTTATATCTCGTACAGATACTCTATTTATAGGTAAATTCAATATAGATGCTATTTCTTCAGGCAAATTAGGAAGATTACTACTGCCACCGACTAAAAATACCGCAGAAGGGCTTTTACCATTATATTTTATAATTTCATTGCATATCTTTTGCGCCAAAACTTTAACTTGTGGCGCTATAATTTCCATTACTTCTCCTTTTGTTATTTTGTGCTCTATATTTAACACGTCTTTGAATTTGATTTCTTTTTTTGTGCTTTTTTTTATTTTCTCAGCTGTATTAAAATCGGTGAGGAAATAGGTAGCAATTGATTCTGTAATTTCATCACCGGCATAAGGCACCATAGAATATGCTATTATGTTTCCTTCTTTTGATATAGCAATATCAGAAGTACCTGCTCCTATATCTACAAGAGCTATATTCAACATCCGAATTTCAGGTGGAATTGCCACATTTATTGCTGCTATAGGCTCTAACGTGATATATGAAACCTCCAACCCAGCTTTTTTTATTGCAGCATAAAGCCCTTCTACTACATCGTAAGGAAGAAAAGTAGCTAAAATTTCTACTGCTATTTCACGGCCTTTATGTCCTTTTAAATTGGTAATAGGGAAACTATTTAAGTAATAATTGGATACTGTATAACCAACGGTATGATATTTTGTAACCCCTGATTGAGAAACAATGGAATTTTGTGCAATCTCAAGAGCTTCCAACTCGAGATTGTCTATATCTTCCACCGATATTTCGTGCTCTTCATCAATATTTTTTTCCGCTCTCGCAGATTGAGTTTTTAAAGACCTTCCCGCCGCCGCAATACATACTTCTGTCAATTTTATATTTAAAGAGTCTTCAAGCCTTCTCTTTATTTTTTCAACAACATTAGCAACTTTATCTATATCGTGAACTTGCCCATCAAACATTGCCCTACTTTCATGTTCCATCTGTTCAACAGCAAGCACTTGTAATTTTCCATTATTTTCAATTCCAGCTATCCCTACAACTACCCTTGTTCCAATATCAAGAGCAAAAATAATATCACGGTTATCCATCATTTAACCCCCGAAATTATTACTTTATAATTTTATTATACAATTTTACATATTATTTCGGAAGGGCTTTTAACAAGTTTAATGTAGATTAACATTTTTAGTGTTATAAAAATTTTGTAATAAAATTTAAAAATAATTCCCTTGCACAAAAAGTTTATTCGCAGTAAAATATTTTCAAAAAATGAATGGGGGAATACGGTTTATGCGAAAAGTTGTAATCTTTTTTTTAACTTTTATTTTTATTATATCTGTTATTTTATCAGGATGCAGTGGTAAATCAGCACAAAGTACAGCAAATTCAACAAAAGAAAAACAAGTTTTAAGGTTAAATCTCGGTGAAGAACCACCTCGCTTAGATCCTCAAACCTCAACGGATGGAGTTTCTTTTCAAGTGCTTAATGCAGTATTGGAAGGTTTAGTAAGGCTTGGCCCCGATGAAATACCACAGAAAGGTTCAGGTTTAGCTAAAGATTGGAAAATATCTGAAGATGGTTTACATTACACTTTCTATTTAAAAGACAATATATATTGGAGCGATGGCAATCCCATAACAGCCTATGATTTTGAATATTCTTGGAAAAGGGCATTAGATCCTAAAACAGCATCGGATTATGCCTATATAATGTTTCCAATAAAAAATGCAGAAAAATATAATGCTGGTGAGGTCAGTGCTGATGAAGTAGGAGTAAAAGCATTAGACGACAAAACATTGCAAGTAGATTTAGAAGCTCCTACTCCTTATTTCTTAAGCTTAACGGCTTTTATAACATATCTGCCTTTAGAAAAATCCTTTGTAGAAAAAGTAGGAGATAAATTAGCCACAACTCCTGATACGCTTGTATACAGTGGTCCTTTCATATTAAAAGAATGGAATCATGAGCAAAATATTGTCCTGGTAAAAAATGATAAATACTGGGACAAAAACAATGTCAAATTAGATGAAATTTATATGGATATGGTTAAAGACATGAATACTATAGCTCAAAATTTTGATACAGGTCAATATGATGTAACAACTGTTACAGGTGATTATGTAGAAAAATATAAGGACAAACTTCAAATATATCCTAATGGTTTTACTTACTTTTTAGCATTTAATACAAAAAATCCGGTGTTTAAAAATGCAAATATAAGAAAAGCCTTCGGATTATCCCTCGATAGAAAGCAATTAACAGAAAATATTTTAAAAGATGGCTCTATACCTGCTTATGGATTTGTACCTTATGGCATTCCCGGGAAAAATGGTGAGTTCCGCAAAGAAGTTGGAGATTTATTCGAAGAAGATGTAGCACAGGCAAAAGAATTACTGGCTAAAGGAATGAAAGAATTAGGCATAACTACTTTGCCTAAAATAGTCCTTTTAGCTGATGACACAGATGTAGCTAAAAGAGAATCTCAAGCAATTCAAGAGTTTTGGAGAAAAAATCTAGGTGTAAATGTAGAACTGCAAAATGTTCCATTTAAGATAAGATTGCAAATGTACTCACAAGGACAATTCGATGTAATGTTGACAAGATGGGGAGCCGATTACAACGATCCAATGACTTTTATGGACCTGTGGGTCACTGAAACGAGTGGCGAGCCAAATCGGGTTTTTTACTCAAATCCTGAATATGATAGGTTAATTGCAGAAGCAAAAAGTACTAATAATAATGAAATAAGAATGGAAAACATGAAAAAAGCTGAAGAAATTCTGATGGAAGATATGCCAATTTCTCCACTGTTTTTCTCAGCTACTGCTTATGTACAGCAGGATTACGTAAAAGGAATTGTAAGGCACGCAGTTGGCGTGGATAATGATTGGAAATGGGCATATATAGAAAAATAAGGTTTAAAATTGGGAGGCTTATATTGCCTCCCCTTAATTAACTAGCTGTATTTGCATGGACTTTCTTGCTAGTGCTGTTAGACCATCTGCCGCACTTATCTCCCCATCTTGAAATTACCTCATCTCCTTGTATGAACTCTACGACTTCGCATCGATTTGGGCAAGCAGTACACTCAAAACCTACCGCTCTATATTTAAAGTCACTTACTTCAAAGCCTTTAAAGGAAGTATATCCTTTTTCTTTTACTGCTTCTTTTGCCAATATTGCTGCCCCGATGGCTCCCATCACTCCGTAATGTTCAGGCACATATACTTTCATCCCTAATGCCTTTTCAAATGCTGCCTTTATTCCCTTATTAGCGGCAACACCACCTTGAAACACTACTGGCTCTTTTATTTCTTTCCCCTTCCCTACATTATTTAGATAATTTCTAACAAGGGCATCACACAAGCCACTTATTATGTCTGGAAGAGCATATCCCATCTGCTGCTTATGAATCATGTCAGATTCTGCAAAAACACTACATCTACCCGCAATTCTGACAGGACTTTTAGATTGCAAGGCTATGTCTCCAAACTGTTCGATAGGAATATTTAACCGGTATGCTTGCTGGTCAAGAAAAGAACCGGTGCCTGCTGCACAGACTGTATTCATTGCAAAATCTACTACTACCCCATCTTTTAAAATTATGACCTTTGAGTCTTGTCCCCCTATTTCAATTACCGTTTTGACATCCTTTATTACATTGGAAGCTGCTACAGCATGAGCAGTAATTTCGTTTTTGACAATGTCTGCCCCTACCATCAAGCCAGTCAATTGCCTTGCACTCCCTGTGGTGCCTACTCCTTTAATAATCATATCTCCTATTTTATTTTTTATCTCGCGAAGAGCATTTTGAACTGCTTTAATAGGTTGACCCTGTGTCCTTATGTAAACAGAATCTACTACTCTATTATTCTCATCAATTACTGCAATATTAGTACTAACAGAACCTACGTCTATCCCCAAGTAACCTTTCATATCTAACCTCCTAATTGTTCATTTATTTTACATTTTTGCCTTTAAAATCATTTTTTATACTCTTGCAATTAAACGAATAAATTGCATTAATAAGCAAAAACTACATTCAGAATAAAAGTGGGGGCGAGAAATTATGAAAAAGAATTTACACATTGTTATTTTGGTACTTTCTATCTTTATAAATTTACTTTTTATTTACATTTTTATCTCAGAAGTAAAACCAAATCTAAATCTCAACCTTTCTTTTATCTTGACAGCCGCAGTAATTGTTGTAACCTACCTACTATTTAAAAATAAATTTTCAGAGCTTATGCCTGTAAACTATAACAATATCACTGAGACAAATGAAGATGCCAATCACCGAAAAACCAATATCACTTTTAAAGATGTGGCAGGCTTAGAGGAAGTAATCGATGAATTAAAAGTTATAATCGACTTTATGACAAATACAGAAAAGTACAACAAAATGGGAGCGAAAATTCCCAAGGGTATACTATTTTACGGGCCACCAGGTACAGGAAAAACTCTTTTGGCTACAGCATTAGCTGGTGAAACCAATTCTACTTTTATAAGTGCTTCCGGTTCAGAATTTGTAGAGAAATATGTAGGAGTTGGTGCAAGTCGCATAAGAGCTCTTTTCGCAAAAGCAAAAAAAAGCGCTCCCAGTATTATTTTTATAGATGAGATAGATGCTGTGGGAACAAAGAGAAACACCGATAACAATTCAGAAAAAGATCAAACTTTAAATCAACTGTTGGTAGAAATGGATGGTTTTAATAGCAACGAAGGGATTATAGTCATAGGAGCAACTAATAGAATTGACATGTTAGACGAAGCTTTGCTGAGGCCTGGAAGATTCGATAGAACTATACACATTGGAGCACCTAATATGAAAGCAAGGTTGGAAATATTAAAGGTACATACCCGCAATAAACCCCTTGACGAAACTGTCTCTTTATCCGAATTAGCTCGAAAAACTCATGGTATGACAGGCGCACATCTGGCTACTATGTGCAACGAAGCAGCAATACTGGCTGTGATGAAAAATAAAAGTAAAATTGGAAAAGAAGAATTTGAAGAAGCGTTAGAGCGCGTAATCGCAGGTCTTAAAAAGAAAAATCCTTCTGTATTAGAAAAAGAACAAACTATTGCCGCATACCACGAAGCGGGTCACGCTCTTATTGGAAAAATTTTAAACGTAAATACTATAGAAAAAATTTCAATCGTTCCTCGAGGCGAAGCATTAGGATATGTATTGAACTTTCCTAAAGACGATGCCTTTTTATTAACAAAAACAGAATTGAAAAATAAAATAACCATGCTTTTAGGAGGTAGAGCTTCTGAGGAAATAATATTCAATGAAATTTCAACAGGAGCAGAAAATGACTTAAAAGAAGCTACAAAAATTGCCTATCAGATGGTTTGCAATTATGGAATGAGTGAATTGGGAAACAGGGTCTTTGACTTACACATGTTAAAATCCACAGAAATTGTCGATAAAGAAATTGACAAAATTATAAATAGCTGTTATATACTTGCCAAAAAAATATTGCTGGAAAATAAACATAAAGTTATTGCAATAGCCGAAAAACTTCTAGAAAAAGAATCAATTACAAAAGAAGAATTAGAAGCACTATGGGAAGAAGAAAATACTTTATGCGTATGACAAAAAAGCCTATTTAAAAAACAGGCTTCAGTTTGTTGACAAAGTTAAAAAATATTCAAAGGAGATATTTTGCATCGTCGCTCCGATGTTCCAAAGCGACAAAACATAAGCTTCCCCTTCGGGCTCCGGCAGGGTACCCCGTCAGGCGGCCTCCTTGCCTCAGGTGCCCGCCTTCGCCATCCATGGCTTCGGCCCTGCCTCCACCCTCGGTCTTGCTAAGTTTTGTTACCGCTTTGTAACAAGTCGCTCCTTATGCAAAATATCTCCTTTACGAAAGTTTGTCTACAGTCTGAAGCCTATTTAAAAAACAGGCTTTTTTGTCATTTTTAGTATCCCATATACTATAGCAAGTATAACTATAAAAGTAAAAAAAGCATTTCTGAAAATTACAAACACAGCATCTTGAAAAAATTCTAAAGGAAACATTTGTATAAGTCTATCTGTTTCGGCGTTTAATTGCCATAAGTCATTGTCAAAAAATACAAGGTGAAAACCAGTAAACCAATTATCAAAATTCAAAGTCACCGTCAACGCAAAAGCCAACAGTAGAATTACTATAAATATTGTACCTTTTAAAAGATAATCGAAGGCTTTATAAAAGGATTTTGCAAAAAGAAAGTATGTAAAAATGAGTATAAAAACTATTATCGATATATTTCTTGTTAAAAAACCCATTTGAAACAAATCTTTTACATCTTTCATATGAGCTAATTCTCTATCATTAAACATTCTCTGCATACTGCCATTAATTCTTGCACTTACATCTAAAGTCTCTTCTTTGTCCATTAAATATCTCTGCATTATCTTGGTTATTTTCATAAGTTCATCGATACTCATTCCAGTTACATACATTACATTATTTTTTTTGTATTCCTCTTTATAAAAATTACCGTTAAAAGCCACATATTGCAAACTACTAAGCAAAACAGCCAAAAGCAGTGAAATCATCATCCCGCCAATAAGGAGGGCATCAATAGTTTTCCTCACCATTTTAAATAACATCCTTTGCACCTTTTATTATGGCTTCATAAAAATTTTTTTGGTTTTTTAAATCACTGTAAAGTTCTATTTTTTTCTTTACTGTATGCATAAAAGATAACTTTCTACTCTGTGAATTGTCAAGCTCAATGGAGTTTTTTATATAATACAAGACTTCTTTTTCAAAATTCTGAGGTACAGGAATAATTCCCATAAGTCTTTTCATCCTCGCTTTTCTATACTCATTTTTCATGTTTCTTGAAATATCTTCAATTAAAGAAATGACATTTTTTATTTCGACTTTTATCAGAGCCATATCTATGGGTTCTTCGTTTATTTGACCACCCTCGAGTACTACTTCACTGGTATCATTTAACAAGTTTTCGTACTCTGAAAGCGTTTCAATGTCTACTAGTATACCCTCATCTATAATTTCCATAATATCTAAACCAGCATAATCAATTCCCCCCAATAGTAGATTATACCTATACAATTCAAAATACCAATTAGAAATTACATTATCACATGTTTTGATGTTTTTTTCTATTTGTTTGCAATCTAAAGAATCTTTATTCAATTTGCTGTAAAAATCCAGATACTCCACAATAAAAGGCTCTTTTTTAAATAAAGTTTCAAATTTATCTTCTGACAAAAATACTATCAATAGTCTATTTATAATTTTTAAAACAGAAAAAGAAACCTCTCTTAGACTTTGAATACTTTTTATTAACTCTACACTTTTTTTAAAGTACACGTCTACTTCTTCCCGAGTCATTTCTTTAAAATCCAGTGACTGTAAGTACTCAATTTTCTTAGCAATAAGAGGGAAAAATTCGCCGTAGCCTTCTATTAATTTTCCATAAAAATTTTCCTCTATATCTATTACCTTTTCCAAAAAAGCTTCATAATTTGGATAATCCTTCTCTAATCCCTTTGTTAAATATTCATAAAAGCGTTTTTTAGACATAGCAAAAGGAATGCTGGATATTATTTCTTTTATCCTTTCTTCTTTTTCCTCTTCAACCTCATTTATAAAATTAATAACATTTTCGTAAAATTCTTCCTCGTCTATCAATTCTTCAGAAAAGAAATCTCTTATTCTATCACTTACCACTTCGCTAACATATCTCGATTCTACATAATACCCATACAAAACATCTATAGCATTTTCAAAATGCTCTTTATATTTTCTAATCGTCTTTTCTACATTTTCTTTCATTTTTTCTTCCATAAGGCTGAAATATTGTGTATTATTTGCTATATTCTTAACAACCTCCAAAATGTTTTGTGTTTCTTTATCCAAATAAACCAAAGCATTTGCCACATTCTTTTTTCTAAATAGTACATGGTATAAATACACCGTCTCATTAAAAAGCTCCAAAATGCTAATTATTTGTACTATCTCTTTTTGTTTTTTTATTATTCTTTTTAACAACAAAGAAATCTCACTTGGTGTCTTTGGAATTTTATTGAGTTGTTCCCGCAATTCTCTTACCTCATCTTGTTGCATTGTTACACCTCTCAGTCAATTATCTTTAACATTCGCGACAGGTCTTCTACTAAAGAATACCCTTGTTCTTCCTTAGTTACAGCCAGTTGAGCTACTGTGTTGGCAAACAAAAAATTTGTCTTCTCTTCTATATTAGTCAAAATTTCTTTTATTTCAAGCAAAACATTGTTAAAATCTATCTTTTGCTGTTGGATTTCTACTAGCAATCTATTCACGGAGATTTTTAAATTTTCAGCTTGTCTTTCTTTTGATGAAGCATTTTCAATAATTTTGTTCATTCTTTTTTCAAACTCTAAACCAATTTTTTCTATTCTCTCCTCTAATATTTCTTTTTCCTTTTCTAACTGTGAAATTTTATTTTTATAGCTTAAAATTTCCCCTTCTTGCTCTTTTATTTTTTCAGTAAGCCTTTCTATCTCCATTATATTCTTTTTTTCCTGTAGAATCAATTTTTCCTGTAATTTTTCAATATCTTTCAATAGTTTTTTGTTGATTTTTACTGGTTTATCACCGCCCTGTTGCCCATCAATATTTTTTTCTATTTTTTCTTTTTCTCCTTCAATTAAATTTAATAAGTCCTGTAATGTTTTCTTATAACTCTCACCTTTGGAAAATAGAAGTGCGGAAAAAATAATTTCTGGCTTATATAAACTCAAAAGCTCTGGTACTTTCTCCTCTATTTTTTCAAGAGTCAAAAGCTGTATCTGTTTTGCCAAATCTTCGTAAATTTTTTCCCATTCTTTTATAAACATTTTCTCATCTATATTCCCTTTCAAAATCTCTTCTCTGAGAATTGGAATTATCTTTTTAGGTGGAGAAGCACTTTCTATCAATCGAAAACCGGCCAACTTTTTCTGTAAATTAGTATTTTTTTTGAAAGGTCTTATAATCACATCATAAGGAAGCGTAGATAAAAAAATATCTATATACTTCTTTTCTGTCAAATTTTTAAATTCCAACATATTTTCACCTTCTCACATTTTAATGAGCTTGTCTGTTTTTTTATAGTTCTCTTCAATGATTTTTTGTGCTAAATACTTAATCCTGGCACTATTGCTTTCCATTGCATCCCTAAATATTTTTTCATCAATTATATTTTTTAATCCTTTCGCATTTTTGCCTAAAATTTTATAAATCAAAAACTGTATTTCTTCCTTTGCAGTGTTTTTTAATTTTTGTATTAATCCTTGTGCTATTTCCTCGTCAAGATTTGTTTCTATTATTTTTAAAGCGTTTACAGATATCCTGAAAGTCCTTGATGCATCATCATTTTTAGGATTTGCTTTAATATACAATAATTTGCTCATTTTTAGTCTCCTTTCGTGCGAAAATTTTAGTTAAAAAATTAACGTTTGAGCGCTTAAAATGTTTATGCTGAATAGCAATTTTTGTTATGCACTATATATATAAATAAAATATCTAAATATTTTATCTCCTCCCCAACTGAACTAAAGCCGAATAAACATTTATAGCCAAATAATTATTTTCTAAAAACTGTTTTATCATAGGTTTTGCTTTTTTAATATTTGCAAATTTGCTAAAGAAGTAATAGCACGTTTTTAACTTAACAATTGATTCTCTTTCAAAATTTTAACATTACATTTGCACATCTTTCATCTTTCGTATACCCAACCCAATTACTATATTCATTTTGTTTTTCACGCTAGGTCATAATAAGCCTTAAGTAAGCACTCTGGTAGCAATGCTCGTCCTCATTTTCCTGAAGTGTTATCGCAGCTTGACTATATTTCTCCTCATATAGTAGATCTGCACATTTTTAACGGCCTTTTCCTTTTAGATTCGCTATAACATTAGAATATACAATATCTAAGCTGCTATTTTCATTGTCCAAACATTTTCACATCTGGCTTCAGCCATCTCCTAGCACAGTGTTTTGTTAAAATTCTAAAGGCAAAATTTCTTTTCTCTGAGCCATTAAATCCATTAAGAGAATTAACCATATTCAATATATGAGGAATGCATTTTTTCTCTCCCAATTCTATAAGAGTTTTGCTGCTATTCTTTAAATTATCATTTTCTGTATGTAATTAATTGCTCATAAGCCCTTATTTCTTTTATTTCTCTGCGTTTGAAGGACAAGTTTAATTTGTTCTTCCCACTCCCATTCTTGCAAAACTATGATAATAAGAAGAGTCCAGGCCTCACTGCTGTTATTTGATATATTTTTGAGAATTCTCACCATTCTTTTAAAAATTTCTCTGTCTTAAATCCAAAGCTTTTGTACTATATACTATCATCTCAATTGGATTTTGCCTTTCTGATAAAATATTTCTCCCTAATTCAACAATGTCTTTTTCTAAAGAAGCTAGTGCAGATTGGTGAAGAGTAGATAGCAATTGAATTTTTTCTCCAATAAGTTTTGCATTAGCTTCGCTAATATAATATTTAAATAGTTCTCTTTTAAAGTTTTTATCTTTATCCTTCATCCTTTTTGCTCCCAAATATTCCATTCCATCATCCATCACCTCTTTAGAAACATTTATAAAAAAATCTTTATTTTCCAAAAGCAACTCTTTCCAGTCAATGCTCATACTTTTCACTCTCCTCGCCAATAGCCACTTCTACTCTTTGCTCTGTAGAAGTTACTACCCATGCGCTCAAAGTCAAAATCCTATTTCTATCAAAACTTATTTTTAGAGAAATAGGCGTGCCAGGTTTTATTAACTTTGAAAAATTTAATTGGACACTTTTTAAACGCTTCATCTTTGGATCCCATAAATTTTTCCCTGAAAATACATCCAAGCGCATACCCGTAGCATTAGTTACTCTTAAAATCTTGTCATACTCTCTTTCATAAGGTGCTTTTGTACCTTGTGAAACAATCAAAAAAGGTAACCCATTCTTTATATCAATGTATATGTTGGAAGCCAGAACAGGCTCAATTTTGATATTGTTATTTCCTTTATTCAGTTTTTCGCTTAAATAGTGGTAAATTGCTGTTCCCCGCACAACCGAAAACATAGGATGTAAACTTATTAAAGCTTTTTTCATAAATAATTTCTCTATTGTATTTCGCACAGGCCTATAATTGCTCATGCCTCCTGTCAAAAGTACATCATCTATATCTTGAATCATAAGCCCCGCTTTTCCCAAAGTATCTAAAATAGGGTCTACGACATTATATCCCATGTTTCCTTCTCTAACCAGTAGAGGCCTTATACACTCCTCATATTCCTTATTAGATATTTTAAACTTATAAGGTTTCCCTTTTATAAAATTTTCTACAATATTTTCATATATTACTTCTTCTCCCACTGAAATACTAAAAAATCTTCTTGCCTTTTCCATCTCGCAAACCATTCTGTTATATACATGCCTTTTTTCATTTTCACTATCAAATAAATCCCCCATTCCCTTCGAAAATTTTTCTAAAAGGTAAATACTGCTCATTAAATCAAAATTTATTCCTCCTATTAAAGTATGTGAAGAAATGGCTATTTCTTCTACAATGAAGTCCTTATCCGTCATTTGTACTTCTAATATCGAGACATCACAAGTGCCTCCTCCTAAATCGAATACCAACATTTTTCTCGGCCGCGAAAAATCTAAATGTCTTTTGTTTTGTGGCAATTTTTTCTCGGTATTTATAAAATCAAGAAGTGCTGCTGTAGGCTCAGAAATAAAATAAGTATTTTGTTCATCAAATCCTGCTATTTTTGCAGCTTCTTTTGTTGCTCGAATTTGGTCGTGATTAAAGGAGGCTGGCACAGTTATAACTGCATTTACTACTTCTTCACCAATTTCTCTCTCCAAGCTCTGTTTAACTTCCTTTAATATTAAAGCTGCCACTTCTTCTGGTGAAAAAAGTTTTCTATCAATTTCCCAAAAATAACCTGACATTCCTATATAATTTTTACTGTTATAAATAACTCTCTCCGGTTCCTTAACTTTCATAGACTGTGCTATTCTACCCACATACTGATTTCCACTTTTATCTACATATAAACAAGAAGGCAATATTTTATCATAAATGTATTCATGGTCTTCGTTAAACTGTCCAATATCTATGACCCGAGGCAGTAATTCCCCTTCTTGAGATATTTCCAAAATTGATGCAACCGTATTTGTAGTACCCAAATCTACTCCGACATATCTTTTCATAAACTCCCCCCTATTGAAGTTCTATTATTTCTCCTTCTTTTGGTGCAAAAACTTTTATTCCTTCAATTCTTTTTAAAATTGTTTCTATATTTATTTCACTCTTACTTTCGTATCCCCTGTGAATTACAAAAACAGCAGATGGAGCCATCTTTATAACTGTTTCTAATAGGTCTACCATATTTGCATGATTTAACATTCCAATTTGATAATTTTTTAAACCTTCAATTTCTCTATTATTAGTATCGAGATTCATAATACAGCCCTTTGAAAAATTTTTTATTTCAGAAGCATATATAAAAGATGCACTTCCCTCTCTTAAGTCATTTGAACTGGCGAGAATCACGCAATTACCTAAGGCTATTTCCTTTTTTATAAAATCTTTTCTGTCAGTGTATAAAGTATTTTCAGCTACATTTAGTATTCCATTTCCATATATGGGGCCAGCAAAATTTTCATATAATTTACCAAAAAATGCTATATCTCCATCTACATACACATTAAAAGGAATATATGAAAAAGTTTTTCTAAAAAATAATAATAGGTCTTGCCCTTTACCAATAGCATATACAGGTAAAAGTATTCTCTCTTCATCTTTTAATAGCTTTTCTATCGACTTAAGTATCAATTTATCCTGTAAATACTTATTTTGGACACCAAAGTTATTGCCGTAACCATAAGTAGCTTCAGTTATTAAAATATCTACTTTTAAATCGGGAAGAAATCTAAGTCCTTTATTGCTTTCCACATCTTTTAATGTAAAATCACCTGTATAAAAAATTTTTAGCCCCTCAATCTCAAGATACACAGCTACAGCCCCTAAAATATGCCCCGCAGGAAATAACTTAAGTTTAACTTCTTTATTTTTTATTCTAAAACTACTTTCTTCTTCTGTATCAAAACTTATAATCTGGATGTCAAAATTTATAGTCTCTTCTTCTATTTTTACCTCCAATTTTGCATGTCCCCGAAAAAATATTTGCTTCAAAATTTCGTGAGTTGCCTTTGACATTATAATCGGAGAGTTTAAACCTTTTCTTAATAATTCTACAATTCCCCCAGAATGGTCTAAATGAGCATGAGTAATAATTACCAGGTCAATATCTTTAATATCTATAGGTAAATTTTTTATAGAATTGTAATATAAGGTTTTATCCTTAATCAAAGCTCCTGCATCTAGTAAAATATTTATTCCTTTATAGGATACCAAATAAGAGCTAGCACCAATATTATCCCCTCCCCAACAAAAAAATTTAAAGTTATGGATGGAGTTAAAATTTTTTCTGGTTTTATGGTAATACTCATTTATTAATTTGGAATCTTCTGGAAACAACCGATAAAGTTTAAGATTTTGTTTTTCTTCTTCACTAATAAGGCCATATTTTAATTTTAACCGCAATATATATAAGTCTTGAGGATTTAATTTATAAGCTTTATCTAAGAATTGATGCCCTTTTATTTCACCAATTTCTTCGTATATTTCAGCTATAAGTCCATATATTTTAGGTAGTAACAATTTATCCTCTACTTTTTTCTCCATATAAAGTAATTCTTCCAAAACTTCTAAAATCCTTCTTTTATTTTTAAAAGAAAGTAACAATAAATAAAAATTTATCCATTGGTTTTCCCCAGTATAATTCATTAATGCTTCAAAAAGATTTTTTGTTTTTAAAGATTCTTCTACCAAATCTAAAAGAATTACATTTTTTATAAACAAAGCTAAATTATGTTCATCAATTTCTAATTCGCTTTTTAGTTCAAGAAAATGCTCTTTTGCTTCTTCAGGAATACCTACATAAATTTCAAGTATTATCTGCCACAATAGCAAATATTCATATAATTTTTTGTCCAATTTCTTTACTAAACTTTTTTGCTGAAAAACATACCAATAAGCATTTATATAATCCTCCTTTTCTATAAATTCTTTTAGGTTGTTATCGTATACATCATAAATATTTAAAAATGACGTATCCCATCACCTCCTTATGTTTTTATTTTAATACCTTTTGAGTAAAAATTCTACACAAAAAATAAGTCTGGATTTTGTCCAGACTAAAAAACTATCACAATTTATTAAGTTTTTTTGCTTCTTCTGCCACTAAAAGAACTTTATCAAAACCACTACCTATAGAAGCCTCTACACTAGCTGCAATTGCTCCCTCCACTAAAGGTGCATCAGCAATTTTTACTTTACCTTCATATTCCTCTCCCAGGAGTTCTATCGCCATTTGCGCACTCATTACAGCACTTCCAATATCAACTAAAACTACTACTCCTTCTCCATCGTCTACTTTTTTAATTTCCTCCATTATCTCTGTAGCATCTGTTCCCAATCTGCCATCTTGGGTCCCGCCAGCTACCCCTATAGGAACTTTTCCACCTGTCATTTGGCTTGCAAGTTCATAAATCCCCTCTACTATTTTTCTTGAGTGAGATACTAACACTATTCCGACCATTTTTTCCTCCACCATCATGATAAATTGACAACATCAGAAAAAGACTTTATCATCAAATATGCTGATGTTGCCCCTGGATCTAAGTGTCCAATACTTCTTTCTCCTAAGTAACTTGCTCTTCCTTTTCTTGCAGAAATATTCTTAGTATATTCCATTCCCTCTTTTGCAGCATTAGCTGCTCTATTTAATGCTTCAGGTAATGCAATGTTGTTCTCTAAACTATCTTTTAAAGCTTTATATGCAGGTTCAATAGAATCTATCATAGTCTTGTCTCCTGCTTCGGCTTTTCCTCTTTGTTTGATGCCATCTAAAGCAGCTTCAAAGATTTTAACTATATCCTCTTCATAAAGTTCATTTTTGCCCTGAACTACTTGTCCAGCCCTCATAAAAGCTGTACCATATAAAGGACCAGAAGCTCCTCCCACCGTAGATACAAGAGTCATGCCTAAAGTTTTTAATATTGTCCCTATGTCAGTAGTTTCAGGCAATGTGGTCAATTTTTGCTTTACGGCATCAAATCCTCTATCTAAATTTATTCCGTGGTCCGCATCACCAATAGCAGCATCCAACTCTGTAAGGTACTCTTTATTTTCTTTTATAACCTCTACAATCTTGTCCACAACTTTTAGGACATCATTTTTTGTGATAACCATCTTCTACCTCCTAAAAATTTATAATTGTTTGAAAGCAGGTGTATCAGCCCTTGCATCTAACAATGTTTTAAGTTCTTCATCTAATTTTAATAATGTTATAGAAAATCCACTCATTTCAAGAGAGGTCATAAATTCTCCTACGTATGTTTTGTAAACTTTGATCTTCTTACTCTCTAAGATTTCTGCTACTTTCCTGTTCGCAACATAAAGTTCCATTAAAGGAGTTGCACCAAGCCCGTTTATCATAACAGCAACCTCGTCATTTTCTTTATAAGGCAGGTCATTTATTATTTTCTCCATTAAATGTTCTACTATTTCATCTGCAGGTTTTATTTTTTCTCTGTGAGTTCCAGGCTCTCCATGTATTCCTATACCAATCTCCATCTCATCTTCTGCAAGAGTAAAGCTGGGTTTCCCTGCTGCCGGAACAGTACAGGGTGTTAGTGCCATTCCCATTGACCTTACATTTGCAATTACTTTCTCAGCTACTCTTTTTACTTCTTGTAAGCTAGCACCTTCTTGTGCCTTTGCACCAGCAATTTTGTGAACAAAGACAGTTCCAGCAATGCCACGCCTTCCCTGCGTCCAAGTGCTATTTTCTACTGCAACATCATCGTTCACTATCACTTCATCTACTTCTATTCCCTCCATCTGTGCCATTTCTCTAGCCATTTCAAAATTCATTACGTCACCTGTGTAATTTTTAATAATCAATAATACTCCTTTTCCTCCATCCACTGCCTTAATCGCTTCATAAATTTGGTCAGGTGTAGGTGAAGTAAAAACAGCACCAGGGCAGGCCGCATCTAACATTCCATAGCCCACATATCCTGCATGAGCAGGCTCATGGCCACTACCACCACCACTTACAAGTCCAACTTTTCCTCCAACAGGTGCGTCTTTTCTGACAATTACATCTATGTTGTCAAGTTTTCTCAGGTAAGATGGGTGAGCAACCAGCAAACCTTCTATCATTTCTTTCACGACATCATTAGGATTATTAATTAACTTTTTCATAATTTACCTCCTCCTAAATTTACTTTTGTTAGTTTTTAAATGCAATTTACGTGCCAAATAAATTGTATCGAACATGCAATAAAGAATAGCCTTCAAAGGCTATTTTGGTAAAAAGTATCAACTATTTATTTCTTTTGGTATTATCTATCAACAAGTCCAAATTTCCTTGCTTTTGCAGCAATAGTTTTATGGGTAAGTCCTAAAACTTTTCCTGCTTTATTAAAGCTTTTATATCTTTGTATCGCAGCCTTTATTATTTTATACTCATATTCCTCCATTGTAAGTAGTTCACTATTTTCTCCAAGATAAATAATATCATCATCTGATACAGTAGTAGTTTCATTTCGAATATATTGGGGCAAATCTTCATAATCGATGTAATCAGTATCACTTAATGTTATACACCTTTCAATTATATTTTCTAATTCTCGTATATTCCCAGGCCAATCATAATATATCAATGCTTGCATAGCTTTTTTCGTAACCTTTTTTACATTTTTGTTTAGTTTTTTGTTCAGCTTTTCTATAAAATGTTCGACAAGCAGAGGAATATCTCCTCTTCTTTCCCTTAATGGAGGCAAAATCACAGGTATAACGTTTAATCTGTAGTATAAATCTTCTCTAAAAGTCCCCTCTTTTATTGCTTTTTCTAAATCTTTATTTGTCGCAGCGATTATCCTCACATCTACTTTTATAGTTTTTATTCCCCCTACTCTTTCAAATTCCTTTTCTTGAATCACTCTTAAAAGCTTTACCTGAATCTCAGGTGGAATATCTCCTATTTCATCAAGAAATATCGTTCCTCCATCTGCTAATTCGAATTTCCCTATCTTTTGAGTTACAGCTCCAGTAAAAGCTCCTCTTTCATGCCCAAAAAGTTCACTCTCCAATAGAGTCACAGGAATAGCCGCACAATTTACCCTTATAAATGGTTTATCCTTTCTCTTACTCGCGTAATGTATCGCATTAGCCACCAGCTCTTTCCCCGTTCCGCTTTCCCCTCTTATGAGGACTGTTGAATCAGTTTCTGCAGCTTTAGAAGCAATAGTAAGAGCGTCTTTTAATTTTCCACTATTGCCTATTATTATGTCAAAAGCTTTGTCAAGTTTTCTATCTCTTTTTAGCTCATTTTCCAAATATTCTATTTGAGGGAAGTCATAAAATACTACAACCGCCCCTTCTATTTTTGTACCTGTATAAATAGGTGTTATATTTGTTAACACCACATTTGTGCCTATTTTCAGTTTTTTATTCATCTCTTCTTTGCCAGTTTTTAGCACATCAACAATTTTTATATCCGATATCACTTCTTGTATTTTTTTCCCTATAGCCTGGTCCATATTAATCCCTGTAATACTTTCAGCTGCTTTGTTAAAAATCATTATTACCCCATTTTCATCAGTAACTATAAGTCCTGAGCCAATAGAATTAAATATTTTCTCATAAGCTATTGAGGTATTTTTTAAAAGTTCATAAGTAGCTTTTTCTTCTTTTTGTTTACCTAATTCGCCATAGAAAAAGCCTTTAAACTCTTTTATAGCATTGTCCACATTTGCTCCTTCTACCACTACTTCTATTTCTTCTCCCCGAGAAGCAAAAAAAGTCACCATTGATAACATACTATTGGCAGGAATCAACCTATTGTCATTTATCTTCCTTAAAAATATGCTGACATTGTTTTGTCTGCTTATGTGACTAACCTTTTGAACAATATGGGCAGCAATCTGAGAATGGATGCTCACAGGAGTTCTTAATATCTCCCTTCTTTCCTCCATTTTATCACCACGCAAAAACTTATTTTACATAGAGGTTTCTTGTAGCAATTATGTCAACCCCCGTACCTAAAATGTTCTTCACCACTACATCTCCTATTTTTACAGGAGCTTTAACCTCTACCTTGGCCAATTCAAGCATTATTTCTTGTATCTTTTCTTTTGGAACAGGCTCTTTTGTTCTAACAGATAAGAGTGGAAGATGTCCCCCTATTGCTCTCACACTTGTAGTAATAGTCCTTTTAGGCATAGTAACTTCATTTTTAGCATATTCTAATCCTCTAGAACAAGAATATCCCTTTACGCTTTTTATCTCCCCTCCTTCCATTTCAACTTGTATCCTGCAGCCCAAGGGGCAAACTATGCATGTAATTTCTTTTAGTTCCATTTTATCCCTCCTCAACTAAAAAGACAATACCTTCTTCAAAATTTGCATTTTTTAGTATGTCTTTACTTAAATTTACATCAACCATTTCACCAGGGGTTAATCGCTGCCTTTTTTGTCTTAGTAAGTATTTGTCTCCTGACTTTACTACTAACATAGCATTGTTATAAACGTTAACAGGTCTCATTCTGAATTTTATCCTTTTTTCTATGTTATCTACATTTATCTTTTGCGGAACAACATAACGTATGCCATTACCAGCTTTTACGATGATACTACTTTTCCCAAATTCACCTTCTCGAATAAATCGTATTGCTGAATTAGCTGCCAATCTCGCTTCTGCAGTAACATTGTCAACTAAGTCGTGAACTTGAAGGACATTGCCACAAGCAAAAATTCCAGGAACACTTGTTTCTAACATTTCATTTACAATAGGCCCTCCTGTTATAGGGTCTAGCTCTATACCGGCCTTTTGAGAGAGCTCATTTTCAGGAATCAAGCCAACAGAAAGTATTAACGTATCACAACTTATATACTGTGCAGTCTCCATAATTGGCTCTCTATTTTCATCAACTTTGGCAATTGTAACTCCTTCTACCCTGTCTTTGCCGTGAATTTCAATGACAGTGTGACTTAAAAGAAGAGGAATATTAAAGTCCTCTAAACACTGAACGATGTTCCTTGTAAGTCCACTAGAGTAGGGCATGAGTTCTACAACTGCTTTGACTTTTGCTCCTTCTAATGTAAGCCTTCTCGCCATAATAAGCCCAACATCACCAGAACCTAATATCACTATTTCTTTTCCTGGAAGATATCCTTCCATATTTACATACCTCTGAGCAGTACCTGCTGTGAGAATACCTGCTGGGCGAGTGCCAGGTATCATAATAGCGCCTCTCGGCCTTTCCCTGCATCCCATAGCTAAAATTATAGCTCCAGCTTTTATTGTGAACACACCTTCCTTAGAATTAACAGCTTTTACAATTCTATCAGGGGTTATTTCCAAAACCATAGTTTCCAACATTACATTTATGTCATATTCTTCTACTTTATCAATGAATCTTTGTGCATATTCTGGTCCTGTCAATTCTTCTTTAAATTCCTGAAGTCCAAATCCATTGTGTATGCACTGCTGTAAAATACCCCCAAGATATTTATCTCTTTCAATTATGACTATATTTTTTACACCCTTTTCATAGGCTTCTACAGCAGCACCCAAGCCTGCAGGACCGCCACCTATTATGACTATATCATAGTTAAGCATTCTCATACACCTCTTTCTTTAAAACCTCTGCCGCTTTTTCCAATAAAAATTTTTTTGTCTCTGCAGTTAGTATATTCGAATTTCTTCCATGCTTTGTAACCTCAAGAGGAGAAATATTAAGTTCTCTTGCTAATATTTCAACAACTCTCGGCCCACAAAAACTTCCCTGGCATCTTCCCATTCCAGCTCTTACACGCCGTTTAACACCATCTAAAGATTTTGCACCTACAGGTCTTCTTATCACATCTATTATCTCTCCTTCTGTCACTGTCTCACATCTGCATATTATTCTTCCATAAGCAGGATTTTCTTTTATGAGCTTGTTTCTTTCCTCGTCTGAAAGTTCAGTAAATCTTATGACTGGTTTTCTTTTTGGGTTAAAATCTACTTTTTCAATCAACTGAAGTCCGGCATCTTTAAGTATATCCCTTATCATTTCAGCGATAGCAGGAGCTGCAGTAAAACCAGGAGATTCTATTCCAGCAGCATTTATAAATCCTTTCACATCAGATTCTCCAATTATAAAGTCTTTGTCTTCTGTATCAGGAGTCGCTCTAAGTCCTGTAAACTGAGTGATAGTCTTTCTGACATCAAATTTATCCACACTTCTTTTTGCAACTGTAATTGCTTTATTGAGCCCTTCTTTTGTAGTTGCTTTAAATTCTTTATCTTGTATGTCTTCTGAAGTAGGTCCTATCAATAGATTTCCATCAACTGTAGGAGAAACTAGTATTCCTTTACCCATTTTAGTTGGAACTTGGAATATTACTGTCCTTGCAAGATATCCTTGGTCTTTATCTAATATCAAATATTCTCCTTTTCTAGGATGCACAGAAAATGGCTTCGCCCCTACCATGTTATTTATGACATCTGAATAAAGTCCTGCAGCATTGACAACATATTTACTGTAAAATTCTTCTTTGTGAGTTTTTACTATAAAGAAGTCCCCATTTTTTTTGATATCAGTTACTTCTGAATTAAAAACAAATTCTGCTCCATTTTGTGCAGCATTTTCTGCCACTGCAATAGTATATCCATAAGGACATATTATTCCTGCTGTTTTAGCATACAAAGCAGCAACTACCGTGTCATTTATGTGGGGTTCTATCTCTTTGACCATATCTTTTGTAATGAGAGACAGCCCTTTGACACCATTTTTTATTCCTCTATCAAACAATTCATAGAGCTCTTTTGCCTCTTCTTCAGAAAAAGCCACGACTAAAGAACCTGTTCTCTTTATTGGAACATCCAAATCTTTACACAACTCATCGTACATTTCATTTCCTCTGACATTTAGTTTAGCTTTTAAACTACCAGGTACAGGGTCATAACCCGCATGTAGTATTGCACTATTAGCTTTAGAAGCTCCTTCCGAAGCCACATCTTCACCTTTTTCTACAACTAATATTTTTAATTTGTATTTTGAAAGTTCTCTCGCAATTGAACATCCAACCACTCCAGCACCTATTACTAAAACATCGTACATTTCTTTCATAGTCATAAAACCTCCTTAAAAGATAAAAAACCATATATAACCGACCCTGTCGGCTATATATGGTTCTCCAAATCTCCACCATACTCATATTTATTTTTCTTCCCTTTAATAAATATATTCTACAAATATCTTAAAATTCCTGCTACTTTTTATCAATTTTTTATTTTATTCTTCAGCCCATTTCATAGCCCTTTCTACAGCCTTTTTCCAACCTTTATACAATTTTTCTCTCTTTTCATTATCCATAGCTGGTTCAAAATGTTTATCAACATTCCAATTCCTTTCTATTTCTTCTTTGCTGTTCCAGAATCCTACTGCCAATCCCGCAAGATAAGAAGCGCCAAGAGCAGTAGTTTCAATTACTTGAGGTCTGTCAACTGGAACACCTAAAATGTCAGATTGGAATTGCATCAAAAAGTTATTAGCACTTGCTCCACCGTCAACTTTTAAAGCCTGCAATTTAATACCTGAATCCTCTTGCATAGCCTCTAATACATCTCTTGTCTGATAAGCAATAGACTCCAGTGTTGCCCTTATTATATGCTCTCTCTTTGCGCCTCTTGTAAGTCCTACAATAGTGCCTCTCGCATACATATCCCAATAAGGGGCCCCTAATCCTACAAAAGCAGGAACAACATATACACCATTTGTGTCTTCAACTTTGAGCGCATATTCCTCACTTTGAGGTGAATTGTCAATTATTCTAAGCTCGTCTCTCAGCCACTGTATCGCAGCACCTGCTATAAATATACTACCCTCTAAGGCATATTCTACTTTACCATCAATTCCCCAAGCGATTGTAGTGAGAAGTCCAGTATTGGAAGGTACTGCCTTTTCACCAGTATTCATGAGCATAAAACAGCCTGTTCCATAGGTGTTTTTTGCCATCCCAGGTTTGAAACAGGCTTGACCAAACAAAGCTGCCTGCTGGTCTCCCGCATCTCCGGCAATAGGGATCTCTACTCCAAATATACTTTTATCAGTATAGCCATATACATAACTGGAAGGCTTAACTTCCGGAAGCATTTGCTCTGGTATGTTAAGTTCAGCCAATATCTCTTCATCCCATTTAAGGTCATGTATATTAAAAAGCATCGTCCTTGAAGCATTGGAATAGTCAGTTACGTGTACATTACCCCTTGTCAAATTCCAAATAAGCCAGGTATCAATATTTCCAAAAAGCAATTCTCCTTTTTCTGCTTTTTCACGGGCCCCTTCTACATTATCCAAAATCCATTTTACTTTAGTTCCTGAAAAATATGCATCTACTACAAGTCCTGTCTTTTCTCTAATTTTCCTGTCAAAACCCTTGTTTTTTAGCTCATCGCATATAGGAGCTGTTCTTCTGCATTGCCACACTATTGCGTTGTAAATAGGTTTCCCTGTATTTTTATCCCATACAACAGTTGTCTCTCTCTGATTTGTAATGCCAATAGCTGCAATATCCTCCGGATTAATACCCGCTTTTTCTATAACACCTTTTGCAACACCTATTTGTGAATCCCAGATTTCCATTGGGTCATGCTCTACCCAACCTGGCTTAGGATAAATTTGCTTAAATTCCTGGTTTAGTGAAGCTATTATTTTCCCGCTGCGGTCAAAAATTATCGCACGGGAACTTGTTGTCCCTTGGTCGAAAGCCATAATGTACTTTGCCATCTTTTTTCCTCCTTACAATTTTTTATAATATCATATCGGCGAGAGATAAATTCTCGCCGATTTGAACTCTTTAAACTTTTGTATTAGTGCATACTTAGTGTATACTCATAATAAGCTGGTAAACTACAGCTCCAAGTATTCCTCCAACTATTGGCCCAAATATCGGAACTATCAAGCCATATCCCCAATCAGAATCTCTTTTCCCTGGGATAGGAAGAATAGCATGAGCAAGCCTTGGCCCAAAGTCTCTTGCTGGGTTAATTGCATAACCTGTAGGTCCACCTAAGCTTAACCCTATTGCCCAAATAAGTAAACCAATTAGAAGCGGTCCTAATCCTCCAACTAATTGATTGTTGCCATTTGTTATACCCAGTATTCCTATTAAAAGCATAGCAGTACCAAATGCCTCTGTCATAAAATTCTTACCCAAATTTCTTATAGCGGGTATTGTTGCAAAAGTAGCAAGCTTAGCTGTGGAATCTTCAGTTGCTGCATAATGATCCATGTACATCAAATAAACAATTATAGCTCCCACAAAAGCTCCTAAAACTTGTGCTATAATGTAGCCTGGCACCAAACTCCAAGAAAACTTGCCTATAGTTGCTAAGCCAATTGTCACAGCTGGATTTAAGTGAGCACCACTTATCCAGCCAACTACATAAACAGCCACCATCACTGCAAATCCCCATCCTGCTGTAATTACAATCCAACCACTGTTTTGACCCTTAGACTTATTCAAGACAACGTTTGCAACAACGCCATCACCTAACCATATAAGTATCATAGTACCAAAAAATTCAGCAACATATTTTGCAAGGTCACTCATAAAATATCCCTCCATGATTCCAAAATTTATTAAGTTTTATTTTTTAAAACTCAATTTTTATGTCTCTCGCCCTCCTTTCACTCAATAAACCACAGATTTTTTTCACTCGTTGATACGGCAATAGCTCCAGATTTAAGTGCATTTATAACTTCTTCTTTTGTCTTGACTAAACCTCCTGCGATGACTGGTTGATGAACATCTACTGATATTTCACTTATCACTGAGGGAATTATCCCTGGCATTACTTCTATTGCATCTGGAACTATTTGTTTTGTTGAAGCAAACCCTGTTTTTAATGCCTGGGAATCTAAAATGAAAAGTCTCTGGATGCAAAAAAGATCAAATTGTTTAGCGTGTATCAAAATATTATTGCGGGTAGAGATTATACCCTGGGGTTTTATTTTCTCAGCCAAATACTCTACTGCTTTGTTGTCCTTTCCTAAACCTTCAAGCAAATCAAAATGCACAAAAACAATTTTATCATGTCTTTTGACCTCTTGAACTATTTCAGAAATGTTCATTATGTCTCCAGTAAGTAAAAATATCACCTGTGCATTTGAAGAAAGAGCCGTATTTAAATCTTTTGCCTCTCGCACTGCAGCTATTATCGGGAAGTCTCTCATTGCATCCAGAATCTTTTCTCTCATTTTTATACCCCCATCTTTTTTTATGCAAGTAATGTGCCAAAAAAATAAACCTGAAAAATACATATAAAAAAATACCCCTTTGATACAAAATATCAAAGGTTCAGACTGTTGACAAACTTTCGTAAAGGAGATATTTTCAATCGGTGCGACTTGTTACAAAGCGGTAACAAAACTTAGCGAGACTGAGGGTGGAGGCAGGGCCGAAGCCATGGATGGCGAAGGCGGGCACCTGAGGCAAGGAGGCCGATTGTGCCCGGTACCCTGCCGGAGCCCGAAGGTCGAGCTTTAGTTTTGTCGCTTTGGAACATCGGAGCGACGATGCAAAATATCTCCTTTGAATATTTTTTAACTTTGTCAACAAACTGCGAGAGTATTTCGTATACTCTCTTTTATTATTGTATATTTTGTGATAGAATTAACTTAAACATACCACATATAGTAATAATGCAAAAGCCATCATATATAAATTTTTCTTCTGAAGAATTGTCTCCAAAATAATTCCCCCAATTTTGCCTTTGCGATGTAGAAAAACCTACATCACAAAGGCTCTATTTTACATTTTTCATGGTATATCATCCAGGGTTTTAAATTCATATCCCTCGGCCTTAATACTTTTAATTATTCGATCAAGGGCTAAAGCATTGTCTTTTGAAACAGCATGTAAAAGTATGACAGCTCCCGGGTGAAGCCTTTTCATAACAGTATTATAGCTTTCCTCTGGTCCTCCAGGAAGTGGCTGCCAATCAGCCATCGCTAAACTCCAAAAAACCGTTCTATAACCTACCGATTTTGTAAGATACAAGGTTCTCTCACTATACTCACCTTTTGGCGGTCTAAAATATTTCATCTTTTCCCCTGTCAGCTCTTCAAACATATCTCCTAACTTAGTTATTTCCTCTTTTACTTTTTCATCAGATAAGGTAGGTAAGCTTGGATGATTCACTGTGTGATTCCCAACTATATGCCCCTCCTCCACCATCCTTTTAACTAAATCAGCCTGTTCTTTTACATAAGGCCCAGTTACAAAAAAAGCAGCTTTTACATTGTTTTCTTTGAGTATATCTAATATTTTAGGTGTATAACCATTTTCATATCCCTCGTCAAAAGTCAAATAAACTACCTTTTTTGTCGTATCTCCTACAAAAACCGCATCGTATTTTTTTATAAGCTCCATTGCCAAAGGGGTAATTTCTGGAGTTTGATGATTTGGCAACACCCTTAGCCCCCAGCTATACAAAGTGTTATCCAGATTTTCTGTATTGGTATAAACAGCATTGTTGACCGTATTAGATATTTTTTCTTTAGGTTTTTCCAAAGGCTTTTGTAAAGCTTCATTTTGCATTTTTTGTTCTTCTGCCCTTGTAATGTCTTTTTTAGCTATTCCACAAGAAGCAATTGAAAAACACAACAAAATTCCCATTAAGATAGAGAATATTCTTCTTACCATAGCCATACCTCATTTCAATTTTTCTATATTCCGTTTTTATTTTTTCTCTATATAAACATAATATTCTGTTTTTATTTAGAAGAATTTTTGTATATTTCACATACAGTATCTCTACAAGGGCAGAATCTACACAGAGCAAAAGAAGGATTTACTTCAGGATAGTAATCTCCTTCTTGCATTTTTTCCATTTGCCTTAATATATTAAAAAGTTCTTTTCTTAAGTGTCGCCTATTATAAACCTCAAACATAGTATTCCTATAAACTATTCGCCCTCTTTTTACTCTTTTTTTGTATACATCTTCTATTATCAAAAAATATGCAACTAACTGCATAACATCTTTATAATAAGGTGAATCATCAGCTTCACTACTTTTTAATTCTATAGGGACTAATTCTTCTCCCAACTGATAAATATAATCAGGTTTTCCAGATAAGCCATATTTGTCAGATTTTAATAACTTCCCATATATTAATCCCTTTTCTTTTACCTCTTTCGATTTATCTATGTAGATTATTTTACCTCCTCGAAATCCTATGCTTCTTCTCATTTTTTTATAAAAAGGCCTCTGTTCGATAACTGATTGAATTAGCAAATATATAGTAAAAAATAAAAAAATTATATTGAGAATCATTTTAAAACCCTCATAATCGCAATTATTAATAAAATAGCTATAATTCCAAAAATAATCGCATATTTTTTATATCGCAATTTTACAATATCCTTGTAATATTTTTCATGATATTCTATCCCTTTCTTAAAGTTACTAAATTGCAAATCTTGCTCTTTTGGCTCTCTCAAACTATTGATATACTCTATTCCATATTTTTTTATATAATACCACTGATAGGGGCAATAAATAAATTGATTTATCTCTGTGGCAGATATATACTTATCCTCTTTTTTCATAATATGACACCTTTAAAAACAATATTTTTACAGACTTATTATACCATATAAAAAAACGGGGGTAAAACCCATTTTTACCCCCGTGGATCGGCTACAACAAGAACATCTATAAATTTAGTACCTTTCATTATTCTCCTAACAATAGAACCCCTTATTATTTCATCAATTCTTCTTCTCACAGACTGTCCTACTACAATTTGAGTAATTGCATTTTCTTCAGCAAATTTTATTATAGCCTTAGCAGGGTCATTTGATTTGACCATGTAAAACTTTGCTTCTAATTTGTTGCACAGCATTGTGATTTCATCTAATTTTTTGAGTTTTTTATGGTCTCTTAAGTCATCATCATTGTAAACATGCAAAACAAAGAGGTCTGCTTTAAGCATTTTAGCTAACCTATAACCTCTTCGTATCAGATACTCTGCATTAAATCTCAAATTTACACAAACTAATATCTTTTCTTGTGCTCCTTTTAATCCTGTAACGTTTTTTCTATTTTTATATTTCAAAAGCCTATCGTCAACCTCATTTGCTACTTCTCTCAATGTAAGTTCCCTTAACGCGGAAAGATTGCCAATTCTAAAAAAATTGTTAAGAGCAGTTTCAATCTTATCTGGACTATAAATCTTTCCATTTTTAAGCCTCTCTATCAATGTCTCCGGCGAAACATCAACTACTTCTACTTCATCACATATTTCTAAAAGTTTATCAGGAATAGTTTCCCTCACCTTTACATTAGTCATGCGGTTTATATAATCATTAAGACTTTCAAAATGCTGGATGTTGACAGCAGTCATCACACTTATCCCGTTATCTATAAGCTCCAAAACATCTTGATATCTCTTTTCATTTTTCGAACCAGGAGCATTTGTATGGGCCAATTCGTCTACCACAACAACCTGGGGTTTCCTCTTTAAAATAGCCTCCAAATCCATTTCCTTAAGAATTGCACCTTTGTAATTTATTTCCTTTAACGGAATAATTTCAAGGTCCCCTATCTGCTCCTCAGTGTCTTTTCTCCCATAGGTTTCTACAAAGCCTATTACTACATCTATACCTCTTGCCTTCATTTCATTGGCATCTTGCAACATGTGATAGGTCTTACCCACACCAGGAGCAGCACCAAGATAAATCTTCAACCTTCCCTTATTAGCTCTTTCTATTTCTCTCAAAAAATAATCAGGGGACTTCTTCGCCATCATAAAGCCTCACTTTTTATTTTTTTCAATTTCTTCTAATAAGCTTAAATTTAATTTAAGCACATTTACCCGTGGTTCTCCAAAAAGGCCTAGAAATCTGCCTTCAATATTTTCATCCACAAGTTTTTTTACAACTTCTTCTGGCAAATTGTTTGCTTGAGCTACTCTTTTGACTTGTAAATATGCGGCTTGCGGAGAAATATGAGGATCTAATCCTGATGCAGAAGAAGTAACTATATCTGCAGGTATGTCACTTCTTTTTACTCCAGGGTTTTTCTTTAAAAACTCCTCAATATTTCTTTCCACTTCTTCTTTAAATTCAGGATTAGATAAAGCGTAATTAGTACCACCTGAAGACTCTGCATTGTAATCCACTGCAGAAGGTCTTCCCATAAACCACTTAGAATCAGTGAATTTTTGTCCAATGAGCTCGGATCCTACTGCCTTGCCATCTACTTTAATTATACTACCTTTTGCCTGATAAGGAAATATTAAATTTGCAATTGCTGTCATAATAAAAGGATATATAAGCCCTAGCAAGATCATCAAGACAAGTGTAAATTTAATTGCTTTCTTAACTTCACTCATAGCAAATCCTCCAAATTAAAAGATAGAAGATATTATTAAGTCAATAAGTTTTATCCCCACAAAAGGTGCAATCAATCCTCCCAGTCCGTAAATCAGTAAATTCCTCGCCAATAACGCATTAGCACTCATTGGCCTATATTTTACTCCTCTCATAGCAATAGGAATCAAAATAGGTATTATAATGGCGTTAAATATTAAAGCTGATAATATTGCATTAGTCGGTGAGGAGAGTTTCATTATATCCAGTACCTTAATTGATGGCAAAGTATCAGACATAATGGCAGGAAGTATCGCAAAGTATTTAGCAACGTCATTGGCAATACTAAAAGTAGTCAACGCTCCTCTCGTCATGAGAAGCTGCTTACCAATTGCTACTACTTCAATAATCTTTGTAGGGTCAGAATCAAGGTCTACCATGTTTGCAGCTTCTTTAGCAGCCATTGTACCGCTATTCATTGCAAGCCCTACATCTGCTTGGGCAAGTGCTGGTGCATCATTTGTTCCATCTCCTGTCATGGCAACAAGCCTTCCTGCCGCCTGTTCTCTTTTAATCACATTTATCTTATCCTCTGGTTTACTTTCTGCAATGAATTCGTCAACACCAGCCTCTTCTGCTATTGTTTTCGCAGTTAAAGGATTATCCCCTGTTACCATGATAGTTTTAATTCCCATCGCTCTAAGCTGTTTAAAACGCTCTTTCATACCAGGTTTTATAGTATCCTTTAAATATATTACTCCTAATACATCTTTGTCTTTCACTACTACAAGAGGAGTCCCACCTAATAAAGATATCTTCTCAACTTCTTTATCTAAATCTTCCGGAATTTCTCCTCCTTGTTCTTTTATATATTCTTTCACCTTATCATAAGACCCTTTTCGCACAATAGTCCCATCTTTTAAATTTAGTCCGCTCATCCTTGTTTCTGCAGTAAATTCTATAACTTCCGCTCCATCTAAAATATCTTCCGGTACCTTTACGCCCACTTTCTTAGCTAAGTCTACTATTGACCTCCCTTCGGGAGTTAAGTCTTTTAAAGAGGATACAAGGGCATAATATGTCACTTCTTCTTTTTTATGGCCGCCAACTGGTATAAAATCAGCTGCTAATCTATTTCCAAAAGTAATTGTGCCTGTTTTATCTAAAAGCATTGTGTCGATATCTCCTGCAGCTTCTACTGCTTTTCCAGACATAGCAATTACATTAAACCGTGTAACTCTATCCATACCTGCAATGCCTATCGCAGAAAGAAGGCCTCCAATTGTAGTTGGTATTAAGGAAACTAACAAAGCAATCAATGTAGTAGCGCTTATTCTTACATGGACAAATTTAGCCATTGGGTATAGGGTCATAACAACAATTATAAAAATTATTGTCAAACTCACTAAAACAGTAGTCAAAGCAATCTCATTAGGTGATTTCTGCCTTTTAGCTCCTTCTACCATTTTTATCATTCTGTCTAAAAAAGATTCCCCTTCGTCAACAGTAACTTGGACTTTAATGCTATCGCTTATTACCTTTGTCCCACCAGTAACTGAGCTAAAATCACCACCAGCTTCTTTTATAACTGGTGCAGATTCACCTGTTATTGCAGACTCATCAATTGCAGCAAGTCCTTCTATTATTTCTCCATCAGCCGGAATTATATCTCCTGCCTCACAAAGCACTATATCCCCTTTTTTAAGCTCAGAGGACTTAACCATTTTTATGCTTCCATCACTTTTAATGAGTTTTGCCATAGTCTCTTTTTTTGTCTTTTTAAGGGTATCTGCTTGAGCTTTCCCCCTTCCTTCTGCCAGTGCTTCTGCAAAATTAGCAAAAAGCACTGTTACAAACAATATAAAAGTGATTAAAGCGTTATATCCCACTTCGTCGTAAGTACTTCCAAAATAAGTAGGAAATATTGTAGCCAACAGTGTAATAAACATACCTACCTCTACCACAAACATCACAGGGTTTTTATACATTTTAAGAGGATTAAGTTTCAAAAAAGAGTTTTTGATAGCACCTAATACAATTTCTCTACTCATCGTTTTTATTTCTTTTTTTCTTTTCATAAAGCGTTACCTCCATTACGTCATGCTCAAAAACTCAGAAATAGGTCCTAATATTATTGCTGGGAAGAAAGTAAGAGCTCCTACAATTACAACAACCGCTATAAAAATTGCTCCAAACAAGGCATTGTCTGTTCTAAAAGTACCTGGTGATGGCGATGCAGGGATTTTCTCCGCCATAGAACCTGCAACAGCTAACATAAGAATAATGGTTATATATCTTCCAAAGAACATAACTAAACCTGTCATTATATTCATAAACACAGTGTTTCCTATAAATCCTGCAAATTCAGAACCATTATTTGCCGCCGCAGAAGAAAACTCATACAAAACTTGTGTAAGTCCATGGTACAGGGGATTTGTTACAGAAGAAGCTCCCACTTTTAGCATCACTGTCAAAGCAGATGAAAAAAGTATCAAAAAAGGGTGAACCAATATTGCAATGGCTATAAGTTTTATCTCTTTAGTTTCAATTTTTCTTCCTAAATATTCTGGAGTTCTTCCTACCATAAGCCCTGTCAAAAATACTGTCAATATTGTATACATTATTATATTCTGAAGTCCTGCTCCATCTCCTCCAAAAACGGTATTTAACATCATGAGGATAAGCGGCACTGCTCCTCCTAAAGGTGTATAAGAATCGTGCATGCTGTCAACAGAACCTGTTGTAAAAGCAGTAGTCACAGTCGCAAATAGTGGAGATTGTGAGACTCCAAAGCGAACCTCTTTTCCTTCATAATTTCCATAAGGCGTACCATCAATATGCAATTTCGAATAAGCCACTCCTGGATGACTTTCCGCATAAACTGCTCCAACAGCCAAAAAAATAAAAATCACAAACAATGAAATGTATAATACCAAAGCGTGTCTTTTATTGTTTATCATTAACCCATAAGTGTAAATTAAAGATGTAGGCAAAAGCATCATAAGAAGCATCTCAATCATATTGGTAAGCCAAGTAGGATTTTCAAAGGGGTGAGAAGAATTCGCCCCAAAAAATCCACCGCCATTTGTCCCTAAGTGTTTAATTGACTCTAATACAGCTACAGGACCTGTTATAATAGTTTGCTTACCACCTTCTAATGTATCCACAACCACTTTTCCAGCAAAAGTTTGAGGCACTCCCTGCCATACCAATATGAGGGTTGCCAACATAGAGATTGGCAGTAAAAGCCTTACAGTTATTCTCACAAAATCCGCATAAAAATTGCCTAAATTAGTGGTCTTTTTGCTCAACCCTCTCATTATAGCAGCTGCAGTCGCTAACCCTGAAGCCGCAGAAGTAAACATCAAAAATACTATTACGATCATTTGGCTTAAAAAAGTTACGCCATTTTCCCCAGCATAGTGTTGAAGGTTTGTATTTGTCATAAAGCTTATAACAGTGTTAAAAGCAAGAGAAGACTCCATGTTTTTAACTCCAGTAGGGTTTAAAGGCAAAAAACCTTGTATTCGCAATATAATATACCCAATTATCATCATTACCGTATTAACAAGCAAAAAGGACAATGCATATTTTTCCCAGCTCATTTCTTCTTCCGCATTGATCCCTGAAAGTTTATATATAAAATTTTCTACAGGTAAAAAAACTTTGTCCAATTTTATCGGTTTATACTCAAATATTTTGTACATATAAGTCCCAACTGGTTTAGTTAAAAGAACTATAACCAATATCATAGTAAAAAGCACTATATTGGAATACATACACTTTCCTCCCTTAGAATTCTTCCGGATGTATTAAAGCATAAAACAAATAAAGGAGTAAAAGAAAAAAAACCACATACAATAAGGCCACCTTTAATACACCCCTACTTCATAAGAATTAGCTTCTACCAAATCACAACACCATTTAACTATTCCCTTGACAACATAGTACAATGTTACAAACCCTAATAGAATTATAAAATCCATGTTCTCCTTCACCTCTAATTATTATTATCGATTTTTTATAAAAATATTAGATTTAAACATAAAAAGCCCGCACTCTTTCTTTATGAGGCGGACTACATGACAACACTTTTACATATTGCCATGTCTTCCATCATTTTTGTTAATTTATTTACTATTCATTGTACCATATATATTATATTATTCAACTCAATAAACATCAAAAAGGCTTTTATGCCTTTAAATCCTTTTTTGCGCAAAAAAATAGGATGTAAAGCGTTACAACTATTGTATACTATGTAATCTATCACTTTACATCACTTTCCAATTGTTTTTATAAAAGCGTATTTTATTTTTGTATAATACTTTTAATTTCTTTTTCATACATTGAAAATAACTCTTCAGCTCTCTCTTTTGTAGGAGCTTCTATATAAATATTACAAGCAGGTAATTCATAATCCGGTACTACTAACACCCATGAATCTTCTTTATTAAACTTTAAACCATCTAAAAATTCTGCTCCTTTATAAGCCTTTTCAAAAAGCATTCTTATTATTTTCCCTTTATCTTTCCAATCGCATTTTATACTTTTGGATATTCTATATCTTAAAGGAAAACTATCTTTTATAGAGGAAAGTTTTTGAGAGGTATGTTGTAAGTATTCTAAAAGGTCTAGTAAAAAACTAAAGCCGTCAAAATCTAAATTAATCTGTAGGTCTTTTTCCATACCTTCCTTCGACACTATTGTTTTCATTCTATCTTTATGAGAAATTTTGCTGCTTACAGTCTCAATTGCAAATTCCTTCGCAAATTCTGTCAAATATTTGGAACTATCAAAAGGAAGTACAAATTTTTTAACCCCTTGCTCTTTAGCAATTAACATTCTTATAAACTCAAGTTCATCTTCATCAAATTCTCTTCCCTTTTCGTCGTAGAGTTTAACTTTTTCTCCATTTTTATAAAAAAGTATCCCTACATCATAACACTCCTCTGCTATAAAAAACTCATTTTTACCTATGGCTTCTAATAGCAGTTTTGTTTTTTCATTGTAAGGTTTAATTTTAAAACTTTTATATGCAGTCCTTTTTTTAAAAAGAAAGTTAAGATAATCGTTGTTTATATCAATTTCTCTTATAGGTTTTAAATTTTTCCCATCAACTCGTTCAATATCATATACTCTCAATTTGTTCTCTATTTTCTTTTCTAAGTTTCTATCGATATCACACCCTTCTTTATCGAGAAACAAAATCCTTAAATTTCCTTCTTCTTCCTCTACATAGATTCCTCCTCCACACTTATTTTTCTTAATTCCATATCTTAAAGTGGGTAAAAGAGTATTATTGACTTTTAAGACCTCACAACCACCAGATACAAGCCCAAAACTTATTAAATCGCTTATAAATTGAGATACAATATCCCCATCGTGTCCTACCAACACACTGCTATTCACTATGTTTCCAAAAACTTCTCCAATTTCAACTGCAATTTGAGGAGTAATATCCTCATTAAAAAGTCCTTTAATCCCCCTATACCCAAAAGTCAAAGGCTTCTTTCCATTACCCCACACTACATCTTTTGTGATCACAGAGCCTTCATCTATTATTTTATAGGGCCATATTTTTACCTCTGGCTTTATTTCAGCAAAGGATTTTATTTTACAACTCTCCCCTATAACGCTGTTTTCAAAAATTCGGACATTATTGCTGATTCTCACTCTATTGCAGACTACACAACCCCTTAATTCACAATTTTTATCTACAATTATTTCATCCCACAATACAGCATTTTTTAAACTGCTCCCTTTCTTTATATAGTTATTTTTACCAATTATTACGTTAGGTCCTACAACAGCGTCAGCTTCAATTATTGCATTGTCTCCTATAATCACAGGAGGGATGATTTTAGCTTCAGGAGAAATTGTAACATTTTTACCTATTACCTTCCCCTTTTTAAGTAACTTATCTTTATATCCTAAATCTACTCTTCCTTCTAAAATATCAAAATGACTAGTGATGTATTGATTGGTATTTCCTATATCACACCAATATCCTCCTGTAATATAACCGTACATTGGAATATCATTTTTCAACAATATAGGAAATAAATCTTTACTAAAATCAAAAGGCTTATCTTGAGGTATAAACTCCAATATTTCTGGTTCTATTATGTATATACCCGTATTTACTGTATCGCTAAACACTTCTCCCCAAGAAGGTTTCTCTAAAAATTTTTTTATTTTGCCTTCCTCATCCACAATCACAACACCATATTCCAACGGCACATCTACCCTTGTCAAAATAAGAGTAACTTTTGCCCCTTTCTTTCTGTGAAACTCATAAGCTTCTTTTATATTAACATCAGTAATTACATCTCCGCTCATAACAATAAAAGCATCATTTAGAAAGTCTCTAGCATTTTTGACACTGCCTGCCGTCCCTAACGGCTTATCCTCTATATAAAACTTTATTTCATCCCCATATTCTTCTTCTAAATATTTTTTAATCTTTTGAGGCAAGTAAAAAAGCGTAACAGCTAAATCTTTGATTCCATATTTGTGTAAGTGTTCCACTATATGCTTTATCGCAGGTTTATTTGCAACAGGTACCATAGGCTTAGGTATATCGGCTGTTAAAGGTCTTAGTCTACTTCCTTCTCCACCCGCCATGATTATCCCTTTCATCCAACCACCTCTAAAAAATATTATTAACCCCTAATTCTTAGTATTTTTATTTAATGAAAAATTATTCATTTAAAGACATTGGCAACATAAAATTGAAATAGGAAAGGACTTTGCGGGGGAGTAAAAATGATAATCTCTTTAACATATTTCGCGGCAGGAATAGGAGTATTTATTTGGGGAATTTTTACTTTAACAAGGGGATTAAAGGTCTTCTCACAGCAAAAAATCTCTCAAATTATTAACAGTTTTGCGAGCAATTTATTAAAATCAATAATAATAGGTTTTTTTATAACCTTAATTATTCAAAGCAGTAGCATGGTAACTGTAATCGCAGTAACAATGGCAGGAGCAGAGCTTTTAACTCTTAAAAGCGCAGCAGGTATAATTATGGGTTCTAATATTGGAACTACTATTGCCGTGCAGCTTTACGCATTTAATCTGTTTAAAATAGCCCCTTATTTAGTTTTTATAGGTTCTGTGCTACATTTCCAAAATTGCAATACTAAATTAAAATTTATAGGAAATGTATTTTTAGGATTTGGATTAGTATTTTATGGTCTTAAGATAATGGAACTGGCCACAATGCCTCTTAAAAAAAATTCTAACTTCGAGCTTATTAGTGCTAATCTTTCAAATCCTTTCTGGGGAATTCTTGCTGGAATAATCACAGCATTAATCCTTCAATCAAGTAATGTAGGTATAGCAACACTACAAGTTTTGGTCTCCTCTCAACTAATAACCTTGCCTCAAGCATTGCCAATAATATATGGTTTAAATATTGGAACTTGCTCAGAGGCTATCATACTGAGCTTTGCCTCTAACAAAGAAGGGAAAAAAATAGCTCTCTTTAACATTTTTCTTAATATAGGGGGCACTATACTCTTTTTGCCTTTTACAAATTTTTTTGCAGAGTTTTTGAAACTCATCTCCCCCCACAATCCTTTAAGACAGGTGGCAAACGCCCACACATTTTTTAATCTTTTTTCTGCACTTTTGATAATTCCTTTTCTTAAGCAACTTTTTGTTTTAATAGATAAATTAGTAAATAAATAAAAAATTCAACTTATAGGAATCCTAATATTAAAGTTTATTTTCAAGGTGGTAACAATGAACAAAAGATTAGAAGTTAGCGATTTATTGTTTTTAATGATAACTTTTGAGATTGGAACATCCGCGTTGCTAAAATTTTGCTCCCTCTTATTTTAGCTATTATGGCTTTTCAAACAACTATGATAATGATGGGAGATAATTTTAGTTTTTTAAGGCTTTTACCAATTTTAGAAAATGGAATTGTTCCCGTAATCAAAGCAGCAATTCCTCTAATTGTGACTTTTCCATTTGGTGAACTTATTGCTTTTACTACAGTTTTTGATAAAGTAAAACAAAAGGAAAAAATAAAAAAGATAATGCTGATAACCACTGTTTTTACTGGTCTACTATTGTCCTTTAACAATATCATTATAATTTCTTCTTTAGGAGCAGCTGAAGCTTTTCTAAACATAAAAGAAAAGAGAAAGCTTTAAAAGCCTTCTCTTTTACTCACCTATTTTGTACATATTCCAAGGTATTTTATCTATAAGACGATTCCTATAAATAGAATCTGCTCCCATAAATATATATCTTAAATTGTCCACCTGTGGTATTTTTACTTCCACCCAAATTTTATTTCCATTAATTGTAGGTTTCGCTGCTATGACATCTGACAAAGAATTTTCTGCCCTTTTATACTGATATAATTTTCCATTTACAATTCCTAAATCAATACGTTTTATATCATTTTGACCTTTATAAAATAGCCTCATTTCAACATGGTAAATTACTTTTTTAGATATTGGTCTTGCCGATTCTAAGCCGATGTACAATTTATTGCCGTAATAAAAAGCTCCTAATCGCGTTAAAGCTGCGCTTCTGTATATTTCCTCATTTAACATGCCACCAGTATACACTTTTAAAAGAGTATGAGGCAAAGCTCTACTTTGTAAATCTGGTTTTGAATCAACTACAGGAATCGTGATGACAGGTTTTGTAGCAAATAATTCGGTTTTTCTTACAAACGCCATTAAAAACGGTTCCATAACATCTATTTGGGTCCTATATTGTTTTATAGCCACTTGTTTCAAATCTATTTCTTTTGGAGTTAAGTCAAAAGATTGCCATTCTGTGTTACTATCTTTCATGTCTACAGGAGGTAACATGGGCCTATTTTTCTCCGCCATCCATGGCACTGGCCATTGTGGATGATGGACTAAAAACATATGCTCACGGGCATTTATATTTACAGCGGTAATAGTATATCTAACAAAATTGCTTATTGCCCAATGGTCTGGATGCATATCATCTGCTAAAGGATAATATATATCAGTAGGTTTAAAATCTTTAATTATTTCCGTAAGTTCATTAACTAAATTTTGTCCTGTATATGGAATACCCGGCTTATAAACTGTATTATAAGGAGCATATGCCACATGAATTCCGCCACTCACTCTTGGACGGCCATTATCCCAATATTGACTCCACAAAAATCTGATGCTTCCATCAGCAAACCCTAAAAAAATTAAATCTTGTCGCGATAATCCCAAAACTCTCATGGCAACAATACTTTCTTGCTGTCTTGCAAGTCCAAAACGATAAAAATCTTGAGGAGTAGGATTTGTTTTACCACAAAATGACATTGCAGCTTTCTTGTAACTCTCTCCACTTGTGACTATTACTACTTTAATAGGCCTTCTAAGTTCTACAGCTCTTTGAATAATTCCTGCCATTCCTAAAGTCTCATCATCAGGATGAGGAACTATAATGAGGATTCTTTGCCCAGGGTCATCAAAAGTTGGCAGTGTACCTTTTTCTGCGAAGTTTGCAATAGCCATTTCCCAATTCATTATATAGGATATTCCTATTAATAAAGCAATAAACAAAGAAAAGTAAATAGTCCGTCTATTTATCATGCTCCTCTGCCTCCATTCATGCTATTATTGTACTATACATTTATGAACAAATTATTACATGATAATTAATTTTTGATTAACAATCTCAAATTTTGAAAAATATTTTGTTGTGATACAATCATACTACGAAGAAAAAATAAAAAGGGGGAAGGATGAATATGTTTGTAGATTTTCACTGTGATACTCTTTATCGTTTAGTAGACAAAAAAATAGATTTCACTGAAAGGTCAAAAGAAGGTCATGTGGATTTACAAAGGATGAAAGAAGGTAAAGTTCACTTACAGGTTTTTGCTGTATTTGTAAACCCAACACAGATGAGAAAAAATGCTGCTACAATGGCTTTAAAGATGATTGACAAAATGCATGAAGTAATCGAAGAAACAAAAGAATTTAGATTAATATTAAAAGGAGAAGATATAGATAAAGCAAAAGAAAAAGGAAAAATTGGAGCATTGCTTTCTATAGAAGGCGGCGAAGTTTTAGAAGGTGAAATTTCTCTTCTTAGGATGTTTTACAAATTAGGAGTAAGAGCTCTCACTTTAACATGGAGTTTGAGAAACGATTTAGGGGATGGAGTAGACGGTGTTAAAGAATCGGGGCTTACCTCCTTTGGCAAAGAAGTTGTAAAAGAGATGAATCGCCTAGGAATGATTGTAGATGTATCTCATCTTAATGAAAAAGGATTTTGGGATGTAGTAGAACTTAGTAAGAAACCTATTATAGCTTCTCATTCTAATGCTAAAACCCTATGCTCCCACAGAAGAAATTTGACAGATGAGCAAATAAAAGCGATAGCTCAAAAAGGCGGTGTAATTGGAATAAATTTTGCTCCACAATTTTTAAGAGATGACGGTCAAGCTACATTAGAAGATGTTTTAAATCATATAAATTATATATGCGAATTAGTAGGAGAAGATTATGTAGGTTTTGGTTCTGACTTTGATGGGATTAGCAGTACACCCGAAGGTTTAGAAGATATATCACACTTTCCTAAAATTGTAGAAGGCTTAATAAAAAGAGGATATACACAGGAACAAATTGATAAAATCACTCACAAAAATTTTGAAAACCTCATAAAAAAGATTTTATAAAACAAAAAGTGCCCCGATCACCGGGGCTTTATATGTTAAAGGGGGAGTCATTGGTTTAACCAAGTATACATTATACATAGGTTTTTTAAAAAAAGCAAGACCTTATCAAAATATTTTAAGAGGGATAGGGGGTTTTAGGGAGCTCGTCTAGATATATTATACCCAGTTTTCACTGATTTTAAATTAAAAGAGTGTTAAATTTTTATTAACTTTGTGTAAAAAATAAATTGTTGTATAATAGAGGTAGAAACACAAAAATGAGGGGGTAAAAAAATGGATATTGAAATAATAAGAAAAACAGACCCAGAAATCGCAGAAGTCATATTAAAAGAACTCAACAGGCAGAGAAATAAAATAGAGCTCATAGCCTCTGAAAACTTTGTGAGCAGGGCCGTAATGGAAGCAATGGGGTCCCCTCTTACTAATAAATACGCAGAAGGGTATCCCGGAAGGCGTTATTACGGTGGCTGTGAATATGTAGATATGGCAGAGGAACTTGCAAGGGAAAGGCTTAAAAAGCTTTTCGGAGCGGAACACGCAAATGTGCAGCCTCACTCAGGGGCTCAGGCAAATATGGCAGCTTATTTTGCACTTCTAAAACCTGGAGATACTGTACTAGGAATGGATTTAGCTCACGGCGGACATTTAACCCATGGAAGCAAAGTGAATTTTTCTGGGCAAATATATAACTTTGTATCCTATGGCGTAAGAGAAGATACAGGATACATAGACTATGAACAAGTAGAAGACCTGGCAAAAAAGCATAAACCAAAACTAATTGTAGCTGGCGCTAGTGCTTATCCAAGAATAATTGACTTTAAGAAATTTAGAGAAATTGCAGATAAGGTAGGCGCATATCTGATGGTAGACATGGCTCACATTGCCGGGCTTGTCGCAGCAGGTTTACACCCAAATCCTGTTCCTTATGCTGATGTAGTCACAACTACTACTCATAAGACTTTAAGAGGACCTAGAGGAGGAGCTATACTCTGTAGGCAAGAACACGCAAAAGCCATCGACAAAGCCCTTTTCCCTGGAACACAAGGTGGACCTTTAATGCATATTATAGCAGCAAAAGCTGTATGTTTTAAAGAAGCCCTTTCAGATGAGTTTAAAGAATATCAAAAAAGGATTGTAGAAAACGCAAAAGCTTTAGCAAATGCATTAATGGAAAGGGGAATAAATTTGGTATCCGGCGGTACTGACAACCACTTAATGCTATTAGATTTGCGAAACACAGGAATAACAGGAAAGGAATTGGAAACTAGATTAGATGAAGTAAACATAACTTGCAATAAAAACGCTATACCTTTTGACCCATTAGGGCCAAATGTAACCTCTGGCGTAAGATTAGGTACACCTGCAGTTACCACTAGAGGAATGAAACCGGAAGACATGGTAGAAATAGCAGATATAATAGCTAATATGATAAAAGATGAAAATTATGAAGAAAAAGCGAAAGAAAGGGTAGCAAAACTACTTAAAAAATACCCTCTCTACCCAGACCTCCTGTAACCTCAGACAAGGGGACGTTTCTTCCGTCCGGTTTCTCACAAAAAAATCGGACAAAGAAACCGCCCCCTCAGACAAAGGGGACGGTTCCTTTTGTCTGATTATTTTCTATATCGCCTTTCAAGTTCATTGTATATGTCATTTAATGTAATATTTTTCTCAACCAAAAGCACCATCAAATGATAAATTAGGTCAGATACTTCATACACTATCTCATCTTTTGAATCATTTTTCGAAGCGATAACCACTTCTGTGGCTTCCTCTCCAACTTTTTTTAATATTTTGTCTATGCCTTTTTCAAAGAGATAGTTTGTATAGGATCCTTCTACAGGGTTTATTTTTCTGCCTTTTATCCTTTCATAAAGTTTATTTAGAATCTCTATGCCATCTTCAGTTTCTTCATCGAAACTTCTATAAAAACAGCTTATATTGCCTGTATGACAAGCAGGACCCTTTGCTTCTACTTGAATTAAAAGAGCATCTTCATCGCAGTCATAAAATATCTTTTTTACCTTCTGCGTATTCCCTGAGGTTTCCCCCTTGTGCCATATCTTGCCTCTGCTTCTACTAAAAAAATATGTCTCTCCTTTTTCTAATGTAAGCTTCAAACTCTCCTCATTCATATATGCAAGCATTAAAACCTGCTTTGTATAGTAATCCTGCACAATAGCAGGAATAAGACCTTTTTCGTCAAACTTAAGCTCTTTTATGTCAATCATCCTCTACATCCCTTCTCTTACAATCTTACCGGTATACCCTCATCCTTTAAATATCTTTTCAACTCTTTTATATCAAGCTCTCCATAGTGAAATACAGAAGCAGCCAAAGCTGCATCAGCTTTTCCTTGTGTAAACACCTCTTTAAAATGCTCGGGTTTCCCTGCTCCTCCTGATGCTATAACTGGGATATTGACAGCTTCACTTATAAGCCTTGTAAGTTCAATATCATATCCATCCTTTGTCCCGTCTTTATCCATACTTGTTAAAAGTATTTCTCCTGCACCCAAATTTTCCACCTTTTTAGCCCACTCAACAGCATCAAGTCCTGTGTCTATTCTCCCTCCATTTATATACACATTGTAGCCTGTGCCATCTGGTCTCTTTTTAGCGTCAATTGCCACAACAACACACTGGCTCCCAAACCTCAAAGCCGCCTGACGAATAAGTGTTGGCTCCTTTACCGCCTGTGTATTTATAGAAACTTTATCAGCACCTGCTTTTAAAACTTCTCTTATGTCATCAATATCAGAAATTCCTCCCCCTACAGTCAAAGGGATAAACACCTTTTCTGATGTTCTCTTTACAACATCTATCATAATTTTTCTTTTTTCATAGGAAGCTGTAATATCCAGAAATACAAGCTCATCGGCTCCTAACTCATTGTACCTTTCAGCTATTTCAACAGGGTCTCCAGCATCCTTTAAATTTACAAAATTTATTCCTTTTACTACTCTTCCATCTTTAACATCCAGACATGGTATTATTCTCTTTGCAAGCATTTAAATTCCCTCTCTTTCTAATTCCAGCAATGCAGCTTTTAAGTCTATCATACCAGTGTACAAGGCCTTCCCAATAATAGCACCAGTAACTCCCATATCTTTAAGCCTTTTTAAATCTTCAATTGAAGATATGCCTCCTGAAGCTATTATCTCTACTCCTACCTTTAGCATATCCTTTAAAGCTTCAAAATTTGGCCCATGAAGTGTGCCATCCTTTGAAATATCAGTAAAAATTATTGTCTTTATCCCTATCTCTTTCATCTTCTCAGCCAACTCAGTATCCTTTATTTTAGTCCTTTCAAGCCATCCACTTACAGCAACTTCTCTTTTTTTTGAATCAATTCCCACTATAGTCTTTTCTCCATAATGTGAGACAGAATAAAGAAGAAGGTCTTTATCATATATTGCAGCAGAACCTAAAATAATGTACGATACTCCAATTGAAAAAAGATAATCCACTGCCTCTCTATTTCTTACTCCTCCCCCTACCTCTATTTCTACATTGCAGCAGTTCACAATCTTTTCAATAACCCCTGCATTTACCAGATATCCCTGCCTTGCCCCATCCAGATCCACTACATGAATTCTCTTTGCACCACACTCTTGCCACATCTTAGCCACATCTGCAGGATTGTCATAATATACTTCTTTTGAATCAAAATTCCCTTTTGTGAGTCTTACACATTTCCCATCCAATATGTCAATTGCAGGTATTACAAGCATTTTATCATCTCTCCAAAATTTTTTAAAATTTTAAGCCCTGTCTCTCCGCTTTTTTCTGGATGAAACTGACAGGTAAAAACATTGTCTTTAATAATGACAGCTGGAATTTCTATCCCATATTCAGTAACTGCGTATTCAAAATCTTTTTCATTGCCATTTACATAATAAGAATGGGCAAAATACACATAATCTCTATTTTTTATTCCTTTAAGAAATGGTGTGTCTTTTTTTATGGTCAAACTGTTCCACCCTACATGGGGGATCTTATTTCCTTTAGGAAGTCCTACAACATTGCCTTTAAATACTTTAAGCCCCTCTGTCTTGCCTCCCTCAAAACTTTTCTCAAATAAAAGCTGCATTCCCAAGCATATTCCCAAAAAAGGCTTTCCCCTTTCAATGTGTATTTTTATCTCTTCAGCCATACCTGTTTTGATTAAAACCCTGATGGCATCTGGAAAGGCTCCAACTCCGGGAAGTATCAAGGCCTCAAAATTTTTTATTTCTTTTGCATCACTTGTAATCTTCGCATCGTATCCCACGTATTTTAAAGCTTTTTCAACGCTTCTCAAATTTCCCATTCCATAATCTATAATGCCTATCAAAATTCCACCCCTTTATGTTTACAAAATCCCTTTAGTAGAAGGTATACCATCTATTCTCTCATCCAATTTAAGGGCCTCATCCAACGCTTTACCCAAAGCTTTAAAAGATGCTTCTATAATGTGATGAGTGTTTACACCATGTAAAAGTTCTACGTGGAGTGTTATACCAAAATTATAAGCAAAAGCCCTAAAAAACTCCTCCACCGTCTCTGTTTCAAAATTCCCAACTCTTTCAGCTTTCAAAGGCAAATCATAATAAAGATAAGGCCTTCCACTTATATCAAGAGAAACTCTAACTAAAGCTTCATCCATAGGCACATAAAAAGTACTAAATCTCTTTATTGACTTTTTATCCCCTAAAGCTTTTAAAAAGGCAGTACCTAAGACTATTCCTACATCCTCCACAGTGTGATGAGTGTCTACTTCCAGATCTCCTTTTGCTATTACTTTTAAATCAAAAAGGCCGTGCTTTGCAAAAAGAGAAAGCATGTGGTCAAAAAAGCCTATTCCCGTCTTTATATCATATGAACCTTTGCCATCTATATTAAGTTCGACATATATGTCAGTCTCTGCCGTTTTTCTTTTAACTTCCGCTTTCCTCATGACAATATCTCCCTTAAAGCGTTTATTAAATAATCATTGGCATCAGCAGAACTCACAGTTATCCTTAAAGTCCCTTCCAACCCCTTCACATTAGAAAAATTTCTCACCAAAATTCCCCTTTCAACAAGTCTTTTGTGCACATCATTGGCATTTTCAAATTTACAAAGAACAAAATTTGCATGAGAAGGATACACTTTTATCCCATTAATTTTATTTAACTCCTTTACCAGCTTTTCTCTTTCGTTTATAATGTAATTTACCCTCTCCTTTAAAACACCACTTTTTAAAACTTCTAATGCTATTCTCTGTGATAAAGAATTGAGATTATAAGGAGATTTTACAAGATTTAAATATTTCACTATTTCTCCATTTGAGAGAGCATACCCCACTCTTAATCCTGCAATCCCAAAAGCTTTTGACAATGTTCGCAGCACAATCAAATTTTCAAATCTATCTATATATGGCACAAGAGTTTTCCCATAAAATTCAAAATAAGCTTCATCAACTATTACAATCCCTTTTGCCTTTTCAATTATTCTGATTATATCCTCTTCATCTATTACGCTTCCAGTGGGATTGTTTGGATTGCACAAAAACACCAATTTAGGCTTATATCTCTCAACTGCTTCTGCAAATCTTTCAACATTATAAGTATAGTCCTCATCTAAATTCACAGCTATTTCATTTGCTCCTGCAATTTTACTGTATATGCTGTACATTGCAAAAGATGGGTGAGGGTACAAAACTGTATCCCCTTTATCTACAAAGGCAAGCATTATAAGGTGTATTATTTCATCAGAACCATTTCCTACAAAAATATTTTTAGGAGTGACACTGCAATATCTCGCTAACTCTTCTCTCAATTTTTCTGCCGTAGGGTCTGGATATATATTTACGCGGGTAGACTTTACAATATCCCCTATATTTTTCATTACCTCTTCAGGAAGTTCAAAAGGGGTCTCGTTTGCATCCATCTTATATTTATAAGGCACATTTTCCACTTCATAATTTTTAAATCCCTTAATTTCTTCCCTCAACAAATTCTCAATCATTGTAAAACCTCACTTTTACAGAATTAGCATGACCTGTAAGCCCTTCAGCTTCTGCCAAGGTTATGACATCATCTTTTACACTGCTAAAAGCTTCCTTAGAGTAATAAAGTACATTCATCTTTTTGACAAAGTCCCTAACTGAAAGAGGAGAGAAAAATCTCGCTGTACCACTTGTAGGAAGAACATGATTTGGACCTGCAAGGTAGTCTCCCAAAGGTTCTGGAGAAAATTCTCCTAAAAATACTGCTCCTGCATTCTTAATTTCGCCTAAAATTTCAAAAGGATTTTCAATGACAAGCTCTAAATGCTCCGGAGCTATGTCATTTGCAATACCAATTGCTTCTTTTAAATTATCTACAACAATTATCGCACCAAAATTTTTTAAAGACTTTTCAATTATTTCTTTCCTTTCAAGATATTCCATTTGCCTTTCAATTTCTTTTTTTACTTTTTCCGCTAACTCTTTTGAGGTTGTCACTAATATTGAAGAAGCCATTACATCGTGTTCTGCCTGTGAAAGAAGGTCTGCTGCTACATATTTAGGATTAGCAGTTTCGTCAGCTATAACTAAAACTTCACTGGGGCCTGCTACCATATCAATATCTACATGTCCGTAAAGAGCTCTTTTTGCCATTGCGACAAAAATATTTCCCGGGCCAACTATTTTATCAACCTTAGGTATTGACTCTGTCCCAAAGGCCAATGCTGCAACAGCCTGTGCTCCGCCAATTTTATATATTTCTTTTATTCCAATTTTATCTGCCGCCACAAGCACATAAGGGCTTATCCCCTTTTTCCCGGCTGGAGATACCATTACTATTCTTTCAACGCCTGCCACCTTTGCAGGAATTCCATTCATCAAAACTGAAGAAGGATATGAGGCAGTTCCTCCAGGAACATAAATTCCAACTTGAGAAAGGGGCCTTATTATTTGCCCATAAATTATTCCCTCTTTAAAATCCATCCATGTAGACTGTTTTTGCTTTTCATGAAATTCTGTTATGTTTTTGATAGCTTTGTCAATCGCTTTTAAAAATTCTCTTTCCACTTCTTTATAAGCATTTTTTATTTCCTCTTTCGTAACTTTTACAGTACTTTTGTCAAGATTTATTCCGTCAAACATGTAGGTATACTCAAACAAAGCCTTGTCTTTTCTCTCTCTTACGTTTGAAATTATTTCTTCCACTTTTTTTGCTATTTCTTTATTCTCTAATTTACTTCTATTGTTAAGCTTTTGTAAAATACCATTGTCAATTCCCTTTCGAAAATCAAATATCTCAATCATTTTTAACCTCCTTAAAAGTTTCTACAACCTCTTTTAATTTTACAATTATCTCTTTTATTCGCTGGCTTTTAGTTTTAAGACTGGCTTTATTCACTATCAATCTCGCACTGGAAGGAAAAATTTCTTCAATGACTATAAGACCATTTTCTCTCAAAGTATTGCCTGTCTCTACAATGTCTACAATTACCTCTGACAACCCCACGATAGGTGCAAGCTCCACAGAACCATTCAGCTTAATTATTTCTACATTTTCTCCCTTTTGCCTGAAAAATTCTTCTGCAATATTGGGAAACTTTGTTGCAACTCTTTTATTAGTAAGAAAACTGTCCTTTGCCTCTTTAGGCCCCGCAACCACCATTTTACAAAAACCAAATTTTAAATCTAAAACTTCATAGCAATCTTTTTTTTGTTCTAAGAGGATGTCTTTTCCACTAATCCCTAAATCAGCTGCCCCGTGTTCTACATATGTGGGCACATCCATTGGCTTTACCAACATAAACTTCATTAAATTTTTATGGTCATTAACAACAAGTTTTCGAGAAATATCTTTTAAAATATTCTCAGCAATTCCTGCCTTTTCAAACAAAGTTATAGCACTATCCGCCATTCTGCCTTTTGGCAGTGCAATAGAAATATTTTCCATGTTATTCCCCCATATCTATAATTTCGTCAAAGCTATTTTCATCAACATGCTTTGCTTTTTCATAACTATACATCTCTACAATTTTTCCCTCATCTCTTAACAAAGTGGCTTTCTTGTAAGCATTATTTCTTAAGTTTTCCTTGTATTTTATTAAGACTCTCCAGGATTTATCGATAATATCCTTTTTCTCTTTTTGAAGTGCTAACATTGACCTTTCCACACTTATAGCAAAACCTGTCGCTGGAATGTGCTCTCCAAAAATTCCTAAAAGACCATCATACCTTCCTCCGGTACATATAGCATAACCAATTCCTTTAACAAAACACCTGAATATGATACCAGTATAATAATTAAGATTTTGCACCATTCCTAAGTCAAAACTTATATACTCTTCCATACCAAAATCTTTTAATATTCTATATACTCTTTCAAGGTAATCTATAGTTTCACCCAGTTTAGGAGTATCATAAAGCTCTTTTGCTCTTTTAAGCACTTCTTCGCCACCAAATAAAAGAGGAAGTTCATTTAAAAACTTTGCTTTTTTGCCCCTAATTCCTTTATCATTTATGAATTTTTCCATCCCAGATTGATTTTTCTGTTGCAAAAACTCTCTTAAAAGGTTTATTTCTTCATTTTGTAGCTCTAAATCTTCCACTACTCCTTTAAAAAATTCCACCTGTCCCACGTCCACTTTAAAGTCCTCTATTCCAATGCTCTTTAAAGCCTCTATTGCAACTGCTATTACCTCTGCATCAGATTCTTCATAATTTGTACCTATAAGTTCAATCCCTGCCTGAGTAAACTCTCTCATTTTTCCTACCTGTGGGTCATCATAGCGATAGACATTAGCGACATAGCATAACTTAAGTGGGAAACTACCTTTTAACTTTGTAGACACAATTCTCGCTATTTGAGTAGTCACATCTGGCCTTAAAGCTAATATATTTCCCTTTTTATCAAAAAATCTGTACAAATTGTTTTCATCAAACAAAACAGAAAAATTATCGCTATATTCAAAAGTAGGAGGCATTATCTCTTGATAGCCAAATTTTATAAAAACCTCTCTAAACTTTTCTTCTATTTTGCGCTTAAACTTATATTCTTCCGGCAAAAAATCTTGTACACCATCGGGCAAATATATCATTAAAACACCCCACAATTTACTCTGTTTTTGTAACGTGATAAAGTAATAAACTGTACTTTTTTATTGTATCCTAATTTTCAATGTATGTCAAGCATAGACAAATAGGCAGAAACATACTGAATATTATCCTGCTTGCATTGTAAATCCACGCGTAAAATCAAAAAGTGAAATTTTACATTATTTAAAGAAGACTTTAAGGTTGTTGTGGTATAATTAAATATAAAAGGAGTTAAATGTGAATAATGTATTTGCTGTTAGATGAAAAAGGTGTAGATGTTTTGGCAATTTATATAAGAGGAATAAAAGCTTTTAATCTAATTTGAAAGAAGGTGTTAAATATGCCGTTGCCAAAAGAAAATAAAACATATACTTATGCAGATTATATAGCGTGGCCAGAAAATGAAAGAATAGAACTGATTGATGGCCAAATTTACTTGATGACTTCCCCTTCAAGAACTCATCAAAGGACCTTGGGACAGCTTTTTTACCAATTTTTTGATTATCTCAAAGATAAATCGTGTGAAGTATATATGGCACCTTTTGATGTAAGGTTTCCTGACGGAAATGAAAAGGAGGAGGAAAATATAAAGACTGTAGTTCAGCCTGATATAGTTGTTGTGTGTGATGAATCCAAACTTGATGAGAAGGGATGTACGGGAGCTCCTGATTTGATAATCGAAATTATTTCGCCTTCAACAGCACAGAAAGATAAACTCCACAAGTTTAACTTGTATGAAAAGCATGGTGTGAAAGAATATTGGATAGTAGAACCCGAAAACAAAATCCTAAGTGTGTTTATTTTACAGGATAATGAAAGATATGGACGACCCGACATATATACACAAGATGATAAAGTCAAAGTTTCTATTTTTGAAGATCTTGTGATTGATTTAAAAACAGTACTAATATGAATAGAAACTGATACTGTAGAAAATTTTGTGTAGACTGAATTCCTTTTTTCTTTAACATTTCTTCCGAAACTAAAAATGTTACAGTCGCTACTCCTGGCAAACGTTGATGGATAAAAGGGAGAGTTTAATAAAGAGGTGTTTTTTATGATAGAAGCCACTGAATTATTAAAATATTCTTTAGAAGATGAACTAAAGAGGATAACGAATATTATTATTGAAAAGTGCAATCCAGAGAAGATAATACTTTTCGGGTCAATGGCTAATGGTACTGCTAAGGAATGGAGCGATATTGACTTAGTCGTGATAATGGATACGGATTTAAGATTTGCTGATAGAACTTTATATTTAATGAGGCTTACCCATCCTAGAGTAGGAGTTGATTTTTTAGTATATACACCAGAAGAAGAAGAGTTGTTTAAGAAGAATAGAGACCTATTTTATATCGAAGAGGTACTTAAGAAGGGGGTCATATTGTATAACAGAAGTTCATAAATATAGTCAGTGGTTAGATTATGCTAATGACGATTTGAAGGCAGCAAAAGAACTGTTAAAAACTGATTTGCATAATATTTGTTTGTTTCCATTCGCAGCAAGCTGTAGAAAAAGCTTTAAAAGCCTATTTGGTTTTTAATAATATGAATCCTCCTAAAGTACACAATTTGATCACTTTGTTAGAATTTTGTATAAACTTTACCTGGTGGCAAACCTAATAAAGATAATGCTACCAAGGCATTTGAAAAAGCTGAAAATTCTGTGAAATATATAATTAAACTTATAGAAGATAAGAAAAAAGAATAAAACCTTAACCTTATTACTATGACCTAGAATTTAAGGTCTCTTAGAGAAAAAACTCCTCTTTTATTTAGTTGATGCTAAGTCTAACAGTAAGAGAAAATGGTCGTCTTCCTCAGCTTAGTGTATTAAATGGATTGAACCCATAAAAAGCAAACAAAGTTTTACTAAAGTTACACAAAGCTCTTGACATTATTAATAATTGGAGTATCATTATATTTAAAGTAGGCATAGTTATATTTTTAACAATAACCCCAAAAATCAAAAATGGAGGAGGGTTTAAAATGAACTCATCATTAGAGTTCGAAAAGCTTTTAGAGCCAATTCAAATTGGACCGATGAAACTGAGAAACAGAATTATCATGCCTCCAATGGTTACAAATTATGCAGCTGCTGATGGTGCAGTTACCGAACGTTTTAAAGCTTATCACCAAGCCAGAGCAAAAGGTGGAGTAGGCTTAATTATTGTAGAAGCAACATACATTCATCCGAGTGGTAAAGGTTTTCAAAATCAAGTTGGTATTTACAAAGATGAATTAATATCTGGGTTGAGAGAATTGACTGAGACGGTGCATAAGTATGGAGCAAAAATTGCCGTGCAACTTTATCATGCTGGTAGGCAAACAACTTCGAAAGTTACTGGAATGAAAGTGGTTGCCCCTTCCCCTATCCCTTGTCCAGTTAAGCAAGAAATGCCCAAAGAATTATCAGTAGACGAAATAAAAGAATTGGTGGAAGCATTTGGACAAGCTGCGAGACGTGCTAAAGAAGCAGGATTTGATGCTGTCGAAATCCATGGCGGCCATGGTTACCTACTTAACCAATTCTTATCGCCGTATAGCAATAAACGAACCGATGAATACGGTGGAAGTTTTGAGAATAGAATTAGATTCCCATTGGAAGTCGTCAGAAGAGTAAGAGAAGAAGTTGGTGGAGATTTCCCTATTATATATCGCATGAGTGCCGAAGAATATGTTCCTGGAGGACTTATGATTGAAGATACTAAGATATTTGCTCAAAAGCTGGTAGAAGCAGGAGTTAATGCCCTTCATATTTCAGGTGGAGTATATGAGTCTTCGGCAATGATTATCCAGCCCGCAGCCATTCCTCAGGGTTGTTTTGTAGAAAACGCAGCTGCTATAAAGAAAGCAATTAATAGCAAAATACCTGTAATTGTTGTTGGTCGAATCAAAGATCCTCTTATGGCAGAACAAATCATCCGTGAAGGTAAAGCTGATCTAGTATCTATGGGAAGAGCTCTACTGGCAGATCCAAATTTGCCTCGAAAAGTTTCTGAAGGTAAGATTCAAGAAATAAGAAAATGCATTGGTTGTAATCAAGGTTGTATTGATCGTTTATTCCAAGACCTTGATATTACTTGCATAGCTAATGCATTAACTGGACATGAAACAGAATTTGATATAGAAAACGCAGCAGAGAAAAAGAAGAAGGTATTAATAGTCGGTGGTGGACCTGGTGGTCTAGAAGCAGCCAGGGTAGCCGCTTTGCGAGGACATGAAGTAATTCTTTACGAAAAGCAAACAGATCTGGGTGGACAAATGCGAATTGCTGCTGTACCGCCTTATAAAGGAGAAATAAATGATTTGATTAATTATCTTATTAATCAAGTAGAAAAATCTGGAATTGCGATTCTAAAAGGCAAGGAAGCAGATATAGAGACAATTCAAGAGGTTAAACCAGATGTGGTAATCTTAGCAACAGGATCTGAACCAATAATTCCTGAAATTCCTGGAGCTAATCAGAAAAACGTTGTTACAGCGCATGATGTCCTTAAAAATGCGGTTATTGTCGGTAAAAAAGTAGTTGTCATTGGTGGTGGACTGGTGGGTTGTGAAACTGCAGAATTTTTAGCTGATCAAGATAAAAAAGTAACTGTTGTGGAAATGTTGGATGATATAGCAATAGATGTTGGGGCATTGACTAGAGTCCTTTTACTAAATAGAATGGCCGAGAAAAAAATAACCGTATTGACGAAGAGCAAAGTTCGAGAAATATCAGGTGATAAAGTTATTATAGAAAGTAAAAGTGGAACTCAAGAAATAACTGGTATAGATACAGTCGTAATGGCAGTTGGTTCTAAACCCAAAAATGATTTATTGAAGTCCATTGAAGAAAAAAATATACCTGTTTATGCTATTGGAGATTGTATCAAGCCTAGAAAATTTATAGATGCCATTCACGAAGGTTTTCGCATAGCGTATAATTTGTAATTTTAAAAATTACATTAAATACTCCTACAACGCACTTTGCATTTAAAAGCTTAGTATAAATTTAAGGCAGAAACTTACAGTTTCTGCCTCAGTTTGTTGACAAAGTTTAAAAATATTCAAAGGAGATATTTTGCATCGTCGCTCCGATGTTCCAAAGCGACAAAACTAAAGCTCGACCTTCGGGCTCCGGCAGGGTACCGGGCACAATCGGCCTCCTTGCCTCAGGTGCCCGCCTTCGCCATCCATGGCTTCGGCCCTGCCTCCACCCTCAGTCTCGCTAAGTTTTGTTACCGCTTTGTAACAAGTCGCACCGATTGCAAAATATCTCCTTTGCGAAAGTTTGTCTACAGTCTGAGAGAGTATACGAAATACTCTCTTTTTCTCTTTCTATCTTTGCATGTCGCTCCGATTGCAAAATATCTCCTTTACGAAAGTTTGTCTACAGTCTGAGGCAGAAACTTACAGTTTCTGCCTTTCTATAATTTTACTTAATAAGTTTATAAAAAGTATCTTGCAGATTTTTTATGTGTTCCAAAGTTACATATTGTCCTATGCAATGTCCATTAATAAGCACATATTTATTTTCTGCATCTCTTTTAGCAAAGCTTATTTTTTCTAATTTGTCTTTGCCATACACATCAAAAGCAAAAGGCTGATCTACTTGTGAAATATTTTTCCCTTCATCTAATCCACTAATTTGAAGTAACACTATTCCGTCTAAGAGATTGTCCACATCATCAGCTTTAATAGCTTTCCCATCAATTTGCCAGTTATCTTTTTCACCTTTTTGTATTTGATACTCTTTTCCATCTTGGTAGAAAACTAATTTAGTTATTTCATTCTTTGGAATAGATACTACAAATTTTTCCATATATTTATATACGTAATCATCTGTCAGAAAGAAATTTTCTAAAGAAGAAGCGTTGACTCTGTAAATTTTATCTCCATCAGTTTTTGCATAATAACCCTCTTGGTAATTTTCTTTTACTGGAGATTTATTACCTATAAAAAGTGAATAGCTTTTTCCATTTTTCAAAGATACTTTTATCGCATAAGAAGGTTTGTCAAGACCATAAATGGATAAATCACCTTCTAACGTTCTATCAAAAGTGAGAGATGTCAAGCTGTCCAATAATTCATCAACATAAATGCTATCTGCTTTGTAGTCAATAGGTTCTTTTATAAACCATGTATCGCCTTCTTTTTTAAAATCAATTAAAGTCTTCCCTTCTTTTTCTATTTTTAAAGAATTTACATCATTATTTTTGAAGGTAAAAATTTTGTTGTCTTCTTTAACAGGTTTATTGGTCTTACTTTCATAAAAATAATAGCCAAAAAGAACAGCGAATATTACCAGCAAAACAATAGTGGTTTTAAAAATCTTCATAATGTCTTCCTCCTATACCACATGTATCCTCCAATTATCCACATCACCAGTGGAATAATTATAACTGTGGTATAAAAGAGTATAGCAGCTTGTTTGCCGGTTAGGAAAATCTGATTAAACTCAAGGGATTTGGGACGTATAGAAATCTGTGTTGTCTTATCTGCTAACCAGTTAGCACTGTTCATTAAAAAGTCTCTATTAGCTTCCAATGTAATTATTTTATCAGTAAACATCATGCTACTTCCAATAGCTACAATCTTCATTCCTGTCTTTGAATCGGATATAGCCAATCCTAAGACTAAAGGACCTTTGATATCGCCTTTTTGAAAATTAGCATCTTTTGAGTTAAAATCGGTTTTACCCCAAGCTTTATCACTTGTTGAAAGCAACTCTTCTATAGTTATATTTTCTGTTGGCTTATCAGGATAAGAAATACTTCTTGACATTGGCATTACAACATACAAGTTTGATAAATCCAATTTGTTAGTTATAGTATGAAATTTGTACTGAGGAACTGGAGAAAGCGGGTCCATAAAATAATTCCTTCCTTGATCTATTATAACATCATTGTCAAATTTTACACCCCAAGTAGACAAAAGCTCATTTACAGATTTTTGAGTCAAAAGCCCATATTCTGCCCCCATTGCAATGATTGCTTTTCCGCCTTTGTCAAAGTATTCTTTTAAAGCAGCCATTTCCTTGTCAGTAAAGTCTCTTCTTGGGTTAGCAATAACTAATAAGTCTGTATTTTTTGGTATACCTCCTGCCTGTCCTATATTCAAATCTTCTACATTATATCCTTCTCCTCTCAAAGCGTTTTTAAAAGTCACCAAATAGTCAATGCTGTTTAGTTCATCATGTCCTTGAAGGATATACGCATTTAATTTTTTAGGCTGTGTAACATCAATTATAGCCTGTGTAAATTGTTCTTCTCCATTAAAAGTAGCAGTATTAGGTTGACTCCCAAAGCCAAAAATATCATAAGAATTTACTATCTGCCTTTTTTCATTAGCACCGCTTCCTGCAATAAAAAGCACTGTGTCATAATCTGTAATTCCATATCTTTGAGCAATTGCCGGCTCTTTATCTGGGTCTACAAAATGGACAATTATTCTCTTTGAAACATTTCTGTATTGATCTAACAAACTTTTTACCATGTCTCTTGAAGTAGTACCCTCTTTGAAAAAGGCATAGACAGTTACATCTGTTTTGAGATTTTTTAATACTTGTTTTGTTTGGTCAGAAAGGGTATATTGCTTATTTTTTGTCAAGTCCCACTTTATAGGTTTTTGAGCCACAATAACATTTGCTAATATCAGAATAGCCAACAAAAGTGCAGTCATTATAAAAGCATTAGTCCCGTACTTTAGCCTTATATTATTCATCTTTTCTCCTCCTAACTCCAACGTCTTTTGTCTACAACACGAATTGTCAAGAAAATAAAGAATATAATTACACTTATGAAAAATACCACATCACTTAAATTCACTAATCCATTTAGAAAATTATTTAGCCTGTCAAAGAAAGAGAGATTCTGAAAAATAGCTTTTGCTTTTCCAGTAAACACGTCTCCTAGCCAACTAATCAACCAAAACATAAGAATTAAAGCAAATCCAATTACTCCAGCTATCATTTGATTTTCTGTAAGTGAAGAAGCAAAAAGCCCTATTGATATAAAAGTCACTCCTATTAAAAACACTCCAATATAACCCGCTATGATAGAACCCATATCTGGTGAAGAATACAATTTAAGATAAATGGGGTATAAAAAAGTTATTACAAGTGCTACTAAATACACAAACACTGTAGAAAAAAATTTGCCAATAACAATATCAGTAACTGTAACGGGTGACGTGAGTAAAAGTTGATCTGTTCCCGTCTTCATATCCTCTGAGATAAGTCTCATTGTCAAAATAGGACTTATAAACATAAAAACAGTGACCATACTGCTTAAAATTGGACTCAATACAGCATAATGGGTAGATAACACAAATGTTGAAAAAAAGTATCCAGATATCAAGAGATAAAATCCTAGCAGCACATAGGCAAGAGGGGAAAAGAAATAGCTTTTAAGCTCCCTCTTTAGTATTTCCCACATTTTCATCGTAACTTTCCTCCTCTGTTGTAAGTTCTAAAAATACTTCTTCAAGACTATAATTTAGCATTTTAAGTTCTAATATTGGAAAGCCTTTTTTGGCAAAAGCAAAAAACATATCTTTTCGAACATCTTTATCAGCAGAAGATTCCACTGTCAACTTTATCGTATTATCTGAATCAACTTCTGCTTCTATATTAGTTACTCCTTCAATCTTTTTTAAACTATTTACTACTTCTTCATAAGGCCCTTCCACTTTTATAAAATATCTTCTTGAATTTTGCAATGCAGCTGATAAATTCTCTGTCTTATCTATTGCAACAATTTTCCCTTTATTTATTATAATAACTCTGTCACATACCATACTAACTTCTGGCAATATATGAGTGCTTAAAATTATTGTATGCTTTTTCCCTAACTCTTTTATAATATCTCTTATTTCTTTAATTTGCTTAGGGTCAAGACCTACTGTCGGCTCATCTAATACCAAAACATCAGGATCTCCTATGATTGCTTGTGCAAGTCCAACCCTTTGTTTATAACCTTTAGACAAGTTTTTTATAAGCCTTTTTCTCACATCAGTCAAACCAACTTCATGTATAATTCGTTCGACATCTTCTCTTCTCTTTTTTGGAGGAACACCTTTTATACCTCCTACAAAATGGAGATATGCCTCTACGGTCATATCTAAATACAAAGGAGGTACCTCTGGTAAATAACCAATATGTTTTTTTGCCTCTATGGGCTGTTCAACAATATCGTATCCTGCAATTTTTATAGTACCGCTGGTGGGAGGCATATATCCTGTTATCATTTTCATAGTGGTAGTTTTACCAGCACCATTGGGCCCCAAAAAACCAACTATTTCTCCTTTATCGACAGAAAAGCTTATGTTATCTACTGCTTTACGAGTACCATAAACTTTTGTGACGTTTTTTAGCTCTATCATCATAGCAGTCTCAACCCTCCATTTTACATAGTGTGGAAATTATATCACAAAATTATTAAAAATTTGTGTACAAATTGTTAAGCATTAGTTAAGATTGTAACTTAAAGCAAAATGATAATAAGAAACTATGACAAAAGTGGTCATAGCTTCTTATTATCCCATTATCACTAACACCTGATGACCATTTCCTTCTTTTGTTAAATCAATAGTCTTATCTGTGACAAGCTCCCCATCTATATATACTTCTTTTACACCTTTGTTAACACCTTCGGGATTTCTTACCTCTATTAGGTATTTCGTATTCTTATAGTTATATTCTATCACATATTTATCCCAATTTTTTGGTATACAAGGGTCTATTAGAAGTTTTTCTCCATATTTTTTCAAACCCAAGAGATTCTCAATTGCTATTCTGTACATCCAACCTGCTGCGCCAGTATACCACGTCCAACCTCCTCTTCCTACATGAGGTTCTACCGCATACACATCTGCAGCCATGACATAGGGCTCTACTTTATACTTCATACACTCAATAGGGGTCCTGGTGTGATTTATAGGATTTATCATGTTGTAAAGTTGCCATGCTCTATCTCCTTCTCCTAGCTCTGTAAAGGCGAGTATTACCCATGCTGCCGCATGGGTGTATTGACCCCCATTTTCTCTAACTCCTGGAACATATCCTTTTATATACCCCGGATTTAAATCCCCGTTGTCAAAGGGAGGCGTTAAAAGCTTTATTATCCCTTCTTCCTCATTGACCAAATAATTTACAACAGCCTTCATTGCCTCTTTTACTCTTACTTCTTTTCCCGCTTTAGATATAACAGACCAAGATTGAGATATGGAATCAATTTTACATTCTGAATTGTCTACAGAGCCTAAAGGTGTCCCATCGTCAAAGTAAGCCCTTCTGTACCAACTTCCGTCCCATGCATTTTCTTCTATAGCTTTTATTAATTTATTAGCTATTTCTTGATACTTTTTTGCATGTTCTTCATACTTTTTAGTTTGACATATGGGCGAAAACTTCTGAAGAATAGTGTACAAAAACCAGCCAAGCCATACACTTTCCCCTTTTCCTTTGTTTCCTACCTTATTCATTCCGTCATTCCAGTCGCCAGCCCCCATCAAAGGCAAACCATGTTCTCCAAATTTTAACGAATAGTCTATAGCCCTTATGCAATGCTCATATACTGTACCTTTTGTTTCAGATATACGAGGTGTTGAATATCTTTCTTCCTCTTCTTCTTTTAAAGGCAAATCTTCTAAGTAATTTACTTCTATGTCCAGTATAGACCAATCTCCTGTCTTTTCTATATAGTCAGCTGTGACGTAAGGAAGCCACAACAAGTCATCAGAAAACTTTGTCCTTATGCCTTTATTTAGTACAGGATGCCACCAATGTTGCACATCCCCTTCAATAAACTGATGCTGGCAAGCGTTGACTATTTGATTTTTTGTAAATTCTGGCTCTAGATATACCATATTCATAGCATCCTGCAATTGGTCTCTAAAACCATAAGCTCCTCCCGATTGATAAAAAGCTGACCTTGCCCACAATCTACACGCAATTGTTTGATAAGGCAGCCATCCATTTACAAGTAAATCCATTGACTTGTCAGGAGTTTTAATCTGTATCCTTCTTAGAAGCTCATGCCAAAATTCTTGGACTCTTTGTAATTCATTCTGACAATTTTCAACATTTGTATACTTTAAAATCAACCTTTTTACTTCTTCTTCGTTTTTACCATGTCCTAATAAGATTGTAAATTGCTTTCCTTCTTTAGCTTTTACTTCTACATGAAATTGTATTGCAGCACAGGGGTCTAATGATGTTCCTGTAGAATTTGAGAGAGTCTCATATTCCAATGCTTGGGGTGAAGTTAAACTTGAAGCAACTCCTATAAACTCTGCCCTGTCGCCTGTAAATGAATTTATCTTTTCTGAAGCTGACAAAAATGCTAATCTGTTAGCAAAATCTTCATTGTACACATTTTTAATCATTAATGCTCCTATTTTTTCATCGTACTTTGTAAATAGATACGGAAAAGTAATCTCATCAGTTACTCCTAAAACTGGCCTTATATAATAAGTTACTGTAAGTTTCCTGTTTTCATTTCCCAAATTTTTGATGGTAACTAAATTTATCTTTATAGAATCTTCCTTTGCTACAAACATCTTTAAGTGTTGGCTTAAACCACAGCATATTGTCTCAAATGAAGTATACCCAAAACCATGTTTTATATAATGAACTTTTGCTTTACCAGCAGGTAAAGGAGTAATTGACCATCTGTCCCCTGTTTCCTCATCTGTTAAATAAATTACCTCTCCATGGGGGTCTAAAACAGGGTCATTGTACCATGGAGTCAATTTGTATTCCCTGCTGTTTTCTGCCCAAGTATACCCTGCTCCTGTTTCTGACACCTGAAAGCCAAAAGAAGGGTTGGAAATCACATTTATCCAAGGAGCAGGAGTACTTTTGCCTTCCCACTTTATGATATACTCTTTGCCATCATAGCTAAATCCTCCAAAACCATTGTAATAATCTAATGGTAATTCCTCTAATTTGATTTCTTCAAAATTTTGTACTTTTTTGACCCGATTTTTAAGTTTTGGAGCGTTTTTTGTCTCTTTAATCATTATCTGGTCGTAAATAGATTCATTTCCTCCTTCAAACTTAAGGGCAACAACAGTATTTAAAAGATATACATCTTCCTCTTTTAAATTATCTTGCTGTAACAAATATACGCCTCCATATTTGCCAAAAATGTCATAAGAAAAGGTAGTATTAATTAATTCTTTTATCTTATCATGTAAGGGCTGTAGATAACCGCTTTTATCTTTATTTAATATCACAAGGTCAACATTTATCCCTTTCATTTTCCAATATTCATAAGCTTTTAAAAACCACTTTACCATTTCTATTTCTTCCATCTTTTCTATCTCTACTGACACAATTGGCAAATCTCCTGAAATCCCATATGCCCACAGACCAGATTGGCCTTTTACATTTTTCAAAATCGTCTCTTCTCTAAGCTTACGCTGAGGACTCACAAATAAAATGTGAGCCAACATTCTTTGCAAAAGGCCTAATTCTCTGGGTTTTAAATTAAGATAATCTAATTCTACCCTACTTCTTGTCCACGACATTTCAAAAGCTCTTTCTACTACATTTTCCTCTTTGTATTTTGCAGCAATTTTTATGGCTTCTTCTTTAGTTTCAGTTATTGCAGAAATATATACTACTTTTGCTACTTCCCCTGGCATTACTTTTACTCTTTTTCTTAAACTTACAATAGGATCGAGGACTGCTCCTTCTGTATTGGAAAGGGGCTGATCAGCTTCTAAAGCAATTGGATTTTTTAGACTTCTTCCTCTTCCTATAAATTTTGCTCTATCAGTTTCAAACTGAGTATCTCCCACAATTTCTCCACTTAAAACTGCTACCTTGTGCACAGCCCATAGTTTACTTTTTCCTTGTTCCCTTGGCTTTCTGCAGACTAAAATTGCATCTTCTTCCTTTAAAAATTCTGTTTTTACAAAAAGTTTATTAAAAGCAGGATGTGCCACATCTGTTGGCAAATCTATTAAGCTTATTTCTCCAAAACTTGTAATTTCTAATATTCTCGGATGTTTACTATGATTTTTTAAAGTCAATCGCCTTATCTCCACATCATCCTCTGGTGAAACAACTATCTCTAAGTGAGTATCTATATTTCCAACTCTTTTAAAGTATTCTGCTTTATCTGCAGAGAAAACAACCCTGTAATTCTGACCTTTTTCGTAAAAGGGAGCGTAAGTGGCTGACCATACAGTATTAGAGTTTATATTTTGAACAAATATAAAGGTACCAAAATCTTGCGCTAAGTCTTTCCTCCATCTTGTCAAGAAAATACCTTTGTTATTTTTACTGTATCCTGTCCCTTTTTCTGTAAGCATTACAAAATATCTTCCGCTTGACAAAATATGAACCTCTGGCAGCCAAGTTTTTGATTCTCCTAAAACCCTTGCAAAGTCTCCATCTTCTTTGCGAACTTTTTGAATTTTTCTTGCTTCTTCTCTTTCTTCCCTCGTTATATCTAAATACATTGGCATTTTTTCTTGTAATAATATTTGAGTAGCTTTTATACTTGGGTCTTTATGAAATCTTTTTTGCATTATATTGTTATTTATAAAATTGTCTAAAGCAACAAAAGCCATACCTTGGTGATGAGCCATAAAGCTTTTGACTATCGCACTTTTCTTGCCAAAAGGAACTCTTTCTGGGGTATAATCTATCGCTTCATAAAAACCGTATTTCCCTTCAACTCCTTCTTTTTTAAGGAACCTTATGTTTTGTAGCACCCCTTCTGCATCTACTCCAATAGCCAGCAAAGACCCATAAGGAGCTACTACTTTGTCGTGGGATAATCCCCTTTTAAGACCTAGACTTGGGACTCCAAAAGCTTTGTACTGATAATTCAAATTTATGTCAAAAGCGTAAAATCCGGACTCCGATATACCCCATGGAATTTTATATTCTTTAGCATAATTTTTTTGCACTCTTACAGCAAAGGCATAAGTTTCATCCAATAAAGTATTTTGGTAATTTTTCATTATTAAAAGGGGCATAAAGTACTCAAACATCGTTCCAGACCAAGATACCAAGCCTTTATAACGATTTTCAATGGCAAGCATCCGGCCCAATTTAAACCAATGTTTTTTATCAATTTCTCTTTTTGCAATAGCAATAAAACTTGCTTGCCTTGCTTCCGAAGCCAACAAATCATAATAAGACTTTGTAAGTTTTTCCTCTTCAACATTGTACCCTATTGAGAATAATTGTCTTTTTTCGTCATACAAGTGCCTGAACTCTGTTTTTTCTACTAAATTTTTAATTGTACTCTTTATATTTTCAATCTCTCCCTCCAACTTTTTAATTTTCTCCAGAGCCTTTGTAACTTTATCTTTTTGACTTTTTAACAAAGCTTTTCCCTCTTCTGTAGCTTTTTTAAAAACTTCTTCTATTTCTAATAAATAGTTTTTATAGACTTTTTCCAATTCTTTTGGAGATGAATGTTCTTCAAAAACCTCCTTATATCTTTTAAAAATTTCTTGCTCTTTCTGTCTTTCATCAAATTCTATCCATGCTAAAAATTCTTTCATCTCCCTTTTTAAAGCCCCAATTATATTCTTTAACCTTTCAATATTTCCTACCTCATCTTCTGTACTTGAAAGTTTCTCACTAATTTTACTTAAGAATACCTCCCAATCAGATGGCATTAAAGTTTTTTTATTTAAAATGCTTCTAAAAATATCTTCAGTAAATCCTTCTATATCCAACATTTTGATAGTATCTTTTAAGCCTCTTGCCAATTCAATATCTATAAGAGGTTTATTTAAAAATTCACCTATTGCTTCCTTTACTGTAATCAAATAACCTACTAAATTTCCGCTATCGACAGTAGACACATAATAGGGCCTTAAAGGCTGTAAAGTCCTCGTATTGTACCAATTGTACAAATGGCCGTTCCATTTTTCCATTTTTTCAATTGTAGTGAGGGTTTTTCTGATTCTTTCTACCATCTCAGTTGTGGTTATATAGCCTAAATCTCTTGCTCCAACTACTGAAACCAAGTAAAGTCCTATGTTTGTAGGTGACGTTCTCTCCGCAATCCCATTAGGCGGGTCTTCTTGAAAATTATCTGGTGGTAGATAATTCTGGCTTTCTGTCACAAAGTCTTCAAAAAATCTCCAGGTTTTTCTCGCAATTAGTCGCAATTCCTCCATTTCCTCTTGTGACACAGTTTTTTCTTTTGAAATTATTGGCTGGCTTATATAAAAAGCAATGTAGGGAGAAATTGCCCAAAGGAAAAAAAGCACTATTGCCCCAATTAAATCTTGGGGTTTAAAATACATAACTAATGCAACTAATGCTAATCCCTTTACTAAAACTATCCACATTCTTTTAAAAAAACTTGCAAAGTCATTTCTAAGTCGCTTCTCCATGTCAGCAGCCGTAACCCATTCTAATAAATTCTTTCGAGTTATATACAGTCTCGTCAGTGTTCTAACTATTGCATCTACCATCATATAAGTTTGATAGGGTAAAAATACAAAATTAAGTAATGACTGATAAAAAGTGGCTTCTATGCTTGTTATCACGGCTTTATGTCTTTTTTCCCAATAGTGTCTGAATTGGCCTTTAAAAATAGTGTCAACTAAAGCAGGCAGAAGTGGGAAGAATACAGTTAAAATCGCAACCCCTAACCATAAAAAACTGCTTCCCGGCAAAAGGCTAAATCCTAAAAATAGCATTAACATCAAGGCAACTGAAACAACACTTCTTCTTAGGTTGTCTATAATTTTCCATTTAGTTATTAAAGAAAGGGGGTTTTTTACCATTTCTCCTTTTCTATTTTTTATTTTAGATTTCAAATAAGGCAATAACTGCCAATCCCCTCTTACCCATCTGTGCAGTCTCATGATATAGGAATTGTATTTAGCAGGATAGCCATCAATCAATTCTATATCACTGACAAGACCGGTTCGTACAAAGGACCCTTCTAAAAGGTCATGACTTAAAATAGAATTATCCGGTATAGTATCTCTTAAAAGTTCTCTAAATACATCTACATCGTATATTCCTTTACCTGTATATATGCCTTCTCCGAACAAATCCTGATAAACATCTGATACTGCTGTAGTATATGGATCTATACCGCCTTCTCCAGCATAGATTTTAGAAAACAGTGTAGCATTTGCGCTTTCTATATCAATGCCTATTCTAGGTTGCAATAGTCCATATCCCTCTACTACTACACCATAATCTCTATCAATCACTGCTTTGTTTAAGGGATGCAACATAGTACCTACTAATTTTTTAGCAGTATCAATAGGCAAATTTGTATCTGCATCCAAAGTTATTACATATTTTATATTTAGTTTGGCAACATCTTCACTAACTACATAAAAACTCGTATCTTCCTTCCCTCTTAAAAGTTCATTAAATTCGACAAGAGCTCCTCTTTTTCTTTCCCAGCCCATCCAGCTTTTTTGCATTTCGTTGTATTTCCTTTTTCTGTGGAAATAGTAAAATATCTTTTCGCCGTTTTTAGAATATTTCTCGTTTAACTTTTCAATTTGTTCCAAAGTACACTTTACAATCTTCTCATCCTCCGACATAACCTCAAAAGGAGCGTCTTTAAAATCCCCTAATAAGCCAAAATACAAATTCTTTTCTCTGTTGGCGTGATAATACACCTCAAGATTTTCAATCAGCTCTTTTGCCCTTTTTTCATCTGGCAAAAGAGAAGAAATAACTACCATTGTCTTAGCATCTTCAGGAATACCTTCTTTTAACTCAATTTTGGGCAATACTACTGGTTTAAAAACATGCACTAAAATCCAATTTACTAATTGAACTGACATTTCACTAAAAGGTATTAGAAGAATTACACCAGAGATAAATAATAGCCCCCACTTATTAGAAAAATATGCTATATATTTTAATGCAAAAAACTCCTCCACCAATAGGAAGATTAAAATTAAACCTACATACAAAGTCTCTGGAGATTTTTTGGCAATTTTCCCCCAGCTTATTGTTCTTTTTGATTTGTTACTCAGCTTATTTTCAAGAATACTTCTTCCTTTGCCTACAAGGTAAAATCCTACATGGTTTATATATCCTAATTTTCCCTCTTGTTCTGTCACTTCTTTTGCACATTCGATTGCCTTTTTAGCAACATAAGTTTCTGAAGTATTATAATGTTTAGCTATTTTTTCTATTTCATGTCTGTAATAATCTCTTGATTCAAAATCCATCTTAGGATATGTACCATCCGGGTCTTGCCTCAAAACTTGCTCTACGGAACTCAAACTTTCAAAAATTTGTGCCCAATCGAGAGAGGAAACAGTTTTTAAACTGGTAATAGCATTGCCTATAGAAATTTGCCTTTTCGTCTGTATTTGATGAGCCTTTTCTGCTACATCGTTAATGCTAGTATCATACTCCATTAAAATTTTTTCTATAGACTGTATGACATTAACAGAATTACTCCCTTCTTTTCTAAGTCTACTTACCAAATGTTCAATAAATTGTAGAGGGAATCTGTCTGCAACATTGATATTGTTCCTTATAAGCTTTTTCACTTCTTCATATTTCATTTCTTTTTCCAAAAGCAATGTGAGTATCTTTTCTGCTTTTTCCCTTTGGTGGCGAGTTTCTACAATTTTCTCGCAAATCTTTTTTATTTTCTCCACCAAAGCAATACGTATCATAAGGCTTAAAGCCCACAGCTCAGAGCTGGAAAGCAAAGCCTTTGTCTGATAAGCCTTTATAAAATTAATTATGGCTTTTTCATCAATTTTCCCATCAGTGTGAAGAACTAGCTCAAAGGCTATAGCATATATTCTTGGGTAACCTTTAAATAAACCATTTTTAAGCCCTGGAAGCCCCGAATAATAACTTTTTGACAAACTTTTCCTTATTTCCTTAACTTGCTCTTCGATTATATAAAAGTTATCTAACAACCACTCCTTTTCTTGAGAAATATAGACATCCTCTTCTTTTAAAATGCTGTTCAAATTTCTGTAAACATTCTTTATGTAGTTGTAGTTTTTATTCATCCGTGGAATTAGCAAATAGGATAATTTAGTTCTCTTCATTATGTTGTGATTCTGCGCTAGTTCTGCTGCATGTTTTTCCATTTCCTCCGAACTTAAAATAATATCGTCGAAATCTCTTATAGAATCTTCCTTACCCCATGTAGGCTTTTTTGGAATATGTACAACAAACGCGGCTATTAAAAGCAATATAACTCCTATCAACATATACTCCATAGTATGTCAACTCCCTTACTGCAATTTAGTGCTAAAAATATTATTCCCTCAAGTTTGAAATTTTAAAGCATAAAAAAATAAAAGCCCCTAATATTTAGGCTTTTATTACCACCATCCCTTTCTTTTAAAATACAAAATTTCTGCAAAAGCTATAATTCCCATAACCCCCAGAGTAACAAAATAACCATATTCTGTATTTAGTTCAGGCATATTTTTAAAGTTCATCCCATAGATACCAGTAATAAGGGTTAGAGGCATAATTATAGTCGCTATAATTGTAAGAGTCTTCATAACCCCATTCATTCTATTTGATATGTAAGACATATAAAGGTCTAAAGTACCAGTGAGAAGGTCATAGTAAGTATCAATAAAGTCAAACAAGCGCATTATATGGTCATAAACGTCCATAAAGTACAATTTGTTTTCTTCTTTTATTATAACAAAGTCATGCCTTAAAAGCGTATTTAAAACCTCTCTTTGCGCTGTTATGATTTTTCTCAATTTCAACATGTTCTTTTTTAGAAAAAATATCTTACTTTGAATTTCTTTACTCTCTTTTTCAAAAATTTCTGCTTCAATTTCATCAATTTTATTTCCCACTTCATCTACAATAGGAAAATAATCATCTATAATTTCATCTGCAAGATTATAAAGCAAAAAATCAATTCCTCTCTCAAAAATATTCGCTGCGCTCTTTGCTTTTTCATAAACAGTATTCACAACTTCCATATTACCCCAATGAACTGTAACAATATAATTTTGAGAAACAAAAAGAAAAATTTCTGAAATTCTAAATTCCTCTTCCAATTTTCTCCCTTTAAAAACATTCATTACTATAAAGTAATAATCTTTGTAGTTTTCTACTTTAGACCGCTGCTTCCTATGGAGACAATCTTCTATAGTAAGAGGATGAAACTTAAAAACATCGCTTAATATTTTGATTTCAGAATCAGTTGGGTTTTCTAAATCAACCCATAAAAGATTTTTATTGTTAATTTTTTCTGTAATAGTATTAGGGGAAATACTGACAATTTCCCCTTGTGAATATGATAAACACCTAATCATTTCATTCCTCCCATACTTCTATATTTCTAAGCCCCTTAGGATAATAATTTTTAACTACCCCTTTTGCAATTCTGCCCCATCCCGCAGGAAACCCTTCTATAGTGAAAAAAATCCAGCCGTCTTCTAAGTCCAATTCAAAAGTTTCTCCTTTTAAATATTTTTCCTTTTGTTCTCTTTCAAGTTCCAAAAGTCTTTTAGCTTGTAAAGCTTTAATCCCCATTGCCAACCAGTGAGAAGGCTCAAACCTGTTTTTCTTAAGCTCTCCTAACTGCCAACCGTATCTGTATACCTTTATATTACTCAAGTCCGGTAAACCCTCTGGTACATGGTAAACAAAATCATTATGCACTTCAATATTTAGATTATCTAAGTCTAAATTAAGATATTTATCAGCAAAATCGTAAAATAGTTGTAATTCTTTTTGCTTTTTTCTGCCTTTTGTTTTTTTAAATCTAGAGTCTGGCTCTTCTTCCTCTTTTTTTCTCAGTTTCGCAATAAAATGTCCTTCTCCTCTCACCTTATGTGGCCATAATCTCATGCATTTTTTTAAATCTTTTTGACCTTCAACCCATTCGGGATACCCTCTGTCAAAGAATTTGCTAATCTCACTTTCTTCAATTTCAAATTCAGGATGTTCTTCTAAAAATTTTTTTATAACTCCTTCATCCTCCTCAGGAGCAAAAGTACAGGTAGAATAAACCAAAATGCCTCCCTTTTTTAATAAAGGAGCTACACTTCGCAAAATATTTCTCTGTGTAATAGAACAACTCATGACATTATTTAAAGACCAAATTTTCCTTGCTGTAGGGTCCTTTCTAAACATTCCCTCTCCTGAGCAAGGAGCATCTACCAAAATTTTATCAAAATATCCTTCAAATGCGGTAGCCAACTTTTCAGGAGTTTCATTTGTTATGATAATATTTCTTATTCCCATTCTCTCTACATTTTCCACCAGTGCTTTTATTCTTTTTTTATCTATTTCATTAGCAATAATTATTCCTTCATCGCCAATTTTCGTAGCTATGTGGGTGGTTTTACCTCCCGGCGCTGCACTTACATCGAGAATTTTTTCCCCTGGTTTAGGGTCTAACACCTCCACAACTGCCATCGCCGTCGGCTCTTGAATATAGTAAAGTCCTAAAATATGGTACAAATGGTTGCCCGCCTTTTCTTCTTTATCATAATAAAACCCAGTTGGGCACCAAGGAATTGGGGTTATCTCAAAAGGAACAATTTTTTTAAACTCTTCTACACCGATTTTTAATGTATTCACTCTTAAGCCTTTTTGAGGCTTTTTGTCGTATTCCTTTAAAAAATCTTCATACTCTTCTTTAAGTAATTGCTCCATTCTCTTCAAAAACTCTTTTTTTACTGTAATTTTCATCTTATTACTACCCCTATCTTATTGATTGAATAATATACTGACAACTAATCTTTTAGATTACTAATAACTTTCCCATTATTTTCAGCTGATAATAATATTTTATCCAAAATAGCCTGGTCTTTGTAGGCTTCCTCAAAAGTGGGTGTCTCACTAAATACAATTTTATCCTCTATTATATTTGTAAAAAAATTTATAAGGCTTGCCATGTGTAAATCTACCATCCATCCAAGAGAATACTTTTCTGTAGGATTTATTGACTCCACATACTCGCTAAATTTGCTTTTTTTATCGTAATCGCCAATTATTTGGATATTATCTTGCTTTTTATATAATACAGCATAACGAGGATGTTTTGTAGATATTTTTATTGAGCCTTTTGTACCGTATATTTCAAATCGAGTCTCCTCCTCAAGGTCGGCAGATATCCTTGAGGCTTCGATACTTCCCCATCCTCCATTTTCCATTTCTATTTCTACATTTGTCCAGTCATCTACATCCACTTCTTCATAAATTTCAGAGCCTTTGGATGCAGGCCTTTTTTTAAAATATGTCTTAGAATTTGATCTTAAAGACTTTATTTCTCCCATCATAAATCTCACTGCATCCACAAGGTGTATACCCATGTCAACTATTGCTCCACCACCAGAAGTAGCTTTCTTCATTTTCCAGGACATAGGCCTTTTAGGGTCCATATAGCCCGAATGAAGCATCAACGCCTTAAAATTTAAAATTTCACCTATCTCTCCATTTTTTATCATGTCTCTTGCCTGGTTTACAGCGGGCATAAACCTATACATTAAAGCTGTTTGATGTATTATCCTTTTTTCTTTTGCCTTTTCCATTATTTCATAGGCTTCTTTTCCATTAACTCCTATTGGCTTCTCAAGATATAATGGAATGCCTTTTTCTATCACTTTCATCGCCTGTTCATAATGAAGGTAATTAGGGGTACATATGTCGACAGCATCAGGGCCACCCTCTTCCAACATTTCTTCAATACTTTTTACACCTTTTTCAAAAAAATGTGGTATATCTTCTATGTTATTCTTGTACACAGGTCCAAGTTTCACTTCAAAAGGAAGGTTTTTAAATATTAGAGGCATTGAAAAACAAGCTATAGAATGGATTGTCCCAATAAAGCCAAGCCCTATAAAGCCAAGTTTTATTTCTTTTTTTGACATCAAAATCACCTCTTTATAAAATTAGGATATATTTTAATTATAACATTAATAAAGCATAAAAAAGAACAATCCCTTTTAAAAGGGACTGTCCTTTTACAATTATACACAAACCATTTCTTTATTGTATGTTTCTTCTATAAAATCCGAAATAATAGGCCCAATCTTATCTATATCCACCAAAAAAGAGTCATGACCTTGCATTGAAGATATTTCTTCAAATTTGCCACACCCTCCTGAAGCATTAAGTTTTTTAATGAAATCCCTCATGTACTTAGAAGGAAAAATCATATCTGTATCTATCCCTATCATGAGTATTTCCGCTTTAATCCTTTTAAGTGCCATCTTCAAAGAACCATAAGGCTTTGTAATGTCATGTTCATTCATAGCCCATAAAATATATAAATATGAATTTGCATCAAACCTGTTTATAAAAGACAAACCATGATAGTTGAGGTAATTTTCCACTTCAAAATTGTTTCCATCTCTTAACCTATCAAATCTATAGTCAAATAAATCACCACTTTTGTAGGTTATCATTCCCAGCATTCTGGCAGTGCTCAATCCTTTATCAGGTTTATGGGGCTTATCATAGTAATCACCGCCGTAAAAATGTGGGTCATTTAGTATGCATTGTATTCCTACATGATTATACGCAATATTAAGAGGAGTAAGCTTATAATCAGCAGCTATGACAATAGATTTATCCACTAAATCCGGGTATGTCACTGCCAATTCTAAAGCCTGCATTCCTCCCATAGACCCTCCAATAGCGACTTTTATCCGGTTTATGCCAAGATAATCTAGAAGAAGTTTCTGCACTCTCACTATGTCTCTTATATTAATTTTTGGAAACCTTAAACCGTAAGGTTTTCCTGTTTTAGGGTCTATAGAAGAAGGTCCTGTCGTTCCATAACAACTGCCAAGAAAGTTAGAGCATATGACAAAATACTTATCTGTATCAATATACTTGCCCGGACCAATTAAAGGGTCCCACCAACCCACGTTATTTTTTCCAGGATGTACACCTGCTGCATGGGCACTGCCACTTAAAGCGTGTTCCACAAGTATCACGTTATTTTTTTCTTTATTTAATTTTCCATAAGTCTCATAAACAATAGTAAGTTCATCAAAGCTATATCCACTTTCTGTAGTGAATATATTTTTCCCTATTAGTGTAACCTTTTTTTCCTCAACTATCATTTACATCAACCTTTCCTTATCTATTCTTGCGATGCATAAAGGGCATTATCAAGGTCTTCTAATATATCTTCTATGTCTTCCAGCCCTACAGAAAGTCTTATCATATCCTCCGTAACACCAGAAGCTAACTGTTCTTCTTTTGATAACTGCTGATGGGTCGTGCTGGCTGGATGTATAACCAAAGACTTTGCATCCCCTACATTAGCAAGATGAGTAAATAATTTTAAACTCTCTATAAACTTAATGCCCGCTTTTAATCCACCTTTTATGCCAAAAGTCAAAACTCCTCCTTGCCCTCTTGGCAAATACTTTTGTGCCAAAGCATAATAGGGACTTGATTTAAGTCCTGGATAATTCACCCACGAAACGTAAGGATGAGAAGCTAAAAACTCTGCAACTTTTAAAGCATTTTGACTGTGCCTTTCCATCCTAAGAGATAGAGTCTCTAATCCTTGTGCGAATAAAAATGCATTAAAAGGACTCAAAGCAGTACCCAAATCCCTTAAAAGCTGCACCCTCGCTTTTACAATATAAGCTACTTCGCCTACATCTTTTACATACCTTATACCATGATAACTTGGATCTGGTTCTGTAAGTTCTGGAAACTTTCCATTGTCCCAATTAAATTTTCCAGAATCTACTATAACTCCACCTATAGAAGTCCCATGTCCACCTATAAATTTAGTCGCCGAATGTACCACTATATCAGCTCCAAACTCGATAGGCCGTGAAAGGTAAGGAGTTGCAAAAGTATTATCTACAATGAGAGGAATTCCTGCAGTGTGGGCAATTTCTGCTATTTTTTCAATGTCAACCACGTCAATCTTTGGATTGCCAATAGTCTCAACGTACAAAGCTTTTGTGTTATCTGTTATTTGACTTTTAAAGTTTTCAGGATTTTTAGGGTCCACAAACTTAAAATTTATACCAAACTTTTTCAAAGTAGTCGCAAAAAGATTATAAGTCCCTCCATAAAGATTGGTAGAAGATACAATTTCATCTCCTACTCCTGCAATATTAGTAACGGCTAGCGTTATAGCTGCTTGACCTGAGGATACAGCAAGGGCACCTACCCCACCTTCTAATGCAGCTATTCTCTTTTCAAAAACGTCAACTGTGGGGTTCATCATTCGAGAATATATATATCCTTCTTCTTTTAAGGCAAAAAGGTCTGCAGCGTGCTCAGTACTTTTAAAAGCAAAGGAAGAAGTTTGATATATAGGAAGGGCTACAGCTCCCGTAGTTGGGTCAGGCTCCCACCCTTCATGGATTGCTAAAGTTGAAAAACCATATTTTTTAGACATACTTTTAACTCCTTTCACAAAATTTTTTAAATTACTTCAACAAAATCCTCAAATTTACTTAACTTTAATTCTTCTATTATATTCTCTTGTAAAACTTTAAAAAAACTTTTATTTTGGTTATTTTTTTCTAATTTTTCTGTAAATGTCTCAACACTTTTCTTCATTTTAACAATAGCTGCATAGGAAATTCTCTAGTACCTTTTCTTACAAAACATATTCACCAAAACTATTTCCTCTAGTCACACCTCCAAATAAATTATTAGGCCCTCTTCTTCAATGAGAAGAGGGCCTAATAATCAGCCACTCCTCTCATCTCTCAGGTTAGACACCCTAACCTGCAGGATTTGGCACCAGACGCATATAAATGCCGGTTGCCGGGTTTCATCGGGCCAGTCCCTCCACCACTCTTGATAAGAGGTTTGTGTGTAATATATTCAATTTTGCATGTTGTAATTTATGTTATCACTTTGAAACTGTAAAGTCAAGAACTTTTTTGTACTCTTTCTTAAATTTTTTCTATTATAAATTGCAATATTAAATGCAACACCTAATGAAAATCATATATAACCTTAAGCCCATCTTAGTTAACAAATTGAGCAAAGGTCGTAAATTCAAGAACTTATAATCCTTGGCGAATTGGTAAAGAAATCTCGAGAGGCAGGAGTTCAACTATGACTTACATTCCCCCCCTTGATTTTCTTTGCTAATTTCTGCTATAATAGAGGAAAACATCAAGGGGGTATTTTTTATGGAAAAGTGGCAGTGCACAGTATGCGGGTACATCTATGATCCAGAAGAAGGAGACCCATCACAAGGAATTGAACCAGGAACTCCTTTTGAAGAATTGCCTGATGATTGGGTCTGCCCGGACTGTGGAGCAGGAAAAGATATGTTTGAAAAAATGTGAGGGAGCAATTGCTCTCTCTTTTTATTGATTTTTAATAAAATTCATATTATTATAGTTGTATGGATATGTTCAAACAAAGATATAATCAAACTGTGGAGGGCGTGTAAATTTAATGAGTGAAGGTTTTAGGAGGTTAACTCCTGAAGAAGCTTTAGAAATTATAAAAAAGCAACAGCGAGGAAAATTAAAAATATTCTTAGGATATGCTCCTGGTGTTGGAAAAACTTTTGCAATGCTCAATGAAGGCAACAGGCGTCTTAAAAGAGGTCAAGATGTAGTAATAGGTTATGTAGAAACTCATGGAAGAAAAGAGACAGAAGCACAAATAGGAAATTTAGAAATAATCCCTCGAAAAAAAATTGAATACCACGGCATGATATTAGAAGAAATGGATACCGACGCCATAATTGCTCGTAAACCAGAAGTAGTTTTGATAGATGAATTGGCACATACGAATGCGCCTGGCTCTAAGCACAAAAAAAGATATGAAGATGTGGAAGAAATTTTACGCCATGGAATAAATGTAATTACAACACTTAACATCCAACATTTAGAAAGTTTAAATGACGTTATTCAACAAATCACAGGTGTTGCTGTAAGAGAAACAATCCCTGACAGCATAGTCGATAACGCAGATGAAATTGTTGCTGTAGATTTGACTCCCGATGCTTTGCTTAATCGATTAAAAAGAGGAGATATTTATCCAGTAAGCAAAGTCGATGAGTGTCTATCTAACTTTTTTAGAAAGGGAAATTTAAATGCTTTAAGAGAGTTAATGCTAAGACTTACCGCCGAAGAAGTAGATATAGAATTAGAAGAATATATGAAAGAGCATGGAATAACTGATACATGGGAAACAAATGAAAAAATAATGGTGTGTATAACACCAAATCCACTATCTAAAAAGCTTATAAGAAGGGGTGCAAGGAGAGCAAGAAGATTCAAATGTGATTGGGTAGTAGTGTATGTAAACTGTACACACTTTCTTGCACCTAAACTTACTGAAAAAGATAAAGAAGTTTTAGAAAGCCATTTTATGTTAGCAAAACAATTAGGAGCAGAAGTCTACACATTGACAGGAAAAAGCGTGTCTGATGAGCTTTTAAAATTTGCAAAGCAAATGCACATTACACAAATAATAATAGGGCATTCTCAAAGGTCAAGACTTCAAACCTTTTTTAGAGGTTCTACTGTTATAAAGTTAATTGAAAAAGCAAAAAATATAGAAATTCACGTAATACCTTATAAATAACTTCTTCATTACTAAAAGGAGCAGTTAAAAGCAGGATTTTATTCCTGCTTTTATATCGCATATTTTAAGTTTGTATAATAAGGTAGCCCTTCTACTATAGGGACCTTCACTTCTCCTTGTATAAGGGGTCTTGCATAATCAAAAAATTCTTCAGTGACATAATTACCTTCTTCATTTATCCAATTTAAAGGCACTTTTTTCTCCTTGTTACACACTTTATCAACATCTACAATATCCGTTTTAACAGTGTATGGGTAATTTCTTTCTCTTACAAGGCTTATCATTTTCCCGGTTTCACCACATAACGCATACTTTACTGCTTCCCTCCCCAACATTTCAGCTTCTTCAAAATCCACTTTAGATGCCAAGTGCATTGCACATCTTTGCGTTACACCAAGTCTGGTCATTTTGACACGTTTATATATTTTCTCTTTTACAAGCTTTTCTATATAGTCTCCTACTCCTCCCAGTTGAGTATGACTAAAAGCATCTTTATGATAGGCATTTTCTTTTCTTCCAATGTAATTTCCTTTTTCATCCATAAGTCCTTCTGATACAGTTATAAAGACATTGCCATATTCCTTATAAGCCTTATTTACATCCTCTAAAAATCTTTCCTCATTAAAAGGTATCTCAGGAAGATAAATAAGTTGTTTCAAATGTGGCAATCTTTCTTTAACCAAAGCAGAAGAAGCGGTAAGCCAACCTGCATTTCTGCCCATCACTTCGAGTACGTTAATTGTCTTAGTCTCATACACTTCCGCATCTAAAGCAAGTTCTAAAGTAGTTGTGGCTATATATTTTGCCGCACTTCCAAAACCAGGAGAATGATCTGTAAACATCAAATCGTTATCAATAGTCTTAGGAATTCCCATTACATTTATTTCAAAACCTATTTCTCTTGCATATTTACTGATTTTGTCAACAGCATCCATAGACTCATTGCCACCTATGTAGAAAAAATATTTAATGTTGTATTTTTTAAAAATTTCTATTAACTTTTTGTATTCCTCTTCATCTTCTAAATAGTCTTTTAACCTATATCGGCACGACCCTAATGCAGCCGCAGGGCTAAATCTCATTTGTTTTATTCTTTCATAGGGAATATCAAATATGTCAATAATATTGCCTTTTATTATACCTTCTATGCCGTTTATCCCACCATAAACTTTACCAATTTTCTCCGAACGTGAAGCTTCCATTATAGCTCCATACAGACTGGAATTAATAACAGCTGTAGGACCACCTGATTGTGCTATAAGACAATTGCTTTTAGTATACATAATATACCCCCATTGTGATATTCTATTATAAATTGTAAAGTAATTCAGCTATATTATATCACAAAAAGAAATATAATAATAATTTTTGATAAAATTTTGTCAACCCTTCTTGCAAAAAGCAAAAAAATATAGCAAAATTATAATAAATAACGCATTCATCTTAAAAATACGGAGGGAGACATTATGGATGTAATTGAATTAGTTGCTCATTTGATGGCATTATCAGCGAGAACAGCACCTAAAGCAACTGGAAAAGACTTTATAGAAACAAAAGTAATTACAGGTGAAGACCTCGTAATGTTAAAAGAGGATATGATGAAATATGGCGAAGAATCCGGAAAGAAAAATTTTGACAGGGATGCAAAAAACGTCGCTAACTCCAGTGCAGTACTTTTAATTTCATTAAATAAACCAGAAAAAGTTGGACTAAATTGCGGCGCCTGCGGTTATAATCTTTGCACTAGTCTAAGGGATTTTAGAGAAGGTACAGAATTCGCAGGTCCCATATGTGCCTGGAGGCTCATCGACTTAGGAATAGCAGTAGGGTCTGCAGTTAAAACCGCCAGTCTCTTGAATGTGGATAATCGAGTTATGTATAGAATAGGTGTAAGTGCAAGAAGGTTAAAATTAATTGAAGGAGAAATTGTTATAGGCATTCCTCTTTCTGCTACAGGCAAAAACATATACTTTGATAGATAAAAAATGCCAGGTTAAATCTTGGCATTTTTTAAATGACTTAGCTTCCCTTCTCTTATTATTTCACATTTTCCTAATTCAAATTTAGTTTTGATCGTGTATATCTGATACTGTCATCCTCCCCAACCTCTATACTGGTCCAAAGTGCTCTGCCTCCGCAAATACTTCCGTTTCACATGTTTTTAAATCCTTCTCCTAAAACTTCATGGGCTGTTGATAATATCACGAAAGCGTTGGGGTCTATTCTTTTCACAAGGCTTCTTAAGGTTGTAACTTCTCTACGAGTTACAACACACAACAAAACATTTTTGTCCTTTTTTGAATAACCCCCTCTTCCTTTTAGTTCTGTTACCCCCCTTTCCATTTCCTCCAATATTGATTTACTAATTTCCTCATACCTATCAGAAATAATTATAGCAATTCTCTCATCGCCACTACCTTCTTGTATGAGGTCAATAACTTTGATAGAAATAAATTCAGTAGCTAAAGCATAAAGGGCAAGTTCCGGGCTAAAAACTATGCCTGCTAAAGTTATTATTACAAAGTCTATTATAAGCAGTATTCTGCCCACACTTAAAAAGTGTATGTATTTATGCAAAGTCATAGCAGCCATGTCTGTTCCACCAGTTGTTGCTCCATATTTTATCACAATACCTAGCCCTACACCCATTATTATACCACCATATACTGCCGCCAATATTGTATCATGGGTAAGAGGTTTTAAAAAAGCCAATGCATCAATAGAAACACCTAATAAAATAGTTGAATAAAGTGTTTTAGCTCCAAAACCTGTTCCTAAAGCTTTAGTCGAGATGATAAAAAGCGGAATATTTATTGCCAAGGTAACTGCTCCTATTGGCCATCCAAACAAATGTTGTAGAACAACTGCAAGTCCACTTACTCCACCAGGAGCAATTTTGTTAGGTGCCAAAAATAGGTCAAGAGACAAACTAACAAGTAATGTACCTATCGTAACCCAGAAAAAGTCTATTATTATTTTCTTGAGTGAAACTTTCATAATACATCCCCTTATCGCATGTCAACTTTTCCTTTGTGTAGCAAAACTTTAAGAGCAAATTTAGGAAGTGCCATCATCCTTTTATATCTCCAAGGCTCTTTAATTAACCTGTATAGCCACTCTAAACCTAATTTTCTATAAATGTAAGGTGCTCTCTTAACTTTTCCAGCTATTACATCAAAACTTCCTCCTACCCCCATTGCTATTTTTACTTTTAATTTGTCTCTGTTTTTATATATCCATTTCTCTTGTTTAGGAGCACCTAAAGCCACAAAAAGAACTTCTGCACCCTTATTATTTATCTCTTCTATGATTTTATTTTCTTCCTCTTGAGTAAAATAGCCATGATGAGTTCCCACTATTTTAGCACTCGGATATAGCTTTTCTAAATTAACACGAGCTTGTTCTGCAATTTGAGGAGCAGCCCCCAATAGATAAATCTTTATATTTTTAGAAGATATATCTTTTATAAATTCCATCATGAGGTCAAAACCTGCTACTCTTTCAGGCATCGGCTTTTTAAAAACTTTTGAAGCAAAAACAATGCCGTTTCCATCTGGAACATTTAAGTCAGTATTATTTAATATTTCCATATATTCTTTATCCTTTTGCGCCATCATTACAATTTCCGCATTAGGTGTTGCAACAATGTGCAGTCTGTCTTCTTGTAAAAAATTGTTTAAAATCTCTACTGCTTGTCTCATCGTCACCCGATCTATTGGCACTCCAAATATATCCAATCTTTCCATCTTCACACCTCAAATTTATTATGTTCAAATAATATATCAAAATTCTTTTTTGCTTTTTCTTTTAACTCATCTAAATGCTTAGACATATCATTTATATACTCCTCTTTTCGCTGTAAAATTGAACTTACTTTATTTAAAATGTCGTCGGCAGTAAAAGAATTAATGTCTCCTGCGCTGCTTTCACCAATGGATTTTAGAAAACCCTCCACCTTAGGGTCATAAGATATACCAATAAATGGAACTAAGGATATAAACGCAAAAATCAAAGAATGCAGTCTTACACCTATTAATAAGCTGCTGCTTTTAATAATACTCAATATCTCTTCTATTTCGTATTTTCCAGTTAAAATTTCATAAGGCATTTTCATATAAGTAGCAACCCTATCGCTCTCTTCTATATCCTCATGATAAAAAGGAAGAAAAACAATCTTATATCCATAATCCTGCGCAATAAAATCTGCAGCCCTTGCCAACTCAACCCTTGATAATTCAGAATTTCCCCATTCTCTCGTGCAAATCAGAACATATTCTGCAGAATTTAAATCAATCCCTTCTTTTTCGAGGATTTTGCCAAAAATTTCTCTATTATTACCACCAGAAAAATTTAATACAAGGTCTGCTGCTACTACCACATCTTTTTTGACATTTAGCTCTTTCAAATACTCTTTGGATAATTCGTCTCTTACAGCTATTCCGTCGACTTTATTTAAAATTCTTGCAGTAAGCCATCTGTTAAACTTTTTGTCAACTGGACCAATACCTTGTCCCATAACATACACTTTTTTCCTAAGGAATTTCCCCATAAGCATTATTCCGAGATAATACCACAAACTCTTACTACTGGTCTTATCTTGTATAAGACTCCCACCGCCACTTAACAGTACATCTGACTGTTTTAGCGCTTTGTATATTTCTTTGAAAGAGTTCCTATTTTCTGCTTTTACGTTGTACTTTTTAGAAGTTTCATCAGGTTTATTAGAAAGAACTGTTATATCTGTTATACCTCTTTCTTTTAAACCTTCTACCAGACATTTTAGAACAGCTTCATCCCCAATATTATCAAATCCGTAATAGCCGGATATGACTGTTTTCATATCAATACTCCCTTTTTATATTTTTTAAGATCTTGTCCACTATAAATACAGCAATCATGCCAATTAAAGCCCCCAATACCCATGCAATTACCGTGCGCTCTATCGCAATCGTAAGCACGCTTTCGATATGGCTAAAAGTATTGACAATCGACAATATACCTATCGAAGCAAATATCCCCATAATAAATGTCCACGCTTTTGAGCGTTTAAAAGCAGCATAAATTCCCAATATAATCGCAGGGTCACCTATTAAAAATTCCTTCGTCCGAGGTCTTGCTACAAGAGTGTGTTCAAGGAAATCTCTAAATTTAAGCTCTAACTCTGTCGGCCTAACAATAGGTTCATTGCCCGTCCTTGAAATGTATATAATTCCGATAAGCCCTGCTATAGCAATAGCTACTAAATGCCATACTTTTATATCTATATTTAAAAATTCCTTTATTCTCTTCATAAAAGTCTTCCAGTGATTAGCATTGTATATCTTTATAATATAATACACAACATAAAACACTAAAGGTAGTACAAAAGAAACTTTTACACCCCTAAAATAGTCAATTTTTAACATATATTTACTGTCAGCCATTATAGCCGCTATACTAAGAGCCCCTATAAAAGAAATCAATAGTGAATTAATAAATATTTTTAGTGAGGTATATGTGAAGCTGATATTTTGCTTTTTCTCCAATATTTCTTTCGTTTTGTCTATAAAATATCCTATCCCAAGAGAAGGAAAAATTATAGAAGAAGCTAACGCTACTACTTTGACGCCTAAATCGTTAAATCTGCTTACTAACACTAAAGATGTCAGTATAGCACCCAACAATCCTAATAAAATTAACACATATTCTCCAATTCCTAACATCTGTAAAAGCAACAAGCCACCAGCGATAACTCCAAAACTTATAAGTATTTCTGTAAGTTTTGACTGGTGAAGTTGTTGAAGAGATTTTGCAATGCCAGCCTTTAATCCAGCTTTTTTTATATATTTTGTCATATCTTCAATCATAGATTGATTTTGTTGTATGTTGTAAGCTGCACTTTTGGAATTATCTATTTTTGCTCTCATATAAATAATTCTGACATTCCGCTCTATTATTCCTCTGTACCATCTATTTACTATTTCAGAAGTATCGTATTTTTGAGTTTCTGCTTCTGAAACTCCAAAGACTTTTATCCCCCTATAATCATTGAACTTAGCAAATTTATTCATTCCATCTTGAAGTTTTTTCCCCATAGGCACATCTATAATTCCTACGTTTATGCCATTTTTCTTAAATAAAGAAGCAGCATAAGATATTTTTTCCGGATTTCCTAAGACATCAGTACCATTAAAAATTACAGTTTTTACATCAAATTTCTTCAATATATCAACATAGTCTTTTATATCTTTATCCTTTATCCCAGTAAAATTCTCAATTCGCGGTATCACATCAAAGCCTAAAGACTTTACCAGTTCTAAATCGCTTTCATCAAATCCCAACCCCTTTGTTATAAAAACATCTTTGGGTTTATTGATAACAAAGGCATAGCTACCTCTCTTTTCAAGCACTTTTAATTCGTCTTCAGGTACTCTTCTTGTTAAAGCCTCTTTAAGAAAATTGAATATCTTTACATCTTTTGTTGTAACAACTATGTAGTTTCCATACTGCTCCCTTTCCTTATCTGTAAGACTCTTTAAGTAGTCTTCCAATGCTACATTCCCTAAGTTTGAAGACAACAAATAAAGATTTCCTACGTCTTTTAAAAGGCTCAAAGAAATTTTACCAGACTGTTGAAGGCTTTCAAGAGTAACCTCATTTACAGCAACACCTATAAGACCAGCTGATTTCATGTCAGAAAGTACAGAAACCAAATCTTTGCCTGTTGCAGAAGCAAGGTATTTGAAGCTTTTTAAATCTCCTACAATTTCTACTGTATCATAGTTGTTTTCTACTCTTATTCTGTTTATGTCTACGAAAATAGATACTACTAAAGAAATAGCAATAAATATTACAAGTATTTTTCTTAGCTTCAAATTAATCTCTCCTTTGTATTCGCTTTTGTAACACATCGACATTTAAGGTTGGTAACTACTCATATTATATCACAAAAATTTCTTTAGAGCATAAAAAAACAGCGCAAAGCGCTGTTAATTTTTTGTATATTTTCCCATCACAACTATGTATGTGTGTTTAGTCGCTTTTATGCCTCTGCCATCAGAGCGTGGAAAAAGCAAAAGATGATTAGCAGGTATAAGGTCATTATCTTTCAAATTTGTACCTGCAGTAAGGTCTGCTACTCCATCAGTTTTTGTAACAATTACTGCTGAATTTGCGATTCTAACTATCGCTTGGGTACCGCCCTCCATTGTCAAAACCTCTCCTGCATTTAGTTCAACTACTTCATAGCTTGCCCCTGCCTTTGCCTCTTTTAGCTTATCATCAACATAAGCTTTTACCTGATTATATTGCGAGTCAACATAGCTTTTGCTGACAAGGGGGTCTTGCTGACTTCCTGGTTCAGGATTCTGATCAGCATAACCAACACTCAAAGCAACTAAAATCACAACAAAAACCAATATAAGCGCATAAGCTTTTTTCATTTGCTCTTCCTCCTATAATTCCCTCTTCCACCTCTATTTTATAAAAAAATAAATGATATTTCAACAAAAAATAAGAACTTATTTTAAAATAAGTCCTTAAAAATCAATCAACCCTAAACTTATTTGCAAAGCTTCATTGACTTTCTCCATCATTTCCTGGTCAAAATGGCCAATTTTTTCTCTTAAACGTTTTTTGTCAATAGTCCTGATTTGTTCTAACAATACTACAGAATCTTTGTTAAGTCCATACTCTGCCCCATTTATTTCAACATGAGTGGGCAATTTGGCTTTGTTGATCTGAGATGTAATTGCCGCTACTATTACTGTTGGACTATATTTATTACCAATATCATTTTGAATTATAAGTACAGGCCGAATTCCACCCTGTTCAGAGCCTATTACAGGGCTTAAATCGGCATAAAAGATATCTCCTCTCTTTATCACCATAGTCAATCACACTTTTTAAGTTTCATTTCATATCCTGTAAAACATTCGTTTTCTGCGGTTAGGCCCATTTCCGCAAGTTCACTGTTGATTGCTGCCATCTCTAGATATCCTTTTTTCATGCTCTCGCGTATTTGAACTTTTTTCCTCTCGCGTATATATAATTTCATCGCTTCTCTTATAAATTCACTGCGATTTCTGTTTTCCATAGCGGCAAGAACGTCGACCTCTTCTAACAAACTCTGAGGTAAGCTCACAAGTATTCGCTTTGTTTCGCCCACTTTTAGGACCTCCTTACGCACTTATATAATTTATTATATATTACTATATATAATGATGTCAATCATTTGTAAATTTTATACTATAAAAGTCAAATTTTTAATTAATTTTTTACTTCAACTACCTCTCCTTTGTAAATATATATTCGAGGCACCCTTCTAGATATTCCACAATATACTTCATAAGGTATAGTATCTAATTTTTTAGCAATCTCATCCGCTGTTATTTTTTCTCCCTTTTGACTTCCAAAAATAACTACATCATCACCTAGTTCTACTCCTTCTATATCGGTGACATCTATCATCGTTTGGTCCATACAAATTCTCCCAATTACAGGGGCATATTTCCCTTTTACTAAGACATGATGATTATTAGAGAGTAATCTATTAAAACCATCAGCATATCCTACAGGCAATGTGGCAATTTTGCTTTTTCTTTTAGTTATAAATGTCCTTCCATAACTAATGGAAGTACCTTCAGGTACCTCTTTTATATGCACTATTTTAGTTTTAAAGCCCATAGTTTGTTTTAAATCCAATGGTCTTTCCACCTCTTCTGAAGGATAACTGCCGTATAAAACTATTCCTGGCCTTACCATGTCTAAATAAGTATATTTAAGGTCAATAATTGCTCCACTGTTAGCTATGTGCTTTAAAGGAATATTTATCCCTTTTTCTTTTAACCTCTCCAACAATTTTTTGAACATATCAAACTGTTTTTCAGCATATGTTTTATTTTTTTCATCAGAAGTAGCAAAATGACTAAATATGCCTTGTACCTCTACCCCTTCCATTTCCATCATTTTTTCTATCTCTTTTTCAGCTACCTTTAAATCTGTATATCCTATCCGTCCCATACCTGTATCAATTTTTACATGAACTTTAGCCTTCTTACCCGCATTTAAGGCAATTCTTTCTAAGTCTTTAACATAGTTTATATCAAAAACAGTTTGAGTTATATTGTTCACAATTAATTCTTTGGCCTGAGTTAAAGGGGTATATCCAAAAATGAGTATGGGAATATTAATTCCGCATTCCCTTAATTCTAACGCCTCTTCTATTGTAGCTACTGCCAAATAAGAAACCCCATTTTCTATTAAAACCTTTGCTACTTGACAAGCTCCATGTCCATAAGCATTGGCTTTCACTACCCCCATTATTTTTACGTTCTTGCCCACCCATCTCTTTATTTCACTCAAATTATGCACAATATTATCCAAATATATTTCTGCTCTTGTTGGCCTTATATTATCAAACATTAAAAATCCCCCTTGTTTTTCACCTCAAGGATTTTATCACTTTAAGTATCTCCTCTTCATTCAAATTCCCGGTTACTGCAATTTTTACTTGCATACCATTTACCATCGTAATATATTCCTTTCCCCCATTGTCTTTTTCTTTATAATACACTCCTTCGCTCAAAAGAAATCCTTTTTCATTAACTATTTCGTTTTGGTCAACCACAGTCTCAAAAATTTCTATCAACTCCCCACCCGAAGTATACACAAAAGTAACTCCATTATTTTCATTAACATTCACCAATACATTTAAAAGTTTAAAACCTTGTGGTAAATACACAGGCATTACAGGATTTATGCCGCAATATTTATAAACCTCTTTTGTATCTATTTCTATTACTGGAGAATCTAAAAGATTTCCCGCTAACGTCGTTACGCTATCCTTAGTAAATAACTTGTCATTTATCTCAGGGTTATATTTATAATCCTTATAAGTAATTTTTGAAAAAATATCATTATTAATATCAAAAATTGTCAATTCTTTAGGTGTCAAATCCTCTTTAGAAAAAGCCATTTGTTCTTTGTACATGAAAATATTTTTATCTAAAATAGGAACTGTTATTAAATAAAATTTATCCATCTCCCTTTTTTCTATCTCTCCACCTGAATTAATATAGTTTTTTATAAAAGAAGTAATCATCGAATACAAAGGAATCTCTTCTGTATTTTCTGCTACAAAAACTTGATTCACCTTTGCAAAATACACATAACTTCTTTTACCATCATATACAATAATTTTATCTGGACTCCCACTTTCTTTTAAAACTTCTAATCGAAATTTACCTTTTTTGTAAAATTGTACAACTGCAAATTTGTTATCTATCTTGTTGTTATAAAGCTCTACAATTGCTGTGGCAGTATAACTTTCTAATTTATCTAATTGTTCTTTAATAGAAAGAAAAGGGTCTTTAATTTTTTTTACTTTTACTCCACACCCTGAAAGAAAAAATATAAGCACAAAAACAATTACAAAAAATGTCTTTTTCAAAAACCCTCACCCTCTTACAAACCACATTTAAGAGCCTTTGGAATGTTCTCAAGGATATCCATCGCTGTCATTCCATACTCTCCCACATATTCTTTAGCAATATCTCCTGCCTTCCCATGGTAAAATACCCCATAAATTGCCGCTTTTTCTTCGCTAAACCCTTGAGCCAAAAAAGCTGTAATCATTCCTGTCAAAACATCTCCACTACCAGCAGTTGCCATCCCGGGATTGCCTGTGCTATTTATATATATGCTTCCTTCTTTTGTCGCTATTACAGTTTTAGCACCTTTAAGTACAAGTGTCACTTTGTACCTATCAATAAAAGTTTTTGCCACTTCAAAAAGATTATTCTTAATCTCATCAATCGCGAGACTTGTCAATCTTGACATTTCCCCATAATGGGGAGTTAGAATAATTTTTTTGCCTTGTATAACTTCCAATCTTCCTACCAAAGCATTGAGAGCATCAGCATCTAAAACTACAGGCTTATCCGTATTTTTTACAATGTCATATACCAATTGTGAAATATCTCTATCATGAGTCAATCCTGGTCCTATAGCAATAACATCACTTTCCTCTATTAACTTAAGTACACTACTTAAAACATTATGGGATAAAATACCATTTTGTTCCTCTAATCCATAAGTTATAACCTCACAAAGTTCCCCCTGAATTACTGATTGCACACTTTTGGGAACTGCTAATTTCACCAGTCCGCACCCTGCCTTAATAGCGCTTTTAGCACTCAGATATGCTGCTCCTGTCATATTTTTAGAACCAGCTATAATCAAAGCTTTACCATAATCTCCTTTATGAGTATTTCCGTGCCTTTTTGGAAGCTTTACATCCTCTGAAGTCACAAGGTTATAATTATAACCTACCTCTGCTGCTAACTGGTAAGGAATCCCTATATCAGCAACACGAACTTCTCCTGCATAATCAACACCCGGATACACTAATAAGCCTGGCTTTAGAAATTGCATAGTAACTGTTTTAGTAGCCCTAACAGCGCATCCTTCTACTTTACCTGTATCAGCATTTAATCCAGAAGGAATATCGACAGATACCACAATTTTATCTGCTTGGTTTACCATTTCTATAATCTCTTTTGTTATACCACTTATTTCTCCTTTAAGCCCAATTCCGTAAATTGCGTCCACAATCACATCGCTGTCTTTAATAGTTTTTTCCAAAAATTTTAGGTGTTCTCTTTGAGTAATTTCCGCTACATAAATCCCCATATTTAGGATTGCATCTAAATTTACCTTTGCATCCCCTGAAATAGCACCTAAACTTGTAGTTAAAAATACTTTTACATCGACTCCCCAATTATGAAGATTTCTAGCCACTACATAGCCATCTCCACCATTATTCCCTTTTCCAGATATGACTATTACAGAGTTTAAATTCTCTTCCTCTAAAATCTTTTTCACCTCTAGCGCTGTTTCTCTTCCCGCATTCTCCATTAAACCTATAGAAGGAATTCCTATTTTTTCTATAGCTATTTTTTCAACTTCTCTCATCTGTTTTGATGTCAACACTATCATTTTTTTCACCTCCAATAGCAATAGCACAGCTTATAGCATAGGTCTTCGTATGAGAAATAGATAGCTTTATATCCCTTATTCCCTTTTTGTTTGCAATATTTTTAGCCTTCCCCTTTAAAATTACGGCAGGGGCTCCTTTTTCATCGTGACATATTTCAATATCTTTCCAGCTAAAACCACTGATACCTGTTCCTAAGACTTTTGAGATGCTTTCTTTTGCTGAAAAAAAACCCGCTATATGAGGTAATTTCATCCTTTTACTGTTAAAATACTCTATCTCTTTTTGAGTAAATAACCGCTCCAAAAATTTGGAATTTGCATCAAAAGCTTTTTTTATCCTTTCAACTTCTACAATATCCGTTCCCACAAACAGTTCCATATATGTAGTTCCTCCAATTATCTTAATTACATTATATTATTTCTCTATTAATTCACAAAATCCTTCAAAAAAAATAAAAGAAGGCATGACACCTTCTTAAATAGCAACCTTACACAATTTAGCTTGTCTATCATAGTCACTTATATAATCTTCAGACATATCGTCAATTACTTCATACAGATGAACAGGCGATACCATCATTTCTTTAAAGAATTCTGCTAGCTTGTCCACTTTTTCAAAGTAAGGACTTATATTTGTCACTTTTTCTTCTATTATTTCAATTTTCTCCTTTTCTCCATCAAAAATTTCTTGAAGAATTTTGATCCCATACGACGGCAATTTTACTTCCTCTTTTCCGTTAAAAACACTTATTTCTGACATGACCACTGTGTAGTGAGTAGTTATGTTTCTCCTTTCTTCCTCCCTTATCGATATGTACTCGCTCACTTTCTTGTAATACATCTTACTATCCCCTCCAATTTATTTTTTAAGATTAATTATTAACTTACAATACATATTAATATATTCTATTTTTTTCTAAAAAATCCTTTATTTTTTTGAAAATTTTTTATCGACAGAAAAGACACTTTTTTTCCTTTAACAAACATTTAACAAGTCTATGTAAAACTATTTGGTGTTTTTTGCTATATCGAAAATTGCAAATTATTCTGTCTATGTTCAGTATTAAAACTATAATTGTCGAAAAAAATTTATAAAAAATTTTTTCACAAAATACGAAAACTCTTTTTTAAAGTTTTAATATCTCCTTTATTTTATCCATATATTTTTTCCCTGACCTTTCACCATGTAAAATCATGCTTAAATATGGCTCACTGGTACCTATCAATTGCGACAATTCTTTTTGTGTCATATTCAGTTCCGCCAATCTGTCATTCACTAATTTCCCAAAGTCTGTCAACTTTCTTTTCTTCATCAAAGCACCCCCTTATTTTTTGCCTGTAAACAAAAGTTAGCATATTTATTCAGTAGGAATAATAAAATATTTGTGTTAAAATAGATAATGATTAAAAATTAACTATTTTAAATATATATCTGAATTACGAAAATGTCAATACTAATATCGTAATTCAGAAAAAACAAAGGAGGAGTGCTATGAATACAGTTGGCGAACGCATAAAATATGCTCGTAAAAAAAATAATTTGACTATAACAGCTTTGAGCAAACTTACAGGATTATCTGTTGGAAATTTAAGTGACCTTGAAAACAACAAATCAATGCCTTCTTCCAATGCTTTGATAAAGTTAAAAAACGCTCTTAATGTTTCAATAGATTGGCTTCTTACTGGCCAACAAATAGAATACGTAAAAGAAGAAGAGGAAAAATACTTATCAAGAGAAGAGTTTGAAAGCATCAGTGAAAAGGATAAAATAATTTTTAAAGCCTTTGAAACATTGCCTGAGGAAAGAAAGAGAGATATAGAAGGATACATAAAAGTGAGTTTGAATACTACTGATTTAGAAGAGTTCATTAAAAAAGAAAAGAAAGTATAATTTTAACCATTTTGATTAATAATTAATCATAATGACAAAAGATTACGGCTGCATTTTGCAGCCGTAATCTTTACTCACCCATGAACATTTTTATATCATCTTCTACGTTTGTGATACCACCAATGCCAAATTTGTCAACTAATACTTTTATGACATTTGGTGATAAGAAAGCAGGAAGCGTAGGACCTAAATGAATATTTTTTACTCCGAGGTATAAAAGTGACAAAAGCACTATAACAGCCTTCTGTTCATACCACGCAATGTTGTAAGAAATAGGAAGCTTGTTTATGTCATTTAAACCAAAGACTTCTTTAAGCTTCATGGCTATCACAGCTAATGAGTAAGAGTCATTACACTGTCCTGCGTCTAAAACTCTCGGAATTCCGTTTATGTCTCCGAGGTTTAACTTGTTGTACCTGTATTTTGCGCAGCCTGCAGTTAAAATGACTGTATCTTTGGGAAGAGCTTTAGCAAATTCGGTATAATAGGTTCTGCTCTTCATTCTGCCGTCACAGCCTGCCATTACAAAAAATCTCTTTATAGCTCCTGTCTTTACCGCTTCTACAATTTTATCCGCCAGCTCTAAAACTTGGTTGTGAGCAAACCCTCCAATTATCTCCCCTCTTTCAATCTCCACAGGTGGCTTGCATCTCTTTGCATGTTCAATTATTTCTGAAAAGTCCTTCTTCCCGTCGGGACCTTCTGGAATGTATTTTACTCCCTCAAAGCCTACAACACCTGTAGTGTAAACTCTATCCTTGTAGGTATCCTTTGGAGGCACAAGGCAGTTTGTAGTCATTAAAATTGGTCCGTTAAATAGCTCGAACTCTTTATCTTGCTGCCACCATGCATTTCCATAGTTGCCAACAAAATGCGGATATTTCTTAAAAGCTGGATAATAGTGAGCAGGAAGCATTTCTCCATGTGTATAAACATCTACACCTGTACCAGCAGTTTGCTCTAACAATTGCTCTAAGTCTTTCAAATCATGACCGCTTATCAATATTCCAGGATTATTTCTCACACCTATATTAACTTTTGTTATCTCGGGATGGCCATAAGTTGAGGTATTTGCTTTGTCAAGGAGCGCCATTGTATCAACACCATATTTTCCTGCCTCGAGTGCAAGAACCACATAATCATCTGCAGTTAAGCTGTCATCTAAAACTTTAGCTAAAGCCTTTTCCATAAACCTAAATATATTATCATCTTTGTATCCTAGCTGATATGCGTGATATGCATAAGCCGCCATACCTTTTACACCATAAGTGATAAGTTCTCTTAAAGACCTTATATCTTCGTCTTTCATAGATAAAACTCCTACTTCAGCTGCTATTGCTTCTATATCTTCATCTGTATCATAAACCCAGTTTATTGCCTCACAGGATTCGTCTACTTGAATTCCTGCCTTTTTGAGGTCTTCTTTTATTTCTTCTCTTAATACAACAGCTTCTTTTATTTTGTTAATAAAGAAGTTTCTGTCAAAATTAACGTTAGTTATTGTGGAAAATAATCCCTCAAAAAGGAATCTGTCCGTTTTCTCTTTATTTACTCCTGCCTCTCTTGCTTTTAAATTTAAAAAAGATATGCCTTTTAATGTAAAAATCAACAAATCTTGCAGATTTGCAACGTCGTCTGTCTTACCGCATATACCTCTCACTGTACACCCTACGCCCTGAGAGGCTTCTTGGCATTGATAGCAAAACATACTCATTTTACTTCCTCCTTTTTCTAAGTTTTTGCCCACAAATTATGATAAGTTAAAAACTCAAAAGAATCTGTGATAAAAATCACAAAATAAAAGCTCCAAATGAGCATATCCATTTGGAGTGTCACACATTTATTGTATTCATTTCTATATTTTCTATATAAGCATCTGTATTTTCTTCAATATAGCCTACAATCTCTTGAACTATTTTATTTGTTAAAACAGCATCACTTCCGCATACAGAAAAACCTATTACAATTGACTTGTGTAAATCTTGATTTTCTATTTCGCATATAGAAACATTATAATGACTTTTTACTTTACCTACAATACTTCTTACAATCATCCTTTTTTCCTTTAAAGAATGCACCCAGTTAGCTCTTAAGTAAAGCTTGCAATAGGACACAACCATCACTACCATCCCCTTAAGTAGGTATACAGCAATGCCGGTACTTCCCTTAAAAAACCATAAACCTCATCTCCAACATACTCTTTCACAAAAACTCCTGAAAAACTCGCATCTATTCCAATCCTCTTTGCTATTACGCTCGCTCTCTTTAAATGGAATTTATTTGAAACGATTATTGCAGTTTTTAATGAATTTTTCTCCATAATTTCCTTGGAAAAAAGTAAATTTTCATAGGTAGAAAAAGATTTATCGTCAAGCAAAATATCTTTAGAAGCAACCCCCTTTTCAAGAAGATGCCTCTGTCCAGCTTCCGCCTCTGAAATGCTCTCTCCTGGTCCTTTTCCTCCAGAAATTATTATATAACGGCCATATCCTTCTTTATATAGCTTTAAAGCCTCTTCAAGTCTCTCCTTAAAAAATGGACTCGGCGTATCCCCGTACACTGCACACCCCAAAACTATTATCGTATCAGACTTTTTCGGTTTTTCTGTAAACCCAAAGGAAATTATCTGGTATGCCAATATTGCAATAATGCTAGCCAATGCAAAAATTAAAACAACAACCAATTTTAGAAATCGACTCATTTAAAATACCTCCAAGACTTTGCACAACAATGAAAATCTAATACAATTATACACTATAAAAATTAATTTCCAAGGATTTATTTTTGATAGAATAAATTCGTGAACTTTTTTCTTTTTTTTAGCGTTTAATTTAAGGAAAGGTGGGCAGGTGATGGAAGAGAAAGAATTGATATATAAAGCCAAAAATGGCAATAAACACGCTCTAAATGAACTCCTCTCACAAAACTATAATACTTTATTGGGATATTGCATTAAAATGACAGGCAATCCTACACTTGCCCAAGATATTGTACAGGATACAATGCTTAAAGCTATTTTAAATATTAAAAAATTTGCCCCTGAAGCTAAATTCTCTACATGGCTTTTAAAAATTGCCACTAATACATTTAAAGATTATTTAAGAAAACATAAAAATGTTGAACTTGTTGAAGAAATATCTACAAATAACACGGAAAACATAGAAGAAACCGCTATCACAAACCTTCAATATAAGGAACTAATGAACATTTTAATGAAACTTCCTTATGAGAAAAGAGCAACTTTTATTTTAAAACACTATTATGGTTACAAATACGAAGAAATTGCACAAATACTAGATTGTCCTGTAGGAACGGTGCGTTCGCGTTTACACAATGCTATAAAAGAGATAATGAAGGAAATGGAAAGAAGGGATTTGCTGTGAAAAAAAAGTGTAAAGAAATACAAAACAAAATAATCGATATGCATTACGGTGAAATTGACGAAAATATAGAAATTATTTCACATATTGAAAATTGCAATGATTGCAATAGATTCAAAGAAAAATTAGAGCTGGCATTAGATTATATGAAAATTTTAGATACACAAGTTGACACCTCAGTCTTGGAAATAGACATTACAAAAATTATAGAAAAAGCTTATCAAATAGAAAATAAAAGAAAAGAAAAATTCGAACTCCTTATTTTCATTGCTGCATCAATAGTCTTTTTAATATCATTAGTCTTGTTTATAACAAACTTGGATATACGGATATACTTTTATCTACAAATATTCCTGTACCTTAATTTGCCATTAATCTTAATACCTTTTTACAAATTAAAAACTCCAAGGAGATGATAAAATGTCAATATCTAAAAACACATTAATTTTTCTAATAATTGTAATACCCTTATTATTTCTTCAAGCTTTATGGATTTTTATAGATGCAAAAAAACGTGGTGAAAAATACTACTGGGCATGGGGACTTTTCGGACTTCTAAATATACCTTCCTCTTTAATCATATACCTTTTTGTAACGAGGTATGGACATTTCAAATGCCCTAATTGTGGAAAAACAGTAAAAAATGATTACAAATTCTGCCCTTATTGCGGTGCTTCTTTAAAGAAAACATGCCCCAAATGTGGAACCGAAATAAAAGAGGATTGGACATACTGTCCCGAATGCTCAACAAAATTAAAATAATTTGAGGAGGGCAAAATCATGTTAAATAAATTAAGCAATCCTGAATTAATAAAACTCATTCTTCCTTTATTTATAATCCAATTGGGACTTACGGTATTTTCAATTTACAGACTTTCAAAAGACAAAGTTAAATATCTCCCAAAATGGGCGTGGCTTTTAATTATAATCTTTGGAGAGACACTAGGTTGCATTATATTTTTAACTATAGGCAGGGAGAGAGAATAGTATGATAAAAGTTTTTAATCTAACAAAAAAATATGGAAATTATGAAGTTTTAAAGGGAATAAGTTTTGAAATTGAAAAAGGAACCATATACGGCTTATTAGGGCGTAATGGCGCTGGCAAAACTACCACAATGAATATTTTAACAGGACTCATTGATTATAGTAGGGGCGAGATATACATCAATGGCAAAATGTTAGACAAAAATAAAAGAAAACCACTTGAAGAAATAGGTTATTTGCCTGAAAGCCCTACTTTTTATACCTATATGACTGGAAGCGAATATCTTCTCTTTATAAGTAAAATAAGAGGTATTCCTTATAAAAAAGCTAAAAAAGAAATAGATAAACTCCTTGATCTAGTTAAGTTAAAAGAAGCCTCTAATAAAAAAATACAAACTTATTCAAGAGGAATGAAACAAAAATTAGGACTTGCAGTAGCTCTTTTAGATAATCCTGAAATAATTTTTTTAGACGAACCAACATCCGCTTTAGATCCAGAAAGCAGATATGATATATTTAATCAAATTTTGGAAATGAAGAAAAATGGAAAAACGATTTTATTATCCACTCATATACTGAGCGATGCAGAAAGAGTCTGTGATTATATCGGTATACTCGATAAAGGTAAAATTATTTTTTCAGGAAAAATCAAAGAATTAAAACAAAAATATGCTCTACCCATATACGATATTGTCTTCGAAAATTTGCCTCATAACATCAAAGAAAAACTTAATAATGTAAAATGGATTGCTGACATTAAAATAAAAAATGATACTGTAAGTATTTACATAAATGACATTGAATTAGCAAAAAAGAATATCCTCAGTGAACTATCAAAGCTTGATATACCTGTTATTTCACTACAGCAAAGAGAAAATACACTTGAAGATATATTTATAAGGATGGTGAAGCAAAATGAATACATTTAAAGCGTATTTAAAAAAAGAAATGCTAGAATCGTGGAGACAGTACAAGTATCTACTACTTTTTATTGGAGTTATTCTCTTTGCCATACTCGACCCCATACTCCTTAAATTGCTTCCAGAAATACTTAAAAGTAAAATAAACGGTGACTTGGCTTCTCTAACACAAATCGACATGAAATCTGCTGTACAAAATTACATGAAAGACTTAAACCAAATATCATTGTTAATAGTGCTTTTAACGCTCATGGGAACTGTAAGTGATGAAATGTCTTCACAAAAATTGGTATTGCCTTATTCTAAAGGCGCCAACTTATCTTCTATAGTAATTGCGAAAATACTCCATTACGCAGTTACAATATCAATTTTTATAATATTCGGTTTTATCATAAATTATTATTATGCAGTTAAACTTTTTAGTGAAAACATCATAGCTTTTAAAAATGTATTGATATCAGCCGCATTAATTTCAATTTTTTACTTTTTCGTAATAATATTACTCATGTTTTTAAGCAGCATTTTCAAAAAGGGCATAATAGCCGTATTACTGGTATTAATGCTTCACGTAATATCGGCGTTATTAGTAAATATTAATAAAATAGCCAAGTTCATTCCTTACAATCTTCTCTCACTTGCAAATTCTTTTACTACAGAAAATATATTAACCACAATTTTTTCTGTGTTACTATATTGTATAATACTTTCTTTACTGACAATCAAAAATTATAAAAACAACACTTTTGCTTAAAGATTCACCCCTTTTCCTTCTAGCGCGTATTATAAATAGAGCGTTAGAGAAAAGGGGTGAAAGTATATGGAATGGTTGATCATCCTCGGATTTGCAGTATCAGCCAGTATAGACAACTTTAGCGTAGGGATTTCATATGGCATAAGAAAAATACAAATAAACATTTTTTCAAACACAATAATAGCTGTAATCGCCTTCCTTTTTAGCCTCTCCGGAATACTTTTTGGCAAATGGCTGAATAAAATTCTTCCCGGTACTCTACCTGTAATAGTTGGAGCCTTGTTGCTTTTCATAATAGGCCTTAGAATTATTCTGATGGCTCTTCCTCGAAAAGGGGTAAATTCAATACCTTCAAAAGATTGTACTAACCCAAAATCTATAAAAAGCATTTTAGAAAATCCCGAAATTGCCGATTTAGACAAATCTGGAGAAATAGGTGTAGGTGAAGCAATCCTTTTAGGAATTTCCCTTTCGGCAAATGCCCTGACAAACAGTTTAGGAGCAGGGCTTTTAGGTTTTTCCCCTTTTGCTATATCTTTCACTACAGCAATTGGAAGCTTTGTTTCTGTATGGGCAGGAGTACAATTAGGGACAAAAGTTGCTAATATACGGATAGGCTCTTTCACTATCGGACAATTTGGCACAATTATAAGCGGGGTTATTTTACTTATAATAGCTTATAAAGCCTTGTTCTAACCTTTAAAATTATAACACTTGTCATAATCCTTGAATATAATGTATTGAAAATAAAAGCTAAGAGGTGATTTTATGGAAGCAGAAGTAGTGGAAAGTATCCCAAGAACTTGCCTCCCTCAAATAGGAGCACCTGCCCCAGATTTCAAAGCCAATAGTACTTTTGGACCTATAAAATTATCAGATTATAGAGGTAAATGGATTGTACTATTTTCACATCCAGGAGATTTTACGCCTGTTTGCACTACTGAATTTATAGCTTTCACACAAGTCTATACCAGTTTTGTAGAAAGAAATGTCCAATTGATAGGATTAAGTATAGACAGTAATCCTTCCCATTTAGCTTGGGTACAAAATATATACAAAAATACTGGTATAGAAATTCCTTTCCCTATAATAGAAGATAAAGATATGAAAATAGCAAAATTGTACGGAATGATATCCCCAGCAGAAAGTTCTACAAGTACTGTTAGAGCTGTATTTGTAATTGATGACAAACAGATACTTCGCCTTATACTGTATTATCCTCTCGAAATAGGTAGAAACATCCAAGAAATAATACGAATTATTGATGCACTGCAAACAGTAGATAAATACAAGGTTTTGGCACCCGCCAACTGGTATCCGGGTATGCCTGTCATCGTTCCACCTCCAAAAACTTATGCCGAACTTAAAGAAAGAGTTAAAAACATTGAAAGATATAATTGTACCGACTGGTATTTATGTTATAAAAAAGTTTAAGCCGGGATTTTCCGGCTTAAACTTTTACCTGTTTTGGAAATCGTACACCATCTTTGATATTTGCCTTATTACAGTATATGCATAAGAATCATCTGACCCATCTACATTGTTTGCCAAGATCGTCAAGATATAAGGCTTTGTGGGATGAAAAACTATTGCAGTGTCATTTACAACATTTGAAAGGTTGCCTATTTTGTGTGCTACTTCTATTTCATCAGGTATTGGATATGATATTCTATCGTTGTATATGGTATTTTTGAGATAATACATCAATTCTCCAGCTGTATCCGGATGAGCCTTCACATAATTTAGGAGATTTTGCATATACATACTCATATCTCTTGGGGAAGTAACATTGCTGTTATAAGGTATTACATTTGCTCCTAAGCTTTCCATAAATTTTATATAGTTATCCCGCCCTACAACTCTCATAATCATATTTGATGCTATATTATCACTCTCTTCAATCGAACGTCTTGAAAGCTCTCTTATAGTATAATAACTTCCAACAGGGTCTGCCTGTATAGAACCGGCACCCCCTTCATAGTCAGCTTGGGTGTATTGCACTTTCATATTAGGGTCTATTTTCCCATCGGTTATAAGAGTATAAAGGTAAAAGTTAAGAGGTACTTTATAAGTGCTTGCCGCAATAAATGAATCATAACCGTTTATTTCAAAAGTTTGCCCTGTATTTAAGTCAATAAAGTAAACTCCGTATTTACCAGGATATTGAGATATTAATGCCTGAATGTTATTTTTTAGTTCTTGATAATTTGTAGCATTGTTCAATTGCTGCGGCACTTCAACAGGCGGATGAGGAATTAAAATCTTTTGCCCAACATATAAACTATCCCCATCATTTAATCCATTTGCATCCATTATATTTTGGACATTTGTTCCATGGCGCTTTGCTATAAAGTATAAGTTGTCCCCTGGTTTGACAGAGTAAACTATCGGGTCAGCCCAGGAAACAGTTTCAAGAGCAGCATATGTCTTAGGACCTACAATTCCATCGGGCATAAGATTTTTGGACCTTTGAAAGTCTAAAACTCCATTTAATGTCATTTTACCAAATATGCCATCAACAGTACCTGTATCAAATCCCGCTTTATTTAACATAGCTTGTAATTCTTCTACATCAGTTCCATACGTCCCGCTATATAAAAGCCTTGACCCAAAAGTGAATTTTGGAAGATTTCTTGCATACGAAAATATAGGTATCAATACAACAATAGCAATAATAAGAATCCATGAAAGTATCTTTTTTATATTCTTCAATTTTATCCCCCCATTCAACTCCATATTATAATGTATATAACATCATATTTCAACAAATATATATATCCATATATACCAATTTACAAATATGATTTTATAAATAAAAAGTTTCATAATGGGGATATTAATTATGAGGTGATTTAAATATGCGCTCGATGTGGAAAGGAGCAATAAGTTTTGGCCTTGTAAGTATCCCCATAAAACTGTATACCGCTACAGAAGACCATGCCATACATTTTAGGCAACTTCACAAAGAATGTAAATCCCCCATAAAATATGAAAAAATATGCCCTGTATGTAATAGACCCGTTTCAGATGAGGAAATAGTGCGAGGTTATGAATACGAACCAGGTAAATTTGTCATTATAGATGATGAAGATTTGGAAAGGATACCTATGCCAACAGTTAAAACTATTGATATAGTAGATTTTACCGATATAGGACAAATAGACCCCATATATTATGACAAAACATATTTCATTGTACCTGAAGATATCGGTACAAAGCCCTATGTACTTTTAAGAGATTCTATGAAAGAAACAAAGCGAGTTGCAATAGCGAAAGTGGTAATTAGGTCAAAGCAAAACCTCGCATGCATACGAGTGTATGATGAAAAATACATGGTCATGGAAACAATGCATTTTCCTGATGAGATAAAAAACACAAACCAGCTTCCTCCCTTAAGAGAAGTCAACTTACAGGAAAATGAAATAAAAATGGCAAAACAACTTATTGATACTTTGACCTCCGATTTTAAACCCGAAAAATATGATGATAGCTACAGAAAAGCGTTAATTGAAATGATTGAGTCAAAGATACAGAACAAAGATGTAGAAATTCCCCAAAAAGCACCTGAAGCCGATAATGTTCTTGATTTAGTAAGTGCATTAAAAGCGAGTATTGAATCTGTAAAGAAGGAAGAAAAAGCAAAAAAAGGGCGCAAAAGAAAAGGCGCATAAAAGGAAGATTGAATATGTCTATGATAGAAGAAAAAATATCACCTATGCTGGCATCCAGTAGTGACCCTTTTGATAGCCCCGAATGGATATATGAAGTCAAATGGGATGGTTCAAGGACTATTGCTTTTATTTCAAATAAAACAAGACTTCAAGATAGAAGGCTTGTTGATATAACCTATCAGTTTCCAGATTTAGCATTACTTCATAAGCAAATAAAAGCAAAAGAAGCAATACTTGACGGTGAACTTGTAGTTTTAAAAAACGGCAAGCCCAGTTACAAAAGCATTATGTCGAGAAAGCATCAACAAAATTTAGTAAAAATAAATCTTTTAAGCAAGATAATGCCTGTAATATTCATAACATGGGATATATTATATTTAAACGGCAAATCTCTTGTAGAATTGCCACTTATAGTGAGAAAAGATATTCTTAGAAAAACAGTTAAAGAAAACGAGGTCATAAAAATATCAGATTTTATATTTGAACATGGAAAAATGCTTTTTGAAGAGACAGGGAAAAAAGGACTTGAAGGAATTGTTGCCAAAAAAGCAGATTCAAAATATTTAATAGGTAAAAGGAGTAAACTATGGCTTAAGTCAAAACATTTTATTGTAATAAATGCTGTTATTATAGGGTACAGAACTGACAAAACAGCCCTCATACTGGGGCTTTACGATGAGGAAAATAATTTAATAAACATAGGAAGTTGTGAATCAGGCCTATCCCAGAAGGAATTAAAAGCATTCTATGAAGTTGCCAAGGAGATAAAAGCCCCAGACAATTATTATAACTTTAAAGAAAAAAATGTGCAGTGGTTAGAACCCTTGCTAACATGTAAAGTGAGATTTATGGAATGGTCTGAAAACATGAAGATGAGGGCACCTTCTTTTATTCAATTTGAGTATAACGTAAAACCAGAAGAGTGCAAGTTTGAATAAACTCACTTCAAAAATTTAATATACACTCTTCTTCTCCTTGGACCATCAAACTCACATAAATAAATACCCTGCCAAGTTCCTAAAAGTGGCCTTCCATTTTCAATAATTAAAGTTACTGAACTTCCCATAAGAGACGCCTTGATGTGGGCATCAGAATTGCCTTCCATGTGTTTAAAACGCATATCAGGAATTATTTTTTCTAAGGCTGCCATTATATCTTCTCTTACAGTTGGATCTGCATTTTCGTTTATTGTAATTCCCGCTGTTGTATGGGGCACAAAGATAACACAAAGGCCATCAACAACGCCATATTTTTTAATTTCTTGCATTACCATATCAGTAATATCCACCATAACTTCCCTTGTCGGTGTATTTATCTCCAAAACAACCATAGCGACTCCTCCATTTTTTGTTTTCTGGATTTGCTTTTTATAATAGCAAATTGTTTAATGGCATGTCAACCTGGATTATAAAAAGTAAATCAAAAATGCAACATTTATTTCCATATCATTATAAATATACCCGCGTCTTACTTCAAATACTACTGCGTCTTAACCTTTTAACTTCATTATACTTGAGGAAGGAAAAAGTCGTTCCGCAGGAGAGGATTATGGATCAAGGAAAAAAGGGATAAGTGGTGTAAAGCCCGAATTTTTCGAGGCTTTACCACTTATCCCTTCGTTATTCTGTAAAGACTTAATCTTTTTCCCTCATTCCTCCCCAAACAGAGCCACTTTTTTCGCATGGGTAGAGGAATAAATGAAAAGTGCAACTCTTCAGCCTTTTGACCTCCATTACTCTACAGTTACTGACTTTGCAAGATTACGCGGTTTATCTACGTCACATCCTTTTTCTACTGCCATATAATATGCTAAAAGTTGCAAAGGCACAACTGTCAATACTGGAGTAAGCTCTTTAAGCGTTTCAGGTATATATATTACTTTATCTACAACGCCCTCCAGCTGCAAATTGCCTTGCTTTGCAAAGGCGACTACAAAACCACCCCTTGCTTTTACTTCTTTTATATTACTAAGCATCTTTTCAAAAAGGTCATCTTGTGTTGCAAGAGCTATCACAAGTGTTCCCTCTTCTACAAGGGCCAAAGTACCGTGTTTTAATTCACCAGCCGGATACGCCTCGGAATGAATATAGGATATTTCTTTGAGTTTTAAAGAACCCTCCATAGCAACAGCATAGTCCAGTCCTCTTCCAATGTAAAATACGTCCTTTGCATTATAGTGTTCAGAGGCAAATTTTTGTATTACATCTTTGTTGTCAAGTAAATACTGAACTTTTTCAGGAAGTTTCTTTAATTCTGTGCAAAGTTCCATCACCTTTGTTTTAGTTATTGTCCCTCTTTTTATTGCAAGGTCCATAGCTACAAGATAGAGAGCTATAAGTTGCGTAGTATAAGCTTTGGTGGAAGCAACGGCTATTTCAGGACCTGCCCATGTGTATAGTACATCATCTGCTTCTCTGGAGACAGAACTTCCTACGACGTTTGTAATGGCTATAACTCTTGACCCTTTTTTCTTAGCTTCTTTTAATGCAGCAATGGTATCTGCTGTTTCCCCCGACTGGCTTATTACAATTGTAAGAGTTCTTTCATTTACTAAGGGGTTTCTATATCTAAATTCTGAAGCGACATCTACTTCAACAGGTATTCTCGCAAGATTTTCTATGACGTACTTCCCTACAACACCCGCATGATAAGCTGTTCCACAGGCTACAATAAAGATTTTATCTATCTTTTCAAGGTCTTCTTTAGTAATTTTCACATCATCTAAAACTATTTCTGAATCATCAATTATTCTGCCTCTCAAAGTATCCTTTATTGCGGCAGGCTGCTCGTGAATCTCTTTTATCATGAAGTGCTCATAGCCGCCCTTTTCAGCTGCTTCTACGTCCCATTTCACTTCAAAGAGAGATTTGCCTATCTTCCTTCCAAAAACATCTATAAATTCTACACTGTCTTTTTTAATTATGGCAATTTCGTGGTCATCGAGGAAATACACGTTTCTTGTGTATTTTAAAATTGCAGGTATATCTGAAGCAATGAAATTCTCACCATTTCCTATACCTACTATAAGAGGAGCTTCTTTTCTTGCTGCTACTATCATATCTGGATTGTCCTTGCACAAAACCCCCAGAGCATAAGACCCCTCAATCCTATCCAGCACTTTTCTAAGCGCTTCAACTATATCGCCATTGTAGTAATATTCGAGTAAGTTTGCAACCACTTCCGTATCTGTTTCTGATATAAAATTATAACCCTCTTCTAACAGCCATTTCTTCAGAGGAAGATAATTTTCAATTATCCCGTTGTGAACAACTGCAATCAGCCCTGACTGGGATAGGTGAGGATGAGAGTTTGTGTCAGATGGTTCACCATGCGTAGCCCACCTTGTGTGCCCTATACCTATTGTCCCTACCATATTATTTTTTTCAACAAGATCTTTTAAGACGTTTAATCTTCCCTTCGCTTTCTTTATATTTATATTGCCATCATTTAAAATGGCAATTCCTGCCGAATCATAGCCCCGATACTCTAATTTTGTCAAACCTTCCAGCAGTATAGGTGTTGCTTGTTTATCTCCTATATATCCTACAATCCCACACATATTGCGTCTCCTCTCACTGTGAGTTTATAAAATTTTCCTGCCCAGACTGCTTTATGCCACAGTCGCCTGTGGTTTTACCAGTCCTTTATCGGTCGCAGAAAACCGCAGGGCACCCGCCGATAACTCGATAAACCCTGTCCTCGTCAGCTTAAAGTATACACTTTAAGCCCCGGCGCTTTTTTATTTTTAATCCTTACCTTCTTTTACTCTTTTTCAATAGGCATCCCCCCTTTCAAATAATACCTTTCGCACTTTTATTTAATTTAATTTTCTTTCTATTAATTCAGCAAGTTCTTTTGCCATTTGACTAATTTTATCATAATCTTTTCCTTCTACCATAACTCTCACAAGAGGCTCAGTACCCGAGGGTCTTATAAGTACTCGCCCTTCTCCTCTCATTTCCCTTTCTAAGTTTTCCATTTCCCTTTTTATTTCTTCATCCTCTAAATAAGCATGTTTTAACTCATTTTTTACTTTTGCGTTTATAAGAACTTGTGGGTAAGTAACCATGCAGGCAGCTAACTCTGACAATTTTTTGCCACTTTCTTTTAAAATAGAACAAAGTTTTAAAGCAGTAATTTCCCCATCTCCAGTAGTATTGTCATTAAGGAAAATAATATGGCCTGATTGTTCGCCACCAATAGAATATCCGCCTTTTATCATTTCTTCTAAAACATATCTGTCTCCTACTTTTGTCCTTATGAGATTAATCCCTTGCTCTTTAAGTGCAATCTCAAAGCCTATATTGCTCATAACTGTTGCCACAACTGTGTTATTTTTTAACCTACCTTTTTTCTTTAAATCTATAGCACATATTGCCATTATGTGGTCCCCATCAACAACATTTCCTTTTTCATCAACTGCAATAAGTCTATCAGCATCTCCGTCAAAGGCTAAACCAATGTCGGCACTATTTTCTATGACGAGTTGTTGCAATTTTTCAGGATGAGTAGACCCACAATTGACATTTATTTTTTCCCCTATAGGCTCTGCTCCATGTAATATGACTTTCGCCCCTAGTTCTTTAAATAGAATTGGCGCTACTGTGCTACTAGCTCCATAAGCACAATCAATTACAATTTTCATCCCTTTTAAATCCCCATCAATAGTAGACTTTAAGAACTCTATGTAATCTCTATGAGAATTTGTGTATTCTTTCCTGGTACCTATTCCCGTTCCAATAGGAGAAGGCAACTCAATTTTTTCTTTTATTATATTTTCTATTCTATCTTCTACTTCATCTGGCAATTTATACCCATTTTTATCAAAAAATTTTATCCCATTGTACTCTACGGGATTATGAGATGCCGATATCATAACTCCAGCATCTGCTTGATATAATCGGGTAAGGTAAGCTACCGCTGGTGTAGGAATTATCCCCACACTTATGACCTCCGCCCCTACAGAGGTAAGACCAGCAGCTAATGCGCATTCTAGCATGTCGCTAGAAATACGGCTGTCTTTTCCCACTACAATTTTGGGCCTATGACTTCCTTCCGTCAAAGCATATGCTCCTGCTCTTCCTAGTTCAAAAGCAAGTTGTGGAGTCAAGTCATAATTAGCTATACCTCTAACACCATCTGTACCAAACAACCTTGCCATTTTCTATCTCCTCTCAATAAATCATACGATAATATTTTATCACAGTAAAAACCATATTTCAATTTACACTATTCCTCCAACATTGCTAATATATTTTGCATAACTTTGTCTCTCAATTTAACAATTTCCATCTTTATATCACTATTCAGATTTGGGTAAATTGGTTCACCTATTTTCAGTTCAATTTTTCCCCTAAATTTGGGAAAATATTTGCCAAAAGGTAGTATTTCTCTTGTACCTTTTATAGCCACTGGCACAATGGGCTTTCCCGATTTATATGCTATATACATAGCCCCTTCATGCATTTTTTCTACTTTGCCAGTTGGTGATATTCCTCCTTCTGGAAATAATCCTATAGAATTTCCTTCCTTTAGTCTAAATAACGCCTGTTTTATGGCATTTAAATCAGGCGAATTTTTCTTTATGGGAATTGCTTTATCAATTTTTAAAAAATATTTTAAAAAACGCCTTTTATAAAGTTCAGAACTTGCTAAAAATATCACGGGTCTTTTTACAGAACAGGCTACCACAACTGGGTCTAGCAAACTTTGATGGTTTGCAACAAAAATACAAGCTCCCTCAGGCAAATTTTTCTCATATTTTACTTCAAAAGAATAGAATATCTTAAGAATCAATTTAGCAATAAGCCGTAAAATTCTATATAACAAAAAAATAATACCTCCCTTCCTCTGATGACAAATTCAATAAAGTCAGCGCTATAAGATATATTCGCCACAATCTTTAACAATCCTTCTTTTAATAAAAAATGGAGGAAATTATCTCCCCCTCTTAGATTACCTCCAGCCCTTTTCTAAAGGCATTTGTATTTAATTCAACAAATTTTTGTGGCACGTTATTTTTTATTACCTCTTCCCAATCAATGCCTTGTAGTCCTAAATATTTAACAAGTACTCCTAAAAGAACTATATTTTGAGCCTTTATATTTCCAAGGCTCTCTGCTATTTTATCTGCATCTACTGCAATTGTCTTTACGCTTTTTGATATTTCCTCAATTAAGTTCTTGGGATACTCTTCTTTGCTTATGAGCACAGAAAGTGGAGGTATTTCTACCGTATTTACAATGACAACGCCGTCTTTTTTAAGATAATTTAACCATCGCACAGCTTCCATTTTTTCAAAGGCTACAATAACATCAGCAGCCCCAACTTCAATGACTGGAGAATAAACTTTTTCTCCAAACCTTATTTGAGTATTGACACTTCCTCCTCTTTGAGACATGCCGTGGACTTCTGACATTTTTACATCATAACCATTTTTTAATAGTCCTTCCGCCAAAACATTACTGGCTAGAATAGTGCCTTGCCCTCCTACCCCTACCATTAATATACTTTTCACTTCTTGCACTTTATTTCACCTCACCTTTTCTATAGCATCGAAAGGACATACCTGCATACAAACAGTACATCCGGTACACTGGTCAGGGTCTATGCTAAATATTCCATCTTTTTTGCTTATAGCAGGACAACCTAGCCTTAGGCACAAACCGCATTTTTTGCATTTATCTTGGTCTATTCTACACTCTCCCTGCGGCTTAGGAGGAATCAAGGCACATGGGCCTTTCGCTATTATAACCATCGTATCATCTGTATTCACAGCTTCATCAACAGCATTTTCAACTTCTTTTAAGTTAAAAGGATCAACCACTCTTACTCTTTTTACTCCTATTGCTTCACTTAATTTCGCTATATCTATTTCTGGAGCCTCTTCTCCCATCAAAGTTTTCCCAGTTCCAGGATTGTGCTGATGCCCCGTCATAGCTGTTATGCGGTTGTCAAGAATTATAGGTACAGCATTTCCTTTATTGTAGACTATATTAATCAAACCTGTTATTCCTGAATGGAAGAAAGTTGAGTCACCTATTACACTAAATGTCTTTTGTTTCCTTCCTTTGTGTTCATTGGCCTTTTGGAATCCGTGAGAACCAGAAACACTTGCTCCCATGCAAACACAGGTATCTATAGCTTCCAGCGGAGGAGCTGCCCCTAAAGTATAACATCCAATGTCGCCTAAGACTGGAACTCTCTTTTTTTTCAACACGTAGAAAACTCCCCTGTGAGGACATCCTGCACAAAGCATAGGAGGTCTACCTGGCACTTTTGTATCAACTGATATATGCTCTAATTCTTCACCTTTTATAGCTTTTCGTATTATACCAGGATTTAATTCTCCTACTATCGGCAATATCTCTTTGCCTATGACTTTTATTCCTAAGCTTTTTACATGTTCTTCGATGTAAGGTTCCAATTCCTCTACAACGTATAGTTTTTTAACTCCTTCTGCGAATTTTTTTATAAGCTCTGATGGCAAAGGATAAGTCATTCCTAATTTTAAGATTGAAACTTCATCTCCAAAAACTTCTTTTACATAAAGATAGCTTATACCACTGGTAATTATGCCAATTTCTCTATCATTCCATTCTATTCTGTTAATAGAAATTTCTTCTGACAATTGTCTTAAAGCCTTTAACCTTTCTTCTACAACTACATGCCTTTTTTGTGCATTAGCAGGCACCATTACATATTTAGGAATATCTTTTTTATAAGGTTTCATCTCTACATTTTGTCTTTCACCTAATTCTACTACTCCTTTGCCATGACTTACCCTTGTTGTAAGCCTTAACAAAACAGGAGTATCGTACTTTTCACTTATGTCCAATGCGTATCCTACAAAATCTTTACATTCTTGACTGTCTGAAGGCTCTAGCATAGGGATTTTGGCAAATTTAGCGTAATACCTATTGTCCTGTTCATTTTGTGATGAGTGCATTCCAGGGTCATCAGCAGTTACAATTACACACCCCCCATTAACACCTGTATATGCAAAAGTGAAAAGTGGGTCTGCTGCCACATTAAGGCCAACATGTTTCATGGCAGCAAGACTTCTTGCGCCTGCGATAGAAGCACCAATTGCTGCTTCAACAGCAACTTTTTCATTTGGCGCCCATTCTGAATATATTTCTTTGTACTTAGCTATATTCTCTATTATCTCTGTGCTTGGTGTACCAGGGTATGCAGCAGCAAAAGTGATGCCGTACTCATAAGCTCCTCTTGCTACTGCTTCATCTCCCATCATTATTTTTTTCAATCATTTTCCCCCCATTTAATTTATCGTTATCAAAAAGATACTGCACAAGCCAAAGCTATAGAATTTAATTTGTCTTCATGAGAATCAGCTCTGGAAACTAGAACAATTGGCGCTTTAGCTCCCACAACAATTCCCGCACTTCTAGCTTTCGCAAAGTAAGTAAAGCTTTTTCCTAAAGCGTTTCCGACTTCTATAAAAGGTACAAGCAAAATATCAGCATTCCCTGCAACCTCACTCTTTACCCCTTTGTGTTCTGCCGCCTCTTTGCTTACAGCAAGGTCAAAAGCTAAAGGCCCATCTACGATGCCTTCTATCTCTCCCTTTTGATTCAGCTCTTTTAACTTTGCAGCCTCAACGGTTGATGGCATTTTGGGATTTACTATTTCTACAGCAGAAAGACAAGCAGTCTTTGGATTTTCTATACCCAAAGTCTTTGCCACTTTGATGGCATTTTTCAATATCGCAACTTTTTCCTCTAGAGTTGGACTTACGTTCATTCCTCCATCTGTCAAAAGAAGCAATTTGTGATATGCTGGAATTTCATACACCATCACATGGCTTAAAAGTCCCTCTCCTCTTATACCAGTTTCACTGTCAAGCACAGCTTTTAAAAGAGTAGCAGTAGGTACAAGTCCTTTCATGACAAAAAAAGCTCTGCCTTCCCTTACTTCCAAAACTGATTTTTTACACTTTTCTGCTTCGTCCTTTTCATCTATTATTTCATAGCCCTCAAGGGATATGTTAGCTTCCTCTGAAATTTTAATAATTTTTTCTTTATCTCCTACTAAAACAGGAATACCTATTCCTTCTTTTTTAGCAGCATCACAGGCTAAAAGCACTTCCACATCCTCTGCTCCAGCAACGCTAAACTTTTTATTTGCCCCTCTTGCTTTTTCAAAAATTTCACTTAACTTCTTCAAATTCCCACCCCTTTGCTAGAATAAGCCTAGACAGGGGTAGTCCCCTGCCTAAAATACTCTATTTTGTGGAAACCATGTTTATTATCAATTCTGCTCCTTTTTCCAGAGCTTCCTCGTTGATAGCCATCATATGCTCTTTCCCTTTTCCAAAGACTTCCGGCAAAGCCTTAAGAACTGTCTCCATCTTTACAACCTTTGTAGCTTCCACAAATGCTCCGAGCATCACCATGTTAGCCACTTTCAGATTGCCGAGCTCGCTTGCAATCTCATTGGCAGGCACTTCATAAACCTCTATATCTTTTCTCTGGGGCTTCCTATCTACCAGAGAAGTGTTCACAAAAAGTTTTCCCCCAGGTATTACATAGGACTCGTATTTGTCCAAGGAAGGTCTGTTCATCACTACCACAGAAGTAGCTTCTATAATTACGGGTGAACCCACTTCATCGTCAGAAACAGTAACGTTACAGTTAGCTGTACCGCCTCTCATCTCAGGTCCGTAAGAAGGAGTCCATGAGACATTCTTTCCTTCTAGCATTCCAGCATAGGTTATTATGAGCCCCATTGTAAGGACTCCTTGCCCTCCAAAACCAGCAAAAATTATTCTTTCTTCCATTTTATTTAACCTCCTCTAAGGTGTTTTTGTAAACACCTAACGGATAATAAGGTTCCATTTGGTCTTTCACCCATTTTAAAGCCTCTACAGGAGTCATTCCCCAGTTAGTAGGGCAGGTAGAAAGCACTTCTATCATAGAAAACCCCTTCTTTTGTATTTGAGCTAAAAATGCATTTTTTATGGCTTTTTTAGCCTGTATTACATGTTTTACATCGTAAACAGCAGTCCTCTCAATATAAGCTACTCCCTCCAGGGTAGAGAGCATTTCACTCATTCTAATAGGATAACCATTTACCTCCGCTTTTCTTCCATAGGGAGTTGTCAAAGTTTCTTGACCGATTAGAGTTGTTGGAGCCATTTGTCCTCCTGTCATTCCATAGTTAGCATTGTTGACAAAAATAACCGTTATATTTTCTCCCCTTGCAGCCGCATGAACAATCTCTGCTGTTCCAATAGCTGCTAAGTCTCCATCCCCTTGATAGGTAAACACCACTTTGTCGGGATGAACTCTCTTAATACCTGTAGCAACTGCTGGAGCTCTCCCATGAGCTGCCTGCTGCATGTCGCAGTTGAAAAATTCATATGCAAACACAGAACATCCTACTGATGCAACACCTATCGCTTTATCCAAAACTCCCAATTCTTCCATGGCTTCAGCCACTAGCCTGTGAATTATCCCGTGAGTACAGCCCGGACAATAGGAAAAAGGAACATCTGTCAATCCCTTTGTTTTTTCAAATACAACCGCCATTTATCTTGCACCTCCTGCAATCTGTTTAATTTTCTCAAGCATTACGGAAGGCTCCGGTATCATTCCTGCAGGTCTTCCGTAGAAGTGTACAGGCTTCTTGCACTCAGTAGCCAATTGAACATCTTCTACCATCTGTCCCATACTCATCTCAACTACCAGATAACCTTTTACCTGATCTACCGTCTTTTTGAAAGGTTCCTTCGGGAAAGGCCACAAGGAAATCGGCCTTATGAGCCCTACTTTATGCCCTTCGCGCCTTGCGATGTTCATCACGTTTTTAGCAACTCTTGCCATAGTACCGTAAGCCACCAAAATAACTTCTGCGTCATCACAGTTGACCATCTCATATCTTACTTCATTCTGCTCGGCTCTTTTATATTTTTCAAAAAGCACGTAATTATGCTTTTCTAAAACAGGTGGGTCAATATAAAGGGAATTTATCACATTCCTGTGTTCCCTGTTTCCTCTTCCTGTAGTCGCCCATGTCTTTTCAGGAAGATTTCTTTTTGTTTTTTTCACGTTTTCAAAATCTACAGGTTCCATCATCTGACCTAACATCCCATCTCCCAATATAACAACAGGATTCCTATATTCATCTGCAATATCAAAAGCTTCTTGGACTAAATCCGCCATTTCTTGGATTGTAGAAGGAGCAAGAACTATCAACTTATAATCTCCATGGCCTCCTCCTTTTGTAGATTGAAAGTAATCTCCTTGCGCTCCTTGAATATCTCCTAATCCTGGGCCACCCCTCATTATATTCACAATTACACAAGGTACTTGAGCACCTGCGAGATATGAGATACCTTCTTGCATAAGACTCAAACCAGGGCTGCTGGTGGAAGTCATAACACGAGCTCCTGCTCCACCTGCGCCGTAAACCATGTTTATAGCAGAGACTTCGCTTTCTGCCTGCAAAAATACTCCGCCTACCTCTGGCATTCTCTTTGCCATGTAAGCTGTAACCTCATTTTGAGGTGTTATAGGATAACCAAAGTAATGTCTACACCCAGCTTGAATAGCTGCTTCCGCTAACGCCTCATTACCTTTCATTAATACCTTAGCCATCTTACTCCCCTCCATTTATTTTATAACTGTTATAACAGTATCAGGACACATCATAGCGCAAAATGCACAACCTATACATTTGTCCATATTTTCCGATTTAACAGTGGCAGGATAATATCCCTTCACATTTATTTTGCTCATGTCCATTTCAATAATTTTCTTGGGACAAGCATTTACACACAATTCACAACCTTTACATAAATCTTCATTAAAAATAACTTTTGCCACATAAATCCTCCTCTCACATTTTATCCCACGGAGTTTTCATATAAAGGTCTATTGGAAATATCGGATATCCTAAGTCAGGAACTTTGTTGAACAATTCTCTTTTTACAGTCACCATCTTAATAGGTATCCCTGTAATTTTTGAAACTTCCTCCACCACTTTTTGACCTTTTAAAATATCCTCTACTGTTGTTTCATAAGATAAATGAGTATTGTTTACCAAATGAGTTACTTTAATTTTAGCTGCTTCTTCAATTGATTTAAGATATTCAATGACCAATTCTACTTCTTTTGTAAGTGGCCTGTTTACATTAACTACAAATAATACTTCTGCATCTTGATCCTTTATTATATGCCGATACTGACCTAATGGAGTTGCTCCTACATCGTCTCCCCCAACATCGAAGACTGCATATTTATCTTTGCTGTATAATGCCCCATAGATGTTGCGGGAAATAGCAGGCACATCTGCATTCATATATTTCTCTTCTACTCCTGCTACTCGTATTCCCCACTTATCAAAAAGTTCTTTTCTCACTTCCCTAGACCTAAAATATGGATTTACAATATCTAAATCGATTATTTCTACATCTTTTCCTGATTCTCTTATAAACTTAGCATAATTTATTGCAACCTCGGTCTTACCTGTACCGTAATGCCCTACTACAATCGTCAACCCTTTAAAATCCATCTGACCTCATCCTTTAACTGTATGTTTTGGGATTCTCTTCGCCTGTCAAAATTCTGTATACTCCCTCTGCCAAAGCCAACATTTCGTCCTCTCCAGGATATACATAAAAAGGCGCTATAAACTCCACCCTTTCCCTTATCCTCCTCACAAAATCCTCATTATGAGCAATTCCGCCAGTAATCCCTATAGCATCCACTTTCCCTTTTAAAACGACAGCCATTGACCCTATTTCTTTTGCCGTCTGATACGCCATAGCGTCCAAAATGAGTTCAGCATTTTTATCCCCATTCTCAATCATTTTATAAACTTCTCTCACATCATTTGTACCCAAATGCGCCACTATTCCGCCTTTTCCTATAAGCTTTTTCTTCATCTCCTCAAAAGTGTACTGCCCACTGTAACAAAGTTTGACTAGATCTAGAACAGGTAACCCCCCTGCCCTTTCGGGGGAAAATGGCCCTTCTCCGTTTAGAGCGTCATTCACGTCTATTACCCTTCCTTTTCTATGGGCACCTACTGAAATACCACCCCCAAGGTGCGCTATTATAAGGTTTACCTCATCGTACCTTTTGCCCAAATCAGATGCCAAGCGGCGAGCAATTGCCTTCTGGTTTAAGGCGTGGAAAATGCTCTGTTTCTCAATCTCCGGCAAACCAGTAATTCTCGCTACATCTTCAAGCTCATCCACCACTACAGGGTCCACTATATAGGCAGGGATGTTGTGTTCTTTTGCCAAAGTGTAGGCGATAATAGCTCCCAAATTAGAAGCGTGTTCACCTCTTTCAGCCTTTTTCAAATCTTCCAGCATTTTTTCATTAACAATGTAGGTCCCACTCTCTATAGGCTTTAAAAGCCCTCCTCTTCCTACAATTGCATCAATTTGAGAAAGGGAAATACTTTTTTCTTTCAGCATATCAAGGATAGCTTGTGTCCGGAATTCAAACTGGTCAATTATTCTCTTGTATTTGCTCAATTCCTCTGTCGAATGCCTCAAAGTCTCTGTAAAGACAGGCTCTTTGTCCCTAAAAACTGCCACTTTCGTTGAAGTAGAACCAGGGTTTATTACTAAAATTAAAGCCAACCCCATCCCTCCGCCTCTAATACTATTATAGTACACATGGCTTCTTTATCCAAATCTGAGGAAAGGCAAGGAATTCTTGCCTTTCCTCAGATTAAAATTATCTTACGATGTAGTTGTCTTTTACAGCAGCTATAGTCTTTATTCTCTCTTCTGCTACCCTGTCAGCTGCCACATAGGTGGGAACATTTTCCTTTTTAGCCTTTTCAATGACTTTTTTCACTGTATCGTATATCATGGAGACTTTCCTCATGGCCCTTTCCCTGTTGTAGCCTGAAGGATTGAGCTCATCAGCTACGTTTATAACTCCACCAGAATTTATTATATAGTCAGGAACATAGAGAATTCCCTTTTGCTGGAGGATATCTCCGTGCCTTTCTTCCTTCAACTGGTTATTAGCTGAACCTGCTACTATCTTACACTTAAGTTGGGGTATCGTTTCATCGTTTATTATCGCTCCCAAAGCACAAGGCGCAAATATATCGCATCCTACCCCATAAATCTCATCCGGTTTCACATATTCAGCTTTAAATTCCTCTACTGCCCTCTTTACATTGTCTTCAAATATGTCTGTCACAATTAGCCTTGCCCCTTCTTCATATAAGTGTTTCGCTAAATTGTAGCCTACATTTCCTACACCTTGTATTGCAACTACTTTCCCTCTCAAATCTGAAGTTCCAAAAATCTCTTCAGCAGCTGCTTGCATACCCCTATAGACTCCATAAGCTGTAAAAGGAGACGGGTCTCCGCTGGTTTCAGGAAGCCCTGCCACGTATTTTGTCTCATACCTTATATACTCCATGTCTTTCACGTTTGTCCCCACATCTTCAGCAGTGATGTACCTTCCCTTCAAAGATTCTACATACCTTCCAAAGCTTCTAAACAAAGCTTCTGATTTGTCAGTCCTTGGATTCCCTATTATTACAGCTTTTCCTCCACCTAAGTTTAGGCCCGCAGCAGCATTTTTGTATGTCATTCCCCTTGCAAGCCTTAATGCATCATTTATTGCATCCTCTTCTGAGTCATAAGTCCACATCCTGCATCCGCCTAAAGCAGGGCCTAAAGTCGTGTCATGAATTGCAATTATCGCTTTAAGACCTGAAGTCTTGTCATGGCATAAAATCACATTTTCATAATCTTTGGTTTCCATTATTTCAAATATTTTCATAAAATATCTCCTCCTATTTAATAATCAACTTTAATAATCAAACATTAGAAGCAAGAGATGCCAACATTATAGAATTAAATTTAGCTTCACTGGAGTCTGCCCTCGAAGTCAAGACAATCGGCCTTTTTGCCCCCATTATTATTCCTGCTATTCTTCTTTCTGCTATATAAGTTATAGCTTTATACAGCATATTACCAGCTTCAATATCTGGAACTAAAAGAATGTCAGCATTACCTGCAACAGGGCTTGTTATCCCTTTATGCCGCGCTGCTTCTACTGATAAAGCATTATCTAAAGCCAACGGCCCATCTATTATAGCCCCTTTGATTTGACCTCTTTCACTCATTTTTGAAAGTATTGCTGCATCTAATGTGGCTTGCATATCAGGATTTACAGTTTCTACAGCTCCTAAAACTGCAACCCTTGGAGCATCAATTCCAATTTGCCTTGCAACGTCTACTGCATTTAAAATTATGTCTATCTTGATTTTTAAATCCGGTGCAATGTTCATCGCCGCATCTGTGAGAAGTATAAGCCTGTTGTAAGGCGACTCAAACACAGCTACATGGCTTAAAGTCCTGCCTGTCCTTAGACCTATTTCTTTATCCAGAACTACCCTCAGTATTTCTGCCGTCTGCACAAGGCCTTTCATCAATATATCAGCTTTTCCTTCGCTCACAAACTTTACAGCTTCGCGACAAGCTTCTAAGTTACTTTTTGTGTCTATTATTTCGTGGTCCTTTAAAGGCATTGATATTGAAGAAGCTATCCTTTCTATTTTTTCTTTATCACCAACTAATATTGCTTTTACTATCCCTCTTTCATGAGCTTCTTTAATCGCTTCTAATACATCTTCATCTGCCGCTTGAGCTACTGCTATAGTTTTGGGGGACAAGTCTTTTGCGTAATTATACATTTCTTCAAATGTTCTCATATCATGCACCTCATCAGCTGTAAATCTTGGGCTTTTCAATATTTCTTAAAACTCTCAATGCACCATCTCTTAAAGCTTCCATTTCATCCCCCCCTGGATAAAGAGTTATAGGTGCAATAAAGCTCGTCATATCAATGATTCTCTCTATTAGTCGTTTAGAATAAGCAAGTCCACCAGTTAAAATTATTGATTTCACATCCCCCTTTAATACTGCCGCCATTCTGCCAATTTCCTTTGCAATTTGATAAGCCATAGCTTCAAAAACTAATTTAGCTTTTTTATCACCATTTTGTATTCGCTTTTCTACTTCTCTCGCATCATTTGTCCCAAGATGCGCTACCATCCCCCCCATACCCACAATTTTTTTCTTCATCTCATCAAAACTGTATTTACCAGAATAACAAAGGTCAACAACTTTCATCGATGGCAGGCTGCCTGTCCTCTCAGGAGAAAAGGGCCCCATTTGATTCGCATTGTTTACATCTACAATTTTTCCTCCTTTAATTGCTGCTACAGAAATGCCTCCCCCCATGTGAGCTACAACAAGATTTAACTCTTTTTCCTCAATATCATTTTCTTTAGCGTAGCGATGTACACAAGCCTTTATGCTTAAAGCATGAGATTGACTTTTTCTTGGAAGTTCAGGGAGGCCAGAAATTCTTGCAACATCTTCCATTTCATCAACAGCTACAGGATCTAATGTATAAACAGGAATATTATGCTTATCTCCTATAGCTCTTCCAATTAGTCCACCGAGATTTGAAGCATGTTCACCTCCAATTGCCCTTTCCAAATCCTCAAGCATAATATCGTTTACAAAATAAGTACCACTTTGAACGGGTTTAATAAGTCCTCCTCTTACCACAATTGCAGATATTTTCTTCAAGTTTATTTTGTTTTGCTCTATCCAATCATTTATAGCATTTAACCTTAAATCAAATTGCTCAATGATACTTTTATATCTTTTAAGCGCTTCAATGTCGTGGACAATCTCCGTTTTTACAATTTCTTGTTCCTCTTCATACAATGCCACTTTAGTAGAAGTAGAACCCGGATTAATGACTAAAATTTTCAACAGGTTCACCTGCCCTTCTTAATACATAATATGAAGTTCTATTACAATTTTTGAGTGTTATTAAAAAATTTTTAACCTTACAATATTTTAATTCTACATATTTGTCAAAAATCCTCCTCTTGAATTAAAATTTTTTTATAAAGACTTTATATTTTGTTGAATTGATAGATTTTTAGCAAAATTAACAGGCGGGAAATACCCGCCTATTGAATATTAACAGTTACTTTGTCAGGTTTAATCTTAATTATTTGCAAGTTTAAGTTAGTATTTATATTTACAGTTAAAGAATGATCACCCATTGGCAGATTGGTTACGTCTATATATGCGTTAAAATCGGAAGCTTTCGCTCCATTAACTACACTTTCTGGACCAGATATAGTAATGACTAAATCTGGATTTTGAATTACAACATTTTTGTTGCCTGCTCCTTTTATATCTATATTGCTTATAGTAATCTCTTTAGTCTCTATTTTTTGTATATCCACATATACTTTTGCATTAATATCACTTTTAACAAGTTTCACACCATCTGGCAAATCAAAAGGTACATTTTCAGTGACAGGTTCATTTTTCCCAGAAATATCGATTTGCTTAGTACTTATAGATTTTATCGTATTTAGGACAGTCTCATCACCAGTAATATACACATACTCTGGCAGTACATTTACAGATGCTATCATATATCCTTCCATTGGTTTCCCGAATATTTTAGGAACTACAGGCACACGTATAGATTTATTTACAGGAATATATACTTCAACAAGATTAGGAGTAATAGTAACGCCTTTTACTTCTTTTCCTTCTCTGTCAACAGCAACCACTGGAACAGAGATTTTTACATCCTCTTTTTTATAAGAAACATTGACTCCAGCTATCACATTTTTTATAAGATTAATTTTGCTTTCTGGCCCAATCATCAATACCTCTCCCGGCGTGGGGACAGCAGGTTGCATAGCATAGCCATCCATCACATTGCCAATTATTTTTACACTAACTGGCATTTGTATTTTCACAATATTATCTATTTCTACTTTTATTTCTGACGGATTTATTGAAACTAAGGAGACATTTCTAGGTAATCCTTCCACAGTAACAGGAATGACATTTGTCCCATTAGAATTTACTCTGCTTAAATCTGCAAAAGCCGATATATTCTGGGCTGCTATATTCAGAACATCACTTCGTCTTCCTTTTACTTTTACATTTACTGTATAATTTTTTTCATCTAAGACAATAAGTCCTTTTTTCTCTAAAGTATCGCTATTAATCAATTTGACAGGCACATTGCTTATTTCATAGGGAATTTCTGGATTTTCTTCTCCCATTACATAAAGCCACAGCAAAAAAGCCAATACCAGTGACAGCAATTTTATTGTAAAATCTTTAGTCAGCATGTTTGTTCCCCCATTTTTTCCATACAGGCTTTTTGGTATCTTTTACTTCAAATATGCTCGACAGCACCTCTTTTAAAGTTTTTGCATCTAAATGTCTTGAAATCCTGCCATTTTGTGCAAGAGAAATAGTGCCTGTCTCTTCAGAAACGATTATCGCTACCGCATCAGATATTTCAGTAACACCTATTCCCGCTCTATGGCGTGTTCCTAATTCACTACTCAGATTTTGGTTGTCTGTTAAAGGCAAAAAACAACCTGCCGCCATAATCCTGTCTCCACGAATTATGACAGCTCCATCGTGTAAGGGCGTATTAGGTATAAAGGTATTTATTAAAAGCTCGCTGGAAATTTTAGAATCCATGGCTATGCCGGTTTCAATGAGCTCATTAAGGCCTGTCTCCCTTTCTAAAACAATTAAAGCTCCTATTTTTGAGCGAGACAAAAATTGCACCGCATCGCATATCTCTCCCAGTACCTCTGACATATCTTTTTCTTCTTCATTAAAAAAGAAGAAATTTTTGCCTAAGAACCCGCTCCTACCTAAAGACTCTAATCCACGCCTTAACTCCGGCTGAAAAACAATTAAAAGTGCAATAACTCCTACCGTCATAGCATTTCGCAATATATAATTGACTGTCCTGAGTTGTAGCCATTCGCTAACTTTGGTAATTACAATTAACACAGCAAGCCCTTTAAGCAACTGCTCTGCTCGTGTTTTGTGTATTACCAAAATTAAGCGGTACAGGGCATAAGCTATTATTAAAATATCTATTAGATCGTTAATGCGCATTGTTTTTATGATATCTATAAGTCCATTAAACAAAAAATTCACCTCTCAAGGCTCTGTGGTAAATCGTGTGTACATATTAATTATACAACAAATTTGAATAAAAAATAATTTAAACTGAATTAAATTTTAATTAAAGTGGAAAAATTATTTTAGCAAAAAATAAGGAGGATGAAAATGAATAAAGATAAAATTATAGAAAAAAATATAAAGGAAAAATTAAAAAAAGAAACTTTATATGGACAGATTAATAACGCACAGCAAGAAATAGAAAGCATAAGTCAAGCAGCTCAAGCAATGGGTGTCAAAAATGTAATAAGCAAATTAGAACTTAACAAAGAGCATAAAATAGATGATGTATCTCTTGTAAATTTAGTAGTACAAAAGCTGTCTCGTTATGATTTGAGTTTGCCTGATTTAGTTATTACAGCAAACAACGGGGCAGTAACATTAAGTGGATATGTGAATAATTTAAAAGAAAAAGAATTAGCCAATGAAGCAGCTCAAAACGTAAATGGGGTAAAAAAAGTGATAAATCATATAAAAATTAGAGAGAAGTCATAGAAGGATATGTCATTCTATGACTTCTACTCTTATGTCATTCTTTTCTGCTTCTTTTTTCAATGGATTTATCACATCTCCATGAAGTATAACATCCAGAGCAGACCTTAAAGACTTGCCTACTATTATCTCGGTTATATTGTTTTCTTTCGCAAATTCGGCCAGTGTTTTTGAGATTTTTTTACCTACCAAAATAGAAACTCTGCCACCCATTTTTTGCGCTAAATCAAAGAGCTCCAGCAATACTTTGTTTTGCTTTAAATCATTTGAGATGTCATTATTTTTGTTAACGTATACAACACAAAACTCACCATTAGTTTCTTTCGCTCTTTCAGCACCTCTTTCCACAAGCCTGCGGCAGCTTTTCTGCGGGGTTACGCATACCATGATCCTGCTTTTCACGCCAGGCTCATAACTTAAAACCATTTTAATAAACCCCTTTCAGATGCATACTTTCCTCCCAAATATTATTATATGTTAGTTCTCTAGCCTATGTCAAATTCATTAATAAACCTTATATTCTTTTTAGATTTAGCTGTCTCTTTTTCTTTAACTCTTTTATAAATTCTTTTAGATAACCTACCTCTTCTTGAGAAGGTGTTTTACCTCCATAAACTGTTTCATTGTATATCCGCGTAACTTCACTGAAACCTATATACCCATTTCCCAACACTTTTTTTTGATATTCCAAAGGAGTTTCTGTATCTAACATTTTCAAGCCTTTTTTAGCTAAATACTTCACAATTTTCTCATAATAATAAATCACCCAAAATTTATTTCCTAAATTATTAATTTTTTTCTTTTTATCCCACCAGTATAAAGAAGTTGTTACCACTAAAATTACTATCAATATTAAGGAAAAACGTAAAATATTAAATTTATTATCATTGAAAGAAGCAATTTCCTGAGAAGTTGTCTCAATATTATCACTTTGTTGCAGTTTATCGACTGTGCTATGAGAATCTTTACTCTCATTATCTGGGTGCAATTCCATATCATTTTCTAAATTTAAATGATTATTATTTGAGAGGGACATTGGAAATTCTAATGGGGGATAATTAGGTGTTGGTTCAAAAGTAATCCAACCGTAGTCATCAAAATATACCTCTACCCATGCGTGAGCATTGGCAGCGGTAATCCTGTATTTGCCATCATCACTAGGTACTAGCGGCATTCTAAATCCCACTACATATCTTGCAGGAATTCCAATCGTCCTGAGCATAATCACCATTGCTGTCGCATAATAAGAACAATATCCTTTTTTTAAATCGAATAAAAAATAGTCAACAAAATCTCTATCTGAAGGAGTAGGAGGAACATCTAAAGAATAGGGGTATTGCCTCAAATATTCTTCCACTGCTTTTACCTTATCATAAAGAGTTTTTTTGTCTTTTGTGATAGAATAAGCTAAATCTTCCACTCTTTCTGGTAGAAGAGTAGCTGGATAAGATAAATATCTTATTCTTTCTTCGCCTTTTAAAGTCTCATTACCTTTTTGCCTCAGTGAATTTAAATCAATTTGTGGCTTTAAATAAGTGACAATATAAGGCTCTCCGGTACCATGAGAGGTTTTTGCTCTTAAGTTTAAATTATCAACTTCATAATAAAAATCATAACTTAGTTTATGAGGTTGCCAAGGGGAAAAAAGAATATCTGACTTGATTTTTAGTGGAATTACTGTGATAGTTTTTACTTCAAAATTTACATTATTACTGAAAGTTGGCGGAATTTTATCGCTGCTTTCTACATACATATACTGTTGTCTGGAATTTTCCCATCTATTAGAAAAATTATCATAAATTAAGGGACTTTTTGAGGAATAAGTATAAGTATCATAGACCATTCCCCTAAGGTAAGTACTTTCATCGGCTTCTACTTCCATTATTAAAAAATTATTCAGTTTCACATTTCCGCCCAATTCATTGGCAAAAGTAGTAAAAACCGCTTCCCCAAACCACTCATCATTAGTGCCTTCGCCATTTCTCCAATCTCTAGTAAAAGGGAAAGTATCATAAAACCAATTATTCAATCTTTCCCACTTAACGGGTTTAAAGTTTTTAGGCATCAATTGAGCACTGATAGAGGTAATAGAAGATAGAAAGATTACAACAATCAAAAAAACTGCAATAGGTGCTTTGGCACTGCCTTTTTTAAAATAATTCTTTATTCCAATATCTATAAAACAAAGCGTAATATAAACTGTCATATAGAGGTAAGCAGCATCTACATAATTATACCACTGCACAACAAAAAACAATATTCCTGAAAATAAAGTTAAAAACCAACTCCTTACGATAATATTTAATAACGTAATAATCAGTGTTACTATAACAACGGTCATTATAATCATAAAAAATCTATATTTTTCTGTTAAAAGGTCAAAGCCTGGAGGCGAAATTGTATAATTCATGTAAATATCCGCCCATTTTATAAAACCATCAATATAAGATACAATACTCACTAATAAGCTGGGATATTTGATAAAAACTATAACATCTATAAGTAAAAGGCTTGTAAGCAAAAATATTATCAGTTGTGGCCTTTTGAGCAAAAAAGCAAAAAATATCACTAATACTATATCTAATAGTAAAAGATAATAGAAAGGATATGAGAATCTAAAGCCGCTAACAGCAGATAATATAACCACAAAAGATAAGGCAATTATCATAATGTGTTCATACAAACTCTTTTTTAGCTCTTTTGACATCTCTCTTCCCCCAGAAAACAACTTCGATATCTAATTTGCTAATTTTATCTTCAATTTCTTTTGGGTCATTAACATAATAGATTATTAATTCTCTATTACTTTCTCTTAAATCCGCTAATTCTCCTAAAATTACATTATTCAAATAAGGAGTTATTAAGATAAGAGTCACATCATAGGGAATACTTTTATATAATCTCAAAAAGTCCTCTAGACTTTTTTCGTAAACTGGAAAATTCCTTAAAGAAGCCTCAATAAAATTTTTAAAATCTTTAATCGTTCTTCCTTTTATATGGACCTTACCGGTATTGTAATCTATAACATTTACAGGAATACCATGTAAAAGGCAAAATTTCGCTATAGATAACATGCATTCAGCACAATTTTCATCTATTATTCCTTGGGTATCCATAGCAAAATGGTTTTTATCTAAATCCCACAAAATATAAACTTCACTCATCGCGGATACTTGAAATTCTTTCACGTAGAGTTCTCTTTTCTTTGCTGACACCTTCCAATGAATCCTTTTAATACTGTCACCATAATTGTACTTTCTTAATTGCGATATATTAGTATAATCTTCAAAAGCTTTATTTTCCGCCTCTATATTTCCTAATTGTTGTCTTGCCTTCAATTCCACATTTATATTATGAATCCTTGGTAGCACTACAAATTTTAATTTAAAATCATATTTTTTTACTACATTAAAAATTCCAAAAGGATCTTTTATTTCTACTTCAAAAGGTCCAAAAAAATATATTCCTCTTTTTGAAATCACAAATTTTTTTTGTAATTTTTTATTTTTAAAAGGCATAAGATACCATTCTTCTGATTTAAATTTAGCATTTAGAGGAGAATAGTCAATAATTTTAAGATTAAAAACAGGAAGAAAACTGTTATTTATCAAAGTTATCTCATAGTCTATCTCTTCTCCAACAGTAATTTCATCTTTGTGAGATATAACATAGATATCTATAGAATTTTTTATATACCTTATATACAGATAATTTAAAAGGATAAAAAATGCAAATTCATAGACAAGCAAATAAAGTATTTTCCCGCCGGTAAAAATGGCAAAAGCAAAAGAAACTATGACTAGCAATAAAAGAAAATTTTTATTACGCATATCTTTTTATCACCGGCACCTTTGTGGTATCTACAATATTTTTAATAAACACTTTCTCGTCCAATCCTTCAAATCTTTCTTCATTTTTTAAAATGATTCTATGAGATAACACAGGTACCGCTAATTCTTTTACATCATCTGGTAAAACATAATTTCTTCCTTCGCAAAAGGCCTTTGCCTGAGCGGCTCTCATCAAATTTATAGTAGCTCTTGGGCTTGCACCTAACCTCATTGCTTTGCTTTTTCTGGTATTAGCAACTAATGTTACAATATAATTTCTGACTAGATCATCTACATAGACAGACTTTACCTTCACTTGCATTTCCTTTATGTCTTCAGCATCGGCTACTGGAAAAAGAGATTCTAAAGGGTCCTCTCTCTCAAAATTTTTTAAAATCATCATTTCCTGATATTCATCGGGATAACCTATCTCTATTTTTATCATAAATCTGTCCAATTGAGCTTCTGGCAATCTAAAAGTCCCTTCATATTCAATAGGATTTTGGGTAGCCAATACCATAAAAGGCTTAGGTAAAGAATAAGTAACCCCATCAACAGTTATTTGTTTTTCCTCCATTGCCTCCAAAAGGCTAGATTGGGTCTTAGGAGAAGTTCTGTTGATTTCATCAGCTAAAACTATTTGACTCATTATAGGACCTGGTTTAAATTCAAAGTCGTTCTTTAATTGATTGTAAATAGTTATGCCTATAACATCTGAAGGCAAAAGATCCGGTGTAAACTGTATTCGTTTAAATTTAAGATTTACTGATTTAGCTAAAGCCTTAACTAAAGAAGTCTTCCCTACACCAGGAACATCCTCAATAAGGACGTGACCTTCAGCCAATAAGGCTATCACCACAAGTTCAATAACTTTTCTTTTCCCTATTATTACTCTTTCTATATTCTCTATAATTTTCTCTACAGCAATATTATCCATTTTTACCTCCACCATATATTCAAATTATTTTTAGAATTTCTAACATATCATTTATGACATAATCCGGTTTTGCTTCCTCTAAGAGATTAAACGGCAAGATTGTCCATTTAACAGCCGCACTTTTTACTCCAGCATTAGAAGCACACAATATGTCATAAGGACTGTCTCCCACCATTAAAGTCTCTTCTTTATTAGCATTGAGTAGTTCCAAAGCTTTTAAAATTGGATCCGGATTTGGCTTATGTTTTTCTGTGTCCTCTAATGCCACAATTACATTAAAATACTTTTCCAAGTCAAAAAGCCTTAATCCCCTTATAGCCAATTCTCTCCTCTTAGATGTAACTATACCCATTTTTATTCCATTTTTATACATGTGTCCAAGAGCTTCTTTTACATCTTTTCTTATTTTGGTATATTTATCATGATTAAATTCATTATACCGTCTATAAGTATCCAGCATCATTTCCCATTTATCTAGGCTAAATCTTTTTAAAGTTATTGGAAGAGGTTCTCCAAAGTAAGGAGTAACGTCTTCCGGTTTAATGATATATCCTAAATGCCTTTCAATTGTGTATTTAAAAGACTCAATAATAAGTTCATTGGTATCAATAATCGTTCCATCTAAATCAAAAAGTATTGTTTTTATCCCCATATTATCTCCCTCATAAATTCTCTTCTTATTTTAGTATACAAAAAAAATCACTTCATAACAAGACATGAAGTGAAAAATTTTGTTATTCTGAAACTTTTTGAAAATAATGTATTAAACCTTTATATATTGCCCAAGCAATTTTATATTGATAATTTTCGTCATTTAAAAGCTTTTCCTCTTCTGGATTCGACATAAAGCCACATTCCACAATAACTGCCGGCATTTTAGCGTTTCGCAAAAGGTAATAACTATTAGAACTTTTAGCCATCCTGTCGTTATCAGGATCTAACGTATTTCTTAACTCTTGTTGAATAAGTTCTGCTAATAATTTACCTTTTTCAGAATTGTTTTGATAAAATACCTGAGCCCCTTTGTATTTAGATTGACTAAAGCTATTTAAATGAATACTAATTAAAACATCTGCTATTACTTCGTTTGCTTTTACCACTCTATTTCTTAAATCCTTTGAAAGAGAACTATCTGACAAAGTGTCGTCTTCCCTTGTCATCACTACAATACCACCACTTTCTTCAATAAATTCTTTTAATTTTTGAGCAATCTCAAGATTTAACTCATCTTCATCTTTACCATATTCTCCTGGTTTCCCAGGGTCAGGCCCCCCATGGCCTGCATCTATAACAATAACTTTGTTCATTATTGGAACAGTTTTAAAAGTAGTTATATAATACCCTTTTTTAAAACTATATACCCCTACTATTAAACTTACAATTAGTAAAAATATCATCCACCTTTTAAATACCATGTCCCCATCCCCTTATCTTTTAGTAAAAATTATTCATCTAAAAAAGTTTATATGTCACTTAATAATTAAAATCCACATATTATGATTAAAGGAAGGAGGTAAAAATATGGCCACTTTAGAATTCACATACGCAGTACAACCAGGAGACACAGTATTTTCAATTGCTAAAAATTTTAACACCTCAGTTGGCGCTATAATCACAAGAAACAACATTATAAATCCATCTTTAATATATCCTGGACAAAGGCTTATCATTCCAGTACAAGGAAGTTATTATACTGTCCAACCTGGAGATACTCTATATCTTATTGCTCAAAAATTTAATGTTCCTTACGAAGCTATCATTTATACAAATAATCTCACATACCCTTATACCATATATCCGGCTCAAAAGCTATTCATCCCTGGAGCAAAAATAATCGCACCACAACCACCTCTACCTTCACCACCACCCGCACAAAAGCCTTGTCCAACTTATTACACAGTACAGCCAGGAGATACTATATGGACTATAGCACAAAAATTTGGAGTATCATTGGAGGAGTTAATTAAAGCAAACTATTTAATAAATCCAAATATGATATACCCTGGGCAAACATTAATAATTCCTTGTCCCACATCGCCACCCATTGAATATCCCACACTAAAGATTGGAGATAAAGGACCCTTTGTAGTAAACTTGCAAGCAAGACTAAAATCTTTGGGCTTTGACCCTGGTCCTATTGATGGTATCTTTGGAAGAAAAACAGAAGAAACCGTAAAAGCGTATCAGCAAAGCAGAGGGCTTCCAGTAACAGGAATTGTCGATAATGTGACATGGAATGCGCTCTTGTTTGGGACACCTCCTGTTACTACTCCTACACCATCAGGAAAAGTTTATATAGTAAAACCCGGTGACACTTTATGGAATATAGCAAAAACTTTCAATACAACAGTAGACGCTATATTAAAGGCAAATCCAGATATTAAAGACCCTAATTTGATTTATCCCGGTCAGAGAATTATAATTCCTACATCTTCACAGGAAGTAACCTACAACCAAGAAGTACAAGAAATAAATACAGAGCAAGAAGAAAGCAAAAAAGAATAAAGTCACAGATTGTAGGCAAACTTTCGAAAATAGGATATTTTGCAATCGGTGCGACTTGTGACAAAGCGTTAACAAAACTTAACAAGACCGAGGGTGGAGGCAGGGCCGTAGCCACGGATGGCGGAGGCGGGCACTAAGACAAGGATGTCGCCTGACGGGGTACCCTGCCGGAGCCCGAAGGTCGAGTTTAGTTTTGTCGCTTTGGAACATCGGAATGACGTTGCAAAATATCCTATTTTAAAAATTTTTGACTTTGTCAACAAGCTGAGTCAAAAAATAGTCAGGAAAAATCCTGACTATTTTTTGACACTGTCTATATATTTTTCTGCCACATAAGCCGCTGTTGCACCATCTCCAGCAGCCGTTATAACCTGTCTTAAAGATTTATGCCTTATGTCTCCAGCTGCAAAAACTCCAGGTATATTTGTCCTCATATCTTCATCTGTCATGATATATCCATATTCATCAAGGTCTACTACGCCTTTCACCAATTCTGTATTAGGAGCATAACCAATAGCTACAAAGACACCATCTACGTTTAGTGTCCTTTCTTCACCTGTTTTAACATTTTTAAGTTTGAGTCTTTCTACTCCATACTCTCCTTCTACATCAACTACTACAGTATCCCAAATAAACTCAATTTTTTCATTTGCGAAGGCTTTTTCCTGTTCAATCTTTGTAGCTCTAAGTTCATTTCTTCTATGAATTATATAGACTTTTTTTGCAAATTTAGTAAGGTATAACGCGTCTTCTACTGCTGTATTTCCTCCGCCTATAACTGCCACTGTGGCATCTCTATAAAAAGCTCCATCACAGGTAGCACAGAAGGAGATACCAGCCCCTATAAATCTATCCTCATTTGGAACACCTAACTTTTTAGGTGTAGCGCCCATCGCTAAAATAATAGCTTTTGCTTCATAAGTTTTATTAGAAGTCTTAACTTTCTTTACATCTCCTGTAATATCTAGGCTCTCAACATCTTCATTAACAATCTCAAGGCCGTGTTTTCTCACCTGTGCCTCCATCTTGGCAATGAGGTCAGCACCACTTATCTCTTCATAACCGGGGTAATTTTCTAACTGATAAGTATTTACTATTTGCCCTCCCAGATAAGTTTTTTCAATAAGCACCGTTTTAAGCCTTGACCTTGCAGCATACAATCCAGCAGTAAGTCCCGCAGGACCTCCTCCTAAAATAATTAGATCATACATAATAAAATCACTCCTCCTTTGAAAATAAAATATAATAATGGAAGCAGTAAAAACACTGCTTCCATTATTATATCACAAACTTTCTATATTTACATCATCCCAACGGGTTGTCTAAATTTGTTCCTTGCCTCTTGTATATCCTGAGGTGGAGCCGGTTTAACAGGATACCATCCTCTTTGATTTATAGCATTCCAAACTGTCCTTTGATCTTCTAAAGTAGAATTTAAAAGATGGATATATTCTCTTCTTATGCTTTCATTGGCAGCCTCAACTGCTGCATGGCTGAACATTTCTATTGCGAATTTGTAATTGCCCAGTACATTCATCATAATATCCTTGTCGCTATACATATTTTTACATTCCTCCTAACTTAAATGTTTTAGCAAAGAATTGAAATTGTTTTGACATCTATCTGCAAGATCTTGGCATAAAGCTTTAAGCTGTGGGTCTTGACATCTTGAAGCATAATCGTTTAAAGTTTTTGTCATATTTTGCTGTAATGATAAAATATCATCTAAATAAAGTAACTCTTTGGTTGAAATTTGCATATTTATCCTCCCTTCTTAGATTTCAATTATAATATGTGCACAAAAACAAAAAAATATGCAGAGTTTTTCTGCATCTTTTTTATTTTATATACCCTTTCCTTTTTAATTTTTCGATATGTTCTTTAAGTTTTTCTTCAATATTTATATTATACTTTTCCTCTAATACAAACATCATTGAAACTGCTACTTGAGCAACATCTAAAAGTTCTTCTGAAATTTTTTCCATTATCTCTTTTTCGCTTAAAGTGACATTTTCTCCGTTTAAACCTCTAAATTTTCCTATAGCTTGTGCCAATTCTCCTGCTTCTTCCATTAATTTAAGGGCAGTAGATTCCAGTGAGGGTGTCAAATTATTAAGCTTTGGCAAACTTATTCCTTTAAAACTAGTTTTCATGATTTCATCTCCATCTTTTAAGCTTTTTTTCGCCTTGCCATAAAGGTTGTCAACTGAGGCGCTACTTCCTTAATCAGATCAAGCATTTTAAAAGAAACATTCCGTATATCCCACTGAGCTTCATTAGTGCATCTCAAATTTGCAAAATGATCAAAAGCCCATAAATCCGCATTCATAAGAACCAAGCGTTTGTGTGCATTTGTTACCACGTAAGGACTTACTTCAGGCAATTTTTCTTTTAATTCTATAAATAATTTTTCTGAAGCCTTTATTGCTTCTATTAAAATTTCGGAAGCCTTCGCATTTTCAATATTAGGAGGAATAACAAAGCCATTTTCAATTGTCGGTTCACCGCAATCAAAGACAATAGTTCTATGTCTTAAAAGCTGATGCCAATTGGCTTCACTTATCTTCAGTTGAAATTTAAATCTAACCGATTTAAATGCCTCTATTAAATGATCAAATTCCCCTATATCTTCAACTGCCTGCTGCAAGATTTTACTTTTCCCCTCTTCATCCATCTCCTTCACTGTTTTCCTCACCACTTCAAAACTTTTACCTGAATATGTAAACAAAATATGCATAATTACAATATCTACAGGAGAATATTCGCTATCTTTCCCTGTATAGTCTATTAAAATGACATCCTCATGTGAATTTAATAATTCATCTTCCTTTACAACACTTGCTAAATTCTTTAATTTATCGTGAACTTTTAATTGATAAACAGTAGGAGTTGTATGTCGTAACATGCTTGGTGCAATTTTTTCCCCTTGCTCGACTATTCTTTCAGCTAATAACTTCGCCTCTTTAGTAGGATGTGCGAAAAGTTTCCTCACTATATCCTGTAAATCTAAAGCATTTAAAGCTACTGCAAAACTTGTCTTGGTAGCTAAAAGAAGTGCATATCTAGCATCTTCAAAGGCAATTTTACTAATCCTATTGTAAAATTTTTCTTCACTTTCCCCCTCTTTTTTCTCTTCTGCCTTGGCTAAATATTCTGTCAAAACTTCTACAAGTTTTTCATAGGCATCATAGGAGTTGTTCCAGACTTTTAAAAACTTTTCTTTCAAATCAGGCTTTTCTTCTAATTCTTTTGGTATCACTACTTTATCTCTTGTAGGCTTTTGATACCTTTGGCTCCACTCTATAAAGGCAGGCCGTCTGTTCATAAGTTCAATATCCCCTGACAAAAGCCTTGAAACATCCTCCACGCACAGGTGCATTAAATGCTGCTCAGCAATAGAAGAATGTCCAAATCTTTCTACCCACTTTTCGTGAAATTCTTTCGCCTTTTGTATTGCTTTTTCTAAAGGTATGTTATGTTTGGGTATGTAGTCAGTTATGTTTAAATCTCCATCTGTCAAAGACTCAAGTATATTAAGCCTCCAGCTGGTATCTCTTCTACTTACCTTCGAATTTATAGGCGGAATGATAAACTCCGGCAATGAATGTATAAAATAGACAGGTCCGTATACGTCTGTCACAAAATTTTCTAAAAGCTTCTCCTCTTCAGAAGTTAATTTTCTCATTTTCATGTCAAAAACTCCCTTCAAAATTATAAAACCGACCTTCTCGACATTTTATATTATTATACCATAAACTTTTGCTGTAAAAAACAAAAAACAGTTATCACTGATAACTGTTTTTACAACTGGTGACCCATCCGCGACTCGAACGCGGGACACCCTGCTTAAAAGGCAGGTGCTCTACCTCCTGAGCTAATGGGTCATATGGTGGAGGGAGATGGATTTGAACCATCGAAGGCGACAGCCAACAGATTTACAGTCTGCCCCCTTTGGCCACTTGGGTATCCCTCCAGAAATAAAAAGTTTTGCTCTGAAGCTTTAACAAAAACCACGTAGTTTATTTTATCATATAGAATCCTATTTGTAAAGGGCTATTATGCAGTTATTTTGTGTAAAAATATGTAAACAATTTTGGAATTTGATTTATTTTTGTTTTTCTATATAATGAAGATAGTAATCCCATAGTTTTTAATTCATAGCAACTCAAAAATATTGGAGGAAAAAATATGAAATTTGTTTCATGGAATGTAAATGGCTTACGGGCCTGCTTGCAAAAAGGGTTTATGGATTATTTCAAAAAAGTAAATGCTGATATTTTTTGTATACAAGAAACCAAATTACAGCCCCATCAGACAGACCTTGAAGAACTTAATTTAGAAGGTTATTACGCTTTTTGGAATTTTGCTGAAAAGAAGGCTTATTCAGGAACTGCTGTATTCACAAAATATAAACCTTTATCCGCAACTTACGGAATAGGCGTCCCTCAACATGACAACGAAGGAAGAGTTATAACGTTAGAATACGAAAAATTTTACTTAGTAAATACTTACACTCCTAATTCTCAAAGAGGATTGACAAGACTTTCTTACAGAATGGAATGGGAAGAAGACTTTCGAAATTATTTGCTGAAATTAGATTCCGTAAAACCTATAATTTTATGTGGAGATTTAAATGTAGCCCATAAAGAAATAGATATAAAAAATCCATCTGCTAATAGAAGAAATGCAGGTTTTACAGATGAAGAGAGAGAAAAAATTACAATTTTGTTAAATTTTGGATTCATTGATGCTTTTAGATATTTTTATCCAGATAAAAAAGATGCCTATACATGGTGGTCCTATATGCATAACGCAAGAGAAAAAAATATAGGTTGGAGAATTGACTATTTCATTATTTCAGAAAGGTTAAAAGATTATTTGATTGATGCAGAAATTCATTCAGAAGTATTGGGAAGTGACCATTGCCCTGTTGTTTTATTCTTAAAAGATGAACTCATAAAAAATTAATAAACCCCAGCTGGGGTTTATTAATACTTATCCTTCCTTATGCCAAATTCTGCTGATTCTACCCATTCCTCTGCCTTTCTTACATGGTCAACTAGATTCTCAAAAATCTCTTTATGACGATTTTCTTCTCTTATTAAAAATTCAAAAAGTCTTTTTTCCAAATCATCTTTTGATTCTTTTAACATTTTTTCATATAAATCTATACTTTCATTTTCTATCTTTAAGGCGAATTGATATATTTCAAGTTGTTCAGGTTTAAATCTTACATTACTTTTAACTTCATCTTTATTTTTAAACACATTAGTAAATTTCTTTATTATTTCACTTTCCTTTAAGTCGAATATATTCTTTTTAGCCCAATTTTCAATTATTTCTGCATGTTTTTTCTCATCATTAGCTAAATCTAAAAATAAATTTTCCAATTCATTCCCTTTATTTTTTTGTGCTTGTTCTTTGTAATATTTTTCACCATCTTTCTCCATCTGAATTGCAAATTCTACATTTGTCACTTTTAATCACCCTTTCGAAATAATATCAAAGGGCTTTCATTTTTTATGATGAAAGCCCAATAATTTATTATTCAACCTCTACTTTTTTGCTGTTTTCCCATAGACCATGTATATTGCAATAACTTGTAGCATAAATTGTACCTGATTTTTCAACTTTAAACTTTATAGTTATATCAGGCTCTGTAAAAACACCGTATTCTCCATGGCTATTCATCACATAATTACCTATTTCCACAGGGAATTTATCTCCTTCTCCATGGAAATAAACCTTCATCCATTTAATATGGTGCTCTAATGTATTTGGATGAGGAATCTCTTCTCCAATATTAACTCTTAGTTCTACTATTTCTCCTTTTTTTACTTTGTCTTTTATATGTATTACAGGTACATGCTTTTCACCTTTCCAATCTCCACTTTGATATAATTCGCCAAATTTACCCATATTAAACCCTCCTAATCATTTTTTATGAAACATTTCCATGTTTTCCTGTAGTGTCTCTAAATCTTCTTCATGCTCAATTTCATCTTCTAATATTTCTAATATTAAATGATAAGTTACGGGATCAACATCTTTTAATTCTGAAAGCATTTTATTATAAACTTCAATAGCACATTGCTCACCTTTAATATTTTGTTCTAACAATACTTTCACATCCGGATTGTCTGGCACATCATATCCACAATTGGTCAGTTTATACCAATCTTCGGGATTTACTATAGGAGTTCCCCCTAATTTGATAATGCGCTCAGCTATTTTTTCTGCGTGTTCTAATTCTTCACCCGCATGTTCTGCCAATTCAGCTGCTACAACTCCCCCCATAGGCCCTCTGACAATTTTGGCCCCTATCCAATATTGATAGTATGCTAACCACTCATCAGCAAAAGCTTTATTTAGAGACTCAATAATTCTGTCTACATCTTTTCCCACTATTTCTCTTCCTTTTGTCCCCATGGATATCTCCTCCTAAACTTTATTATTTACAACTTATATTATTTCGCGGATATTAGCTACGTTACTAACTGTATTAAAATCTTATTTTGTACTTTAATCCAACATTTTATTTTACTTCGTCTTTAGTTTTATTATACCATAGAATTATCAAAAAGCAAAAAACTTTTATAAATTTTTATTCGACAAAATATTACAAAACAATGATTTCTTTTTGAAAAATAGTTATGATATAATAATATAAAATGTTATTTGATAATAACTTAAGGAGAGGTGAAAAATGGATTACACAATTTTAATTGGAGGAGAAGCAGGACAAGGCATTGACACAACCGCAAATCTTCTAGCAAAGATCTTGAAAAGACACGGTTTTTATGTCTTTTCAAATAGTGATTACATGTCTAGAATTAGAGGTGGACATAATTTCATGCAAGTAAGATTTTCAGATAAGCCTTTACATTCTCACATTTCACAAAATGACATAATATTTGCATTAAATAAAGAAACAATTGAAATCCACCACAAAAATCTAACTAAAACTGGTGTTATAATATGTGACAAAGATATCCCTTTAGAGGGTATAAAAGGAAAAGCATTGTCACTTCCTCTTTTAGAAACTGCAAAAGAACTAAAAAACCAAAAAGTATTTACAACAGTTGGATTAGGTGTTATTCTCAAATATTTCTCTTTGGATCTTTCTATAGGAGAAAAAGCAATAAAAGAAGAATTTAATAATAAAGATATAGCAGAACTAAATTTACAAGCCTTAAAAAAAGGCTATGACCTTATTGATACAGAAATTTCTTTAAAAACATCAAAAGATGAAAATATACTAATAAATGGTAATCAAGCCGTAGCCTTGGGCGCAATTGCTGCTGGTTGTAAATTTTATTGCGGGTATCCGATGACCCCTTCTACTGGAATACTCACCTTTATGTCCCACCATTCCAATGAGATGGGAATAGCAGTAGAACAAGTGGAAGATGAAATAGCTGCCCTTAATATGGCACTAGGTGCCTCTTACGCTGGTGTTAGAGCTATGACAGGTTCTTCAGGTGGTGGCTTTGCGCTAATGGTAGAAGCCCTCAGCCTAGCTGGAATGATTGAAGTCCCTGTTGTAGTTATTGACGTGCAAAGACCCGCACCAGCAACAGGTTTTCCCACCAGGACTGAGCAGGCTGACCTGCAGTTTGTAATATATGCAGGACATGGTGAATTTACAAGAATGGTAATCGCTTTAAGAGATGTAGAAGATGCCTTTTACCAAACAGCAAGAGCCTTTAACATAGCCGAAAAATATCAGATCCCTGTATTACTTTTAAGTGACCAGCACTTAGCAGATAGCTTGAAAACTGTAGAGCCCTTTGATTTTGATAAAATTTCCATAGAAAGACATATATCTGGAGAAGAAGCCATTACAGAGGAAGAATACAAAAGATACAAAATAACGCCAACGGGTGTATCTCCCCGCATATTGCCTGGAAAAATACCCGGACAAGTCGTTTTAGTAGATAGCGATGAACACGACGAAGAGGGACACATAACAGAAAGTGCTGAAATAAGAAAAGCTATGGTAGAAAAAAGACTGAGGAAATTTGAATATCTAAAAGAAGAAATACAGGAGCCCTGGTTTATAGGGAAAGAAAACCCCGAAAACCTGATAATAGGTTGGGGTTCAACTTATGGTGCGATAAAAGAAGCTGTTGAGAATCTAGTTGATGAAGGATTGTCAGTAGGAGCCTTAATATTTGGCGATATATGGCCTTTGCCGACACAAAGACTTTTTGAGCTAAGTAAAAACGCTAAAAAAATAATAGATATAGAACAAAATGCCACTGGACAATTAGAAAAACTCATAAGGCAGGAAGCTTTAATAAAAGCTACCCATAAAATCTTAAAATACGATGGAAGACCTTTTAGCAGTGATGAAGTATATAGCAAGCTTAAGGAGGTTTTAGTATGAAGTATGAATACAAGCTTTATGAGCCTTCATGGTGCCCTGGTTGTGGGAATTACATGATAAGAACAGCTCTAAAACAGGCATTAGAAGAACTAAACCTAAATCCTCATGAAGTAGTTTTAGTAACGGGTATAGGTCAAGGTGCAAAGATGCCCCATTACATAAAAATAAATGGTTTTAATGGCTTGCATGGACGTGCTGTTCCTCCTGCTATTGGTATAAAATTGGCTAATAAAAATTTAAAAGTAATTGTAGAATCCGGTGATGGTGATACATATGGAGAAGGTGGCAACCATTTTATACATGCGATAAGGCGAAACATTGATATTGCTCACTTTGTCCATGATAATCAAATTTATGGTTTAACCAAGGGTCAAGCCTCCCCTACTACCGCTAAAGGTCAAAAAACCACTCTGCAATTTGACGGAGTAAAGTTAGAACCTTTAAATCCTCTAGCTTTAGCCTTGACTATGGGAGCAGGATTTGTAGCAAGAGGCTTCTCTGGTGACATACCTCATCTTGTAAATTTAATGAAGGAAGCTATAACCTATAAAGGCTATGCTCTACTGGATATTCTTCAGCCTTGTGTTGTATGGAACAAAGTCAACACTTTTGCCTGGTATAAAGAGAGGGTATATCATCTACCAGAAGATTACGACTATACAAATAAAGAAGAAGCCTTTAAAAAAGCAATAGAATTTGGAGATAAAATTCCAATAGGTATAATTTACAAAGTCGAAAAAGAAACTTATGAAGAAAAATTTGATTTTATAAAAAACGGTCCTCCTTTAGTGGATGTAGAGCTTAATCCAAAAAATGTGGAAAAATTAATTAAAGAATTTATTTGATTTATATTTCAAAAAATAGGGACAGCCCATATTAATTTTTTACTAGCTGTCCCTATTTTTATTATTGAGATTTTCTTTATAACAAAATTAATTTAAAACATCTAAGATTGCTATAGTACATTCAGCTTTCCTTCTTTTTCTAATACCTCTGCTGCCAAATTATATTTTTCATCAAAAAACGACTTTAAAACTACCAGGTCCTTTGACATTGCTATTTTGAGCAGTTTTTTCGCCTGCTATTCCTAAGCCACAAAAGTTCCTACTGTTACTTCAATCAATACTGTTTTTTAAAAAATTTAACTACCTCCATTGCTAAAAGAGGTGTAACTGACATTGCAATAATTATATCCCAGTCATAAACATTAATATTTTTAAGTCCAAATATAGTGTTTAAAGGAGTTACAATTAGAATAACCTGTAGCAAAATTGCCACTATCAAAGCAAAAATCATGTATTTGTTTGTAAACAATCCTACCTTAAAAATGGACTTGTCTGACCTTACATTTAAAGCTTGAGCAAGCTGCGACAAAGTCAGTACCGCAAAAGCCATAGTCCTTGCAGTTTCTATATTTTGTTTAAGTCCTATTACAAAAGCAATTAATGTTGTGAGTCCAATTAACATGCCTTCAAGCGGTATCCTATAAGCCAACCCTCCTGCAAAAATACTTTCTCCTTTTGGTCTGGGCTTCTTCTCCATTATATCTCTTTCCGGCGGTTCAAATCCAAGAGCAATTGCCGGAAGACTATCAGTTATGAGATTTACCCACAGTATGTGAACAGGCTTTAAAGGCATTGGCATGCCTAATATTGTAGCAATAAACAGTGTGACTATTTCACCAAAATTACAGCTTAATAAATAGTGAATAGCTTTCTTTATATTTGCAAATATAGTTCTACCCTCTTCTACTGCTGCAACTATTGTCGCAAAATTGTCATCTGTTAAAACCATATCTGCTGCTTCTTTTGCAACATCGGTACCAGCTATACCCATTGCAACTCCAATATCTGCCTGTTTAAGGGCAGGTGCATCATTTACACCATCACCTGTCATTGCTACCACAGCACCATTTTTTTGCCACGCTTTTACAATTCTCATTTTATGCTCAGGAGATACCCTTGCAAAGACAGATATTCTTTTTATCCTTTCCTTTAATTCTTCATCAGAGATTTTGTCAAGGTCTTCGCCTGTTACTGCTTCATCATTATCCTCGTAAATTCCAAGCTCTCTTGCTATCGCAGAAGCCGTTATCTTATGGTCACCCGTTATCATAACAGGTTTTATTCCTGCTTTTTTGCATATTTCAACTGAATGTTTGGCCTCCAGTCGTGGTGGATCTATCATACCTATAAGCCCTATAAATATCAAATCTTTTTCCATTTCATCGCTACTCAAATTTTCTGGTATTTCTTTTACATCTTTATACGCAACTGCAATAACTCTTAAAGCCTCTCTTCCCATTTCCTCGTTAATAGAACTTAACCTATTTTTTTCTATTTCATCAAAGGGTAAAATTTTATTGTTTTTCAAAATATACTTACATCTTTTTAAAATATTGTCAGGTGCTCCCTTGGTAATTAATCTAAAGTCCTCTTTATCCATAACATGTATTGTTGACATCATTTTTCTATCTGAATCAAAGGGTATTTCTGCAATTCTTGGAAATTCTTTTTCTATATCAGCTTTTTTTAAGCCTGCCAAATCATTTAGCGCAGCAACAATCGCAACTTCCGTAGGATCGCCTATCCCTTTTCCTTCCTCATCTATAAACGCATCAGTACATAATGCAGCATTTTTTAAAAGGAAATAATCTTCTTGTTTTACTTCATCTTTTTGGGCATTCACTTTTCTATCATTAATATAAAGCTTCACAACTGTCATCTTATTCTGTGTAAGGGTTCCTGTTTTGTCAGAACAAATAACATTTGTACTGCCAAGCGTTTCTACAGCCGGAAGTTTCCTTATTATCGCATTTTTCTTAATCATCTTTTGCACGCCAAGTGCAAGCGTAACAGTTATAATAGCAGGGAGTCCCTCAGGAATCGCTGCAACAGCAAGGCTTACAGCCGTCATAAACATATCAAATGCTGGTCTTTTTTGAAGTACTCCTATTGCAAATATTATTGCGCTTATCACAAGCGCAGCTGTTCCTAAATATTTGCTCAATTCTTCAAGTTTTAATTGAAGTGGCGTTTTGACATTCATTTCGTTCTCAATGAGACCTGCTACTTTCCCCATTTCGGTATCCATACCTGTAGCAATCACAATAAATTTACCTCTGCCGTAAGTAACCGTAGTACCCATGTACACTAAATTAAGCCTATCTCCTAAAGGTATATTTTCATTTTCTATTACAGTATCAACTTTATCAACAGGTACTGATTCACCAGTTAATACTGATTCATCTACTTTAAGGTTTTTAGCCTCCACCAATCTTCCATCTGCAGGTATGATATTTCCTGCTTCTATTAATACTACGTCTCCTATTACAAGAGAAGATGCTTCAACTTCCATTACTTTCCCATCTCTTATTACTTTTGCAAGAGGTTGAGACAATTTCTTAAGAGCTTCAAGAGACTTCTCAGCTTTGTTTTCCTGAATTGTTCCTAATAATGCATTTAAAATTACAACAACTAATATTATACTTGCATCTATTGTCTCTCCAAGAAAAAAAGATATAATTGAAGCAATAATAAGAATTAACACCATATAATCTTTAAACTGTTCAAGAAATAATGAAAATATTGATTTCTTTTTCTTTTCTTTTAAGACATTTTTACCATATTTAAATAACCTTTCATTAGCTTGCTCTTGTGTCAAGCCATTTTTATCATCAGTTTCTAATTCTTTTTTTATCTCTTCTACATCCATATTCCAATATCTTTTCATTAGTAGCCCTCCTTTAAAAATTTTTGCAAAATGAAATAGACCTTTACTTTGTAGTATCCCACAAAGTAAAGGTCTCACTCGCATTTTTTGCTCAATCAGCCGGGCAAAGCCGTCATGACGACTGATTGATTTAGAGTTACTCCCCTTTACTCTTATCTAATTAATGAACTGGAGCTGGCAGTGGGATTCGAACCCACGACCTGTTGATTACGAATCAACTGCTCTGCCACTGAGCTACGCCAGCAATAGCTAAAAACTCCGTAAAAAAATTATGGTGCCTCGAAGTGGAATCGAACCACTGACACAGGGATTTTCAGTCCCTTGCTCTACCTACTGAGCTATCGAGGCATAATATAATGGCGACCCAAAAGGGACTTGAACCCTCGACCTCCAGCGTGACAGGCTGGCGCTCTAACCAACTGAGCTATTGGGCCGCATTATTATTTAATTTTTTTTAAATGGTGGGCCTTCAGGGATTTGAACCCCGGACCAATCGGTTATGAGCCGACCGCTCTGCCAGCTGAGCTAAAGGCCCATCTTTGGTGACCCCGACGGGATTCGAACCCATGTTGCCGCCGTGAAAGGGCGGTGTCTTAACCACTTGACCACGGGGCCACGATTTGGCTCCTCAGGTAGGACTCGAACCTACAGCCTACCGGTTAACAGCCGGTTGCTCTACCATTGAGCTACTGAGGAATATATTATCCGGCAGCGACCTACTCTCCCGCTTATGCAGTACCATCGGCGCTGGAGGGCTTAACTAGCACCCCACCCGGTCTTGCGACCAGCCGGGGGCCCTTTGCGGACCGTGTTCGGAATGGGAACGGGTGTTTCCCCTCCGCTATCGCCACCGGATACTTAGACCCTCAAAACTGCACAAAGCCAAAGGTCAAGTCCTCGACTGATTAGTACCGGTCAGCTAAGAGTGTTTCCACTCTTACACCCCCGGCCTATCTACCTCGTGGTCTTCGAGGTGTCTTACCCCGGCACTCAACTCTACTCACTAGCGGAAAGACTATTCTTTATCCTCCAGTAAGTATAGTTGAGTGCCGGGTGGGAAACCTTATCTTGAGGCGGGCTTCACGCTTAGATGCTTTCAGCGTTTATCCCCTCCGAACTTGGCTACCCAGCTGTGCACCTGGCGGTGCAACTGGTACACCATCGGTTCGTCCACCCCGGTCCTCTCGTACTAGGGGCAGTGCCTCTCAAGTTTCCTCCGCCCGCGACGGATAGGGACCGAACTGTCTCACGACGTTCTGAACCCAGCTCGCGTACCGCTTTAATGGGCGAACAGCCCAACCCTTGGGACCTACTTCAGCCCCAGGATGCGATGAGCCGACATCGAGGTGCCAAACCTCCCCGTCGATGTGGACTCTTGGGGGAGATCAGCCTGTTATCCCCGGGGTAGCTTTTATCCGTTGAGCGACGGCGTTCCCACTCACTGCCGCCGGATCACTAAGCCCGACTTTCGTCCCTGCTCGAGATGTCTCTCTCGCAGTCAGGCTACCTTCTGCCTTTGCACTCTCTCGCGCGATTCCCGTCCGCGCTGAGGTAACCTTTGGGCGCCTCCGTTACCCTTTAGGAGGCGACCGCCCCAGTCAAACTGCCCACCTGCCATTGTCCCTACGCCGGATAACGGCTATAGGTTAGAATTCCGGTAATCCCAGGGTGGTATCCCAACGACGACTCCAGTAAGGCTGGCGCCCTACCTTCTCCGTCTCCCACCTATCCTGTACAAGAATTACCAAAATCCAGTGACAGGCTACAGTAAAGCTCCACGGGGTCTTTCTGTCCAATCGCGGGTAACTCGCATCTTCACGAGTACTACAATTTCACCGGGCCCCTCATCAAGACAGCGCCCAAGTCGTTACGCCTTTCGTGCGGGTCGGAACTTACCCGACAAGGAATTTCGCTACCTTAGGACCGTTATAGTTACGGCCGCCGTTCACTGGGGCTTCGGTTCAGAGCTTTTACACTTCCCCTTAACCTTCCAGCACCGGGCAGGCGTCAGCCCCTATACTTCGTCTTCCGACTTAGCAGAGACCTGTGTTTTTGGTAAACAGTCGCTTGGGCCTCTTCTCTGCGGCCTTTCGGCACTCCTTCTCCCTAAGTTACGGAGTCTTTTTGCCGAGTTCCTTAATGAGGGTTCTCCCGCTCGCCTGTGGATCCTCTCCTCGCCTACCTGTGTCGGTTTGCAGTACGGGCACCTCAGACCTCGATAGCGGCTTTTCTCGGCAGCTGCTTCGGTGGCTTCGCCTTACGGCTCCCCTTCTCAGACCCCTGCCTGTACGCGGATTTGCCTACGTACCCTTCGGTGCCTGATTGGACGTGCTCTACCAACCGCACGCCCCACCTATCTCGCTGCGTCCCCGCTTCTCTTTGCGGCCCTCGGTGGTACCGGATTCTCTACCGGTTCCCCATCGCCTACGCTCTCGCCTCGGCTTAGGCCCCGACTTACCCTGGGTGGATTACCCTTCCCCAGGAAACCTCAGGCTTCCGGCGGTAAGGTTTCTCACCTTACTCTCGTTACTCATGCCGGCATTCTCTCTACTGTACAGTCCAGCTTAGCTTACGCCTCGCCTTCTACCCGTACAGTACGCTCCCCTACCCCACCGCTTCCGCGGTAGCCCCAGCTTCGGTGGCATGTTTGAGCCCCGTTCATTTTCGGCGCAGGACCTCTCGACCAGTGAGCTGTTACGCACTCTTTAAATGTATGGCTGCTTCTAAGCCAACATCCTGGTTGTCTTCGAACTCCCACTTCCTTTTCCACTTAACATGCCCTTCGGGACCTTAGCTGGAGGTCTGGGCTGTTCCCCTCTCGACTACGGATCTTATCACTCGTAGTCTGACTCCCAGGTTCCTCCCTATGGCATTCGGAGTTTGATAGGGTTCGGTAACCTACTTGGCCCCTAGCCCATTCAGTGCTCTACCTCCATAGGTTATACCCTGAGGCTAGCCCTAAAGCTATTTCGGGGAGAACCAGCTATCTCCGTGCTCGTTTGGCATTTCACCTCTACCCACAGCTCATCCCATGGCTTTTCAACGCCAACGTGGTTCGGGCCTCCACCAGATCTTACTCCGGCTTCACCCTGGCCATGGGTAGGTCGCACGGTTTCGGGTCTACGGCAGCAAACTCCCGCCCCCTTCGGACTCGCTTTCGCTTCGGCTCCGCTTTACGCTTAACCTCGCTTGCTACCGTAACTCGCCGGCCCGTTCTACAAAAAGTACGCCATCATCTGCTCTCTCGCAGACTCTGACTGCTTGTGGGCATATGGTTTCAGGTTCTCTTTCACTCCCCTCCCGGGGTTCTTTTCACCTTTCCCTCACGGTACTATCCGCTATCGGTCACTTGGGAGTATTTAGCCTTGGGAGGTGGTCCTCCCTCCTTCCCACAGGGTCGCCTATCCCGTGGTACTCTGGTACCCACCTGCAAGCTTTCCCCTTTCGACTACAGGGCTTTCACCTTCTACGGCCGGCCTTTCCAGGTCCGTTCGCCTAGAGTACTCACTCACTTCTACGGTGGGCCCTAACCCCCGGCACTCAACTGAACAGTCAGTCTTCCTCTCCCCTTTTTACTAACTTGTTCAGTTGAGTGCCGGGTTTGGGCTCCTCCCCTTTCGCTCGCCGCTACTTAGGGAATCGATTC
>JADBKJ010000027.1 GCA_014896455.1 Thermoanaerobacter sp.
TCCTGAGCCAGGATCAAACTCTCAGCTTCATTTCCTTAACTCTTATCTACACCTTCTCTGCCTCACTGTTCATTTTTCAAGGTCCCTCCGCTGCCCTCAGCAGCTTCTCTATATTATCAAATTTTCAGCTTCCTGTCAAGTTCTTTTGTGTCAACTTTGTCGCTTTAGTAGCGACGAAATATAATATACCATGATTCTTTAATAGACTCAAGTAGTGTATAATGCTATTTTATCGTTTTTTATCGAAATATCAGCTTTTTTCTTTCAATATCTTTAAAATACTAAGTAATTCTCTATATTGCAATTGTTCTTGTGTTTTTACATAATATAAAAGAGCCAAAGGCTCTTTTATCTCTTTGAAAATTGTGGAGCTTTTCTTGCTTTTTTAAGACCGTATTTTCTTCTCTCTTTCATTCTTGGGTCTCTTGTCAAGAATCCAGCTTTCTTCAAAATAGGTCTTAATTCACTATCAGCTTTTATTAATGCACGGGCAATACCCAGTCTCACTGCTCCCGCTTGACCTGTAAATCCTCCCCCGGATACTTTTGCGTATACATCGAATTTGTCTATTGTCTCTGTTAAAATTAAAGGTTGTTTAACAGTATACTTTAAAGTGTCTAATGTAAAATACTCATCCAGAGGTTTATTATTAATTATTATATTTCCCTTCCCAGGCATAAGCCTTACCCTCGCTACAGCTTCTTTTCTTCTTCCTGTTCCGTAATATTGTACTGTTGCCATAGGATATCCTCCTTTCACTCTATGTCTAATTTTTCAGGCTTTTGAGCTTGATGCTTATGCTCAGAGCCCCTATATACTTTCAATCTTTTAATCATTATGCGACCAAGTCTGTTTTTAGGCAACATGCCTTTTACAGCGTGGTATATTACAAACTCAGGTTTTGTCTGCATTAATTTTTTGTACTGAACTTCTTTTAATCCTCCTGGATAGCCTGTATAATATTTGTAATACTTATCTTCTAATTTATTACCTGTCAACACAATTTTTTCGGCATTTAAAACTATCACAAAATCTCCTGTATCTACATGAGGTGTGTAGGTTGGTCTGTGCTTACCCATTAGTATTTTAGCAATTTGGCTTGCTAATCTTCCTAAGACTTTGCCTTCAGCATCTATAACAAACCATTTTCTTTCGACCTCGTCAGGTTTAGCCATATATGACTTCATCTTTTATATAACCTCCTTGTCCGTGGTAAATTTCCAACATAGGGCACAATTTCGCATAATATTATTTTAATTCACAGCACTACAACTGTCAATACATAATTTTTATTAAATACAATCCTTGCGGTGGAGCAGTTACGCCTGCTTTTGTTCTGTCTCTTGATTTTAAAATATCATAAACTTCATCTTCTTTTATTTTCCCAAGACCTACATAAACTAGTGTTCCTACAATTATTCGCACCATGTTATACAAAAAGCCATTGGCTTCTATTTCAATATTGATAAAATCTTCATTTTTTTCAATAGTTAAATCATACACTGTCCTTATAGTACTTGTTTTGCTACCTCCTGAAGCTCTAAAAGCAGAAAAATCGTGAGTCCCAATCAAGCAAGAAGCAGCTTTTTTCATTTCTTCTATGTTTAAGGGATAGCCTATATGCCAACAATAATTTCTCATTGTAGGCATTGGAAACTTTCTATTAAGAATAATGTATTTGTATCTTTTCCTTTTTGCACTATATCGAGCGTGAAAAGAGTCTTCCACATCCTTTGCTTGGACAACTACTATATCATCGGGTAATACGCTGTTTAGAGCATAGGGCAGTTTTTCTGCCGGTATTTTAGTATTAGTTCTAAAGTTAGCTACTTGATATAGAGCATGAACACCTGTATCAGTTCTACTTGCACTTATTAAATTAACTTCTTCTCCTGTTACCTTCTTTATTGCTTTTTGCAATACCTCCTGAACTGTCACTGCATTCTCTTGATATTGCCAACCGTGATAATTGGTACCGTCATATTCTACTACAATCATTACGTTTCTCATTTTTACCACGTCCAAACTCTATTCCATACAATTAGCAATACCATTATAAGGGTCACAGCTAAAGCTTCATAATCTCGTGGTTGGATTTTAAGCTGTTTCATTCGCGTTCTATTTTGCCCGCCTCTATAACACCGAGATTCCATGGCAACTGCTAATTCGTCAGCTCTTCTAAAAGCACTAATAAATAGAGGTACTAAAAGAGGCACTAGTCCTTTTGCCCTTTTTACTATATTGCCACTTTCAAAATCGGCTCCTCTTGCCATTTGAGCTTTCATGATTTTTTCTGTTTCTTCTATTAATGTAGGTATAAATCTTAAAGCAATTGTCATCATCATTGCTAATTCATGAGCCGGTACCCCTATCCGACTAAAGGGTTTTAAAATATGCTCTATTCCATCTGTCAAAGAGATAGGAGAAGTAGTTAAAGTAAGCAGTGAAGTACCGATAATCAAAAATATGAGTCTTAACCCCATAAATACAGCTAATCGCAACCCACTAGTAGTAACTTTCAAGGGTCCTAAAGTATACAATACCGTTCCCCCAGGGGTAAAAAACATATTTAAACTCACTGTCAGTAAAAGAATTATAATAACTGGTCTTAATCCCTTTAAAATATAGCTAAAAGGAGTTTTTGAAATTGCTATTACTAAATAAAGGTAAAGAACTGCAAAAATGTAACCTGAAAGTTTATTTATAAAGAATATGGCCACTATAAATATAAAAGTGATAATTATTTTGATTCTCGGATCCAACTTATGAACTACCGAATCACCAGGGATATATTGCCCAATAGTTATATTTCTAAACATTTTTAGTCCCCCTGAGATAACGAATTATATATTCCTTTGCTTCTTCAATTGTTAATATATCTTCTGGAATTGTTACGCCTTTTTTTTGTAATTCTCTTGCGAGAGAAGTTATTTGTGGTACCCCTAATCCCATCTTTTCTAATTTTTCAGCTTCTCTAAATACTTCCCTTGGAGTCCCAATAATTTCTATTCTTCCTTTGTTCATCACAATTATTTTATCTGCAAATCTAGCTATATCTTCCATGCTGTGGGATACCAAAATTGTTATCATCTTATATTTATCATGAATTTCTTTAATTTTGTTTAAAATCTCTTCCCTCCCCTTTGGATCAAGGCCTGCAGTAGGTTCATCTAATATCAAAATCCTAGGTTTCATCGCCAATATCCCTGCTATCGCAATCCTACGTTTTTGGCCACCTGATACTTCAAAAGGGGATTTATCTGCTAATTCTCTACTGATTCCAACAATATCCATTGCTTCATATACTCTTTTTTCAATTTCTTCTTCGCTAAGTCCTAAATTAGTAGGTCCAAAGGCTATATCTTTAAAAATGGTTTCTTCAAAAAGTTGATATTCAGGATATTGAAAAACTAATCCTACTTCTTTTCGTATATCTTTCAAACTAACTTTTTTGTCTGTTATATCTACTCCATTTATATATATTTTCCCTGAAGTAGGTTTTAAAAGCCCATTTAAATGCTGTATTAACGTAGATTTACCCGACCCTGTGTGCCCGATGATTCCCACGAACTCTTCATCCTGTATTTCAAAAGTAACATTATTTAAAGCAACAGTAGCATATGGCGTACCTTCATTATACACAAAGCTTAAATTTTCTACTTTTATCGGCATAAAAATTCCACCATTTCTTCTACTGTTAAAATATCTAAAGGGACGTCAAAGCCTTCTCTCTTCAATTGGTATGCCAACTCTGTAACTTGTGGCACACTAAGGCCAATCTTTTTTAAAAGAGCAACTTCTTTAAATACTTCTTTAGGAGTACCATCTAACACTACTTTTCCATTATCCATCACAATAACTCTATCTGCATCTACTACTTCTTCCATAAAATGTGTTATGAGTATTACAGTAATCCCATCTTCTTTGTTGAGCTTTTTTATGGTAGAAATGACTTCCTTTCTTCCTATTGGGTCAAGCATTGCCGTTGGCTCATCTAAAATTATGCACTCTGGCTTCATTGCAATTATCCCCGCAATGGCAACTCTTTGCTTTTGTCCACCTGAGAGCATGTGAGGAGGATAATCTTTGTATTCCCACATACCTACCGCTTTAAGGGCGTATTCAACTCTTTCTCTTATTTCATCAGGTGGAATACCTAAATTTTCTGGGCCAAAAGCTACATCCTCTTCAACAATAGTAGCAACTATTTGATTATCTGGATTTTGAAAAACAAGCCCAGCAGTCTGTCTTATATCCCACAAATGATTTGTATCTTGTGTGTCCATTCCTTTTACATGTACTTTTCCCTCTGTCGGCAATAAAAGTGCATTAAAGTGTTTAGCAAGTGTTGATTTACCTGACCCATTATGACCAATGATCCCTATAAACTGCCCTTTTTCAAACTGTAAATTTATATCCTTTAAAACTAGGTGTCGAGTTTGTTCTTCGGCATGATATTCAAAAGATAAATTTTGTGTAGTTATTATGTGTTCCATTAAGGACACCTTCTTTTAAGTTAAACTCCTTTATGAAAAATAGGGATTAAGTTGCAGCACCAAACTTAACCCCTTCGATTGTTTACACTAATTCAATAATTACTAATGGTGCGCCATCTCCTCTGCGAGGCCCAAGTTTTAAAATTCTTGTGTAACCACCTTGTCTGTCTTTGTATTTTGGTGCTATTTCGTCAAATAACTTCTTTACTACACTTTCATCTAAGATATAGGCTAAAGCCTGCCTTCTTGCGTGCAAATCACCTCTTTTACCGAGAGTAATCATTTTTTCAGAAATGCTGCGAACCTCTTTTGCTCGTGCCTCTGTTGTAGTTATTCTACCATATTTCAAAAAATCTGTAACTAAATTTCTAAGCATAGCCCTCCTCTGGTCAGAAGGACGGCCTAATTTTCTGTAACCCACCTTCAACCCTCCTTTATTCGTCTGCCTTTTTTAAACTAAGTCCTAATGCTTCGAGTTTTTGTTTAACCTCTTCTAAAGATTTTTTACCCAAATTTCTGACCCTCATCATCTCTTCTTCTGTCTTTTGAGTGAGCTCTTGTACTGTATTTATTCCAGCTCTCTTTAAACAATTATAGGACCTAACAGACAAGTCTAATTCTTCAATTGTCATATCAAGAGGTTTCTCGACTTTTTTCTCAGGTTTGTCCACAAAAACATCTGAACTCTTGTATTCGCCAGTAAAAGATATAAACTTTTGAAAGTACTTAATCAACATATCAGAAGCCATACTAATAGCTTCTTTTGGCGTTATAGTTCCATTTGTCCATACTTCCAAAGTAAGTTTATCATAGTCTGTAACATGGCCTACACGAGTATTTTCTACATTGTAGCTTACCCTTTTTACTGGTGTAAAAATAGAATCAACTGGAATAACGCCTATCGGTTGGTTAGGCTCTTTGTTTTTATCTGAAGGCACATATCCCTTTCCCTTGACAAACACAATCTCCATATGGAGTTTACCATCATCACTTAAAGTAGCTATATGATGGTCAGGGTTTAAAATTTCTATATCAGCACTGCCTTTTATATGACCTGCAGTAACTTCTCCCTTTCCTTCTACATCTATGCGCCCTACCACTGGTTCATCTGAATGCAATTTAACTGCCACTTCTTTAAGGTTAAGTATAATTTCTACTACATCCTCTTTAACTCCTGGTAGGGTTGAAAATTCATGCAATACTCCATCTATTTTGACAGATTTAGGAGCAACACCAGGAAGAGAGGACAAAAGTACTCTTCTTAAAGAATTCCCAAGGGTTATGCCATATCCTCTTTCTAAAGGCTCCACTACAAATTTCCCATACGTCCCATCTTCCGACTGCTCAACAATCTCTATTTTTGGTTCAATCATTTCAAACACTGTAAACCCTCCTTTTAACTGTTTTATGAGGGTAACCGATTATATCATTACTTAGAATACAACTCAACAATCAAGTGCTCTTGGATAGGCAGATCTATGTGTTCTCTTCTTGGCAATGAAACTACTCTACCTTCAAAAGCATCTTTATTGAGTTCTAACCAATCAGGTACATTTCTGGATACTTCTAAATTATTCTTTATTAATTCCATTGAACGGCTCTTTTCCCTCACAGATATTACATCTCCTGGCTTTACTAAGAAAGATGGTATATCAACTTTCTTACCATTTACTTCTATATGACCATGGCTTACCAATTGTCTTGCTTGTGGCCGAGATGCTGCAAAGCCTAACCTATACACTACATTATCAAGACGTCTTTCTAAAAGTTGTAACAAATTTTCTCCTGTGATTCCTTTCATTCTCTCTGCTTCTTCATAATATCTGACAAATTGTCTCTCTAAAACGCCATAGTACCTTTTGAGTTTTTGTTTTTCTCGTAATTGCATGCCGTAGTTAGTGAGTTTTTTCTTTTCTTGTCCATGTTGCCCTGGTGCATATCCTCTTCTTGCAACAGGACATTTGTCTGTATAACACTTATCTCCTTTTAAATATAATTTCATGCCTTCTCTTCTGCACAATCTGCAAGTTGGTCCTATATATCTTCCCATAATCGCACCTCCTTATACTCTTCTCCTCTTAGGTGGTCTGCAGCCATTGTGAGGAATTGGAGTCACATCTTTTATAAGACTCACTTCAAGCCCAGCAGCCTGTAAAGCCCTTATTGCTGCTTCTCTACCTGCACCAGGTCCTTTAACATAAACATCAACTGTTTTCATTCCATGATCCATTGCTGCCTTAGCTGCTGATTCTGCCGCCATTTGTGCTGCAAAGGGAGTGGATTTTCTTGAGCCTTTAAAGCCTATTGTACCAGCACTTGCCCAAGAAATTGTATTTCCAGCAGGATCCGTTATAGTCACAATGGTATTGTTAAACGTAGAATGAATATGGGCAATTCCTCTTTCTACGTGTTTTTTCTCGCGTTTTCTGCCAGCTCTTTTTACTCTTTTAGCCATTATTTCCCCTCCTTATTCTTACTTCTTCTTCTTAGCAACAGTTTTCCTTGGACCCTTTCTCGTTCTAGCATTAGTCCTTGTTCTTTGTCCTCTTACGGGTAGTCCTCTTTTATGCCTTATTCCTCTGTAGCATCCTATATCCATTAACCTTTTGATGTTCATGGCAACTTCTTTTCTTAAGTCGCCTTCAACTTTGTATTCTTTATCAATTATCTCTCTCAATCTAGATACTTCTTCTTCTGTCAAATCCTTGACCCTTGTGTCTGGATTTACACCTGCTTTAGCAAGTATCTCATTTGAACGAGAACGGCCAATACCATATATATATGTCAAAGCTATTTCCACTCGTTTATCTCTTGGCAAGTCAACGCCTGCAATTCTCGCCATTTTCACACCTCCTAGCCTTGTTTTTGTTTATGCTTTGGATTTTCACAAATTACCATAACTTTACCTTTTCTTTTTATAACTTTACATTTTTCGCAAATAGGTTTTACAGATGGTCTCACTTTCATCTCGCACCCTCCTTATCACTTTCCACGCCATACTATTCTTCCACGACTCAAGTCATAAGGAGACAATTCTACTGTCACCCTGTCTCCTGGAAGTATTCGTATAAAATTCATTCTCAGTTTTCCGGATACATGGGCTAATACTTTATGCCCATTATCTAATTGTACTTGAAACATAGCATTTGGTAAAGCCTCTATCACTGTGCCCTCAACTTCAATAACATCATCTTTTGCCAAGGATATCCATTCCTCCTTATTGACTTAGGATTTATAAGGTTCTAAAAATTTTCTGATTTCTTCATTCGTTAATTTATCGCTCTTTTGAATTTTTTCTTTAATCTGCCAAATCACGTCATTATATCTTTGAAGGTGTTTAAACTTCTTTTTCTTAGGTTTTTCTATCTTTCGAAGGTCCCCATCAGCTACAAGAACGTGTTGGTCATCAAACTTTCCTACTACTACAAAAATTCTGCCTTTGTCGCGACCTGCTTTGCTCCTCACTACCTGACCAATTTGCAAGTCTTCCATTAATAAATTCACCTCTTATAAAATGGTCAGTATTTCTGGGTCCCCATCCGTAATAACAACAGTATTTTCGTAATGGGCTGATAAACTGCCATCAACAGTCACTACTGTCCAATTATCTTCTAATGTTCTTACTGCATAATGCCCCGCATTTACCATAGGTTCTATAGCAAGGCCCATTCCTCTTTTTAATCTAGGCCCTCTTCCAGGGAGACCAAAATTAGGAATCTGTGGATCTTCATGCATTTTTATACCTATCCCATGTCCAACATATTCTCTTACTACTGAAAAGCCATGACTTTCTACATAAGTTTGTATTGCGTGAGAAATATCAGATAACCTATTCCCTTCTCTCGCGTATTTTATACCCTCAAAAAAGCTATTTTTTGTGACCTCAATCAATTTTTGTGCTTCCTTTGATATATCTCCAACAGGAAAAGTCCTTGCTGCATCTGCATTATACCCTTTATAGGTAGCTCCAAGGTCTATACTTATAATATCGCCTTCTTTAAGTTTTCTTAAACTTGGTATCCCATGAACCACTTCTTCGTTTATTGAAGTGCAAATACTGGCAGGAAAACCATATAGACCTTTGAAGGCAGGTTTACAGCCATTTTTTATTATAAAGTCTTCTGCAATTCTATTAAGCTCTAACGTCGTAACTCCTGGCTTAATTGCCCTTTCTAAAACCTCAAAGAGATTTGCTATTACCTTGCCAGCTGTTCTCATCAAATCAATCTCATTTTTAGACTTGATATATATCATTTGCCTCTGTCTCCCAAAACCCTTTTTATATCTTCAAATACTTCTTCTACCGATTTGTTTCCATCAATATTCACTAAAATGTTTTTCTTTGCATAATACTCAATCAAAGGCTTAGTTTGACTTTTATAAACTTCTAGTCTTTTCACAACTGATTCTAACTTATCGTCGGAACGCTGTATAAGTTTTGTGCTACATTTGTCACATACATTGTCAACTGCAGGAGGAGAAGTCTTTATATGATAAGTAGCACCACAATTAGGACATACTCTCCTGCCAGTAATCCTTTCTATCAAAGCATCTTCCTCAACTTCAATATTTAGAATGCAATCAAGATAGGTTCCTTTTTGCTGCAAAAATCTATCCAATTCTTCCGCTTGTGTCACATTCCTTGGATATCCGTCTAACAAAAACCCTTTTTGGCAATCATCTTTTTTTAATCTATCTTCCACTATTTTATTCGTAACTTCATCGGGGACCAATAAGCCTTTGTCCATGTATTCTTTTGCTAGTTTCCCTAAGTCAGTATTATCTCTTAAATTTTGTCTAAAAATATCTCCTGTTGAAATATGAGGAATGTCAAACTCCTTAGCAATTTTCACAGCTTGTGTCCCTTTGCCAGCACCTGGGGGCCCTAAAAGTATTACTCTCATAAATCCTCCCCCTTTATTTCAAAAATCCTTGATAGTTCCTCATGATAAGGTGTCCCTCAATTTGTTTCATAGTATCAAGTGCCACACCAACTGCTATTAAAAGTGCTGTACCTCCAAAGTAAAGTTGTAACCCTGTTATATTCATTAAAATTACTGGCATTGTAGCAATAAATGCTAAGAACAATGCTCCTACAAAAGTAACTCTATTCAATACCTTTGTAAGATAATCTGTAGTTGGTTTTCCTGGCCTTATTCCAGGAATAAATCCACCATATTTTTTTAAATTATCTGATACATCTGCTGGATTGAAGATTACTGCTGTATAGAAATAAGTAAACCCTATTATCAATAATATATCTAAAATATTGTATATTAGCCCACTTGTGCTAAGCCATTTTTGCACAAAGTTGTAAAATGACGACCGTGGGAAAAAGGTTGCTAATTGTTGCGGAAACTGCAATAGTGAAAGAGCAAATATAATAGGAATAACCCCTGCCATGTTTATTCTTATAGGAATGTGAGTACTTTGGCCCCCATAAACTTTTCTGCCAACAACCCTTTTGGCATACTGCACCGGAATTCTTCTTTGCCCTTCTGTTGCTAGAATTATCAATACTATCATTATAAGCTCCGCAACTACAAAAGCAATAGCACCAAAAATATTAGCAGTACCTGCTTTAATATATTCGCTTGTCAAATATATCATGTTAGGAATCCTAGAAACTATCCCCGCAAAAATTATTAATGAACTTCCGTTGCCTATTCCATTTTCAGTAATTTTTTCACCTAACCACATCAGAAAAGCAGTACCTGCCGTCAAAGTTATAACAATGACCGTAAAGTTAAAAAATGTAGGATTGATGACTGCACCCTTTAGCCCAATTGTCATTCCTATAGCTTGTATCAAGGCAAGTACAACTGTTAAATATCTGGTATACTGAGCAATTTTCTTTCTTCCCTCTTCCCCTTCTTTTGCCATTTGTTCAAGAGAGGGAATCGCTATTGTCAAAAGTTGCATTATAATTGAAGCGTTAATGTAAGGCACAATGCTCATGGCAAAAATTGTAAATTCTCGAAAAGCACCGCCGGATATTATGTCAAAAAATCCGAACAATTGCCCTTGACCAAGTATTTGAGCAATCAGCTTCGGGTCAACTCCTGGTACAGGAATATGGGACCCTAGTCTAAATATCACTAGCATTCCTAAAGTATAAAGTATCCTTTTCCTTATATCATCGACCTTCCAAGCATTGACAAGGGTTTGAAACACTTTAAATCACCTCTGCCTTTCCCCCAACGGCTTGTATTTTTTCAATGGCACTTTGACTGAATTTATGAGCCTTCACAGTGAATTTTTTGCTTAAATCTCCGTCACCTAATATCTTAACCCCATCTTTTACATCTTTAATTATACCACTTTCTATTAAAACTTCAGGAGTAATTACCGCTCCATCCACAAACCTTTCTTCTAAAGTTCCAACATTTACAATTGCATATTCTTTTTTGAATATGTTAGTAAAACCTCTTTTTGGGAGTCTTCTTGTAAGTGGCATTTGGCCTCCTTCAAAACCCGGACGCACTCCACCGCCACTTCTTGCTTTTTGCCCTTTTTGTCCTCTTCCTGAAGTTTTACCATGTCCAGAACCTATTCCTCTTCCTACTCTTTTTCTTTCACGTCTCGTTCTTTCAGCTGGTTTTAAATCGTGCAGTCTCATTTTTGCACCTCCTATATTGCTTTTGTGCTTATTCAAACAGTTGGCTTACTGGAATTCCGCGTAATCTCGCTACTTCTTCTGCTGTTCTAAGTCTTTTTAACCCTTCAATAGTAGCATAAACCATATTAGTTGCATTAGAAGACCCAAGTGACTTCGTCAAAACGTCTTTTATACCTGCAGACTCTAACACTGCGCGAACAGGTCCTCCTGCAATAACACCAGTACCTTCTCTGGCAGGTTTCAAGAGTACTTTTCCAGCTCCAAATTCTCCTATGACTTCATGAGGAATAGTAGTTCCTACAATTGGAACTTTAATTAAGTGTTTTTTTGCATCCTCTATAGCTTTTCTAATTGCATCTGGAATTTCTGCAGCTTTACCTCTTCCTACTCCTACATAGCCTTTATCGGCGTCTCCAACTACAACTGTGACACTAAATCTAAAATTCTTACCGCCCTTCACAACTTTTGCAACACGATTTATGCTTACGACTCTTTCTTTTAAATCTAACTTTGTCCAATCAACTCGAGCCATTCATTTCCCTCCTTGTTAGAAATTTAATCCCGCTTGCCGTGCAGCATCAGCCAATTCTTTTACTACACCGTGATAAATATAGCCGCCCCTATCAAATACAACATCTTTTATGCCTTTTTCTAAAGCTCTCTTCGCAATTAGCTCTCCTACCAATTTAGCAGACTGCTTATTTGCTCCTTTTGCAATGCCTCTAAGTTCAGGATCTAACGTAGAAGCATAGACAAGAGTATGCCCTTTAGTATCATCGATAATTTGCGCATAAATATGCTTCAAACTTTTAAAAACATTAAGACGTGGTCTTTCTGGTGTTCCAAAAACTTTTTTTCTTACTCTTAAATGACGTGTTTTTCTTAATTCGTTCCTATTTGGTTTTGTAATCATCATCTCACCCCTTACTTCTTACCAGTTTTGCCTTCTTTTAATCTCACAACTTCTCCTGCATATCTTATGCCCTTGCCCTGATAAGCATCTGGTTCACGGACTCTTCTGATATTTGCAGCAACTTGCCCTACTTTTTCTTTATCGGCTCCCCTTACAATTATTTTGTTATTACCTTCTACGACAATTTCAATCCCTGGCTCTTCTTCTATTTCTACCGGATGAGAGTATCCAACATTTAACACTAATTTCTTCCCTTGTTTTGCTGCACGATATCCTATCCCTACTATCTCTAATGTTTTTTCAAAGCCTTGAGTTACGCCTTTTACCATATTTGCTATTATTGCTCTTGTAGTTCCGTGCATTGCTCTTTCTTCTTTATCGTCGCCATTTCGAGTTACAATTAATTGATTATCTTTTATTTCTATATTTACAATCGGCGGAAACTTTTTTTCTAAAGTGCCTTTTGTACCTTTTACAGTTATTACATTATCAGGACTTACTTTAACTTCTACTCCCTTTGGTATTTCTATTGGCAATCTACCAATTCTAGACACTGACCACACCTCCTTATTGAAATCACCAAATGTAGCAAATAACTTCTCCTCCAACTCCTGCTTTTCTTGCTTCTTTATCTGTCATGATTCCCTTTGATGTTGAAATAATTGCAATACCCAATCCTCCTAATACTCTTGGCAATTCATCGTGCCTTGCATATACTCTCAAACCAGGTTTGCTTATTCTTTTCAAACCAGATATAACTCTTTCTTTGTTAGGGCCATACTTTAATGTTAGTTTGAGAATACCACCTTTTCCATCGTCTATTTCTTCTACTGATTTTATAAACCCTTCTTTTAGCATAATCATTGCAATAGCCCTTTTCATGTTTGAAGCAGGTATTTCTACTGTTTCATGTCTTGCAATGTTCGCATTTCTTATCCGAGTTAGCATATCTGCTATAGGATCTGTCATTACCATTGTACTACCTCCCCTCTTTTACCAACTTGCTTTTTTAACACCTGGTATCATTCCTTGATGGGCATACTTTCTGAAGCATATACGGCACATGCCAAATTTCCTCAAATATGCATGAGGTCTGCCACAAATTTTGCACCTATTGTATTCTCTTGTCTTGTATTTTTGAGGCTTTTGCTGCTTTACTATCAAAGCCTTTCTTGCCATATAATTTTACCTCCTTTACTTTGCAAATGGCATACCTAAAAGTTCTAACAATCCCTTCGCTTCTTCATCGGTTTTAGCAGTTGTAACAATAATTATATCCATTCCTCTTATCTTATCTATCTTATCATAGTCAATTTCAGGAAAAATTAATTGTTCTTTGATTCCTAAAGCATAATTCCCTCTTCCATCGAAAGAATTAGGAGAAACCCCTTTGAAGTCTCTCACACGAGGCAAAGCTATATTGAAAAGTTTATCCATAAATTCATACATTCTTTCTCCGCGCAAAGTAACTTTTACTCCAATTGGCATTCCCTTACGAATTTTGAAATTTGCGATTGACCTTTTAGCTCTTGTAATAACTGGTTTTTGTCCCGCAATCATTGTCAAATCATTGACTGCTGCTTCCAGCGCCTTAGGATTTTCTTTTGCTTCACCCACACCTATATTTATAACAACTTTTTCAACTTTAGGAACCTGCATTATATTTTTATAGCCAAAACGTTCCATCAGCGCTGGCACAACTTCTTTTTTGTATTTTTCTCTCAGCCTTGACATAATGAGCCTCCTTCCTTTTTGTAATTATAGCGTTTCATTGCACCTCTTGCAGTAACGCACTTTTTCGCCATTTTCAAGGACTTTTACCCCATAGCGAACTCCTCTTCCACAATTTTCACAATAGAGCATAACCTTCGAACTGTAAATTGGCGCTTCTTGGTGAATTATTCCACCTGGTTTTTGCGGATTTGTCGATTTCCTGTGCTTTGTCACAACATTAACACCTTCTACAATTACTTTGCCTTCTTTAGGAAAGGCTTGCAATACTTTGCCTTTCTTACCCTTATCCTTACCTGAAATTACAACAACCATATCTCCTTTTTTTACGTGCAATTTATTCTGTGCCATTTTCCACCCTCCTTAAAGCACTTCAGGAGCCAAAGAAATAATTTTCATGAAGTCTTTTTCTCTCAATTCTCTTGCAACTGGTCCAAAAATACGAGTACCTCTTGGTTGTTTATCATCCCTTATAATAACCGCAGCATTATCGTCAAATTTTATATAAGTGCCATCTTTTCGAGCAATTCCTTTCTTTGTCCTTACGATTACCGCTTTAACAACTTCACCTTTTTTCACAACACCACCGGGTGTTGCACTTTTTACAGAAGCAACTATTACATCTCCTACATTTGAAAACTTTCTATTTGAACCGCCTTCCAAGCGAATACACATAATTTCTTTTGCACCTGTATTATCTGCTACTTTCAATCGAGTTTGAGGTTGAATCATTTGAGTTTACCTCCTTTCAAATTATTCAGCTCTTTTAACTATTTCAACTAATCTCCATCTTTTTTCTTTGCTAAGTGGTCTTGTTTCCATTATCTTTACTATATCTCCAACATTGCATACATTATTTTCATCGTGAACTTTGAACTTTTTAGTTCTTTTTATTGTCTTTCCATAAAGAGGATGCCTTACTCTGTCTTCTACAGCAACTACAATAGTTTTTTGCATTTTATTACTTACTACTGTTCCAATTCTAACTTTCCTGTGGCCTCTTTCCAAGTGAATGCCCTCCTTCCTTATGCTTTATTTTGCCTAATTCCTAATTCCCGCTCTCTCAAAATTGTCTTTATTCTCGCAATTGTTTTTCTTACATCTCTTATCCTCATAGGGTTATCTAATTGGCCGGTAGCAAGTTGAAATCTCAAATTAAAAAGTTCTGCTTTTAAGTCCGAAAGCTTTTGAAGCAATTCCTCATTGGTAAGTTCTCTTATTTCCTTAGCTTTCATTATCTTCACCACCCAATTCTTCACGTTTTAAAAACTTTGTCTTTATAGGCAGTTTATGCATTGCAAGCCTTAAAGCCTCTTTTGCAACTTCTTCTGATACTCCACCTATTTCAAAAAGAACTCTACCTGGCTTCACAACTGCTACCCAAAATTCTGGTGACCCCTTCCCTGAACCCATACGAGTTTCAGCTGGTTTTTTAGTAACCGGCTTATCAGGGAAAATTTTTATCCACACTTTTCCGCCTCTTTTTATAAACCTCGTCATTGCAACCCTTGCTGCCTCAATTTGGGTGGCTGTAATCCAACCAGGTTCCAGCGCTTGCAACCCATATTCTCCATAAGTCAGGGTATTACCACGAGTAGCATTTCCTTTTATTCTGCCCCGTTGTTGTTTTCTGTATTTCACTCTTTTTGGCATTAACATGTTTTACTTACCTCCTTCCGCGGTTACCTGCTTTTTAGGCTGTGGCAGTATCTCTCCTTTATTTATCCAAACTTTTACTCCTATTTTCCCATAAGTAGTGTTCGCCTCTGCAAAGCCATAGTCAATATCCGCTCTTAAAGTTTGAAGCGGTACAACTCCTTCATGATACCTTTCAGTACGAGCAATTTCTGCACCAGCCAATCTACCCGAACAAGCAATTTTAATGCCTTTAGCACCTAATTTCATCACTCTTGCTATGGCTTGTTTCATAGCCCTTCTATAGGATATCCTTTTTTCAATTTGAGCTGCAATATTCTCAGCTACTAGTTGTGCACTAAGTTCAGGAGTTTTGACTTCCACAATATTAAGTATAACTGTCTTATTGGTCATTTTTTCCAATTCTTCTCTCAACTTGTCAATACCTGCTCCACCTTTGCCAATTACCATTCCTGGTTTAGCAGCATGAATATCTATTTTTATCCTATTGGACGCTCTCTCAATAACTATTTTAGGAATCCCAGCTGAATACAGTTTTTCTTTTATATAATTTCTTATTTTAATGTCTTCTGTTAAGAGTTTTGAAAAATCTTTATCATCCGCATACCATTTAGCTAGCCAATCTTGTGTAACTCCAACTCTAAGTCCATATGGATGTACCTTTTGGCCCACGCATATCCCTCCTTTATTCTTTTTCCTTCACGACTATCGTTATATGACTGGTTCTCTTTCTCATAATATCTGCTCTTCCCATCGCTCTTGGGAAAACTCTCTTCATTGTAGGGCCTTCATCTGCCACAGCCTTCGCTACATACAGATTATCTCTATTCATTCCATGGTTATTTTCAGCATTAGCAATGGCTGATTTAAGAACCTTGGCAACTATTCCTGAGGCTCTTTTTGGAGTAAACCTTAAAATAGTTAAGGCTTCATCCACATGCTTGCCACGAATCAGGTTAAGAACTAATCTTACCTTTCGAGGCGAAATTCTTACATATCTGGCTATTGCCCTTGCCTCCACGTTATCTCCTCCTTTGCCTATTTAACTTTGGAAGTTTTTTCAGTATCAGCATGTCCGTGGAAGGTTCGAGTAGGAGCAAATTCCCCTAACTTGTGGCCTACCATCGCTTCAGTTATATAAACAGGTACATGCTTTCTGCCGTCATGGACAGCTATTGTATGTCCAACCATTTCTGGCACAATTGTCGAGCTCCTTGACCATGTTTTGATTACTTTTTTCTCATTCTTTTTATTCATTTCAACAATCTTTTTAAGAAGTTTTGGATCAACATAGGGACCTTTTTTTACAGACCTGCTCAAGGCATTTACCTCCTTTCACCAACTATTTGCGTCTCTTAATGATAAATTTATCCGAAGCTTTGCCTTTCTTACGTGTCTTATAACCCAATGCAGGCTTGCCCCATGGTGTAAGTGGGCCTGGATGTCCGATAGGTGCTTTACCTTCACCACCACCATGTGGATGGTCAACCGGATTCATTGCTGAACCTCTAACAGTTGGTCTTCTTCCAAGCCATCTTGACCTTCCTGCTTTACCTATCTTTACATTTTCATGGTCTAAATTTGATACTTGTCCAATGGTTGCACGACAGTCAGCCTTTATCAATCTAATTTCTCCTGAAGGCATTCTAACTTGAACATAATCCCCTTCTTTAGCCATAAGCTGTGCCGCTGTACCTGCCGCTCTCACTAATTGTCCACCTTTTCCTGGTATAAGCTCGATGTTATGGATTATTGTACCTACAGGAATATTCCTTAAAGGCAAAGCATTTCCTACCTTAATGTCTACATTTTCACCAGATTCTACTATGTCTCCCACTTTTAGTCCATAAGGAGCAATGATATATCTTTTTTCCCCATCTAAATAATGTATAAGTGCAATATAAGCTGTTCTATTTGGATCGTACTCAATAGCAGCAACTTTCCCTGGTACTCCGTCCTTATCTCTCTTGAAATCTATAATCCTATATTTTCTCTTATGTCCGCCCCCACGATGTCTGACAGTAATTCTCCCATATACATTTCTTCCACCCGATTTAGTTAAAGTAACAACTAAGGATTTCTCTGGCTTATCCTTAGTAACTTCCTCAAAAGTCAATACCGTCATTTGACGTCTGCCGGGAGATGTCGGCTTAAAAGATTTTATTCCCATTTCTTTTTTCCCTCCTTAAACTTAAAATTATGCCTGCAACCCTTCAAAGAATTCGATACCTTTACTATCTGGAGTAAGTTTCACTATTGCTTTTTTGTAAGCTTCTGTCCTTCCTTCGTATTTTCCCATTCTCTTTGGCTTTCCTTTGTAATTCATTGTATATACTTTTTCCACTTTGACCCCAAATATGTCTTCTACAGCTTTCTTTATTTGAATTTTATTTGCTCTTTTATCCACAATAAAAGTATATTTTCTCTCACTCATGAGGTTCATACTTTTTTCAGTTATTACTGGGCGTATTATAATGTCGCGTGCCTCCATTAGGCGTACACCTCCTCGACTATGCCCACGGCATCCTTTGTTATGATAAACTTGTCGTATTTTAAAATATCATAAGTATTCAAATAATTAGCATATAAAGTTTTAACACCTGGTATATTTCTTGCTGAGAGTTCTATGTTCTTTTCCCCTTCAGGTACCACTATTAACGCGCTATCAACATTAAAATTTTCAAGAAGTTCAACAACTTTTTTAGTCTTTGGCTGATCTAATTTGAATTCATCTAATACAATTATCTCGTTATCTCTAACTTTAGAAGAAAGAGCAGATTTTAAAGCTAATCTTTTTACTTTTTTAGGTAACTTATAACTGTAATCTCTTGGCTTTGGTCCAAAGACAATACCACCTTTAATCCATTGAGGAGCTCTTATACTTCCTTGACGTGCTCTTCCTGTCCCCTTTTGTCTCCAAGGTTTTCTTCCACCACCACGAACTTCGCCGCGGGTTTTGGTCGAATGGGTACCCTGCCTTTGATTCGCCAAATAATTTAGCACTGCTTCATGCATAACAGAAACATTTACTGGCACACCAAAAACTGAATCCTTTAGTTCTATTTCTCCTACCTGTTCCCCTTTTACATTGTAAACCGCTACCTTAGGCATCTTTCTTCCTCCTTTCATCACTTGCTCTTCACGGAATCCTTTATAATGAGCAAGGAACCTTTAGGTCCTGGCACTGATCCTTTTACTAACAATAAATTTAATTCAGGATCAACTTTTACAACTTCGAGGTTTTGTATAGTTACTCTTTCATGTCCCATATGCCCAGGCATAATTTTGCCTTTAAAAGTTCTTCCTGGGTCTGTGGTTGCACCCATCGAACCTACTCTTCTATGATATTTGGAACCGTGAGACATAGGTCCTCTATTAGCGCCATATCTCTTTACAACACCTGCAAAGCCTTTACCTTTTGAAATACCTGTTACATCTACTCTATCTCCTGGTTTAAAAATATCTACCCTTATTTCGCTACCTACTTCATATCCACTTATGTCATCTAATTTAAATTCTCTTAAATATCTCTTAAAAGGCACTCCTACTTTTTTAAAATGTCCTATTAAAGGTTTTGTAAGTCTTTTTTCTTTAACATCTCCAAAACCAACTTGAATAGCATTGTATCCATCAGTCTCCACTGTTTTTTTCTGCACGACAACACAAGGACCTGCTTCAATTACTGTGACAGGAATTACTTCTCCTTTTTCATTAAATATTTGTGTCATACCGTGTTTTTTACCTAAGATACCTTTTTTCATTCTTTTATCCACCTCCTGAAATCAGCGGACGCTTTTGCGTCTTAATTTCTTTTTAATTTTTTGTTTTTTTCTTTATTGCCTTTTACAGTTTTATTTCAATATCCACACCAGATGGTAAATCTAATCTCATAAGAGCATCTACTGTCTTAGGTGTTGGATTTAAAATATCAATTAATCTCTTATGAGTTCTTATCTCAAACTGTTCTCTTGAATCTTTATATTTGTGAGGAGCTCTTAAAATAGTTATAATATCTTTTTCTGTTGGCAATGGAATAGGTCCAGAAACCTCTGCACCTGTCCTTTTTGCAGTCTCCACTATTTTTTGAGCCGATTGATCTAAAATAGCATGGTCAAAAGCCTTTAAACGTATGCGAATTTTTTGCTTGGGCATTTTACTTTCCCTCCTTCTATCAATCATCACACTTTTCTATATCCACATATCCAGGCGTTTTATTGTCAAAAAAAAATCTTACCTGCGACACCAGCTTTAATATTCTATCTCAAGTTCTAAATCATTGCAAGACTTGACATATCAATATTTTTGTGCTAATAGCAGCTGCTATTAGCACAAAAATACGATGCTACTCTATGATAGCTGACACGACGCCAGCACCTACTGTACGGCCGCCTTCTCTTATAGCAAACTTCAAACCTTCTTCCATCGCTATCGGTGTTATTAACTCTACTTTTATCGTTACGTGGTCCCCTGGCATTACCATCTCTACTCCATCCGGCAAGTTTATTACACCTGTAACGTCTGTCGTCCTAAAGTAAAATTGTGGCCTGTATCCATTGAAAAATGGCGTGTGCCTTCCTCCTTCTTCCTTCGTCAATACGTAAACTTGTGCCTCAAATTTCGTGTGCGGCTTTATCGTCCCTGGCTTCGCCAGTACCTGCCCTCTCTCTATTTCGTCCCTCTGCACTCCTCTTAATAATACTCCTATGTTGTCCCCTGCTTGCGCCTCATCCAGCGTCTTCCTAAACATCTCTACCCCTGTTACTACTGTCTTCCTTGATTCCGTCGTCAATCCTATTATCTCTACTTCGTCTCCTACCTTTACCTTCCCTCTCTCTACTCTCCCTGTCGCTACAGTCCCTCTCCCTGTTATCGTAAATACGTCCTCTACTGGCATTAAAAATGGCTTGTCTATATCTCTCTCCGGTGTCGGTATATATTCGTCTACTACATCCATTAACTGCCATATCTTCCCGCACCATTCGCACTCTCTCTTGCCACATCCACACTCTAATGCCTTAAGTGCTGACCCTACTACTATCGGTGTGTCATCCCCAGGAAACTCATATTCATTCAATAATTCCCTTACTTCCATCTCTACTAGTTCTATTAATTCTGGATCGTCTACCATGTCTGCCTTGTTTAAAAATACTACTATATATGGTACTCCTACCTGCCTCGCCAATAATATGTGTTCCCTCGTCTGGGGCATCGGCCCGTCTGCTGCTGATACTACTAATATCGCCCCGTCCATCTGTGCTGCCCCTGTTATCATGTTCTTTACATAGTCAGCATGCCCCGGACAGTCTACGTGCGCATAGTGCCTCTTCTCTGTCTCATATTCTACGTGAGTCGTGTTTATCGTTATCCCCCTTGTCCTCTCCTCCGGCGCCTTGTCTATCTCCTCATATCCCTTCGCCTCTGCCATCCCTGCCTTCGATAATACCATCGTTATCGCTGCTGTCAACGTCGTCTTACCATGGTCTACGTGTCCTATCGTCCCTACGTTTACGTGGGGCTTCTTCCTCTCAAATTTTTGCTTCGCCATCTTCTTTTCCTCCTTCACTTCTTTTCTAATATTTGATCAGCAATATTTTTAGGAACTTCCTCATAATGATGGAACTGCATAGTGTAAGTTCCTCTTCCTTGAGTTTTTGACCTTAAATCAGTGGCATATCCAAACATTTCAGCAAGTGGCACAAATGCTCTTATAACTTGGGCTCCAGCTCTTGCTTCCATTCCTTCAACTCTTCCACGTCGCGCATTTATATCTCCTATTATATCTCCCATGTATTCTTCTGGAACTACAACTTCCACTTTCATAATAGGTTCCAAAAGAACAGGATTTGCCTTTTTCATACCTTCCTTAAATGCTATAGAACCAGCTATTTTAAATGCCATATCTGAGGAGTCAACTTCATGGTAAGAACCATCTACCAATGCCACTTTTACATCGATAACAGGATATCCTCCAAGAACACCGTTTTGCATAGCTTCTTGAACACCTACGTCAACTGCAGGAATATATTCTTTTGGAATAACTCCTCCTACAATGCGGTTTTCAAATGTATAGCCTTCTCCTCTTGGAGCAGGTTCCATCTCCAGCCAAACATGGCCATACTGACCACGTCCACCAGACTGCCTGATAAATTTACCTTCAATTTTAACAGGTTTAGTGATAGTCTCTTTGTAAGCAACTTGAGGCTTACCTACATTGCAATCAACATTAAACTCTCTTCTTAGCCTATCAACAATTATCTCTAAATGCAATTCTCCCATACCAGCTATTATTGTCTGTCCTGTCTCTTGGTCAGTATACGTCTTAAAAGTAGGGTCTTCTTCAGCTAGTTTCAATAAAGCCATAGTCATTTTTTCTTGAGCAGCTTTAGTCTTAGGCTCTATAGCAACAGAAATAACTGGTTCTGGAAAATCCATTGATTCTAAAATTATTGGATGATTTTCATCACAGAGCGTATCTCCTGTTGTAGTATCTTTTAGTCCAACGGCTGCAACTATATCACCCGTGTATACAGCATCAATTTCTTCTCTGTGATTTGCATGCATTCGCAGGATTCTTCCTATTCTTTCTTTTTTACCCTTTGTAGAATTTAGCACATATGACCCCGCGTTTAAAGTCCCTGAATATACTCTAAAAAAAGCAAGTTTACCTACATAAGGGTCCGCCATAATTTTAAATGCCAACGCTGAGAAAGGCTCTGAATCATCAACTTTTCTCTCTACCTCTTCTCCTGTGCCTAATGCCATACCTTTTACCGGTGGCAAATCAAGTGGAGAAGGAAGATATCTCACTATCGCATCCAACATAGGCTGAATCCCTTTATTTTTATATGAAGAACCACAGACAACTGGTACTAATTCACCATTTATAGTTCCTTTTCTTAAGGCTTTGTGAATCTCCTCTTCAGTTATTTCTTCACTTTCTAAATACTTTTCTAAAATAGTTTCATCTTGCTCAGAAACTGCTTCTAATAGTTTTTCTCTATACTCCTCAGCTAAATCTTTTAAGTCATCAGGTATTTCAGTTTCATCCATTACAGTACCTAAATCATCTTCATATATTATAGCTTCCATTTTAATTAAATCCACAATGCCTCTGAAAGTATCTTCTTTTCCAATAGGAATTTGTATAGCTACAGGATTAGCTCCCAATCTTTCCTTTATCATTTTTATTACATTGAAAAAGTCAGCACCTATTATATCCATTTTATTTACATAAGCAATTCTCGGAACATGATATTTGTCAGCCTGTCTCCATACAGTTTCAGATTGAGGTTCAACACCCTCTTTTGCAGAAAAAACCGCAACAGCTCCATCTAATATTCTTAGAGACCTTTCAACTTCCACAGTAAAGTCCACGTGTCCCGGCGTATCAATAATGTTTATTTTATGTCCTTTCCAATAACAAGTAGTAGCCGCAGAAGTTATAGTTATACCTCTTTCCTGCTCTTGTACCATCCAGTCCATTGTAGCAGTACCTTCGTGGACTTCTCCTAACTTATAAACTTTTCCTGTGTAAAAAAGTATTCGCTCGGTAGTAGTGGTTTTTCCTGCATCTATATGCGCCATAATACCAATGTTCCTAACTTTATCTAAGCTGTAGTCTCTTGGCATCTTCCATCCTCCTTTCCTGTCCCTTAGTTCACTACCCCCTATAAACTACTTTTACCATCTATAGTGAGCAAATGCTTTGTTAGCTTCCGCCATCTTATGAGTATCTTCTTTCTTCTTAACACTTCCACCAGTATTATTTGCAGCATCCATTATTTCTGCTGCTAATTTTTCCATCATAGATTTGCCACTTCTTTGCCTTGCATACTCTACAAGCCATCTTATTCCAAGAGATAACCTTCTTTCAGGCCTTACTTCCACAGGAACTTGGTAAGTGGCACCACCTACTCTTCGAGGCCTTACCTCAAGAACAGGCATGACATTATTTAAAGCTTCTTCAAAAACTTCTAGAGGGTCTCTTCCTGTCTTTTCTCTTATTATGTCAAAAGCTCCATAACAAATTTTCTGAGCTAAGCTCTTTTTACCATCCCACATTAATTTATTAATTAGTTTTGAAACTTTTTTACTATTATATACAGGATCAGGAAGGACCTCTCTTCTCTCTACATGGCCTTTTCTCGGCATCCTTTTCCCTCCTTTTGTGTAAAAACTTTACAATAATCGGCTCTACTAGATACTTTTATAGTTCCATTTCATCTTTTTACTTTTTAGGCTTTTTAGCGCCATACCTTGAACGAGCTTGCTTTCTATTGGCAACACCCGCAGCATCAAGAGCTCCTCTTATTATCTTGTACCTTACACCTGGGAGGTCTTTAACCCTTCCACCCCTTACTAAAACTACAGAGTGTTCCTGCAAATTGTGACCTATACCAGGGATGTACGCTGTAACCTCTGTACCATTTGTTAGCCTAACCCTTGCTATTTTTCGTAGTGCTGAATTTGGCTTCTTAGGAGTTGTAGTCTTTACTACAACACAAACTCCTCTCTTTTGAGGATTACCCTCTAAAGCTGGAGCAGCAGATTTATATTTTACTGGCTTTCTTCCTTGTCTTACTAACTGATTTATTGTTGGCATTTTTGCACCTCCTTCCAAATAAATCAAGAAATAATTACCCCCCTCAAAGGGGTAATTATTTCTTTTCACCTATAATATCCGCTGCAGCGGCAGCATTTACGTCAATACCACATATTACCCCAAGTTCTTTCATAGTATCGACGTACACTATTCTAATTGATTTTTCCTCACATAGTTCTTTTATTTTTTTAGTAACATGTTCTTCCGCATCTTTTGCAATGTAGACTTGAAGTACATTGCAATTCATTATTGCTTTTAGAGTCTGCTTCGCTCCAACCACCCGCTTAGAAGGGCAATCTTGTCCCGCCATTCGCCTTCCTCCCATCAGGACAGCGGTTTTTAACACACTTAATAATTTTATCATTAAGCAGTTTAGCTGTCAACAGTAGAATTTAGTTTCAATCTTTAGTTGCTTGCCTTTACTTCTGTTCCTTCTTTTTCTTTATCTTGTCTTTCCTGTTGGCCATTCACTTTTTTTACAACAGAAATATTTCTATAGCGTGACAAACCTGTTCCAGCAGGAATTAGTTTACCTATTATTACATTTTCTTTTAATCCTAAGAGCGGGTCTATTTTGCCTTTTATAGCTGCATCTGTAAGCACTCTTGTGGTTTCTTGGAAAGAAGCAGCTGATAAGAAAGAATCTGTTGCCAAAGCCGCCTTTGTAATTCCCAAAAGAGTTCTTCTTCCAGTAGCGGGTCTTAATCCTTTTTCAATTGCTTTTTTGTTTTCATCTTCGAATTTAAACATATCTATAAGCTCTCCAGGAAGCATTGAAGTATCTCCTGGGTCTTCTACTTTTACTTTTCTCATCATTTGTTTTATTATTACTTCAATATGCTTATCATTTATTTCAACACCCTGCAATCTATAAACCTTTTGAACCTCTTGTAGCAAGTAAGTCTGTACTGCAAATATTCCTTTTATCTTTAAAAGGTCATGAGGATTTACAGACCCTTCTGTCAACTCATCACCAGCTTGTATTACCTGACCATCATGAACTTTAAGTCTTGAACCATAGGGAATGAGATAAGTCTTAGAAATATTGTTTTCTTCATCTGTTACAATGACTTCTCTTCTTTTCTTTGACTCATTGATTCTTACAACACCAGAAATTTCAGAAATTACAGCAAGTCCCTTTGGTTTTCTTGCCTCAAAAAGCTCTTCTACCCTTGGAAGACCTTGTGTAATATCTGCACCAGCTACACCGCCAGTATGGAATGTTCGCATTGTAAGCTGTGTACCTGGTTCGCCTATAGCTTGTGCAGCAATAATGCCCACTGCTTCACCTATATTTACAAGTTCACCTGTCGCAAGGTCTCTACCATAACACATTCTACATACACCGTGTCTTGACTTGCATGTCAAAAGTGACCTTATCTTTACCTTTGTAATACCTGCTTTTTCGATTTTTTCTGCTTTCTCTTCGTTTATTAACTCATTTCTTCTGACAATTATATTGCCTTCATTATCAACCACGTCTTCAGCCGCAACTCTTCCTATTATTCTGTCAGCTAATTTTTCAATTATTTCATTCCCTTCTCTTATTTCTTCTACATAAATTCCTTCATCGGTTCCACAATCATCTTCTCTGACTATGACATCTTGGCTCACATCAACTAATCTTCTCGTCAAATAACCAGAGTCTGCAGTTCTTAAAGCTGTATCCGCAAGACCTTTTCTTGCACCGTGAGTAGATATGAAGAATTCCAAAACATTAAGGCCCTCTCTAAAGTTAGACCTTATAGGAAGCTCAATAATTCTTCCCGAAGGGTCTGCCATAAGACCTCTCATACCTGCTAACTGCCTTATCTGGTTTTTGCTTCCTCTTGCTCCTGAATGAGCCATCATAAATATAGGATTAAATTTGTCCAAGCTTGCCATCAAAGCTTCTGTAACTTTTTCTGTTGTCATGTTCCATGTCCTTATCACGCTCTCATATCTTTCTTCCTCGGATATGAGACCACGTCTGAATTGGCTTTCAATTTTACTTACCATTTCATCTGCTTCTTTTAGAAGCTTCTCTTTTTCTTTAGGTATTACCATGTCAGATACACTGACAGTAATAGCTGCTTTTGTAGAATATCTAAAACCTAATTCTTTAATTTTATCAAGAGTTTCTGCTGTCTTTGTGGGCCCGTGTAATCTGTATACTCTATCTAAAATTTTCCCCAATTTAGATTTATCTACTAAATCATTAATTTCTAAATCAAAAGCAGTTTCAGGATTAGTTCTATCTACGTAACCTAAATCCTGTGGAATCGCTTCATTAAATATAATTTTCCCAACTGTTGTCTCAATTATTTTTGATTTTTTGACTCCATCAATTTCTTTTGTCATCTTCACTTTTATCTTAGCATGGATGTGAATGTATCCCAGTTGATATGCCATAATAGCTTCTTCAGTGCTGGAGAAGTATTTACCCTCACCTGGAACTCCCTCTTCATCTGCTGTTAAGTAATAACAACCTAATACCATATCTTGAGTAGGAGTCATAACAGGCTTTCCATCTTGGGGCTTGAGTATGTTATTAGCAGCCAACATTAAAAATCGCGCTTCAGCTTGTGCTTCCATTGAAAGAGGTACGTGGACAGCCATCTGGTCACCATCAAAGTCTGCATTGTAAGCCGTACACACAAGAGGATGAAGCTTTATAGCTCTTCCTTCAACTAACACCGGTTCAAAAGCTTGAATACCCAATCTATGAAGTGTAGGTGCTCTGTTTAGCAACACAGGATGTTCTTTAATAACTTCCTCTAATACATCCCATACCTCAGGTTTTACCTTTTCAACCATTCTTTTAGCACTTTTTATATGCTGCGCCAAACCATCATCTACTAATTTCTTCATTACAAAAGGTTTAAAAAGCTCTAATGCCATTTCTTTTGGCAAACCACATTGATAAACTTTAAGCTCCGGCCCCACTACTATAACGGAACGACCTGAATAATCTACCCTTTTGCCTAAAAGATTTTGTCTGAATCTTCCTTGCTTACCTTTTAGCATATCAGAAAGGGATTTTAAAGGTCGGTTGCCTGGGCCTGTAACAGGTCTACCTCTTCTGCCATTGTCTATCAAAGCATCTACTGCTTCTTGCAACATTCTTTTTTCATTTCTTACTATGATATCTGGTGCCCCTAAGTCTAAAAGCTTTTTTAATCTGTTATTTCTATTGATTACTCTCCTATACAAATCATTAAGGTCTGAAGTTGCAAAGCGCCCACCATCCAACTGCACCATAGGTCTTAAATCAGGCGGAATTACAGGTATAACATCCAAAATCATCCATTCAGGGCGATTGCCGGAATCTATAAAAGCTTGCACTACTTCTAGCCTTCTAATTGCTCTTACCCTTTTTTGGCCAGTAGATTCACGTATTTCAGCTCTCAATTCTTTGCTCAATTTTTCTAAATTTATCTCTTGTAACAATTCTTTTATAGCTTCGGCTCCCATCCCTGCTCTAAATCTGTTGCCATATTTATCAAGGTAATCTCTATATTCTTTTTCTGATAATAATTGTTTTTTAGTAAGAGGAGTATCGCCGGGGTCAATAACCACATATGATACAAAGTACAACACTTTTTCCAATGCTCTTGGAGACATATCAAGAAGAAGCCCCATTCGACTTGGAATTCCCTTTACATACCATATATGTGCAACAGGGGCAGCAAGTTCAATGTGCCCCATCCTTTCCCTTCTAACTTTGGACCTTGTAACTTCAACTCCACATCTATCACAAACTACACCTTTGTATCTCACTCTCTTGTATTTACCGCAATGGCATTCCCAGTCTTTTGTAGGTCCAAAAATTCTTTCACAAAAAAGGCCATCCCTTTCTGGTTTTAACGTTCTATAATTGATAGTTTCAGGTTTTTTCACCTCACCTCTTGACCATTCTCTTATTTTTTCAGGTGATGCTAACCCAATTTTAATAGCCTCAAAATTTCTTAACTGAAACAAGGAGTGTCGCTCCTTTCTTCAATAAATTTTGGTTTTAACTAACTAAGTGTCAAAATCTTCTAAATCTAAACCGTCATTTTCTATATCAAAACTATCTGGCTCAAAATCAATATCCTCTGGCAGTTCTTCAATCTCTTCTTCAAAGCCTTCTTCAAAGCCTTCTTCATACACTTCTTCTGGTGGCGTATCTTCGCGGCCTTCTATATTGATATTAAGAGTAGCATCTGGCACATCAGAATCGTCATCATCTTCAAATTCTTTTAATGGAATTTCTTGATTATCTTCTGTGATAACTTTGACATCTAAGGCTAAGCTTTGAAGTTCCTTAACCAATACCTTAAAGGATTCAGGAATACCTGGTTCTGGTATGTTTTCACCCTTGACAATAGCTTCATAGGTTTTTACACGACCTGATACATCGTCAGATTTCACAGTCAAAATTTCTTGTAAAGTGTGAGCTGCACCATATGCCTCTAATGCCCATACTTCCATCTCACCAAATCTCTGTCCACCAAACTGAGCTTTTCCACCCAAAGGTTGCTGCGTAACCAAAGAATATGGTCCAGTAGACCTTGCATGCATCTTATCATCAACAAGATGGTGAAGTTTCAGCATGTACATATAACCTACTGTAACTTTATTATCAAAAGGCTCGCCTGTTCTTCCATCGTACAATTGGACCTTGCCGTCAGGAGAAAAACCCGATTTAGCTAAAAGCTCTTGTATGTTTTCTTCCGTTGCTCCATCAAAAACAGGTGTAGCAATCTGCCATCCCAATGCTTTTGCAACAAGACCCAAGTGAACTTCTAAAACCTGACCAATGTTCATACGGGATGGAACACCTAATGGGTTTAAGCATATCTGCAAAGGGGTACCGTCTGGCAAAAATGGCATATCTTCTACTGGAAGTATTCTTGAAATAACACCCTTGTTACCGTGGCGCCCTGCCATTTTGTCTCCAACAGAAATTTTCCTCTTTTGAGCAACAAATACTCTTACCATCTGGTTGACTCCTGGTGGCAATTCATCACCATTTTCCCTGGAATAAACCTTAACATCTACTACTATACCTGACTCACCGTGCGGAACACGCAAAGAAGTATCTCTTACTTCTCTTGCCTTTTCTCCAAAAATAGCTCTTAAAAGTCTTTCCTCAGCTGTAAGTTCAGTCTCCCCTTTTGGAGTAACTTTACCTACCAATATGTCACCAGCAGTAACTTCTGCACCTATACGTATAATTCCTCTTTCATCTAAATCTTTTAAAGCATCTTCACCTACGTTCGGTATTTCTCTCGTTATCTCTTCTGGACCTAATTTCGTATCCCTTGCTTCTGCATCATACTCCTCAATGTGAATAGAAGTTAAAGAATCATCTCTAACCAATTCTTCACTTATCAAAATAGCATCTTCATAGTTGTAACCTTCCCAAGGCATAAATCCTACTAAGACATTTTTCCCAAGTGCAAGTTCACCTTGGTCAGTAGAAGGTCCATCGCATATAACTTGCCCTTTTTTCACTTCATCTCCTTCATTTACAATAGGCCTTTGGTTTATACACGTTCCCTGGTTTGACCTCTTAAATTTAAGTAAATTATACTCATCCCGTCTACCGTCCTTTGTTCTAATTACAACTTTATCAGCAGCGACTTTTTCCACTACTCCATCGTTTTTCGCTAATACTACTACACCAGAATCAACAGCTGCCTTATATTCTATACCCGTTCCAATTATTGGTGCTTCAGGTTTTATAAGGGGTACTGCTTGCCTCTGCATGTTAGACCCCATCAGTGCTCTATTCGCATCATCATTTTCCAAGAAAGGTATCATAGAAGTAGCAACAGACACTATCTGTTTTGGTGAAACGTCCATGAAGTCCACTTCTGTTGGAGGTACAGCTATTATCTCTTCTTTTAATCTACATACCACTTTCTCATTAATAAACCTGTTGTTTTCATCTAATGGTTCGTTAGCTTGAGCTATAATATATTCATCTTCTTCATCTGCAGTCATATATATAATTTCATCTGTAACTGTACCAGTAGTTTTATCTACTCTCCTATATGGAGCTTCAATAAATCCATATTCATTTACACGAGCATAGGTAGTCAAAGATCCAATCAAACCGATATTAGGTCCTTCAGGAGTCTCAATTGGACATATCCTTCCATAGTGAGAATAATGAACGTCTCTTACTTCAAAACCCGCTCTTTCTCTACTAAGCCCTCCAGGACCTAAAGCACTTACTCTTCTCTTATGAGTAAGTTCTGCCAAAGGGTTAGTTTGGTCCATAAATTGAGAAAGCTGGGAGCTTCCAAAAAACTCTCTAATGGCTGCTACAACTGGGCGAATGTTTATAAGGTTTTGAGGTGTAATTTCATTCACATCTTGTATTGTCATTCTTTCTTTGACTACTCTTTCTAATCTCGCAAGTCCAATTCTAAATTGGTTTTGCAATAATTCCCCTACAGACCGCAGTCTCCTATTTCCTAAATGATCTATATCATCTATTGAACCTATTCCATGAGTTAAATTTAATTGGTAACTTATAGTGGCTATAATGTCATCTTTAGTAATGTGCTTAGGAACAAGTTCATCCATTCTATTCTTTATTTCGTTTATTACCGCCTCTTCATCAGAGAAATTGTCAAGTATTTCTTTTAATATACTTAAATTTACTGCTTCTTTTATATTTAAGCTAGATACATCATAAGGCATTGGATATTTATTTATATCCACCGTATTATTGCCTATTACTTTTACTACTTTACCCTCTACTAACACTTCTACTACATTTATGCCGCAATTTTGAATTTCTTCTGCCTTTTCTTTTGAAATTTTCTCTCCTTCTTCTACTAATATCTCACCTGTAACAGGGTTGACAATCTTTTTTGCACTCTTTAAGTTTGCAATCCTCGTTTTTAACGCAAGTTTTTTATTAAATTTATAGCGTCCAACTTTTGCTAAATCATACCTTTTTGCATCAAAAAATAATGCATACAAAAGGCTTTTAGCACTCTCGACAGTAGGCGGCTCTCCTGGTCTTAATCTCTTATAAATTTCTATTAAAGCCTCTTCTTCAGATTTTGTAGTATCCTTATCTAAAGTAGCTTTTAATTTTTCCTCTTCCCCTAAAAGGTCAAGAATTTGAATATCAGTACTATAACCCAAAGCCCTTAATAATACAGTAATTGGAACTTTTCTTGTCCTGTCAATTCTAACATATACTATGTCATTGGAATCTTCTTCATATTCTAGCCAAGCGCCTCTATTCGGTATTACAGTTGCAGAAATTAATTTTTTCCCAAATTTATCAAATTGTTGTTCATAATAGACTCCTGGAGACCTAACCAATTGGCTTACAATTACACGTTCTGCGCCATTTATAATAAAAGTACCCTTTTCTGTCATTAAAGGAAAATCTCCCATAAATACTTCAGATTCCTTAATTTCCCCAGTCTCTCTGTTGGTAAGGCGTACTTTGACTTTCATCGGCACAGCATATGTAGTATCTCTGTCTTTACATTCTTCTACTGAATACTTGGGATTATTTTCTAATCGATAATCAACAAATTCTAAAGCCAAATTCCCTGTAAAGCTCTCTATTGGGGAAATTTCTCTAAAGACTTCTCTCAATCCCTCCTCTAAAAACCATTTGTAGGACTTCTTTTGAACTTCAATAAGGTCGGGCATTTCTAATACTTCGTCGATCTTGGCAAAGCTCATTCTTGTCTTGTTGCCCACTTGTACAGGATGTACCATCCATTTCACCCCTTAAAAAATGTAAATTACCAAAAGTTAAAAACTTTTGGATTGCGCACAAAAGAACCCTATTTTACCATTATTATTCACCAACAGTCGTCCTCTTATACATATACATATATTAACAAATAAAAAAGGCCACTATTAATGCAATTTATTATAATAGCACAAGTGAAGATTTATGTCAACAATTCCCCATAAAAAAATAAGGGCAAAATTTTTGCCCTTATTTTATTTCTACTTTTGCACCAACTTCTTCAAATTTTGCTTTGATTTGATTTGCTTCGTCTTTGCTCACTCCTTCTTTAACTGGCTTTGGAGCACTTTCTACTAAATCTTTTGCTTCTTTTAGTCCTAAGCCTGTTACTTCTCTCACAACCTTGATAACTTTTATCTTGTCGCTACCTACTTCTTGTAAAATAACATCAAATTCTGTTTTTTCTTCAGCTGGTGCTGCTGCTGGGGCTCCAGCTGATGGAGCTGCTGCAACTGCTACAGGAGCTGCCGCAGATACGCCAAATTCCTCCTCTAAAGCTTTTACCAATTCAGCTAATTCTATAACTGTCATATTTTTTATGGCTTCCAAAATTTCCTCTTTGTTCATTTTCTCTACCTCCATTTTAAAATTTTTATTCTTGTTTTCAAGCTTCAGCCTGCTTTTTCTCTTTTACTGCATTTAAAGCATAAAGCAGGCTTCTCAACGTGCCAGACAACACGAAAACGAGGTTGGTAATAGGGGCTTTCATGCTGCCCAAAGCTTTCGCCACAAGCTCTTCCCTTGAAGGAAGCTCTGCCAAAGCCTTAATTTCTTCAACTGTCACTAACTTCCCATTTACAAGACCTGCTTTTAACTCAATTCCCCTGTGATCTTTCATAAAATCCACAAGAACTTTAGCAGGCGCAACAGGGTCATCATATCCAAAAGCTACAGAAGTTGGCCCTTCAAAATATTTAATTAAATCATCTCCATAGCCTAGTTCCTTAGCTGCAATAGTCATTAAAGTATTTTTGTAGACTTTGTACTCAGAATTAGCTTCTCTAAATTTGCGTCTTAATATAGTATCATCTTCTACAGTCAAGCCACTAAAGTTTGAAAAAATCACTGTTTGTGCTCGTGACAATTTGTCTTTAAACTCTGCAACGATTTGTTGCTTTTTCTCTTTTGCTGTGCCCACCTTCCCACCTCCTTAAAAAATTTAAAAAGGATCCCGTAGACACGAGGATCCCTTTTGGGAATTTATTTCTAAAAACCTCGGTGGGATTTACGTGCAAAAGCACACCCACTGTCTACGGTCTTTTTATTCAATTTCAACGTCACTTATTATACCTTACATCTTTTTGTCTGTCAACATCTTTTATTAAAAAATCTTTAAAGGATTAACCTTCACACCTGGTCCCATTGTAGAAGATAGCACTACATTTTTGATGTATTGTCCTTTTGCAGCTGCTGGTTTGGACTTGATTATAGCATCCATAACTGCTCTTAAGTTTTCTAATAACTTCTCTTTCCCAAAGGATTTTTTCCCTATAGGAACGTGAATTATACCTGCTTTGTCCACCCTGTACTCAATTTTACCAGCTTTAATTTCCTTAATAGCTTTATCTAAATCAAAAGTCACAGTACCTGATTTAGGGTTTGGCATTAATCCTTTTGGACCTAATATTTTACCTAATCTCCCTACAACTCCCATCATATCAGGAGTTGCAACTACAACATCATAATCAAACCAATTTTCATTTTGAATTTTTGCAACTAATTCTTCTGCTCCCACATAATCAGCACCAGCTGCTTCTGCTTCTTTAGCTTTTTCCCCTTTTGCAAAAACTAATACTTTTACACTTTTTCCTGTTCCGTGAGGAAGCACTACTGTACCTCTTACCTGTTGGTCAGCATGTCTTGGGTCAACACCTAGTCTTACAGCTAAATCAATTGTTTCGTCAAAATTTGCCTGTGCAGTTTTCAAAACAATATCTATTGCTTCATCACTGGAATACTGCTGTGTTTTGTCATATAACTTTAAGCTCTCTAAATATTTTTTCCCACGTTTCATTTTCTAACCTCCTTGTGGTATTATCGGACTTTCCTCCCACTTATTTTCATACAATCTCTATACCCATGCTTCTTGCAGTACCTGCTATCATCCGCATAGCAGCCTCTATATCAGAAGCATTTAAGTCTTTCATCTTGATTTCAGCAATTTCTTTAAGCTGCTCCTTTGTAATTTTCCCTACTTTTTGTTTGTTAGGTTGCGGAGAACCTGACTCTATTCCAGCTGCCTTTTTGAGTAGCACAGCTGCTGGTGGAGTCTTAGTTATAAAACTAAATGACCTGTCTGCATATATTGTAATAACAACAGGAATTATTAGCCCTGCGTCTTTGGCCGTCCTTTCATTGAACTCTTTACAAAAAGCCATTATATTAACACCGTGAGGTCCTAAAGCAGTACCTACTGGTGGCGCAGGAGTAGCTTTTCCCGCTGGCAACTGTATTTTTACAACTGCTGCCACTTTCTTTGCCATGATTACACCTCCTTACCAAATTAAAATAGCTTATGAGTTTCTACTTTTTATATTTTTTGAATTTGTACAAGGTCAAATTCAACCGGTGTCTCTCTCCCAAACATAGATATTAAAACTTTCGCCTTTTGTCTTTCTGGATAAATCTCTTGAACTACTCCAATAAAATTCTCAAAAGGCCCAGAAATAACCCTCACAGTATCTTTTACATTAAGGTCAACTGCAGTTGGAATCTCTTTTATACCTAAAGCTCTAACTTCCGCTTCAGTTAATGGTACAGGTTTAGATCCAGGGCCTACAAATCCTGTAACACCCCTGGTATTCCGCACAACGTACCAAGTATCATCTGTCATAACCATTTTCACCAAAACGTAACCCGGGAAAATCTTTCTCTCGACAGTTTTCTTTTTACCGTCTTTAATCTCAACAACTTTTTCCGTAGGTACGATGATTTGGTGAATTAAATGCTGCAAATTCCTATTCTCTACAATTTTCTCTAAATTAGCCTTAACTTTGTTTTCATATCCAGAATAGGTATGAACCACATACCACTTTGCATTTTCTTTTTCTGGCATAGTCAACCTCTGGGGACTTGCCCCAACCTCCTTTAAACTTTAATAATGAGCTTTAATAGGTAACTAAAAACTGAGTCAATCAAAAAAATGAATACCGTAAAAAGAGCTACTACTATTAATACAATTTCCGTATAAGTTATCAGAGTTTCTCTGCTTGGCCATGTCACCTTTTTCATTTCTGCCCTTACATCTTTGAAAAACTTGACAATTTTTCTTCCTTCACCGGCCATTTCCTCACATCCTCTTAAAGTTTTAAAAACTACTTAGTCTCTCTATGCAAGGTATGTTTTTTGCAGAATTTGCAGTATTTCATTAATTCTAACCTATCAGGGTCATTCTTCTTATTTTTTGTTGTATGATAGTTTCTATTCTTACACTCAGTACATGCTAATGTAATTTTTACTCTCAATTATTACACCTCCCGGTGATTCGACTGCTTAGTCAAATTTATCATAAATATAACTTCTTGTCAATCACCAAAAACAAAAAGTCTGTGTCAAAGATTTGCAGGTAGCTCATTAGTTGACATTTTGCACAGTTTGCTAAATCATTGATTTAACTCAAAAGAAGCCAGGTTTGAACCCGGCTTCTTTTTACTCTATGATAGCTGACACGACGCCAGCACCTACTGTACGGCCGCCTTCTCTTATAGCAAACTTCAAACCTTCTTCCATCGCTATCGGTGTTATTAACTCTACTTTTATCGTTACGTGGTCCCCTGGCATTACCATCTCTACTCCATCCGGCAAGTTTATTACACCTGTAACGTCTGTCGTCCTAAAGTAAAATTGTGGCCTGTATCCATTGAAAAATGGCGTGTGCCTTCCTCCTTCTTCCTTCGTCAATACGTAAACTTGTGCCTCAAATTTCGTGTGCGGCTTTATCGTCCCTGGCTTCGCCAGTACCTGCCCTCTCTCTATTTCGTCCCTCTGCACTCCTCTTAATAATACTCCTATGTTGTCCCCTGCTTGCGCCTCATCCAGCGTCTTCCTAAACATCTCTACCCCTGTTACTACTGTCTTCCTTGATTCCGTCGTCAATCCTATTATCTCTACTTCGTCTCCTACCTTTACCTTCCCTCTCTCTACTCTCCCTGTCGCTACAGTCCCTCTCCCTGTTATCGTAAATACGTCCTCTACTGGCATTAAAAATGGCTTGTCTATATCTCTCTCCGGTGTCGGTATATATTCGTCTACTACATCCATTAACTGCCATATCTTCCCGCACCATTCGCACTCTCTCTTGCCACATCCACACTCTAATGCCTTAAGTGCTGACCCTACTACTATCGGTGTGTCATCCCCAGGAAACTCATATTCATTCAATAATTCCCTTACTTCCATCTCTACTAGTTCTATTAATTCTGGATCGTCTACCATGTCTGCCTTGTTTAAAAATACTACTATATATGGTACTCCTACCTGCCTCGCCAATAATATGTGTTCCCTCGTCTGGGGCATCGGCCCGTCTGCTGCTGATACTACTAATATCGCCCCGTCCATCTGTGCTGCCCCTGTTATCATGTTCTTTACATAGTCAGCATGCCCCGGACAGTCTACGTGCGCATAGTGCCTCTTCTCTGTCTCATATTCTACGTGAGTCGTGTTTATCGTTATCCCCCTTGTCCTCTCCTCCGGCGCCTTGTCTATCTCCTCATATCCCTTCGCCTCTGCCATCCCTGCCTTCGATAATACCATCGTTATCGCTGCTGTCAACGTCGTCTTACCATGGTCTACGTGTCCTATCGTCCCTACGTTTACGTGGGGCTTCTTCCTCTCAAATTTTTGCTTCGCCATCCTCTTTTCCTCCTTCACTTCAATAAACTTGTCCTGGTGTTTCTTAAAATTGTGTCATAAAAGTAACCTTTTATACATTAATAGGATTAAAAAGCACAACTTCTATGATAAAAAAAAACATCAATAACAAAATTGGAGCCCGCGACCGGGATCGAACCGGTGACCTCCGCCTTACCAAGGCGACGCTCTGCCTACTGAGCTACGTGGGCAAAAGGGAATATCACGACTCCGATTTTTGATTTTACTATAAAGTCTTCTAAATGTCAATAGTTAGCTGTTTCTCATTTCAAGATATCTTTCTAATTTTCTTTTTACACGCTGTAAAGCATTGTCTATAGATTTAACATGCCTGTTTAAATCTTCAGCAATTTCTTGATATGATTTACCATCCAAATATGATACCAAGACCTCCCACTCTAATCCACTCAATAATTCTTCCATCTTGCTCTCAATGTTAACGTATTCCTCTTTGCTTATTATTAACTCTTCGGGGTCGGCAATACATTGGGTAGAAACAACGTCCATAAGAGTCCTATCAGATTCTTCATCAAAGATGGGCTTATTGAGGGAAACATAAGAATTAAGCGGTATATGTTTCTGTCTTGTTGCGGTTTTAATTGCAGTAATAATTTGACGAGTCACACATAATTCCGCAAAAGCTTTGAAAGAGGTGAGCTTGTCACTTTTGTAATCTCGAATTGCTTTATAAAGGCCTATCATTCCTTCTTGAATAATGTCTTCCTTATCGGCACCTACTAAAAAATAGGTACGAGCTTTTGCTTTTACAAAACTTTTATACCTTTCAATAAGGTACTCTAAAGCAACTTCGTCTCCTTTTTGAGCTCTAAAAACGACCTCCTCCTCTTCCATTTGGTCATATGGTTGATAGTAATCCTGCTGCGCCCCAGATTTCACCAATACCGCCTCCATTTATTATTCCGGCAACTTTATACGTTATAATTATACATTATATTGGTAAAGGTAGTCAAGCTAATTTTAACTGTTTTCCCTAGTTTTGCAGCAAATTTTAAATTAATGTAACCCGAAACCATTTATTTTACTAATGATTTCCCTAGTTTTGCAGCAAATTTTAAATTAATGTAACCCGAAACCATTTATTTTACTAATGATTTCCGCCTTGCAGCAAATTTTAAATTAATGTAACCCGAAACCATTTATTCTACTAATGATTTCGTGTAAAATTTTTTTAAATTTTCATCAAATTTTACTAGCGTTTTATGGCAAATTATGGTATAATAGGAGTATAATCCTTTGATATTACAAGATTGTTGAGGTGTTTAAACTTGTATCTTAAAAAAAGTACAAACCGTAAAACAGGCAGAACTTATTTGTCAATTGTTAATAGTTATTATGATAAGCAAACTAAGCAATCTCGCACATCCACAGTCCGCTCTCTTGGTTATCTGGATAAACTTAGGAGGTTCTTTGTATTCACTGGTAACAATAGCATAGTAACCATCAAACTTTTCCTCTTCACGTAATTGAAAATCCTTGTCTGCACTACGAATAGAATAGCTTAATACATAACCATTTTTAGCTGATAGAATGTACCAAATATTATCTCCAGTAGTTAACCCTTTGTCTACTACCACAATAATTCTGCCTAGAGAATACTCACGTTGAATTCTACTCAAGGCGGGAATCAATGTTTTATCCGGAGCATTCCCAAATATTCTGTAACAGAGATACTTGAAAGCTTAAGAAGAGCATCTTGTAGTCATATTAAGGAGAATTATTATCTTTTTGATTTTTATAATGATGTTCTTGAGGATATAGGGAAAGAGTTAAGTATTGATTTTAGTAAAAAATTTATGAGGCTTGGAGAGATTAAAAAAATTTTAGGAGAAACGAAAAAAAGTTAATTTTCACTACAGCTTTGTGACAAAATTAAAATGCCCTAAACCCTTTATTTTAAAGGAGTTGAGGGCATTTTTTATCCTTTTTTGCTGCAAAAGTCAGGTGTTACCCTCACAAAATTAAAAGGTAGTCAAGCTAATTTTAACTGTTTTCTGCCATTTTGCGCAGTTTTTTTACTATTTCATTATCAAGTCGCTCTTCCAAATTGTCTTTATAAACTGTATTCACATAGCTTTTTTTATGTCTTTCAATATATCTATTCATTTCTTCATAAAGTTCTTTTGCAGACATTCTTATTGCACCATGAGCTAAAACCACCTGCTGCACAGTCCAATCGGAACTTACCACAACAACCTGTTCTTTTTTTGCTAATTCTACTACCTTTAACTCTATAAAGTGATCTGCGGATTCTCCTTCTTTTGTGTAAACAACCTCAATACCATTGATTTCTTCATGTTTTTCTAGACTTCCTTTTACATACATTGCATCAAAAACTAATATTATATTTATCCCCGAATATCCTCTAAAATCAGCCAACATATCTATTAACTTGTCCCGCGCATCTTCCAAATTTTTTTGCGCTTCTTCTTTTAGTATCTGCCAGTTGTTTATTACATTATAGCCGTCTACCAACATGTACAAGGACATCACGCCTTACCTTTTCTTTTTGATACTACCTGATAAATCAAAATAGAAGCTGCTACGGAAGCATTTAAAGAATTTATTTTACCTTTCATCGGTATCTTAACCACAAAATCACAATTTTGTAAAACCAATTTAGAAACCCCTTGTCCTTCACTGCCAATTACAATAGCAAGAGGAAAATCATAATCCAGCTCTTCAAAACTTTTCCACGCATTTACATCTGTTCCAACAATCCATAAGCCTCTTTCTTTTAAACCTCGCATCGTATTGTTAATATTTGATACTTTTGCTATTCTCATATGTTCTACTGCTCCGGCAGAAGTTTTTGCAACAGTAGCATTTACTCCTACAGCCCGCCTCTTTGGAATTATTATCCCATGGACTCCAAAAGCCTCTGCGCTTCTTATAATCGCACCCAAATTGTGAGGGTCTGTTATCTCATCTAATATCAATAAAAAAGGCTTTTCTTTCCTTTGTTCAGCATATTCCAAAAGGTCATCTACTTCGAAGTATTTATATACAGCACCTACAGCCACGACCCCTTGGTGATTTTGACTGCCGGCTAGTTTACTTAAAATATCATTATCAGTAGTAGAAACTACAATACCTGCTTCTTTGGCAAGATTTATTATCTTTGAAATATTTCCTCCTGCTGTTTTAGAAACGTATATTTTTTCAATTTGCTTCCCACTTTTTATAGCTTCGATTACTGGATTTCTACCAAGAATTACATTCTGCTCTTCCATAATCATCACCTATTCTTCAATAACTTGTACAGAAAGCTCAAGAAGTTTTTTTAATCTTTCAAATTCCCCTGCAAGATATAAATAACCTAGCAAAGCTTCAAATCCCGTAGCATACCTATAGGCCTGTACTTCTACTCCTTTAGGCATAGTACTAGACTTTACATTTCTTCCTCTTCTAACTACGTCTTTTTCCTCTTCTGTGAGAAAATCAAAAATTCTTTTTACAGATTCTGCCTGAGATTTAGCTTTTACATACTTAACTGTCTCTTTGTGCAAAAAATTAACAGACCGATTCTCTTTTGCTGCAATCATGGTGCGAATGTATAAGCTATACACAGCATCTCCAATAAAAGCTAAAACAGAGGGGGATAAACTTAACACCCCCTTCTTCGTAAGCAACTCTGAATTTTCTAAAAACCCCATCATACTCTTTTCCATCTTACTCCTTCTGGCGTATCTTCCAAAATTATTCCCTTTTCTCTCAGTCTATCTCTTATTTCATCAGCTAACTTCCAATTCTTTTCTTTTCTTGCTTTTTGCCTTTCTTCTATTAAAGCAAGTATTTCTTCGTCATTGAGCTCAGCCTCCACGCCTCTGTAAGAAAGTCCTAAAACTTCTGAGAGTTTTAAAAACATATCTAAAATATATTCTACCAATTTCTTTGAAGAATTTCCACTGAGATTTGCATTGGAGGTTTTTGCCATTTCAAACAAAACTGATATGGCATCCGCAGTGTTAAAATCGTCATCCATTGCCTCTTCAAATTCTTTTTTATATTCTTCAAACTTTTCCATCAACTTCTTCTCTTCTTCGTTTAATCCCTCATCCTTGCACACATTGGCCAAATGTTTTAAATTGGCCAATGCATTTAGCAATCTTTCATAAGCAGAATTTGCCTGCTCCATTAAATCTAAACTAAAATTAATGGGGCTTCTGTAGTGAGCCATAAGCATAAAAAGTCTTAAAACTTCAGGATTGTATTTCTCTGTTATTTCTCTCACTGTAAAGAAATTCCCTTTAGATTTTGACATTTTTTCATTATTTATATTTAAATACCCTATATGCATCCAATATTTAGAAAATGGTTGTTCATATGCTGCTTCACTCTGAGCAATTTCGTTCTCATGATGAGGAAAGACCAAATCAGGACCTCCTGCGTGGATATCTAAAGTTTTGCCCAAATATTTCGTAGACATAACAGAGCATTCTATATGCCATCCTGGCCTTCCCTTCCCCCAGGGACTATCCCACGCAGGTTCACCGGGCTTTTGAGCTTTCCAGAGAACAAAATCCAATGGATTTTTCTTTTCTTCATTTATCTCAATTCTTGCGCCTGCCTGCAATTCTTCTATATTTTTGTGAGAAAGCTTCCCGTAATCCTTAAATTTCGCAGTTTCAAAATAAACATTTCCATTTACCACATAAGCATATCCTTTGTCGATTAAAATCTTTATAAATTCGATTATATCTTCTATATGCTCTGTCGCTTTAGGATGAACTGTTGCTCTTTTTATACCCAAATTATCTGCATCTTTAAAATATTCGTCTATATATTTTTCCGCTACTTCTTTTGTAGTAACATTTTCTTCTTGGGCTCTTTTAATTATTTTATCGTCAATATCAGTAAAATTTTGAACGTAATTTACTTTATAACCTTTATATTCTAAATATCTTCTCACCGTATCAAATACAATAAAAGCCCTCGCATTTCCTATGTGGATGTAATTATATACAGTGGGTCCACAAACATACATGTTCACTATCTTATCATTTAAAGGTTCCAATTCCTCTTTTGTCCTTGAAAGAGTATTATACAGCTTCATCTTTCTCTTCCTTCCTTTCAATTAAAATTTGCTCTAACCTTTCAATCCTCTTTTTTAATTTTTGCACTTCCTCTTCCACAGGGTCAGGAAGTTTACCATGCTCTAAATCCACCACATATGGAGAAGCTATACGTATATTATCTTTTTTTACACAGTGAGCAGGTACTCCAACTACTGTGCTATTAGGTGGTACATCTTTTAAAACAACAGCACCCGCACCAATTTTAGAATTTTCTCCTACTACTATAGGGCCTAATACTTTCGCACCACTTCCTATAACCACATTATCTTTTATAGTAGGATGTCTTTTACCTTTTTCCTTTCCTGTACCTCCTAAAGTTACCCCTTGATATATTGTCACATTGTCACCAATCTCTGTAGTCTCCCCTATTACAACTCCCATACCGTGATCGATAAAAAATCTTCTACCTATCTTAGCACCGGGATGTATTTCAATCCCTGTGAGAAATCTATTAAACTGTGAAATAAGCCTGGGAATTAAAATTAAACCTTTTTTATGCAAATAGTGGGCAATTCTGTGTAGTATTATAGCGTGGAGCCCGGGATAACATAATATAACCTCCAGCACGCTTTTGGCAGCAGGGTCTCTTTCAAAAATAACTTGGATGTCTTCTTTCAAAGTTTTAAACATACCAAACACCTCCTTAAAAATTTACCCCCCTCATCTCAGAGACGAGGGGGGGCCCGTGATTCCACTCTGCTTGAGTTTTAAACTCCACTCATTTTAGATAACGGCAAAGGCCGGTAACCCCCTACTCAAAGTTCAGGGATACAGCTCGGAGATGCACTTCTTATAACATATCCTCGAGCTACTCGCAGCCTATGGTAGCTCTTCTCTGAAGGCTTATGTTATAATACTCTTCTCCTCATCGCTTTTTACTTTATTAAATTTATCGCTTTTTTGAGCCTATTTATCACTTTATCTTTCCCCAAAAGAGGAATAATCTTCACCAATTCAGGTCCATGGTCTTCTCCTGTTATTGCTACCCTGATTGGCATGAAAAATTCTTTCCCTTTTACATTCGTTTCTTTTTGCAATTTTTTAAGTAAATCTTTAACATATTCCTCTGTTATTTCATCAGCTTCCTCTATGGCTTTTTTAACTGCTTCTAGTACAGTTTTACTATTTGGACTATTCAATATTTTCATCGTTTCATCAGTATGCTCAACTTCTTCTACGAAAAACATCTTAGCTTTCTCAGTAATTTGAGCCACATATTGGAGTCCATCTTTGTAAAGGAATATTACATCCTTTAGCCAATTATACATCACATCATCTATTTCGTCAATGTATCCTGCCCTTTTTAAATGAGGAATAGTCAAATCAACAATTCTCTCAATAGAACTTTTTTGTATATATTGTTGATTCATCCAATTAAGCTTTTCCATGTCAAAAACAGGATTAGCACTGTGAATCCTTCTGAAATTAAATTTCTTTATTATTTCTTCTTTTGACATGATTTCTACATTATCCTCCGGTGACCAACTTAAAAGAGATAAAAAGTTAAACATAGCTTCTGGCAAATATCCCAATTCTCTAAACTGGCCTATATAAGTATTCCCATGCCTTTTAGAAAGTTTAGTCCTATCTGGTCCCAATATTAAAGGCGCATGGGCAAACTTAGGAATTTCAAATCCTAAAGCTTTGTAAATGAGTATCTGCTTCGGAGTATTGTATATATGGTCTTCTCCTCTTATGACATGGGTAATCTTCATAAGAGCGTCATCTATCACAACTGCAAAATTATAAGTAGGCATTCCGTCTGATTTGACAATTACCATGTCCCCGCCTAAAGTATCACTTTTTATTGTAATTTTTCCTTTTATCATGTCTTCAAACTCTATAACTTCATCGTCAGGAATAATAAACCTTATTACAGGTTTTCTTCCCTCTCTTATAAAGGCCTCTTCTTGCTCCTTTGTAAGATACCTACACCTTCCAGAATAGCGAGGTATATCTCCTCTTTCTACTGCATTTCTTCTATCTTCTTCTAATTCCTCCGGAGTGCAATAGCATCTATATGCCCTTTTTTCTTCAATAAGTTTCTGGGCAAATTTATGATAAATTTCAAGTCTTTCACTCTGCCTATAAGGACCATAGGGGCCTGGTTTGTCTGGCCCTTCGTCCCATTCTATACCTAACCACTCTAATTCTTTAAAAATTAATTCTTCAAACTCTTTTGAAGACCTTTCTAAGTCCGTATCTTCAATCCTTAAAACAAAAGTAGCCCCTTCACTTCTTGAAAAAAGATAATTAAATAAAGCAGTTCTTATATTCCCTATATGAATAGCTCCAGTTGGGCTTGGCGCAAATCTAACTCTCAAATTGCTCATGTGTGTCACTCCATCCTTTTTTAGTTAATACTTTATACTAGATTTGATTATAACAAATTTTGAGCTTTTTAAATAGATGAAGTGACAATATGTGTGTAAAATTTTGTAGATTAGGTGACATTTTGCGCAAAGTGTGCGACTTGACTGCCCGGCACTTAAATAAACTTGCTATTACTTTGCTTTGTGATTATATAACATGTTTATTTGAGTGTCGGGAAACTTAGCGAGACCGAAAGATAAAGACTTTTTTATGCAAAATAAGGGATTCCCTTAAGGGGACCCCTCACATCTTCTCTTTTATAGTATTTTTCACCTTTTCTACAACATCAAAAATTTTTACCTCTTCTGCTTCTTCTTTTTCTCTCAATTTTATTTCCACTATTCCATCATCTACTTTTTTCCCTACTGTAATCCTTATAGGTATTCCTAACAAATCGGCATCATTAAATTTGACACCAGCTCTCAAATCTCTATCATCTATTAAAACCTCTATTTCCTCTTTTTGCAAAGCAGCATATATATCTTCGGCTACTCGATTTTGAGCTTCATTAAAAACATTCACAGGTACTATAATCACATGATAAGGTGCAACACTCATAGGCCATATAATACCTTTCTCATCATGGTGTTGCTCTATAATAGCAGCAACCGTTCTATTAATTCCTATTCCATAGCTGCCCATTATAATTGGCTTTTCATTTCCCTCTTCATCTACATACTTAGCTCCTAATGCATCACTGTACTTTGTCCCCAATTTAAAAATATGTCCTACTTCTATACCTCTGTCGATTTTAAGCGGTGAACCACACCTTGGGCACTTATCTCCTTCAATAACATTCTTGATATCTGCCACAACATCAGCTTTAAAGTCTCTACCATAGTTGACATTTTTAATATGATAATCTGTCTCATTTGCTCCTACTATAAAATTCCTCATTTCCGGAATCTCATTATCTACTATTATCATTACTTCTCCTTTTAATCCTATAGGTCCTGCAAATCCCACCTTTGCTCCTGTAACCTTTTCAACTATTGATGCATCTGCCAATTCTAATTCCTCTTCTCTTATTCCTAAAATATTTAAAAGCTTTGTTTCATTTAAGTCTCTATCTCCACGAACTAATGCTGCTATAACGTTGTCCTTTGCCTTGTATATAAGAGTTTTTACAAATTTATCAGGAGTAATATCCAAAAAATTAACCAACTCTTCAATTGTTCTAACAGTTGGTGTATATACTTTTTCTTTTGGCAACATTTCTTCATCTATTTCTTGGTTGATAAGGCATTCTGCCTTTTCTTCATTTGCAGCATAACCACAATTGTCACAGTAAACTATTACCGCTTCACCTACACTAGAAATTACCATAAACTCTTTTGAGTCTTTTCCTCCCATAGCACCTGAATCAGCTTCTACGACCAAATATTTAAGTCCACATCTATCAAATATTCGGCAGTAAGCCTCATACATTTTATCAAAAGACTTATCCAACCCTTCCCAATCCACATCAAAACTGTAAGCGTCCTTCATTATAAATTCTCTACTTCTCATGACACCAAATCTCGGGCGCCTTTCATCTCTAAACTTAGTTTGAATTTGATATAAAATAAGAGGAAGTTGCCTATAAGACTTCACTTCATTTCTAATAAGGTCTGTAAAAACCTCTTCGTGTGTAGGCCCTAAGCAAAAGTCCCTTTCATTTCTATCTTTTAGCTTAAACATCTCAGGGCCAAATACATCCCATCTCCCACTTTCTTTCAAAAGTTCTGCTGGAATAAGAGCAGACATTAATACCTCTTGACTGCCAGCTCTGTCCATCTCTTCTCTTACAATTTGCTCCACTTTTCTAAGTACCCTTTGTCCTAATGGCAAGTAAATATATACCCCTGAAGCCAATTTCCTCATAAATGCAGCCTTTAACATTAAAATATGGCTGGGAATTTCAGCTTCAGCAGGAATTTCTCTTAAAGTCGGAACTAACAGCTGCGATAGTCTCATCTTTATCCTCCTAAGTACATAATTTTAAGTAAATTTTATTTTACCTACTTTTTTATGTCAACACCTAATTCTTCTAAACTGACAATAACATAGGCTTTTATTCCCTCTTGTCTACCTGTAAAACCTAATCCTTCCTCTGTTTTTGCTTTTACATTTATTCTTTCTTTTTCAATTTTTAATAATTCCGATACTTTTATTCTTATTTGCTCTTTATAAGGAGATAGCTTAGGTCTTTGCGCTACAATAATACAATCCACATTATTTACTCTGAATTTATTCTCTATTATTGCCAACACTTTTTTTAATAAAAGGCTACTATCAATATCTTTATAGGCTATCTCCGTATCAGGAAAGTGCTCCCCTATATCCCCTAAACCAGCTGCTCCTAAAATAGCATCAATTAAGGCGTGTATCAAAACATCTGCATCAGAATGGCCTGCCAAACCTTTATCATGGGGAATTTCTACTCCTCCCAGTATTAACTTTCTTCCTTTTTCAAACTTGTGGACGTCATATCCCAACCCTACTCTCACTTCAACCATCCTTTACTCTAAAATTCCCTTCTTTATCAACTTCTAAACTCATGCTTACACCTCTTGCAAATGGAAATGTTTTAATCTTTTTTACAAAATTCCCCTTATTAGTCTCAATATATACCTCCGAAACAAAAGGCTCTCTTACAGAAATGCGATATTCTCCTTCAGGTTTTAAATTTAGATGCCATGTGTATTTTCCCAAGATATCATAACTTGTTGCATTTTTACTTCTGTCCAGCACCACAATTTTTTTGTCTGTTATCATGCTCAAATATGATACAGCTTTTTCTAAAATAGAAACTTGTGGCCTTTCTTTAACACCCAATATTTGTTGCAAATAAGGAATAGAATCATTTAAAATCCCAAGATGACCTGTTTTTACAATAAATTTTTCCCCTTCTACCCCTAACGCGCTCTTTTTAAGGACTGTACCGTCTCCTTTATTGTCCCTTATTACACCTACTGCCTTGCCATCTGGCCATACTATCTCACTTACTGGTTTTTCTACTTGAATAAACTTATTAGTATATATTCCATCTCCTGAAAAAACATAGATTTTCTTGACTCTCTCGTATAAAACTCCTACTTGCTCATTTAAACTATTCAAAAATTCATTTATAACTTTCATATACTCAATATTTTTAAACAAAATTTTATCATATCTCGTAGGATACATAAAAATATAATTCCCATATTCGCGAGAAGGCATTAAGTCTTTCACAGATGGAATATATTTCCTAATAACAGTTATGGCATCACTCTCTCCTTTTATTTTTGAAAAAATCCACAAAAACCCTTTAAAGAGCATGTTTATAAAATCATCATCTTCTGGGGCTACAGTACCCCCTTCCCAACCATAATAAGCATTTGCCGCTCCAAAATGGGGAGTAGCTAAAAATATCAATCTATCCACATCGAATTGATATTTATCGCTCTCTATATAACTTCTCGCCAAAAGTCCACCCATGCTATGGCATATCAAATCTACTTTATGGCTGCCAGTTTTAGCTTTTGCCTCTTCAATAGTCAGTTTAAGGGTATCAACAGAATCTGGCACACTTTTCCACCATTCATAATAACATATAAATAGATTTTTCCCTTCTACTAAACCTAATTTGCCCAAATTTTCTATAAAAGGATTATAAACATAAGCCGCAGGACCAAAACCCCATATTTTCCCTAAAGGAGTTGGAGTAAAAATAGAACCAAACATCCCATGTACAAAAACTACAGGGTTATCCATAAAATCACCCTCATACAATTTAATAGAAAATTCTCTATTAAATTATATGAGGATTCGCAAAAAACGTTATTTTTTTAAAAAAGCCTCTGCTACAATCAAATCCTCGGGCGTAGTTATCTTTATATTTCTATAGTCCCCTTCAACTACTTTTACTTTATAACCCAATCTCTCCACTAATACTGTATCATCTGTCCCCAAAAAACCATCCTCCAGTGCCTTTTGATGAGCTTTAATAATCAAATTCCTTTCAAATACCTGAGGGGTTTGAATTGCCCATAAATATTTTCTATCAGGGGTATTTAAAATAAAATTTTTCCCATCAACTACTTTTATAGTGTCTTTTACAGGTACTCCCAATGCTACTGCTTTATGCAAATAAGCTTCTTTTAAAGCTTTTATAACTGTTTCTTTCTCAATTAAAGGCCTTGCTCCATCATGAATTGCTATAATTTCGCAATCTACTTTTGTATTTGTAATTCCATTATAAACAGAATACTGCCTTTCACTACCTCCTTCTACTAATTTAATTGTTTTTTTGAACATATACTTTTTTACTACATTTTCTTGGCAATATTCCATTTCTTCCTTTGATACGACAACGACAATTTCCTTAATCCAATCAATTTCATCAAAGGTCTTGAGAGAATAATACAAAACTGGTTTACCTGCTATAGTAAGGTATACTTTATTTACTGTGTGACCCATTCTAATGCCTCTGCCTGCCGCCACTACAACTCCACTTGCATTCATTTTCTCTACCTCACAAGTAAAATAATGCACACTCCAATTATATCATTTCCCTACAAAAAAACACAGGTTTCCCTGCGTTTTTTATATAGCCTTTTCTTGTTCAGCTTGTTTGGGCTTTGCAAATATCATCCTCCCTGCGGCAGTTTGCAAAACACTAGTAACAAGCACCTCTATAGTATTACCTATGAATTTTTTACCACCGTCTACAACAATCATCGTGCCATCGTCCAAATAAGCAACTCCCTGCCCGGCTTCTTTGCCATCTTTAATAACTTGCACCACCATTTCTTCTCCAGGAAGAACAATTGGTTTTACCGCATTGGAAAGTTCATTTATATTCAAAACAGGTACTCTGTGAAATTCCGCTACTTTGTTTAAATTATAATCATTAGTTATTATTTTGCCTTTTAGCATTTGGGCAAGTTTCAAAAGTTTTGTATCTACTTCTGCCGCATCAATTTCCTTATCTACAATTTCCACTTTGATATTTAACTCATTCTGTATTTTATTTAAAACATCCAGTCCTCGTCTACCCCTATTTCTCTTTAAAGAATCAGAAGAATCCGCAATATGCCTTAATTCCTCTAATACAAAAGCCGGAATTATTAAAGGTCCTTCAATAAAGCCTGTCTTACATATGTCAAATATTCTGCCATCTATAATTACACTGGTATCCAAAATTTTTGGGATTCCACTATACTCGTTTTTAACAGTCTTTTGCGGTCCCAATTTTTTCATAAAGGAAAACACATTTAAAATATCTTCTTTTTTCTTTAAAGAAATTCTAATGCCTAAATACCCCAAAAATAAATTCAAAAGGATTGGCACTACTTTACCTACAATAAAAATAGAATAGAGAGGTGCGCTCAGCAAATTAGCCACAATAAGCCCTACTATTAACCCAAATGCTCCTATTAAAATTTCATCAATTGGCATATTCTGAAGTTTTGCTTCCAACCACTGTTCAAAGTCTTTCCCCCACTTTATAAATTTAGGAGAAATGACATAAAATATGATTCCACCTATTAAAGTACCTATAATATAAGCTATCACTGTTGAAAAATAATTTAACTGTATAGACACAAAATTTTGGCCTTTTACAAGATCTAGCAAAAGCTTTATCAATTCAAAACCCGCCGCCATTCCCAGTAATCCAATTACACTTCTTATAATTTTATACAACACTTTTTCACCTCCCATCTCTATTATTGGCTATTTTTCACATTATTATAAGCAGTTTGGGGGAATAATTAAAAATATTTCGCAATTTTTACACGTATAAAGTGGTTGTTAATTACAGTATACTACTTATGTAGATGGATTGTCAATTTAACAAAAGATCAAAATTACATTAATGCTATATAATGTATTTAAATGCCATTCTAAATATTGACATGGCAATGGTTTAAGTCTATAATAAAAGCAAGAGAAACCTTAAAAACTCATAGAACGGGAGTGGACAAAAAAATGAAGGATATTATTGTAGACGACCTTCAAAACACAGTAGATGAATACCTTCTGCGCCATAGAAGTATTATGGACATACTTACAAAAATACAAGAGAGCAGTGCCCGCATAAATAGAGCTGTTGCTAAATCAGTAACCGAGTGCGGTTGCATAAGGATAAATGCTAGCAAACAAGAAACTCCCCCGGATGCAACTTTGGAAGAGGCCCACAAATATTTCAAAACCCATCTTGAAGGCCAACTCTGTGAAAACTGTAAAGAAGTTATAGAAGCAGAAATAGGTAACAATATCTTTTACATAATCGCTTTGTGTAATGTTTTAGGACTTAATTTTTACGACATACTCCTAAAAAAACACAAAGAGTTAAACACTTTAGGCATATTTAACATGTTATAAAAAAGCGTCTTCCTTAGGAAGACGCTTATTGTTTTATCTTTCTTAAAAAATCCATAATTTCTTTTATATCTCTTACCTTAATAATTTTTATATTCTCAAACTTTTTTATTTCTTTTGTTTTCATCTCAGGAATAAAAACTTGAGAAAATCCCATCTTTTGTGCTTCACCTATTCGTTTATCTATATTGCTGACTCCTCTCACTTCTCCCGTCAATCCCACCTCTCCTATAAAACAAACATCTTCAGGAATAGGTATATTAAAATATCCAGAAAGAGATGAAGCAATTATTCCAAGGTCAGCAGCTGGCTCTTGAATTTTCATTCCTCCAGCCACATTTACATATGCATCAAATTGTGAAAGATTTATGCCCAGTCTTTTTTCTATAACTGCCAAAAGCAATATAAAACGATTGTAGTCAAATCCAGTGACCATTCTTCGCGGCACTCCAAAAGTAGTCTTACATATCAAAGACTGCACTTCCATTAAAATTGGCCTCGTCCCTTGAATAGAACATACCACAGCAGTCCCTGAAACATCTTTCGTCTTATTTGAAAGAATAAATTCAGAAGGATTGCTTATCTCACAAAGCCCATCCTCCTCCATATCAAAAACTCCTATTTCGTGAGTTGCGCCAAAACGGTTTTTCACAGCCCGCAATATCCTAAAAGACTGGGTCCTATCCCCTTCAAAATACAGTACCGTGTCCACCATATGTTCCAAAACTTTAGGACCTGCTATTGCCCCTTCTTTTGTAACATGTCCTATCAAAAAAATACTTATGTCTTTTTGCTTTGCAATCTCCATCAGCTTTTGAGTCACTTGCCTTACCTGAGACACACTTCCTGGTATTGTCTCACTTTTCTCAGTGTACATCGTCTGTATAGAATCAATAATAACAAAATCCGACTTATTCTCATCAATTTTTCTCTCTATCTCTTCTATATTTGTTTCGCACAAAAGATATATTTGTTGCTTTTCTTTCAAAATTCTATCTGCCCTCAGTTTAATCTGTTGAATTGATTCCTCTCCTGACACATAAAGTACCTTTCTGTTATCAGAAATATTACCTGCTACTTGTAATAGCAAAGTAGACTTCCCAATTCCCGGGTCACCACCTATTAAAACAAGAGAACCCTTTACAATTCCGCCACCTAAAACCCTGTCAAACTCTTCAATCCCTGTCTTTATTCTTTCTTCTTCTGAAAAAGTTACATCTTTGAGAAGAAATATTTGCGATCTATCTTTATTTTTCCTAAAATTTTTTGAATCCTTTATCGTTTCTTCCTCAAAAGAATTCCAGCTGTCACAATTAGGACATTTCCCCATCCATTTACTGCTTTCAAAGCCACACTCTCTACACACAAATTTTGTAGTTGATTTGGCCATACCTCCACCATCTTTCGCAAAATTCTCTTTTAATTATATCACACTTTTAAACCTCTTCCATAAAAGTGAAATACAGAAGCAGCCCATTTAAAAAGATTATTACAGAAGCTACAATTATGCCAATGACTTTTTCAATGGGTGTGTTTACAAATTCTCCCATAAATTTTTTTTGAGAAGTAATTAAAAGCATTGGTATTATAGCCATAGGAAGTTCAAAACTTAAAATTACTTGGCTTATGATAAGGGTTTTCAAAGGGTCAATACCTAATAAAATAATTATTAGTGCTGGCATCATGGTTATAAGTCTTCTTACATTTAGTGGAATATTTAATCCTACGAAACCTTTCATTATAGTCTGTCCTGCCATTGTACCTACTGCAGATGATGACAAACCAGAAGCCAAAAGTGCAATGCCAAAAGCCCAACTGGACAAAGACCCTAACAATGGTTTTAAAGACATGTGAGCCTCTTCAATAGACTCAACCACTATGCCATTTTTATAAAAAACAGCTGCTGACACTATTAACATAGCCGCATTTATTATAAATGCTATATTCATTGCTACTAAAATATCTATCTTTTCCATCCTCAAATGTTCCTTCTTTTCTTCTAATGTACTTCCTGTATTTCTATATTGAACTAACTGGGAATGCAAATAAATCACATGAGGCATTACTGTCGCCCCTAATATTCCCACAGCAATTAGCATAGCTTCTCCACTTGGTATAGAGGGAATTATAGTATGATACATAACTTTTCCCCAATCTGGTTTTGCCAAAAAAAGCTCAAAAGCATAAGAAAGGCTAATAATAGCAACTAAAGCAAAAATCACTATTTCAACTATCTTTTGACCATATTTTTCTAAGTAAACAATGATAAATGTGATCACTCCTGTCAAAAGGCCTGCATACATAAGAGGAATGTGAAAAAGCAAATACAATCCTAAAGTACCACCTAAAAACTCCGCCAAATCTGTAGCCATAGCTGCTAATTCTGCTGCTATCCACAAAAACCAATTAACTTCCCTTTTAAAAATCAAATTACACATTTCCGGTAAATTGCGTCCCGTTGCAATTCCTAATTTTGCAGACATATTTTGCAAAAATATGGCCATAATATTGCTACAAAGTACCACCCATATTAAATGGTAGTTAAATATAGAACCCCCACTTATATTCGTGGCAAAATTTCCAGGATCAACATAGGCAACACTTACCACAAAAGCTGGTCCAAAATATTTTAAAACTTTTTTAAAGGTCTCACGAAAAGAAAAAAATTTTTTAGTTGCTATGATGGACCCACGATTTTCCAAATAAATCCCCCCCAATTTAGACAAAGCTAAATTTATTTGCCTTATTTAAAATATGTGTTTCTTTTTTGTCCTGTTACATAAAAAAATAACCCGCATTTACGGGTTATTCTCGCAGTTTGTTGACAAAGTTAAAAAATATTCAAAGGAGATATTTTGCATCGTCGCTCCGATGTTCCAAAGCGACAAAACTAAAGCTCGACCTTCGGGCTCCGGCAGGGTACCGGGCACAATCGGCCTCCTTGCCTCAGGTGCCCGCCTTCGCCATCCATGGCTTCGGCCCTGCCTCCACCCTCAGTCTCGCTAAGTTTTGTTACCGCTTTGTAACAAGTCGCACCGATTGCAAAATATCTCCTTTGCGAAAGTTTGTCTACAGTCTGAGAGAGTATACGAAATACTCTCTTTTTCTCTTTCTATCTTTGCATATATTATAACCCGCATTTACGGGTTATTTTTTTGATACTTTCTTTTTATTTCCGGATTTTCCTCCAAAAACCTATTAAATTTTCTCATTTTTTCTAGCGTTTCAATAGAAATATTGTGTTCAATTAATTCTGTTTGCTCTAACAATCCTTCCTTAACCCCTAAATTTTTTAAAAATTCCTCCACAGTAGAATGCCTATCCAATAAAAACTTACCCATTTCTTTTCCCTTTTCCGTTAAACCTATCACTCCATATTTTTCATACTCCACAAATCCTAATTCCTTTAACCTCTGAAGCATTTTAGTAGTTGAAGGGGCCTTTACATTTAAAAGTTCAGAAAGAAGATTTACACGTATATATGGTTTTTTTAGACTTTCTCTATAAATCATTTCTATATAGTCTTCCATAGCTGATGTCAGATGTTTCCTCTCATGGGAATGAATTTGGTAACCTCTTACAGTATAAAACCTATCTTTTCCCATATGCTCACACCTTTTTTAATGCTTCAATAGCATATATATTATCTTTAAATAAAAAAAAGACTTAGCACGAGGCTAAGCCTTTTGCACAGCATCTTTTTTTACAAAGTCTATTTTACCATCTTTAGCAGTTACAATAAGTTCATCTCCTGGTTTGACTTCCCCTTGCAACATCAATTCTGATAATTGATTCTCTACAATTCTTTGTATAACTCTTCTTAAAGGCCTTGCACCGTAATTGGGGTCATATCCTTGTTTGATAATTTCCTCTTTGGCTTCAGTAGCAAACTCCAATTTAATGTTGTTTTCTTTTAGTCTATTATTCAATTCTTTAATCATTATATCAGCAATCTTTTCAATATCTTCTTTTGAGAGTTGATGAAATACAATTATCTCATCCACCCTATTTAAGAATTCAGGTCTAAAGGTCTTTCTCAACTCTGTCATCAATGTTTCTTTTATTTTGTCATAAGAGGCTTTGTCTTCTTTTTCTTGAGGCATAAATCCTAAGGTAGATTGCTTTTTCAAAAGTTCTGCCCCCACATTTGATGTCATGATTATAACTGTATTTTTAAAGTCCACAGTTCTACCTTTTGAATCTGTGAGTCGTCCATCTTCTAATATTTGAAGGAGAACGTTAAACACGTCAGGATGCGCTTTTTCAATTTCATCCAGCAAGATTACTGAATAAGGCTTTCTTCTTACTTTTTCTGTTAATTGTCCTCCTTCTTCAAAACCTACATATCCTGGAGGTGAACCGATAAGTTTAGATACAGTGTGTCTTTCCATATATTCTGACATATCAAGCCTAATCATAGCATTTTCGTCACCAAAAAGAGCTTCTGCCAAAGCCTTTGTAAGTTCTGTTTTACCAACACCAGTAGGACCCAAGAAGATAAAGGAACCTATTGGCCTTTTTGGATCTTTTAAGCCTACTCTTGCCCTTCTTATAGCTCTTGCCACTGCTTCTACTGCTTCATCTTGTCCTATAACTCTTTCATGCAATACCTCCTCCAAGTGGAGCAATCTCTCTGATTCCTCTTCAGCTAACTTTTTAACAGGTATTCCTGTCCACAGAGATACGACTTGTGCGATTTCTTCAGGTCCTACACTTTTTTCATTAGAAAAAGAATTTTGTTGCCATTTAGCTTTTAATTTTTCTAATTCTTCTCTCAATTTTTGTTCTTCATCTCTTATTTTTGCAGCTTTTTCGTATTCTTGAGTTCTTATTGCTTCTTCCTTTTCTTTTATAAGGTCATTGATTTTATCTTCCAGTTCTTTTATCTCTGGAGGAGCTGTCACTGTCTTTAACCTTACGCGAGAAGCTGCTTCATCAATTAAATCGATAGCTTTATCAGGTAAAAATCTATCTGCAATATATCTGTGAGAAAGTTTAGCTGCTGCTTCTAAAGCTTCGTCAGTAATTTTAACCCTATGATGGGCTTCATACTTATCTCTCAAGCCCTTTAATATCTCAATAGTCTCCTCTACAGTTGGTTCATCTACAATTATTGGTTGGAATCGTCTTTCTAATGCAGAGTCTCTTTCTACATATTTTCTGTACTCATCCAAAGTGGTAGCTCCAACTACTTGAATTTCACCTCTTGCAAGTACCGGTTTTAGAATATTTGATGCATCTATTGCACCTTCTGCTGCACCTGCTCCTATCAAAGTATGCATCTCATCTATAAATAGTATCACATTTCCTGCTTTTATAACCTCATTTAATACTGTTTTTAACCTATCTTCAAATTCGCCTCTATACTTTGTACCTGCTACCATAGAAGCCATGTCTAAAGTTACAACTCTTTTATCTTTCAAAATTTCAGGAATTTCTCCTTCTACAATCTTTTGCGCAAGACCTTCTACAATAGCAGTTTTACCGACACCCGGTTCACCTATTAGGACAGGGTTATTCTTTGTCCTTCTGCTTAAGATTTGTATAACTCTTTCAATCTCTTTTTCTCTTCCTATTACAGGGTCAAGTTTGCCGTCTCTTGCAAGCTCAGTTAAATCTCTTCCAAATTGATTTAAAGTAGGTGTATTGGTATTTTTAACTTTTGCAGCCTTTGCAGGTCCTCCTGCAGGCTCTTCATTAAGCATTTTTACAATCTCCTCTCTCACCCTATTGAAATCTATACCTTGTTCCATTAAAATTCTTACAGCAACTCCCTCGCCTTCTCTTAAAAGTCCTAACAAAATATGCTCTGTCCCTACATAGCTGGTATTAAATCTCCTTGCTTCACTAAGACTTAGCTCTAGTACTCTTTTTGCCCGAGGGGTATAACCTACAACGTCCCCTGGAATATTTCCCATTCCAATCAAAGACAATACCTTCTCTCTTATAGTTTCATAAGTTACTCCCAGTTTTTTTAAAACTCTTGCTGCAATTCCTTCATCTTCTTTTAACAATCCTAATAAAATGTGTTCTGTCCCTACATAGTTATGATAAAAAGACCTTGCTTCCTCTTGGGCCAAATAAAGAGCTTTTTGAGCTCTTTCTGTAAATCTTCCAAACATCGCCATAATAAACACCTCCTATAAATTATCTTTTTTGTTTATTTGACTTACTACATATTCTGCCCTTTTAACATCTCTCTCATAGGGGTCTAATTGAATACCATAAATTTTTTGTAAATTAGCTGGTTGTATATGTGTAGTGAGAACATCAATTTTATTTACATCCACATCTAATATTCCTAAAACTGCTCCTAATCTCACGTCAGACATTAAAGTCATGTATTCCTTTGTAGACATCACTTTTGCATGAGATAAAATTCCAAAAGCCCTTCCTGCTCTATCTTCTATTTGAATTCTCTGTCTTTTGTATAGATCCTCTCTAGCTTTTCTTTCGCTAGAGATAATTTGTCTTGCTACTCCTTGAATATTTTCAATTATTTCTCTTTCACTTTGGCCAAGAGTGACCTGATTGGAAATTTGATAAATGTCTCCTAAAGCTTGTGTACCTTCACCGTATATTCCTCTCACCGCCATACCTATTTTAGAAACAGAATTTAAAATATTGCTTATTTGCCCAGTTATAGTAAGAGCGGGAAGATGAACCATGACTGAGGCTCGTATCCCTGTTCCTACGTTAGTAGGACAAGAAGTCAAATAACCTATCTTTTCATCATAGGCATAGTCGATAGTTTCTTCAATCAAATCGTCAATTTTATCGGCAGTATCCCAGCTTTCTTTAAGCCTTAATCCTTCTAATATGCATTGTATTCTAAGATGGTCTTCTTCATTGACCATTATACTCACTGTATTGTCATCTTTTATAAGAACATAACCACTCTTTGTATTCTGTGAAAGGTCAGGGCTTATAAGGTGCTTTTCTACAAGCGATTGCCTGTCAATAGGAGTCAATTTCTTCATATCATATTCTATAAATTGGGTTGATAAAATAGTATTACTACCTAATATAGCCTTTCTAACCAAACCTATAACCTTCCGTCCATGCTCTTCTGTCATAATAGTAGGGAAAGGAATATCTTTTATATTTCGAGCAAGTCTAATTCTACTGGACAATACCACATCTTTATCGTACTGTAGCATTTTGGCCACCTACTTTCCTAATTCTTTCTCCAATTCTCTGATTTTATCTCTTAATTCTGCTGCTTTTTCATAAGCTTCTTCTTTAATAGCTTTTTCCAATTGTAACTTTAGCTCCTCAATTTCTCTTTTTACTCTCATTTTACCGCCAGCTTTTTTAGGAATTTTCCCTCTGTGCTCTGTACTGCCGTGTATTCTTCTCATCAGAGGATTTAATTCTTCAGAAAAAGCATCATAACAGAAACTACAACCTAATCTTCCAATTTTTTTGAAATCTTCGTAAGCCATACCACAGTGACTGCACTTTAAAGGCTTTTTTGTAAAGTCATCTATTCCGGGCAAAAAGTCCATTAAACCTGACAATAAATTTTGAACTGAAAAAGGCGTAAAAGTTGAAAAAACTTCTGTATTTAAAATTCCCTCTTCTGCTGCGCACTGGTCACACAAATGCATTTCAGTTTTTACTCCGTTTATTATTTTAGTGTAATGGACTGTAGCAGGCCTTATTTTGCATCTATCACACATCATAAAAATTACCTCCTTTACTTGTTGCGAGCAATTTCCATAAGCATTGCCTTAAGTAGTAATGCTCGCAACATATTCTTATCTTCCTGAGAAAAAGGAAGAATTTTATCATTAACCACAGCTTTCATCAAAGCTGCTTCCCTTGTAGTTATAATATTGTGGTCTAAAAGAGCATCAATGTAGTATCTAGCTTTACTCTCAGAAATATTATCCCCTACGTTTTCTATTATTTTATTTATCCAATTGTTTGATATAGAAGTTTTATAAATTTTTATATAACCTCCGCCGCCTCTTTTACTTTCTATGATGTATCCCCTGTCAATAGTAAAACGCGTCTCTAACACATAGTTTATTTGAGATGGCGCACAATTAAAAACATTTGCTAATTCATTTCTTTGAATTTCTACATAATGCTTACCAGCCTCTTCCATTAGCTCTTTTATAAAATTTTCAATCAAATCACTAAGCCTTGCCATTGCCATCACCACGTCTCTTACTTTTACTTTGACTTTCTTTGACCTTCAAATATATTTTTGCATTTTTTTGTCCTCACGTCAATAGCTTTTTCACGCTAAAGCAAGTGATTTTTTCTAATATTTTCATCAAATAATAAAAATATCTCTCATATTCTAAAATTTTCACCATTTTTCACTCATTTTCATAGTTTTCTTCCTCTTCATCTGCCAACTCTTGACGGTCTTCTTGATTTATAAGAGATGAAAAATTGCTTTTTCCCTTTAAATTCTTTCTATCTGTATTTTGGTAAGTCTCTTCTTCAAAAAAATTTCCTCTTACAGATTTATATAGCTTCCCTTTGAAAAATTTTTGACTTTTATTCATAATCCTCCACCTCTTGCTCACTTTATTATTTATTAAAGCTATTTTCAAACTCTTTTAAATCTAAATTGACTCTCGCTACCCCAGTCTCTATTGCTGCTTTCGCAACTGCTATTGCTACATTTTTAAGAACTCTTTTATCAAAAGGCTTTGGAATTATATATTCCGGAGTAAGCTCATTTTCTAAAATAGTCTGGGCAATAGAATACGCAGCACTAATTTTCATCTCTTCATTAATTGTAGTAGCCCTAACTTCTAATGCCCCTCTAAATATACCCGGAAAAGCTAACACATTATTTATTTGGTTTGGAAAATCAGATCTGCCAGTACCTACTACATAAGCTCCTGCCTCTTTTGCTTCATCAGGATATATTTCAGGCACTGGATTAGCTAATGCGAAAACTATCGGTTTTTTTGCCATTGTTTTTATCATTTCTTTATTTAATACATTAGGTGCCGATACTCCAATAAACACATCTGCTCCTTTTAAAGCATCTTTTAAAAGCCCTTTTAATCTTCCTTTATTTGATATTTTTGCAATCTCTTTTTTAGAGAAGTCTTCATCTTCTCTTCCTTCATATATGATACCACTTCTATCGCAAACTATTACATCTTTTATACCCGCCTTTATTAAAAATTTGGCAATAGCAATACCTGCTGCTCCAGCTCCATTTACAACGGCAGTAACTTCTTTTAATTCCTTTTCTACAATTTTTAAAGCATTTATTAAAGCAGCCAAAGTTACAACTGCCGTTCCATGCTGGTCATCATGAAATACAGGTATATCCAAAATTTCGTCCAACTTTCTTTCTATTTCAAAACAACGAGGGGCAGAAATATCTTCAAGATTTATACCTCCAAAAGCAGGTGAAATATTCACCACAGTTTTTATAATTTCTTCAACATCTTGAGTAGCAAGACATATAGGTACTGCATCAACGCCTCCAAATTCTTTAAATAAAACTGCTTTTCCTTCCATAACAGGTAGTGCTGCGTAGGGCCCTATGTTTCCTAAACCTAAAACAGCTGAACCATCTGTCACAACCGCAATCATGTGGCTCTTTGTAGTATATTCATATACTAACTCACTATTTTTATGTATCTCTTTACAAGGCTCTGCAACACCTGGGGTATAGGCTAAAGCTAAATCTTTGTCATCTTTCACTTCTACTTTGCTTATAATTTCAAGTTTGCCTTTATTTTCTTTGTGAAGTTTTAAAGTTTCTTCTCTTATATTCATTTCATAAAGTCCTCCTCTAATACAGCGTTTTCTTATATTATAACTTAAATATTTTTTAGAAAAAAGTTATTAACTGCAATAAAAATAAAGCCTGCAAAAGCAGGCTTATTCTTCTTTATCTTTTAATTTTTTCCTTTCTTCTATTATTTTTTGTGACACATTAGGTGGAGCTTCTTCATATCTTGCAAAAGTCATTTTGAAGTCTCCTCTTGCTTGTGTCAAAGACCTTAAATCTGTCGCATATCTATTCATTTCAGCCAAAGGCACTTCTGCTGTGATTATTTCTAAATTGTCTTTTGACTCCATGCCTAAAATTCTTCCTCTCCTTTTATTCAAATCCCCAATGATATCTCCCATGTATTCTTCAGGTACCACCACTTCTACTCTCATAATAGGTTCTAAAAGAACTGGATTTGCTTGTTCCATTCCCTTTTTAAAAGCAAGAGATGCAGCAATTTTGAAAGCCATTTCAGAAGAATCAACAGGATGGTAGGAACCATCTACCAAAGTAGCTTTAATGTTTACAACAGGATAACGAGCAAGCACACCTTCTTTCATACTTTCTCTCAAGCCTTTTTCTACTGCTGGAATATATTGTTTAGGAACAGCTCCACCAAAGATTTTATCTTCAAACTCAAATTCACTGTTGGGATTTGGCTCAAATTCAATCCACACATGACCATATTGTCCATGTCCACCTGTCTGCTTTTTATGCTTTCCTTCTACTTTGACTTTACCCTTTATCGTCTCTCTATATGGTACAATTGGGTCTGTCAAGGTGCATTCTACTCCAAACTTGTTCATCAACTTTTTAGAAATTACTTCTATATGCTGCTCTCCCATGCCATAAACTATCATTTGACCTGTCTCTAAATTCTTTTCTACTTTAAAAGTCGGATCTTCTTCCTGTAGCCTTTGAAGCCCATTGCTGATTTTCTCTTCGTCTCCTTTGGATTTAGGTTCAATTGCAAGAGCAAGTGTAGGCTGAGGAAACTCGATTGCTGACAACGTAACAGGATTAGAAATGTCACATAAGGTATCTCCTGTCATTGTATATTGAAGCTTTGCAACTGCTCCTATATCTCCCGCTACTAACTTAGATACAGGCATCTGCTTTTTCCCTCTTAAAATGTAAATCTGGCTTATTTTTTCTTGCATCTGCTTATTTGAATTAAGTAGTGTAGAATCAGAAGTAAGAGTACCTGATACAACCTTAAAAATGGAAAGTCTTCCCACATAAGGATCTGCTATAGTTTTAAATACAAACGCGGCTACTGGTCCATTTTCACTAGCTTTTTCTCGTTCTATATCCAGAGGTGATGGCAAAAATTCCACAATAGCATCTAATAATTTATCTGTTCCAATATTTTTAAGGCTTGAACCGCATAAAACAGGCATTAACTCTCCAATTCTTATGCTGTTTTTGATTCCTTCCTTCATTTCTTCTTGTGTAAATTCTTCTCCTCTAAAGTACTTTTCCATTAAAGTTTCATCATTTTCAGCAATGTTCTCAATCAATTCCTCTTTGGCCGATAAAACTTTATCCATCAAATCTGCCGGTACTTCTGTCTCCTTTACCCCTTTCTCATCGTAAACGTATGCTTTTTGAGTAAGAACATCTACATAACCTTTAAAACTTTGTTCGCTTCCAATAGGAAATGTCAAAGGAATAACCTTATTACCAAATTTATCTATCAATTGATTTAATGCCTTAAAATAATCCGCATTTTCTCTATCCATTTTGTTAATAAAAAATATAATAGGCAACTTATTCTTTTTAGCCATATTAAACACTTTTTCAGTTCCAACTTCTACACCAGAAGCAGCACACACAGGTATTATAACACTATCTACAACCCGCAAGCCACTTACAACTTCTCCAAAGAAATCAAAATACCCTGGCATATCTAATATATTAATTTTACACTCTCTCCACTCCACTGGAATTACTGATGTGGAAATAGATATCTGCCTGGCAATTTCCTCTGGGTCATAGTCAGATACAGTAGTGCCATTTTCTACGCGCCCCATTCTATCAATGACTTTTGTGTTGAAAAGGAATGCCTCAGTTAATGTGGTTTTACCGGCTCCACCGTGGGAAACCAATCCTACATTTCTTATTTGATTAGTTTTGTAATCCTTCATACATATCCCCCTGTTCTTTAGCAAATAGTCTTTAATATTATTATTCTATACATTTTGAGATTTTCCTTTATTTTTTTTATATTTTTTAATAAAAAATCTCTGGCAGAGCCAGAGACTTACTCAATATCTTTTATCACGTCCTTCATCATTTTCTCTATTTCTCTTGCTTCCGACATGTTTAAGGCTTTTTCTGCAATTTCTTTCGCTTTTTCATACTCCACATTTCTTATTATATTCTTAATCTCCGGTATGGAAGTTGCACTCATGGAAAATTCATCAAGCCCTAGCCCCAAAAGAATGACAGCTGCAAGAGGATCTCCCGCCATCTCACCACACATAGCGGCAAACTTCCCTTCTTTATGGGCTTCGTCAATTACCATTTTTACAAGTTTCAAAATAGCCGGATGGAAGGGCTGATAGTATTCTTTTACGTGTTCGTTCATCCTGTCTACCGCAAGCGTATACTGCGTCAGGTCATTAGTTCCTATGCTAAAAAAATCCACTTCCTTAGCAAGAATATCTGCAGTCAAAGCTGCAGAAGGAATTTCCACCATTATGCCCACTTTTATCTCCTTATCGTATTTTACTCCTTCGCTATCAAGCTCAGCTTTTACCTCTTCTAAAATAAAGTTCGCTTTTCTCACTTCCTCTACAGATGAAATCATGGGATACATTATCTGTACATTTCCATAAGCGCTTGCTCTTAAAATAGCCCTTAATTGAGTCTTAAATATGTCTGTCCTATCCAAACAAAGCCTTATAGCCCTATATCCCAAAAAAGGATTCATCTCTTTAGGCATATCAAGATAAGGAAGTTTCTTATCTCCTCCTATATCCAGTGTTCTTATGGTAACAGGCCTTCCTTTCATTTTTTCTGCAACTTCTTTGTAGGCTTCAAATTGCTCTTCTTCTGTAGGAAGAGTAGTTCTATCCATGTATAAGAATTCAGTTCTAAAAAGTCCAACCCCTTCTGCTCCATTGGCCAGCGCACTTTTTACATCTTTTGGAGTTCCTATATTTGCCGCTAACATGACTTTTTTGCCATCGGGAGTTATTGCAGGCAAATCTTTTAATTCCTTTAATTTCTCCGCCTTTTTATCATAATTCTCTTTTTTAGCCTTATATTCGTTTATTGTATTTTCGTCAGGATTTACAATGACAACCCCTTCCAACCCATCTACTATTATGGTATCTCCATTATTAACTTGAGAGGTAACATTACCCAATCCTACTACAGCAGGAATTTCTAAGGAACGTGCCATTATAGCTGTATGAGAAGTTCTTCCACCTACATCTGTAGCAAATCCTAAAACCATTTCTTTTTTCATGATTGCTGTATCTGAAGGGGTTAAGTCTTTGGCTATAACTACCACTTGTTCATCAAGTTCAGAAAGATTCACGCTTTTTACTCCTAAAAGATTATTTATTATACGACTTCCTACATCCCTTAGATCTACAGCTCTTTCTTTTAAATATTCATCATTTAAACTTTCCATTACAGAGGCATTTTGTTCAATTACTTTATTTACCGCATTATCAGCAGTTATAAGTTCAGTCTTTATCATGTTTTCTACCCCTTCAATAAGTTCAGGGTCGCTTGCTAGCATTAAATGGGCCTCAAAAATTTCTGCCTTATCTTTCCCAAATTCTTCCAATGCATCTTCTTTAATTTTTTGTATTTGGTCCTTCGTCACTTCTAAAGCCTTCTTAAACCTTTCAATTTCGTACTCTACTTTTGATTCATCTATGTTTTTCATGTTGATTTCTGCTTTTTCTTTAGTATATAAGAAAACCTTCCCAATCGCTATCCCTGGAGATGCCGCAACTCCTTTTAGCATTTGTTAACCCTCCTTAAAATTAGTTCTAACGTCTATTATAACATAGTTTCCGTCCCAGTGTGAAACTTTTGCACAATAATAAAATAAAAAAATAAAGCAAATTTGACAAATCATTTTTTTAGATAGCCGCAAAAGCAAAATCAGGAAAGGCAATCCCTTTCCTGACTCAGCAACCAGTTCTTTATTTATTAACCAATTTTAATGCTTCTTCAATAACAGCTTTAGCGTTTTTTATAGCTTTTTGAGCTTCAACTTTATAGATGGGCTTATCTTTAAAACGAGATTCTTCTTTAACTGCTACATCTGCTGCGAAAATAACAAGATCTGATTCATCAATTTCCTTCTGAGTTATTTTATTCTCTATGCCAATTGAACCTTGCGTTTCAACTTTAATTTTGTGCCCAAGTTTTTTTGCTGCATTCTCTAATGCTTCAGCCGCCATATAGGTATGAGCAATACCTGTAGGACAAGCTGTAACTGCAACTATCTTCATATTCCATCCTTCTTTCTATAAAATTTTGTAAATTATTTACATAATTTTGAAACTACTTTTAGTTTTACTCAGCAATTTCACTTTCATATTCAATTTCTTCAATAACAGGTTTTTTTAATGCATTTACCATTAATGCAGTAACCGCAATACCTATTAGTATAGCTACTATAAACATGATTTTATTATCTACAACTGGTAACACAATAGGTCCACCATGTGGTGCATGGTCTCCAACCTTCCCTATTGCTGCTATCGCAGCACCTATAGATGAGCCTACCATTATAGATGGTATTACTCTTAATGGATCGGCTGCAGCAAAAGGTATAGCACCTTCTGTTATACCAATCATCCCCATTGCAAGTGCACCATACCCTGCTTCCCTTTCTGCTTTAGTGTACTTGTTGGGTGCTAACAATGTAGCAACACCCATCCCAAGCGGGGGAATGCATATTGCTACTGCCACTGGTCCCATAATTGTATATACGCCTTCTCCTATCATTGCTGCAGCAAACAAGAATGCAACTTTGTTTACAGGCCCCCCCATATCAAAAGCTATCATTGCCCCCATTATCATTGCTAAAATCACAGCATTTCCTGTACTCATGGATTTTAACCAATTTGTCATAGCTGTCATTGCACTGCTTATAGGATTACCGAGTATATATATCATAAGAAAACCTACAATAAGTGCTGATAACAACGGGATTACAAAAATCGGCATTATAGGTCTTAAATTTTTAGGAACTCTCCAACTCTTTATCCACCTTGCAACATATCCTGCGATAAAACCTGCAATAATTCCACCTAAAAAACCTGCCTTCAACTGGTTTGCAAGTACTCCACCAACAAGTCCAGGAGCAAGTCCAGGTCTATCAGCTATTGCAAAAGCTATAAATCCTGCAAGAACTGGCACCATCATTGAAAAAGAAGCTGTACCAATATCCATCATACTTTTTAATATTGGATTTGTAACAACTGCACCTTTACCCGCCTGCACACCACTTAATGCAATTGAAAAAGCTATTAAAACACCACCTATGACAACTATAGGTATCATGTAAGATACGCCTGTCATTAAATATTCTCTAATCCTTTTTAATTCTTCCTTCATCATATTTTTATCCTCCCTATCTATTTTATTTTTGTTTATTTTTAACTTACTTGGATATCACTTAAAGCGTTTAAAATTTCCTCGACAGTTACTGCTTTTTTTAACATTTCAATAAAACTATCATTCATTAATTTTCGTGATAACTGTGACAATATCTTAAGATGAACATTATCCACATTTTCTTCAGGCACCCCTAAGAGAAAAATTAAATTGACAGGTTTGCTATCTAATGAATCCCATTCTATTCCATCAGTTGTTTTACCAAATACTATCATCGCCTCCTTTACAGCTTTTGATTTTCCATGTGGTATTGCAATTCCATTACCCACCCCCGTTGTAGATGCTTTTTCTCTATCAAGCACACTTCTCGCATACTCATCTACAGAAGTTATTTTCCCTTCTTTTTGCGCTAATTCCGCCAATTTTATAATTGCCTCTTCTTTGTTTTTTGCCTCAAGATTTAGTGTGACAAGATTTTTATTTATCAGCATTATAAACTACCTCCAATAACTTTATAATTTCCTCTCTGCTTTTCGCTTTTTTTATATTTTCTACAAATTCTGGTAATTCAAGCTTATTATATAATTTTCTAAATATATACCTGGACTTTGCTATATCACTTTGAGTTAAAGATACCATAAATAACATATCTACCTTTTCTTCATCCCAAGCTATAGGATTTTTTAGTCTTACCACTGTAAATACTGATTTATTAACATGTTCTGGTAAACCATGTGGAATTGCAATACCATTTCCTATAGCAGTAGAAGCTATTTTTTCTCTGGTTATAACATCTTGAATATATTCCTCCTTTACATATCCTTTTTTATGCAACTCCATACATACCTTATTTAATAAATCTTCTTTTTTTAGGTAAATACCGTCAACATCAAGTAACTGCGTATCAATTAAATTAGATCTTTTATTTAGAGCCTGTATAAATTCATCAAGCCGTCTTATATCATTTTGAGTTAATAAAGGACTTATATTTATAAAAGGTTTATTTATCTCAATTGGTACAGTAGAGATAACTATATCTATGTCATTTAAGATGCTCTCATGTAGCGAAACAGAAGAAACTATGTCTTTTATTTCTATCTGTTTAAAGGATTTCTCAAGCCTTGCCGCAAGAAGTTGTGCTGTTCCAATGCCAGTTGTACAAACAACCAGGGCTTTAAGTGGTTTTTTAGCTCGTTCAACTGCAGCACCTAAATGTAGTGCAATATAACCTATTTCCTCTTCTGCAACTTTTTTACCTAAATACTTCTCAAACACAACACTTGTCATCCATGCAACCCCATATATTTCAGGATAATTCTCTTTAATATCGTTTAATAGTGGATTTCTTAGTGTTAAACCATACTTGAGCCTATTTATAGTTGGTCTTAAATGTAGTATCAAACCATTTAACAATTGCTTATCATTGCTTAAATCAAGAGATAATGCCCTTTCAGCAATATTTATAATTTCTTTTGACATAATAACCGCTAGCTCAATACTTTCTTCATCTTCCAACTCTAAATTAACATCTTCAATTTTATTTTGCTGCATTTTAGTACCAATGATATGCAATACAATATATCCTATTTCTGATTCAGGAAGAACTACATTAAATTTCGCTTCTATCTCTTTCGCCATCTGTTGAGCTATTACATATTCATCTTTTTGCTTTAGATTATTTAAGACCGCCTTTGATAATTTAACATCTTTTTTATGCTTTAGCCTTTCGATAGAAATAGCTACATGTATAACCAAACTTATAAAAGCCTCATCCGAAAATCTAAATTTGAGTTTTGATTCAGCATTACTAACTATTTTTTCAAGTTGCTTGTAATCAATATCAAAAAGTTCCCTTAATTGCATTAATGTTCTATAATCTATCCTACCAGTGTAATCATTATATAAAAATTCTTTTAATTCTTTTTGTTCTTTAGTTGAAACAATTAAGCTTGCCACTGCATTTCGCCAATTCTCTTCATCGCCTACCACTTCAATGCCATAGTTAGGTTTTTTTAGAAGTTTTAGATTAAATTTGCTAAGCCATTTTTCAACACTTTGTAAGTCTTTGTGTATTGTAACCCTACTTACATAAAGTTCCTCCGCTAGTTCTTTTGTAGTTACACTTCCTTTACTCATAAACAATCGCTTTAAAATGTAGTTTTTTCTTGCTTCAGGCGAAAAAGGTTCTTCAAAGTCTAAACTCTTTTTAATCTCATCAGCAAGCTCAAGCTTTTTATTTCTAGGCCCCTCTAGTACAATACCTACTCTTGGTTTTTTGATAATTTTTACGCCTTTTTGTTGTACAAATTCTTCAGCTTTTTTTAAATCATTCCTTATTGTTTTATTCGATACTTTCAGTGTATTTGCGATATAATCAACCGTAAGTGGCTGTTCGCTATTTAAAAGCATATTTATAATCTCAAGTATCCTATCCATAATTAATCACCTTTTTACCACATTTAATGTGGTAACTATATTAACAAATTTATTTCAGCTTTCGATTAATATTATACCTAAAAAACGTTTATTTTCAAGGAATTTAAGTGTAACTTTTTATGCCTTATTAATGTGGTAAAACTTTATTAATTATTCAAATCAAGAGATAAAACAAAAAAGACCAGGAAAATATTCTCCCAGCCTTTTCTTTAAGCCTTTTTCACACTTCATATATGGCAATTTTGTTTCTTCCTTTACTTTTGCCACCTGCATATAAAGCTCTATCTGCATGGCTTATAAGTTTTTCTGCAGAATCAGCCTTTTCCGGATAATCTGCTACTCCGCCCGTTATGGTTACATATATATCTCCTTTATCTGTCCTAATTGGCCTTGATGATACTTCATTTCTTATCCTCTCTGCAATCATATAGGCTTGTTCTGCACTAAGTTTCGGTAAAATCACTGCAAATTCTTCACCACCAAATCGCGCTACAATATCATCACTTCTCACATTGTTTTTTATCCTTTTTGCCACTTCCTTAAGTACTTCATCTCCAACTAAATGGCCATAAGTATCATTTATCAGTTTAAAATTATCCAAATCAAGCATTATAAGGCTTACGGGCTCACTAGTCTCATCTGCCCTCATAATATTTTCCATTAATGCATCATTAAAATATCTTCTATTATAAGTCTTTGTTAAAGGATCAGTAATAGATTTTTTGGTAACTTCATAATATCGTTTAGCATTGGTTATCGCAACAGAAGCTTGATCTACGATTATCTCTATAATTTTAACAGAATCCTCATCAAACACATTTGTCTCTACATGCAACACCATAAGACATCCAATCACAGATCCCGAAAACCTTAAAGGTGCTACTACCACACTGCCGTAGTTATTTAAAAATTGTTCTTTTAAAAACCTTTTATCCTGCTTTAAATCCTTAATTGCTATTGTTTTGTTAGAAGATATGCACTTTCCTATTATTCCCTCATCTTTGAAGTAATTTTCTTTAAAACCTTCCTCTCCCTCTCTATTACCTATAGATTTTACTAAAGCAGCTACCCCATTAGAATCTGTCAAATATATTGCTGCTGCAGATACCGAAACAACTTGAGAAATAACCTCTATAATAGTATCTAATATTTGCTCCAACTCTAACTTCGAATTTATCATTTTAACCATCTCATATATAGCGTTAAGCCTTTTATTCGCCTTAATCAAATCTCTAATCATCCTAAAAGCATATGCTATGAATATAAGTGGAGTTAAAGATAACACAAAAAACAGAAAGCTATGTTTAAAATAAATATATGCAAGAAGTAATGAAACAGGAATCATAACTATATAAGTACCCAACTCTAATAATACACTCTCATTCCAATACTCTTTAAACAAAATCTTCCCCTGTACTTTTAAAGCATAGTACAGTATAAAATTATTCAAAAGGAAACTTATTATGACGTAACTTAAAATATATTTAATTTGCGAAAAAGAAACTAGGCCAATTTTTCCACCTATGAATTCATAAAACCATCCTGCCAATAAATATGCAATAGAAAACATTCCTCCATTTAAAAGCCCATTTTTTATCTTTTTTCTTACTACAATAGTATCAAACATAACAGAGGATACCATGAGAGTAGCCGCTCCAACCGTGCCAAAAATCAAAAAAGTAGTTATCCCTATTGTAGGGCTTAAAGATAATTTTATATCTGTATACATTATGCCAAGATTATCCAAAATTATTGCGAAAGCTAATAAAATCAAAAAGACTCTCCAATCAATTCCAATACCACAGTGGTAAAGTGCCCACACAAATAATATACTTCCTATTGTAATTAAGGTTATATTAAAAACCAATTCCCTGTACTTCCCCATACTAATCCCCTCGTTTTTCCGAATCATATTAGTATTCTACATTTATTTCAAAAATCCTTCTTGGACTGATAAGGTTTATAAAATTGTTCACATTTATTTATCAGAGCCAATTGTACCACAAATCCCCATCATAATATGTCGAATCTTGTACTTCCCTTTAAATATTTATAAAAAACCTTCTGTAGCAATTGCTACAGAAGGTTTTTTATAAATATCAACCGCATTTAGAATAGCCACAGTTTTTACACACCACACATCCGCCTTCATGCTCTATTGGGCTGCCACACTCAGGACAAAACTTTTCTTCGTCTAATAAGCCAGCTTCACCCAATGCAACTTCTTCTTTAGGGTCATCTTCATCGCCACTATGATTATTTTCATATATAGGTACATCTATAGGTGCAAATTGCTGCTCTTCTTCCACCCGTATTTTCATCACTTTCTCAATAACCTTGCCAATAGCATCAGGACAAGATAACACTTTTATTTCTTTGTTTGTAGCCATTTGCCTTAAAGTAGAATGACATCTTATACCTTTTAATTGCTCTACAATTGTCTTAGCATCAATGCCTGAGCGCAATGCTATAGATATAAGCCTACTTGTGGCTTCTGACTGTGAAGGGCATCCACCTGCTCTTCCAAGATTTGTAAATACCTCGCATATGCCTTGCTCATCATAATTAACTGTTATATAAAGATTTCCACAACCTATTCTCACTTTTTCAGTTATTCCTCTTGTCACAGGAGGTCTTGGCCTTGGTCTTAAAGGTTCATTTTTAGTTTGCTCTTCTTTAAGTTTCGTTTCTCCCTTTTTCTCTTTTATGCCCAAATTCAATACTTGCGATTCACGACTCCCATCTCTGTATATAGTAACCCCTTTGCAACCAAGTTCATAGGCAAGAAGATAAGTTCTTCTAACATCCTCTATTGTAGCTTCATTTCTAAAGTTCACCGTTTTAGAAACAGCATTGTCAACATGTTTTTGAAAAGCTGCTTGCATTTTAACATGCCACTCAGGGTCAATATCATGAGCTATCACAAAGACTCTTTTAACATCTTCTGGTATACCCTTTATGTCTTTTAGACTTCCCCTTCGAGCAATTTCTCGCATCAGTTCTTCTGAATAAAATCCTCTTTCAATGGCAACCTCTTTAAATACAGGGTTTACTTCCACCAGTTCTGTATTATCCATAACATTTCGCGTCATAGCTATTGCAAACACCGGTTCTATGCCACTGGAAGTACCTGCAATGATAGATATGGTGCCAGTCGGGGCAATAGTAGTAGTTGTAGCGTTTCGAATTTTTATACCCATTTTTTTGTAAATACTCTTATCATAGAAACCAAAGGTACCTCTTTGTTCTGCTAATTTAATCGATGCCTCTTTGGAAATTTCATCAATAAACTCCATCAATTCTTCGCCTAACTCCACAGCCTCTTCAGAATCATAGGGAATGCCTAATCTCAAAAGCATGTTAGCAAATCCCATTACGCCAAGACCTATTTTTCTTGTCCCTTTTGTCATCTCCTCAATTTGTGGGAGAGGATATTTATTGGCATCTATTACATTATCCAAAAAATGTACTGCATCATAGACCGTTTCTCTAAGTTTGTCATAATCTATTGCGTATCTATTTTCTACCCTTTTTAACATATTTTCAAGATTAATTGAACCTAAGTTGCAAGATTCATATGGTAAAAGTGGCTGTTCACCACAGGGATTTGTAGACTCAATCTCTCCAACTTCAGGGGTAGGATTTTTCTCATTTATTCTGTCTAAAAATACAATACCCGGTTCCCCATTTCTCCAAGCCATTTCTACAATCAGGTCAAAGACTTCTCTTGCTCTTAATCTATTTACAACCTTACCCGTATGAGGATCTATTAGATCGTATTCCCTATCTTCCTCAACGGCCTTCATAAATTCTTCTGTAATAGCCACGCTTATATTAAAATTTGTTATTTCATTGTTATCTTTTTTACACTGTATAAACTCCAATATATCAGGGTGGTCAATACGCAGAATGCCCATATTTGCTCCTCTACGAGTACCACCTTGTTTCACTGCTTCTGTCGCTGCATTAAAAACTTTCATAAAACTAACAGGTCCTGATGCAACACCTCCAGTGGATCTGACTGTAGCTCCCTTGGGTCGTAAGCGAGAAAAGCTAAATCCCGTACCTCCACCGCTTTTGTGAATAATTGCCGCGTACTTTACCGCATCAAAAATCTCTTCCATAGAATCTCCCACAGGAAGAACAAAACAGGCAGAAAGCTGACCTAATGGCCTGCCGGCATTCATTAACGTAGGAGAATTGGGTAAAAAATCCAGAGTTACCATCATATCATAAAATCTCTTCTTTACTGCTTCTACATCAGCATTTTTGTCATAGATTAAATCCACTTCAGCGATAGTCTTTGCAACCCTTTCAAACATTTCCTCAACTGTCTCAATAGGCTTGCCATTTTCGTCTTTAGCTAAATACCTTCTCTCCAGAACCTTCCTCGCATTCTCAGCAATTTTCACAGGAAATTCCTCCTCTTATGTAAAACCACAATATTTTGTATGTTACTTATTAAATTATACATTTTATTGTGGATTCTGCAACCTCTAAAACTATCCGATTAACTTTATTATCTTCATTTACTATTAATTTTCGTTTAAAAGCTTAATAAATTAAACAAATTTAAAAAGACCCGGCACAATTACCGGGACAAAATATTAACAATTTCCTCAATTATGTTTTTATCATATTTCCCTTTAAGATAATCTCTTCTCCACTCTCCTTCTCCACTTTTTGCAAGTTCTTTTACTATTTCAGGCCTTTCAACCCAATGCCCAAATTCTTTAAAATTCTCATCCATAAACACAAATGTAGGTATCCTAGGCTTTCCTTCCACATAGTAAGGTTTCATATACTCTTCATTTCCTTCTCTTTTGACAATTTTAAGTTCAAAAGTTTTATTATAACTCGCAATTTTAGCCACAATAGGCACATTCACTTGAGAATCTGGACACCAGGTTTCAGCAAAGGCCAAAATATTTACCTTAGGTGAAGAAGCAATCTTCTGCGCCACATCTTCTTCTAAAACAGTCTTATCATATCTTTCCCTGATACGCTTTTTTGTAATATCATCTTCAGAAGTCTCTATAAACTCATCAAAGGTAAGCCCTTTTTCAAATAAATCTTTTAAACTCAAAGAGCTTTCCTCCTTTACTGTCTTTTAAATAAAGAGCCTAACACTGTTTTTGCACCTGAAACAGTTATCCCCAAGAAACTGCTATTGCGCGTTAGAATTTCATCCAAAGCATCTACCACTTTGTCAATTTGCTCTTTTCCCACAATTAAAGGCGGTTCCAATCTTATAACATTTGGGTTATTTAAAGTGTAAGCCGTTATAATTCTATGCTTGTTCTGTAGCTCTGCCGCAATCAAAGAGCCTATATACTCACTTGAAAGCTTAGAAATAGCTCCACCTGAAAGCTTATCTAAAAGGCCTCCTTCCGGCTGATTAAATTCTATTCCTATTAAAAGCCCCTTTCCTCTAACATCTTTTATAAGTTTTGGATGTTTTTCTTTTAATTCTTTCAGTCGACCTAAAAAGTATTCACCCTTTTCTTTGGCAGCCTCAGGCAGTTTTTTCTCTATAATAGCTTGTATCGAGGCAATCGCAGCCGCACAGGCATAGGTATTCCCGCCAAAAGTGGAGGTGTGAAGAAGGGCTTTTTCCATTGTACCATAGGCTTTTTGCCATATCTCATCGGTGGTAATATATGCCCCTATTGGCATAACTCCTCCACCTAAGGACTTCGCAAGGCACATTATGTCTGGCACAACTTCCTCGTGCTCACATGCGAACATTTTTCCTGTTCTTCCAAAACCTGTCTGTATTTCATCCACAATGAGATATACTTCGTACTTTGTACAAAGCTCTCTTGCTTTTCTTAAATACCCCTCAGGCGGAACAATTACCCCACCTTCCCCCTGAATAGGCTCAACTATAAAAGCAGCCACATCTTTTCCTTTTAAAGCTTCCTCCAGCGCTTTTTCATCCCCAAAGGGAACAGCTACAGTCTCTGGCACCAAAGGTTCAAAATATTTTTGGTATTTTCTTCTACCGGTTACAGAGAGGGCCCCCATTGACTTTCCGTGAAAAGAGTTCTCGCAGTAAACTATCTTTTTCTTCCCCGATGCAATCTTAGCAAGCTTTAAAGCTCCTTCAACTGCTTCTGCCCCGCTGTTGCAAAAAAAGCTCCTCTTTAAATTTCCCGGGGTAACTTTTGCAAGGTTGTGGGCAAGAACACCTGGAAGATTACCTATAGAAGCCTGCAAAAGGTTAGGCATGTCCTTCACTTTTTCAACTGCTTCAATTACCTCATCAGGATTGTGCCCTAAATTTAAGGCACCATACCCACCTAAAAAGTCATAATACTCATTTCCTTCACTGTCCCATACAGAAACCCCTTTAGCTCTTACAAAAAGTTTATCAAACTGAAGCATAGAAAGCATTGACACAAAAACTGAATTTATATACTCCTTATAATTTTCCTTCACTTGATTTTTATTTAAAGTTAAAGCTTCCTCCAAAGTAATGTATTCCGGAATTTCCTCTTTTATTTTTACTTTTTCATCCATTTTTCTCTCCCCCTTACTTAGTGCCCATGATGATGGCAATGATGGTGATGATGAGAAGCATCAGCAAATAGATTGTCTAACTCTCTTTTCACTCTTTCCTTAATTTCCTTAACATAGGCTTCTCTTAATCTTTTTTGTTCTTCTTTCTCTTCTTCTGTAAGCCCTTCACTTTTAGATTTATGATATAAAAAATTTATCCTGTCAATCATCTCTTTAGTTATCATTTTCTCACCCCTTTATCACAGTCGCTTCGTGCCAAATGTTCACAGTTTACCTCCAAAGTTTTGCACAGAGCATACAAAATAAGTATTGACAAATATATTATATTCTTTTTTGACAAAAAACAAAAGAATTTTTATAAAATAATGGATATGACCATCACTTTTATGATATTATAACAATATAGTAGCAAATTCTAAGGAGGTTCTTGAAATGCCTTTAATTTGGATATTTTTTTTAATACTGCTGTTCCCTTTTTTTATATTTAGCTTTTTTGTGCACGCAACAACTTTTTCTTTTGCAAAATTGGGATTATCTCCCCAAATGGCAGTTTTTGTTTTTAGCTTATCTTTAATAGGAAGTGTGATCAACATTCCTATATCTCGAAAAAAAATTATTGTCCATGAAGAAGAGCGGTATTTTTCCCCATTTCTTTTTTACTATCCCCCACGAGTGCAAGAACAAGTAATTGCAGTAAATGTAGGAGGGGCTGTAGTTCCCGTCATTCTCAGTTTGTACCTTTTGCCAAGGACACCACTACTCCCAACTATAATAGCTACTATAATAGTTACAATTGTAGCAAAAGCACTAGCTAAACCTGTACAAGGAGTAGGCATTACCCTCCCTGCCTTTATACCACCTCTTGTGGCGGCTGCCTCTGCAATTTTATTATCTCCCCACAATGCAGCACCTGTTGCGTATATTTCAGGAGTATTAGGAACACTAATTGGAGCAGACCTTTTAAACATACCTCATTTTAAAGATTTGCACTCTTATGCCATAAGTATTGGTGGTGCGGGGATATTTGATGGAATATTTTTAGTCGGAGTAGTGGCTGCACTACTTGCATAAAAAGAGGCATCTTGAACCCCTCAAGATGCCTCAGACTGTAGACAAACTTTCGTAAAGGAGATATTTTGCAATCGGAGCGACTTGTGACAAAGCGGTAACAAAACTTAGCGAGACTGAGGGTGGAGGCAGGGCCGAAGCCAAGGAGGGCGGAGGCGGGCACCTGAGACAGGACGTCGCCTGACGGGGTACCCTGCCGGAACCCGAAAGTCGAGTTTAGTTTTGTCGCTTTGGAACATCGGAGCGACGATGCAAAATATCTCCTTTGAATATTTTTTAACTTTGTCAACAAACTAAGGCATCTTGAACCCCTCAAGATGCCTCTTTTATTCATCCTTTAAGGTACTTATTAAACCAATCAGTTATCTCTTTAAGCCTTCTTATCCTGTGCTTTGGTTTTCCGCTCCTTGAAAGGTCGTGGTTTTCACCATGACAGATCACCAACCTTGACTCTACACCAAGGTATTTAAGAGCCGTGAACATTTGAAGAGCCTCACTAAGCCAGCATCTAAAATCCTCATCAGAATGCAGGAACAATGTCGGAGTCTTCACTTTATCAGCATATTTAAGTGGAGAATTGTCCCAGTATTTCTCAAAGTTGTCCCAGGGAGTACCGCCTACCTGATCTGGCACAAAGTAATAACCTATATCTGTGGTTCCAAACTCTGTAAACCAGTTTGATATGCTCCTTTGAGATACTGCTGCCTTAAACCTATCTGTATGCCCTATTATCCAGTTTGTCATAAATCCTCCATAAGAACCGCCTGTAACGCCAACTCTTTCAGAGTCAATGTCTTTGTAATTTTCAAGCACATAATCTGTAAATTTCATAATATCTTCATAATCAATTGTCCCATATTTTCCTCTTATATCAGCAAATTCGTTTCCTCTGCCATCGCTTCCTACCGGATTGCAGAAAAACACAAAATACCCTTCTGAAGCCCAGTACTGCATTTCATGGAAGTACACATCCCCATATACTGTTTTAGGACCACCATGTATATCTAATATTGCAGGATACTTCTTGCCTTCTTCATAGTCTACAGGCTTTATAACCCAGCCATCTATAAAATGCCCTGGCCTCGTCTCTACCTCTACTCTTTCAGGCTTTGAAAGTTTCTTTTCCTTCTGCACCCACTCATTAAAGTCAGTAATCTGTATCTCCTGCCCGTCTTTGTACTCATAAAGCTCCAAAAGCTTTAATCCTCTAAAACCGATAAAAAGAATATTATCGCCACATACATCAAACATATCCACAGATCCATCTTTATCTATCACTTTTTCTATTTTCCCTTCTAAATTTATCCTGTTAAGATAAGCATTGTACCTCTCTGTAGATATGAAGTACAAATAATCTCCTTCTGCCTTAAAACTAAAGCCTGAACCGTACCTCACATCAGAGTTTACAGAATTTCCTAAACTCATATCGAGCTCAGGGGTTATGCACCTTCTTTCGCCTGACTCCTCTAAAATGTAGAACTTGCTGTTTTCATTTATACCGTATTTTTTCATATCTGTTCCAGCGCATATTATCTTATCTCCTAAAAAATCCACATACCTATAGGAAAAATCTGAATCCTTATTCACTTTCTTAAGTTCTCCAACCTTTAAATTGTATATATAAACATCACTTGTCAAAGGCATTTTGTCCTTATAACTTTTTCCTATAAACACAGCTTTTGTTTTTTCTTTGTTGACCTTTAAAGAATACACATCAGTGTATTCATCTGTTATAGGCTGCAATTTATTATCACTTAATTTATAAACATAGAGCCTTCCCCTGTCTTTATTGATGACTCCTTCGCCATTCGCCCAAAAAGGAATCTCATCAAATACTTCGTAATCTTTCTCCTCTTTTCTCCTTTCAAGCTCTTTTTTCTTCTCCTCCTCCCTCAAACCCTCCAAATCCTTTTTATTCACATTATAAAGTGCAATCACAAGAAAAGTATCGTCATCAACAGGCAAAATCTCCGTAACCTTTTTAGATATCACAAAAGCCTCGGTAGCTTCTCCTCCGTGTATATTAATCTTGTAATACTTTGTAAATTCCTCTCCGCTTTCTGCCTTTTCTTTGTCCTTTGGATTTCTAGAAGCTGCAAAAAGTATGTAATCATCGTCAAGCCATACAAATCCTCTCTCCTCATTAAAGGAAGTCAGCTGAAAATATTTTTTAGTCTTTGTATCCAAAACCCATATGTTAGACAAATACTTGTTCTCCTCAACGTCCATTCTATGTACCACAAATGCTGCGTGACTACCACTTGGAGAAAATTTTAATCCTGATAAAAATTTAAATTTTGTAAAATCTTCTAATTGTAACTTCTCCATTAAAAACGCCCCCTAATAAAATGTTTTCAAAATTATTATAGCACAAAAACACAAAAATTCCTAAAGACTGTCTCTGTACTGCGTTGGAGTAAGACCTGTGTACTTTTTGAATATTTGTGAAAAGTACTTTTCATCTCCGAAGCCCACTAAGTTTGCAACTTGATACGTCTTTAAACTCCTGTCTTCTAGCAATTTCTTTGCCTTCTCCACTCTGACTTTATGTAAATAATTTATAAAGTTTATATTCATCTCTTTTTTAAAAAGAATGCTAAGATACGCAGGAGTTACATACACTTCTCTTGCAACACTTTCCAAGCTTATGTCCTTATTGTAATTTTTGTCTATATACTCTATGGCACCTTTTATTATAGGGTTTTTATTCCCCGCTCTTTCTATTTTTTCGTCAATTTTGTAAATCACGCTTAAAGAAAGGGACTTCAGCGTTTCTTTTCTATCGGCTTTTAAAATATCCTCAAAAGCTTTTTCTAAAGCAATATCTCCAATATCCAAATTCTTCTCATAGCAAGCTTTCATTAAATTCCCCAACAAAACCAAAATAGAAGCCTTGACAAACCACTTGTTAAAACCACCCTTATAAAGGGCATTTAAAAAATTCTCCACTTTTTTATTCAAATCCTCTTGTATGGCTTGTAGATTTTTCCCTCTGTAAAAGCGGAGACGTTTATGGGGCAAATATACTCAAAATCCCCTCACCGCCGCAATTTCAAAACTACTATATAGCCTGGAAAGATGGGAAAATTCCTCATTACTTTATAAACAGTGTGATTGTCAATGTCACATCAGTAGGATTGACCGTAATCTTGTCTCTTATGATGGCATACGCCTTTGTCAGAATGAAGTGGAAATTAAGCAATAAAGTATTGATATACGTTCTTTTGGGACTTATGATACCCATACACGCAACGTTGCTTCCAAACTTTATAATATTCAAAGAAATTCATATATTGGACTCTTACTTAGCCTTAATTTTGCCCTATGTAGCATTTTCACTCCCTCAGGCAGTATTTTTGATGACAGGCTTTATTGGAAGCATTCCAAGGGAAATAGAGGAGTCAGCCGTAATGGACGGAGCGGGAATATTCACAATACTTTTTAAAATTATATTCCCACTTTCGACTCCTGCAATAGTAACTGTCACTGTGACAACTTTCCTCACTACATGGAACGAATTCATAAGAGAATCAAACGGGAGGGACGGTTCCTTTTATCCGAAAAAATCAGACAGAAGGAACCGTCCCCGGCATTTGCGGGAACATGTCTATAACTTGAATCTTTTTGTGCTTTAACAAGATCAATATGATCTGCAAAAATGCAATTTAATTCATATTTTGCTATTGACATATTGGGTCTAACAGGATAGACTTTAATTAGGTCTATTAAAATAAACCCAAGGAGGCAACTATATGGAAAAATATAAGCTGTTTGATGCGGAATATAAATTTGTCAGCATTATCTGGGACAATAAACCGATCAATTCCACTGAGCTTGTAAAGCTATACGCTGATAAACTTGGCTGAAAAAAGTCAACCACCTACACTGTATTAAAAAAGCTATGTGAACGCGGTATCCTGCAAAACAGGGATGCGACCGTTACTTCACTGGTTAAACGCGAAGATGTGCAGAGATATGAAAGCAGGGCTGTGTTGGAAAAAACATTTGACGGGTCGCTGCCGAAATTTCTAACTGCATTCTTAAACGGACGCAAGCTTTCTGAACAGGAGGCCGAGGAACTGAAGCGGATTATAGAGGAGGCGGTGAAATGAGCTTGCTGCAAGATTTATTTATATCTATTGTAAACATGAGTATCACTGCATCATATGTGGCTATTGGCGTTATTCTTGTCCGCCTGCTGCTTAAAAAAGCGCCGAAGATTTTTTCCTATATTCTTTGGATACCGGTGCTTTTCCGTCTTGTATGCCCATTTTCTTTCGATTCAGCTTTTAGCTTTTTCAATCTGATAAACCTGAATGCGAAGCAAGGAAGCGGAATATCTGAGTTTGTACCGCAGAATATAGGGCTGATGCAGACGCCTGCGATTCAGTCCAGTATTGGCAGCATTGACAGCGCGGTGAATGCTTCTGTACCTTCGGCCATTCCGGTGGCAAGCGTAAATCCCATGCAAATATGGATGGCTGTTTTTAGCCTTATTTGGATTTTTGGCGTTATTGCGCTGTTAATTTATAGTATTATTTCTTATGTGAAAATCAAAGGAAAACTTCAGACCGCGACCCGCGTGGATGGCAATGTCTTTGAAACCGATGCCATCAGCACAGCCTTCGTATGCGGCTTTATCCGTCCGAAAATCTATGTGCCTGCAAATATTGGGGATGCCAACCTGTCTTACATACTGGAACACGAGCGTACACATATCCGCAGGAAGGATTATCTCATAAAGCCGCTTGCTTTTCTTGCGCTCATCCTTCACTGGTTCAATCCGTTTATTTGGCTGTGTTTTGTACTCATGAGCCGGGACATGGAGATGTCCTGCGATGAGAGCGTGCTGCATAGGCTGGGCGAGGGCGCAAAGGGCGGCTATTCAGGGTCGCTTTTGTCGCTGGCGGTGAAAAGAAAAGGACTTTTGGCGGCGAATCCTTTAGCATTCGGCGAGAGCCATGTAAAAGCTAGAATAAAAAATATACTCAATTTTAAGAAACCTGCATTTTGGGCCATAATGGTTGCGGTTGTGGCTGTTTGCGCTGCCGCGATTCCTTTTGTCGCAAATCCATCTGAAAGTGCAGCATACATATCTGAGGACTATAAAATCTCATTAAAATATCCGTCTTATTGGGAATTAAATCCCAACTATGTTGAAAGGTATGAGGGGAAGGATGGCTTTTTCCAGGTCGGAGCAATTGATGGCGAAAATATGACAATCGATGAAGTAGCAAGAAATGACGCATTTCACAAGCTGAATCCTTACGGTTCCGATCCGAAAATCATCAATCGCACAATCGACGGACAGGAGGCAAGGCTCATTCTGCCTTCGGCCGACCAACCAGAGGAAATGCATAATCAGGCAGGATTGATCGTAAAATACCCGGAAGCAGTAAAAATCGGAGGTTCTGCATATCATTACTTTATTTTATGGGCTGATGAGGCGCATATAGAACAGATCGGCAATACATTAACTTTCTTGAAAAAACAGATAGAAGCTGAAAAAAACTCCGATACCTCTACAGAAGGGATTGCAAAATTTGTAGAAGAAAACCTTGCTATTATAATGTCTTCACCAAAGCAAGCTTTAAATCCGTATGCTTATATTCAGGCACATCAGGAAGAATATGAAAATATTAAAAAGCTCGGCGGAGAGGAAGCGCTCCAATACATGCTGTCCCAGTTTGAAAGCGGCAATGCCGAGGGGCTTCGTGGGTATATTATGATGCAGTTGTGCAAGGAGCTTCTGGGAGTTCGAAACAATGTGACTGACGAAACCCTCACCCCGCAGGAATGGTACGACGCCCTCTCTATCCGGCACGAAGTCAAGCTGCCGGACTTTGAGTATGATGGGAATGATCCTATAGAAAAACTGGTCTACGCTACTGAAATCGAAAAGAACTCTCAACCTCAACGAGGATTTGCGATAGTTGCACCAAAAATTTTCGGAAGCTATGAAGAGGACGGGCTGTTAAAAGTATTTGTGACCACCTTCAGCGCAACCTACAAGCTTTATGACAATGTGCTGGATGAGGTGGGTGGCAGCGTCGTTCCATCGGCCATTACTTATAAAAAGGATAATAGCGGTAATTACGTGCTTGAAAAATATGAGCAGGCAAAAGATGGTGCAGACTGGCTGCCATCCATCAGAAAGTTCTGCACAATGCCTGTATCGGGAAAGGAAATACCGGAGCTTGCAGATAAAATAATTGACCATTACGGGAATTATGATGACATACGCACTCTCCGGTGGAAAAATCTATTTAAGCATTTAAAGGCAAACGGTATCAAAGACGCTACTCTTTTTAATTCTCGCGGCGAGATTGAGTTTTTTATGAGCAACCCACAATACATCAATTAAAAAATTACGATTAACTATTTATTTTATACAATGTGAAGTATATAGAAGACCGGCGTAATCGTCGGTCGATTTGTTTCCTTGAACGTTCGTTTTCGGAAAAAATGCTAAAAACCCATTGATATGTTCCCGAGAACGCAAGGTTAAAAAACCTGCCAAAGACATCAATCTGAACGGATCGTTCCATGTTGAGTGCGTAACATTGATGTCAAGGGTTGAGAAATAAAGAGCTAAAAAGCTTGTAAATAAAGGGTTCCCAGACATTTAGCTTTTCTCCAGGCTGCTTTGCCGGATGTGGCAATGTCAGGAAACCCTTATTTTTATTGATTGCGGGAACATATCAACTACCCTGAAAATTTATAGTTGAGCTACCAGATTAGATAACGGCTATTTTTTATAGGAGTTGAGGAAACAAGATAGATATATAATTTAGTCTTCACGTTCAGCATCTCAGACATTGGGGACGGTTCTCCTTGTCTGAAAAGGAATTGTACCTTTTTTTAAGTTGTTCATATTAAAGGCATCACACCTTGCCTGTTATAAAATTTTTGTTAACTACCTAACAATAAAATCAAAAAATATTTTGTTTTACACCACAAATATTCCTTCTTCCCTCACTGGTTCCTCTACCTTATCTAACTTTTCTATATTAAACAAACTGTAAAAATATCCTTTCATCTTCATTAAATCATCAAACTTCCCTTTCTCTACAATCTTACCATCCTTCAATACTATTATCTCATCGTATTCCTTTAATAACTCACCCCACAATCTGTGTGTTACAACTATCGCTGTTATGTCCATATCTAGTATCGTCTTCTCTATCAAATACGCCATCTCATTGTCTAACGCTGCTGTCGCTTCATCCAGTGCCAGTATTGACGCATTTGTTATTATTGACCTCGCTATCGCTATCCTTTGCCTTTCCCCTCCTGATAGAAGTTTCCCTCCTTCTCCTACATCACTTAATATCCCCTCTGGCAATTTCTCTAATAATGGCCCTAACCCTGCTATCTTCGCTGCCTTTATTACTTCTTCGTCTGTGTATTTGTCATTAAATAGTGTTATGTTATCCTTTACCGTCCCGTCAAATATGAATACGTTCTGATGTAACAGCGTTATTATCTTGAATAGGTCTTTTTTGTCTATTCTTTTTAATTCTATCCCGTCCAGCTTTATTTCCCCTTCATAGTTTTCATATTGTTTTAAAAGTAATTTGAGTATTGTGGATTTCCCTGCTCCACTTGTCCCTACTAATGCGTACTTCCCTCCTTTTTTGATGGTGAAGTTTATGTCTTTAAGAGCTTTCGTCTCTCCCGTATAGCTAAAGGACACGTTTTTGAATTCTATTGAGTCGTTAAAAGATTTTACCGGTATATAATCAGCCTTCTCTTCCTTTTCCTGTAATACCTCATTTATCTTCTGTGATATGTTCTTTAAAGAGAGTATCCTGTTTATGTTTTGCCCCATACTGTATATTGGCATAATTATGCTATTGCTAAGCTGTACACAGGCAATCATCGTTCCTAAACTCATCTCTCCTTTTATGGTAAAGTACAAACCTACTGCAAATACAGAGAGGAAAATAAAACTACTTAAAATTTCTGACATAGTGTCAGAGGTATTTAAAAGTATGCTGTATTTAAGCTTTTTATCTTCCACCTCTTCATTAACTTTTGAAAATTTCTCATGAACTTTTTCCTCTATCCCAAAGCTCTTTATCACTTCGAGCCCTGTAAGAGTATCTTTAGACTCTATAGTAAAAAGTTCTAAGCTCTCAGAATAATCATTTCTCATTTTAGCAATCTTATCATCAAAAATGCGAGGAATTACTACACTAAGAATTGCCATGAGTATTATCATCACAGTTATTTTGTAACTTAATATAAATAGTGAAATTAATGCAGCCACAAATCCTACTGCACTCCCCAAAAGTCTAAAGAAATTGTTAAAATAATCCTCTTCTACAATTTTTACATCATTTGAAATAACTGAAATGTATTTCCCCGTATTAACTTCATTAAAATGTTCCACATCCTTTTTAATGATTGCTCTAAATAACCTGTCTTTTAGATATATCAAAGTTTTTTTCATGTAATGAAAGCGAGTTGTTCTATTTAACCATCCAACTACTGCTTCCAATATGGTAAACATTACTGCGAATTTGACAACAGAATAAAATTTCACCAAATCACGTGTAGTTGCTATATCTATAAGTTTTTTATAAATAAAAGCAAAGTAAATATTTATCAATACAGAAGCTACTAAGAAAAATACTGCAAGCACAAACTCTTTTTTGTACTTGAATAAAAATTCTCTCATACAGGCCTTTCACTCCTTTTCATACAATAGTTGACAATTTGTTTGTTTCCCCTTTACTTTCACTTATCTTGCCTATATAATATCTGGTAAGTGAAACAATTTCAACCCGAATTGATTCTGGATGGTTGTGTTAAAAAAATTGAAATATATAGAAAAAAGTTATAATTTGCTATAAAATAGAAACATTGCTATTTTTAGTTTCTATAAGTTGCTCCTTAATAATTTCTCTGTAGATAGGACATGAACTGAGCAATTCTTCATGAGCTCCATTAGCGACAATTTTCCCTTTATCGAGCACATAAATTTCCTTGTACTGGAGAACTGTTGATAACCTATGGGAAATCACAATTAAATTTTAGACAATAGTTTTTATGTTTTTAAATATCATACTTTCTGTTTCAGTATCAACCCCTGATAAAGCTTCATCTAATACTAATAATGTTGGCTTTCTTAAAATTGCCCGCGCTAATGCTAAACGCTGCTTTTCCACAGTAGACAAATAAAATCAAATCCATTTGCTCTTCTCATATATACACATGTTTTTTATATATGGCACTTCTATGCTACTTAAAATCAATTAAATTTGAAATTATATAAATTCTAAATTAATTTTTTTAAATTTATCTGCCTTAATAATAACATTATTTAAATTTATAATGAAACTTATTAAATTATCAAAAAACACTTTTATCTTTCATTTAATCAATTTAACTCTCAATCCCTTTAATTCCCTCAATTTTTCTTTGCCTATCTGCATAAAATAAAAAGCAGAAAGTAAAATTTTATATTCTGCCCTTCTACTAACTATATAACTATGGCTCTTCTTCTCTTCAATTGCACATCTTTCATATTTTCAGAAAATACACCAATCTAGATCTCTTACAGCCTATATTAGTGTACCTTTTAAACTATAAATATCTCTCTTTTTCTTTTCTCTGGTATTTCACTCATATTTTTCTTTCATGCAGTTTCTTCCACAGTCTCAATCTTTTCTTTCTCATCAATTCCATAATTATACATATAATAGAAATACCCTCTCTTTTCTAATAGCTCATCTAATGTGCCTCTTTCAATGATTTCTCCATCTCTCATCACAAATATTTCATCATACTTTTTAAGTATCTCCGGGTCTAGTTTATGTGTTACAGCAAGCACTGTCGCATCTAAATTTATAAGTGTCCTCTCTATATCGCTAGCTGTAACTTTGTCTAAAGCCGCCGTAGCTTCATCTATTAGTAGTACTTCTGCTTTTTTGATTAACGCTCTTGCAATTGCTATCCTCTGCCTCTCTCCTCCTGATAGCTCTACTTCCCCTTCTCCTACTATTGTATCAACTCCTTTGGGAAGTTTCTCAACAACCTGAATTAAACCAGATTGTCTCAATGCTTCATTAAGTTCCTCTTCCCCACATTCACTGTAAAGACAAATGTTATTCTTTAATGTGTCGCTAAACATAAAGACATTCTGCTGTATAATGCTAACTTTGCTGTAATAGGAGGCAGGGTCATTTAAACATTTTTTCAAATGCACTATTTAATCTTTCCCTTTCTTCCTTAAAAGTGGCATTTAGTTTTATGACTTTTACATTTTGCAAATTATCATTCATTTTTGAAAAAAATTCGTTCTGTTTTTCTTTTAATTCATAGCCTCGTATATATAGAGGTTTTCTAAACACAAAGTAAAGAAATATATATAAGGGAATTAGAGCCATTAATTCTAAAGTTAATTTGGCATTTATTCTCATGGAAATATAAGCCAAGAAAATAATAGTTAAAGCATTAGTAAGAATATCTAGCATATTGGCTAATACAAAAGAAACTACAGTATTGCTGTCAGAGTTTATTCTTTGATTTAGATATGCACTGTCTACTCCTTTAAAGTAAAGAATAGGCAATTTAGTTACATGGTCCAATACGTAAAAGTTTAAGTCTGTCATTGATTTGGTCTGAATTTTAACATAGGTATAGCTCACTATAAAAGAAGTGAATATAGTGGTTATGCCAATTAATATTATCTTTGCTGTAAAATCGTAAATTACTTTGAAATCTTTACTCTGCAATAGAAGGTCAATATAATTACCTGTAATGTAAGGCACTATAATTGACATGAGCCAACCAATGATACTAAAAAACAGAAATACTATCAGGGAACCTTTGTACCTAAATATAAATTTTTTAACAAAGTTAAATATTTTCATATTGATCAACTCTCTTGCATTTTTTAGAAATTGCCTTTTTCTAAAGAATTAATCACTTCAACTGTTTTTTGCTTCAATATCTCTGCTCTTACTTCTGGATAGCCAGCATTTGTATCTGGAACCTCTAATTCTATGTCCGGTTTTACACCCTCTATAAAAAATGAACCCCCGTCTCGGTTTAAAACTGTGCCGGCTTCAAATCTCACAATCAATCCACTGTTAGGAAGCCTCATATATGAGGTAAGTGAACCATCTCCTAAAGTATTTCTTCCCACCAATGTAGCAAAACCTGTTTCTTTACAAAACTTGGCAAATTCTGTGGCTGCAGAAAAAGTTCCTCTGTCTATTATTAGAAATATCTTCCCTTTGAAATTTACATATTCATTTGATTTGAAAAACTTTTCTATATACTTTTCCTCTTGTTTAAATAGGTTTTCTTTAAATTCATAGATTGTAAAATCTTTTTTCATCTCTTCTGAAAGTTTATCGTATATAGGACTCTCTCTGAATTTATTTTCATCATAAAATATTACATACCTCTCAAAAATTTTTTTCGTATATTTCCCCTTTCGCGATAAAGAAAAATATGTATTTTTATCCTTATTTTCTAAATATTTTAATTTTAAATATTCCAAACCTCTTTCTCCTATCAGTGGAGCTACTATAGCATCTAACCAGTATTCTGAAGAACCTCCTACATTTCCACTAATGTCTATAATTAAATAAGGATAATCTTTGATACTTTTTAAAAAGTTGTATATTTCTTTTTTCTCTTCCTGATAATTTTTACTGTTCTGATCTTTATCTATCAAAAAAGAATTAACTCTTAAATAGGCTATTTTATCCTCTTCTAAAATTTCTGTTTTTATATTTTTCTGTCCTCTCCTCATTTGAACAAAAAAGCTACTATTATAACTGGAATTTACACTTCCTAGCAATTCACTCCATTTTTCATAATTTTTCTTGGAATCTTTAAATATTTTTATAAAAGGCTTAAATTCAATAGAATCTCTCATCGTTTCATCTTCAATTAATTTTAAAATGTAATTAAAATAGCTGGGACTTGCTACATAAAGGTGTCCATCATGCAATTTCCCTAAAATTTCATTTAATTTATTATAAAACTCAATGTTATTCCTTGTATTTTTTATCTCTTCTATAAACTCTTCCTTATGGGCTAGCCAGTCGTAGCCGTACATTTTTTTTACTTCATAAAAATGTGCGTAATTGTCTTTTAAAATGTTATACATATACTCAAAATCTTCTATCTTTTCTTTCTCTGTTAAATCTTTTAATTCTATTGATGCAAATAGAGTGTTTGAAGTATATATACCGGTAAAAAATCCTGTTGAAAATATCAGAATCAATAAAAATATCAAAGTAATCATAGAAATTGACAGTTTCTTACTCAACAGTATCACACCTTTTTTCCTTATTTAATGCCTTTTTCCTCATTTTCTAACGATTTAATTACTTGCAGTATTTTTTGTTTTAGCTCTTCATCTTTTTCAAATGGGTTTTTAGGAATCATTTTTATTTCTATATCTGGTATAGTCCCTGTTTCAAAATATGAAGTACCATCCTGATTTATAAGCATTTCTCCCTCAGACATCACAATTAGTCCGCTGTTAGGAAGGTGCATAATCTCTGGCATAAACCGACTTCCGTCTCCCGTAGTTCTCTCACCTATTAATGTAGCAAAACCTGTTTCTTTACAAAATTTTGCAAAGTCATTTGCTGCTGAACAAGTCACTCTGCTAATTACCAAAAATATCTTACCATTAAGTTCTCAAGAATATATCCATCCTTTCACTTTAAGTAGAATTAAAAATTTTTTGATATTTGCTTTCTTCTTTTCTTCTAAAAAAAATCAAACAAAGTATTATCATTCTTTGGGTAACTTGTTTGTATTCGGGCCCGAGTTATTTCTATTTTCTATGAGCTGTTCCTTAATAATATCACGGTAAGTAGGGCATGAGGCAAGCAATTCTTCATGAGTTCCAATAGCAGCAATTTTTCCTTTATCAAGCACATAAATTTCCCTGCATTGAAGAACTGTTGATAACCTATGGGAAATCACAATTAAATTTGGAATGATAGCTTTTATATTCTTAAATATCGCATTCTCTGTTTCGGCATCCACACCTGATAGAGCTTCGTCTAGTATTAATAAGGTTGGTTTCCTCAAAATAGCTCGTGCCAAAGCCAAACGCTGTCTTTCTCCAGTAGATAACGCTTTTCCACCTTCTCCAACCTTCGTATCAAGAAACTCTCTGCCAAAATTAAGTCCGCAAAGTTTTAGAGCCTGCTCCATCTCATCTTCTGAAAAGTTCTCACCCATTGAAAGGTTCTCCCTTACTGTCATCCCAAAAATAAAATCTGTATTGCTAACAAGTAAAATATGTTTGCGTAAAGACTTCTTTGAATAGGCAGTAATTGGAACATCATTTATTAAACATCTCTCACTATCAAAATATCCGCTTAAAAAGCGCACTAAAGTACTTTTACCCGAACCACTATAACCAACAATTGCAATATTTACGTTATTTGTAAAATCAAGCTTTAGGTTGATTTTATCTAATACCTCTTTATCCCCATACTTAACTGTTAATCCATTAAGAGATATGCTTTTTAGATCTCTCAATGTCCTTGTCCCATCCGGAGCAGTGTAAGTAGTCTCAATAATCGTTAAAACTCTATTAAAAGGTGGAATAACTTGACTAAAAGCACCTAAATTTTTTGAAAAATTGCTAAGAGGTTCAAATAAATTCTCAGAATATAGATAAAAAGCGATCATAGTACCTATATCTGTTCTACCTATAGAAACTAAAACTGCGCCCACTCCGAAAATCACGAGCGGAAATATGGCGCTCAAATAAGAATAGCTTGCAGTATAGGCCTTCATATTGAAGATAACTTTTCTGATATTTTTTAACCATTCTTTAATATCAAACAAAAATTTCTTAATGAGAAAATTTTCCTGTTTATAGAAAATAGCAATGGGCAATCCTTCTATTTTTTCTTTCAAGCTTTCCAATACATTTGCATAAGAAATCCTCTCTTCCTGAGACGATTCGATAATTCCTTTTGAGTATTTTTTAAATACCAAAAAGTAAAAAGGAATAAAGATTACTGAAATTATACCAAGGATAGGATTAAGATATATCAATACGGCTATCACAACTAAAAATCTTAAAAGATTAAGAAGGGTTGACGGGAAAAAACCTGAAACAACAATACCTGCCATCTCTCCATCAGAAAGTATCTTTGAAATATACTCTCCGCCCTTTTCTGAAATAAGTCTTTCTATAGGAAGCTTTTGCAGACTTTCATATGTCTTTTGAAAAAAATCAGCTGTTGCTTCTTTTTGGAGATATTCGAATCTATACTCTGCTATAAAACTTAAAATTACTACAATGGTTCTTATTACAAAGAGCGCCAACAAAAGTGAAATTAACTTTGACAAAAAAATTTTTGACTGCATTAAGTTAATTATCTCTCGATTAATAAAAGGTACCAAGGCTCCCAGTAATGATATTGCAGTCCAAAGGATGAGTATACAAAACTGTGCCTTCCAATATGGTCTGGAGTAGTGAAGAATTTTCCTAAGATATTCTCTATGCATTTTTTCTACCCCCAAAGTAATGCGAAATATTTTCTAGGATTTTTTGCCAATTTCCTTTCTTGCTCATTATATATATCTTTTTCAAAACTTCATCCCAAAATAGACTTTCAAAATTAATAAATTCACCAAAGCGCTTTTTTATGAGTAACGGATCTGACTCCAAAGAAATCAACGCTGCAGGACATAAATCTTGAAAATCAGAAAACCATACTTTCAGAGGAAAATTTAAATCTCTGAATTTTTCTAATAGCCATTCCTCTATTTCTTCATACTTGTTATAAAAACAGTTTTTCTCTAAGTTTAATATATTATCAGTTAGCTTTAGGTGCAAATTTGTAAGAAGATGACAGCTGTATACTGACCCATCTGGGAAAACTGTAAGGTGTGCTTTAAAACCGCATGGGTAAAAATCAGAATGAACTTTATTTACAACCTCCCCAATAGCTCTTGTAATAGCTAAATCAAACACTGGTTCTGAACTAGAAAGACGGTCAAAAATGTAGGTTATATAATCCTTACATATATTGTAAAATTTAGGGTTGCTAACAAGATTATCTACATCAATTTTCCCCGATAGTAATGGAAACTGTTCTTCTTTTTTAATAGCTATAACAGAAGCAATAGAACTTAAGAAGTCTACAATATCTATTAAGGTGTACCCTGCATTAAACGCATAGTATGTATACGTAGCTTGTACCGACAACCTTACACCTCTATTCTTCAATATTTCAACATTCTCCATTACGTGTTTAAACGTTTTAGTCCCATTTGTAAATCTTCTATTGTGGTCATGGACATCTTTTGATCCATCAATACTTACGGTGACCGAAAAGTTATGTTTAAGCAAAAAATCCAACTTTTTATGGTCAAGAAGCGTTCCGTTTGTTGATACAGCAAATCGTGGCATTATACCATTTTTTATAAATTCTTCTACTATAACTTTAATAGTTTCAAAGGCCAATAAAGGTTCTCCACCAAAAAAGGAAACTGTTGTTATAGAATCCCCTAATAATTGGGATAGTTTTTGGACGGCAATTTGAGCTGTCTCTTTTTTCATTATTTCTTTTGGAAAACTTTTAAAATCACCACCAGAAGCATAACAATAAGAGCATGCCATATTGCAACCCGTACTTACAAAAAACCAAATATTATGTGGTCCTGATTTTCTACTTTTTTCTCCACTCCTCTTTTTGAGTTCGAATGTCTTTTTTTGGAATATTTCTTCACTCTCTTCAAATATTCTTTCACACATTCTCGAATTACATCTCGTAATTAGTGAAATATCAGCAATTGAATATCCCTTTTCCTTCAATTGGAGTACTTTCCCTTTCAATTCATCAACAACAAAAAGAGACATAGAAAGAGGATGATAAACCAGCCATTCTGAATCGGGCCCATTAACGGGCCCAATTACATGATAATCATTAATAGCTCTCCACGTTTTCATACTTTTCTCACCTTCTTTTTCTAATTATGCTGTTACATGTCCACCCCCGCAACAAATTAAAGCACCACAACATCCATCAATAACGATAGGTCCAGTGCTGCCAAGAATTACTTCCGTCATGTTATTCACCTCCCCCTAAGCAATTTTTATGCTGAGCACGTCTTAAAACTTTTCTATATTTGTATTTA
>JADBKJ010000028.1 GCA_014896455.1 Thermoanaerobacter sp.
ACCTATCTATTATCTATGAAGACTTATACGCAATTACAGGTGATGTTAATTATAGGGAAAAAGTATTGGCAGTAAAAAATAAATCAGGTAGGAAAAATGTAATTATAGCTTTCGAGACTGTAAAAAATTTTGTGTAAACTGATTAAAAACCTCTTTCTTGGTAAGAATTAGAATATATACAAAACCAAGAAGGAGGTTTTAAAAATGTCACTATTGACAAAAGAACAATTAAGAAATTTCATTAGTGAAAACAATATTCAATCTACTTAAGACCTTTATACATCATTAAAAAACCTTTTTAAAGATACTATTCAAGAAATGCTTGAAGCAGAACTTTCAACAGAACTTGGCTACGAAAGATATGACAAGAAAGACAAAGATACTCAAAATTCAAGAAATGGCTATACTCAAAAGACGGTAAAAACTCAATTTGGCGATATGGAAATTGATATTCCAAGAGACAGACAAGGAGAATTTGAACCCAAAATAGTTCCAAAATACAAAAGAGACATATCAGGAATTGAAGAAAAAGTAATAGCTCTTATGCAAGAGGGATGTCAACTTAAGATTTCATGACCAGATAAAAGACCTGTATGGAATAGAACTATCCGCAGAAATGGTAAGTAAAATAACCGAAAGAATAGTACCAGAAATAAAAGAATGGCAATCAAGGCCATTAGAAAAGATATACACTTTCATATTTATGGATGCCATCCATTACAAAGTAAGAACGGACGGTCATATTATCAATAGAGCAGCTTATGTAGTATTAGGTGTAACGATAGAAGGCATAAAAGAGGTATTAGGGATTTGGACTTTAAAAAATGAGAGTTCAAGATTCTGGCTTGGAGTATTAAATGAGCTAAAGAACAGAGGAGTAGATGTCACTAACGGTGTATAATTGACCCAGGGGTAACGAGAAGGAATTGACCCACCCCCTGTCGAAATATCCCTCTGATCTAAAATCAACCAAGAAAAACTTAAAGCCTTTGCCTCCATTGGATAAATATCAAAAGTTTCTGGAGGAACCAAGGAAGGTACATAAAGATGGTCTTTTGAGTTATGATGGTGTAAGGTATGGAGTACCATGGCAGTACAGCGGGAAAGAGGAGAATGTGATATTTCTTGGACCTCCTGGAGTGGGTAAGACACATCTAGCTGTAGCACTTGCTGTAGAAGCACTATTGCAGGGGATACCAGTTTACTTTATCACCCTATCAAAACTAATTGAAGACTTTAAAAAATGTTATGAAGAGAACGGATTAGATAGAAGGATGAGGAACTACATAAGGCCAAGGCTTCTTGTTGTTAAAGTTAAATTTTCTGCTGAGTAATTGCGGAGCAGAAAGCAAAATAACCTGGGAAAAAGACCCTCAAGAGAAAAATTTAAAAGATTTGGATTGTGAAATTCTAATCAGCCTTTACACTGAAGTGTCCTCTAAAAAAGAAAGTGGATTTAAGGTATACTGCGAGGAACAAAAAACTTCTCTAAAGCTTGCTAAACATATAAACAAAGCAATGGAAGAAAAATTGCAACTTCCAAACTTGGGAATTTTTCAAAAAAGATTTGAGTACAAAGAAAGTATCATTCCTGTGGGTATTGTACCAGCTATGGAAGACGTGAGGATAGACGATGCTCATTTGAGGAATATAGATTACAGAGAAAAAGTAGCTCAGGCCGTGTTTAATGGCTTAATAAGATTTTATTCATAAAAAGAAGGTAAAAAACAGGGTTACAGCACTACCTGTACCCTGTTTTTTAGATTGATAAAATTTTCTCCCACATCGCAGGTATAGGCATAAACTTCTACGCCTTTCATAAAAGCTTCTCTTAAAAATTGTCCAAATTGAGGGTCCTGTTCGTCATTTGGAGTAAAGTATCTTATGTCATCCATTTGAATTAAAAATACAACTGCCGCTCTCATTCCTTCTTCTTTGACTTTTATGAGTTCTTTTAAATGCTTTCTACCTCTTTCTGTCGGCGCATCAGGAAATTTGGCTACTCCACCTATCTCCAAAGTAACGCCTTTCACTTCTATGTAGCAAATTTCCTTTCCATTTGTAAGTTTAATGTCAAATTTACTGTTCCCAAAGCTTTTTTCCTTTTCCACCAGTTCATATCCTTTAAACTCTTCAACTATACCTTTTTTTATGCTCTCCAGAAACACTTTATTAGGTACTTGAGAATCAATTGATATAAGCCTTTTACCTTTATAGGCAAAGGCAAGCTCATAAGGGGTCTTTCTTCCCTTCTTTTCCCTCACTTCTAAAAGAACATCTGCTCCTTTTACTAGTATTTCTTTAAGTCTACCTGTATTTGGAACATGAACCAGTGTTTTAATGCCATCTATTTCGACATAGGCTTCAAATCTATTTAACCTTTCTATGAATTTCCCTTTTATTATAGGATTTTTAATAATCATCACAAACCCTCATTTCAGATCCTCTGCTGTAACTTCTGCAAAACTGGTTGGTGTCTCCCAGAGAGTAAGCTTGTAGAGTTTGTAATTGGGCCCTTTGAGTTCTCCTTCTAATTCTTTCCACATCCACAGGAGTATATTTTCAGAAGTCGTGTTAAAGCCCAGCACTTCATTTAAATATTTGTGGTCAAGCTTTTTTATAATTTTTTCATTGACAATTTCTTTTAGCTTTACAAAGTCCAAAACCATTCCTTCCTCATCAGGATAGCCCTCAACTGTGACCTCTAACCTATAAGTATGGCCGTGCAACTCCTCACATTTCCCATGGTAATTGACAAGGTTATGGGCACTGTCAAAAGTAAATATTTTTGTGACTCTCATTTTTTACACCCCATTGTACCAATTCTTTTTATACAGCTTAACTCCTTCTTTATCAGGCAAATCCGCTATTAAATCTTTAATATACACATCTCCTTTTTTTATAAAAGGGTTTATATCTGAAAGAGGAATCAACACAAAAGCTCTCTCCCACATTCTCGGATGAGGAATAGTCAACACTTCATTCTTTAATTCAATATCATCGTACAACAGTATGTCAATATCAATAGTCCTTGGACCCCATCTTATGAGTCTTTCTCGTTTTAATTTTTTTTCAATTTCATTTGCAACTTTTAATAAGTCATAAGGACCAATGTTTGTCTCCATTTCAACTGCAATATTTAAAAACATATCCTGGTTTAAATATCCTACAGGTTTTGTTTCATAAATAGGAGAAAGCTTCTTTAAAATTATACCTTCCCAATGTTCTAACTCAAAAACGGCTCTTTTTAAATTTTCTTCCCTATCTCCTAAATTAGAACCTAAAGATAAATACACTTTACTCATCTTCTCACCATCGCATCAGTCATTTTAGCTACTCTTGACATCTCTTTTACATCGTGGACTCTTATTATATCCACTCCTTTTACTATTCCCACAGCTACAGTCGCCGCTGTCCCCTCCAATCTATCCTCTACATCTACGTTTAAGACTTTGCCTATCATAGATTTTCTGGAAGTACCCAAAAGGACAGGAAGTCCCAGAACTTTTAATTCCTCTAAGCGATTCATGACCTCTAAGTTATGTTCCAAAGTTTTCCCAAAGCCTATGCCAGGGTCAACTATCATCTGGTCTCTTTGAATTCCAGCTTTCTCAGCAATTTCTATGCTCTTTTTTAAAAATTCTATGATAGATTTTACTACATCGTCGTACTCAGCCAAAATGCTATTGTGCATCATGACAACCCCTGCATTGTATTTGGCAACTACTTCTGCCATCTTCGGGTCTTTTTGAAGCCCCCATACGTCATTTACTATATGGGCTCCTGCCTCCAGCGCCTTTAAAGCTACATTGGCCTTCATAGTATCCACAGAAATTATCACATCTGAAATTTTAGAAAGCTTTTCAATTACAGGTATAACCCTTCTAATTTCTTCCTCTTCATCGACAGGAGTATGTCCTGGCCTTGTAGACTCTCCACCTACATCTATTATGTCAGCTCCTTCTTCTATCATTTGAAGAGCTCTTTCTATGCCTTTTTCTAAAGTATTATATTTTCCCCCATCTGAAAAAGAATCAGGAGTCATATTTAAAATTCCCATTATGTAAGTTTTCTTCCCAATTTCCAGACTTTTATCTCTGCACCTAAACAACATGGTCTCCCTCCCTACTTTTTAGAGTTGATTAAAGACATTACCTCTGCCCTTGATTTTTCATCTGTTCTAAATATTCCTCTCAAAGCAGAAGTAACAGTCTTAGCCCCCGGTTTTTTGATACCTCTCATTGTCATACACAAATGTTCTGCCTCAATAACAACAGCAACTCCCAAAGGATTGACGGCTTCCATTATGGTATCTGCAATTTCACTAGTGAGCCTTTCTTGTAGCTGTGGTCTTTTTGCTAAAATGTCTACTATACGGGCTAATTTTGAAAGGCCTAAAATTTTACCCTTTCTAGGCAAATAGGCCACATGGGCAACTCCTATAAAAGGAAGAAGATGATGCTCACACATAGAGTAAAGGGGAATATCTTTTACTAAGATTATCTCTTGATGCTCATCTTCTTGGAAAATTTTTATAACATCTTTTACATCTGTGTGAAGTCCAGAAAAAATTTCTTCGTACATCCTGGCTACTCTGTCAGGAGTCTCAAGGAGCCCCTCCCTATTGGGATCTTCTCCTATGGCTTCAAGTATGTCTCTTACCGCTTTTTTAATCTTTTCTTTATCCATCATATGTGATACCCCTTTATTTAAAAAGTCGACAACTCTATTATATTATTTTTATCTCTAAAAAGCCAGGCCTTGCAAAAAAGTTAAAAAGCAGTCCTTCGACCTTTTCTAATCATTTCTAGGTTTCATTGTCGGGAATAATATCACATCTCTTATAGAATAAGCATCTGTCATAAACATCACAAGTCTGTCTACCCCTATGCCCAATCCTCCAGTCGGTGGCATACCAACCTCAAGAGCATTTATAAAATCTTCATCCATCATATGGGCTTCTTCGTCACCGGCTTCTCTTTGTTTTAATTGTTCTAAAAACCTTTCTTTTTGGTCTATAGGGTCATTTAATTCTGAAAAGGCATTAGCCACTTCTCTTCCGTAAATAAAGGCTTCAAATCTAGAAGTAAATGCTGGATTGTCATGTTTTCTCTTAGCTAAAGGAGAAATCTCTACAGGATAATCCATAACAAAAGCTGGCTGTATCAAATGTTGTTCTACCAGCTCATCAAAAACAAGTGCTATTACTTCTCCCTTTTTCATTCCTTCTTTTGTCTCAAGGTTTAATCCCTTCGCTATCTCTACTGCTTCTGCATCTGTCTTAACTTCATTAAAGTCTACACCTACATATTTTTTTATTGCATCCACCATAGTAATTCTCTTCCAAGGAGGTGTCAAATCTATTTCTGTTCCTTGATAAACTATTTTTGTAGTACCGTTAACCTTTTGGGCCACATAAGCAAATAATTGTTCTGTAAGTTCCATCATACCGTAATAATCCGTATAGGCTTCGTAAAGTTCCAACAAAGTAAATTCCGGATTGTGCCTTATATCCATTCCTTCATTTCTAAAAACTCTGCCCATTTCATATACTTTTTCCAGGCCACCGACAATAAGTCTTTTTAAGTGAAGCTCTAAAGCAATTCGCAAGTACATATCTATGTCTAAAGCATTGTGATGAGTAATAAAAGGTCGTGCTGCAGCTCCACCCGCAATAGTATGAAGAATAGGAGTCTCCACTTCTAAAAATCCTCTATTGTCAAGAAATTCTCTTATCGCCTTTATTATTTTCGTCCTCTTTAAAAATACATCTTTTACTTCTGGATTTATTATTAAATCCGTATATCTCTGCCTATAGCGCAAATCAGGGTCTTTTAAACCGTGCCATTTCTCGGGAAGTATTTGAAGAGATTTAGACAAAAGCTTAAAGTCTGTTACGCGAATAGTTATTTCACCAGTTTTAGATTTAAATACCTCGCCTGTAACCCCTATTATATCTCCAATGTCGAGGATTTTAAAAATTTCATAATTCTTCTCTCCTACTGTATCATATTTAACGTAAATCTGTATCCTACCATCTCTATCTTGAATATCTGCAAAAGAAGCTTTGCCATGGGCTCTTTTGGACATAATTCGTCCTGCAAGAGTCACTACTTTGCCTTCAAAATTCTCGTAATCGTTTTTAATATCAGAAGATACATTAGTCCTTTCAAACCTGTCAATACCGTAAGGTTCTACTCCTATGCTTCTTAAAATATTTAATTTTTCTCTTCTTATTCGCAAAAGTTCATTGAGTTCTTCAGTGCTGTTCCAAATGTTATCATTTGAATTAGACATATTATACCTCCATCACCCTTTATTTGCGTATTTCTAATATTTTTAACTTTATAATTCCAGCAGGAACTTCAACAGAGACAACATCTCCTACTTTTTTCCCTAAAAGCGCTTTCCCTATTGGAGATTCGTCAGATATTTTGTTGTTCATAGGATCTGCTTCTGCTGAACCTACAATTGTATACTCTAGTTCTTCATTATAGGATTCGTCATACACTTTTACAGTACAGCCAATGCTAACCTGGTCAAGTTTTATGTCTTCTTCGTCAATCACTTTTGCATTTTTAAGCATGGCTTCTAAGGTAGCTATTCTTCCTTCTATAAATGCTTGCTCGTTTTTTGCTTCGTCGTATTCTGAGTTTTCACTTAAATCTCCAAATGCTCTCGCTTGTTTTATCTTTTCTGCTACTTCAGCTCTTTTGACCGTCTTTAAATATTCTAATTCTTCTTCTAATTTTTTGAGTCCTTCATAAGTTAAAATTACAGGTTTGCTCATAAACGATTCTCCTTTTTATAAAAATTAAAAATTGTATTTTATTCATATGTAGCAATAATGAAATTTATGTTAATATTAATACACAAGCACTGCAAAAGCAGTGCTTGTGTAATTTTCCATGTGGATTATTATAAATCAGTTAACAAATAAAGTCAAGTCTAAATTATGCAAATTTCCACTCTTGTAATCTCTTTTTAGCGTTTTTTCTCACAGATTCTATCTTTTCCATTGTAACTTCTCGCTCGAAACTTCTAAATCCCGCCAATTTAAACCCATGCTTTTTAGCAAGTTTTGATATCTCATCCACTTGTTCTACAGTCAAATCTCGCCCTAAAGAATAATTCTCAATTCGTCCTTCCATAGCAAGAATCATTGTCTCTGCCATACAGGCATAACTTGTTTTAGGTGGAAAACCAAAGTTAAAGTGGAAGTCTACATCGCCAGGCACTTCTACTACTCCACCTTCTATGACTAAAACATCATCTCTTTTATCCGCAACTTCCTTTGACACATCTCTCGGTCTTGCTACATCGCATACAACAGCCCCTGGTTTTAGATATTCGGGTTTTATAACCGTATCTACTGCACTTGTAACAGTGATTATTATATCCGCGTCTTCTAAGGCTTCTTTTACATCTGAAGTGATATGGGCAGACATCCCCGTTTTTGTTAAAAGATAGTCTCTAAAGTTTTGCAATTTTTCTTTATTTCGTGCTACAAGTGTCATGTATTTAGCATCTCGGGACAAAATTTCTGCACAGACCTTGCCTATTGAGCCTGTCGCTCCTATCACAACGACATGAGAATCTCTTACATCTTTACCCATCATCTCTGCGGCTTTTACTGCTCCTTCTATTGCTGTAGCGACTGTATAACTGTTGCCAGTAGTTACAGCAATGTTTGAATTTTTAGCAATTGTTATTCCTGCATCTCCTACAACAGAAGTCATAGCCCCCAAGCCGACAACCTTTGCACCTAAATTTTCTACAATTTTTACTGCTTTTATTATTTTATTTAATACATAATCTTCTGGTAACTTCAGCATTTGCTCGGAGGTTAAAGGAACCGCCACAAACCAACCTTCTGTTTCAGCATATTCGCTTCTAACCCCTGTTATTTCGGAAACTTTTATAGGAGGGATAAGTCTTGTAAAACCTTCCACAACTCTTTTGGGGAACTTCTCCATTATTTTAAACTTGCGGCTTACATCTTCGTACTCTATAGGATGTATTATAAAACCAAATTTATGCATATTTATTACCTCCCTATTTTTGTAAATATTCTATTCTGGGTTCAAAACCTATTTTATCCAAAAGTTCATCGTAATCTTGTGTCGTCATTTCTTCTTGTTTTTTACCTGCTATTGCCACAAGAACTCCTTCCATCACATTTGTCCCAAAAGACCTGCCATTTATGTTGGGGGTAGTAGTAATTAATATTTTCACCCCTTTCTCTTTCATCATTTCCACATCTTCCTGTGTAACTGTGTTAGTCACAATTATCTTCCCATCGAGCCTTTCAGGCATGTATTTTTTGATAAAAAGAAAATCACCTGCAATTATGTCTGCTTCTTTATAAAATCTTTCATATTTTTTACTATCTATTTTCAATTGCTTGTCTCCTGTGGGATAAATCATTTCAAAGGGAAGACGTACCACAATCGGCACAATGATAAAAGAAAGAAAATACACAACCTTTAGGGAATGCAATGGTATAGGAAGATTCAAAGCAAACATCAAATCCCCTATAATAAGTCGTGCACCCTCTTCATAAAAAGCTTGTGCCATGCCAAACCTGTCCATAACACTTGTCATAAGCACTTTCTTCTCTTTTATATTAACTATTCCTTTTTTCTGTATGTATTTTATTACTTTTCTTTCAAGTGTATTTTTAAGCCCCGAGCCGTCCACAATTGGCGTAATCTTTGCTGCATTTTTTAACGGCAATGCATCTTTTATGATATATCTTTTATTGCCTGCTGAAAGGTATAAATCTATTCCTCCCATTCCAAAAGCGTCTACTTTTCCATCCAACTCTTTAATAAGTTCTATGGCTTTTTTCAAGTCCCCATCAGTTCCTATTCTTTCTATTATAAATTTTTCTCCTAAAATCTCTACCTCTGCTGTTTTATTTCTTGTGGAAGCACCTATGCTTATACTTACAACCCTCTTCATATTTTCACCCTTTCAATGAATTCAATATCTCTTTTACTACTTCAGGGTCAACATATACATCTTCTGTCAAAGGAGAATGTCCAATATTTATAGTTATGATATCTCTGTCAAATATAGCTTCTACCAATTGGCTCCTTTTGTCTGAACCTAAAAATATTATCACGTCGTGAGATTGAATTTTAGCAATCAAGTCCATTACCATGTTAAAAAGCTCCACACCACTCATGTTTTCAGCCAAGCTCAATCTCTCTTTCTCAGACAAAAGAAGTGTAAAATTAACTCCCCACTCTCTTAAAATCTCCTCCAGTTCCTCTTTATTTTTTATAGGAAAACCTACTACAGCAATGTTTCCTCCTTTTCTAACCTCACCTAAACTTTCTAGTCTCGAGACAAAACTTCTGTCAACTTTAAAGCGAGAGGCAACCTCTTGCTGTGAAAGACCATTTTGTCTCATTTCAATTATTTTATCTATTATGCCGTGCAATTTCTCTAAATTTATAGTCTTATCACCAATTTTAATAAATTTCATTTGCACAACCTCCAGTGTGCACATTTTGTGCCCATACTAATTACAATTTTAATACTTTTTTAAAAAAATTTCAACACTAAAAAGAAAAATAATCCAGAAACTTTTCTGGACTATTGTCCCAAAAACTTCTCAATAGGTTTTAATAAATGATTAATTATTCTATTAGTGGAAGTAATTTGAACATTTAAAAGGTAAAGAAGATTAAATACATATCCTGCAATTAAAAAGACAAAAAACACAACAACCTCCTTGACATTTTTTTCTCTTACAAGTCTTGGCACCTCAACAAAAGAAAAAATGACAAATAAAAGAGTAAGCATAATCACTTTAAAAATCATTTATCTCACCTCGGATGTATAGGCTTAGAAGACAGTCCTGACCTTTTTATAACTGATTTTACTGCTACATTAAATTTCACATCAGGGTAAATTTTATCCCAATCTTTTTCAACTTCTTTCCATAATGCAGGATTTCTTTTGTGTAAAATGTCTACAAACCCTACTACATCAGCATTGTACTTATTTTGAAGTATAAAAAGAGCATGTTCTATGGTAGTTTTTATTTTTTTGCTTACAATGGTTTGCAATTTCTCCAGGTTTTCTGGCTCAGTTAACTCATATTTTGTTTCTTGCTCATTTAAATAAGCTTCTACATTTACTTTTATGTCGAAAGAAATATCACCATCTTTTATTTTAGGAGAAATTTGTGTGCGCGCTTTAGTAACTACAAGAGAGATATGGGCCTTTTCTCCTTTTAGACCTTTATCTAAAGTCAAGGTACTTCTTTTTAATTTATTCATAAGTGTAGCAACTGCTTTTGTATCTTGTTCTTCTAAAAAGCCAATTAATTTGTCATTGTCAAACACTGCAGAGCCAGACAATCTAATCCCTGTGGCTTTCCCATCTTTTTTTACAATCACGAGTCTTCCTGTAATAGGCGCTTTTTTAGGAATTTCCAATGTTTCAATAAATTCATTTAAATCAGAAACATAAGAAGAAGCCGTATTTGCCTGATTTGATATAAGTCCCATAACTTCTTTATAAGGATATCTTTCCAGTTCATTAGAGCTGGGAAGATTAAAAAGTTCTTGTATACTTCCTCCAGTTACAACTAATATATAGGCAGTCCTCCTAAACTCAGGATTTCTCGTCATAAAGTCTAAAGTTTGATATATCCCTGAACGCGCAAATTTTTCATCTAAAAATATTATTTCGTTATATTGCATAAAAAGGCTCCTTGGCAACTCATCATTTAAATTAGCAAAAGCTTTCGCAAAATCCACACCACTGGCTTGGAAGACAGCATAAGGTTTGCCAACTGCACTTCCTCCTCCAGTCCCACCGGTACCGCCTCCACTTGCTGTAAGAAGCCCCGGTTTTAAAATTTCTACAATGAGATGTATCATGTCGTCTTTTCCTCTTTCAATACCTAATCCCTGTACAAATGCCAATTGATTTATTTCTCTCTTGTCCCAGCAACCCGTCAGTAAAATGGCAATTGTCAAAATTAATATTATAAATCTTTTCATAATTATCCTCTTGTATCCTCCTGCCTTATAATATTTTTTCTCTGTATAGTTCGAGGTCTCAATATCTTTGCCCACCATGGTATCCTTATAAGCACATCAGACAACTCTTGAGTCTTACTTGGTACCATAGGTGCAAGATATGGCACTCCAAAAGATTCTAGTGATGCCATATGAGCTAGTATCATCATAACCACCATTATTATCCCAAAAAACCCTAAAGTCCCAGCCGCAATCATTATGATAAATCTTAAAAGCCTAAAAGTTATAGCTATATTAAAAGCCGGAATTGCAAAGGAAGCTATTCCCGTCAATGCCACCACAATAACCATTGCAGGCGATACAAGTCCTGCTTGCACAGCTGCTTGTCCTATTACAAGACCTCCAACAATACTCACAGCCTGACCTACTTGCATAGGAAGCCTAATTCCTGCTTCTCTAAGTATTTCAAAAGTGACTTCCATGAATAAAGCCTCTAAAAGAGCAGGAAAAGGTACTCCCTCCCGCTGTGCAGCTACAGAAATAGCCAGTTGAGTAGGTATCATTTCTTGATGAAAAGTAGTCTGCGCAATGTATATTGATGGAAATAACAAAGCCGTCACCATGGCTATAATCCTTAAAACTCTAAGAGTTGAAGATAAAAAATATCTCTCATAATAATCTTCCCCTGCCTGAAAGAATTGTGCAAAAATTGCAGGAACTGTAAGCACAAAAGGTGAACCATCTACTAAGATTGCTACTTTCCCTTCTAAAATTTCTGCGCTTACTCTATCTGGTTTTTCAGAATGAGCTATTTGGGGAAAAAGAGAAAAAGGATTATCTTCTATAAATTCTTCTAAATAGCCACTGTCAATTACTCCATCAATTTGAACTTTTTTTAATCTTTTTTTCACTTCTTGAACTACTTTATCATCTGCAATACTCTTTATATAAGCAATAGAAACATCAGTTTTAGAATATTTACCTATCTTCATATTTTCAATTACAAAATCAGGGTGTTTTATTCTCCTTCTAAGCATAGAAGTATTTATTCTTAAAGTTTCTACAAAAGCCTCTTTAGGACCTCTTACATAAGATTCTGTAGTAGACTCAGCTATATTTCTTCCTTCCCATCCCTTTGTAGAAATGATTAATGCTTTTTCCACTCCATCAATTAAAAATATCGTCTCTCCAGAAAGTAAGTCGTCTATTATATCTCCAATTTTATCTTTCACATTTACTTCTGAAATTGTTATAAAATATTCATTTATATAATTAAAGAGTTGGTCATCAGTGTATATGATTTTATTCAACTTTCTTGTCTCTATCATTATTGGCTCTAAAATATTTCGAGTAATTAACAACTTATCTACCATTCCATCTACATATACTAAAAAAGCTTTAACTTTTTTATCTCCTATGCTAATTTGCCTAAAAACCATGTCATTATTCCCTTTTAAAAGCACTTGAAATATATATATATTTTCTTCTAAATCTTTGCTAAGAGTCATGTATTGATAATTTTCTTTTACATACTGTGGATCAGGCAATTTATGGGGCATTTTATACACCTCCAAATATTATTATTTCAAGTTTTTTTTAGAATATTATCTTAGCCTCGGACAAATAATAAAAAAAAATGGGTTTGGGAGTCGGTTATGTTTAAAAGAATGGAACAATATGAAAAGACTTCAGAAAAGAAAATTTCTAGAAAACAAATGATATTTTTATTGGTCACAACTGTGATCTCAACAGCAGACGTTTTTTTGCCTTCTTTTGTGGCATTAGCTGCAAAACAAGATTCTTGGATTTCAGTCTTAATATCTTTTGTAACCTCCAGTATCGTCTTTGTCGTTTATTACAAACTAGCATTGCTCTTTAAAGAGGAAATACTTTTTTCTTATGTGGACAAGATAGTTGGAAAATTTATAGGCAAAATAATAGCTTTCCTTTATTTATTGTTTATTTTACACGGTATTTCTTTAGTAATGAGAGAATTAATAGAGATCATGGTCAATGCTTTTATGCCTCACACCCCCCCAATAGTTTTCTATGTAGTCTTGATGATATCAGTAATGTACACCGTCTCAAAAGGTTTTTTAGCAATTGTCAAACTAAATGAGTTTTTATTTCCTATTGGAATGCTCCTATTGGCATTTGTAATCACTTTGAACCTTCCAAAAGTTGATATGACAAATTTTCTCCCAATACTCGAAGACGGCATAAAGCCCCCAATAATAGGTTCAATCCTCATTACTTCCTTCATGCTTGAAACAGTAATAATACTTCTTATATTTCCTCATATCTCAGAAAAAGAAGAGGCTTTAAAAGGAGGAATATTAAGCCTTGGAATATTAGCTCTTAGCATGATGTTGGGAGTTTTAGCAATAGGAATATTTGGAGCAAAAACTGCAGCAAATTTCCAATTTACAGCCTTGGAAATGGTGAGAAATATGAGAATTAGCGATTACATACAGCGATTTGATTCATTGGTAATGGCAATGTGGTTAATGGGAATTTATCTTAAAATTGTAATATTTACTTATCTCTTCGCAAAAGGATTGGCTGAAACGATAAAATCCCCAGATTACCGCTTTATTTTGCTGCCACTTGCTACTTTGTTAATCCCGCTTTCCGAAAATGTGTCTGAAAGTTTAGATGGATTATACACTTATTTTCAAAGATGTTTTCCCTTTGAGGTCTTCTGGTTTGAAGTGTTTTTCCCTATACTTCTTTATATAATTGCAAAAATTAGAAAAATAAAATGAGAGGAATTAGTATACATTCCTCTCAGTTTGTTGACAAAGTTAAAAAATATTCAAAGGAGATATTTTGCATCGTCGCTCCGATGTTCCAAAGCGACAAAACTAAACTCGACTTTCGGGCTCCGGCAGGGTACCCCGTCAGGCGGCCTCCTTGCCTTAAGGTGCCCGCCTTCGCCCTCCTTGGCTTCGGCCCTGCCTCCACCCTCGGTCTTGCTAAGTTTTGTTACCGCTTTGTCACAAGTCGCACCGATTGCAAAATATCTCCTTTGCGAAAGTTTGTCTACAGTCTGAGAGGAATTAGTATACATTCCTCTCATATATTATTCTTAATCCTTCTAAAGTCAGCATATCATTCACTGTATTAATAGTTTTTGACTCCTCTGCAATCATTTTTGCAAAACCGCCTGTTGCTACTACATATGCATTTGGTGCAAATTCTTCTTTCATTCTACTTACTATATAATCCACCATTCCAACATGTCCATATATGATGCCTGATTGCATGCTGGCTACTGTATTTTTGCAAATAACAGTAGGCGGTTTTGTAAGTTCAATTTTAGGAAGTTTAGCAGTTCTTTGAAAAAGTGCATCAGCAGATATTGCCAATCCAGGAGCAATTATTCCACCTAAATACTCACAATTTTTAGAAATTGCACAAAAAGTAGTAGCTGTACCAAAATCTATTACTATCACAGGGCCTCCATATATTTCATAAGCAGCTACAGCATTTACAATCCTATCTGCCCCTACTTCTTTTGGATTATCATATTTTATGTTTATTCCTGTCCTTATCCCAGGACCCACGATTAAAGGCTTGGTATTGCAGTATTTTATAGTCATTGATTCAAGTGTGTGCATAATAGGAGGTACAACAGAAGAAATTATAACTGCATCTACATCTCTAAGCTTTAAACCATTGTATTCAAAAAGCTGATTTATCAACATCCCATATTCGTCAGAAGTTTTATTCCTATCTGTAGATATTCTAAAAGAATGCAAGAGTTTCTTCCCTTTAAAAATCCCCATTACAATATTTGTATTTCCTACATCAAAAGCTAAAAGCAAATCCATCACCTTCTTATTAAAATTAAGCAGGCATAAGCCTGCTTGTTATTTATTATACACTTTTTTCAAAGACTTTACTATCATTGTTGTCAATATCACAGCTACAATAATTTCAAATATGCCATTTTTTAAAGCTACAAATAATGCAATATTAAGTGGCATATATTTCAGAAGCACTGCTAAACCCAAAACCCCGATGGTATTTGTTAAAGTACCTAATGCTGCTGCAATACCAACATTTTTAGTTAATTTGTAAGTATAATAGGCTACCACTCCTATAAAAATTCTAGGCAATATGGCAATTATAGGGTCAGCAAAAAGAGGAGTATTTTGCCTTATAAAGCTGGTAAGGCCAAAAATCAAGCCTATAAAAGCTCCTACAATAGGGCCTTCTAATACTCCACCTATAATTGCCGGGATATGCATTGTAGTAGCATTAGCAATCCCTAATGGAATGTAGCCCAAAATAGTGGTAGATAAAACAATAGATATTGCAGCCAACATCCCTGCTACAGTGATCTGCCTTAAAGAAATTTTCGTTAACTTGCCTTTTTCCTTTTTTCTAACTGCTTTAATTTGCAACCTACTCACCCCCGTTCCGGTTCCTTTTCAGGATACCGTTCCGAACGCCCAACAATATTAAATTTTTATCGGTTGTCAGGTTCGAAGACGATACCCGCAACTCTATTTTACCAAAAAAAGTCTTACTCATCAATAATTTTTTTAATTCATAGTCACTAAAATATCTCCTGTGTTTACGGAAGAGCCTTTAGAAACATGTATGCTTGCTATAACTCCTTCTTCAGGCGCCATTATTTCATTTTCCATCTTCATAGCCTCTAAAATTACTACGACATCTCCCCGCTTTACCCTGTCACCTTCTTTAACTTTTACATCAAGAATTGTGCCTGGCATAGGCGCAGAAATTACTTTAGAGCCTTTAGCTGCCGGAGAAGGAGCTTCAGCTTTTGAAACTGGCTCTAGAGTCGTCTGAGTTTGAATTACGTTAGGCTGTGAAACAGTTGCCATTTGTGTTATGTTAGAAACTTCATCCCTCTCTTTTATCTCCTCTACTTCAACTTCATATACTTTGCCATTTACTGTAACTTTAAATTTCTTCACAAAAATTCCTCCTTCAGTTACAATCTTGTTTTCATTTGCTCCTGCCGCCCCACTCTAGCCCAGACTGGAACAGTCTCTGGAAATCTTACTATAGACTTTACATAAAAAGTACTTGTATCAGCTTGTAGATACAAAGCTATTGCCGCTGTAATTGCAGCGATAAGCTCTGTATCTTCTTCTTTCCCCTCATTTACTTCCTTATCAATACTTTTTACTTCTTCTTTTTCCTCATCACTAAAGACTTTTTTTAAAAACTCCAAAAAACCTTTCATAAAAGCACCACCTTATAGAGGTATATTGCCATGTTTCTTAGGAAGACGACTCTCTCTTTTGCTAGAGAGCATATCAAAAGCTGATATAAGCCTTGGCCTTGTCTCAGAAGGAATAATTACATCATCTACATAGCCACGAGCTGCAGCTCTATATGGATTTGCAAAATTCTCTCTGTATTCATTTATCTTTTGCTGCCTCACTTCTGCAGGATTTTCTGCCTCATTGATTTCATTTTTAAATACAATGTTTGCTGCTCCTTCTGGACCCATAACCGCAATCTCTGCCGTAGGCCACGCAAATACTATGTCAGCCCCTAAGTCTTTGCTGCACATTGCAAGATAAGCACCACCATAAGCTTTTCTCACAATTAAAGTCACTTTTGGTACAGTAGCCTCAGAATAAGCGTAAAGCATTTTTGCCCCATGTCTTATTATCCCGCCATATTCCTGATTTGTCCCAGGCAAAAATCCAGGTACGTCAACTATGCTTAGTATGGGAATGTTAAAAGCATCACAAAACCGAATAAATCTTGCTGCTTTATCAGAGGCGTTTATGTCAAGTACTCCTGCTAATACTCTTGGTTGATTTGCCACAATTCCTATTGTCTTGCCATTAAGCCTTGCAAAAGCTGTAATTATATTTTCTGCGTACATCTCCTGTGACTCTAAAAATTCTCCATTGTCCACTATTTCTTTTATTAATTCTTTCATATCATAAGGCTTATTAGGAATGTCTGGAATTATCTCCATAAGTCTTTGAGAAACTCTATTGGGATTATCCCCTGTCTCGTATTGTGGTGGGTCTTCTAAGTTGTTAGAAGGTAAATAACTCAATAAATTCCTCACCATTTTTAAAACTTCTTCATCATTAGGCCCTCTAAAATGTGCAACACCACTTACTCTATTGTGGGTTATTGAACCGCCTAATTCTTCAGGAGTAACCTCTTCTCCAGTTACTGCCTTTATAACTTGGGGACCTGTTATAAACATCTGGCTGGTTTTATCTACCATAAAAATAAAATCTGTCAATGCCGGTGAATAGACGGCCCCTCCCGCACTTGGACCCATTATCACGGAAATTTGAGGTATAACGCCGGAGGCTAAGGTATTTCTGTAAAATATGTTTCCATAGCCTGAAAGAGCATCTACTCCCTCTTGTATGCGAGCACCTCCTGAATCGTTAAGACCTATTATAGGTGCTCCCATCTTCATTGCCATGTCCATCACTTTAGTTATTTTTTTTGCATGATATTCTCCTAATGAACCACCTAATACAGTAAAGTCCTGCGCATATACATATACCAATCTTCCGTCTATCGTACCGTAACCTGTCACAACCCCTTCTCCGGGATATTTTTGCTTTTCCATGCCAAAGTCATAACAACGATGCTCCACAAAAGGGTCTATTTCTACAAAACTGTCCTTGTCAAGAAGCTTATATATTCTCTCTCTTGCAGTCAATTTTCCCTTTTCGTGCTGAACAGCTATTCTCTTAGCTCCTCCACCTTCTAAAACTTTCTCTTTCCTTCTTTTAAGTTCTTCTATCATATCATGGACGCCCATACAATTTCCTCCTTATAGCCTTACTGCAATTTAATAGTATCAGTTATTATTAGTACCTCTCAAAATAATATACCACATACTTTCCAAATACACAATAAATTTAATCCCTCTGGCAAAGCTCTAAAAGAACTCCATTTGTACTTTTAGGATGTACAAAAGCTATTTTAGCACCTCCAGCTCCATATCTCGGTACCTCATCTATAAGTTTGATTCCCTTTTGCTTTAATTCTTCCAAAGTCTTTTCAATATCATCTACTTGAAGGGCTATGTGCTGTATACCCTCTCCCCTTTTTTCTATAAACTTTGCTATAGGGCCATCATCGGAAGTAGACTCCAAAAGCTCTATCTCACTATCTCTTACTGGAATAAAAGCTGTCTTTACCTTTTGCTCTTCTACTACTTCTACCCCTGTTATTTCAAGGCCTAACACATCTTTATAAAATTTTGATGCTTCTTCAATACTTTTAACCGCAATACCTATGTGGTCAATTTTTTTTATCATTTTAATACCTCCTCATAAAATCTAATTAAAAGCATCTTTGTACAATTCATCTGCAAAAGTGTAAGGGTCTATTTTTTTATCTATAACCTGTTGCAGCATGGATGAAAATTCCTTTTCTTGAATTTTGTCAAAGATATCCTTCATCAATCTATTTTTTATGCTTTCAATTATTTCCATTTTTAATCTTTCAATTCTCCTTTCTTGAAAAGTTCCACTTTCTATCAAATAACTTTTATGGCCATCAATTTTATCAATAAGTTCATCAATCCCTTTATTTTCTTGCGCAGCTACTTTTACTACCGGTGGTCTCCAATCTTTTTTTTCATCCAAATCCAACATCATATTAAGTTCAACTACAGTTTTGTCTGCTCCCTCTTTGTCACATTTGTTTACGACAAAAATATCTCCTATTTCCATGATTCCAGCTTTTATAGCTTGTACATCGTCCCCCAAGCCTGGGGCTAAAACCATCACTACTGTATCAGCAATTTTTACTATGTCAATCTCTGACTGGCCTACTCCCACTGTCTCTATAAAAATGTAATCCATACCGGCTATATCTAAAATTCTCGCTGCCATATATGTCCCTTTGGAAAGACCACCAAGATGACCTCTTGTGCCCATGCTCCTTATGTAAACATTAGGATGCTGAGATAAATCCTGCATTCTTATTCTGTCTCCCAATATTGAGCCGCCTGTAAAAGGGCTAGTGGGGTCTACCGCTATTACTCCTATTTTTTTACCTACATCAACTAAATTTTTAATTAATTTGTCTGTCAATGTGCTCTTACCAACACCCGGCGGCCCGGTAATGCCTACAATATAAGCATTACCAGACCTTTCATAAAGCTTTTTTATTATCTCTTTGGCTTTATCCTCATAGTTTTCCGCATAAGTTATAGTTCTGGCAATAGCCCTTTTATCCCCTTTTATCAAAAGTTCTTCTAAGTTCTCCATTTTTATACCGCCCTATTGACATGTTGTTTTATATATTCAATCACTGCAGAGGTAGGCGTACCGGGTGTAAAAATTTCCGCTATTCCATTCTCTTTCAAAAAAGGCATGTCTTCTTCGGGAATTATTCCTCCTCCTATTACTAGTATGTCATCTGCTCCTCTTTCTTTTAAAAGCTTGGTTATCTTGGGAAATAAAGTGTTGTGAGCTCCTGACAAAATGCTTAAAGCTACAACATCTACGTCTTCTTGTATGGCAGCTTCTGCAATTTGCTCAGGAGTTTGCCTAAGCCCTGTGTATATCACTTCCATTCCCGCGTCTCTTAAAGCTCTCGCAATTACTTTTGCCCCCCTGTCGTGACCGTCTAATCCCGGCTTCGCTACTAATACTCTTATAGGTCTGTCCATATTTATCCTCCTTTACAGTATAATCTGCTGCTGATATTCTCCAAAAACGGAACGCAACACATCTGTAATTTCACCTAATGTCGCATATTCCCTTACTGCATCTAATATCCAAGGCATCAAATTGTCGTCTCCTTCTGCAGCTTTTTTCAAAGCCTCTAAAGTCTTTTTCACACTGGCATTGTTTCTCATTTCTTTTACTTTAGCAATTTTTTGTTTTTGCAATTCTTCTACAGCAGGGTCTACTTTTAAAAGCCCTTTTGGCGGCTCCTCTTCAATTTGGAATTTGTTAAGCCCTACTATTACTCTTTCACCAGATTCTATCTCTTTTTGATATCTATATGCACTTTCTTGTATTTCTTTTTGTATATATCCCAAATCAATAGCTCTTGCTGCTCCTCCTAATTCGTCAATTTTCTTTATATATTCAAAAGCCCTCTTTTCAATTTCATCCGTCAATTTTTCAACATAGTAACTTCCGGCCAATGGATCTGGAGTCTCACAAGCACCGCTTTCATAAGCAATAATCTGCTGCGTCCTTAAGGCAATTCTTGCTGAATCTTCTGTTGGAAGAGCAAGAGCTTCATCCCTACTGTTTGTATGTAGTGACTGAGTACCTCCTAAAACCGCAGCTAAAGCTTGAATAGTAACTCTGACAATATTGTTGTCTGGTTGTTGCGCAGTAAGAGTGGAGCCTGCCGTTTGTGTGTGGAATCTCATCATCATTGACCTTGGGTCTTTAGCGTTAAATCTTTCTTTCATTATCTTTGCCCACATTCTTCTTGCTGCCCTAAATTTAGCGACTTCTTCGAAAAGGTCGTTGTGGGCATTGAAGAAAAAGGACAACCTTGGAGCAAATTCATCCACATCAAGACCTGCTTTTATGGCTGCCTCTACATAAGCTATCCCATTTGCCAAAGTGAAGGCCACTTCCTGTACTGCTGTTGCTCCTGCTTCTCTTATGTGATAACCGCTTATACTTATAGTATTCCACTTAGGAACATACTTAGAACAATACTCAAAAATGTTAGTGATAAGCCTCATAGAAGGACCTGTTGGGAAAATATAAGTTCCACGAGCTACATATTCTTTTAAAATATCGTTTTGAATAGTCCCATTCAACTTATCTGGAGTTACCCCTTGCTTTTCTGCAACTGCAATGTACATTGCAAGAAGTATTGCAGCAGGTGCATTAATCGTCATAGAAGTACTGACTTTGTCGAGAGGAATGCCGTCAAAGAGAATTTCCATGTCGTAAAGTGAATCTATGGCTACACCGACTTTACCAACTTCTCCTTCAGCCATTGGATGGTCAGAATCATAGCCTATCTGTGTAGGTAAATCAAAAGCCACACTCAAACCCGTCTGCCCTTGAGATAAAAGATATTTAAACCTTTTATTCGACTCTTCTGCAGTTCCAAATCCTGCATACTGCCTCATAGTCCAAAATTTGCCTCTATACATAGTAGGCTGTACGCCTCTTGTATAAGGATATTCTCCTGGGAAACCAATCTTTTCCAGATAATCTATATCACTTATGTCGTAAGGTGTGTAAATCTCTTTAATCTCTATCCCAGACGAGGTCTTGAAGTCCTTTTTCCTCTCTGGAAACTTAGTTAACAACTTTTGCCTTTGATTGACTTCCCATTCTTCTTTCTTGCGCTTAATTTTTTCTAATTCTTCCTTGTCAACCATAAAAAACCCTCCTTTAATTTTCCCCTTTTACATTATAACACAAATTTTTAACAAATGTTTACCTTTTCATTAAAAGCTTCTTTTTTAGCAAAAAAGCGGCCAAAGAGAAGACCTCTTAGCCGCCTATCTAGACATTTCCTCAATAACACTTTTTAATTCTTCTACAACTTCATTAAGCCCAAAATAGCCCTTTTGCATCTTAAGTTTTGCCAAAAGCCTTTGATATTGTCTTAATGTTCCCATTATAATAACGTCAGATTTTTCAACACTCATATTTACGCAACCTCTTGCTACAGCTGCTTCTCCTCCTACCGCTAATATCTCCTGTTTTATTATGTTAGCAGCTGCTGGATGTACATCAAAGAGCTTGACAATCCTGAAAACGGCTTTTGGTGCCATAATATCTACAGAAATTTCTTCAGCTTTTATTTGGCTAAGTTCCTTTTTCGCCTGTGACAAATTTTGTATATCTAATATTTCTTTTTTCATCTACTTTCATCTACACTCCCTTAAAAGAGTCCTGTTATTCTTCCGTTTTCATCAATGTCTATGTTTTCTGCTGCCGGATGCTTTGGAAGGCCTGGCATTGTCATTATATCACCTGTCAAAGCCACAATAAAACCTGCACCTCTTGAAATTCTTAGTTCTCTTACTGTTATTTTAAATCCTCTCGGACGGCCTAAAAGTTTAGGGTCATCTGAAAGAGAATATTGAGTTTTTGCCACAACTATTGGCATCTTGTCAAAGCCTAGTCTTTCAAGGTTTGCTATATCTTTAAGAGCAGAAGCAGTATACTCTACTCCATCAGCTCCATATATTTCTGTTGCAATTATGTGCAATTTATCTTTAATTGGAAGTGTTTCATCATACAAAACGTGGAAGTTGGAAGGTGTCTCACAAACTTTCACAACTTTTTCAGCTAACTCTATTCCGCCTTCTCCTCCTTTTTCCCAAACTTCTGCTACCGCCATATCTACTCCTATTTTTTCGCAGGCCCTTCTTACCTCTTCAATTTCCCTTTCAGTATCAAAAACAAACCTGTTGAGAGCTACAACCACTGGTACCCCAAATTTCTTCACATTTTCAACTTGCTTTTCAAGATTTTCTATTCCTCTTCTTACTGCTTCCACATCTTCTTTTTGTAAGTCTTCCTTCTTAACTCCTCCATGCATCTTTAAAGCTCTTACAGTCGCTACTATGACGGCTGCATTAGGTGTTAGTCCTCCAAACCTTGACTTTATGTCAAAGAATTTTTCAGCCCCTAAATCAGCACCAAAGCCTGCCTCTGTTACAAGATAATCTGCCAATTTCAAACCATATTTAGTGGCAATTAAGCTATTACATCCATGAGCAATATTTGCAAAAGGCCCTCCATGAACAAATGCTGGAACGTTTTCAATCGTCTGCACTAAATTAGGCTTTATAGCATCTTTTAATAAGACTGTCATAGCTCCATTGGCCTTTAAATCTCTTGCAGTTACAGGATTACCATCTTTATCATATGCTACAATTATGTCACCAATCCTTTTTTTTAAATCCATCAGGTCTCGAGCTAAACACAAAATTGCCATTATTTCTGACGCCACAGTTATTATAAAACCATCTTGCCTTGGATAGCCATTTGCTTTTCCTCCAAGTCCTACTATTACTTCTCTTAAAGACCTATCATTCATGTCCATGGCTCTTTTCCATGTAATGGTCCTTATGTCAATATTAAGTTCATTTCCATGATGGACATGATTGTCAATCATAGCAGCTAGTAGATTATGAGCAGCAGTAATCGCATGTAAATCTCCTGTAAAGTGTAAATTTATGTCCTCCATAGGTACAACTTGAGAATATCCTCCTCCAGCCGCTCCACCTTTTATACCCATAGAAGGACCTAATGATGGCTCTCTTAAAGCTATCATGGCTTTTTTACCTATTTTAGCAAGAGCCTGTCCTAATCCTACAGTAAGTGTAGTCTTACCCTCGCCTGCGGGGGTGGGAGTTATCGCTGTGACAAGAATAAGCTTGCCATCTTTTCTGTCCTTTATTTTCTCCCATAACGCAGGAGAAATTTTGGCTTTATACTTGCCGTAGTATTCTAGGTAGTCTTCCTCAATGTCTAACTTTTTTGCAACCTCCCTTATATGAAGCATTTTCGCTTCTTGAGCTATTTCAATATCAGTTTTCATATTTTCCCCTCCAGCTTTTCATTTATCACTTAAAATTATTTTTACAAGTGTACCTTTACCCTTTTTGCTAAAAATTTTAATATCTCCATTGTACATCTCTACTATGCTCCTGCAAATCGCAAGTCCTAATCCTGTTCCTTCTTTCTTAGTTGTAAAAAGTGGCTCAACAACTCGTTTAAGATATTTTTTCTCTATACCACCTCCATTATCCGCAACTCTTATTATTATCTTTTTTGTGTGATGATTATATTTTGTATTCAATATTATTTTACCATTCTTTTCAATAGCGTGAAGGGAATTTTGTACAATATTTAAAATAAGCTGTTTAAGATGATTTTTGTTAATTTTCACAAGTGGAACATCGCCAAAACGCTTTTCTATTTTAACTCCTTTTTTGGCAGCTTCCGCTTCAAAAAGAAGTAAATATTGATTTATAACAGTATTTAAGTCTATTTCAGCTTCCACTTCTTCTTCACTGTTTCTCACTATGCCAAGGTAATTTTTTATTAAGCCCAATACTCTATTTACCTCGTCTAAAATAGTCTCATAATAAGTAGAACTATCTGGATGCTTAGCCTGTAAAAGCTGTATAAAACCTTTTATAGAAGTTAGAGAATTTTTTATCTCATGAATAGTTGTTGCCGCAAACTTGCCAGCAATTGTGTATTTCTCAGTTTGCTCAATCAATTTTTTATATTTTAAATCCTCAGTTATATTTTTTACAGTAATAACTTTCCAATGGTCATTATTTATCTTACCATACTTTAGTAAAAGCACTCTTTCTTCAATATTATTTTTGGAAGGAATTACAATTTTCTCACCTTTGACTAATCCTTCTTCTGATACATTGAGATCGTATTTTTTTATAATTTCGAAAAATTTTTCATTTATAAATCTCGTATATTTTATACCAAATAATTCACAAGCCTTGTTATTTATATAAACTACGTTGAATTTGCCGTCAAGTACTATAACTCCTTCTTCTGTAATATCCATAACATCTGTAGGACTTTTAAACAAATTAAAATAATGTCCTGGTTCTATTTTAAAATAATTTCTCAATTTTACAAAACCTAAATAGGCTATTTTATCCCCTGCAGTGTTAGTGATAGAACTCAGCCTTATGCTAAATGACATTTTTATGTTATATTTTGCTGTAAGCTCTATAATAAGCCCATCCTCATAAGGGCCTATTTCCTTATAGTTTAAAATATGATAAAAAAAATAATCATAATTTTCTACATCATCAGCACTATACCCCAATATCTCAAGAAGCCTCTTATTTATGTAGACCACTTTTCCACTTAAATCTTTTAATATAAAAAAATCATGGGCATTATCCAAAAGATTACATATCCATTGCAACGGATTTTTGCTAGAATCAGAAGCTTTGTATAACTTCACGGTATCCCCCCCTTTTTCTCCCTTATCTTTTGTTTAAAAATTTCCTTTTACTAATATATTAGACACAAAGTTATAAAAATCCTTCTTCTTTTCAATAATTTTTTTATTGTTAACTAAAACTTTTGTAAAAAATAATGTATAAGTCTTACGACTTATACATTATTATGCAAATTGCACCCCATTTATCTCTTCTCCATGAAAGACTTTTTCAAACTCTTCTGCATTAAGTTTCTCCTTCTCAATCAAAGCCTTTGCAACTCTATGGAGCTTATCCATATTGTCTTTTAAAAGGGTTTCTGCTCTTTTATATGCCTCCTCAATTATCCTTTTTATTTCTCTATCTATCTCGGCAGCAACTACTTCACTGTAATTTCTCGTCCTTCCTAAATCACGCCCTAAAAATACTTCTTCACTTCTCGTACCAAACGTCATAGGCCCTAACCTTTCACTCATGCCATACTCTGTAACCATCTTTCTCGCAATATTTGTAGCTCTCTCAATGTCATTTTGTGCTCCTGTGCTTATATCATTTAGCACTAAACTCTCTGCCACACGCCCACCTAAAAGGTGAACTATCTCATCCATCATCTCGGACTTTGACATATAGTATTTATCTTCTTCCGGAAGAAGCATAGTATATCCTCCAGCTCTTCCTCTTGGAATTATTGTAACCTCGTGAACAGGTGGAGTATTAGGTAAAAGCTTAGCGACAACTGCATGGCCTGCCTCATGGTATGCCACCAATTTTTTGTCTTTCTCAGACATAATCCTACTTCTTTTTTCAGGCCCTGCTATAACTCTTGTTATGGCCTCCTCCAGCTCTGCCATAGTTATCTGCTTAAGTCCTCTTCTCGCTGCCAATAAAGCTGCTTCATTCATGAGATTCTCAAGGTCTGCTCCAGTAAATCCTGGAGTTCTTCTCGCCAGCACCTGCAAAGATACATCAGGAGCCAAAGGCTTATTCCTCGCGTGTATTTTTAAAATTTCTTCTCTTCCTTTTATATCAGGAATACCAACAGTAATATGCCTGTCAAATCTTCCTGGTCGCAGTAGTGCAGGGTCTAATATATCTGGCCTGTTTGTTGCAGCAATCACAATTATACCTTCGTTGACACTGAAACCATCCATTTCAACTAACAACTGGTTCAGTGTCTGTTCTCTTTCATCATGCCCGCCACCTAAACCTGCACCTCTTTGTCTTCCCACTGCATCTATTTCATCAATAAAAACAATACAAGGCGCATTCTTTTTGGCTTGATCAAATAAATCTCTTACTCTTGCAGCACCTACACCAACAAACATTTCTACAAAATCAGAACCGCTTATGCTAAAAAATGGAACCCCCGCTTCTCCTGCTACAGCTTTTGCTAGAAGGGTTTTTCCTGTACCTGGAGGCCCTACTAAAAGAACCCCTTTAGGTATTCTGGCTCCTAACTCAATAAATTTTTTAGGGTATTTTAAAAATTCAACTATTTCTTGTAATTCTTCTTTTTCCTCATCCGCTCCTGCCACATCATTAAAAGTAACTCTTTTGTCTTTATCAGTAACCATCCTTGCTCTACTTTTACCAAAAGACATCACTTTGCTTCCTCCCCCACCTTGTGCCTGTTGCATAAAAATATACCAAAATATAACCAAAACAATAACCAAAAACAAGGAAGGAAGCATCTGAACCCACCAAGGTGGACCTACTTGCGGTTCATTTTTAAAGTCTAATTTTCCCTCTAAAATATATGGATTTACAAAATTCATAAAATTTGTTACATCCGGAATACTGCTTTTAAACTCTGTCCCATTTTTGAAAGTTCCTTTAACTTCATTTCCCGCAAGAGTGATGCTTTTTACTTGGTTAGAGTTAATATACCTAATTAACTCTCCATAATCTATATTTGCTAGCGGTGGTGTACTTTGAGAGTACAACTGTACCATAGCATAAATAGCTATAAAGATTAGCATATAGAGCACCATGCTTCTAATTATCTTGTTATTATCGTTCAAATAAGGCCCCTCCTTCAAACAAGTCCAACTACCTTTAATCTATAATATCATATCTCCTTTAAAAAACCAAATCATTTGTACAGCTCTGGCTTTAAAACCCCTATAAATGGGAGATTTCTGTATTTTTCATCAAAATCTAATCCATAACCAACTACAAATTTGTCAGGAATTTTAAATCCACAATAATCTACTTTAACGTCTGTTTCTCTTCTTTCAGGTTTATCTAAAATGGTGCAAATTTTTAAACTTCTAGGTTTCCTCTCTAATAAAGTCTTTCTTAAATAAGAAAGTGTTAAACCGCTATCTATAATATCCTCAACTATGAGCACATCTTTCCCCTCAATGTTTATGTCATGGTCTTTAATTATTTTTACTATTCCAGAAGACTGAGTAGAAGAACCATAACTGGAGACTGCCATAAAATCTATTGATAAAGGTAAATCTATCGCACGAGATAAGTCTGCCATAAACATTATTGCTCCTTTTAAAACCCCAAGGAGGACAAGGTCTTTCCCTTGGTAGTCTTTTGTAATTATTTGTCCTAACTCTTTCACTTTTTCTTTTAATTGCTCTTCCGTAATCAGAATCTCCTGTATATCTTGTGTTGGACTCGACATAAATTTAACCTCCTCTTTTTTTATTTTATCCTTTGGTATACTCTATCACAAGGACATTTTTTGTATTTTCATCTACCTTAAATTTATCACTCATTCTATAACCTACAACCCACACAATTTCATTGTCTATGGCTAATAAAGGAATGCTATCTCTTATTTCGCGGGGTATTTTCTCGTCAATAAAAAATTCTTTCAATTTTTTACTCCCCCCCAGGTTAAGAGGAGAAAAAATATCCCCTGCTTGCCTATTTCTAACTACCACATCTTCCTGTATTTTATCATAGTCAAAAAATTTCGTGTATTTTCCTATGTTAAGTTTTTTTATTTCTTCAATCCCTAAAACACTAGCTTTAAATTGACCAACACCACATATCTTAGTAATCCCAGGAATATTTAATTTTGCCCAAAAAGTCTTGGTCTCTTTTTCTTTTACTTTTCTCATTATAAGATTATTATAGCTTTTTAAAGCCTCAATTTCAAAGGGTAAATCAATTTTTGAGGAAGTTGGTTTGTCTAAAAGGCTTAAAACATCCTCTACATGGATGTATTCTAATCCGTAAATATCTCCTTTTAATTTTTGGTACATAAGCCTAACTAAGCGCCGCTGAATAGCTAGATGCTGTTTCCTCAGTTTTTTTATATCAGCAAAAATTTCCTCTTGATTAAAATAGCAAACCTCATTAAAAATCTTTTCACACTCTTTTTCTAAATAGTCATTTTCCTCTAAAATAATTTTTGCCATCCTGTAGATATTTTCTATTATATCTACTTCAAAAGTTTCATTTATATAGGGAATTAATTTAAGTCTTACTTTATTTCTCTTATATAAATCTTCATAATTTGTAAAATCTATTACGGGCTTTAAATCTTTTTCATTGATGTAATTATCTATTTCTTCCCTTCCTATTTCAATGAGAGGCCTTATTATATTTCCATTTACTGGTTTTATTCCAATGAGGCCAGCCATTCCAGAACCTCTTATCAAATTTAAAAAAACTGTTTCCACTACGTCGTTCTTATTATGGGCTACTGCTATTTTATCGCCTTTAACTTCTCTTAATACTTCCTCAAAAGCCTGATACCTCACATATCGTCCAGCCTCTTCTTCCGAATATCCCATTTCGTTGGCTATTTTTTTTACATCTTTTTCAAATAAAAAAAATGGGAGTTTCAGTTTGCGGCAAATATCATCAACAAATTGCGCATCTCTTTTAGCTTCTTCTCCTCTTATCATATGATTAACATGTACTACATACAATTTAAGATTAAATAAATCTTTTAAATTGTATAAAATATCCAACATACACAAAGAATCAGGTCCGCCGGAAACCCCCATTACAATTTTATCATTTGCCTCAATCATTTTATACCTTTTAATTGTTGAAATAACCTTATCAATCATTTCTTAACCCCTTATAGCGATATATACTCATGTTATATAATGATTATATAACATCCTCCTCTTTAAATCAAACCTCTTTTTATATTCCTACTATATTTTCGGCATTTATCTCTTTTTCTTCAAAGAAAAGAATAAGTTTTTCCATTTCAACGCCTCGATATATTGTCTCCATATTGTGGAAGGGTTATTCCAATTTATTAACCTTTATATTTTCTTCCATACCTTTGAAACCAAAATTGTCATATCGTCCTTTGGAGTATTATTACACAATTCCAAACATTTTTTCATTAACGTATCTGCCATATCCTGAGGATTCCTCGTGTTGATTTCACTAATTAACTTTGAAAATTCTACTTCTTTATCCTTCTCAAAACACTCCAACACTCCATCAGTGACTAAAATCACAAAATCTCCATCTTTTAACTTTCTTTCATGTATATCTGCCTCTATATCTTCCAAAATGCCAATGGGCAAAGAACTGGATTCTATAATCTCAACCTCATTCCCTCTTTTTATAAAGGTAGCACAAGAGCCAATCTTTATAAATTCTGCTCCTCCTGTGAACTTGTCCAGAAACATTATATCCACAGTAGAAAACATTTCTTCTGCAGACCGCAAAGCCAAAATAGAGTTTAATGTTTGAATAACTAAATGTTTATCGAAGCCTGCCTCTATAAATTTCTCCAGCAAAGAAATGGTAATAGTGCTCTCTGCAGCCGCTTTATATCCAATCCCCATTCCATCGCTTAAAGCTGCCATATATTTTCCATCTTCTAAGTCCATAAAAGAATAAGTATCTCCAGAAATCTTGGCTTTTGACTTACTAACTCTGCTTATACCCGTTAATACTTGCAAGCTCTCTGCTTTTGTAAGAGTAAGTACACATCTTCCATTGTGGTCTATAGAGCATAACCTACTTTTTCTCTCATATCTTTCCCCCATAATTTCAGATACAATAGGGATAATTTTTTTGTCACATTCCTTAGCAAAACATGCCTTTTTATATATTTTTACATTAACATTTTCGTCTCCTGTGTCATAAATTAGCACATCCTCCACAGGTATGCCCTTTTTGTCCAATTCCACCATCATTATTTGTTCTAATTCATCTTTAAAAGTGACATTCATGCTAATATCACTAGCCATATTAGATATTGCATCGGCAACTCCTTTTAACTGAGTAGCAATAAGTCTTTTAGCATCTTTTAGCCTTTCTCTCCACTGCATGCTTATTTTGTAAATGCCTAAGTAATATTTAGTTGTATTCATAAGTTCAGAAAATCTTATACATTTTCTATACAGTTTATTGTCCTCAATACTACTATTTTTTTCAAGATGTTCTATCAACTCAAACATGCTTTTATAAGTATTGTAAAACTCCTTGTCCCAACAAGTTTTATACATGACACATTGAGTACAGGTCTTATTGGCAATTTCTTCAAACAAATAAGAAATATCTTTATGGTCTAATACTTTTTCATTTACTTGTTTAAAACTTTTAGAAAGCTCTTCAAATACTTGAGAATACTCTTTAAGTTTACCTGTCACTACTTCTTTTAATTTTTCATTGTAATTTCTGTTGTTTAAATTTTTATTACCCTTTACTATTTCCTCCGCCTTTACTATGTACTTCTTAGGAAGTGCTACAAACATTAAAGAAGCTAAAACAATATCATAAGGATTTACAAGCATATCCACATTTGAAGTTACATAAAATGTAATAATAAAAATGGCAGTTAAAAAGCCTATAATAACTCCAATTCTATGCAATTTTTTCAAACTACCGGCTAACAAGCCTGCAAATCCAAAAAGCCCTATGGAAACTGGCATTTGGAAAAAAGATAAGCTTCCAAAAAGCCCCATAGTTGTGCCGATACTTGCTCCTACTCCAGCCCCCCCTATATAAGAGGCTAAAAGTATTATAAATATCCCTAATATCCCATTGAGAGTAAATTTCCACACATTCAAATGATTCATTCCTAGAATAAATAGCCCTATAGATATACTCAAAGATATCAACTCTTCATTGGAAACAATTTTTCTGTTTATATTCAAAATAAATGAAACAGCATGATTAAAAATAAAAACCATTAACATTGCAATGACAGACTCATATACGCTCATTATAATGTCAAAAAGTAAAAAGCCATAAATATAGCTGAATATAAGATCTGCACTAAAAAGAGAAATAAAAGTAATGAAAGAAGTTTTAATAATATTTTGAGGTTTAATTTTTAGAAATCCTTCTAATGAAAAGATAAACACAAGTGCTAAAAGGTATTTAAAACTATTGACATTGGATAAAGTTAATATTCCCAACCATACTCCTATTCCTGTTAAAAGATATCGCTTTTTATACATTAAAAGGGTTGCAAAAAAAGCAATGCCGAAAGGCAAAAGACTATTGAAAATAACAGCTCGCCCTATAAAAAAGCTTATAACTGACAATAATATAATCTGTTGAATGTTTTTAGAAAGATTTTTTTGAGTATTTTCTGACAAGGGAGTTTTTATAACTCTTTTATAAGGTAAAATATTTATATTTTGCATAAAAAACCATCACCTCCTGTTTTTCTAAATTATAGCATCATGGTGATGGTTTTATTTGTTAATTTTTGTTGTATATGTAATTTTTCTTTCGACATAAAAAATAATGTCGCACCTTTGGCGACATTTTATTTCTTAAACTTAAATGGTGACCCCGACGGGATTCGAACCCGTGTTGCCGCCGTGAAAGGGCGGTGTCTTAACCTCTTGACCACGGGGCCACAAAAGACATTACTTATTTTATCATATTTTCATGTCTTGTCAACGAAAAATTTTTCCTTAATAATTGTCATTTTTTGGATATAAAAATGCCTGTCCTTTCTGACTTTTTTATTTCTTCTATTAAAGCATATTCGACTTCTAAATAATTTGCAATATCTTCAATTTCACATCAAAAACTTTTTATATTTATTATCTCTCAGTTTGTACTTTAATAAAACGCAAAAACATGCTATACTAATTAAAGTACTAATAAAATCACTCCTCTATAATAAATGCGGTATTTCTATACCGCATCCTTTTTGGACTAATATATGCCCCCGTAGGGTATAGGGCTACGTTAAAAGTATATCACATTTTCTATGTAATGTAAATACAAAATTTTAGTGTATTTCTTCTGAAGAAATAATCGGTTGAGACACTTTTCCAAAATAATTTGTCCCCCATACTCCTATCAATATCATAATAGCTCCTATTATATGATACCAATAAAAAGCTTCACGTCGTATGGTGACCCCCGCTATTACCGAAATTACTGTGGTCAAATTTGCAAAAACTGAAGCTTGAGATGCAGGCAATTTTGAAAGAGCATAATTGTTTAAAAAATACGCTACAACAGAAGATAAAACACCTAGATATAGCACAGGAATAAGTACTCTGTAATCAGTTAAATCCTTGAAATAGTCAGAAATAGGATAGCCTTTTGCTAATCTATCAATTAAATTTAAAAAATTGAAAGAAATTGCGGCAAACCACATCATGACAAAGGTTATCTCAATAGGTGAAAATTCTAAAGAAGACTTTCTTGCTAAAATACTGTAAAAAGCTGCAGATAAGACTGCTCCTAAAAGATATACAAAACCTACAATTGACGTATTACGGCTTTCAACACCTGTCATAAAAATTATAAAAGCAACTCCTGTAACAGACAAAAGAATAAAGAAAAGCTGATACAAAGAAGGCCTTTCCTTTAAAAATACCGCCGCCAAAGCGGTAACAGCAACAGGAATTAAAGCTATCATCAAGCCAGAAAGAGAAGAGGATGTATATTTTACACCATATGTTTCAAATATAAAATACACAACAGGCTCTGATAGAGACAATAAAAACAATGGCCACAGATTTTTCCCTCTATAATTGAGCTTAATAATTCCAAATACCCACAAAAGAGTAATCATAAATGCTGCAAGTAAAAAACGATAGGCTATAAGCTCTAAAGGAGAAGCTACATCAAGCCCCATAGAGGTAAACATAAAAGAAAATCCAAAAATTGATGCCATCCCTATTCCTGCCAAATAAGGATAGTAACTTTTTATCCTCCCCAAATTTAACACCTCCGCACCTTTTTTTAAAACACCGATATAATTATATAGCACTTCCCACAAAAAATAAAATCCAGACGAAGGGGACGGTTCTTTTCATCTGAAAAATTCAGACAAGAGGAACCGTCCCCTTCGTCTGAAAAGTTTTTGTCACAAAATTGGCTTTAGATGTGTTATTATTAGTGAAAAGACATAGGGGAGGTGTTCAAAATAGAGGAAAGTTTCAAAGATATCTTTGAAAAATATTATCCAAAAGTTTTAAATCAAATTTCTTGGATGATAAAAGACGAATTCAAAGCGGAAGACATTACTCAAGAGGTTTTTATAAAGTATTTTAAAAATCCTCCCCCTCACAATGAAAATATAGGAGGTTGGTTATCCAAAGTGGCAATAAATCATGCCTTAAATTATATCCGCAGTGAAAAAAACACAAAAACAAGAGAACTGGAAGTTTTTAAAAACACGCAAGAGAAATTTTTTGAAGACCCTGAAGAAATAGCAATTAAAAGGTTTGAAAGAGCTAAAGTGAAAGAAGTCCTCCTAAAAATGAGTAAAAGAGATATGATGTGTCTAATACTTAAACATTCAGGATATAGTTACGAAGAAATAGCAATATCATTGGGAATTAAGAAAACCTCCGTCGGCACAACCATAGCAAGAGCACAAAAAAAGTTTAAAGAATTATATGAAAAGGAGGTGTAAGTATGTGCTACGATGAAGGAACTCTTCAAGCATATCTAGACAATGAACTGGATGAAATCACTGCAAAAAATGTAGAAGAACATTTAAAAACTTGCGATGTATGTAGAGAAAAACTTGAACAACTAAAATCCATAAATGAATTCACTTTAAAAGCTTTAAAAGCAAGCAATATAAATTTAAATGAAGCTTGGGCTACTCTAAATGAAAAATTGAGCAAAAATAATAATAAAGGAGGAATGTTTGCCATGTTTATAAAGTACAAAAAGTCAATTGCCGCCTTAGTCGTAGTGGCATTTGTAGTTTCTTCAATGCTTTTCCCTCCCCTTAAAAATACAGAGGCTAAAATTCTAAATTTATTGAGACTTAACAAAATGCAAATTATAACTATTACACCTGATGACATTACACAAATTCAAAATGAGTTCTATGATAGAAACATAAAGAGCATTGACTTAAAAGAATATGGTGAAATATTAAGGTCTGGAAACTATGAAGGATATGAAGTTTCAATAAATGAAATTGACAAACTAAAGTCCGATGTAGATTATAAATTTAAGCTGCCAACTGACGAAAATTTTGAAATTAACCATATATATGTATCAAAGGGTGAAGGATTCGAATTTAAACTTAATGTTGACAAAATAAATGAATTAATTAAAACATTTGGCGGCACACATCTTTTCCCTAAAGAGCTCAACAATAAACCTATTATAATGAATGTTGGCACATCTATATATATTGATATAAAAGAAAAAAAGAATGATAATGATACAGAAAATATCAAAAAAAGTATTTATCTTAATATAAATAAAACTCCTGAGATTGTAGTACCAGAAGGGGCAAATATAGATAAGGTAATTGATGCCTTGGCTAACCTCCCATTTTTGCCCGACAATTTAAAAAAACAAATTGCAAGTGTAACTGACTGGAAGGAGACATTACCTATACCAAGTGATGAATCTACAAATGTTAAAGAAATAAATATAAGAGGAAATACAGCTATTATTCTAACAAATAAATATTCTCCAAATATGGCATCCATAGTATGGAATGAAAATGGAGTAATGTATAGTCTATCAATCAATGGACCTTATGAAACATCTACAGACAAGCAAACAATAAATGATGAATTAATAACACAGCAAAATATAAATACATTAATTCAAATTGCAAATTCTATGAGGTGATCAAATGGTTTTAGAGGCGCAAAATCTCACAAAGCAGTTTAACGGAAAAGGAGGATTTAAAGAAGTCACTCTTTCCGTAGAGAAAGGTCAGGTCTTTGGATTCTTAGGTCCAAATGGTGCAGGAAAAAGCACTTTTGTAAAGACCATGGTGGGGCTTTTACACCCCACCTCTGGTTTTGCTTGGATTTTAGAGAAACCCATAGGCACTGTAGAATCAAGAGAAAAAGTGGGATTTTTACCCGAAAATTTTAGATATCACGACTGGATGACAGGAAAAGAGCTTTTGAGCTTCCATGCTGAGCTTTATAAAATAAAAAATCCAGGCAAAAAAATTGATGAACTTTTAGAATTGGTAAAATTAAAAGGTCACGAAAATAAACTTATCAAAAATTACAGCAAAGGAATGCAGCAAAGAATTGGCATTGCAATAGCCCTCTTAAATGACCCAGAAATAGTATTTTTAGACGAACCTACTTCAGCTTTAGACCCTGTTGGAAGAATTGAAGTAAGAGAAATCATAAAACAATTAAAATCGCAAGGCAAAACTGTTTTTCTAAACAGCCATCTATTAAGTGAAGTAGAAATGGTATGCGATGAAGTGGCCATAATAAACCATGGCCGAATAATAGCCGAAGGAAAACTGGAAGAGCTATTAAAAGAACACACCCATGTAGAAATGATTGTATCGGACTATACTACAGAGTTGATTGAAAAAATTTCTCACTTATCAAAAGAATTTCAATTTAAAGAAGGTAAGCTCTCTTTTAAAGTAGAAGATAAAGAAAAAATACCACTTATAGCTAAAATGGTAATAGAAGCTGGTGCCAAGCTATATCAATTAAATACCCAAACTTCTTCACTGGAAGACTTATTCATAAACTTGATTGGAAAGGATGAGATGTCGTGATAACTATAATAAAATACACATTTAAAGAGATGCTAAAAAAACGGGCTTTTCTATTAGTCTCTATTTTATCCCTCCTCTACCTTTCCATATACGCTTTTGGCTTAAGTAGAATATTTGAGCATCCCAGCAATTCTATATATGACATCATTTTTCAATCTCAAATTTTGTCTGCAGGCCTTTTTTTCGCAAACTTTATAGTAGCTTTTCTCGTAGTTTTGACTTCTGTAAATGCCATATCAGGAGAAATAGAAAGTGGCACTATATATTCTATTTTGTCTAAACCTATAAAAAGATATGAACTGGTATTAGGAAAATTTATAGGGCTTAGTATTATGATTGTTTTATACAGCTCTATAATGTTTTTATCTGTTGTAGGTTTGAATATATGGTTTGGCTCTAAAATAAGCTTCGGGTGGGACAACATTTTAAAAGGTCTCTTTTTCTTCGACTTAGGTCCAATTGTATTTTTAGCTCTTATAATCGCTTCAAGTTCAATTTTTTCTACTATAAACACAGGAATAATCGCCATTATGGCCTATGGAATTGCCCTTGTTGGAGGCGTACTTGAACAGATTGGCACAGCAATGCAACAAAGTCAAGTCGGTGCCTTTGGCTTAAAAAGCGGAGAAAGCCTTATAAACGCAGGGATAATTACAAGCCTCATCCTTCCTACAGATGTCATATATAGAAAAATGACTGCAGAGCTTTTGACACAAAGTAGTGGAATAAGTTTTATGACACAAGGACTCTTTGGGGGTATGTCTCAACCCAGTATTTACATGTTCATATACATCTTTTTCTACGTGGTATTTCTCCTCTATTACGGTGCAAAGCGCTTTTCACAAAGAGACTTATAAAGGCGGCTTCAGCCGCCTTTTAACTTTTTAATCCCTTCTAAACAATACCCAAGGCTAAACCATTCACAATCTTTACATATATTCATCATCTTTTCTTCTGTCATATTTTCTTTAATTTTATCCACAACATCCTTATACCATACTGCCTCTCCTACTTCTATACCCAAAATCTTTAAAACTGCCCTATCTTTTCCTTTTACACTTCCTGGATACTCTTCTTCTGTACATTCTCCATTTACATTGTTTGGACACATGCTGCAAATGTTATCCACATTATCCACAACTTTTATCAACATATCCTGTTCATTATTTAATTTTCTAATAATTTCATCCATATTTTTAACAAATTTTTCATCATAACCAAGCCCTCTAAAGCCCAACACACACAAAAAGTGATGTCCTCTTATCTCCATTTCAATCTCTCCTCATCCCATGATTACAACAATAATTATACTGCTAATTTGAACTGTAACCTAAGAAAAAAAAGAAATTTACATCCCTCAGTTTATCACAATAATAGTCATAATTTCTTCAATTATCGAAAATAATACATTTAAAGGAGTGATTGTATGACTAAAAAACCAAAAAAACCTCACAAAGTGCCAATAGAAAATCATAAGACTGCTTCCTGGGCAAATATACAAAATGTAAAAGAAGAATCAAATGTGCCTATCCCAAGTGAAAATGAGGTAATAAACGCAAAAGAATGGGTAGAAGAAAACAAAAAATAACAATTCCGGGCATACGCCCGGAATTGTTATTCTGCCAGCTTTCTATATCTTTCGTATCTCTCTTTTGCAGTATCTTCTGCCTTCTGATAAAGTTTTTCCGCAATGTGAGGAAATACGTTTTTAAGTGAGGAATATCGTATCTCCCCCTCAATAAATTCTCTGAAAGATTTTGTCGGCTCTTTAGAATCAAGTACAAATGGATTTTTGCCCATCTTTTTAAGCTCCGGATTAAATCTATAAAGGTGCCAGTAACCAGACTCCACTGCTTTTTTCTCCTCCATTATACTTGTCCCCATGCCTGACTTTATGCCATGGTTTATACAAGGAGCGTATGCTATTATAAGTGAAGGCCCTTTGTATTTTTCTGCCTCCACAAAAGCCTTTATCGTCTGGTTCATATTTGCTCCCATTGCAACTTGCGCCACATACACGTATCCATAGCTCATAGCCATCAAACCTAAATCTTTCTTGCTTGTCCTCTTACCTGCTGCCGCAAATTTTGCAACTGCCCCTAATGGCGTAGATTTTGAGGATTGGCCTCCCGTATTAGAATACACCTCAGTGTCAAGCACTAGTACATTTACATCTTCTCCTGATGCTATAACATGGTCAAGCCCTCCAAAGCCAATGTCATACGCCCATCCATCTCCCCCTATTATCCACTGAGATTTTTTTACAAGAAAATCTTTTTTGTCAAGTATCTCTTTTATTATCTCATTCTCTGTATACCCGCCTCTATTTATAATATCCAAAATCTTTTTAGAAGCAATTTTAGATTTATCTCCATCCTCCATCCCATCAATCCACTCTTGGAATGCAGCTTTTAATTCTTCGTCAATAGGCATATTTATAGCTTCTTTCATCAAATCTCTAAGCCTTTCCCTTATCTTAACATTTGCTAAAAACATGCCGTAGCCAAATTCGGCATTGTCTTCAAAAAGTGAGTTAGCCCAAGCAGGCCCTTTTCCCTCTTTATTAGTAGTATAAGGAATAGAGGGTGCACTTGCCCCATAAATAGATGAACAGCCTGTGGCATTTGCTATCATCATCCTATCTCCAAAAAGCTGTGTCAAAAGCTTTATGTAAGGAGTCTCACCACAGCCGGGGCATGCGCCACTGAATTCAAACAGAGGCTTTGCAAATTGACTGCCTTTTAGAGTTGTCTTATCTACTAAATTATCTTTGACATCAAGAGTTACAGCATACTCCCAATTTCTCGCTTCTTTTTCTATTTGTTCTTCAGCGGGTTTCATTATAAGAGCTTTTGTAGGTGCTGGACAAACATCTGCACAATTGCCGCATCCTGTACAGTCTAAAGGACTTACCTGTATTCTATACCAAAGGCCTTCTAATCCCCTTCCTATTGCTTTTTTCAGTTTAAAAGTTGTAGGCGCTTTTTTCATTTCTTCATCTGTTAATAAAAATGGCCGTATTACTGCATGGGGGCAAACATAAGAGCACTGGTTACACTGTATACAGTTGTCTATTTGCCATTCGGGTATCAATACTGCAATTCCTCTCTTTTCATAGGCAGTCGTGCCAGTAGGAAATGTGCCATCTTCCATGCCGACAAAAGCACTTACAGGAAGGAGGTCTCCTTCATTTCTTTCCATAGGTCTTTGTATATTTTTAACAAAATCAGGCTCTGGCTTTACAATTTTTTGCCCTTCTTTTGCGTTTTTCCACTCCTCAGGCACTTCTACTTTTACAAGAGCTTCTATGCTTTTATCTACAGCTCTTAAGTTCATCTCCACTATATCCTGCCCTTTTTTGCCATAGGCTTTCTGTATAAAATCTTTTAAATACTTAACCGCTTCTTCAAAAGGTATTATATTTATAAGTTTAAAAAACACCGTCTGCATTATCATGTTTATTCTGCTACCTAATCCTACCTCTTGCGCAATAGACACTGCATCTATTATATAAAAATTGATGCTGTTTTCAGCAATGTATCTTTTCATTGAGGCAGGCAGTTTGTCATCAAGTTCCTCTTTGCTCCAAGGACAATTTAATACAAAAGTCCCACCATGTTTAAGTCCTTTTAAAACATCATAATTGTAAATAAAAGATTTATTGTGACAGGCAATGTAATCAGCGTGATTTACAAGATAGCTGGATTTAATCGGCTTTTTACCAAACCTTAAATGGGAAATAGTGGTGCCTCCTGATTTTTTGCTGTCATACTGAAAATATGCCTGCACATACAAGTCTGTGTTGTCCCCAATTATTTTAATAGCCGATTTATTCGCCCCAACCGTTCCATCAGAGCCTAATCCCCAAAACTTGCAGCTTACAGTGCCAAGAGGTGTAGTCTCTACAAATTCACCTTCTTCTAATGATGTGTAAGTCACATCGTCTAAAATTCCTATGGTAAAACGGTCTTTTGGGGAGTCCTTTTTTAAATTGTCATAGACTGCAATAATCTGAGAAGGAGTTGTATCTTTTGAGCCCAGACCATATCTACCTCCTACTATGCCGGGCTTTTTATCTTTGTTATAAAATAATTTAGCCACATCAAGGTACAAAGGCTCTCCTATTGAACCCGGCTCTTTTGTCCTGTCTAATACGGCAATCTTTTTAACTGTATCAGGTAAAACCTCAAAAAAGTGTTTTTCAGAAAATGGCCTGTAGAGATGTACTTTAATTAAACCCACTTTTTCTCCTTTTTTTGTTAAATAATCAATCGTCTCTTCTATCGTATCACAAACAGAACCCATAGCTACAATTATATACTCTGCGTCCTTTGAACCGTAATAGTCAAAAAGGTGATATTCTCTTCCAGTAAGCTCCTTGTACCTCTTCATGTAATCTTCTACTATGTCAGGAACCTTTTCATAAAATTTATTAGCAGCTTCTCTTCCTTGAAAATAAATATCAGGATTTTGTGCAGTGCCTCTTACAACAGGATGTTCAGGATTTAACGCTCTGTCCCTAAACTCTTTAACTGCCCTTAGGTCTAAAAGTTTCGCAATTTCCTCATATTCCACCACTTCTATTTTTTGCATCTCGTGAGAAGTCCTAAAGCCATCAAAAAAATGCAAAAATGGTACCCTAGATTTTATGGCAGAAAGATGGGCTATAAATGCCATATCCATGGCTTCCTGTACATTTGCAGAACAAAGAAGTGCAAAACCTGTTTGTCTTACTGCCATTACATCCTGATGGTCGCCAAATATAGAAAGTGCATGAGTAGAAATAGCGCGGGCACTTACATGAAACACCCCTGGCAAAAGCTCTCCTGCAATTTTATACATGTTTGGTATCATTAAAAGAAGCCCCTGTGATGCGGTATATGTGGTTGTCAAAGCACCTGCAGTTAAAGAACCATGGACAGCACCTGCTGCACCTGCTTCTGACTGCATTTCAACAACCTTCACAGGTTGACCAAATATGTTCTTTTTTCCGTGGGCAGCCCATTCATCAACATTTTCAGCCATTGGAGAAGAAGGCGTAATAGGGTAAATTGCTGCAACCTCCGTAAAAGCATAAGAGGCATAAGCAGCTGCTGTATTTCCGTCCATTGTAGCCATTTTTCGCATAAAATAATCCTCCTTAACCCTTAACATGGTTTTTCTATCCAGATATATTATTTCATTAAAAAAGAATAATCATACATTTAGTCATTGAAGACAATTTCTGATAAATAATGATTTCAACGTTTGAATGATAACTTTTTATCTTAAAGCCACGGATGGCGGAGGCGGGCACTAAGACAGGGATGTCGAATGTGGCCCCATTAAAAATTTTTTTGTAATGCAAGAAGGAATTTGTACAAATATATAGAATATATTATGTAGTAGGACGAGTGTACAAGTAAAGGAGATGTCCATTATGGAAGGATATATGACCGCTGTTGTTAAACAGCATCCCAAAGAAGGTGCAGATATAATAAAAAAAGAAATACCAAAAATAGGACCTGATGAGGTACTAATAAAAGTCAAAGCCACATCTATTTGCGGCACAGACGTTCACATTTACATTTGGAATGAATGGGCAAAAAGCCGGGTAAAACCGCCTAAGATAATGGGACATGAATTTGTAGGAGAAGTTGTAGAAACAGGAGAAAATGTAACATCTGTAAATGTTGGAGATTTAGTAAGTGCGGAGACTCATATAGTATGCGGAAAATGCAAAGCTTGTAGAACTGGAAATGCTCATATATGTGAAAATACGCTAATACTCGGTGTTGACACAGACGGTGCTTTTGCAGAATACATTAAAGTCCCTGAAAGCAATGTATGGCTAAACGATAAAGACATACCTCTGGAGATACTATCCATACAGGAACCTCTTGGAAACGCGGTCCATACTGTTTTTTCAGGAGATGTAGTTGGAAAATCTGTAGCTGTCATAGGATGCGGCCCAATAGGAATGATGGCAATACCACTTCTTAAAAGAACAGGTGCTGCAGCTATATTTGCAATAGAACCTGTGGAATACAGAATGGAACTTGCTCATAAATTAGGTGCAACACGAGTTATAAACCCACTTGCAGAAGACGTTGTCAGCATAATAAAAAGTGAAACAGAAGGCTATGGAGCAGATGTAGTTTTGGACTTCTCTGGAAGCCCCACTGCAATAAGACAAGGCCTCAAATACATAGCAAAGGGCGGAAGAATGTCTGTTTTGGGTCTTCCTGACAATGAAGTTCCTATAGACATAACAAATGATGTAGTTTTTAAAGGCATAACAATAAACGGCATCACAGGAAGGCGAATGTACGATACCTGGTACAAAGTAAAAGGTTTATTGCGCTCTGGCTTTAAAGAAGCATTAAAACCAATAATTACTCATACCTTCCCTCTTTCTGAATATGAAAAAGGCATGGAACTAATGATAAAAGGCCAATGTGGCAAAGTTGTATTATATCCATAAACAAAAGGAGGTAAAAAAGATGCCACTTACAAGATTAAATGAAATTTTACAAAAAGAACTCGATGAGTTAAAGACTGAAGGTCGTTCTAAAGGAAAAGAACTTATCATAGTCGATGTAAAAAAAACAGAGGGTGAAAAAGGTCCACGTTTCTTTTTAAAAGGATATGGTGACAAAGAATTTATAAGGATGAATTCCAACTCCTACCTCGGGATGCAATTTAATGAGGAAGTAATAAAGGCTGAAGAAGAAGCCGCAAGAAAATTTGGTGTAGGCCCCGGCGCAGTGAGATTTATAAGCGGAACTTATATAACCCACAGAGACCTGGAAAAAAGGCTGGCTCGGTTCCATCAAAAGGAAGATGCAATGATCTTTAGCTCTGCCTATATGACAGTAGTAGGAATAATATCTTCCCTGACAACCCCTGAAACAGGCATAATAAGCGATGAACTCAATCACAACTGCATTATCAACGCCATAAGGCTCTCAAGACCTAAAGAAAGGTATGTATACAAGCATCTTGACTACGATGACTTAGAAAACGGCATAAAAAGCCTCATAGGCAAAGTAAAACGAGTAATAGTGGTAACTGATGGAGTATTCAGCATGAGGGGAGATTACGCAGATTTAAAGAAGATAGAAGAAATTGCCTCTAAATATGACGAAAAATTTGAAGAAAATATAATAACTATTGTGGACGATTCCCACGGTGTTGGCGCTTTTGGTGATACAGGAAGGGGGACAGAAGAAGTAACAGGTGGAAAGGCAGACCTACTCATTGGCACAATGGGAAAAGCTTATGGGGTAAATGGAGGATATGTAGTATCCAGTGAAGTTATTACGACTTACCTGAGAGAAAAAGCAATAACCTACATTTACTCCAACCCCATCACCCCTTCAGAAGCCGCTTCTGTATTAAAAGTTTTGGAAATAATAGATAGCGATGGAGGAAAAAAGAAGTTCTCCCATCTTAAAGAGATGGTTAAAAGATTTAGAGAAGGGCTTTTAAATTTGGGATATGAGACTGTAGTAAGTAAACATCCTATAGTACCTCTTCTTGTGAGAGATACAAAAAAGACAATAGAGCTAGTAAATTATCTCGTAGAAAACGGAATACTCGCAACAGCCATCAATTACCCAGTGGTGCCCAAAGGCGATGAAAGCATCAGATTCCAGATAAATGCAGACCACACTCCTTCTGATATAGACTACGTTTTAGAAGTTCTAAGGCGTTACAAAGAAGAAAATAATTAAAAGCCCCATCTTCTCGGGGCTTTTTTCCCTATAGACAAATCCTTTTTCATGTGATATAATTAGAAAGAAAAATTGAAAAAACCCTTTAATTTAGCCCAGCGAGGCTAAAAAGGAGGATATAAAAAGTTCCTCCTTGGGGGTTTTTCAGTAACCCATAATAAAGGAGGTTTTTTTATGCCTAATAAAGTGTACGAAATTGAAGAAACACCGCCTGTAAAACAAATGGTCCCATTATCCTTACAGCACGTCTTCGCGATGTTCGGTGCAACCATTTTAGTACCTCTCTTGACAGGCCTTGACCCTTCAGTGACCTTATTCACCTCAGGACTTGGAACACTGATATTTCACCTCATGACAAAAGGGAAAATTCCCGCTTATCTTGGCTCATCTTTCGCCTTCATAGCTCCCATAATAGCAGCAACAAAACAATTCGGCTTAAAAGGCGCCTTCTTCGGCATGTTCGCAGCCGGACTTGTGTATGTGGTGGTTTTCATAATAATAAGCCTGACAGGGATTGACTGGCTAGAAAAACTGCTCCCCCCTGTAGTAGTAGGCCCTGTTGTGATGATAATAGGTTTATCCCTTGCGCCTGTAGCAATAGCTCAGGCTCAGAAAGACCTTACAACAGCACTTTTCACCGCCGCCCTCATAATCATCTTCAGCATGTTTGGAAAAGGCTTTATAAAAGTGATTCCAATCCTTTTAGGAACAATAGGCGGATATATATTCGCGATAACAAGAGGCCTTGTAGACTTCGGACCTGTTGCAAAAGCCTCATGGATTGCAATTCCCAAATTCTCTTTCTTAACAGGCCATACTCCTGAGGTCGCATGGGGTGCTGTAGCGCTGGTTGCGCCTCTGGCACTGGTCGCTATAATTGAAGACTTAGGACATGTTCTGGTAATAGGAAATATAGTTGAAAGGGACCTTATAAAAAATCCTGGATTTCACAGGGTAATGTTGGGAAACGGCCTTGCAACTTCAATAGCAGCGCTCTTTGGCGGTCCTCCCAGCACAACTTATGGTGAAAACATTGGAGTCCTTGCAATAACAAGAGTCTATAGCTCAAGAGTAATTCAAGGTGCAGCAATCATTGCGATACTTTTAAGCTTTATACAAAAAATAGGCGCTTTGATAGAAGTAATACCCCAAGCAGTAATGGGCGGAGTTACTATAATCCTCTTTGGAATGATTGCAGCAGCAGGTATGAGGACACTTGTTGAAAATAAAGTAGATTTTTCTGACAGTAGAAATCTCATAATAGCTTCTGTAATATTAACATTAGGAGTAGGCGGCATAAAAATACCCTTGGGAAACTTCGTCTTTGAAGGCATAGGTCCTGCCACTTTAGCAGGAATACTTCTTAATCTGGTGCTTCCCAAGATAAATCTGGGAAAAGAAAAAATGACTGAAAAAGTTAAAAATTCAAAAGAAGCCGTCCAGAAAGCGTAAAAATAGGGCCCTCTAAATCTCAAAAGAGGGCCTTATCACTTTTTTACCTCTATTCCTACTTCAAAAAGCCTATTCCAAGGCATATATACATCAAACTCATAATCAAATTCATTGAGATTTTCTTTTTTAAATTTCTCAAGTTCACCTTTTATTACCTCTGAAATAATTTTCTCTTTCTCCCCAAGGTCAAAATAACTTACTCCATATTTATCTATTTCCTTTGCCACTTTCGTCCTAACCTCATACTGATATCCCCAGTCTTCCAGGTATCTTAAAAACAAAAACCTATAAGACCTTTCCTTTCTATCTTCAGTAAAATTATCACTATTTATATAAAAAGAGCTTGCCATGCTGTGAGCAATCACTGTACCCAAAGTGTTTGCAGATGTATTCCATCCCCCATAAGACAAAAGTTTTTTCAAAAGTCCATATTTTTTAATAAGCTTCATAAGGGAATTATCAGCCCCGTTTAAAAACGCTACATCTGCTACCAAGCAATTTTTTCCCTTCTCAATATAGTCTTTTATGGCCTCCACAAACTCATTTAAGTTTCTCTCTGGGTCCCCTATATCCTTTCTCGTAAGATAAGAATTCCAGCTATCACCTATTTGTTGCGTTATTTCTGATGGAGGATTTATCATCAGTATAAAATCCGCCTTTTCACTATCTTCTGTTACAATACCCCCTGCAGCTATAATTTGATATTTCACAGTCTCTCCAAGCCTTCTATCTTCCAAAAGAGGGATTACATTTTTCCCATTTTCAGAAGAATACCTTGTAAAAACAGCCGGCTTTACCCCCTTGATATCATTAAAAGCCCTCGCAGTAAGCGTACAACCAACTTCATCAGCCCCAGGGTAGGAATAAATTCTATCCGTCAAATCAAGTTCATCTATGTATTTCATAATTTTACGCCTTTCCATTGGAGAAAACCCGTACTTTGAAGAGTCATCCATCGGTATAATTAAAAAATCAATTATACTTTCTTTTACAAGGTCTACAACAGATAAATTTATTTTGTGATTGACCTCTCTTCTTCTTAAGTAATCTTCAAGAATCTCTTCAGGAATCTCTCTTTTTAAAGCATTAAACTCTTTAATCTCTTCTTCTGTTGCAATATTTAGATCTATCTTATCAGAGAAGGCGCCAAATCTAAATATTCTCTCTCCAAACTCTTTATAGTAGTCTGGCTCTTCTTCAGAGCTATTGTATGATGGCGTTCTCATTATAAGATTAAAGGCAAAAATTTTAAGATTATTATTAGATTCCTTTAATTCTCTTAACCTTAAAAGGCTCCTTAAACATTCTTCAACTTGTTTTTGGTGTATCCTTGATGGAACAATACCTCCGTACACCAGCATGTCAATTGAAACTACAAGATGAGTTATTCCCTCTATATTTTGTCTCATCCACTCCCACAGTTTATCAACATCAGCCGGCTTCTTTTTACAACCCAGAATCTCTTTAGGCGGCCTTATCATATCAATATCGCTTATATCTATTATCATCTTTGGAAACTCATAATTACAAGGCCTTTCATCTAAAGGTATATACATTATCCTCCATTTTCCCATTTTTGCTCACCTCAATTTTACAAATCTGCTCCATAATTTCTCATAATTTCTCGTATTATCTTCCCATCGACATCTCTAAGACCTATATTATTTTTTACAGCGTACGCTGCTGCAATCCCTGCCGCCTCCCCTGTTGCCCTACAAGTGGGCTGTATACGGATTGACGATTGCATTGTAAAAGTTGAAGAAATAGCTCTCCCAACAACCAAAAGATTATGGATATTTTGAGGAATTAAAGCTCTAAATGGTATTTCAAAATATTCTCCAGGTCTTAGCGGAATAACTTCCTCCCCTTCTTCCTCTCCGTGAATGTCCACGGGATAAGCAGTTTTAGCAATCCCATCATCAAATTTTGACCTATTGTTATAATCCTCTATTGTCAAGATGTATTCTCCTTTTATCCTCCTAGATTCCCTTATTCCAATCATTGGCGCAACTGAAAGTATAAAACTATCTTCAAACCCAGCCACATATTTTCTTAAAAAATTGTGAAGCCTTTTAATCATTTTTCTCCCTTTAATGTAAGAATATGAAATTTTAGCTCCATCAAGGGAATTATACACATCTGGGATTTCAGGACAATTAAAAGACATCACCCCAGGCATCCCAGGAACAGAAAATGCTTGAAAATACCTTCCATCATCATATTCTAAAACCCCATCCTCTAATGCTTTTTTAAACACTTTTTCAAGAGGAAAACCTTTGTTCCATATCATCGCCATTTCAATTAACGGATAATTTAAACCCCATTCCTGTCCTAAATCTTTTAAAAATGTTTCTAATCTTTTTAAATCAACATTCCCTACCATAAATCTCAATGAAACAGCCTGATTTTTCCCCGATTTTTCACTTCCTACAAAACAGGGAACACCTGCTCTATAGCTAACTTCTGCATCTCCTGTAGCATCTATAAAAATTTTCCCTTCGATAACTTTTGTACCCTCCCTGTTGTGTACAATTATCCCACTTATCTCATTCTCTAAAACTATTGCATCCACAAATTGAGTATCGTATAGAATTTCTCCTCCCTGTTCTAAAACCATCTCTTCAAGAATAAACTTAAGCATTTCAGGATTAAACCATCCATCATTTCCCCCGGGACTTTCTGCTCCAGCTCCTAAATCTATCATGCGCTTTCTTATCTTTCTATCTATAGAAGAAGCAGGATTTCCTTCAATTTTAACATGCATCATAGGGGTGACCTGTGAAGCAGTAGCCGTTCCACCAAGAAAACCATATTTCTCTATAAGCAGTATCTTTGCCCCTTCTCTTGCAGCTGCTATAGCCGCAATGCTTCCTGCTGTGCCCCCTCCTACAACAATAACATCGTATTCTTCTCGTCGGGGATACTCTCTTGTGACAATATACGAAGACATGGTATCTCTCCTTTTTAATTTTTACTTAAGTTCTAATGTCAACCTTGCAAGGTTACCTCCCTCCATTGCCTTCACAAGTTTAAAGCTCTATTATTGCTCCCTTATTGTCAGCAGATTTCATTTCAGCCAGCGCTATTCTTATCGTTTCCATAGTACTATGTGGAGGGGCAACTTCAATGGGGGTGTCCTTCAGCAATGCATTTACAAAATATTTTATTTCCCTATAATAGCCATTATCCTTGGGTAATTCAGGCGTAAAAGATTTACCGTCATTAGGATTTACTTTTAAAACACCTTTTTCATAAACTATATTCCCTTTTTCAAAATTTACTCTAAACCTCATTTCAAAACCATAGTCTCCATTTAATACCCAGTCATCTTCAGCAGTTATTACTTTCCCATCTTCGTAAAAATAGTGAGTAGATACAATATCATAACCACTGCCCTCAATAACGTTTCTCCCAACTGTAGAAACATTTTTAGGTGTACCAAACAACCAATTTATAGTATCAACATCGTGAATATGCTGATCAAGCAACACACCACCGCTTTTATCTTTTTGAAGCAGCCAGTTATTATATGACCATAAAGGCGTATTGCCACCTCTAAAGAAGTAACCACTCAAAACTTCTCCAAATCTTTTGTCCTCCACGCATTCTTTAAGATATTCATACTCCGGCCAAAATCGCAAACACTGCGCTATCATAAGTTTTTTATTGTTTTTTTCAGCAGCATCTATCATAGCTTGACATTTTTCTACTGTTAGAGCCATTGGCTTTTCACAAAGTACATGCATACCTTTGTTCAGCGCTTTTACAGTTACTTCTGCATGTAAATATGTAGGCAATGTTATATCCACATAATCCAGCTCTTCTTTTTCCAACATTTCGTCAATATCAGTATAAAGCCTGTATTTTGAAAAGTCATATTTTACATTTCCCACATCAATATTGCCGGGCAAAAATTTGTTTTGGAATTTATCCGAATCTATGTCACAAATGGCTACCAGTTTAACCGGAAAACCCTCGGACTCCAGTCTTATATAATTATCCAAGTGGCCTCTTCCCATAAATCCCAAACCAATTAATCCTACTTTTAACATAATAACACTCACTCCTTTATTTTTTTACCGTCCTAAAATTTGATCCATTGCTTTTGAAGTATTGTATATTACCTGATTTTCATAATAGGTATATGGTGCCATTTCAGCAATAACATAATCCTCATAACCTGTTGATTTAAACGCTTCCATTACTGCTGGAAAATTTACATCTCCTGCCAAGAGGTCAACAAATCCATTTACTGTGCCCACAGCTCTTTTAAAGTCCTTAAAGTGGACTTTTTTTATTCGATTGCCAAGAATCTTTATCCATTGTTCGGGATAGCCAATATATACTACATTGCCGACATCCAAATATACTCCCACATAAGGGCTATTGATTTTATCAACAAAATCTCTAAACTCTAAAGGCGATAACAGAAATTTATTCCAAACATTTTCAAGACCTATATGAATTTTCAATTCCTCAGCATATTCTTTAAGTTCAAAAAACGCCTCTAATGCCCGTTCATAAGCTACATCGTAGTCCACAATTTCACACCCCGGTATAAAATCTGCATGGACTATACCCGGCACTACTAAAACTGTATCTGCCCCTAAAAGTTTTGCTATTTCCAACTGCTTTTTTACAATATCTTTAGCCTTTTGCCTAATGCTGGGATCTGAACTGGTAAAAGGATAAATCCAATAAAGACCACTGGCTATACTTGGTATTTCAATTCCTTCATCTTCTGCTATTTTTTTTATTCTTAAAATATCATTTTCATCACTATTTAAATTGATTTCTCCCTCTTTATCCAGCCTTAGTTCAATTCCATCGTATCCCGCATCTTTAGCAATTTTTATACAATCTTCAATTCGCATGCCCCTTTTAAATGACCAAATATTAATTCCTTTTTTCATTTTCCACTTCTCCTCTTTAAAAGTTAATAAATAGCATCAAGGATTAATTTAGCAGCACCAAACACAGTAGCCTTTCCACCAAGATTGGCAGGTACAACATTTACATCCCTGCCTAAAATTGTCTTTAACTTGTCCCACCATAAATCCTTTGAATCTATAACTCCCCCTCCTATTATAAATACTTCAGGGTCAATTATATTTTTTAAACTCACAATTGACAGGGTTAGCGATTTTATAAAACTATTAATTACTTTCATTGCAATATCATCATTTTCTTTATACAGTTCAAAAACTTCTTTAGCGCTTGAAACTTTCTCTTCCCCCAATAATTCATTGTACTCCTTGTATATCGCTGTGCCTGAAGCATACTGCTCCAAGCATCCTCTTTGACCGCAATTGCATTGTCTGCCCTCCGGATACAAAATCATATGTCCTATTTCCCCAGCACTCCAGCTTGACCCCCTTATCAATTCGCCGTTATATATAATTGCCCCTCCCACGCCTGTACCTATAGTCATCACAAGCATGCTTTTATATCCTTTGCCTGAGCCAAGCCACATCTCACCAATTGCTGCAGCATTAACGTCATTATCAACTACTACAGGAATTTTATATCTTTGCTCCAATATCTCCTTTAAATTGCAACCTGTCCAACCTGGCAAATTATCAGTCGCATATTCTACAACACCTGTATCAAAATTAATTCTACCTGCAGAGCCTATACCTATCCCTTTTGTATCTTCATCAATTAAATTATCAATAGTATTAAATAAATTTTTTAAAATCACTTCCCTGCCTAATTTCGCCTGTGTAGGAGTTTCTTTGAGTTTTATCAGATTACCATTTGTATTAATAATTCCTCCAAGTATTTTCGTACCTCCTATATCAATACCTATCACTTTCATATATATCACCTAATACAATTTTTCAAGAACAGCTTTCGCAGTCTTGTTAAGTTCTTGCACAGCTTTGTCTTTAAGCTTTACAGCAACAGCTGTATATAAAATATCCAAAATGTGGAGTTGTGCTATTTTTGATGTTAATGCACCGCTTCTTAAAGGAGTCTCTTTTGCAGAAGTAAGCAACACAATATCTGCAACAGATGTAATAGGAGACCTTGCATAATTTGTTATAGCAATTACCTTAGCACCAGCTTCTTTTGCCAGTCTACACGTCTCCACCGTATCTTTTGTGCTCCCAGAAAAGGATATTCCCACTGCTACATCCTCATTTGTAAGGCTTACAGCAGATATAGCCTGGATATGTGAATCTAAATTTGCATCAACATTAAGACCCAAACGCATAAACTTATATTTTGCATCTAGTGCTGTGTATCCAGATGCCCCTACTCCGTAAAACTGGATTTTTCGAGCATTTATTATTGCATCCACCGCTTTTTCTAATTCATTTAATGAAAGTAACTTGACAGTATTAGATATTGCCATAGTGTTTTCCGTTGTAATTTTTTGTACAAGAACATCCAATGTATCATTAAAAGATATGTTTTCGTGTATACTTGTTTCAGGTTCTGCAATTTCTTTTGCAAGGTTGAGCTTAAACTCCTGAAATCCGGATAATCCTATACGCCTGCAAAATCTTACAATTGTAGTCTCACCAGTACCACATTTTTCAGCAAGTTCTGTAATTGAAAGGTATATTACATTTTCAGCATTTTCTAAAACATAATCTGCTACCTTTTTCTCTGCATTGGTAAGGGAATTATATATGCTTCTTATTTTCAAAATTACATTACTTTGTTCTTGCATGCTTTTACTCTCCTTTCTTTTGTTATTTTTTATTGTCTATACTGATTTGCTATTTCAATAAACCGAATTATCTGCTTTGTTTCATCTGGCTCTATTGGAGCTATTCCTTTCACAAACATCTCCATTATTTTTTCCAATATGCTAGCATAATAGGGCTTAGGAAAGGCATTAATGTCAACAAACTTTGTATATTTTTGTAAGTGAATTAATGCACCAAAATTGTTATTCCCTTTGCGGTTTCCTCGTACTGTCCCTATTCTACCGTCCTCCCAAACACCTACTACTAAATCATGACCTTCATTATTTATTGCTTTAACGCATTTGAAGTTTCTTCCAAGTATTGTAAACAAAATCTCCACCATATGAATACCATACCAGAATAGACCAGGCTGAGTGGGCTGAAGAGGCATTGGTCCATATACGTCTACCCCGATTATATCTTCTTTATTAATAGAAGACAAAGTTTTACAAAGGCCTTCTGCATACCTAAGAGCTGACGAACTCATCAAAGGTATACCATATTTTTCGGCTATTTCAAACATTTTTGAAGCTTCTTCAAAGGATAAAGACATTGGTTTATCTATAAATACCGGTTTTTTATAAGATACAATTTTAGAAAACTGTTCAAAATGCACCCGTCCGTCTGCAGATTCAATTAAAATGCCATCGCTGTTTTCAGCCACTTCTTCTGGTGAATCTACTATTTGTATGCCATATTTTTCTCTTAATATTTTCGTATACTCCCATACACGACTGATACTTAACTCAAAATCTTTAGAACCTCCTGGATACGCAATAACTACCTTGCCGCCTTTTACATGATACGGATTATGGTCATTATTTAATAACTCAGTGAATTCTACTGCATGAGAACTATCAAGACCTATTATACCAATCCTCAGCATTATACCACTTCCTCAGTTTAATAGATACTTTATAATATTTCGCCAATCCTCATATACACTAACATTGCTAAAATCGCTGATCCTAAAGGTATACAGGATTCATCTATCCTGTATTTAGGATGATGTAGTCCAAAAACTTCCTCCTCTTTTTTTGGCTTACATCCTAACCAGAAGAAAGCCCCAGGCTTTCTTTGTAAATACAGTGAAAAGTCCTCTCCTGCCAGGACAGGTTGGGCCTTTATACAATTATTCTCACCGACTATTTGTGAAGCAGCTTTTTTTACCCAATATACATTATCTTCCCAATTTACAAGGGGTGGCACCATATTTATGTGTTTTATCTTCACAGAACAGCGATAACTTTTTGCTACGTTTTCTATAAGTTCTCTTAACCGCCCTTCTATTTTCCGTTGGGTTTGCAGGTTTAAAGTGCGGACAGTTCCCTCTATTTTTACTTCATTAGGAATGACATTGTAAGAAGATCCTCCATGTATGCTTCCAATTGTTATTACAACAGGTTCAAAGGGAGATATTTCTCTGCTCACAATACTTTGTATCCCCTGAATGATTGCAGAAGAGGCAACTATTGGATCGATACTCATGTCTGGAATAGCGCCATGACCACCCTTTCCTATTACAGAAATCTCAATCTTGTCAACAGAGCCCATCATAGCACCAGACTTTACTGCAACTTTTCCTGTCTCTAAAGTGGGTAAATTATGCAGTCCATAGATTTCATCAACTTCATCAACAACTCCTTCTGATATCATGGCTTTTGCTCCTTCATTTACTTCTTCAGCCGGTTGAAATATAAACCTTATAGAACCTGAAAGTTGGTCTTTTATTTCTGATAAAATTTGTGCTGTACCTAATAAAATAGCTGTATGGGCGTCATGACCGCAGGCATGCATAATCCCCCTATGTTGTGAAGAAAAAGGAAGATTTGTTTCTTCATGAATTGGCAGAGCGTCCATATCAGCTCTCAAAGCAATGAGAGGCTTTTCTTTAGCCCCTTTTAAGTTGCCAATTACTCCATACCCTCCTATTTTTTCTTTTACCTCTATTCCCATTTTCTTTAATTCTTCTGCAACCTTTGAAGAGGTCCTCTTTTCCTGAAAGGAAAGTTCAGGAAATTGATGTAAATCTCTGTAGATGGAGGTTAAGTAATTATACAAATTTTTGCTTCTTCCTAAAAAATAATCTGCATCGTACAATAACGCCACCTCTTTCATTAAGACAGCCATTCCTCTATATGTTTTCTCACAAAGTCATCGTCATTTAAATGAGGATAGGCTTTGTAAACTCTATCAATCTCCTCTTTTTGACCCGGAGATAAATCTTCTTCTGGATTTAAACACCAAGTACCCTGCATGAGGCCCTGTTTTCTCAAGACTTCATGGATTCCTGCTATAACCCCATGAAAATTGTTTGAAGCGTCGAAAAAGGCTGCATTGCAATCAGTTATTTCTATAGCTTTAGTAAGTAATTCTGAAGGAATTGTATCTTTTTCTCTAACTTTTTTAATTTCTTCAAATAATTCTACTGCCTTTTTTGTCCATACAGCCCAATGACCCAATAGTCCACCTGCAATTCTTTTTTCAACAATCTTTCCGTTGATATTAAAGCGATATTTTGTAAGTAGATCAATTACAATATTGTCATCATTTCCAGTATATAGTGCTATTTCGTCTCTTCTATCCGATTCACACACTGCCCTTACAACATCTAAGGTATAATATCGATTAAAAGGAGCAATCTTTATAGCCATTACATAAGGGATGTCTACAAACCGCCTCCAAAAGTTATAGCTAAATTTTCTGCCACCTACAGCCGGTTGCAAATAAAAACCAAATACAGGTATTACTTTCCCCACCTCTTCTGTTCTTTTGATTAGGTCTTCTTCACTCCAATCGTCCAAACCTCCCATGCTTAAAAGCCCCAGGTGATATCCATATTTTACCGCAATCTCTGCTTCTTTTAAAGCTTGTTCAGTTGGCCCTATAATGCCAGCTACTTTAATGAAGGGTCTTTTAAGATTTGCTTTTTCTACTTCTTCTGCTGCAATTTCTAATACTTTCTCATATAGATTATGCTGTCTAATTTCAAACTGGGTAGTGTGAACGCCTACTGCAATACCCCCAGCTCCAGCTGCTATATAATATCTGGTTAAGGCTCTCTGCCTTTTTTCATCTAATTTTCTCTCTTCTGTAAGAGCCAAAGGATGAGCAGGAATTACTGTGCCTTCTTGTAGCAATTTATAAATTTCAGGTGGAAGAAGCATTCTGTTATCCATTTTTTAAAACTTCCCCTCCCTCTCCTGGAAATGAGTTGGCTTCCCCAATGACACTCCGCCACTTTTAATCCATTCAGCTGTCCACTCTATCATCTGCCTTAAAGAAACGCGAGGATAACCAAATAAATAATGGGCCTTTGAAGCGTTACTCAAAAGAGCTGTGTCTTCTTCTTCATTTACAAAGACAGGTCGTATGCCAAATTTCTCTCCAAACCTTTCGGCAAGCCACCTTATAGAAATGGTTTCAGGTCCTGTGACATTTAGTATTTTAGGAGGCACCTCACAAAATCTCAGACTTCTCAGGGCAATTTCATTGGCATCCCCCTGCCAGATGACATTTACATGCCCCATTCTTAAATCAATTGGCTTTTGTTCTTTTACAAGTGTTGCAATTTCGTGTAAAACTCCATATCTTAAGTCAATTGCATAATTTAATCTCATAATGAGCATTGGAATATTGTATTTACGTGAAAAATGTTCAAATACTCTTTCTCTGCCTAGAACTGATTGAGCATATTCTCCTACTGGGTCTGTTGGATGTTCTTCTGAAGCTCCTCCCATAAAAACTGGTGTCAATGGATATACATTGCCACTTGAAAATACTACAATGCGGGAATTCTTAAATTTTTTTGCAACCTGTCCTGGCAAATAGGCATTCATTGCCCACGTAAAATGTTCATTCCCTGTTGTCCCAAATTTATGTCCTGCCATAAATATGACATTTTTAACTTCCGGTAAACTTTGAAGCTGGTCATCCTCCAGTAAATCTGCGTTAATGGTTTGTATTCCATAATCCTCCAGCTCTCGTTGGAGTTCTTTATTTGAAAATCTGGAAACACCAATTACTTTCTTGTCAACTTTTGCTTTGTCAATTGCATTTTTAGCCAGTTTAGCCAAACTTGGCCCCATTTTCCCTCCAACGCCCAAAATCATTATATCTCCTTCTAATTGAGCTATTTCAGAAATTAAAGCCTGTGAAGGTTCTGATAGTTTGGCTTCTAATTCTTCAACTGTATGCATTTTTAATCTCCTTTCTAACTTTTTGTGATGATAAACATAGTAGAGAAATCCTCCCGGCCTTAAACCGCCGAGAGGCATAATTTTTAGCAGTAAATCAAAAAACAATCATTAACTAGCAAGTACAATTACAGTTGTTTTTTATTGCCTACCTTTAAGGAAATTATAAGTTCTGTCATAAACTTCTCGAGCTCCAGGGTCAGAAGACTTAGCAGCTTTAAGCAATGTTTTTACTTGTTGATAAAAAGCTGTATAAGCCTTTCCTGCGTATTTATATTCAAAGGCTTTATCTATATAAGTATAGTATTTCTCCCTCATCTTTGAATCTGTCAATACTGCATCGCTCATTTCCATCTCAATTCCTAATCCATAATCATAGGTAGCTTTTAGAATGGTATCTAAGCGATCTTTCCCCGTTTCTGCCCACATGTAATTAGGTTGCATTAAAGCACCATCAAATCCTAATTGATTCCATTTATACCACCCACGGGCAAAATAATAGGGTATCCACTGAAATGTTCCGCCTTTAGAATGAATATACTCAGCTGTACTTTTAATTAATTTTCCCTCTAATGAACTCAAATGATATGGTACATATTCAACATCCCAATAAAAACCTGCAAGTTCCAATTCATCGTATCCTGCAGCTTCCCATCTTTTGTATACCTCATCAATAAACCATTTAACTACTTTTTCTCTATTAATAAGAGCTTGTTCTTCCCCGACTTCTGATACATTCAAATTTAAACTTATTCCACTGCCATCTATGTCACCAAAATCACTTTGGTCAGTTCGAGGAAACGGAATAGTTATAACAACTTTTGCTCTATATTCTTTATATTTCTGACTATTCAACTCCTTCTTAAATTCTTTTACTGCTTCATTTAAAGCACCTAATTCGTACTCTGCTCTAAAAAGCCTATTCAAAAAATATTCAAAATGAGTTTTATTAGTCGGCTTGCCACCAGTCGGATTAAATGTAGCACCATCTGGTAATTTTGAATATGGCACAAAGAGGAATGTATCAAACATTACATCCTTTGGTTTCAAGTCTTTGTCTAAATAAGCTACATATGGTTTAAAATCTTCTTTTGTAAAAGAAATCCAATTTTCTCCCGGTTTGTCATATTCCCAATCTCCTGTATAAATTAAAACCTCATTTTCAATGCCACCTATATCTTTAGGTTTGGGATAGCCTTTTAACTTTTTATCACTAAAAGGTAAAATTTCTTTTATATTTGCTTTTAATTTATTACCACTTAGAGAATTTGTCCCCCATACTTCTACTTCATCCACAAATAACCAGCCTTCAACTGGTACTATAATTTTTACATAACGTGCAATTTTATTAATATCCATTTTAGAAATTTTCTGTTTAACCGGTCCTTTTTCAGATGTCGGCACTTCACTGTAAGCTATTCCTAAAAATTCCCATTTTTGACCATCCATAGAAAGATAAAATTCCACTTCTTGCGGAAAATAAATCCCAACTGGTACATCTTGAAGAACACTTAAAGCAATTTCCTCTACAGTCGCAGGAGCTTCTAGGTCGATAGTAATATCTCTAAAACCTTGAAACAAATAACCTACATAAGCTTTGTCAGTAAAACTTAAACTTCCATATTGTCCGTCAGTAAGTTTATTACCATTGTCAGGATAATTTACTTCATGGACTTTTGTATAATATTCATCTGGAGGATATAAAGTATTCACTTGATAATTCTTACCTAAAGCCAAATTGATAATTTCCTCTCCTTCATTTTGTTTGTCTTTTTTTGCAGAACCTTCTATAGGCACCATTGTAATTAAAAATACTATCAATACTGCCAAAGACAAAAGACGCTTTATATTCATTTTTTCCATCTCCTTGGCCTCCCTTTATTAAAGTTTTTTATTTAAACTTGGGCAACCAATCTCCATGGGCTTCTATCAAGTCGTCAACCATTGCTCTTATCTCATCTATTGTAAGTTCTGATCCAGTATGAGGATCCAGCATCGCTGCCATGTATATATAATCTTTCTTTAAAGTAAATGCTGCTTCTAAAGTAAGCAAATGAACATTTATACTCATCCTGTTTATTGCTGCCAATTGCTGAGGTAGATCTCCTACATAACACGGATTTATTCCATTTCTATCCACCATACAGGGTACTTCTACTACTGCTTCATTAGGCAAATTAGTTATGAGTCCTGTGTTTAATACATTTCCATGTATTCTATAAGGCTTATCTGTCTCCACTGCTTCAATAATATACGATGCAAATTCATTAGTTTTCTTATGTTCTATATCTTTATTCTCTACCAGTTGTTTTCTCATTTCATTCCAACCTTTTATTTGATTCTCACATCTTCTTGGATATTCATCTAATGGAATATTGTATTTTTCTATAAGTTCAGGATGGCTCTTTTTTATAAACCATGGCACATATTCAGCATTGTGTTCACTGGATTCTGTCACGTAATATCCGAATTGTCTCATTATTTCATACCTTACCATATCATTGTGGGGAGTTGGCCTATTAAAAGCTTTTTCTTTTATCTCCGGATATAAATCTTTCCCATCTCTTGTTATTTCTAAAAGCCATGCTTGATGGTTTATTCCTGCTATTTTCCACTGAACATTTTCTGTGCTAATTCCCAATGGTTCTAACAATCCCGGAACACATGCTTGCACACTGTGACATAATCCTACTGTTTTTACGCCAAATTTTATTAAAGCACCTGTTAAAATTGACATCGGATTCGTATAGTTTAAAAATAATGCATCAGGACATACATCTTTTATATCATCAGCAAATTCTTTTAATACTGGAATAGTGCGTAATGCCCTAAATATACCACCAATGCCTAATGTATCTCCAATTGTCTGCCTTAATCCATATTTTTTTGGTATTTCAAAGTCAATTACTGTAGAAGGTTTATATCCCCCTACTTGTATAGCATTTATAACATATTTTGCTCCTCTTAAGGCTTCTTTTCTGTTTTCTACCCCTAAATATGATTTTATTTTCATTTCACCTTTATATTTTTCATTTAAGTTTTTAATCATCATTTCTGAATCTTTAAGCCTTTGGGGGTCTATATCATACAATGCAATTTCACTACCTTTAAGTACAGGATTTAAAATAATATCCCCTAAGACATTTTTGGCAAATACTGTACTTCCTGCCCCCATAAAAGTTATTTTTGTCATTTTGAATTTCTCTCCCCTTCATTTTTAGATTATTCCTTCATCTAAAAACATATAGCTTAGTATACCAGCAAAAGTAGCAGCTTTGCGAAAAGTAGTAGAAACAGGCGTACGGTCTGAGTCTGAAATAGCAATACGAGGTGAAAAAACTTCTATCTTTCTTTTATCAACCTCCTCCTTCAACTTGTTAAACCTTCCAAGCACCACCTCCTTTGCCTCCTTAATCTCATTGCGACAGCGCCAAAAAGCTAGGTATATTTCCCAAGTATTTTCCCAATCTCTGCTCCACCAAGTAACTTCTGTCCTTTCATTAGGTCCTTCTTTCATAGCCTTTAACATAGTTTCTACTGCTTTGTACCGTATCTTTAGCCAATTATCCCGCAAAGTTTCGGATAGCAAAGGAAGACAAATATCGGCAAAGCCCACAATAGTTCCTTGATAACTTACGCTATTTCCAACCTCTATATCACCTCCCCATGTCTCTGAATAAGGCCACCAACCTTCTTCATGCTTAGAAAATCTGCTGGCAACATGTTGTATTACATCGTGAACTTTTTGCAAATATGCCTCTTTTTTGCTCAGCTGATAAGCTCTACACCACGCATGGGCCGCATATATATCTCCATTTAAGATATCACCACTGACTTGAGGCCTTTTGTACACAGCACCTGGGTTTTCTTCTGCTACTTGAGTTAAAAGATAATCAGCAGCTTTAATCAAAGTATCATATGCATAAACACTTTTTGTAGCACAAAAAATATGATACAAACTATTAGCAACAGCACCAATCTCTGCAATGTCAACAACCGGTGGCTCGCCTTTTTTGGCAAAGTAAGGCTGTGAAAAACCTCCATCCTTTAACTGAATTTCATTTACTGTTTTGACAAGACCCTTTGCTATATTTAATAGCCCATTATTTTTTTCAATTTTATTTAAAAACACATAAAAACCAGCTACTTGACCCATTGTACATCCACTTGCAATGTCTTTCAATTCCTCGTCATAAATATAAACCTTTTCACCATCTTCTTCGTGCAACAGGCTATTAAAATAATTTTTTAATTCTGTTATAACAGGCAATACAATGTCAAGTAGTTCTCTCTCAATACTTTTCATCCTCCAAAAAGTTTCCTCCTCCAACTATTTAATATTTGTTTACAGTACATGACTTAACAACTGCATCAAATCCTCTTCTTTATACTTTACTGTTACCCCATCAATTCGGATAACCCTTTTATTATCACAAAATAGTCTATCAACTTGCTCTGTGGACATATATCGTACAACCATCTCATAAGGGGGATTCAAGTAAAAAGGAGAACATTTTTTGCTGTTATCGATTGCCCTTTTTACAACTTCAGCCAGTTCTTTATACACTCTTTTAGGTGGGAGCATAATACCGGCATGGCGCCCCAATGAATACTTTGTAATATATGTAACCACATCTTCTCCCAAAAACTCTTTTACCTCTTTACAGGCTTTGTCATCCCCCGTAACAAGCATAATCGGTACATTATGTAAACCAAAAAGCAAACTATCTAATCCAATTTCACCAATTTCTATGCCATTTATCGTGATCGATTGCCAACTGTGAGAACTAATGGTATGATCTCTTATTGCCTGCTTTGTACCACTTTTTGCGTGATATCCAATTAAAAAGGCTCCTGTAAAAGAGGAATCCAACAATGGAAAACGTTGATCTACTCTTAACCCTCCCATGACATACAGAGCATCTGGATGAAGATCTTCTATGAGAAAATTAAAGCCTGAACCATGGGCATCTTTAACCACTATGTCCTTCACACCAATTTTTATTAGCTCTTCTATTATTACATTGACTTCTCTTGTCATTAATTTTCTAGCTTCGTAATATAAAGTCTCTCCCTTTACTAATTGTTCAGGAAGTAAAATACCGGCAATACCTTCCATATCAACACTTATATAAATTTTCATTTAAATCCCCTTACTCTTTAGAGTATTTAAAAATTGTCCCCAAAATATTAGGCTCTTTTTTGAGAGAGCTGTATACTTCCGGCGCTTTTTCAAAAGGATATTCTTTTATAAAGGGAGAAATTACAATTTTTTTCTCTTTTAATAATCTGATATATTCTTTCATGTTTCTACCTTCAGTCCACCTGACTAAACTTACAGGGTAGTCCACTGCATTTTTCTCATAATTTAAATCATAACGTCCGGGTCCAGCAGCCCGTGAAATTAAAACTTCTGCTTCTTTTTGGAAAAAAGCCTCTCTATCAAATTCCATTCTTACATTTCCTACTATTACTATTTTCCCTCCAACTCTTACCCATTTTAGGGCATTATCAATTAATTTTGTGTCAGGAGAATGAGCTGTAATAACGACCGCATCAACCCCGTTGCCTTCTGTGATTTCGTCTATATACTTAAGTAGCGAATCCTCATTTTCCTCTTGTAAATTTATAACATGACCATTTTGATAATTAAATTTTTTGGCAATTTCGGCATGCTCATTGCTATAACTTACGCCAATTACTCTGTAATTGGCATGTGCACTTATTTGGTAGGAAAGTTGCCCCAATAGGCCAAGCCCCAGTATCACTACCGATTCTCCAAATTGCAAATTTGCCTTTCTTATGCCGTGTATAGCTATTGCACCTAAGCCTACAAAAGCTGCTTCTTTTAACGATACTCCTTGCGGTACTTTAGCACATAAAGTAATAGGTACTGATAATTTTTCTCCGTGAAATACGTAAGGAGCACCATAACAAGCCACTAAATTCCCTATTTCAAATCCTTTTACTCCATTGCCTATCTCTTCCACAACACCTACTGCGCTATAACCGAGTCGAAAAGGATTTTTTGTTTTAGAGGAAATCAAATTTAACTCTGTACCTGTGCTTATTGCAGAGTAAAGAGTCCTTACAAGTAAAGTTCTTTCACCAAGTTGTGGCTCTTCTACTTCATCTAAATAAACTTTTCCTTCGCAAGTTAAGATTGCTCTCATCTTTTTGCCCTCCATTTGTATGATCCTCTTACTTCAACATCCCCTTCAAAAACTCTACTGCTTCTTTTATATCCTTTTCAGGATTTTCCCCTACTTCTCTTTCTATTGTGAGAAATCCATCATATCCTATATCTCTAAGTGCCGCAAGATATGCTTTGAAATCTACCTGCCCTTTCCCTAACGGCACTTCTTCAAAATAGTCCTCCAGTCTTAAATCTCCAATGCCTCCCTCAGCAAAAAAATTGTATATTATCTCAGGGTCTGTCTGTTTTTTCATTATTCCATCTTTTGCATGGGTATGCACTATGTAGCCTTTTAATGTGTATACTCCTTTCACCGGGTCATCTCCTGTCACCATCACTAAATTTGCCGGGTCATAGTTTACTGCTACGCTTCTACTTTTGAGACTGTCTAGAAATTTTTTCAATGTCTCTGTCTTTTCTGGACCTGTCTCTATTGCAAAATAGGCTCCTACGTTGTCTCCATATTCTCCTAACTGTTCGCAAGCTTCTTGCAATATTTTGTATCTATCATGATTAGGGTCACTGGGTATTACACCTATGTGGGTTGTTACAACATTTGCCTCTAAATCTTTTGCTAAGTCCATTATCCTTTTGGAAGCTTCTATCCTCTTTGGGTTATCTTCTTTTATTGCAAAGCCATGCCCTCCAAAGTCTCCAACTAAAGCCGAAACTACAAGGCCATTGTCTTTTATGTAATTTAATAACTCTTTTCTTTTAGAAGGCGTCAAGTTTTCAGGTGCCATTTCCCCCGATACTGCATATATTTGTATGCCTTCTGCCCCTACTTCTTTTGCTTTTTTTATGGCTTCTCTAAGTGGCAACCTAAAGGAGTCTACTATTACACCTATTTTCATGATTTTCTCCCTCCCAATAGTTTTTTCACATATTCTATGCTTTTTATTGTACCTTCTATCTGTGGGTCGGGACCCTCATATTCTATTGCAAGGTATCCTTTGTAGTCTGCGCCAGATAGTATTTCAATTATTTTTTTCATTTCTACATCTCCTTCTCCCAATACACATCCTGCATAATATACGTCTCCTATTCCTTTGTATCCTTTCCCCGGTTGTGATTTTTTGAAGTCTTTAAAGTGAACATGCTGGATGTATTCTTTTACGTTTTGTACTGCTTCTTCTGGCTTTTCTCCTACAAGGAAGAAGTTACCTGTATCTGCTGTTGCCCTTAAGTTTGGTGATCCTACTCTTTCTATTATTTCTTTTACCTGACTACTTCTTCCTGCAAAAAGGCCATGGTTTTCCAGTACAAGTGTTATATCTTTTTGTTCTGCGTATTTTACTACTTCTTTAAAACATTCTATTATCCACTGCATTCCCTCTTCATAGGTTACTCCTTCTTTTGTATTGCCACTGAATACTCTGAGTTTGTCTGCCCCTATTCTTACAGCATCGTCAATCCCCTGTTTTACATATTCTATTTGCTTTTCTCTTTCTTTTTCATCTGGCATTACAAAGTCATTGCCTATTGAATAGCATGCAACTTCCATGTTGTATTTTTTTATCTTTTCTACCGCCATAGGTAGTTCTCTTTCTTTGTCTTTCCAGAAGTAGTCTAAAAGTTCTACTCCTTCCACATTGTTTTGGTGCATTAAGTCAATGAATTTTTCTACATCCATATTTCCTTTTTGATATTCGTGGACAATGCTCCACATGCTAACTCCTAGTTTCATTTTTCCACCTCTTCATTTTATTATGACTTCATGACCTGTCTTTGCCGATTCGTATATGGCATCTAATATTTTCATGAGCTCTAGACCATCTTCCCCCGGGCTTATGCAGGGTGTACCATTTTGTATGCAATCTATAAAGTGTTCTATTTCTTTGTCAAACATTGTTTGGAAGTCTATGAAATGAGAATCTATTATAGGTTTTTCATCTACAAGATAGTTATTCTTTTCTGTGTATATTTCAAGTTCAGGTTCCATTGTAGCCCCTGCTTTGCTTCCATAGAGTTCTAAGTAGAGGTAGTCTTTTTTGATGTGCTGTGCCCAACTGGTTTCTACCACTAATGTCGCTCCATTGTCAAATTTGATAAATCCCACTGCAAAGTCTTCAACATCGTTATAATCGCTGTAATCGACTGACTTGTATTGTTGTATTCCTTTTATGTTAGACCTTGCTCCTACAAGGTCATAGGTTGAACCCATGACAGATACTGCTTTAGGCTTACCCATGAGATATCTAGCTAGGTCTATCATATGTACTCCTAAGTCTATTAATGGACCTCCTCCTGACCTTTTTTTGTCTGAAAACCAACCTCCAGGATTTCCTACTCTTCTTAATACTCCTGTTTTTGCATAGTATATTTGTCCAAGGTCCCCTTGGTCAATTCTATCTTTTAATACTTTTGTATTAAGGCCAAATCTTCTCACAAACCCTACCATAAGCAATTTGTCATTTTTCTTCGCTGTTTGCACCATCTCTTCTGCCTCTTTCGCGTTTAAAGCCAGTGGTTTTTCACATAAGACATTTGCACCAGCTTTTAATGCTGCAATAGTTGCAGGTGCATGAACATTATTCCATGTACATATACTTACTCCGTCTAATTCTTCTTTTTCAAGCATTTCATTGTAATCGGTGTAATAATGGGGAATTCCATATTTTTGTGCAAATTCTTTTGCCCTTTCTTCATTTATGTCACAATTTGCTACTACTTCTACATTAGATAGTTTCTTGTATGCTGCCATGTGAACATGGCTAATGCTTCCATTCCCTATAATGGCTATTTTTGTTTTTTTCACGATGAACACCCCTCTTTTATATAAATTTAATTTCTTCTTTTGATTCAGATGATTTTATAATAGCTTCTAACATTTTTACTACTTCAACTCCATCTTCTATAGGACTGTAAGGTGCCATGTTGTTTAGTGCTGACTCAATAAAGTGATTGATTTCTTCTTCAAAGGGATTGTTTTTATTAACTACTAACTTCATTTCATCGAATACACCGTTTTTTTCGTAATAAAAAGCTAAAGGTTCAAGAGTTAAACCTCCTTTTGTACCATACAATTCTACTTTTAACCCTTCATCTTGAGGCCCATTGATTGCCCAACTTACTTCTAAATGAATAACAAGACCATTTTCAAATCTGATAAATGCCGTAGCAAAATCCTCTACATCGAATTTGCCTATATTGTTATTTTCATCAATTGCAGACTTCCATACATGAATAAAATCTACATTATATGGACCAATTCCTTTTACTAAATGTCCAGACACACTTACCGGAAGGGGTCTGCCCGCCAGCCACCATGCTAGGTCTAGGGCATGAACCCCTATATCCATAAGTGCTCCTCCCCCTGCCCTCCCTTTGTCTGTAAACCATCCGCGAGGAGTACCTCTCCTTCTCAAAATTTTAGCTTTTGCATAATATATATCACCTAATTCCCCTGTTTCCACATACTTCTTTAAAGCCTTTACATCATTTCTAAAGCGATGTGTCATGCCTACCATAGCTACGCATTTTTTCTCCATGGCTATTTTTTGTAATTTTAAAGCTTCTTCATATGTTGTAGTCAAAGGTTTTTCTACAAGAATATGAATTCCTCTATTTAGCGCCTCCCAAGCAATTGGAAAATGGTCAGCATTTGGGGTACATATGCTTACCGCATCGACTTTTATATCATTTACCATTTCCTCAAAAGAAGAATAAATTTTATGGATGGAATATTTTTCTTGCATGTATTGAGCACGTTTTAAATCTTTATCAACTATAGCTACTAACTGGACTTTAGGATGGTTTTTGTAATAAGGAAGATGTCCAATCTCTGCTATAGAACCCGCGCCAATAATTGCAACTTTTAGTTTTTCCATCTTGTTACACCTCACATTAGATTAATATAATGGCGTCTTGTTCTTTTGATACTTAAATCTTTTTTCTTTTATAAAATTTACAAATCTCCTTGTAATTTCGTGGGGCCTGGTTATTGCTGTCCCAACAACAACTGCATATGCCCCTTTTTCTAAAGCTTTTAACGCTTGCTCCGGTGTCCATATCCTCCCCTCTGCAATTAAAGGCACTTTTACCTCCTTCGCTAATCTCTCTATCAATTCATAATCTGGTTCTTCTATATCAGGACTATACTCTGTATACCCAGATAACGTTGTTGAAATTAGGTCAAAACCCGCTTCGTACGCCTCTATTCCCTCTTCATAGGTGGATATGTCCGCCATCACAATTGCTGTAGGATATTTTCCCCTTATCATTTTTAAAAATTGCTCAGTCGTGATGTTCCCTGGCTTATAGGACTTTGTCGCATCAATTGCGACGATATCAGCACCTGCTTCTATAACCTTATCCACTTCTTCCATTGTTGGAGTTATATAAGGCGCATATCCTTTATACTTTTTCTTTATAAGACCTATTACTGGAAGATTTACTTCTTTTTTTATCGCTATAATGTCTTCATAGCCATTTGCCCTTATCGCCACAGCACCGCCCATTTCTGCCGCTTTTGCCATTTTTGCCATTATAAAAGGGCTATGAAGAGGTTCCCCTTCTAATGCCTGGCAGGATACAATTAATCCATTTTCTAATTGCTGTATTATATTCATGTTCATCTCCTCATCTTGTTCTATTTCCCTATAATATATATTCGACTATAAACGAAAAATTCCTCCCTAAAATTTATTAAAAGAAAAATATTTTTTTATATATTGAAAAAGCGCGAAGTCGAAATTGTCACTTCATTTTCAACACTTAGAGTTTTTTCTTGTATTCTAATTTCTTGCATCTTCCTGCTCCAAATCCTCAACTGCTCCAATCCGTTTTCTGTTTTATTCCATATAATATCAATGGGGTTTTCTGAACGTAAAAGTAGCCGTTTATCCTGGTATAAGTAAGTTCCCTGAATTATAAGTAGGCTGCTTAATTTTCCTTCTTTTAAAGATTGAACAAATACTTTCCCATCAGTCCTAAAATTTTCATATGCCAGTTCTTTATAAGAATCTCCAAAAGCAACAAAATGTGAATATACACCTTTTTCTACTAACACTAGAGATTCGTTAACAAAATTGACATAAGCCGATTGTGATGCAATTTTGTTCAAATCAAAAACGCTTAAAAAAGTTGTTTCAGCAGTTTTGTTCTCTGTAGTAAAATCAATATGATATTCCTTTAACGAATTATTTGATGGCGCTATATCTTGTGTATAACCTTTTCTCACCATATATATAAGAGGCGATTTGCTTTTAATATAAAAACTAAGATTTGCATTTTCTCCCTTAGCAGACACAGAATGCACAGTTCTATCAATTGTTTCAATCACAACATTTGGTTCAATAGCTGTATGGATAAGGGAAGAAATATTCCTTTGCTTTTGTGAAACAATATGGTCAAACACAATCACCAGTCCTAAATCACCACTATCATCCTGGCTGCTGGGACGAAGGAATAGTATCTTCCGCACAAAACTATCGATAAGTCCTTTGTATGAAGGTGCAGCATTACCCTCAAAATAGTCTATCGTGTCACTGTGCAGAAAATGTAATATCTCCCCATCAGCTCCAGGCTTTTGGCAAATTTGTCCTTCACCATCAACTAAAATTGTATTGTGAGCCACAGTTCGTATATACCAGCCATAATAATGAGGACTTCCATAATAATCATACATCCCAGAGTCTACAATAATTGGATCTCCTGCCGCATATAACATGAAGCTGTTTTGGTCTGCATGTTCATGTCCTGCCATTATGCCGTGATACGGTCCACTTTTAAACGCAAAATGTGTGCCTCTTTGATGTTCTAATGTTGTATGAGCTACAATAATACCACTTTCGCGAAAATGCTTTGCCAAAGGCAAATCCAGTGGTGCTTTTGTAGGCACAGAAGGATCCCACCAATTCATCAGTCGAATTAATAAAGCAGGACGAATTAGACTGTCATTTTTTAATGCTTCAACTCCGTACCATTGAGCATATGGATTATTTTGTGTCCGAGCCAGCCAAAACATAACTGCAGCATCTTCACCGTTAGGTGGACGTTTGTGAGTATCCCCAAAACTGAGGCCCGGACCTCCAGGCGGTGCAACATAAAGTTTAAATGTCGCTGTTTTTTTAAGCCACGGATGGTCTTTTAAATTAATCTCTGTTACAGCATAAATTGCCTCAATAAATTCTATGACAAATCCCATGGTATACGTCCAGTAATCACTTCCTTCATGCCAGTCTCCATCAACTCCTCCGAGCGGTAAAAAGCGTCCAACGTAAAGCTGTATAGCAAAATCAATCCAGTCCATAGCTTCCTCAACTTCATCCCAAATAGTGAGGGCCCCGATTGCCAAAGCATTTGTTTGAAACCATGGATGATTATTGGTTTCATCAAGAACAAACGGATTTAGATAACGCCACAGTGCCCGGCAGCGAGCCTCAATAGCATTTTTTACAAGCTCCCGTTCTTCTTTAGAAAGTTCGTGATATAAAATATCATAACCAATTGATAGCCCTAAAAGAACATCATGAGCCGCATGATCAACGCTATCAATTCCAGTCGACCCCATAGGATCCCATTTCGCCGCATGTAAAAGCCAGGTCTTAGCACGCTCACTGTATTTTTTGTCTCTTGTAACAGCATACATATAACTATACAAAGTAAGAGCTTCCAAAACTTTTGCTGCTGCACCAACAATTTCGCGCCAGCGCTGTATATTCCATACTCCATTTTCAAACGATGGCGGTTCCTCCGGCAATTCCTTTTCTTCTTTTTCAGTAGATTGCATGTTTTTTAGCTGTGCCACATGTTTTATTTTGTCTTGTGCTAATCTTTCGATTGCTTCCCATATGTGTTTTTTGGGTCCTTTTATTTCCTCTAAAATTTTTTCCCTATCAATTAATGTCCAAGGCAATCGAGGATGAGTAGTTTTCCACGGCCCACCCCAATGAGGAATATAATTAATTTCCCCTACTTCAATAGACATGGGATTTGACCATTCTCCTATTCCAGACTTAAGTATAGGGGCAACACGGCAATACCACCTACCCGGCTGTAAACAATGGGTCGGCATGAAATAATTTTGCTTCACCTTAACAGTTTCTACATCTTCGCCGACAAAATTTTTATCTCTGCTATACTGAACCACATAACCGCTGGCTTGCGGTATCGGGTCCCAGTTAATCCAAAAAGGGTTGGCTCTAGACTTCAAGCTGGATTGTAATACAATCACAGAGGACGTTTGCCCTTTATGGGGAGATGAGCTGTAAACTTCAATTTCTGCTACACCAAGAACGTTAACCGTCTCACCCGGTTTTCCTCCACCTTCAGGCATAATAAGGCGAATTCTGTCAACTTCCAAAGGCGAAAAAACAATATGAGTATATTTGCCATCCTCAGCTTCTTCGCGGGAGATTTCCTCAATTTTTTTCCACTCATTTTTTTCCCAATACTCTAACCAATATCTTTCCGGTTTTAAAAAGCTGCCCTGGTCTCTTGCCCAAAAAATGGATGCCGATTCTATAAGTTGTTTGCCGGGAAAAAGAAGAACAACCCAATGAGGTTCAAAGGTAGGTTGCGAAAGCCAGCGCATTTGACTTAAGCGTCCTGTTTCATCTTCATCATTTCTTATGCCGTCGTTTACAGGGTATATCCGGTACCACGGTGCAAAACTATCTGCCCAAGCTCTTGTACCAAAAGTCGCTAATGCTATGTTAACATTCATTCATTTCCACCTCTCTATTCGTATTAATATAGATGGCAAGCCACATTATGCTCCGGTTTTACTTCTTTTAATATTGGTTTTTCTATTTCGCATATTTCCTTTTTGTAAGGGCATCGAGGGTGAAAAGGACAGCCCGAAGGCGGATTAATAGGCGACGGAATCTCTCCACTAATCGTAATATCGCGAATTTCTCCACCAATTACCGGAACAGATTTTAGTAATGTCTGTGTGTAAGGATGCAGTGGCTCATTTAATAATTCTTCTGTGGAGGCAAACTCAACAAAAACTCCTAAATACATTACTGCAATCAGATCACTGACATATTCTACTACAGCCAAATCATGAGCTATAAATATATATGATAGATCTGTTTTTCTTTTCAATTCCAAGAGCAAATTTAAAATCTGTGCTTGAATAGATACATCCAAACTGGAAACTGGTTCATCAAAAACTATCAATTGCGGTTCTAAAGCTAACGCTCTTGCAATTGCCACTCTTTGCTGTTGTCCCCCACTCAGTTCATGAGGAAAGGAATTATAATATTGAGGAGGTACTCCAACTTGTTCCATCAAGTTAAGTACTATTGACTTACGAGTTTTTTTAGTACCTATATTATGCAATCGTAAAGGCTCTTCAATATTGCTACCTATTGTCATATGGGGAAACAGTGACAAATATGGATTCTGAAACACCATTTGAATTTCCCGCCTTAATTGTTTAACTTCATTTTTGGAGGCCTTAAAAATTGATTTGCCCAATAAATACACATCTCCTTCTGTAGGTGGAATAAGTCCTAAAATAAGGCGAGCAAGAGTTGATTTGCCACTTCCGCTTTCCCCTACTATACCTAAAGATTTGTGTTTCTCTAAAGCAAAAGAAACGCCATCCACTGCTTTTAAATCTTTTTTTCCCACTTTAAAATATTTCTTTACATTTTCAACTTGGAGAATATTTTGTGCCATATTTTAACCTCCTAATTAACACTTGTAAACTAAAACTATAAATACACAATGCTTCATGTATAAAGCCAGCAATATACAGTATGAGTATTGGAAAGGTTAATTTCGGGTGGATTTTCTTTTTCACATCTTGGCATTTTTTTGGGACACCTCTTGGCAAAAGGACATCCTATGTCTTCTAATTCTCTCAAATCTGGTGGTTGACCCGGAATAGGACTTAAAGTTTTTCTACTTTTAAGTACAGGTGTAGAATTTAGTAAGCCAAAAGTATAAGGGTGTAATGGATTTTTCAAGAATTCTTCTGTAGTCGCCTTTTCCACTATCCGGCCACCATACATCACTACAATATAATCCGAAACCATTGTAGCAACTGCCAAGTTGTGTGTAATTAAGATAACAGAAGTCCCCCGTTTTTCTTGAATTTTTCTGATAAGCTGTAAAATTTGCGCTTGCACGGTCACATCAAGTGAAGTAGTAGGCTCATCAGCTATTAACAATTCTGGCTCACTAATAAGAGCCATTGCAATCATAACCCTTTGTCTCATTCCACCACTAAACTCAAAGGGATACTGGTCAAATCTTTCTTTTGCCGAAGGTATTCCTACCTCAGTTAACATTTGTATGGCTTTTTGACGCGCTTCTCTTTTGGAAGCTTTGTGGTGCCACAGAAGCGGTTCCATTATTTGCTGACCAATTTTCACGGTGGGGTTTAGAGAACTCATAGGGTCCTGAAAAATCATAGAAATGCGATTTCCTCTAATCCTTTTTATTTTTCTATCGTCGTAACTTAGCAAATTATTCCCTTCAAATAGAATCTTTCCGTTAACTTTCGCATAAGTTGGAAGAAGCCTCATAATGCTTAAAACTGAAACACTTTTGCCACTTCCCGATTCTCCTACTATAGAAAGTGTTTGCCCTCTTTTAAGCCCATAAGAAATGCCATTTACAGCTTTAATTACCCCTTTTTTCGTATAAAAGTGAGTCTTTAAATCCTTAACTTCAAGCAAATATTCCAAAGAAAGCACCTCCAGCACCAATTATTCTGTTTTGGGATCAAATGCATCTCTTAATCCATCGCCAAAGAAAGTAAATGCCAATATAGTCAAAGCAAAAGCACCAGCCGGAAATAAAATCATATGGGGATAAGACAGCATCCATCTACTTCCTTGCGAAATAAGGCCTCCCCAGCTTGGCATTGGCGGCATAACTCCTAATCCTATAAGGCTAAGACCAGATTCCATCATCATTGCTCCCGGAATATTAAAAGATAATGCAACAGCTATGGGTCCCACTGAATTAGGAATTACATATCGCAATATAATAGTTAAATTAGAAGCCCCTAATGCTTTTGCTGCTTCAATATATTCTAGCTGTTTAACTGTTAAAACTTGACCACGTACCAATCTTGCCATACCAGCCCATGAAGTCAGTCCAATAGCTAAGAGAATTGTAAAAAGACTTCTTCCCAAAACGACAACCAAGACTAAATTCAGCAGAAACGAGGGTAAAGCAAACATAATATCCACAAATCGCATCAATATATTGTCAACCTGTCCACCAAGATATCCGGCTATAGCTCCAATTAATATTCCTATAAAAACTTCTACTAAACCAGCTCCAAATCCCACAATTAAAGCATTACGCAACCCGTATACAATTAATGTGGCTAAATCTCTCCCTCCATCATCTGTACCCATCCAATGTTTTGCATTTGGAGTTTGGTACAAAGCTGTATAATCCATCATTGTGTAATGATAAGGAGAAACTAAAGGCCCTACAATTGCAACTACTATCAAAAAAATAATAAAATACAAGCTGATTACTGCCATTTTATTTTTTTTGAACCTGCCCCACAAAATGCTGAAATAGCTTCGCTCCTTTATTTCAAAAGTATTTATCGTTTTTACATCATTGTAATTTTCAACCATAAAACATTACCCCTCCATCATGCTGCGTTTTCTTATACGCGGATCCAATATCCCATAGATTATATCCACTATAAAATTAGTAAGCATCACAATAGTGGCAAAAAATACAGTTGTACCCATCACCATAGGATAATCACGATATATCGCCGCAGTTGCATAAAACTTACCTAATCCTGGTATATTAAAAAGGTTTTCTACAAAAACAGTGCCAACAGTTAAATAAGCCAATTGGGGTCCCACCACAGTTATCAAAGGAATTAAAGAATTTCTCAGGGCATGTTTCAACACTACTTCGCGAAAACCTCCACCCTTAGCCCATGCGACTCTTATATATTCTCTATTGAGGGTTTCTACAAGACTTGCTCTCATATAGCGGGTTATTGACCCTATAGGACCAATAGCTAATGATAACACTGGTAATACATAATGTTTAGGTTCTCCCCATCCAATAGAAGGAACTAAATGAAGTTCTAAAGCCAAAACATAGATCAAAAATACCGCCATTACGTAATTTGGCAGACTTGTTCCAATCATGGACAAAAGTATAGCTATCCTGTCAACAATGGTATCCTTTTTCACTGCTGCTATTATTCCTAATGGGATACCAATAATAAGAGCCAATCCTATAGCCATAACAGCCAGTCTAAATGATATAGGAAATGTGCGCATAATAATTTTTTCTATGGTTGTACTCGGGTACTGGAAAGAAGGTCCAAATTCAAAGCGGGCAGCATTGGCTATAAATATTAAAAATTGCTGCCATGCCGGCTTATCCAGATGATAAGCTTTTTCCCATGCCGCTTTGACTTCTGGTGGCACTGTGACATCTGTGACATTTTGTGACAGTAATCGCTCCGTCTCTACATAATTTCCCGGAGCACTTTTTATCAAAATAAAAGTAATCAAAGATACAAAAAATAAAGCAATAATTATAAAACCTATCCTTTTAACCACGTATTTTAACATCATTTACCACCTTACATTTAATATTTTTAGCATATCCATGATGGTAATTAGCTGGCTGTACAGCCAGCTAATTACCATTTAAATTTATTCCTGGATTGTTATATCATTAAAGTATAATGGTGGAGCACCTAACCTTATAGGATCACCTACATAACCCTTAATATAAGGTTTCATAAGCTTTACAGCATTTTCCCAATCAATTGGTATATACACTGCTAATTCTTCTCTCAAGACTCCTGCTTCTTTGAGTATCCTTTCTTGTTCTGCAGGGTCACTTGCATCAAGTCCTGCTTTTCTTAACTCAATATACTTCTTAGCTTCGGGTGTAGTATTTTGTTCAATAAAATCAGTAAGCATTTTGCTCTTTTTCTGAGGATCTATTGATTTATCATCTTTAATCCTCAGATATTCTTTATATTTTTCCGGTGAAAGCAATTCTTTTCCTAAAACACCTATGGTTCTAAAATATCCAGAATAATGATAAACTGGAGTTCCTGCACCAGAAATCCAATATCCAATTTGGTCTTTAGGCCATATCTTGTTGTCCCGCTCATCAACGAATTTAGCCCATTCATAATTCACAATCTTCGTCTTTATACCTGTGCCTTTTTCAATCATGTCAGCTATCGCTAATTCACGGGCTCCAGGATTTCCTGCTACCATTATAGTCAATTCAGGAAAACCTTTTCCGTCTGGGAAACCTGCTTCTTTCATCAATTCTCTTGCTTTTTCAGGGTTGTATTTAAGGCCTATTTCGGTTCCCCAGGGAGCAAATATCTCTGGAACCATTGACAGTCCTGGCCTTACTGTTCCTTTCATTATGTCGTTGGCAATAATATCTTTATTAATGGACATTGCAATAGCTTGACGCACTTTTGGATTTTTCTGTAGTATGTCGTTTTCACTTTGCATAAGTGCCATGTAATAGACTACCCCTGTTTTGTAAAACTGCATCTGCGATTTTAGTTCAGGATCTTTTTCTATCATTTCAATATCTGCCTGGTTTGCTGTTGCAACATTGATATCTCCATTCTTGTAAGGCAATATTTCAGACTCTAATTTGATTACTTCTACCTTATCTAAATTTACTTTGCCATAGTAGTAAGGATTGGGTTCTAACACCAAATTCACACCTAATTCATAACTTTTTACTTTATACGGCCCGTTAGAAACAATCTTATCCTGTGCTACCCATTCTTTACCATATTTTTCGATTACATGTTTGGGCACAGGTACAGCCCATGGATCAGCAGCAGAAACATCCATCATAGGCCAAGGTTTAGCTAATCTAACCTCTAATGTTTTCTCATCTAAAGCTTTAACACCTAATGTATCGGGATCTTTTTCTCCTCTGAGAATTTCCTCAGCATTTAACAGTGGAACACCGGTAATAAAAGATGTTCCTTTGCCGTATTCCGCTGCTGTTGCAGGATTGACAGCTCTCTTCCATGAATATTCATAATCATAAGCAGTTAAAGGTGTACCGTCTGACCATTTTAAATCATCCCTTAAATGGAATGTCCATACCGTATAATCTGCATTATGTTCCCAACTCTTTGCATTTGCAGGCACTGCTTTAAAATCTTTGTCCAGTTTTGTCAAACCTTCAAATATTCCCATTTTTCCATATATTGTTCCCCATGTCCAAACATGAGGCTCTAAAATTTCAGTAGTTGACCATGGCAAAGATAATTTTATCTCTTTAGGTATTTGCTGCTTAGGTGTTTCTTTTGGCTGTTCTGCTTGAGATATGTCGGTAGGTTTTTGGCCACATCCCGATAGTGCAATAGACAGCACAAATACAATAAGCACTATCAAGGAAAGATATTTTTTCACCTTACTCACTTTAACATCCCCCTTAATTTCATAAATTTATTCTTTTTAACATTGATATTTTAATGAAAGATGGCTCCTTTCACCCCCCGTAATTCATCTTTTCTTTTCTCCGAAATATAACGCAAGATAGGTTGATATAAATTTGAATCTTTACAAAGAATTTTAATATGGTTTTGCGTTTAATATTATATATTCGACACATTTTAAAAAATTCCTTCTTTTTATTAATATAAAAAGAAAAAATTTTTTATTGGAAATATATATCCGGCCAACACAACAAAAAGAGCCCATACAATTTTGTACAGGCTCTTTTCTTTCAATTATCTATAATCTCCCAAAAGTCTTACATAATCCTCTAAACTTCCATCCTCTAAACATGTTTCAATAATCTTCTTACCAAGAGGGTCAAGTTCAGGTACTAAGAATTGCTTTAATTCTCTTTTGAAGAATTCATTTAACATCTCAGCACCTTTGTCATATCCATCATCCCCTACTTCGGGCTGTTTGTTAACTTGCAGCAATTCGCGAGGAATAAAACTTCCGTTTATTTTTAATGCATTTAAAGCATAACCGAGGAGGCTACTTCTCGCCGGCGTAATTTGGTCTGGTCTAAATCTTACACTTCCTCTTCTTGCAAGGTATTCCCTGGCTATCCATTCGGGCATAAATCCTACTTTCCACACCCCTATATATTGGTTTGGAACGAGAATATACCTTGTGCCAGGAGTGTTTATGATCTGTTCTAACAAAAGATTTGCGTGTGTGACCATTTTACCAGTAGCAAAGGGCCAGTAAGACCCTACCCCTTCACTCTCCAATCCTTCTTGTCCCACAATGCTCGGGTTTGCATGGCCTCTCGGCGCAACTAGTCTCCACAGCCAAGCGAGTGCAGGCGGAAGCAGGTGAACCATTCCTATTATGCCGTAAGAAGGTTTCTCTCTGGAAGTAGGAGGAGTTCTAACACCAAAGCTTCTTATGTCTACTTCTACAGGCTCGTCAACTACATTAGGCATAAATTTCCTCGGCATTATAACCCTAGGGTTAGGACAGGGCTTGCCAGGGGCGTCTATAATATGTTCCCATATGAGGCAGGTAGATTTAGGAACGCCGTCAATATTCAAGAAAATCAAAGATTCTGGCGGATATATGCATAATTTTTCAAAATGGGGATCTGTTCCATACTCATTTATGTGATCTACTCGTATAAACCAACCCTTTTCTGCGTCCTTTATAACTAATTTTTTCCCCTGCTGTAGGGCTGGATGACACAAAGCCATATCGTCTGTAATTGGCTGTAGCTCGCAAGCCTCTTTTAAATCCACATAAATCTCTTCCCCTGTAACGATATTTTTTGCCACCTTTATGCGCCCATCCGGTTCTCTGTGAATTTGCTCTAACATTTCACTTTTTCCGCCGCCACTTGCTCCTTCATGCATTATAGTCAGTATATTATCATAAGGAGTAATCACCCTTACAGCTGAAGCATGGGCAGTAATCCAACCCTCTTTTTCTCCAATTGTGAGAAGCACTCCGTATATTCCCTTCTTAGCGCTCGGACCAAGGTACAAATTATATGAAAAAAGTTCGTGTAAATTTTTCAATCGGTTGTGCACAACGACCTGTTTTCCGTTAAAATGAGTATGTCTAAAAGGAGGAGCTAAATATACTATGGCTATCGGTGTAAAACCTTCAGGAATTTCATTTGCTGGAATAAAACCCTGTATATCAGCTAAAGCTGTAGCAAAAAAACCTGCATTTTCTGGAGCAATTAAAAGGGAAGGATAGCCCAGTTCTTCACCACCGGACATAAAAGGCATGACAATTAAATTTTGACCTTTCAACCACTCAAACGTCTCTTTGCGCAATGTATCAAAATCATAGCCGTACCTATCTTTAAAGCGCGGCTTATCTGTCTCTCCTTCATCTGCTACAACAAGGCAATCGGGTTCTCTTCTTCTCATGTAAGGTTCAGGAAAATTGACAGCCAAACCATTTTTGCATTTGGCAACTGTACCTTCTAATACTCTCCCCTTCCCGGGGACTTCATATACTATTTCGAACCAGTCTTCTTTTCCCCCCATAGAAATCTCTAAGAGATGATTTCGACTCTCTGGAATTGCAATCGATGAAGCTTTTTCTATTATCTCTCTGACCTCTTGTGGCAAATTTACTCTATTTAGAAAATAATCAACCGCTTCCTCCGCCTTTGTGACTGTAATCCCCACTTATACCACCTCACAGCATTAAGTATAAGAGTATTATACAATATTTTTGTCAAAATTGCAATTTCAAAATTCAATTTTGCAAAATATCCATAAATAAAAGGTTATCTCTACACATGTGTCTGCAATATTTGTACATTTTCTCTGAAATCTTTTACATTAGTGAAAGTTGTTTATCTTAAACTTGCAATTAAATTAGTACCAGCTACTAAAAAAATAGCACCCCTTCAAAGGGTGCCCGCTTTACTCACTTTTTTGAAGCTCTTTCTGAAGACCTTTTAGCTTTAAAACGTAATTCATTTCAAAGACTGCAGCTTCTATTAATTTATCTATCTCTTCATCAGTAAGCTTATTCCCAATGACTTTTTTCAAAAGTTTAAAAACCTGTTCTTTCTTAATAGGACCATTGCCTGGACCTACTTGCTGTTCAACAGCCTGCACAAAAGCCTTTGCTATTTCATAGTACCTTTTTAATTTTTCCATTCCTATTTTTGTGCTCAAATAGTCAATAAGATAACCTAAAGCAACCATTACAAGAAGCTGTATTCCTGCTGTTAAAATAGTCATTATCAATTCTTTCATTTCATTCCCTCCAATACTTTTATTATTACAGAAGCAAACTCGCCCCATGTGACATAACTTTTCGTGTCATGAATTTTATCAGCTATTGCAGTGAATGGAGATGAAATAGTTCGCATGAGCTTTGTTTGCTATATCGCATCTTTGTTGAAGGTCTACTGTTTCATCCTTATCCCTTGTCATTATAACATCTATGCCGTTTTTAGTAAGAATATCCCTGAGTTTTAAAGCCACATTTAAATTTATGTCTTTCTCTTTGTAGCCCTCTATTAAAGCCCCAGGGTCTTTCCCTCCATGCCCCATTTCACTTTTACCGCTACCCTTGTAGGAATTCTTCCTTAATTGTTTTTAAAACCTTTTAAGGCGCAAATCCCCACTTTCTGGCAGCTTGTTATAGCGATAGACATTCCCTTTTATTATCACTATATCAGGCTTTATTATTGTTTCCATTTACATCCCTAAATTATATCATTTTGAATTTGAGAGAGATATATATGGCCAAAATAGCTGCTGTAGGCTATGGGGCTTTCGGAAGCTTTGTACTAAGGTCCATATCAACCTGGATCCCTAGTTTTAAAATATTGCTCCCCATGTAATCCAGTTATAAAAATTAAATTAAACCCCTAACAAAAAATGATTGGACTTTTGAAGCTACATAAGTTAAAATAAAAACAGACAAATTAGCGATTTAATCTATCAATTTGGAGAGGGACTGAAAATGAAAATATTTAATATTGGAAGAAATGACGAATGCATATGCGGAAGCGGGAAAAAATACAAAAAATGTTGTATGTCAAGAGTTGAAGAACTTGAAGTAAAACTTTCAAATTATCTTGGAAAAGATGCAGTAATTTCCCGCGAAGGCAGAGAATTTATAAAAATTTTGAGCATCTTGTACGGTATTAAATTAAACAAAAATGAAAAATACTTCAATGTAGAAAAATTATTGAAGTTAGTAGATGAAGCTTGGATGGAAGAAGAAGATTACTCTGAAGATGACGTAATAACTTTTTTCCAGCAGATGACAAACTTTATATTTGAAGACAAAAGGTTAAAATACTTGAGAATACCCGGCAGGTTGTTTGTTGAATTTACTTTTAATGAAAATGAAGAAGAAAAAATAGACAATTTAATGCTGGAGCTTCACAACCAATACATAATAGAAAACTATCTTTTAGAAATTTCATATGCTTTGCAAAACTATGGCTTTACCGACAAAGAATTAAAAAATTTATTACATTTAATAAGCCTTTCCATTACAGATGAATATCATTCATTTTTGAGGGTAATTGTAGGTGCTACAATGCTGGAAATATCTAAAGCTTTTGAAGAAATTGCTAAAATAGATAACAAGGAAAAAAGAAACGAAAAATTCTTCGAAATAGCTTCTCAATATATTTCTTTCAACGAGTATATAACTGCCAAAATGAGTGATTTAATCGAGGAGGATTGGAATAAAATTATCAAAGAACCTTTGGAACTACCCTTTTTCACTGTATATTTGTTTTACCTTAAATTTTTATCCAAAACGCTCTCAATATTTACCACCAAAAACTTGCCTTTTAGTTCAGTTGTTAATTTTTTAGTTGATACTTTAGATGAAATATTAGCCGAACCAGTTGTTTTTGAAAAATCTTTAATAAGTATTATTGACAGTTTGTACATTAAAGCCCAGCAAACTGAAAATGATGAATTAAAAAAGAGCTTTGAAATTACAGGTGAGCTACTAACTTTGCCTCCAAACGCGGAAAATTTTAAAGTATTAAAAAATCTCTTTTCTTCTAATATTTTAAGGTATGTTGCTGAGTTCCCACACAAGATTGAAGAAATTGATGAAACTGTAGAAATTGAAAAACTAATCTCTGATGAATTTTTTAACAAATATGTTTCTTATTTAGAAAATAAACAAATGACTGAAGAAAGGGATTTACTAAAAGAAGCTTATAGGGAGTTGAAAGAAAATATACAAAATCTGAGTACTTCGCAAGAAATTGCTTTAGAAAAAATAAAAGGCCTAATTAAAAAGGAACTGCCTCTTTGATGGTTCACGCAGTTCTCTTTTAATTTAAATACCCTCCCAAAATAGTAGATTAGTTTTTATGTGGGTTATTCACATTTTTATTTTTTACACAAGGAGGTATCAACAGTTGAAATAAAAAGTAAAAAATAGTATAGTTTTAATTAAGTGATTATAGCAATAGGGATAGACATAAACGCATATCCAGACAATATATCATGGGCAGAAGTAGATGAAAAAGGCAATCTAATAAGTTATGGCAGTATACCGATGCCAGAGCTTGCAAGTGGAGACAAAGACAAAAGAGAATATTTCAGATGGCAGTATGCTCATGAAATAGTAAAAATAGCAAAAGAAAAAGGAAAAGCAATAATAATTGAAGAATTAGAAATAAAAGAAAAAGGTAAAAGAGGAAACTATTCAGGGAGAAAATCAAGAAGGATAAGACATAACTTTAGCTATAAATCACTTCTTTCAAAAATAAAAACACTAGCAAAAAGAGGAGGGATAGAAGTAATAGAGTTAGACCCTTCTTACACCTCAATAATAGGGATGTTAAAATATTCTCCACAGTATATGATAACAAAGGATATGGGAGCAGCCTATGTAATAGCAAGAAGGGGATTAGGCAAAGAAGAAAAGATACCAGATAATTATATAAAGTTTCTCAACGCATTGACTGTAGATGAATTAGAAGAATTAAAAGAGTACGTAAAAAATACTGTCAAAAACAAGTATTTGAAGAAAAGGCACTTAAAAGAGATAAACAAAGCAATAAAACTCATACAAAGCCTTGAGAGTGAGTCAGGAAGGGTGCTAAGACCTCTGTATGGAACAAGTTTTAGTACCTATGATTTCTGGCGAGTTCTCAAGGTAGCGGTGGTGACTCCACTCTCTCCTGAGAAGGTAAAAAGAGACTTCTCTACCCTGAAAGAGTTACTAATTCAGGGTAAGTGGAGAGGCCCTTAAGGGCGCAAGTTCCTGCTTCTTGGGGCAGGGGCTATGGCTTTCCCAAATACCGCCTGCTGGGGCTGGGAAAGTCTGAAGGGCGGACTACAAATACCCCAGCTATCTAAACTGTCAATTTTGTACAGTTTGGGTAACCAGGCGCAATATATTATGGAAAGTGAAGAATTTCTTGACTTTGCACCAATTAAATTTGTTGGCATTGATGACAAAGAAGAGCAAAATCGTATAATAGATGTTCTCATGTCTGTTGTCGATCCAGAAATCGGTATAGATATTATAAACCTTGGGCTTGTTTATGAAATTCACAAAGAAGATGATAAATTATACATTATAATGACACTAACAGCATTAGGTTGCCCACTTGCTGATGTGTTGTCAAATGAGGTAAAAAACGAAGTACTTTCAAATGGAGATTATAGCGAGGTAGAAGTAAAAATTGTGTATTCACCTCCATGGGGTCATGATCGTCTATCTTCATTTGCAAGAATGGAACTCGGATTATAAAAAGGCGGTTTAAAACCGTCTTTTTATATAACCACAAAAACAATAATTAAAAATTTAAAAATGGTATTGACCTACATCTACTTTAAAGTGCTTTAAAGCTATAAGAAAAATTTTCAAACAAAATTTTAATAGAGAAGGAAGAAGGAGATTGCGTAGTGGTTGTCGAAATATAACATAGAGTTTCTTCCTTTGTGGTTTTTGGTTTCGGTAACTCTTACCTTCGACATCAAAGAGGGGGGGTAAACCTTCTTTTTCTCAAATCTATTTGTATCAAGTATTGTAAGGCTTGATAACCCCCTAAATTATGGGGTTATCTGATATAACTTGGTACAGGGGGAGAGGTGAATGAAAGGAAATTTTTATGGAGTTTATGAAGAAGTGTGGCACCAATGGAACGATTTTCAAAACACCATGACTATCTCAAAACAAATCGTTAGATCGGAAATACTTAAATCTTGGGAAAGGTGCAAAATTGCAGGCGTCAATCCGTACCAGGAACAAGGACAAGAAATTATCGAGGGTGCCGCTTTAAAAGAAGCCAGAGAAAGACAAGAAGAATTAATTCAAGCTGCTAGGCCGATTATGGAAAAGCTTTTATCGCTGGCTGGTGACTATGGATTTCTTGCAGTTTTAGTAGGAGAGGACGGTTATATATTAGAAACTTTAGGGAATAACAAGGAAACTATAGACCTAGCTCGAAGAACCAATTTCATTCCTGGCGCATGCTGGCGAGAAGATAAAGTTGGCACTAACGGTATAGGAACTGCAATGGTTATAGGACAAGCCCTTGATGTAACTGGGGCTGAGCACTTCTCTCGCGGACTTCACTCTTGGACATGTACTGGTTCTCCAATTTTTAGTCCGGAAGGAAAACTTATTGGAGTTATTGACCTTTCGGGACCCTGGTACCGAGAAAATAAACTGGCATTAGCTACTATAGTATCTTCTGCAATTGCGATTGAAAACAATTTGAAGCAGAGTAAAGCCTTTAAAGAAACTTTACCTTACAGACAACTCTCAGAATACTTCTTAGAAAACAACCCTGATCCCTTATTAGTGATAGATAATACAGGAAGATTAATCAAGGTTAATTATGCATCTGAGAAATTTTTGGGATGGAAAAAAGAAGATTTAATAGGACGAAGAGCTGATGAAATATTTGACAATTCGCAGGAAATCCTATTCCTCATAAAAGCGCGGCAGAGTGTAAAAAACCAAGAAATATTAGTGCAAAGTAGAAAAGGTATCTTGCGGTGTAGCGCAGATGTTTCACCCATAAGTGGTTATTACAATGAAAATGTAGCGGCTCTAATAGCTCTAAAAATTCATGAAGGTGGTCAATTTTATATAAGCTCTCCTCCAACCTTAAAAGGATTCGAAGTAATATTAGGGAATCATCCCTGTTTGCGTGAAAGCATACGATTAGCCCAAATTGCAGCAAATAGCGATGCACCAGTCCTTATTTTAGGAGAGACAGGGACAGGGAAAGACCTTTTTGCAAGAGCTATTCATGAGGCTAGCGGTAGGAAAGGACCTTTTGTGGCAATAAATGGTGGTGCTTTGCCGCGAGAATTAATTGGAAGTGAGCTTTTCGGCTATGTAGGCGGAGCTTTTACCGGCGCACGACCAGAGGGCAAGCCAGGTAAATTTGAACAAGCACAAGGAGGTACTTTATTTTTAGACGAAATAGGCGATATGCCTATGGATATACAGGTTTACCTTTTGAGAGTGTTGGAAGAAAAAAAGGTAGTTCGAATAGGCGGACATAAGGAGATACCGTTAGATGTTCGAATTATTGCTGCGACCAATTCGGATTTAACGAAGTTAGTAAAAGAGAAAAAATTCCGAGAGGATTTGTATTTTCGCCTGAGAGTTCTCACTATTCATTTATGCCCGTTACGAGAACGCAAAAGTGATATACCTCTTCTTTTTCAACATTTTGTCAATAAATTTTCGCAAAAATTAGGCAAAAATATTACCAATATTGATCCATCAATTTGGCCTTTATTAAGTAATTACGACTGGCCAGGAAACATTAGGGAATTACGAAATGTGGCAGAATGGGCAGTGAATATAGCAGAGGGTAGTACAATTTCTGTTAATCATTTGCCACCTTACTTGTCTGGCTCTCAAACTATCCGCGAGAACAGCAGTACTTTTTCTTCTACCTCTCTTATTGAACTGGAAAAGCAGGAGATTAGTCGACTTCTCGAACATTATGGAGGTAATATAACCAAAGTTGCTAAAGCCTTAGGCATAGCACGGAACACCTTATATAGGAAGCTTTATAAATATGGGCTAAAGACTCGTTATAGTGTTCCAAAATCTAACGTTACAAAAAGAGACATAAGTTACAAAGAAGCAGATTAAGATTTCATAATTTCTTGTAAAAATCAAGAGTTAAATATGCCAGCACTCAATAATGGGTGCTGGCATATTTTTTGCAAGAATATATTTAATGCAAAATCTAAAAGGGGGGGGGATGTAACAAAAGAAATTAAAACATATTCACCTTCTTTGATATTATAAAGCAGGGTAGTATATTGTAAAAAATTGAAAAATTGTAAATAGATAGGAGTGAAAAGGTATGAACATTCCCAAAGAAACTCTTATGCGTATGTACCTTGAGATGGTTACAATTCGATTATATGAG
>JADBKJ010000029.1 GCA_014896455.1 Thermoanaerobacter sp.
AGTATCAAATGGAATAGAAGGGTTTGTGGTGAATTGGTTCAAGGATGAAGGGCAGCCAGTACAAGCAGGTGAATTGCTGTTGGAAGTGCAATTTGAAAAAGCGGCTATTGAACTCCAGGCTCCAGTAAGCGGGATACTGACAAAAATCCTATGTCCACAAGGCCATGTAGTCAAGGTTGGGCAGCCGCTCTGCTTGATCGAAGAAGAGACCACGGAGGTATCTGGAGGTAGTGAATCTGCGACACCTCCAGTCAATGCGCCAGAGGAAACAACCCACATCCACGGCGAGATAGAGCTAACAACCCAGAATACTCCAGTGGATTCCCAAGTCCATAGTAGCAGCACGGGCGATGTAAGAGCTACTCCTGCAGCCCGTAAGCTCGCCCGCGAATTGGGAATTCCTCTGGAGACAGTGCCGGGTACTGGTCCGGGTGGTCGAATTACTGAGGAAGATGTTAAGAATTTTGCTCAGCGTTCTGAAAAGAAAGATTTAACAGCAAAAAGGGTACCCCTCACTCCTACTCAACGTTTAGTTGGTGCGAGGATGTTACAAAGCCTTCGAGAAACTGCACAGTATACATTAGGGCGAGAGATAGATGTAAGCGCGTTAATCAAAGTCCGCATGGAGCTTAAACAAAAAGGTTCACCTGCCAACATGACGGATCTTATACATAAAGCAGTGGTTCAGGCGATTATAGAAAATCCTGTAATGCAGGCCGTTATTGATGGAGATGATATGGTAGTGCCTGTAGAAGTTCACTTGGGATTTGCTGTTGCCCGTGGCGATGAACTTCTAGTGCCTGTAATCAAAAATGCTCATATACTCAATCTTAATGAAATGGCTGTTGAAAGGCGCCGACTTACTGATGCAGTTCTACAAGGTATTATAAAGCCAGAAGAGCTACAAGGGGGTACCTTTACAGTTACAAATCTGGGCACTTATGGTGTTGACTTCTTTACCCCTGTGCTATATCCAAAACAATCTGCAATTCTCGGTATTGGGAGAATAGTGGAACGGCCAGTCCTCGAGAATGGAAACATCCGCTCTGCGCAATTTATGACTCTTAGCCTTACTGTAGATCATCAGGTAATAAACGGTGCCCCTGCTGCTAGATTCTTAAATCGACTGGTAGAACTTCTTTCTCAACCGGAAGTTCTCTTGGAGTCGTAATAGCAAAAGGGCAGTGCATGTGCACTGCCCTTTTAGAGTACACAAAAAAAGACAAGAGGAGTGGTTTTAATAAGGTGCATTAGGTGGTACCTAGATTTATATCAAGTAAAAACTTTTGACAATATCCTACTTGGAGAAGGAAATCACAATATGACGAAGGGAAAAGTATTGAAAGACAAAACACCTGTATTGAGTATAGTTAGATATTTATTTCTCGTATTTTATAAAGGCAGCATGTTTGAGCGCACAGGAAGATAATACAATAAAAATCAAAGTATATAAAAACAACAATTGGATGTGGCATACCTTAGAATTTAAAACGAAACAGTTTTTTCTGAATTTTTTTTTTTTTTTTTTTTTTTTTTTTTTTTTTTTTTTTTTTAATTTTAAGAAGGATTTATGCTTTTTTTGTCGAATATAGTACTTTAATAGATAATAATGTAAAAAACAAAACAGTTAGCTATTTATATTTTGCTTTTGTAAATAAGTTATAACTTGAAAATAACTAAAAATTTTATATTGTCTTTTTCTAAAAAAATAATCACACATATTACATTAGATGACAAATAACTGTATATAAGGCATTATATAAGGCATGTATATCAGAATATATATTTGAATATAGAATATCCATTTGAGTGCCTAACATGCGGGGGTGTTTTTATGAAAATAGAATTAAGTGATATTTTGAAGAAAATGGGGGTTATTGTAGAAATTTCGGATGATGAAATGGTTGCAACCTTGAAAAAAACCCTTTCTTCTTCTTGGGATAATGTAGATATTCATGAATTTTTAAATATACTGGAAAGCGATCTTCGTAAGAATGGAATTATAGTAAGTGTAGATAAAAGTGCATTAATTAGTGTATATGCCCAAAATAAAAAAGAAGCAGTAATAGCAAGAGGAACACCATATAAAAGTGGCAGGGATGGCTATCTAGAATTTGTTGTAAAAATCGACAAACCGAGAATTCTTTATACCGAAACATTCTCTGAAGCAGACATATTTAAGATGGCAAGTATGCCTTTTGCAAAAAAAGGCGATGTAATCGCGAAACTACATAAACCCATAAAAGGTGAAAATGGAATTAGCGTAAGAGGTAGAATTATACATGCACCACCTGTAAGAGATGTTGAAGTAAAAATTCTCAGCGATTCCATAGTTTTTAAAAAAGATGAAGATAAAATAGTTGCGATAGCTGACATAAGGCCGGTTGTACATAAAAAGGACGAAAATGATAAATTTGTATATTTTTTTAATTCTATTCCCATGTTAATTTACGAAGGAAGTATCACAAAGAATTCAAGACCTGTAACATTCGATGGTGACATTATAATAAACGGAAATGTCGAAAAAGGTAATCAAGTAATTGCTTCAGGAAATGTTCAGATACGGGGTTCAGTTTACGAATCAGTAGTTCAGGGAGGGCAAAATATTATTATCCATGGCGGAATTGTTGATAGCCAGTTACATGCCGGTTTTTTACCAGGAAACATTTTTGATAAAATAGAACTTCACGCCGTAAATCTTATTGTTGAGAAATTATCGGCAATTTTTGTCCATATTAAAGAACTACCAACGGTTATGAATAATTCCAGACATTTAAGCGAGAAAATTAAATTAATCGAAACTTTAAAAGAAGAGTTAAAAACATCATCAAGAGAAATAAGTATGATACGCAGTTCAAATGTGCTTCAAAATCCTCTGGGACATTTAAAAAGTCTTGTTAAAACACTCGACAACATTTTGGATTACGATATTATTGGTCTTATAAAACATTTGAATTCATTGAAAGAAATTTATGAAAAAATCCTCTTCATATCAAGGATTTTAGCCGAGGAACATGAAAACAAGGGACATATACTTGCAAAATGGGTTCATGACAGCAAAATTTATGCTATGAAGGACGTAATTATAACCTCAGAAGCAGGTTGTTATAATACAAAAATTTCTACAAATGGTTCAGTTTCCATTAATGGTAAGGTTAAAATGAGCACGATCGAATTTGACAAAAATATCTTTGTAAAAGAAGCAGGATCGCACGGCGTCGCCAGTCACGTATTATTAAAAGGAAGTAAAAATTCAATAGTAAAAATTCTTTACGGCTATGAAGGAGTCGAATTATACTTTGATAAAATAGGCTACAAATTAAGAAATGGCGAAAAAATAAAATTATATTTAGACAAAGATGAAAAAATCGTTGAAGACATTATTTAATTTGTTGCAGTTGGCTTTTAACCGTCGACCGAATATGAAAGGATGATTTATGTGTTGAAGAAAAAGGAACTTAGAGATAAGAAGTATTATTATGATTATTTGACCAACCTTCCAAACAGATATTTTTTATATGAGTATTATAGCTCTAGCAATTCCCAATTTGTTGTTGCACTCCTTGATTTTGATAATTTCACATACATTAATGATTCCTATGGACATCATTTTGGGGATAAAGTGTTAGTTGAAATAAGCAAGATGCTGCTTGAAATAGTAAAAGAAAAGGGAAAGATTTTCAGGTTTGGAGGTGATGAGTTCGTTGTCCTTTTCCACTGTAATTTGGATGAAGCAATAAGCGTTATAGAAAATGTTATAGAAACGTTTAATTATGTTTTCAAAGTTGAGGAAAAAGATATCTTAACAACAGTGAGCGCAGGCATTTATGTATCAAAAGTAAGCGAACATATGGATGATATTATAAGAAAAGCAGATGCTGCAATGTTTGAAGCTAAAAAGTTGGGTGAATCAAAATATGTCATTTTTGACAAAACTATAGAGGACAAAATAATCGAAAAAGCTGAAATGATGCTAGATATCAAGAAAGCGATGCTAAACAACGAGTTTTACCTTTTATTTCAACCTATTTATGATTTGAGAGTGAATAGGATAAGGGAAGTTGAAGCCCTTGCAAGGTGGAAGAACGACAAATATGGCGACATCTCTCCTTCACGATTCGTTCCATTGCTTGAAGAGACTGGTCTTATTAAAGAATTTGGTATTTTTATTATTGAAAATGTTTTTAAACAAATAAAAGATTGGCGGAATAAGGGCATAGAGCTTAAGGTTAACATCAATGTTTCTCCCCTTCAGCTTAGGGAGGATGAGTTTTTCTTTAAATTTGATGAGCTTATTAGTAAATACAATATACCATCAAATCTCATCGGCATAGAATTTACTGAAACTCAAATATTAGACATTAAAGAGCAAAAGGTAAACAAAATAGACGAATTTTTAAAAAGGGGAATAAAGATTTCGCTAGATGATTTTGGTGTTGGATATTCTTCCTTAATAAACATGATAGAGTTTCCTATAAGCATTATTAAGATGGACAAAAGCCTTATTGACAGGATTGACGAAAACAAAGTAAAAACATTAATTAAGGGAATTTTGTATATCTCAAAGGAAATGAATTATGAAGTCGTAGCAGAAGGTGTAGAAAAAGGAGAACAGCTTAGTATGCTAAAGGAATGGGGTTGTGACAAAATACAAGGCTATTATATATCGAGGCCTAAAACTTCAGAGGAAATAGAAATGATTTTCAGAACGTGAACATAAAAGGAAGTAAAAACATACTGAAAAATGTAAAAATAACTTTACTTTTTATTCTAATAGGACTAGTTACCATTTTTTTTGGAATAATTTCGTTGAAGCGGGTAACCCTCACAATCCTTCTATATCCTTTTAATTCACTTTTAACTGTCGTCTAGAAAAATTTTTTCTAGCATACGTGCGACACCTAATTTATCATTTGAGCTGGTAATAAAATCTGCTTTTTCCTTTAGTAAAGGAATTGCATTTTCAACTGCAATTCCTACTCCTACAGATTCAAACATCTCAACGTCATTTACTCCATCACCAAATGCCATAACTTGATCCATTGAAATACCTAAATAGTTACAAAGTAATTCTACAGCCACAGCTTTAGTTATGTTTTTAGAATTAACTTCAAAATTATCATTTTCTATAATAAAGGTAAATTCATCTTTCAAAGGTTTAATCATTTCTAATGCGCTCTTAATACGTTCGGGAGTATCATATACCACAATTTTTAAAGGATCTTTATTTAGATGAGAAAGTTTACCTTTTCCCACTTCCACAAAAGGAACCTTATGTATTTTTGAGAAAAGATAAGTCTCTTCTATAGCCTCTTGAACATATAAACAATCATCCGCATAAAATTTTATATAATAATTATTTTCTTCTAAAGTTTTAATAATAGGCTTAATTTTTTCTCTTGAGATTGGAAACGTGTAAAGTGGAGGTTGCCCTATACTTGATATATAAGCTCCATTATAGCAAATCACAGGAATTTTAATTCCCAACAATTTTGCAATTGTACAGGTAGAACGAAATGTCCTACCTGTAGCTAATGTAACAAGGATTCCTTTCTTTTGCACTTTCTTTATTGTTGATATTGTCTTTGGAGGAAGATTACCATTTGAATCTAATAAAGTCCCGTCAATATCAACTACTACAAGGCGAATATCCCGCATTATTCAACAACTCTCTTTACAATTGTCGCTAATTCTTCCACATCTTCTATTCTTGTTAAACCTGTTGTTTTATCAATAATTGAAGTGTAAACGTGAGGGATCACAGTTTGAATACCATTTTTTAAGCAAACTTCTAGAACAGTAGGTAAAGATTTTTTGTCAATTCCACCTGTTGGTTCAAAAATAGTTATACCGTGGTTAATACACGCTTTAACCATTTCCTCTACTTCTTCAAGCCGTTTGTTTCCTTCTATTGGGAAAAACTTTACTGAAGGAACACCTATCTCCGCCAACATCGCTGCTGCTAAATCACATGACACCATTTCTAAGTATTTTTCACTAGTTGGTCCTGTTGAAATAAATACTTTTCCTGGTATACCAGAAGGTCTAATTAGAGCATTTACTATGGTATGTTCACTTTTAACTGCTTTTAATGCTCCTAAAGTATACCCTGCTGCCGTGAAAACTTGATTTACGTGTGCGGGCTTAGTGGCAATAGCAACCTCTAGTACCTTTTGCCATTGTAGTGGATCCCCTGCACCAAGTCCAATAGAAACAGGTATTCCTGCATTTTGAAATTCAAAAACCTTTTTAATCGCTTCTTCTGTAGAATCGAACTCTTTTGTCAAAATCCCAATAAATACTTTTCCTTCTGTTACCTCTACAATTTCTTTAGCATTCTCTAAATTCTTTGCCAATACATTTAATCTAACTTCCATTTTTCACACCTCATTGTACTCTTAAAATTTCTTTTATTCGATTAACAATTATTTTTTCTTGCCCTGGAAGCAAAGGACGAGGATCTATACTTATAATGCCTAAATTTGCATAATGATTCCTGGTAAAAATTGCAGGTTCCCCTCTTTCTAATTGTTGTATAATTTCATGCGTTGAAATGTTTAATCTCTCTTCGTCAAATTTTAATTGAGCACGATAAATTTTTCTTCCAGCTTCATCCTGCACAACCGAAGCAGTTATTCCATCGATATTTTGAAACTGATCAACTATCCATTGAACTTGCTGTAATTGTTTTTCTATATCTTCTACTTTATTTTTATAAATCTCTAATGCAGCAATTAAACCCATAATTTGTTCTTTTCCAACTTTCATTGCCCTTCCAATACCCTTGTACTGCAAACGACAAGCTTCAATTAGTTCTTTTTTCCCACAAATAAAACCTGAAGTAGGACCTTCTATAGCCTTACCGCCACTATATATTACAAGCTCCGCCCCCATTTGAATATATTTCTGTATATCTTCTTCTGCAGCTGCATCTACAATTATTGGAATATTATTTTCTTTGCTAATTTCAATTATTTCAGGAAGAGATAACATACCTTTTTGAACAGCATGATGTGATTTTACATAGAAAATTGCAACAGTTTTTTCTGAAATTGCATCTATAATATGACTTTTTTCAACATAGTTTGTTTGGCCTACTTCAACTATTTTACCTCCACCTAATCTAATCATTTGTAGTATAGAAGCTCCAAAATTAATCGAATGTCCTTTTTGGATGATAACCTCATTTCTCAAACCTTCACTATACGGTAACTGCTCAATAAGAGTTAAATTCTTCCCTGCAATTAAAGCAGCTACAGAAATTGCAATGCCAGCAGCAGCACCTACTGTCGGGCATGCATCTTCCGCCGTCGTAATTTCAGCAATTATTCTACCTGCCTTTAACATTAATTCTTGTACATCAACGTAATCTTGCGCAGCTTCAAACATTGCTTGTGCTACCTTCGTATCTACAGCACCGCCTCCCAAAGCAGTCATTTTACCGCTTGCATTTATAATCTTTTTTAAACCGTATTTTTGATAAATACTCATAACCACAACCTCCATAAAAGCAGGCAGATTAACCTGCCTGCAAATTATTATTGAATTGGAAAGAAAACCCCCATTAACATCGCTCCAAGTATAGCTCCCCCTGCAATTGGCTTTTTGTACGCATAAAAAACTGCAGCTCCAATTATAGCCCCTAAACCTACTGGAATAGAAGCCATGACAGCAGAAATTACAATCAAAGGCCCTAAATATCGTCCAGCAGCATTACCTGCTCCCATCATAATATCTGCTCCGAATGTAGAGTCTATCTTATCAACTGTAAACTTTCGAATAGAAATTATTACAACTCCAATTATAGCTCCAAGAATAGCACCCGTTAGTAAGGCTAAAGGAAACGATTCAAGCGGGGCGGTAAAGCCTGCTCCAAGCATCAACGCTGGTATCCCAATTCCTACTCCTGTTTGTAAAGCACCACCAATATCTAAAATTCCTACCAATGGACCTTCTATAACACGTGCGAATAAAAAAGCTCCTCCAAAGGCAGCTGCGGCGCCAAATCCGCCTCCTTTAAGTCCAGCTTCTAGTAAAGCAACAACAGCCAAGTCATTGAATGCCCCAACATGATATGTGTAATATAAATGAGTTCCACCAAAAATACCAGAAGCAAGAGCCATCACAAATACAATAAATCCCCATTCTGAATACCAGAAACCAAGCTTTTTATCTTCTATTTTTATATCTTCCATTTTTATTTCACCACCATTCCAAAGAATTTATGAAGATTAATTAACCATTGGGGTATTCCAATATTCATGCTTTTCAGTAATGCTACATCGAAACCCCGGAAAAATCCACTTAATACAAATAAAATAATAACAGTAGTTACTAAAGTTTTTGTAATTCTATTCCAACCAGAATCATCTACACCCTTTCCTATCAAAATTCCCAAAACAATACCTGGTACAGCATTTCCCATTATCAAATGTGCTAATCCACCTAAAATTGTTCCCCAAATACCTGTCCGTTTTCCTGCATCAAGTGCTGCCAACCAGAATATTATGGGCATAACAGGATTGATTAGCCAATTGGCGGCTGGTACCAAAACTTTTGTCGCAACATTTTGTAACGATTGTGGAACTGCCGCCGCTGTTGAATTTAAAAGAGGTATTAATATCGCTCCTACGATAGCACCAGCTACTGCCATTTTTTTAGGATCGTGTAAGGTTTCTTTCACGTTTCTATTTTTTGTTAAAAGTAATGCCGCAGCCCAGTTTGGAATAATTCTATGTTCAACATCTTGTGTTAATGCCCCAGCTCCTATAACCGTTGCCCATGAGTTAAATAAAAATCCCAAGCCAAAAGAAAAATGCGAAATTGGATCACCTTGACAAGCATTTAATTCTCCTAATGTTCGAAATGCTCCCATCCCCTGAACTGTAGGAGCATGAAACATTCTTGCAGCACCTGCTCCAACTCCAAATCCTACCAAAGCCCCAATAATTATTGATTTTAAGATTATCACGATAGTCATCCCAAACACTCCCTTCCATTCCTTTACTCTAAATTTTTAAAAATTGTTTTAGTAACGTAGGCGTATCATCTATTTCTTCAAATTTTATTTGTGAAATTTCTATCACTCCTACCCTCACTGTTATCATAGCTTTAACCTTATACAAATTACGCTTTCGCGGGAAAAACAGCCCTAAAAATCTTTCAGTAAATATGATCTTCTTTGCCTCTACAACCTCAATATCTTTTGGTTCAATTCTAATTATTAAATCTTTAATCTCATATGAAAGTTTATTCCTTATTTGTGAAAATATCCTATTAAATACTTCTTCAATAGTTTCACCTTTTTCTTCAAATTTTAATGTACGATCAAACTCTTTATACATCTTTATTCTCTCTCTTAATTAATTTTATATATTCTTCTGTTAATCTCCTGCCAAGTTCCTCAATGTCCATAAAGCCGAAACCAAGGACTCTTTTACCTTCTCTTAACGCAGTAATACCTGCATCAATAGAACGAAGTCCATACTCTGCTGGATATCCATATTTTGTTTGAGCAGTTAAAGCACCAGCCCCTCCACTTCCGCAAAAAGCAATTCCAAAATCAGCATTTTCCTTATTCATTACATCACCAACTTTCATATCTGCGCCTACACCTGGAATCACAATCGCAATTCCACCTGCTTCTTCAACACCTTTTGCCACTTTTTGTCCTTTCCCGAGTCGATCACCAATTACCACCTTCACTTTATCATGCATTATTTTTTCCTCCTACCCATTTAATTTTAGACGCTTCAAAATGAACCGCTAATAAAAATATTTCTGTTTCGTCTAATTCTTTCTTAAACCTTTGCACATATTTTTGCAAAACTTCAATACTCATTTTTTTTACCTCTGGTGAAATTTCATTCCATAACCCTGGTTCAACAGGTGGTAATTTTTCATTCGCTTCTAATCTCTTAATAAAAGCCAATAAATGATATCCTATTAACACCAAACGATTAAACGAAAAAGAAAATTTACCATCTTTTTCATTTAATTTAACTAATCTTAATAACTCAAATAGTTCCTCTCTCTCTTTTTCTGTTATCTTTTCTTTCTTAGAAATCTCTTCTATTACTTCTTTTAATATTTCCTTAACTTCATCCATTGCACTTCAAAACCTTTCCAGATTTGATTGTATATAATGGTAACAAGAACTTCTCTGCAACTATTTCTTCACCTTCAGAATCAACAAGCTTAATAGGAGATTGGTTCCATTTTAAAATGGAAATATCTGCTATGTTTCCTTCTTTAATACTGCCAATTTCATGTTCCATACGAAGTACCTTAGCTGGCATACTTGTAGTAGCTTTTATTACTTCTTCTAAAGAATATCCTAAGGCAATGAATTTAGTCATCGTAGTAACTAAACTATAAACAGGCCCAGTTATATTATCAAGATAAATATCTGTGCTAATAGTATGAGGAACAATTCCTAAATCTCTAGCACGTTTCATTACCTTAAAGCTAAAACTCGAAGTACCATGCCCTACATCAAATAGAACCCCTCTTTTTAAAGCATTCTCTGCTTCCAATATTAACTTTCCATCCTCATCTAATATCCCTCCTTTCTTTCCGTGGAAAGCGTGAGTAACTACATCGCCTGCTTCTAATAAACTTAAAATATCATTAAGATCTGGTGGTGGATTGCCAATATGGACCATAAGAGGAAGCTTAACTTTTTGAGCAAATTTTTTAGCAATTTCAAGTGGTTTGATTCCATTGTTTTTTACAACTGAAGAACTCATCCTAACTTTTATCCCACGAATTACTTGACCATGCTCTTTAATTACTTCTTCTAGTTTTTCTAATTCTATGTTTTTTAGATCAGCTAATTCTGAAAGCCCTTCACATAACCCAGGACTAGCAACATTAATCCATAGTAAAACACGAGTAATATTTTTTTTAACTACTTCATCAATAAAAAAGTTAATACAACTAACTCCTGTACTTCCGGCATCTACTACAGTTGTAACTCCTTTATTAACTCCAACATGATCCGCAGAAATTCCCAATACGGTTTTAATTGGAAATACATGTACATGAAGGTCAATTAATCCTGGTACTACTATGCAATCGGAAACATCTAACACATTCTCTGTGGAATATTCCGAAAAAGTATTAGGCTGGTAAATACCTAAAATTTTCCCGTTATCTATGGCTATATCAAACTTGCCTTTCATTTTATTACCAGGATCTATTACATAACCGTTTTTAACAAGTAAATCAATCTTCATTTACTATTTTCTCCTCTCATTTAAAATATTGCAAAATAGCCATTATTTCGCTTTCTGGAATATTAATTTCATTTTCTTTTAATATTTTCTCTAGTCGTTCACGCATTTCAGAAGAATAATTAAATTTATAATTGTAATCCGTATATTCAAAATCATAAAATGAATTAAAAGCAATTCTACCAGCTAAAAGTAAAATATGAAGTTTTAAACCTTCTGCTCGTTCTTCACTAAGATTATCCTTAAATTCTTGAATAATTTTTTGGCTTAATACATACCCTTTAAAAATAATATTTTGTACAAATTGTTCAGCAATCACTGGTTCAAAATAATTTTCTCCCTCAACCGAGGGACAAAACAACTCTGTTGAAGAATTTTTTTGTAATTTATTAATTATTTTATGAATCCGTAGTATATCATCTTCTGTAGGTATATTATGAACTTTTATAAAAGGAATGGTTATATCTTCTATCGGAACTACGCTAATAATCAAGTCTGGCTTTTTCAATTCTATCTGTCTTTTTAAAGTAAATATTGAACTTGTTCCAATGATTTTTAATTCAGGAATTTCATTTTCAAGCATTGTTTTTAGTAATTGAGCTGTCCCTCTGCCTGTATTGCACACAATTAATGCCTTAAATAAATAATTTTTTTTCTGTCTCTCATAAGCAGCTTGAAAATGTAATACAATATAGGCTAAATCAGCATCCGTGAAATAAATATCCTCCTCCTTAAATACCTCATAAACACATTCTTTAATCAAGTGAAACATAGTAGAAAAAGAACTAATAACTGCACCTAGTATAGGATTAGGGTCTATAATGCCAAATCTAAATTTCACAACTTTATCTTTTAGATGAACCAATAGCGCATTTAATAATTGATCATCTTTTTCGAAGTTAATTTTTGTTTTTATTGTCATCCTTTTAATTAACTCTATTGTTTTTTCATATACATCAATTCCTCTATACTCGGAATCTTTTATATCCTCCAATAGAGGCTGTACTATTTCTATCGTAGGAAGACTTATATATATGAGCTCAGATTCGGTAAAAATAAAATTCAAAAAAGGAGGCCCATTTAATACTTCTTTAAAAATTTGATATAATTTTTGCATTTTTAATTGTTGAATATTAATTGTTGTCATAAAATCTAAGTTTTCACTTTTCTTCCTTTTTAAACGTTGAATTGTAATTATAAGACGAATAAATATATTAATGATTATTCTATCGGAAAGCATTATTTCCAACTCATTTTCTATTCTGGAAATAATCAAACGTATCTTAGAAAAAACATATTCCAGTTCTTGTTTAGATAAAAAAGGCACGCTCTGGATTAATAAAAATTCTCTTCCTTTTAAACTTTTTTCCTTAATTATATTCATAATGATTTTATTCATTTCTTTTTCTTCCATAGTACTCTGAACAAGATATTCTAGAGCAAGCCTCCGATAAAATTCAGAACCTCTTATTCTTATCCCTTGCCGAGTCCTTTCTATCACAAGATGCCTTTGTTTTAAATCTTTTTCTATTATGTTTAAATCTCTCACAATTGTATTTCGACTAACTTCAAACTTTTCAGCTAAATCGCTAATTTTGTAAAATGAATCATTCACTAACAATTCTAAAGTAAGCCGTCTAATTCTCTCTGGACGCTCAAAAAAACCATATAATCCCTCATTTAAACTTAAATCTCTTTTTAACTCATTACTAATTCGAGTATTTTTATCTCTTTCATCTATCCATATTCCTACATTGGGTTTTGAATAAAGATTAATATCATACTTTTTTAACCAATCTCTGAGTAAATCAAGGTCATATTTTACTGTACGTTCACTTACTTGAAACTCACGTGCAATATCTTTAATCCGCAGGGGTTTTGATGATTCTAATAACATACTAAAAATTTTATTTACACGGCCAGGAAGTAACAAACTATTTTCCCTCCTAACCTTTTGTTTGTAATAAATTATACTTAAACTTTAATTAGTTAACAAGAATCATTTCTTTCACCAACAATAGTGCAATTTTTGAAACTCGTTATATTCTATTTAAATCGTCCTTAATGCACTTTATACTCTTACCTTATCCAACAGTTAACACTCATGCCGGGCGCACACAAAAAAGGCAAGCATCTTCTAATGCCTGCCTTTTAGCAAAACTTTACTAACTCCAAACTTGCTTTAAAACTCTCAGTGCATTTCCTCCGATTACTTTTTCAATTTCTTCATCTGAATATCCATGTTTTACCAACCATCTTAAGATATTCCACGAAGCTTCGGTAGGATTCTCTAAGCCTTTTACGTATGGAACTTCCTCATATTCAAGGATTTTATTGCTGGTTTCTTTAGTTGATAAGTTTGATGAGAATACATGGTGCAAACCTACATGATCACCATAAAGTGAATCTATACCAAACGACACATGATCAATTCCTACGAGATTTGCTATATATTCAAAATGTTCCATTACGGAATCTATATCGTGAGTCATTCTGGTTTTTGTCATAGTAGTGTGGGGAGCCGCTTCAACGGCTATAATCCCACCTTTTTCAGCAATCGCCTTTATTAAATCATCGTGAAATAGCCTTTTGCTTTCCCATAATGCTCTAGCTCCCACATGACTTGCTATTATTGGTTTTTCGGAATACATTGCAACATCATACGCAGTCTTAGAACCACAGTGAGAAACATCGATCAACATTCCAACTTTATTCATACGCCTTACAGCTTCTTTGCCAAATTTAGTTAGTCCACCATCGTTATCTTCCCTCAACCCGCTGCCTAAAGCATTTGATTCAGAATAAGTGATACCCATCGCCCGTACGCCTAATCCATAAAGGATGTCTATGCGGTCCAACTCATTTTCTATAGGCGCAGCCCCTTCAATACAAGCAACCCAGGCGATTTTCCCCTCTTCGTGGGCTTTATAAATATCTTCTACTCTCTTGCAATGGATTAGAAAATCCTGATGAGCAATGTCGCATAGCCTCATACCCAAGTCATGAATCACATCTTGCCATTTCCACCCTGCCTTAGAAGATATCATATTCGTACCATCCATCATATTATCGAAAACGCAATCGTAATACGACAAGGCCAGTGCCTGGTAAGCGCAAAATTCCCTACCGGCTCTGTTATACTCTATCGTTTGTTCTATTTTTTGGGGAAAAAGTACCGGATGTTCATGCAACGCAATAAATATCTTTTCTTTTGCTAAACGTATAACCCTTTCTTCTTGAGTCTCATCTAGAGGAATTAAATACTCTCCAGCCCAATTCCACGGTGCAAACTCAAATTCTTGATAATCCACCCCGGGTTCTAAATAGGAATATGCTTTATAGCCTTTATAAGCCGTTTTAATACCCATTTAAATCATCTCCTTTAAAAGTTAAGTTATTTTTTGTATACTTTTACTAAATCTTTAGCTGCAATTGGTCCAAAAAGTCCTGGTGTCAGAGACCAACCTTCAAATTCTTTCGAATATCCATAGGCATTAATTTTTACATACACGTTAACCGTAGGAAGTTCTTCAATAAATTCTTTTTGGAATTCGTTCATCATTTCTACACGTTTCTGATAATCGGGTTCCGATTGCACTTTCTCTAATATCTCATCTATTTTTTCATTTTTATATCCCATGAAATTCAACGCTGTGTCAGATTTATATATCGTTGCTAAAGAAGAATCTGGATCGTCAATTACCCCCCACTCTATGAAATTAATATCAAAATTTCTTTGCTTTACCACTCTATCTGTATAAGTCGCATTATCAACAGGCTTCAAATTAATTTTTATACCAACCTTTTCAGCATTAGCTTTAAATATATTAACTATAGAATCAGCATTAATTGTGGTGGTTCGATATATCAATTCAAACTCAAGTTTCTTTCCATTCTTCTCTCTAATTCCTTCACTATTTAATTTATATCCTGCATCTTCTAGTACTTTTTTGGCTCCCTCTAAATCAAACGGTGGGAATTTAATGTTTGACTTTACCAGGTCCTTGTATACCGGAGAAATAGGTGTTTCCATTTTTACGGCACCGCCCTGAAGCGCCGTATTAACTATCGCATCGCGGTCAATTGTCATAGCAATTGCTTTCCTTACATTTTTATCTCTTAAAAGCTCATTCTTATAATTAAATCCAAAATAACCATACCCCAGGGACATAACCTTTAATACTCCAAATTTGTCAGGAGAGGCTTCCAATTGTTTCTGAGATGCTACAGGCATAGCAGACCCAGAGACATGTACTTCACCATTTTTCATTGCTAATAACAAAGCATTGTGATCGGGGAAAACTCTGAAAGTCACCGTCTCTAAATAAGCACCTAAACCATTGTTTGCTAAAGGCCAATTAGGAACCCTTTCAAAGATATAATACTCACCTTTTTTATACTCTTTCAGTTTAAAAGGTCCGTATCCGGTACCGTCATAATTAAAGTTCATAGGGTCTTCTACTTTTTCGAAAATGTGCTTTGGCATTATGTTTATCCAAAAACCTACCTGAGACAAGAAGTTTACCTGAGGTTTCTTTAAATAAAACTTTACCGTTGTTTTATCTATTACTTCCGTTTTTTCCACGTTCGCAAACATATCAGCTCCAAAACCTAATTTGTGCTTTACAGTATACTCTGCCGTAAATGCTATATCTTCAGCAGTAAACGGTACTCCGTCGTGCCAATTGATGCCGTCATGTATGACTATCGTATATTCCTTTGCATCGTCACTCATTTTATAGTCTTTAATGATATAAGGTATTTTTTTCCCGTTTTCATCTGTTACCATAAGAGGAGGTAGAATTAAGTTAGCTATCATAGCTGAATTCAAATCATTAGAAACCCACGGCGCTATACTGTAGGGATCCCCCGTAATACCCACAACCAAATTTCCTCCTATTTTAGGCCCGGTTGTTTGTCCCTGATTGTTTTCGCCCTCATCTGTTGTTTGGGTTTGCTGGCTTCCACAGGCTGTCACTAACAAAGCTAAAATCATTAAAATTGTAATAACAAAGCTTAATCTCTTGCTTTTTAACTTCATCATCCTTCTCCTCTCCTAATTTTTTCATGGCTTAATGATTTTTTCTTAATACTTTCCCAGCTAAAGGTTTTTTCAATATGCCAGCATCTAATGCTACTTTACCGTTAACCAATACATATTCAACCCCTGATGCCATAATAAAAGGGTTGCGGCAATTTACCTCTTTCGGAGATGGAAAACTATATTTTTCTAAGTCTATTACTGCAATGTCTGCAAAATATCCTTCCTTCAGTTCACCCCTTTCCTTTATGTTAAAATGCCTTGACACCATGGAAGTATTGCGCCTAACTATTTCTTCTATAGGTACATTTTTCGATAAATACATCTTCATAAAGATGGGGAAGCCTCCCCTTCGTTGAAGCTCATACCAATCGTAGGGGTCTTCTACATCTCCCATAATCTCATCTGTACCAACACACACATAGGGATTATTTACTATACTTTCGCAATGAGGTTCATCCGGAAAATCAGCTCTTGAAGGGCCACCTAACCAAAAAACATACCTTTTGTCATCTGCAAGTAAATCCAATAATAGCTCGTCTGGATCCTGCTTTTTTTCTTCTGCTATCTCTTTAATTGATCTTCCCTCTAACTCAGGGTCCTCAGATAGTATTACAAATTTGTCCGACTTGTCCCCAGCAAAGATAAACGCATCTTTTTTAATTAGTTCTCTTCCTTCTTTAGTTTTTAAAGCTTTTTTTACGCCTTCCAATCCTGAAGAAAAAAGTTCATCGGAAACTGCCATTACAAATTGCAGCAATCTCAATTTGCTTACACAATGGCCGGTACTCCTCGGAATCGTATCGGCTAAAATCTTCATACCCTCTTCGGCAGCTTTCCTCACAACTTCAAAAGCTTCAGGACAAGTTGGTCTCAAATGGGATACTTGAATTCGCACTCCCGACCTTCTTCCAACCTCTACAAATTCTTCAGTAGCTTCCTTTACTCCTATATAATGTCGAAGATGCGCAGCTGCAACGCCGTCATATTCTGCAATTATTTTTGCAACCCAAGTGAGCTCTTCTATGTCAGCATATCTACTCGGAATATAATCTAGCCCAAATGAAATACCCCATGCTCCTTGTTCCATATTATGTCTCATAATTTCCTCAATTTTTTTTGCTTCTTCTTGAGTAGGAGGTCTTTTTTGTGATTCTTTCATTACAGTCCATCTTATTGTTCCATGTCCCAGTAGAGTAACAAAATTTAGATTTGTCCCCTTTTTTTCAACTGCCTCAGCGTATCCATTAAAGTCCATCCATTTTGGAAAAGTCTTTTTATATCTGTCCCTCTGTTTAAAGCTCATCAAACCATTATTCCAGTAATATTCAATAACATTTTCTTCTGGTCCAGGTACTATAGAGTGTCCGCAATTACCATTGACAACAGTAGTTACTCCTTGTCTCAAGAAAAGTTCATATGAACCATCTACAAAACATACCCATTCTTCGTGAACATGCGGATCAATGAATCCTGGAATCACGATTTTGCCTTCAGCATTTATTTCTATATCTCCATTAGAATCAATCGAAGGCGAAATTTTAGCAATCTTTTCCCCTCTTATACCGATATCGCCTTTGTACGCAGACTTCCCTGTTCCGTCTACTATCAAACCATTTCTTATTATAACGTCATACAAAAATATCCCCTCCACTAATTAATCATTTGGTTTCGGATTTAAAATGTCATTTATACCAGTTCCTAAAAGATTAAAAGAAATTACGTAAAATGTAACAAAAACACTAGGCCAAAACCACCACCACCAAGGATTCGGAGTATCAATAACGGCACCATTCTCCCACGCCTTTTTAAGAATTACCCCCCAAGACCAGGTTGTGGGGTCTCCAAGGCCTAAAAAGCTTAATCCTGCTTCAGATAATACAGCTGTAGCCATAATCAAAGTAATGTTTACTAGAATAGGCCCCATTATGTTTAACAAAATATGTTTGAAAATAATGTTTCCTGTCGGTATTCCTAAACACTTTGCAGCTTCTATAAACTGCAATTCCGAAATTTTTAAAGTAGCGTTTCTAGTAACCCTTGCCAGCGAAGGCCAAGAAAATATTCCTATGATAACAGCTACATTCAAAATCGATGACCCAATGACAGCTGCTATTACTATCATCAACGGCAAAATGGGCAAAGTAAGAAAAATATCAATTAAACTGTCTATAATTGAACCTATCACCCCCTTTTTGTATCCCGATATCATACCAGCAGGAACTCCAATCACAATTGCAACTAAAACTGCAACAAGCGATACAAAAAGTGACGTTCTTGCACCCCACACCACTTCAGCAAATATATCTAACCCCAAATTATCGGTCCCGAACCAATGATTTGTTGAAGGTGGCAACAATATTTCACTTCCATATCCTTTAGGCTTTTCTGCTATAAAAGGGGCAAAAATTCCCATTAAAACAATTATTAAAACTCCGATAAGCCCTACTACTGTTAATCTACTCCGCATAAGCAACTGGAAAAAACTCTTTTTTTCGTGCATCGAAATCATCCTCCAATTTTAATCCTTGGATCTAACCACGCAATAATTAAATCGGTAATTATATTCATTAGAATGACACTTATAGCAAGTATGAGAAATGCCCCTTGAAGGACCGGATAATCCATGGCTGCTACAGAATCGTATATAAGCCTGCCAATGCCAGGCCAGGAAAAAATTGTCTCGGTCATTACAGCGCCACCCACCATACTGCCTATCATAAGCCCTATTACAGTTACAGTAGGTATCATGGCGTTTTTCAGAGCATGTATCTGAATTATATAATTATTTTTTAATCCTTTAGCATAAGCTGTCCTTATATAATCTTCTTTCAATATGTCTATCATGCTATTTCTCGTATAAAGTACAACGCTCGCTATATTAGCAAATAACAATGTCAACGATGGCAAAATAGCATGTTTTGCTACATCCATGTAATAAGCTAAGCCATCACCTGGTGGAGGCGTGTAAGCACCTCCGGTCGGCAAAAGTTTGAGGTAATAAGCGAAGATGTAAAGAAAACTGAATGCTAGAAAAGGAACGAATATTGAAATGCCTATTACCACACTTATATTTATGACTTTATCTATTAACTGTCCCCGTTTAATTGCTGCCAAAACTCCAATGGGTACTCCAATTATAAGCAACATAATGTTTACGATGAAAAGTAGCAACAAAGTCCATGGCAATTTTTCCATAATGACTTCCATTACAGGCCTTTGATTTTTAAATGAAAGGCCTAAATCTCCTTTTATCAAACCTTTTAAGAAAATAATGTATTGTTCCCAAATAGGTTTATCCAATCCAAAGCGTTTCATCATAGCTTGCTGCACTTCAGGACCCATTTTGGGATCTATCAGTATAGAAACAGGATCTGCAGGCATCAATCTTAGAATGAAAAACGTTATTGTAACAGAAACTAATAATGTAAGCAATCCCTTCAATATGCGATACATCAAATACCTACCCATTTTTTCTCCCCTCATCCAACAAAATGACACCTTACGTAGTGGCCAGGTGCTACCTCTTTAAGTTCTGGATGTTCCTCTTCACATATTTTTCGTTTCTTAAAACATCTTGTGTGAAACTTGCATCCTGTTGGAGGATTTATCGGACTCGGTATATCTCCTTCCAATATTATCCTTTTATTTTCTTCCTCTATATCTGGAACTGCTGATATCAAGGCTTGAGTATAAGGATGCAACTTTTTATTAAATAATTCTTCCGCAGGTGCTATTTCCATTATTTCGCCTAAATACATTACCATAATTCGATCGCTTATATATTTTACAACCGACAAATCATGGCCAATAAATATATAAGTCAAATTCAATTTTTCTTTTAGCTGATTAAATAAATTCAAGATTTGAGCTTGAATGGAAACGTCCAACGCAGAAACGGCTTCATCACAGATTAGTACTTCAGGCTTTAGAGCTAAAGCTCTAGCTATAACAATTCTCTGCCTTTGCCCCCCCGAAAACTCATGAGGAAACCTATCATACATCTCTGGCTGCAGACCTACTAATTTCAGTAACCTCTCCACCTCAGTGCGAACTTCTTTTTTATCAACAATTTTATGTATTCTCAGAGGTTCTGCAATCGCCTCCCCTACTTTTATCCGTGGATTTAATGAAGCATAAGGGTCCTGAAACACCATTTGGATTAATTTAGGAATCTTGTTTAAATACGCTCTTCTTGAACCGGTTATATCAATCCCTTTATAGATAATTTTCCCACGGGTGGGTTCGAGCAATCCTGTTATAAGTCTAGCAAGTGTAGACTTTCCAGACCCCGATTCTCCTACTATACCTAAAGTTTCGGATTCATAAAGTTCAAACAAAACATTTTCTACCGCGTGGACCCTTTCGCGTTTTCCTAACAAATATTTACGTACGTCAAAGTATTTTGTCAAATTTTTTACTTCAATTATTGGTTCAGACATAACTACAGCCTCCTTACGAGTAATACAACCAGCACTGCACATAATGGTTCTCATTTACTTTTACCTCAGATGGCACTTCTTCCTTACATCTTTTTATCGCATATTCGCATCTTGAATAAAAACGACATCCCTTTTCAAAATTTCCTATAGTTGGAACACTTCCTGGTATCGAATATAACTGGCCTTTTTGGGACCTTAAAGTTGGAATTGCAGCTATTAAGCCACGCGTATATGGATGCATGGGATTTCTGAGTATTTCCTTTAAGTTCCCTTTTTCGACTATCCTGCCTGCGTACATAACTACTAACTTTTCACATAGTTGCGCCACAACACCCAGATTGTGAGTAACCACTATTAATGAACCTTCTTTCTTCAACTTTTTCATAAGGTCTAAGATTTGCGCTTGTATTGTAACATCAAGGGCGGTAGTCGGCTCATCTGCAATCAATAATTTTGGATTAGCAATAAGAGCCATTGCAATCATAGCTCTTTGCCTCATTCCCCCAGAAAACTGGTGAGGGTATTGTTTTACTCTTATTTTAGGATTAGGTATTCCCACCAACTCTAGTTGTTTTATTACTGCCTCTTCAATTTCTTCTTTAGTCATATTTGGAAAATGGTTTTTTAACACTTCTCCAATTTGAAAACCAATGGTAAGAACCGGATTCAAGGCTGTCATAGGTTCTTGAAAAATCATCGCTATTTCTCTTCCTCTGATTTTTTGCAACTCATTTTTACCCTTTTTCAGTAGATCTTCTCCTTTGTACAATATCTGTCCTCTTTGAATGACAGCAGAAGGCGGTAGCAATCCCATAACAGATAAACTCGTCATACTTTTGCCACACCCAGACTCACCTACTATTCCAACTGCTTCTCTTTCTTCAACATCAAAATTAATAGAATCCAACAAATTATAAATTTGTCCCCTAGAATTTTTAAAACCCAAACTAAAGTCGCGGAACTCTAGAATTTTTGCCATGTTTCAATTGCCCTCCTAAAGCCGAATTTATAATAGATTCTATCTATGACAAAAAGCAGTCTTAAAAACTATTCTGACTTTTCTCTCTTTTATTGTTTTGAAAATACAAATTTTCATGAGAGTTGTTTATTATACTATCATACTCTTTCACTTTAGTCAACTAAATTGTTTGTAAATTTTCAAAAATCCATCGTTTACATTTACTAAAAAATTTTAATTAAGCTATCAAAAAATTACTCATTTGGCCTGCAAGTCGAAGGTCAAGGGGTTGGGGAGGGATACCGGACCGAGCGCCAGCGAGGGAGGATATGCTCACCGATCGTAGGCTTGCCCCTTGACCGTAGGCGAGCAGGCTTATAATTTCCCCTGCGGGGCAAACAAAAAAAGCACGACCGCTGCGGCTTTGCCGCCTGTGGTCGTGCTTTTTTGTTTCGGATTTTTGATTTAAGCAAACCGAAAATGAAAAATCCGTCCTGATGCTTTACTTTTTTCTCTTTCCCCTTCTTTTTTACCTTTCTCTAATATTTCTCTGTATATTTTTGATTCCTCAAGTATAGACATTCCTATCACCTCCGAAAAAATCCTTTCTATAATTTCCTTATCATACACTAACCATGTACCCCTTCTAATCTGAAAAACTTGCTTTCAGGCTTAACTTCCAATCATACATTTTTTAGCAGTAATAAGGGGTGATTTTTTAATTCCTCCATTTTATAGTTGTTATAGCCTGAACTTTTTAAGGCAAGATATATAGCCCCGACTACTGGCTGATACCTCGGCTCTTTAATTTCTGCATCAGTATATTACTTTTAAACTGTTTTATAAAACTTTGCCTATAAAACAAAGAATGCTGGAAAAGCCCGCCTTGCAGCACCAACGTAAATTTTTTTATAGGTGCTAGAATTTTTCTGTATACAGTATTTACAGAAAGCATTAATTCCTCAATGGCCCTGTTTACTATGTCAAAACAAGTCTCATCACCTTTTGAAGCCAATTCCAGCACTAACGGTGCCATGGCTGCTATATCTGATGCCGTCGTAGAACTATTATATATCCACTCCTTAAGCTCTGAAATGTCTTTCAAATCAAGGATCGTAAGTATCGATTTCAGTAAAATCTCCGCGTTTTTTCTTCCATCATAAGAATGAAAGGCCGCCACAAGAGCTTCTTTGCCTAAGTAAAAAGCACTGCCCTCATCCTTGAGCCGGTGCCCCCATCCTCCTACTCGTCCAAGATTTCCTTTGCCATCACTCGCTACAACAATAGAACCTGTGCCAGCCAACACCAATATGCCTGGTTCATCCTGAAGGGTGCCCAGTAATGTCATCACAGCATCATTTTTGATTGTTATTTTTTCCACTTCTAGATCCAATTTTTTCAGCACTCCTCTCACCATTTGTGTCACTACGAATTCGTCTTTTTCGGTATCCACACCAGCAATAGCAAAAGCAGCACAAGAAAATTTTTTAATTTTTGTAGCACCAGCTTTTTTTAACGCATCTTCTATTGAATACATGGCATCATCGATGCCTGTAATCTGAATGTTACTACCTCCCCCTAAACCCATTCCAAGGACGCCCTTTTCTACTTGGTAAACAACAGCTAAGGATTTGGTACCGCCACCATCTACGGCCAGTATCGGCATAGTACTCTTCATTATATTCCTCCTTTAAGAACTCGAAACTTCTCATCCAACATTTGTTTAGCATCATCCAATTTATTGTTCGCATCTTCTAACCATTTTTCATCAGCAAACAATGTTTCTTTCCTCTCTTTTAACATTCGCTCCACTTCACAAAGTGCAGGACCACCGGTAACTTTTCTCACTTTAACAAAATATAATGGATCTAGTGCTTTTCTGAAGGTTTCTTCTGAAATTCCTATAAATGTACCAGTTTCTTTGATAGATACTTGATCCAGCATTGCTGCACTAACATCTGAAGGCTTTAATCCATTTGAAAGTGCTTCCCTAACCATATTGCTCACTAAATGATGAGCTGTTCTAAATGGGATACCTTTTTCTCTGACTAATACATCTGCAAGTTCCGTTACAGTTGCGAAACTTTCTTTGGCAATAGCCTCCATCTTTGAAGTATTAAAGTCCGCTGTGACTACAATGTCAGCAAGCAGTGAAAATATAAGGCTACCTTTCTCTATAGCTTCCCAGAGAAGTGGCTGCGCATCGTCTTCGGTGTCTACTATGTCGCCAAAAGGAGTATTGTGCTGCATATAAATAGCAGCCTCTGCCGTAGCTGTCACTGCGGAAAGAAGAGAACGGACATGTTCAACTCCTACCGGATTTCGTTTCTGTGGCATTATGCTGCTTATCTGTACATATGGGTCGGCAATCCTGACGAAATCAAATTCCTGAGTGGCCCAAAGCAAAAGGTCGTGTACAAAACGCCCAGTATGAATGCATGTAAGTTTTAATGCAGAAGCTGTCTCAGTGAGATAGTCCCCACCTGCTATGGCATCATAGGAGTTTTCTATAATACCATCAAAACCTAATAATTTAGCCATCATCTGTCTGTCTATGTTAAAACCGCTGGTAGTAATTGCAGCAGCCCCCATAGGACTCTTGTTTACGGTGCGGTAAGCCGCCCGGAGTCTTGCCTCGTCCCTTGACAGTTGATCGTACACCGCAAGCAGGTAATGACCCAACGTTGTAGGTTGAGCCTGCTGGGTATGGGTGTAAGCGAGCATCACTGATTCTTTGTGTTTGTCTGCCATAAATAGCAGGCTCTTTTTTAACATTTGCACCGAAGCTATAAATTTAAGCAGTAACTCCCTTATGACCATGCGATACATGGTAACTCCCATGTCGTTCCTGCTGCGGGCTATGTGTAAATTGCCACCGGCCTGTCCCGCTTTTTCTATTATTATCCCTTCTACCACAAAGAACAGGTCTTCATACTTTTCATCATATGAAGAGCGGGAAATAGCCTCTATGTCGATTTCTTCCACAGCCCTAGCGATAGCTGCAGCATCCTTGCTGGATATTATGCCTTTTTCTTTCAACATAACAAGGTGAGCTTTATTTATATTGAGCATTGGACCTATGAGATAACGTTTAGCCACATCATACGTCGGTTCCAATACCGCTTTTACATATTTTTTGCCCGGAAATTTTTTCACTTCTCCATTTCGATAATCCCCAATTAGACTCATCACAATCCCTCCGTCTCTTTTAAAAAATTAAATGGCAGTCTGGGAGGCCTTTTCTGAAAACTGCCCTGTCACCAGCAAAACTATAATTATGAGCAACACTTGCAACACACCATATGCGGAGGCTGTACCGAACTCAAAACGGTACATGTGCTCGTAAATCGCTACGGAAATTGGTCGGCTGCTGGGAGTATAGAGCAATATAGAAGCCACAAACTCACCAATTCCCTGCACAAAGGCTAAAAGGGCTCCGCTTATTATCCCAGGGGAAATCAGCGGAAGTACCACTCGTCTAAAGGTATATCCCCAAGTAGCTCCTAAATTTAATGCTGCCTCTTCTATATTCGGATCCAGCTGCATTAAAGCTGCCGAAGTAGACCGATATACTAATGGAATATGCCGTACGAAGTACGCCAAAGGCATTATCCAGAAAGTTCCTACCAGTATATTATTAGCAGTAAACACGGTCGGCCTGTTAAAAGCTGTTATAAGGTTAATACCTATTACAGTGCCGGGCAGTGCCCACGGTAGCATTATTAATATATCCATAAGGTTTTTCCCTTTAAAATACATCCTGACTATGGCATAAGCCGCAGCAATGCCAAAAATGATGTTAGCAGCAGTAGCTATGCCACTCATCACAAGACTGTTCTTAATAGGTTCCCACGTTCGTGGGTTACTAAAAAGCTTTGCATAATTTGCCAGTGTATATTTAGGGGGCAGAATCTGGACAGTCCATGCGTAGTCCACCGAAAAAGACACCAGCACGAGAGTGAGAATTGGCAGCAAAAGTATAAAGACCAAGATTATAGCGGTAATACCAGCTGCATAGCGCACTACCGGGTTTTTTAACTCAGTCCTCTGGGTCACTACCCCCTTGCTCACACTCCTGTAAATTCTTCGAGACTGGTACCATCTCATAAAAATAAGAAATGATATGGATACCATTGAAAGCAATGTAGACTGAGTAGCGGCCATAGCCAGGTCGCCGTTAGTACGGGATATATAAATCTGCATTGTGAGGGTACGCTCCACCCCAAAAATAAGAGGCGCAGTATAAGAAGCCATGGACACCATAAATACAAGCAAAGACGCAGCCACCAAAGCAGGTGTCAACATAGGTAGAATGACCTTCCTCCATACCGTGAAACGGTTGGCCCCCAGATTGTATGCCGCTTCTTCTAAAGAAGGGTCAAGAGCCGAAAAAGCCGTAGATGCCATGAGGTAAAAATAAACGTACATGGTGAAAGTGTGGACCACTAGCACCCCAGGTATTCCTCTAAGCTTAAAAGGAACCGCTGCAAGTCCAAATAACTCTTTGAGAGCCCGAGGAATTATACCACTTTCACTAAAGAGAAATACAAAAGCATACACACCCACAAGAGGCGGTAAAGCCATTGGAAGTACCGCCAGACTTGAAAGTATTTTCCTCCCCGGAAATTCATAGCGGGAAAGTAAGAAGGCCAGCAGTACTCCAACTATGCCAGAAAAAATAACACTCAGAACGGATATGTAAATACTAGTAAAAAGTGCTTGCAGATTAGAAAAGTTCTTTAAGTCAAAAAACTGCCTGTATTTTTCAAGAGAAAAAGCACCATCATGCATAACGCTAGCCACAAAAGTACTGAAAAGTGGGTAAAACACGTATCCTATCAGAATATATATCAATGGCGAAATGATTAAATAAGTAACAATTGTCCTACGCCATTTCATTGTCGTCACCTCGCATAATAAGCATGTTTCTAGGCGGCAGATGTACCAAAATTTCATCTCCTGGCGATTTTTTCTCTTTACCAATACCGGGAGTCGAAATGTGTAATGTGATACCTCCCATTTCCACTTCATATTCCATGGTAACTCCAGTAAACTCCGCAAGCCTTACTCTACCTTTCACAACGTTTTTGCCCAGCCTATCCACTATTTCCATCGCCTCAGGCCTTATGGAAATCATCACCCTGTCTCCACGGTAAGGTATGTACCCATCTTGTCGACAGCTAGAATCCACCCAAAATCTTATTTCATCCCCTACCCTCACCAAAGCAGAGTCATGACTGAAATCTTCTATTACAGCCTCAATAAAGTTGGTTTTCCCTATAAATGAAGCCACAAAACGATTCGCTGGCTTAAAATATATTTCCTCGGGTGTACCCACTTGCTGGATTTTGCCTCCTTCCATAACCGCAATTCTATCCGACATGGCCATAGCCTCACTTTGGTCATGGGTAACGTATATAGTAGTTATCCCCAGCTCTTTTTGCAGTTTTCTAATCTCCCAGCGTGTTTCCTCTCTGAGTTTTGCATCAAGGTTGGATAGGGGTTCATCCAACAGAAGAATGGTAGGTTTTATGACCAAAGCCCTAGCTAAAGCCACTCTTTGCTGTTGACCGCCTGAAAGTTGATCTATTCTCCTTTTTTCATATCCAGCAAGTTTTACCATTTCCAAGGCCCTTTTCACCATCTCTTTTTGCTCTTTTTGAGGTACCTTGCGCACTTTAAGTCCAAAGGCAACATTTTCCTCCACAGAAAGATGGGGAAAAAGAGCATAACTCTGAAATACCATGGCAGCATTACGCCGGTTAGCAGGTAGATAAGTAACATCTTTATCATCAAAATATATTGAACCTTCGGTAGGATAATAAAACCCTGCAATCATCCTTAGAATAGTGGTCTTGCCGCAACCACTGGGGCCGAGAAAGGTAAAAAGTTCTCCCTTTTTTATCTCAAGATTTACATTGTCGACAGCTTTCACATCTTTGAAATACTTAGTAACATTTTTTAATTTAACGTGACTCAAAGTCATTTGCACCTCCTGTAATCTTAAGAATGAGAGGGATTACCCCTCTCATTCTTATTTCTTTCCTTTTCCCTTTACTTCTTGTTCCCATCTCTGGATCCAAGCCGCTACATTCTTGTTTAAAACTTCCCAATCAATATCCATAGCTTTTAAATTTAAATTTTTAAGCCATTCAGGCATTTTTTCTTTAGGCAGGTCAGAACGTGTAGGAATCTGGAATACCTTTTCAGAAAGCATCAGCTGGGTATCAGGTTCAAACAGTACCTCCATAAATTTTTTAGCACCATCCACATTTTTCGCATTCTTTACGACTGCTACACCGTCCACGAGCATCGGAACCCCGCTTTCTGGTATAGCAAAATCAAGTGGCATGTTTTTCACATATTTCTGTAGCAACACATCCTGCAAATTCCAAAGGCTTATAAGCCCTTCCTGTCTCGCCAGTTTCAGATGCATATCTGTTGGGTTGGCAGCATATTCCTTTGTATTAGCATCCAGCTTCTTTAACCACTCAAAGCCCTTTTCTACATCGCCGGTGGCTTTCATCTGCCTATAAATCATAGCGGCAAAGATGGTACGCATTGTGCCAGATGGAGCCACGTTTCTTATGATTATTTTGTCCTTCCACTTGGGGTCCAAAAGGTCATCCCAGTCTTTGGGGAGATCTTCGGGTTTCAGAGCGTCACTGTTATATTCTATCACTTCAGGTAGTACTATCTCTCCGTACCAATATCCATTTTTGTCCTTGTATTCTAATGGTATAGCACTGTCAAAAGATGCTTTATACGGCTCTAGCAATCCTTCTCGAGTTGCAGTTTCAAGGGCATCTTGAGTCCCACCCCACCAAAAATCGCACTGGGGATTTTCCTTTTCAGCCCTAATCCTTTCTAAAATTTCCTGTGCACCCATCTGAAGCACTTGAACATTTCCTTTATATTCCGGATACTTTTCCACAAATTTGTCTATCACTGGATTGTATACTTCAGGGTCTCTACCGGTGTATATGACAAGTTTTTTAGGACTTTCAGCATTCTGGTCTTTTTGACCTTCTGTCTGTTTTGAACCACTACAGCCTGAAAGGCCTAAAATAAAAGCAGATATCAAAACAAAAACAATAATATTTTTAAAAGTTTTCATATACTTCAAACCTCCTTAATCATATTATATTTTCTATAATTGTCTCTTCTTCAGAGTGTAACACTGACAGGGCTGCACCTATATTACCCGCAAGTTCTCCCAGCGAAGCAAACTCTATTCTAGCCGAAAATGGTACCCAATCATTTATCTTTTTTTTGATTTTCTCTATACCTTTTTCTCCAAGGTGTATTAATTGCCCTGCCAATATAACAAGTTCTGGATTAAAAACACAGATAATACTGGCTATACCGTAGGCCCAATGCACACAAGCTTCTTCTAAGTAATCTTCCGCCCTTTTGTCGGTTTTCGAAAGCTCAATCAATGTTTTTATGGGAAATTGTATTTTTTCTTCAGGCAAATCCGTGAAGTTTTCTCGGAGAAATTTTCTCATAGCAGGGCAGGCCCAGTTTTTTTCGTAAATACCAAATTCATCAGGATTTCGTTTTCCCGCTCCTATGGGCAAATGTCCTATTTCCCCCGCAGCTCCAGAATACCCTCTGTAAAGTTTCCCATCTATAACAAGTCCTGCTCCTATACCTGTTCCCACATGAAATACAGCTAGTTTATTGACATTTCTGCCAACACCCTTCCACATCTCCCCAAGGGTTACTGCATTTACATCGTTTTCTATAATGACTGGTACACCAAGGGCCTCTTCCAGCGCTCCCTTTATAGGAAAGTTCTTTATCCATCCAACACTAGGTGCTAAAGAGACTGTCTCTTTCTCCAGATCTACTATACCAGGCACTCCTATTCCAACTCCCAGCAGTTTTTTTGGGGGGAGGCGACTTTTTCTATATAAATTCTTCAGAAATTCAATTACTTTTTCCACTGCTTTATCCCCAACAGTATTTGCAATCTCTGTCTCATCTTTTAAAACAATGCGACCCTCTAAGTCTGTTATGATACTGGATAAAGTTGTGCCTTCAAACAGTGCCCCCATTATGTAATATGCTGTCGCATTAAATTCCAGAAGTATAGGTCTTCTGCCGCCACTAGAAGGACCTTTGCCTACTTCTCTGATTAACTTTGCTGCGAGCAACTCTTCCACTATGGCAGAAATAGTAGGTCGGCTCAAACCTGTGCGCTCAGACAGTTCTACTCTCGAAAGAGGCCCTTCGTTTTTTATAAGCGATAAGACATTTGAACGATTTAAAAGTTTTATTAGGTACAAATGGTCCTGCGCTTGATCCATTTTCATTATGCTGACACCTCTGCAATATATTTAGAAATCATCGAGCTTCAACAACCTTGCCGCATTTTTGCCAAATATTAGCTCTAAGTCTTCTTTTTTCATATTCAATTGTCGACATACCCTCATTTGATCTTGTAGATAACGGCGAGCAAAGCCGCGAGGAAACCACGATGAATCACTGCCAAATATGATGCGCTCTGGGCCTACAGTCTCATAAGCTTTTCTAAAAAGGGACTCAAGGTCCAAAGGATATGGCATCCATCGAACCCACTGATTGGAGCCTGATGTATCTATGTATATGTTGGGGCATGACCAAGCAAGCCTGAGCAGTTCTCCCCAGAATCCTGCACCAAAATGCGGAATAACAAAAGGTATATCACTGTATGTTCTCGCAACATTTGCAAGAGACAATGGATTAATGTTTATATGTTCCACCACTCCACCGCCTCCGCCCATCACTCCAAAATGAATAAGTACCGGAAGCTTTTTGTCTGCACAATATTCCCATATAGGTTTAAGTTTGGGGTCATCCAGAGGGCAGTCAATGAGGGGAGCAAACATCTTATATCCTCTAAATCCAAGCACTTCAACTGCATAGGCCAGCTTATCTCTTGCGTCTGGGAGCTGTGGATCATGATAGGCAAAGCCAATGAATTTATCTTGGTACGGCTGTATCCACTTAGCCAAGTTATCGTTTTCTCCATGTCCAGTGACAAATACGATCTTTTCTATCTGGTTTTTCTCTGCCTCTTCCGCCCACCTTTTTGCCTGTTCCTCACCGGATAAAGAACGGCTTTCAGGTTCTGGAAAATCCCATTCTTCAAGCCATCTTTTTCTCAGTTTGTTTACGTAGTCGAGGTGCTCCCCAGTAAAAGTTGGTGACCCCCACAAAGGTTTTTTAAATCCTGCCACGGGCGGAAAATGTACGTGAAAATCAATGATTTTAATGCCCTGATACATTTAATCACCTCCTTACTTTAGTTAATTTGGGTTTTTGCAAAACCTCAAAATCCCCACAAATTAATGGGTTTTCCTAAATATTTTCAAAGGAATTTCCTCCGTTTTTGTGGAATTTTTATATTTTTATTTTCGCTAATTTTTTCTTAATTTGTATATCTAGATAGTAAGTTAAGTTAACTAACTAATTATATATTCTACATGAAAATTAAAAATCCTGCTTCGTTAAAAATTTTTTTAAAAATAGGACATATCCAATATACTCATGTAATTCTAAAATTCTTCTTTTAATGTTCTAAAAAATCTTTATATATTAGGATTTCCTTCTGGTGACTATACGAGTATTCGTTCATGTAATATACCACAGGACTCACAAAATTCTTCGAATTCTTTTGACTTAAATTGTGAACCATTATCAGTCCGCATTGTAAGATTTCCTTTAATACCTCTGCTGCTCATTGATTTTAAAACTAAGCCTAATTCTCATCACAGCAAGTTTTTCAATAATAAAAGCTTTATGGAATGCCAATGAGCAAAAGCACCTCCAAGAGAAATTTTATCATGCTATGTGTTTTAGTCTATTTCTCTTGAAGAGGCAACAAAAATAAAAAATAGCTCAATAATATTTAACCATTATTAAACAATATTACATTAGTTTAACTCTCACTACCGCGGCAAGACAGTATGAAGAATTCAAAAAAAGTATAAGTTCAATCGTAAATGTAGATATCTCGTTGGAATATAAAATTGGTTTAATACTTGGGCTTTAGATAGGAAGCTTTCAAAAGATTTATCATATTGTGTACAAAGATTTACAAGATCTATTAAATTATGAATTCGAGGAGGATTATGTTTTTGACTTACTAAAAATGCTTTTAAAGCTTTTTCTACAGCCTGATGGGAAAAGAAACAAACCATATTGTATTTACCTGCTTTAAACATGATTTCTGCTGAGTCAAGGTCATCCATAGCAAAATCAAGCCATTGTTTTGCTTCTTTCATAAATAACCTTTCCTTTCTTTAATATTTCTTCAACGTAAAACATACTTTCTTTCATTTCTTCTATTTCTTTTGGGGTATACACTATAATATCCGTGCCAATAGTAGGCTTAGCGACTTTGACAACTTCCTCAATCTTTTTCGTAGACTTGTCAGTATCCTTTATAACTATTAAATCAATATCGCTCAAATTCATTTTATTTGATTTGTCGCTAATGAACCAAATAATATTATTTTTCAAGTTGATACTCTTTTATCAGCACTTCTACAATTCTTGTAAAGTTCTCGATTTAATTGTTCTATTCTGCTCATAGAAAACACCTCAATTTGAAGGTTTTACCTTTAATCCGTTATATCAAATTACGGAGTATTCTATAAGAGTTTATTTCCAAATACTTTTTAATTTTTATTTCCTCTTTTTAATTTCTGTAAGATGTGATATAATTATAGACTTGAAAAAACTTCGGGTGCCATAGATATGTGGGATGTGGGAATAGGTAGAAGTGAGCTATCTATTCTTTTTTAGTTTATTTCTATTCTAAGAGCCCCAAATTTCTATTTTAATTGTTTATAGATCTCGAAAAATTTTTCTTCACAATCAATTATAGCACGCATATTATAACATTTCTATACAAAATTTCTTAAAGTTTTCTCTTAAATGCAGTGGCAGTTTTGCCACTGCATTGCTGTTATACTGTTACTTCAATAAAATCGAATCCGTATTGATACGACAAAATCGCTAGAGCTTCACTCAGTCCATATTCATCAGCAGCATAATAGCTTTCAAGATTATCTAAAATACAGCTGTGGTTATTTCTTTTGCACAACTTAACCTGAGGATAAGTACCATTGTGATGAGGCTGATACAATACCACTAAATCTTCTTTTTCTGCCAATCTCATCAGCTCATCCTTGTCATATTTGTCTTTCTTTTCTAGTATTTTTCTAGCTGTTTCTTTGAATTCTTCAGCTTTTTCTCTTAAACCTTTATAATCAAAGTCAACAGTAACGTAAGTATTACCTCCAGCAAGTATATCATTTGTGTAATCATCCCATCTTACATATTCATACTTTTTAGCAATTGCTTCAACAAGCTTTTTAGAGACTTTTAAATCTTTAATTCTAACTTCAATCGACTTATCTAGAAGGTATGTTTTTGCTCTGACACTCACCTGCCTTGATGTTATACCGTGCTTTTTTAAATTTTTTCTTATTTCCTCAGCAATTTCTTTAGCAGTCATTTCAAATTTCCCTCCCCTAAAATTTTTTACTTGCTCGGATTTGACAGCCTAGTGCTGTAGCTTTTTTCTTACGCCATGCGTTCACACCTCCTCAATTTTTTTGTTTGCTTCTTGTTTGCCCCCGGCAGTTAGAACAAAACAGCCTGCGAGCCGAAGGTCAAGGGGTCGGGGAGGGATACCGGACCGAGCGTAAGCGAGGGAGGATATGCTCACCGACCGTAGGCTTGCCCCTTGACCGTTAGGCGAGCAGGCGTATAATCTATGACGCGGGGGCAAACAAAAAAAGCACGTCTGCTTTAAGAGGTGCTCTCTTAACCGGATTTTTGATTTGGACAAAGCGAAAATGAAAAATCCGGCTTTGCTTATAATTAGCCATTTTAGTTGAATTTTTGAGTAAAATACACTAAAATTAGTTCTAGTAAAATCAAAAAGAATTAGGAAGGGAAAAATGAATTATAAAGAAGCAATGGAACAAATTTTAAAAAGAAGAATATTTTTTGATCCTGTTAAAGATAAACAGATACTTCTTTTAAAAAATGAATTAGGAATCACAATAGCACATTGGCAAGCTGCTGCAGGATATCAATTTGACCCTGTAAGGGATAAGGAAATTTTAAAGTTAAGAAATGCTTTTGATAAGACTGTTACAGAAATACAATTGAAAAAAGGTTATTTGTTTGATATAGAAAGAGATAAAGAAATTCTGGCATTACCAAGTAGTGAAAAAGGTAAGACTATACTAGACTTGCAAAATGAAATTATTCTAGAGAAATTAATAAGGGACTAAAAATCCGTACCGTTGGTTTAAAAATGAAAAGAACCTTTTGAGGCTCCTTAATTTAGTAATTTCTTTATTTCTTCTACAGATAACTTTGTAATTTTGGCAATCTTATTAATATCCATTCCTTCTTTTAGAAGTTCTCTGGCTATTTCTATACTTTTTTCTTTTTTACCCTTTTCTAAAATATTTTTATATACCTTTGATTCCTCAAGTATTGACATGTTTATCACTTCCTTATACTTCTACTGCAATTATAACATTCTTGGAGTATGAATGAAATAAAAAAATATGCCCTGTATAGAGTAACTGCTCTATACAGGGCTATTGTATTAAAATTTTGGTCCAATGATTTGTGATTTTGAATTATCATATATTGTGCCCTTCACTCTGACGGTAA
>JADBKJ010000003.1 GCA_014896455.1 Thermoanaerobacter sp.
TTTATAATAAAATCCGCCCAACTTTTGACATTATATTCACTGCCGTTTATCTGCCTTATCACAGGTAAACTGTCAAATCCCCACCATCCTTCATAGGTACCGTCAGGCTTTATCTCATACCAGTCACCATATGGAGACTTTGACTGATTTCCCTGCTTCCATGCTTGATAAGCACCTAAAACTCCCGTGTTTAAGTATTTACCATATCTATCAAAATAAATGCTGTCATCACTCGTATGATTGAAGACGCCATCAAGTATTACCTTAATCCCTTTTGCATGGGCATCCTCCATGAGTTTCTTAAAGGTAGATAAATCTCCTAATAGTTCGTCTATTTTTGTGTAATCGGTTGTATCGTACCTGTGATTAGAAGGTGATTGAAAAATTGGATTGAGATAAATGACTGATATTCCAAGGCTTTTTAAATAATCCAATTTATCATCTATACCTTTTAAATCACCGCCAAAGAAATCATTTGACCATATGCCATCCCCTGTATATCCTGGTTTATTTTTATCATTCGGATTATCTGGAAGTTCATACCAGCTATCATGATATTCAACAGGATCAAAACCTCTACTGTATTTCTTTAGATGGTCATTTGAAAAATCCCCATTAAAGAACCTATCAGGGAATATTTGATACATTACTGCCCCTTTCATCCAATCAGGGGTGTCTAAGTTTTTATCGTAGACAGTAAGTTCAAAGTCCTTATTTACTGTATCTGTGGCTTTACCTACGCCACCTAATTGTTCATCGTTATCTCCGTAATAAGCAGTTTTTGTCCCGTCTTTAAGTATAAAGTAATACCAAATTCTTGTGGGATGGTCAAAGCTTAACTTAACTTCCCAGTATTCATATTTCCCGTCAGGACTTTGACCAATTCTGTACATAGGGACTTCTATTCTTGTTTTTTTAATATCATCCCAATAAGAAATTTTAGCTGACTCAATGTCATGATTTTTTGCTTGTATTCTTAATCTCACAGTATCTCCCGTTTTTATTGCACCGAAAGGCGAGCGGAAGAATGGGTCATGGGTGTCATGTCTTAAATCGTCATAATATATGTTATTATCAGGTCCTGTAAGAGGTGGATTATAATCTGTCCATATATTATGTGAAACCGAATCATAGTAAAATGTAATCTTAGTATCATAGGCTACATTCAAAGGAATATTTTGCCCATTTTGTTCACCATTTAAGCCATAATTTATATCCCATGAGGGCCCTAAAGTCACTTTAAACTCATAATTCCCTTTTGGAACGTTTGCAGTGTATTCGTAAACATTGTTAAATTTATAATCCCTCATTATAGCAGTAGATGATTTAGGGTCCCACTCATTACCTGCTCCTATTGCAGGCTGTATATTTCCTACAATTCTTGGAAGATACGCTTCCTCAATTGGTGTATATTTTGTGGAATCGGTAATACTTGAAGTGTTGTAATTGTAATAAAAAGTCACTACAGAGTCTTTATCAAGATGAAATTTTAAATTATTTCCAAAACCATCTGGTATCCACTGACTCCCATTCAAAACTATTTTATACTCATAATCTCCTGCAGGTAATGCAGTATGTGTCGTGTATTCATAAAAACCATTGCCTTTATATGTAATTACTGTTATGTTGCTGTCGCCCTTCCAGTCGGTATCCCCAAGTTTTGACTGAAAATTGCCTGCCACAACAGCAGTCGCTGGCGCTGTATCTGTCTCAGCCTTTGCAAATTCCATAGGCATTGAGCCAAACACTGCTGTAAAAATTAAAAGAAATGATAATAAAAAGCCTAATGCTCTTTTATTAAACATTATAATCCCCCTTTTCACTATGTTTTTATCTAAAAATCTTTCAAAAAGCTCTTTTATAACATCACCCCATCTCTTTTAAGCAATCGCTTTCACAAACCACAAAAAGATAAATGTGTTTATGTACACATTTCCTTGTGCAAATTTTTTGCGCAATCGTTTTCGCTATTTTAATATTATTATAATTCAACTCTATTTTTTTGTCAATGCATTGAAAAAAAGGATGCACTGAAACATCCTTTTTGAAAATTCATATTTATTTTAACCTTTATACTATCTCCATCTTATTTACTTTATTGTACTTTCAATAAAATTAAACATATATCATTTTAACTGTCATTCCGCCATCCACAATGAGATTCGCTCCTGTAATAAAAGAAGCTTCTTCCGAACATAAAAATAAACATGCATTTGCTACGTCCTCTGGCTTACCTACCCGTCCTGCAGGATGCTGCAAATGGTCCTCTTCTGTCAATTGGGGCTTTTTAGCTTCTCTACTTTTCTTCCATTCAGACACTTCTATCCAACCGGGACTTATAGAATTCACCCTTATTTTATCATAACTTAAACTTATTGCAAGAGAGTGGGTTAAGGCTATAATACCGCCTTTTGAAGCAGAATAAGGTTCTGTATGAGGTTCAGACATAAATGCCCTTGTAGACGCTATATTTATTATGACTCCTCCGCCATTGTCTCTCATGTGAGGAGCAACATATTTTGAACACATATATGTTCCTCTTAAGTTCACATTTATGACTTTATCCCATTCCTCCATGGACCTTGTGTAAATCGTCCCTCCTGCTCCAATACCTGCATTGTTTATCAAAATATCGATCTTGCCGTATGCTTTTATCGTATTATCCACCATGTTTTTAACATCTTTCTCTAAAGAAACATCTGTATGTACAAAAAGTGAGTCTTTCCCTTTAGATTTTATATATTCTTCATTTTCTATGCCAGCTTCATCGTCAATATCAGCTATAACTACTTTTGCTCCTTTTTCAGCAAAAGTTCGCGCAATACACCGCCCTATTCCTTGTCCTCCTCCTGTCACTATCACTACTTTCCCATTAAAATCCATAGTTAACCCTCCAATTTTTAATCATAAATAAATGGCTTGCATAAATTATTTTAACTTATACCTTTCTATAGCACTTTCTATAATCTTCCTAATAAATTCTCCTCTTGTTAAACCTGCCGCTTTTGCCATATAACCCATGTATCCGTGATGAACATGTTTTTCACTTTTGTTACTTGACATTGTAAGTCCCGCAAATGTATTCAATTCTAAGAAATAAGGAACATTATCTTTGCTTAGAATCATATCAATTCTCGCAAAATCCTTTGCATTTAAAACCTTATAAATATTTAAAGCCGTCTCTTTAATCTTTTCTTCCACTTCCTTTGATACTTCCATAGGGCATTTTATTATCTCATTGTCAAACATTTTATGTTCATAAGTATTAGTTTTAACGTTATTATATCCTACTTCCAATAAAGGCAATACTTGTGGGTGTTTATATCCAATTATTCCAACGGTCACTTCTTTTCCTTCAATAAATTCTTCAATTAAAGCTGCTTGTCCTATTTTATCGGTTATTTTGCTCACTACTTGTGGAAGTTTGTCCTTATCATAAATTATATTTTCTTCATCTATACCTGCACTTCCTCTTCCACTTATAGGTTTTGCAAATAGAGGAAATTTAAGATGGTCTACAGAAGGAATTTCTTGGGGATTTTGTGCAATTACATATTTAGGCGTAGGCAAACTGTGAGAAGCCACAATGTCCTTCCTCATTCTCTTATCAGTTGCTACTACGTCCAATCCAGAGCCAACATATGGTATGTTGAATACTTCCAAAAATGCTACTTCCTTCATGCTTGAGGCATTAAAAATTAAATCCACCTTTTCTTTTTTTATAGTTTCATAAGTTTCTAATGGATCTTCCTTCCATTCTATGAGGACTGAATCAAATCCAGCTTCTTTTATGGCCATATAATGATGGTATGCTTCATCATAGGCATCGTCATATACTTTGTCTGGTGTCAATTTCCTCTGAAATTCGACATTCCTGAATTTCCTCCAAAGCACACCAATTTTCATATGGCATCACCCTTTTCAAATTTTATAAAAATTTTTGAAATAAAAAGGAAAAACTACTTAAATACAGTTTCTATGTGATTCACCACCATGTCAGTTATAATCAGTGAAATCAAGCTTTCTGCTCCTTCATTTAAATTTACTCCCTCTTTAGTTATACCGTCGTAACAACCCCCTGTCTCCTCATCTATTAAGCTTTCATTCTTTGAATTTTCTCCCAAGAACCATTTGTAACATTTTATAGCTTTTTCTCTGTACTTTTCTTCTTTAAAAATTTTATAAGCTTCTGTATACATAAGAGCAGTCTCACAAGCCTCTATTGGTTGTTCATCAAATTCTGCAGGTTCTTCATCTCCTTTTTTGTACCAACCTTTACAACCTATCGGCTTAAAATACCCACTTCTAAAAGTTACTTTCTCTAAAAATTTCATGCTCTCTTTTGCAACATCTAAGACTTCTTCATCTCTTGTAATAGTGTATGACCTAAGAAGAGCCCAAGGAAGTACGGCATTGCTGTAAGTCATTATATTTTCAAACCATTTCCACTCTTCATCTTTGTTTTCCCTATACTTTTGAACTATTTTTTTTGAAATAGAAGTTATCAAATTTTTTATCTTCTCTTTGTTAAATTCAGTAACATCAGAACTGTATAAAAGGCTTAATCCTATTAACGAATAAGCATTACCGCGAAGAGAATTTAAATTTGCTACATTGGGCAAAGTTTTTTTGATTAATGTCACAGCAACATTTTGATAACCATTAGACAAATTAGTATTCAATAAATATCCTAATGCCCATAAAGTTCTGCCAAAACAATCTTCTGAGCCAACTTCTTCAATAAATTCTCTATTGTAGTTCATAAAATTTCTAAAATATCCTTTGCCGTTTTGGGCATAAATCAAGAAAGAAAGGTATCTATTTAAAAGATCAAGGTATTTTTCATCTTTGTAAACTTCATACAGCATTGAAGCAGCAATGAGAGCCCTTGAATTGTCATCAGTAGTGTAACCTTTTGTCAAATCAGGAATAGAGTAAAGGGAATGCTGTAAAATGCCTGTATCGTCCGTTAGCTTGAAAAGATGCTGAAACTTAGTCGCTAGTTTCATCATTTCAATTCCCCCTTCCTCTATATCACAACTTCCTCCCTTGATTTAATGTCCAATACAGACAAAATCATTATGACATATCTGTAAGCAACGTTATTCCACATCATTGTATTCCCTAATTTTTTAATTTCTGACTCTATCTGCAGCCTTTTCTCAGAGTTTTCAAATATATACTCAATATGTTTAGCTAAAGACTTTGCATCACGGAAATTAGAAAGCAGTCCTCTTCCTTTTCCTAAAATTTCTTCAGCGTACATATAAGGAGTGGAAATAATCACTTTCCCTAAACCTGCTGCATATGCTAAAGTACCGCTTACAGCTTGTTCTTTGTTTAAGTATGGAGTCATATATATATCTGACATCTTCAAATACTCTAAAATCTCTTTCTTTGTAAGATATTTGTCTACAAATTTTACATTATCTTCTACTCCAAGGTCATGGACTAGTTTTTGAAGTTTCTCCCTATACTCTTCCCCAAATTCTCTCTTTATGTTTGGATGGGTTTGCCCTAAAATTAGGTATAATACATCTTTGTATTTTTTAGCCACAATACTTATTGCTTCTATGCCATACTCTATTCCTTTGCCCGGATTTATAAGGCCAAAAGTGCTTATTATTCTTCTGCCTTTAAATCCATATCTTTCCTTTAGTGTTTCTTTGGGCAATACTGGAATATTGGGCACACCGTGAGGAATGACAGTGATTTTATTAGAAGGTATGTGATATATCTTTTCAAGAAGTGGTATAGTATTTTTAGCCATTGTAACTACTTTAACACTTTTTTTACCTAATTCTTTAAGTATCATAAGTTGTTTTTCATTTGGATTTGATAATACTGTGTGGACTGTCAAAACAAAGGGTATATTTAAATTGTCTACCAAATCTAATAAGTACTCTCCACTTTCTCCTCCAAATATTCCGTATTCATGTTCTATAATGAGCAAATCTATGTCAGATTCATTTAATTCCCGGGCTAATCTTACATAATCTTCTCTTACAAATTGTTGTAACTGATATTTAACATCCCTATTGTATTCATAAGTTTTATTATCGTTTATTGCAATTACTCCTGCAAAATTAATAAGTTTTATCTTTTTTATTTCATTAACTAAATCTTGAGTAAAAGTAGCAATGCCACATTCTCTTGGTGGATAAGTGCTCAAAAATGCTACATTCCTCCCCAATACGCTCATCATATCACGCCCCCTTCTTAGTTTTTAGTATTAAGTTGTCAACGTAGTACTTGACAAGCTATTAGCTGTAAACACTGTATTTTTAACTTCCATATTCACCTCTATTATACATTCTGAAGTGACAATTGCATTCTCTAATCTTGCAAACCTGCGCACTTTTACATTATTCCACAATACACTTTGTGATACTTTGCTCTCTTGACCTATTCGACAGTTATTCCCAATTACTGTATACGGACCAACTGTAGCATAAGCATCAATTTCAGTATTATTTCCAATATAAGCAGGTCCTATCACTTTTGCGGTAGGATGAATTTTAACATTGTCTCCTAAAATTATACCTCTTGAGGAAGTAGTACTTACAAATCTTGATTTTCCTTTTAAAATGTCCTCATGAACTTTTTTGTATTTATCTATTGTACCTATATCTATCCAGTAGCCGTTAAATTTATAAATAGCCATTCTATACCCTTTTTCTAAAAGTTTGGGATACGTCTCCCTCTCTACAGATACTGCTACATTTTCAGGAATTTCTTTTAACACCTCAGGTTCAAATACATATACTCCTGCGTTAATATACTTAGAATTACTCTCGCCTGGTTTGGGCTTTTCTTTGAAAGCAGTTATAAATCCTTTTTTATCAAATTCTATAACTCCGTACTGAGAAGTATCTCTTACTTCAATAGATGCAATAGTTACTTGAGCTCTTCTTCTCTTGTGGTATTTTATTAAATCTGCATAGTCAATATCACTGACGATATCAGAGTTTAAAATAAGGAAAGTATCATCAAAAAATTTTTCGGCGTTCTTTATTGCCCCACCAGTCCCCAAAGGAGATTCTTCTGTAATATAGTGTATTTTTACACCTAAGTCCTCTTTTGGCTTGAAGTAATCTTCAATGTACTGAGACTTATAATAAGTACTTATTACAACTTCATCTACTCCACTTTTTTTAAGGTTTAAAATAATCCTTTCTAAAAGAGGTCTTCCCATGATAGGAACCATTGGTTTTGGCAGGTCATCTGTAAGAGGTCTTAGCCTTGTTCCCAAACCTCCTGCCAATAACAACGCCTTCATAAAAGACCCCTCCTTTATAAAGTTTTTCAAAATTAAACTTAAAAACAAAAGAAGGGCGTGATACAAGTGATATAATTTATAAGAACGATAAGAACTAAGAAGAGGAGAAATATATTAGCACTCTTGAAATTCGGCTGCTAATAAGTATTATAATTAATCTTTTTTGGCATGTCAAGTACTTTTCTGTAAATAAAAAACAGGCCTTTTAAAAGCCTGTTAAAACTTCATATTCTCCATTTCTAATATAGCTACACCTATGACAGTATCTGCACCACCATAATAAACATAAATAGTATCATCTTTTACTGCATTACCACAACTAAATACAACATTAGGAATATATCCTTCTTTTTCCCACTGTAGTTCTGGCTCTAAGATAGGTTCTTTTTGCCTTGCAATAATCTTTGAAGGATCCTCTAAATCTAAAAGTACTGCTCCCAATCTATATACATTATTAGCATCAGCTGCATGGTATATCAAAAACCAACCATCTTTTGTCCTAATAGGCGGCCCTCCAATTCCGACTCTCGCGCTTTCCCACGTTCCAGGAATTGGCTTAATAATAGGCTTATGGTCATACCAATTTTTTAAATCTTCTGAAAAGGCAATCCATATGTCTGGATACCTTCTATGTAGCATCACATACTTCCCATTGATTTTTTCCGGAAATAAAGAAGCGTCTTTATTAGGTTCATCTAAAACTACTCCTTTTCTCTCCCAATCTATAAGGTTTTTGGAGGTAGCCAAACAAATCCTATAGTCATCATGAAACCTGTCCCCAAAACCTGTGTACATCATATAATAAATGCCATCAATTTTGACTATCCTTGGGTCTTCTAATCCTCTGAGCTCTTGTTCTGTCTCATTGCTCATCACTGGTTTGTCTAATCTCATAAAATTAATCCCGTCTTTGCTAACTGCATATCCCAGGCGAGAAGTATATTTGCCATATTTGGCGTGAGGTCCAATGTCAGTAGCCCTATAAATCAAGTGAAACAGTCCATTGTCATAAATTGCTGCAGTATTAAAAACTGCTGCTCTTTCCCATTCATTTTCTGCTTTTGGCATTAATACTGGCTTATCCGACAATCTCTTTAACTTTATCACTTAATACACTCCTTTTAAAATTTTACTTTTTCTTTTTCAATGGCTGCTACACCTATATGGGTATCTGCTGCTCCGTAATACACGTAATACATGTCATTCACTTCAACTGCTCCACAGCTAAATACCACATTAGGCACAAGCCCATTTATTTCCCAATCCAACTCTGGCTCTAAAATAGGCTCTTTTTGTCTCGCAACAACCTTTGATGGGTCCTTTAAGTCTAAAAGAGCTGCACCAAGTCTGTACACATTGTTGTCATCCACCCCGTGATATATTAAAAGCCATCCATCTTCTCTTTTTATAGGAGGTCCTGCTATGCCAATTTTCTTTGACTCCCATGTGTGAGGTTTAGGGGACATTATAATCTTATGGTCATACCAATTTACCAAATCATCAGAATAGGCAATCCAAATATCGGGCATTCTTCTATGGAAAAGGACATACTTTCCATCAATTTTTTCGGACAAAAGCGCCGCATCTTTATTGGGTTCATCAAGAACAATTCTATGTCCTTCCCAATTTTTTAAATCATCAGACCAAACCATACATATTCTAAAATCCAACCAGTCCCTTCCTCCAAAACCTGTATAGAGCATGTAATATTTGTTGTCAATTTTTGTAATTCTCGGGTCTTCTACTCCCCACGCTTCTTGGGGGGATTCCCCCACTAAAACAGGCTTGTCAAATCTATCAAAATTTATACCATCTTCGCTTACAGCATATCCAATTGAGGATACAAATTTATATTTTTCTTCTGGCTTTTCAGTATTCAAAACGAATTTATTATTAGAGGCTCTGTAAAACAAATGGAATTTATTATCTTCATATATTACTGCTGCATTAAAAACAGCCTCCTTTTCCCATTCATGCTCTTTTATTGGAGACAATATAGGTTTATTACTAAGTCTTGTTAGCCTGAACATCTTTATACCCCCTTTTCCAGCAAAATTGCAACTACTCCATTAGCCTCTATTGTGAAATTTTCTAAATTAATCTGCCTTCCGCTGATTAAATCTTGTATTTTCTCATTATTTTTTGTTTCTTTACTTATTCTTATTTTAGTATGAATATCTATGTCTTCATGATTTATAAAGAACACAAGAGTTTTCCCGCCATAATCAAACTCTTTTACTTCAATATAAGGAGATTCTACTTTTACGTTGTATTCTATTCCGCTCAGCTCTTTAGCATACTTATAAATCAAATAAGACCTGTCAGTCTTATATACATCGGGCATATAACTTAAATAAAGCTCAATAGGATACGTAACAAGAATAGCATTCCCTTTGCCATATTTATTTATAACTATTGCCGGGTTATTCTCATCATCATTTGCAATTACACGGCCTGTTGTCGGCTTTACAATAAGTCTTTTATTAAATTTAAGAGCTTTATAATTTAAATCAATTCCAAGTTCTTCACAATGCATTGATACTGTCTCATTTTTGGGCACCATAGAATATTGCGTTTTAACTCCAAAAACTTCATCAAAACCTTCTACAGAAATTCCATCGTATGATACATACAAAGTGCCACCATTTTTAACAAAATCCATAATTTTTACCCAATGGTCATAATTTAAATGCCCTTTTCTATAAGCAGATGGTAGTATAAGCATTTTATACTTACTAAAATCTCCATCAGCTCTTACCAATTCAACATCTATACCTGCTTCCTTTGCCAGTATAAAACTATTTAAAAGAATCCTAAAATTTCTCTCTGGAGTATAATCATTACCTACAAATAAAGCCCTATAATACTTATCCGGAATGATTATCGCGGCATCACACTTTTTGTGTTTTAAGTCCTTATACTCAATTTTGTTCATAAATTCAGAAAAAGCTTTTATTTCAAGTCCAGCTTTTTTAACTCTTCCATCAACTGCTGTTATCCCAAATTGCGTTTCAAAGGGGGTAGAATTATAGGGAAGCCTTTCGCCAACAGAAAAATCTCCAAAGCACCAGGCTATTGCACCTATCGATTCATTCGCAAGAAGGCTATACAAAACCACCTTGTAATAATTTCCCTCTATATCTTCACTCATCATAAGTGTAGTTGCACCAAATTCCTCCAGTAGCACTTCTTTTCCACCCATAGCTTGGGTGAGTTTAGAAGCAAAAGGTGCTATATAAGTGCTTCTTATAGAATTTACAGGGTCTATACATGTATCTGTATAAATTGGATATGCGTGCATACACAGAAAATCATTGCCTTCTTGCAAGTCTTCAGGATAAAAATTATTATCGGTAAGAAGAGATGCCTGGTGTATTCCAAGTGTTACGAGATGATTTTTGTCGTATTTTTTTATCTCATTTGATAAGACATAGTTCCACAGCCATGCATCATGTCTTGACTCTGCTTTTACATAATTATCTGGCTCATTTGAAAGGTCCCAAAACAAAATAGCAGATTCATCTTTGTACCTCTCAGCAAAAAAGCGTACCAATTTAATTTGATACCTCAACATAAATGAATCACTGTATATATTCCTACCTTCTCTCCACGGCACATCCCAATTCTCACCGCTCATATGCCCCACAAAAAAAGTAGGTGCGATTTTCATATCAACTTCATGACATATTTTAATAAGCTCGTCAAACTTTTTCACCGCTTCCTCTGATATTACATCAGGCTTTGGCTGGAAATCCTCCCAAAAAAGATTTATTCTCATTACATTAATGCCTAAGCTTTTCGCTTCAATAAATTCACTTTTTATCTCATCATAATTCCACTCTTTCCACATTTCAATGCCATGATTCCTAGGCCAATAATTAGCTCCTATTATAAATTCATCTGCAAATTTTGCCATTTTTCTACCTCCGTCATATTATTTTTTCTTTTTCTCATATAAAAGTATCAATAATATAGTTAAAACAGAAAATCCCAATGATAACACCACTAATACTAACTCTACGCCATTTTTTTGAAAAAAACTTATCCAAATAAGAGCCAGTACTATTACCAATATTGAAGGAAACATATAAAATTTATTTTTCATATTTTTCACCCTTATTTACCAAAAACATGACATGCTACTTCATGACTTGAATCAATAACAATGAGTTGAGGGTCTTCCTCTAAGCACTTTTCTGTATAATAATTACATGCATGAGCAAAAGGACACCCCTTGCTTTCTGGTGTTCGCACTGGAACTTCATAAGACCTTAATTGTTCCACCACTCTATTTCTAGCTATTTCAGGGTCAGCAATGGGGCTGGAATTTATTAATACTTTAGTATAAGGATGAACTGGATTAGTTAAAACTTCTCTACCTTTTCCTTTTTCGACTATTTTACCACCATACAATACCGCAATTTCTCCCTTTTCATATGTAAAATATTTTGCTGCTCCAATGTCATGCAAAACAAGTATAACGGCAATACCGTATAAATCATTTAAGTCTTTAAAAAGTTTAATTATTGCTGCCCTCAATGACATATCAATCATACTAATCGGTTCATCAGCAATTATCACTTGGGGTTCCGTCGTTAAAGCCCTTGCAATTGCAAGTCTCTGACGTCCTCCTCCTGATAAGTGGTGAGGATATTTATTGAAAAAATATACTGCAGGAGTTAAACCTACTTTTTCTAGTAATTGTTTTGTCTTTTCATATACCTCTTTCCCATTAATTTTTTGAGCATTTCTAAGAGGGTCTGCGATTATTTTATAGATAGTTTTAGCCGGATGTAAGGAAGCATAAGGGTCCTGATGAATATATTGTACTTTACCTCTTAATAATTTTTTTTCTTTTCCCCTCAGTTTCTGTATATTTTTTTCAAACCAAAGAACTTCACCTTCAGAAGGCAATTCTAAATTAGCCATAATTCGCGCTAAGGTAGTTTTGCCCATTCCACTTTCGCCAACAATAACTAATCTATCTCCTTGTGAAATTTCTAAATTTATATCACTGAGAACAAGTTTATGCTGTTTTTTAAAAAACCCTCGGGAAAAGATTTTACTAATATGATCTATTTTTATCGCTTGTTTCATTCCACCTTCCTCCTTCCTTATACAAGTAACATGCTACTTGTGCTCCATTTTCTATCTCAATTAATTGCGGCTTTTCTTTCTTGCATATCTCCATCGCATGCTCACATCTTGGATGAAATCTACATCCAGAAGGAGGATTCAATAAACTTGGCGGGTCTCCCGGAATCGGCTTAACCTTTGACATATCTGCATTTACTGCCATAATAGAATTTATCAATCCATTTGTATAGGGATGTAATGGATTTTTGAAAATTTGAAATGTTGAATTAAATTCTATCAGATTTCCACCATAAATAACTGCAACATTATCTGCTAATTCGGCTGCTACTGCTATGTCGTGGGTAACAAAAATAAGAGTAATATTTAGCATTTTTTTTAATTCTTTTAAAAGTTGAATAATATGGGCTTGTGTAAGAACATCTAAGGCAGAAGTAGGCTCATCTAATATTAAAACTTTAGGTTCTAGTAAAAGCGCTAAAGCAATTAAAACTCTTTGTTTCATTCCTCCTGAAAGTTGCAAAGGATAAGCGTATAAAACCGCCTCTGGATTTAATCTTACCATTTTTAATTTTTCTGAAGCTTTTTTAATTAACTCGTTGTGATTCCAATTTACCCTATGAGCTTCTACTGTGTCTTTAAAATGGTCAATTATCTTCATTGTCGGATTTAAGGATTGTTGAGCTGCCTGAGGTACTAACGCAATTTCTTTCCATTTTATTTTTCTTAACTCTTCATTACTTAGTGTCAATATATCTTTTCCATTGTATAGAACTTTTCCTGATAAAATTCTTCCATTTGGAGGTAGTGTCTTCGTCATGGCTTCTATAATTGTGCTCTTACCAGAAGCACTCTCCCCTACAATAGCTGTAACTGAATTTTCTTGGACTTCAAAAGAAATCCTGTCTGCAGCTTTAATCGTCCCTTCTCTTACGAGATATACGGCTTTTAAATCTTCAACTTTTATTATAGGATTCAATTTATTCATTCCCCCTAAGACGCGGATTGAAAACTTCTTCGACTCCCTGGGATAAAAGTATGCCACCGTAAATTAGTAACACTATGTTTAAAATTATAAAGAATAAATAATGAAATCCTTTAGCAGTGTATAAGGCACCCGCTTGGTACAGAGCGTAATTTAACATGACTCCCCAATGGGTGGGGTCAAACTTCGCCAGTCCTAAAAACATAAGTCCTACTGAAAACTCCATAGCTCCTTTTATCTGCATGACAAAATTTATGAAAATATAAGGAATTAAAAGTTTTGCAATATCACTGAATAAAATATAACTTATGGGCATATTAAGCATTTTTGACGCTTCAATAAATTCCTTTGATTTAATGGATAAAACCTGAGCTGATATTTGCTTCGCCAATGGCGCCCACAGCCATACAGCTACTAATAAAGCTATTTCAACAACATTAAGGTCATAATTCATGAAAACAGCAGCTAAAATTAATAGAGCAGGAAATGACGGAATTACTAAAAAAACCATAATAATAGCATCAATGATTTTACCAGCAATCCCTTCTAAATACCCTCTTGCAACACCAATAACCGTTCCTATTAGCACAGCAAAAAAACTTGCTAATAAAGTAAGAGAAATAACAGACCTAGAACCGTGTACAATTTGTTGGAAAATATCTACTCCAAAATAGTCTGTCCCAAAAGGATGTTTCAAAGAAGGTTTTTGATACCTTTCTGCAAAGTTAGAATTCATATCTAAAGGTACTACAACAGGACCTATTGTAGCCATCAATATATAAAATAGCAATATCATTAGCCCAATTAAAGATTTTTTATTTGTTAATAAAGGCTGAATGTAATCATAATAAAAGTTTGCAATATTTTCTTTTTTCATTTCAATTTCACCCTCGGATCAATTAATGCATAAACAAAATCTGCAATAAAAGTTGCTAATATTACTCCTATTACAATTAGAGTAAACAATCCAGTCAATAATCCAAAATCTCTAACAGCTATAGCTTTGCCAAAATAAAATCCTATCCCCGGGTAATTAAAAATAGATTCCACCAACGTCTGGCCTCCTAACATATATCCCACACTAATCGCTAAACTTGCCACTAAAGGCAACATCGCATTATTTCTCACATATTTTGCTGCAATTACAGAATCTCTTAAGCCTCTTGCCTCTGCAAACCTTATAAAATCCTCCTCCATTATTTGGGAAGTGTTACCTCTCATAGATAAAGTCCAAGAAGCCATTTGAGGTATTGCAATTGCAAGCATTGGGCCTAAAGCATGTAAAAATATTTTCGAAATAAACTCAAGGGAAAAAGAAGGCTCTATATCAACAGGATAAGCGCCTCCTAGCGGCAAAACTTTCAATCTGACTGAAAATACAAACAAAATTAAAACCGCTAGTATAAAAGGAGGTATGGCTTGTATTATACTCGAAACTGTAGAAATAATTCCTTCTATAATTGTATCTCTTTTTTGTGCTGCAAAAGCTCCTAAAAATATTCCTATTGTAAAACTCAAAAAAGTAGCTAAAGAAATTACAAAAAGACTCCATGGTAGCGATTTTGCAATTATTTCATTTACACTTGTGTTATAAAAAGCAGAATATCCGAAGTTGCCTTTTAATAGATTTGACACAAATTTTCCATATCTTATAAATATCGATTCATGAGGGTCTATCCCCATCATCTTATGGGCTATTTCTAAAGCTTGCTCTATTTGCATATTCCTCTGTTGAGCAATAGAAACAGCCAGGCCATAAGCGGGGTCCCCTGGCATATTGTTTACCAGTACAAATACCCCACTTATGGCAATTGCAAACACTATTAACAAATACAAGGTTTTATTTATAAAATAATTCATCGTTACCCCCGCCTATTATTTTGCTGGAACTAATTTACCTGTAGTAATCAATAAATCGTACACCCTTTCAATTCCACCTGGTGCTAAAGACCATATAGCATCATCTTCTGCAGGCCATCCTTTAACTCTATAACCATCATTGTAATAAATGGGCAATACTTTCTCATATAGCGGTATTACAGGCAAATACTCATTAGTAATATAGGCTAATTGCTGAATTATTTCCATTGCCTTGTTCTCATCTTGCAGGTTCTTCTGCAATTCAAGTGTCAAATCATAGGGTGAAAGTTCTCCCCATGGAGTTTGATATTTGTCTTTTGCAGGGAAATTAGTAATAGCAGAAACGTCTCCATCATACAACCTCTGATACCCAGTCAAAGGATGAGGATAACCCCACCATGCAGAACCAAATTCAATAGCTACATCGTAATCTCCACTTCTCATTACTTGGTCTCTCATACCTTCAGGAATCAATTTCATTTCTACTTTAAATCCAAAATTGTTCAATTGCTGAACTACTTCCTTTGCAGCCAATACCCAGTCGTTATGAGGCCCGTATACAGATAAAGTGAAAGCCACTGGTTGTCCGTTAGGTTGTTGCCAGGTATTTCCTACTTTTTTGTAACCTGCATTCTTTAAAATCTCCTCTGCTGCTGCCATATCTGTGTTATATTTTGTAAGTTTTTGCAATGTATCTTGAGTTACCCATTTTGTTTCCATACTCTTTAATACACCGTCAGCGTAATTTTCATAACTATTTGCTTGCCATACAGAAACATCCCTAATTTTATTTTTATCTAATATATGAGCAATAGCTTTTCTTAAGTTTAGATCTTGAAATAGCGGTTTCTTAAAATTAAATACTAACGCTATATCGGACAAGTCAGAAACAGTAAGCACATTTAATTTTGGATTCAATGTTGAAAGTTGTTCAACTACATCTTTTGGCATAGAAGGATGGGCTGCATCAATTTCATTAGATATAAGTGATGCCCATACAAATTCATTTGAAGACCATTTTTTAAACACAACTTTGTCAATTTTCATTTGTGGATAAGCCCAATAGTATTTATTTGCCTCCAATATCATTTCTGATTGAGTTACTTTAACAGGTCCAAAAGCACCAACTACCGGTAGCTTTCCTAATGTCTTAAAGGGTGAAAAATCATTCACTTCTTTTCTTAATTCGTCTGATTTTTTATCATACTCTGCTTTCATATCCTCTGGCACAGTTTTGCCTTCTGTTTGTAAGTAAAATATTTTTTTCCCTAAATCAGCCACTTCCTGAGCAGATTTAGCAAAGTCCCCATATACATGTACAGGCGCTAAGGATGCCATAGACCCATCTGTAAGCAGTGTGTGTACAAAAGAAGAGGAAGCCGTCTTTGAAAGGGTAAAAATAACTGTATTGTCATCTGGAGCCTCTACAGATTCAATGTCATAAGGCCATTGCCACATAGCCTGTATTAAATTCACCGTATTTATCACATCTTTTGAGGTAAAAGGTTCGCCATCGCTGAACTTTACATCTTTCCTAAGATTTACTGTAACCTTATTCCCTTCTACTTTCCAACTTTCAGCTAAGCGCGGAATGTATTCTCCTGTTTGAGGAATATAATAGGCAAAAGGCTCATAAGCAAACCACCATGCTCCTCCTATACCTCCTGGGCCAAATGGGTTACCGTGGAAAGGATAGGGCCAATCCGTCGCAAGTCTAAGTTCACCCGTCTTCCTTACATTTTCTTGTTGCTTTGCTTCTTGAGATTCCTGTTGAGTGGAATTTGACTGCCCACACCCCACAAAAATACCTGCTGTAAAGAAAACAATTACAAGCAGTGCAATAAATTTTTTTACTTTTTTACTCATTTTTAAACCTCTCCCCTCTTTTTTAGTTAAAATATATTTAAAAATTATTTGGAAACGCGGTTAATAAATCTCTTTAACGGACTCCCTCTCTATTAGCTTAACCTCCATCCGTATATGGTCACAGGGCTCTTTTGGGTTTTCCATCCTCCACAAAAGTCTTTTTACAGCTTTTGCTCCCATAAGTTCTTTATTTATGCGGATAGTAGTCAAATGCGGTGTCACAATGTTACATATATCAATATCATCAAAGCCAACTACAGAGATATCGCCAGGTACTTTAATACCTAAGATACTCAATGCATTGTACAAGGTAATAGCAGCACTATCGTTGGAACATACCCATGCAGTAGGAAGTTTATCTAACTTCGAGATAATATTCGCTACCTCTTTGTAGTTTTTGCTTAAAACATATTGTTCTACCTGTCCTATTACACAATATCCAGGATTTACATTAAATATGGGATCTACATTAAGTCCTGCATTTCTCATTGCCTCGTTAAAACCTAACCATCTTTCTTTAAAACTTAAAGAAAAATCTATTTCACCAAAAAAACCTATTTGAGTGTGGCCTTTTCGAATAAGATATTGTGTTGCCATATATGAACCAGGCATATTTTGAGTTAATACAGCATCTGTACTTATAGTAAATGAAGCATGGTCTACAAGGACGGTTGGTATATCATACTTCAATAATTTTTCCAGATGTTCATCTTTAATAGTACCAACCACTAAAATCCCTGAAACTTTTCTTGTTTCAATACTGGAAGGTACCTGAAAATCATCTTTATTCATGAAGTTTACTAAAATATCGTAATTATTTTTCTTTGCTTCATTCTCTATACCTAAAATTACTTTTGTATAAAAATGAGTATCGCGAAAATTTCTCTCTTCAATCAGTAAGCAAATATTTCTGAAATGATTTTTAGCAATAAAAGAGGGATTTTCATCAAAATATCCCATTTCATCAGCTGTTTTTAAGACTATTTTTTTTGTCTCTTCGCTCACCCCTACCTTGTCATTTAAAGCCAGGGACACAGCATTAATTGATAAGTTCAACCTTTCAGCGATATCTTTCATGGTCACTTTTTTCCTTTTAATTGCCGTCAAACTTAACACCTCTAAAAATCGTTTTCTTGTAATAAATTATAAATCATTTGAATTTAATTATCAAGCAAAATTTACTTGAATTATTATAGATTTTACTTGAATTTTGTTTGTTATAATCTTATCTTAACGATTGCTTGAAATATATTCACAATAAAGTAGAGAACACGGCACTTTGTCTAATTTATAATTCAAGTAATTATTCAAGTAATTTAAAGTGAATTGGATGCACCAGTATTATATCCTCTAAAAAAATAGAATTTCATGTTATAATTACATTACAGACTCTTTTTGGAGGTAATTTATATGGCAAAAATGAGAATAGATAAACTTTTGTCGAATACAGGCATTGGTACGAGAAAAGAAGCTAAAAAATTCATTAAAGAAGGTCTTGTATTGGTAAATGGAAATACAGTAAAAGATGCTGGTTTAATTGTAGATACTGAATCTGATGAAATTTTATTTGATGGTGAAAAGATCAATTACAAAGAATTTATATATATCATGATAAATAAGCCAAAAGGAGTTATTAGCGCCACATATGACGAAGTTGAAAAAACAGTTATTGACCTTCTTCCTCAAGAATTAAAAGCTCGAAATCCATTTCCCGTAGGAAGACTTGATAAAGATACAGAAGGATTGCTTCTTATAACTAATGACGGAGACTTGGCACATCAGCTTTTATCACCAAAAAAGAATGTTATAAAAAAATATTATGCTGAAATATTAGGCTTTGTCAATGAAAGCGATATTGAAGCTTTCAATGAAGGCATTATACTTGAAAATGGGTATAAAACTCTTCCCGCAAACCTTGAAATTCTTTTTTCTTCTTCTGATGTGTCGAAAGTTTACGTTTATATAAGAGAAGGAAAATATCACCAAATAAAAAGGATGTTTGAATCAGTCGGTAAAAAGGTCATATACCTCAAGAGATTGGCAATGGGTAGTCTCACCCTTGACGAAAATCTAAAACCTGGGGAGTGGAGACAATTGTCTGAAGAAGAGCTATCTTTCCTGAAAAAGTCGATATAAAAACAAGGCATTCATCAAAGCCTTGTTATATAAAACCCCCATCTACAGTTATAACTTGCCCTGTTATAAAATTTGCCTTGTCAGATAGTAAAAACAGTACAGCATTTGCTACATCTTGAGGTTTCCCTATACTCATAAGTGGTATATCCTCAATTAAGTGTTTCCTTTCTTCCCTATTTAAAATATTGTTCATTCGAGTATCAATTACTCCAGGAGCAATACAATTAACTCTTATTTTAGAAGGCCCTAACTCTTTTGCCAAAGCCTTTGTAAAAGCTATTATTCCTCCTTTAGATGCTGAATAATGTACTTCACAGGAAGCACCGGAAATACCCCAAATTGAAGAAATGTTTATTATACTCCCATGTTTTTGAGGCAACAAATGTCTCAAAACACTTTGTGTGCAATTGAAAAGACCTTTTAAATTGACATTCATCATCCTATCCCAATCTTCTTCTGTTATTTCTATAAATGGTTTGATTTGGGCAATTCCTGCATTATTTATAAGATAGTCAATGCGACCAAATTTATTATAAATACTATCAATCATATTGTCTACCTGCTGTCTGTCTGAAATATCTGCTTTAAAAATTTCCGCATAACTAAAATTGCTTTTTATATATTCTCTTAATTTAACAGCTTGCTTATAACTGTTATTATAATGTATTGCTATAGAAGCCCCTTCTTTTGCAAGCTCTATACAAATTTCTCTTCCTATATCCCCAGCACCACCAGTTACAATCGCTACTTTGCCATTTAACATCTCTTTCACCTTCTAAATTAATTTACACTTCTTTTTGTAATTTTATAAAAAAATAAAATTATGTCAATATCAATAAAAAATACTAAAAAAGGTTCTGCATTTACTTCGCAGAACCTCTCATTTTCTTATGGAGCGGATGACGGGATTCGAACCCGCGATCCTCGGCTTGGGAAGCCGATGCTCTACCGCTGAGCCACATCCGCATCTCTTAAAAGTTGGCTCCTCAGGTAGGACTCGAACCTACAGCCTACCGGTTAACAGCCGGTTGCTCTCTACCATTGAGCTACTGAGGAATATATTATCCGGCAGCGACCTACTCTCCCGCTTATGCAGTACCATCGGCGCTGGAGGGCTTAACTAGCACCCCACCCGGTCTTGCGACCAGCCGGGGGCCCTTTGCGGACCGTGTTCGGAATGGGAACGGGTGTTTCCCCTCCGCTATCGCCACCGGATACTTAGACCCTCAAAACTGCACAAAGCCAAAGGTCAAGTCCTCGACTGATTAGTACCGGTCAGCTAAGAGTGTTTCCACTCTTACACCCCCGGCCTATCTACCTCGTGGTCTTCGAGGTGTCTTACCCCGGCACTCAACTCTACTCACTAGCGGAAAGACTATTCTTTATCCTCCAGTAAGTATAGTTGAGTGCCGGGTGGGAAACCTTATCTTGAGGCGGGCTTCACGCTTAGATGCTTTCAGCGTTTATCCCCTCCGAACTTGGCTACCCAGCTGTGCACCTGGCGGTGCAACTGGTACACCATCGGTTCGTCCACCCCGGTCCTCTCGTACTAGGGGCAGTGCCTCTCAAGTTTCCTCCGCCCGCGACGGATAGGGACCGAACTGTCTCACGACGTTCTGAACCCAGCTCGCGTACCGCTTTAATGGGCGAACAGCCCAACCCTTGGGACCTACTTCAGCCCCAGGATGCGATGAGCCGACATCGAGGTGCCAAACCTCCCCGTCGATGTGGACTCTTGGGGGAGATCAGCCTGTTATCCCCGGGGTAGCTTTTATCCGTTGAGCGACGGCGTTCCCACTCACTGCCGCCGGATCACTAAGCCCGACTTTCGTCCCTGCTCGAGATGTCTCTCTCGCAGTCAGGCTACCTTCTGCCTTTGCACTCTCTCGCGCGATTCCCGTCCGCGCTGAGGTAACCTTTGGGCGCCTCCGTTACCCTTTAGGAGGCGACCGCCCCAGTCAAACTGCCCACCTGCCATTGTCCCTACGCCGGATAACGGCTATAGGTTAGAATTCCGGTAATCCCAGGGTGGTATCCCAACGACGACTCCAGTAAGGCTGGCGCCCTACCTTCTCCGTCTCCCACCTATCCTGTACAAGAATTACCAAAATCCAGTGACAGGCTACAGTAAAGCTCCACGGGGTCTTTCTGTCCAATCGCGGGTAACTCGCATCTTCACGAGTACTACAATTTCACCGGGCCCCTCATCAAGACAGCGCCCAAGTCGTTACGCCTTTCGTGCGGGTCGGAACTTACCCGACAAGGAATTTCGCTACCTTAGGACCGTTATAGTTACGGCCGCCGTTCACTGGGGCTTCGGTTCAGAGCTTTTACACTTCCCCTTAACCTTCCAGCACCGGGCAGGCGTCAGCCCCTATACTTCGTCTTCCGACTTAGCAGAGACCTGTGTTTTTGGTAAACAGTCGCTTGGGCCTCTTCTCTGCGGCCTTTCGGCACTCCTTCTCCCTAAGTTACGGAGTCTTTTTGCCGAGTTCCTTAATGAGGGTTCTCCCGCTCGCCTGTGGATCCTCTCCTCGCCTACCTGTGTCGGTTTGCAGTACGGGCACCTCAGACCTCGATAGCGGCTTTTCTCGGCAGCTGCTTCGGTGGCTTCGCCTTACGGCTCCCCTTCTCAGACCCCTGCCTGTACGCGGATTTGCCTACGTACCCTTCGGTGCCTGATTGGACGTGCTCTACCAACCGCACGCCCCACCTATCTCGCTGCGTCCCCGCTTCTCTTTGCGGCCCTCGGTGGTACCGGATTCTCTACCGGTTCCCCATCGCCTACGCTCTCGCCTCGGCTTAGGCCCCGACTTACCCTGGGTGGATTACCCTTCCCCAGGAAACCTCAGGCTTCCGGCGGTAAGGTTTCTCACCTTACTCTCGTTACTCATGCCGGCATTCTCTCTACTGTACAGTCCAGCTTAGCTTACGCCTCGCCTTCTACCCGTACAGTACGCTCCCCTACCCCACCGCTTCCGCGGTAGCCCCAGCTTCGGTGGCATGTTTGAGCCCCGTTCATTTTCGGCGCAGGACCTCTCGACCAGTGAGCTGTTACGCACTCTTTAAATGTATGGCTGCTTCTAAGCCAACATCCTGGTTGTCTTCGAACTCCCACTTCCTTTTCCACTTAACATGCCCTTCGGGACCTTAGCTGGAGGTCTGGGCTGTTCCCCTCTCGACTACGGATCTTATCACTCGTAGTCTGACTCCCAGGTTCCTCCCTATGGCATTCGGAGTTTGATAGGGTTCGGTAACCTACTTGGCCCCTAGCCCATTCAGTGCTCTACCTCCATAGGTTATACCCTGAGGCTAGCCCTAAAGCTATTTCGGGGAGAACCAGCTATCTCCGTGCTCGTTTGGCATTTCACCTCTACCCACAGCTCATCCCATGGCTTTTCAACGCCAACGTGGTTCGGGCCTCCACCAGATCTTACTCCGGCTTCACCCTGGCCATGGGTAGGTCGCACGGTTTCGGGTCTACGGCAGCAAACTCCCGCCCCCTTCGGACTCGCTTTCGCTTCGGCTCCGCTTTACGCTTAACCTCGCTTGCTACCGTAACTCGCCGGCCCGTTCTACAAAAAGTACGCCATCATCTGCTCTCTCGCAGACTCTGACTGCTTGTGGGCATATGGTTTCAGGTTCTCTTTCACTCCCCTCCCGGGGTTCTTTTCACCTTTCCCTCACGGTACTATCCGCTATCGGTCACTTGGGAGTATTTAGCCTTGGGAGGTGGTCCTCCCTCCTTCCCACAGGGTCGCCTATCCCGTGGTACTCTGGTACCCACCTGCAAGCTTTCCCCTTTCGACTACAGGGCTTTCACCTTCTACGGCCGGCCTTTCCAGGTCCGTTCGCCTAGAGTACTCACTCACTTCTACGGTGGGCCCTAACCCCCGGCACTCAACTGAACAGTCAGTCTTCCTCTCCCCTTTTTACTAACTTGTTCAGTTGAGTGCCGGGTTTGGGCTCCTCCCCTTTCGCTCGCCGCTACTTAGGGAATCGATTCT
>JADBKJ010000030.1 GCA_014896455.1 Thermoanaerobacter sp.
GATAAAATTATAAGGCCTATGATAAGGTAAGAGATAAAAAGCTTTTTTCTTATTCCTTTCAAATTTATTCACCATCCAATTTGTAACCTATTCCCCAAACTGTTTTTATGAGTTTGCGCTTTTCTCCTAATTTTTCTCTCAACTGTTTTATATGGGTGTCTACGGTTCTTAAATCTCCATAAAAATCATATCCCCATACTTCATTAAGGCACTTTTCACGGGATACAACTTTTCCTTTATTATCTATTAGGAGTTTTAAAAGGTCAAATTCTTTTGGCGTAAGGTCAATTTTTTCTCCATCAACCGTTACTTCTCTAGAACTTACATTTATAGAAATTCCTTTATATTCTGTTTTCCCATCTTCTTCAGAAGCCCCATAAGTTCTTGACAAAATTGCTTTAACGCGAGCGATTACTTCTTTAGGGCTAAAAGGTTTTACAACGTAATCATCTGCTCCTAATTCAAACCCTAAAAGTTTATCATACTCTTCTCCTCTTGCTGTTATCATCATTACAGGCACTTTTGACTTTTCTCTAATTGTTTTTAAAAGGCTCCAACCACTTATATCTGGAAGCATTATATCTAAAAGGATTATGCTTATATCTTTATTATTATTAAAATATTCAAGTCCTGTTTTGCCATTTTCAGCTACCAATACTATATATCCATTATTTTCTAAATAGGTTTTTAAAATATCTCTCATTCCTTCTTCGTCTTCAATTACTAAAACTTTTTGCATAAAAAACACCTCCCATCTTTAGTTTAATTATTTTTTACTCAGTTTACAACATTTAAAATTAAACTTCACACTTTCCTCACAAATTATATAAAATTACTTCAAACTATTTGGGTATCATAAAGAATAAAAAGAGAAAATTTAAAAGGAGGTATCCATATATGAAGAGAAACAAATGGTTTATAGTTTTAGCGGTTTTATTGGCTTTAGCAATTCCTTTGACAGTTTTTGCAGCAAATACTGATTCACCACTGACAAACAGCATAAAAGACTTTTTTGGAATTGACACATCAAAGCTTACACCAGAGCAAAAGCAAATAATTACAGATTACAACAAAAAAATAGCCGACCTTGAAAAAGAGTTTATAAGCAAACTCTTATCAGAAGGGCTTATAACTCAACAACAAGCAGATAATATAATTAAAAACATTGATAGCAAAGTTTCTAAAGCAAATCAAGACAATGTTCCCTTCTTCATTGGTACTGGAAGAGGATTTAACAAAGGATATTTTGGAATAGGCCCAATTGATACTTCAAAGCTTACAGAACAACAAAAAGCAGCTTTGACAGAAATATACAAGCAAATGGCATCACTCCAGAAGGATATAGTAAACAAATTGATATCTGAAGGATTATTAACTCAAGACCAAGCAAACAAAATCACAAGTGAGATAGATGATGCAATAGCTAATACTGATAAAAAAGGCTATGCTATGTTTGGTGGCAACGATGGATTAGGGTTTATTTTGAGAGGTATTGATCCATCTAAATTGACAGACCAGCAAAAGAATGAGTTAATCAATTATTACAAACAAATGGCACAATTGAAAAAACAATTAGTTGATAAATTTGTAAGCTTTGGAGTTATTACTCAGGAGCAAGGAAATACGATTAAAAATAGAATTGACACAATGGTAAAAAATATGGAACAAAACGGATTGCCCCAAGGATTTTTCAAACATTTTGAAGGGAAAAGAAGAGATTTTAAAGGTAAATGGCAAAATGAAAATAATCAACAGAATAGTGTTCCACAAAGCTACAATAATTCGATTTGATGAATTTAATATTTGATTTTTAGGAGAGGTGGTGGGAAGCCATCTCTTTTTTATATTGTCAAAACTTTATATATTGCTAATACTCATATTAATTTAAACGAATTTTCACACATCCTTCACAAATCCAATATAGTTATCTCAAACTAAAAGGTTATTATATAAGTGTAACAAATAAAAAAACAAAAATCAAAAAAGGAGTGTGGTTTTAAATGAATTTCAAAAAGGTAGTAGCAGTAGTACTTACAGGAGGTATGCTTTTAAGTGGAATAGCTGCTTATGCAGCTACAGCTGGCAATACAGTTAGTTCTTCAACTCCACCTCAATATTCTACGACATCACCAAGATACGGAATGAGTAGGAATGCAGATTTTCTTGCAAAACTGACTGGCAAGACAGCAGATGAAATTGTAAGTGAACTTCAATCAGGTAAAACAATAGTTCAGATTGCAGAAGAAAGTGGCATAACACTTGACAATTTGAAAAAAGCTTTAATTGAGCAAAAAGAAGGGTTTATAGACCAATTAGTTAAAGATGGTAAAATAACTCAGGATAGGGCTGACACAATCAAAAAAACCATTGAAGACAAGATAAATTCATGGGATGGAACCTGTCAATATGGTAAAGGTTCAGGTGTAGGTTTAGGTCTTGGACTTGGGAAAAATTATAATGGCAGTACAGGTGTAGGCTTGGGAGCAGGTTTTGGTGCTAAAGGAGTGCATAAAGGAGCAGGCTATAGAGGAAACTTTGGACCAACTGTTCAGCAGTAATGAAAAAAAGGCAAGGGTTCAACCTTGCCTTTTCAGACTGTAGACAAACTTTCGTAAAGGAGATATTTTGCAATCGGTGCGACTTGTTACAAAGCGGTAACAAAACTTAGCGAGACTGAGGGTGGAGGCAGGGCCGAAGCCAAGGAGGGCGGAGGCGGGCACCTGAGACAGGACGTCGCCTGACGGGGTACCCTGCCGGAACCCGAAAGTCGAGTTTAGTTTTGTCGCTTTGGAACATCGGAGCGACGATGCAAAATATCTCCTTTGAATATTTTT
>JADBKJ010000031.1 GCA_014896455.1 Thermoanaerobacter sp.
GTTTCTGATGACCCAGAGCTGTTTGAGTTTTGGAATACATTGAAAAAAAGGGAGGATTTAAAGCTTTTATTTAAGCAGACCAAGAAACTTTCTCCTAAGGATATAAAACAGATAATTCGAATAATAAAAGCCATAGAAGATGAAGAAGATAGGGAGGAATGAATGTGGGAAAAACATGAAAAAAGTTAAGTGTAAACAATGTGATGGGTATGAGATTAATTTTTTTGTTTTTCTGCTTTTGAATAGTTATAGCAAATCTGATTTTTCCATTGGTTAATTCTCTTAGAGCTCTCTTAAAAACAATTAAAAACAAATTGAAATTATTAACCTGTTAAGGAGTGATCATTTACGATCTATAAAATCTATTGCGATGAAAGTAGACAAACAGATAGTAAATATAAATTAATGGGTGGATTATGGATTCCAAAAGAGTTAGGGTGGCAATTCGTAAATGAATTTTATGAAAGATGTTACAATGAAACAGGTTGTCTACCAGGACACATAAAGTGGACAAATGTCCCTAACAATGTTAATGGTAAATTTTTTAAACATTATCAATTATTAATAGATTTGTATTTTGAATATAATGCCCGTTTCGATCAGAAAATTTTCTTTAAAGCTATAATTGCTGATGATAAATATCAATTTAATCATAAAATTTATAATCAAGGGGATCCAGAAATCGGCTTTTACAAATTATATTATTTCCTTATTCTAAATTCTTTAGAGGAGGAGAATGTATATCATATAAGAATTGCTGATAGAACTGTTAACAAAAAAAGAAGCTCTCTGACTTTAGAAGAAAGACTAGAAGAACTAAAAAAATGTTTAAACAATGGTTTTATAAAAAAGAAACAATACAACTATCGTGGACAAATTATTTTAACTATTGAGCCTCGTAGGGCTAAAGAAAGAAGATTGATACAACTTACAGATATATTAATGGGTGCTATAGGATTTCACTGGAATAAACTTCATTTAAGATCAGATGCAAAAGAATCAAAAGTATATTTGGCGAATTATATCGCTGATAAAATTGGAAGAAATGATTTAATATTTTCCACTCCTTCTTCAGATAAGAAATTTAACATTTTTCGTTTTTATCCAAAGAGCTCATTATAAAAATAAGGCGCCCTAACGCCTATCAATGCCTAGAGAGGCAAAGTCACCGCAGAAATAGATCTGCGGGGTTCGGTCGTTAGTGACGCCATTATTCTCTTCTTATTTTTCTTTTTTCTAGTTTTATTATACCCTTAATAAACATATTTAGTCAATAAAAACAATCAAAATAGTAATTTTTTAAATAGTTTATATATTTTGAAAATTATATAAACTAAATCATCCTTTTAATTCCCTTTACCTAAACTGCTTCAATATATTTTTATGCACATAGACCGACCTGGGTAGGTCTACAGGCCTTTTTCCAGCACTTTCGTTAAAAACAAGCCTTTCTTTTTCTTTGTTGTAGTCATAATGAGTTATACATAATTTTATAAGAACATCATCGCTGAGCTTGCCTTTTCTTGAAAGCGACCGTACAGCTTCTCTATGATCCTTTTGTAATAATTCGTATTCTTCTTCATATTCTCTTCTCTTTTGTTTTTTATACTCACTTCTCCATTCTTTTGCTCTTTTTTCACTTTCCTTTTTGCGGCGTTCTTTTTCTTCACGGTATTCCGGAAACTGCTTTAAAACTCTTGAAACTGTAGATTTATTAACTCCTAATAT
>JADBKJ010000032.1 GCA_014896455.1 Thermoanaerobacter sp.
GCAGCAGCTATGCTTTACAGAATTTTAGAGAAAACAGGAAACATATAAGATGGAGATGTGCCCTAACGGGCGCTTTAGACTGTAGACAAACTTTCGTAAAGGAGATATTTTGCATAAGGAGTGACTTGTTACAAAGCGATAACAAAACTTAGCAAGACCGAAGGTGGAGGCAGGGCCGAAGCCAAGGATGGCGGAGGCGGGCACTAAGACAAGGAGGGCGAATGTGCCCGGTACCCTGCCGGAGCCTGAAGGTCGAGCTTTAGTTTTGTCGCTTTGGAACATCGGAACGACGATGCAAAATATCTCCTTTGAATATTTTTTAAATTTGTCAACAAACTGTGCGCCCTAACGGGCGCTAACGGGCGCATTTTTCTCATTAGTCAGTTTTTACCCACGTGCGGCAGAAGGTACACATTGGGAGAAACAGAAGGAAAGCCACATACCGCACAATTTATTTTTGGAGGACGGAAAGAGGTACCAGCAAATAGATGGGCATATTTTGTGTAGTTTTTATAAAAAGACCTTATACAGTACATTTTAATGGCATAACCCTCCTTTACTTAATAAATTGTGTACTACAATCAAAGCTATACCTTAAATTATAAAAAATTTAAAAAGAAATCGCAAAAACGCTATTACTTCAACAAGTTTTCCTTAAAAAATTTCTAAAAAAATAGTATTATATACTTGTGAAGAACTTAAGAGGGAGTGAAAAATTTTGAAAGTGATAGAAGCAAAGAAAATTACTGAAATAGTAAAATTGCTTTGTATTGAAGCTAATTATGAATTACCTCAAGATATATTTGAAAGTTTAAAAGAAAGAATAAAAGAGGAAACAAGTCCTTTGGGTAGAGAAATTTTAAAAGATATAGTTGCAAATGCTGAAATAGCGAAAACGCAAAGAATGCCTATATGTCAAGATACAGGAATAGTGGTAGTTTTTGTAGAGATAGGACAAGAAGTACATATAGTTAATGGCAATTTAGAAGAAGCGATAAATGAAGGTGTAAGATTGGGGTATGAAGAGGGGTATTTGAGAAAATCTGTTGTAAAAAGCCCTATTTTGCGAATAAATACTGGTGACAACACTCCTGCGATAATACATTATCATATCTGTGAAGGGAATAGATTTTCAATAACTGTAATGCCTAAAGGTGCAGGAAGTGAAAATATGAGTGCTTTAAAAATGCTAAAGCCTTCTGACGGAGTGGAAGGGATTAAAAATTTTGTTATTGAAACAGTTGAAAAAGCAGGTCCTAATGCTTGCCCTCCCTCGATCGTGGGAATAGGAATTGGAGGGGATTTTGAACTTGCTCCTTATCTTGCTAAAAAGGCGTTATTGAGGAAAGTGGGAGAAAGAAATACTGACGAAGTGATAGCTCAATTAGAAGAGGAATTACTGCAAAAAATAAATACATTAGGTGTTGGTCCGCAAGGGTTGGGAGGAAGTACTACCGCTCTTGATGTTCATATTGAAACTTATCCTACCCATATAGCTTCTCTTCCTGTAGCTGTCAATTTAGGATGCCATGTTACAAGACATGCTACTTTTGTATTATAATATTGTTGGGAGGTCAAAACAGTTAAAATTAGTAGTAAAAAATGACATAATTTTAATTAGGTGATGACAAATGTTATTACCTATAAAAAAGGTTAAAGAGCTGTATGATATGGTG
>JADBKJ010000033.1 GCA_014896455.1 Thermoanaerobacter sp.
AGGGGACGGTTCCTTTTGTCTGAAATCTAAGAATCAGACAAAGGGAACCGTCCCCAATGTTTGGTTTATTTGTTCTATACGCCCCAACCTAATACAAACTATAACGATACCCCATGTGAAGCTTACTTCACATTATGGCCTGTGATTTTTGTTTTGTCAATACCAAAAGTAGGATTATAATGAAATTTTAAAAACGAATCGGGGAAAGAAAATTTTTGTGTGTATTTTTGTCCAATTAACAAAGAGTGCTGAGTCATTATTTATAACTCAGGTGGCTGTTTGCTTTCTTCTCCCTGCGTTTTTTCTTCTTATATCCCAGTACTCTTCCCAATGTGACAAATGTGGCTGTCCAGATTAACGATCCAGAATAAGCATGTACTGCAAATTTTAAAAATGATAGCCTTATTATGCCAGAGAAATATCCTGTTATGTGTATTACGCCTGGAATAAAATAGGCAAAGATAAACAAATGATTTCCGTATTTATCAAACCACTTATGAGCTTTTTCTAGATTTTTAGGAGTAAGATGTATATATTTGCCGTATTTGCTTATAACAGTTTCATTTAAAAGTATGCCTATAAAGTAGGATACTGTTATGCCTGTAATAACAGCAATTGTAGCGGTTATTATAGTCAAAAAATAATTTAACTGCCCTTTAAATACTAAGTATCCACAGTAGGTCAAAAGGGTTTCTCCTGGTGTTGGTGCTCCAATTAATTCTATAGTTAAGGCAGCAAAAATGATAATATATCCATCCAAACAAAGGGGACGGTTCTCTTTGTTTGAGACCTAAAAATCGGACGAAAGGAACCGTCCCCGGCGTTTGGTAACAACCCCCACTGATTTATAAAATAGAAAAATACTGTCATTACAATTAATACTCAATAGCAGTTTTACTCAATTTTCTTTACACTAGCTAAAATATGCCATATTTCATCTCTATTTTTATTATAAAATTCTTTATCTACTAGTACATAAGCTTGCAACTGCCAACCAGCCTCAAATCCTGGCGGATTTTCTCTGTCATAATAATAAACTACTATCTTTACTTTATTTTTAAATAATCCAGAGTACATTTCCCCTCTATTTACATTTCCCACTATGAGTTCACTTTTTTGAAGTCCTTCTTTTCTCCACATATCTTCTCTGCTATTTTCATCTACAGGTATACCACTTACAACCCCAGATATAATTATCTTATTTGCTTTATTGTCCCCTTTATATAATTCTACACCCCAATCTGGAGAAGCTTCCTTTTCTGAAGTTGCACTCCAAATGGGCATTTCTTCTACAACCCATCCCTTTGGATATTTAAAGCTAAATGAGCCTTCAACATCTCCAACTTTTTTCATATAGTTGTACTCTAAATAATTACCATAATTATATGGATAATTTGTTGGAATTGTTTCCATCTTCTCTGAGCAAGCCACAAAAAGAAAGAGAATCAATAAGGATAATGAAATAGAATGTAAACGTTTCTTCATTTTTCTTCCTCCGAGATTAATGAATTTAATAATTATTTCTTTTTTCATTTATTTTAACTCGAGAGACAAACTATACGGTAAAATCGGGTCATCCATGTATGTCAATGTAAAAAGCCTATAATTTCCATCAGCCATTTGAGTATAGGTC
>JADBKJ010000004.1 GCA_014896455.1 Thermoanaerobacter sp.
TCCGCTGCCCTCAAGCAGCTTCTCTATATTATCAAATTCTATTACCTTTGTCAAGTACTCATAGGTTGGGAATTTATGCATACTCAATCCTACAAACAACACATCATTTTCGCGTGTATATACTATATCACAAATATATATCAATAGCAACATTTAAAAATATTTATTAAACCTAAATAACAGCTATTTAATGAATATATCTTATTATTGCATCATAATCCTCATTTTTATGAGTTTAAATCAGGTAAACATTGTATTAAAATAGAGCGGAGGCACAAGGCCTCCTTATAAATATCTTTTCACTTCTTATTTGTGAGAACATTTTGCTGATTTTGTTGTGTCGCTTGCTGTGTAGCTTGAGACTGATGATTTAGTTTGTTATGCACATTTATATAATTTAACCTATTAGTAAGCATAGTGACATGTCTTTGCATATCTTGTTGCATCTGCTGAAACATTTGTTTTGCAGCAGGGTCATCTGTAGAGCTTGCAAATTGCGCATAGGTTCCAAGAGCCGATTGTGCGGCTGCAATAGCTTTTTCCATATCGCTCTTAACAGTCATAATAATCCTCCTTTTATCTTTTTTACACAAATATTATTCCAAAAAGGAGGCTTATTTAAACTGTTTATTTTTGTAGTGATTTCAAACAATATGCTGCAAAATTATCAAAAGGATAATTCCTGGAATACCCAAAAAGCCTACAACAAGGGCAGTCACAGGATTTATAGCAATATATAATCCGAGAGATTTTCCTATCAAATTGATAATAAACAAAATTAAGCCTCCGATAATTCCATTTATTATAATTCTTAGCAAAATTTTTTTTGGAACTACTAATAACCATCCTAAAAGATAAAGTAAAAACAAGCCAATTAAGTAAGCAATGATTATATTGTATTCAATGCTTATATTCATACAAAAACCCCCTAAGAGTCTACTGTTATATTTATACTTAGGGGGAGGACAAATTATGATAGGAGGGACGAAAAATTATCAAAATTTATTCTTTCTTCTTTTGCTTTTTTCAATAAATATATGTACTTTCTCTTTAAACTCTCTAACCGATATATAGCATAATCTACTAAGTCAGGGTCTGTGACACTTTGAAAATAAATTTCTGCATCTTTCAATTCTTTTATCGTTTGTCTCACTTCATTTACCAATTGATAATTCTTACTATTGTAGTCATATATATTTTTTGTTACCGCAATCTCTTTTAAATAATCGAAAAGCATTCCCATAATATACCTCCTCAACCGTATTGTTCCCTAAAATACGGTTGAGTATGCATCAAAGTACCACTTCTTTTAAAATTTCTAAAGACTCTCCGCTTACTTTATTATCTTTCACCGATTTTGCAATAATGTCTATCGCCTGCTTAGGTTCAAGTCCCTTTCTATAAGGCCTGTCTTCTGTCAATGCTTGATACATGTCACAAACCGCCACATGTCTATCAATCTCTCCAATTTCGTCACCTTTTAATCCCTCAGGATACCCGCTTCCATCTAATTTCTCGTGATGATTTGCGGCCCATTCTGCTATATCATCTATTCCTCCTATTTCTTTGAGTATTTCTTTAGTATAATAGGTATGAGATTTTATAACCATAAACTCCTCTTCAGTAAGCTTGTCCGGTTTGTCAAGAATAGAATTAGGTACAGCCAGCTTTCCAAGGTCATGAAGCAATCCCGCAATTTTTATTTTTCGAGAAGTTTCTTCATCACATCCTATCACCTTAGCTATTTCATATGCTAACTTTGAAATACTTTTAGAATGGTTATAGGTAAAACGGCTTCTATTATCGATAATTTGTGCAAAAACTTCTGCTATATCCTCTAAATCATTAATTCCTATTGAAACCGTGTCTTTAGGTTCAATCCTTTTTAATATACTTTTTATGTCAAAAAACTTATAATCAAGCCAGAACTTCTCTTGCTTCATAAGTTCAAGTAATGCCTTTGAAACCAAAGGGTTAAACATTTTCCCTATATTAATCTCTACACATTCTTTTAAATTTTCCCTTATATTGTATTCTCTCTCTTTGTGAGACAAAGAAGTGTACCTTATGTCGAATTGATCTGATATAAAAACTATCTGAGCTCCTAATGGGATTTCATCTCCTTTTAACCTAAAATGCCCACTTCCATCGTAATTCTCATGGTGATACCTTATAATCTCTGAAAAATTCTCACCAAAAGGCAATTTTAAAACAATTTTACTGCCTCTGTCTGCATGTTTCCACCATTCCTCTGTGTAAAAATCTTCATATATATCGACTTTGCCTATATCGTGTAAAAGAGCAGAGTAATAAACCTTCTTCTTTTTTCCCTCATCAAATCCAAGCATTTCTGAAATCCTGAGAGAAACATATGCGACTCTTCTTGCATGTCCCATATTCTTATACTCTTGCACGTCAAGGGCCAAAGATAAAGCAGACAGCAGATTATTATAATTCAAATTCACATTTTCTTCCTCCTAACAAATAATTATTTTAACTTGATAATATTATACACTACTTTTTTGGACTTGAATAGACAAATTTCGACATTATTCTAAAAATTAAAAAAGCTCCCATGGTCCATCTCCATAGGAGCTTTTTCATCACACCTCTCTTCTTCCCTCTAAAGCCTTTGACAAAGTCACAACATCTGTATACTCCAAATCTCCCCCCACAGGAATTCCATGAGCGATCCTTGTAACCTTTACTTCAAAGGGTTTTAAGAGTTTAGCTATATACATTGCTGTAGCTTCTCCTTCTATATCTGGATTGGTAGCAAGTATGACTTCTTTTACACTGCCATCTTTTACTCTTTCCAAAAGTTCTTTTATCCTTATATCTTCCGGTCCTACTCCCTCTATAGGTGAAATAACACCATGCAGAACATGGTACACTCCTTTGTATTCCTTGACTTTTTCCATAGCAACTACATCCATCGGATGAGACACAACGCATATAGTGGAATGGTCTCTATTTTTATCACTGCATATGTCACACACCTCTTTATCAGTTATGTTAAAACAAATTTTGCAATATCTCAATTTCTCTTTCGCTTCTATAATAGCCTGAGAAAGACTTCTTACTTCGTCTAAAGGCATATTTATTATGAAAAAAGCAAGCCTTTGTGCTGTTTTAGGACCTATACCGGGCAACTTTGACAGTTCTTCTATAAGCTTCGCTATAGAAGTAGAATAATAGTTCATTTTTTCACCTCAAAACAGTCCAGGAATGTTTAGTCCTCCGGTTATCTTTGCCATTTCAGAAGCAATCATTTCTTCCGCATTCCTTAAAGCTTGATTAACCGCAGCTAATACAAGGTCTTCTAACGTTTCTACATCATCTTTATCTACAACATCAGGATTTATTTCAATACTTACAAGTTCTTTTCTGCCATTAGCAACTGCTTTTACCATCCCACCACCGGCAGTAGCTTCTACAGTCTTTTGCATTAGCTCTTCTTGCATTTTCTTTATTTCTTCTTGCATCTGTTGGGCTTGTTTAATCATGTTATTTATATTAAACCCGCCCGGAAATCCGCCTTTTGCCATAACACTATAACCTCCTAAATTTTATTCTAAAATATTTATATGCTTTTTTGAATTATTGGTGAAAATTATATTATCTCTATATCTTCACCAAAAAACTCCTTAACTTGCTGTACAAGTAATTCCTCTTCATTTTTTCTTAATTCAAACTTCAAAGGAATTGCCTTCCCAACTAGTTCTTTTAATATTCCTTCAATAAAACTTTTGTTTTCCGCTTTGCTCAATTCCTCCTTTAATAAAGCATACTCTTCAGGATATTCTACCACAATTGTTCCTTTTTTTAAATAAGGAATCCCTTTTTCTATAAAGGCGTACAAAGCTATTCTTTCTTTTTTTATCATTTCTTTTACTTCAGCCCACACCTTTTTTAAATCTATATCCTCTTGCTGTACTATTTGCGATGCCACGTTTTCTTCTTTTTGTTCTTCTGGTAAATTTATTTTTCTATTTTTCTCTTCTTTTTCTTCCCTAAAAAAAAATTGTCCTTTTTCTAATTTGTCTTCTATTTGTTCTACTCTTGCTAACAAACTCATCATATCGTAAGAAATTTCCGGCTTTATCAACCTCAAAATAGTCACTTCTAAAAGGGTTAACGGAGATATAGCATATCTAACTTCTTTTTGTAGATTTGTAAATTTTTCTAAAGCGTTAGTCAAAAAAGCTGTCCCAAAGTTTTGTACTCTTTCTTTTACAGTTTCTACATCGCTGTATAAAATTTCTTTTAATTCCTCTCCTCCTATTTTGTAAAGCACCATATCTCTCAAAATATAAGTTAAGGACTTTAAAAAATTCCCCACGTCTATTCCATAAGACAAAATTTTATCTAATTGTTTCAATGAAGCTACTACATCTTTAGCATTCATGTAATCTAAAAGAGAAAATAACATTTCATCATTAGCTACACCTAACATTTCGCATACATCTTCATAGGTTATAAGGCCTTCTTTATAAGAAGCACATTGTTCTAGTAGACTTATCGCATCCCTCATAGAACCATTGCCATAAAGTGCGATAGTTTTAAGACCCTTCTCTTCAATTTTTATGTTGCTGTCAATGCAAATTTTTTCAAGATTTTGCGCTATTAATCGAGTAGGTATTTTTTTAAAGTCAAACCTTTGACAGCGGGATAAAATAGTATCTGGCAATTTGTCCGGCTCTGTAGTCGCAAGAATAAAAATCACATGAGGAGGTGGCTCTTCCAATGTCTTTAAAAGAGCATTAAAAGCCCCTGTAGAAAGCATATGCACCTCATCAATTATATATACTTTGTACTTAGCTAGGGATGGAGAGTAAATTACAGATTCTCTCAATTCTCTTACATCATTTACACTGTTATTAGACGCAGCATCAATCTCTAAAACATCCATCGTAGTATTGTTATTTATAGATTGACAAATCTCACAAGAATTACAAGGCTCTCCATCTTTATTATTTAAACAATTAACTGCTTTTGCAAAAATCTTAGCTACACTGGTTTTCCCTGTTCCTCTTGTACCTGTAAAGAGATAAGCATGTCCTATCTTTTTTAACTTTATTTGGTTTTTTAAAGTTCTTACAATATGTTCTTGCCCCACCACTTCTTTAAAACTTCTTGGCCTATACTTTCTATACAAAGACTGATACATGTTTAACACCTCGTTATTTTCAATTGTAACAAAAAAAAAGATATATTTCTACATCTAAAATTTTAAGAAACACTTTCAAATATCTGATTTTTTACTTCCTCTAGCTTTTGCCTCGCATTCATGTAAATTGAGATAAATACATCTACTATTTCAGGATGAAATTGAGTACCTTTATGTCTTAAAATTTCATTTACTGCTTCTTCAATAGTCATTCCTTTTCTATAAGCTCTATCAGAAGTCATTGCATCAAAGGCATCAGCCACACCAAGAATTGCTGCTTCTATAGGGATTTCTTCGCCTTTTAAACCATAAGGATAACCTTTCCCATCATATCGCTCATGGTGTTTGGAAATAGCTTCTAATATTTCTTTCGGCAGATCTATAGGCATTAAAATTTTTCTTGATATCTCTGGATGACTTTTTATAACGTTATACTCTTCTTCCGACAGTTTGCCTTTCTTTAGAAGAATAGTATCAGATATGCCTATCTTTCCTATATCATGTAATATCCCTGCAATCCTTAATTGTTCTATTTTCTTCCTTGAAAAGCCCATATATTCCCCTATTAAAACAGCATATTGAGATACTCTCATAGAATGTCCTTTTGTATATAAATCCTTTGCTTCCATTGCATAAGCTAAAGCTTCTATAGTCTTTATATAGACTTTTTTAATCTCGTCATACAGTTTGGAATTTTCAATTGCCACAGACACTGCGCTGGCAATAGACCTCAATAAACTCATATTTTTGACCGTATTTGCTGCAGTCCAAACTGTTAAAATTCCCTTAGTTTCATTTCTAAAAATTAAAGGCACTATCACAACTGAATAAACATCTTTAGCTGCAAAAATAGCTGTTATTTTTTCACTATGCGAAAACTCTTCTACATCTTTTATTTTTATTTCTCTTTGATTTACTAATTCATTTATATCCTCTTCTGATAATTTAATTTCTTCATATACAGGATAATTTTTTAATTCTCCCCCTTTTACAAGTAAAACAAACTTATGAAAATACGGATTATATTCCCTTATAGTGCACAAAGGTGAATTTAACAATTCAGCAACTTTTTCTACTATGTTATTCAATACCTCTTTTATGTCACTTCCCGATGTAAGTAGCCTTCCTACATCACTAATAGCCAATATTTCATTATTCTTTTCAGCTATTTGTTTTTTTACATAATACATTTCTGTAATATCTCGAGAAATACCTTGAATGCCTACCACTTCTTCATCAATTTTTAGCCTTTTAACATGAGTTTCTGTTATAACCAATAAGCCTTCTTTGGTTTTAAAATTGATTTCTGAAAAATTAATTTTACCTTCCATCATGTTTTTCAAGATTTCTCTGCTGTCTTCATCTACAATTTCAAAAATGCTTTTTCCTATCAATTCGTGAGGAGTATAATTTAAATACCTTATAACTCGTGAATTGACAAATTCAATAATAAAATTTTTATCAGTCACCCACAAAATATCCCGAATATTTTCTACTAACAATCGATACTTTCTTTCAGAAATTTCTAATTCATGAGTCAAAGTCTCTAACTGCTCGTAGGATGCTTCTAATTCCGCGTTAAACTCCTGTAATTCTTCATTTTGTTGTATTAAACTTTCCGTCTGTTCTTTTAATTTTTTATAACTTTGAGATAAGTCTCTAGCCATGGAATTAAAATTCTCTGAAAGTTCCCTAAACTCTTTTGAATCAGTAATATTTAACTGATAATCAAAATCCCCGCGAGAAATCCTTTTAACAGCTTCGTTTAATTTTTTAATAGGTTCAGACAATTTTTTAGATAAAAAACTCGATAGCCCTAGCGAAATTAATAAAATTATTCCCCCTATAAAAACTCTATTTTCAAACCCTGACAAAAAATGAGCTAATGACAACAAGTAAACAATTATAGAAACTCCAAATAAAGTAAAAAATATCCGTGTATTATAATATTTTTTAAACATATTATCCTCCATCTCTTTTCTTTTGTAAGAATAAGTTCCCTATATTTATTTCGGCTAAAAGCCTTCACATTTTAAGTAAGAGTTATAAAAAATAATAAGAAATATTTTCCAGTAAAAGAACAAAAATAAAAGGCCGCACACCCAGCTTCGACCTGCCACCATAAGCGTTACATAAGCAGTTAGCTCCACTCAAGCTCCCCTGCGGCACACGGAAGTGTTTGCTTACCGCTGCTTCCTTCCGGACCTGACGGGGTTCGCAAATTTCCGTTGCGCAGGACTCAAGTATCAACGCCACTTACTTATGCCAGACCTTACAATGGTCAGGCCTCAGCCTGGGAATTCGACCCTGCTATAGCGGGTTGCAGGTTACAGGGCACCGCTACCTCCCCATCTAGTACGGCCAAGAATTACCTTTTTCATGGCGGAGAGAGAGGGATTCGAACCCTCGGTACCCCTTTTTAGAGGTACACACGATTTCCAGTCGTGCACCTTCGTCCACTCGGTCATCTCTCCAAGTTTTACTGGACTTCAACCCATGTAATTACTCTACCTTTTTATTCAATTTTCATGGCGGAGAGAGTGAGATTCGAACTCACGAGGCGAAAAATTCGCCCACTCGCTTTCGAGGCGAGCGCTTTCGACCACTCAGCCATCTCTCCGCACTTATCCCCTTAAATTTTCAAAGAAATCTTTTAAAAGAGTTTTGCATTCCTCTTCCATTATTCCAAAATACACTTCTGTTTTACTTACTAAATAGTTGTTATTTAAAATATCAACTACTGTACCTGCAGCACCTGTTCTTTCACTTTCCGCTCCTATATATACCCTCTTTATGCGGGATTCTAAAATAGCTCCAGCGCACATAGGGCACGGCTCTAAAGTCACATATATGCTACAATCATCAAGTCTCCAACTGCCAAGAGTTTTACAAGCTTCTTTTATCGCTAATATTTCCGCATGAGCTGTTGCATCATTCGATGATTCTTTTTGATTGAATCCTTTCCCAATTATTTGTCCATCTTTTACAATAACAGCTCCAACAGGTACTTCTCCAAGTTGGTAACTTTTCTTCGCCTCTAAAATAGCGGCTTCCATGAATCTATTAATCATACAATCCACCGTAAATATGCATGCCCACAAAATAAACCTGTGGCTTTTTATTTGTACTCTGCATAAAGGTATTTTATCAGAGAATTATTTAAGTGTCAAGTATACTCCTACTTGAATTTATTTAGACCACAAACAATACAATATAATACACTATCAAAAATATTGCACCTAGAGGAACAGCAGTTCGTGCCCATTCTGTACTTTTTATTTTTAATTTACCCGCTGAAATGATGTTTGGAATATTACCTGGAATTAACATCCCTCCACTAATAAGCATTCCCATTAAAATAGCTCTTATCTGTTCCGGCGTCATTGATGGAGAAATTTCTGCTGCTGCTAGCGTAGCATTATCAACAATTGCGGAAATTGTATTTACCCAGTATAAAAGCTCACTTTTCATTTTAACAATATATAAATCAATTATAGGCTTAAAACCTGTTCCCAGTAGCTCTAATGCAAAAATAAAGACAAATACTTTAAAAGCTCTAATGAATACTTCTTTTATATTCTCATCTGCCTCAACATCTTCTGTAGGCTCACCTATCCCACTTTCTCTTTTTGCAAAAAATGTTCCTATTAATCCAAGAGCTAAAATTGCAATTATTACATCAACACCTATTAATCGTGCAAGATAAAAAAAGTCGGCATGTAACTTGGATACAACAATAGTAGCCAGTGGCTCCCCTACAGGTGTTAAAGCAGCACCAAGGCCTATGGAGAAACAAGCAATGACAATCAAATTTACTTTGTTTTTTCTAGTAAGAGGCAAGTAGTTTACGACTTCAACCAAAACCAAAGAGGCAATTATTGCTGTAATAATGCTTGACATAAGCCCAAGTACCACGATTATAATGAATGCGAAAAGCCTCAAAGATATTTTATCTGCAACTTTTTCAACACCTATTTTCAATTTTTCTTTTAATAATGTAAAAATTAGCCCTGCAATCAAAACTGCCAAAGTAATATAGTAAATGAGTGGATTTTTGAAAATATGGAAAAACAATTCTACACTAAATTGTTTTGACACAATTACAGATATAATTCCCATTGTAAATAAAAAATATTCCAGATTGTGTTCTACTTGTTTTACCACAAATGGCAATAACAGAATAAGCACCAATATTACAACTAATGCTGTTACCATATATTATACCTGGTTACCCAAACTGTACAAAAATGTACAGTTCAGATAGCTGGGGTATTTGTAGTCCGCCCTTCAGACTTTCCCAACCCCAGCAGGCGGTATTTGGGAAAGCCATAGCCCCTGCCCCAATATTTCTATAACATCAAAGGACATATTCTCTGGCACATTCCACATCCAATACATTTGTTTAAATCATCGGTATGAAGCCCTCTATAAATAGGCGATACGCCATCTTTTGGAAATACTTTCAAAATTTCTTTGGGATATTTTACTGTTATAGGTTTGACTCCCTTCAGTCAGCATGCGATGAAGATGCCACTTATCGCAAGAAGTGGAACAAAACTGAAAGCGGATACGTTTTAAACCTTAGCGAAACCAAGTCTTTGCTATCTTTTTTATTAAATTTTGGATTAATCTTTATATGTTTACTCTTTTAAAAGATATGTATAATTTCTCTGCAGATACTCGTATATCTTATGTGCTATTATTTTATGGCCTTTTTCATTAGGATGAATACCATCTGCACAAATAAATTGCCTAAAATCCGGGTAATCCAAAAAATTGCTCCTTATATCAATAAGCCTTGTTTTTGTTTCTTCTGCTATACTTAATATAGCTGAATTATACTTTTCCTGCCACCAATATATCTTAGTCACACTGCCCAACCACTTTAAAATGTTTTTGCCCATCTCTTCACTATTTTTACTTATCCATTTAAAATATCTGTCAGCATCCAAAGGAGGTAATGTCATTAATACAGGAATTATGTTTGCATCATCTAAGGATTTTATCAATTCTTTAAGCTTTTCTTTAAAAATATAAAAATCTGTTTTAGGCCTATGCTCATCATAAGGATTCTTTGAAATTTCTTCCCAGTCGAAATCACAGTCATTTCCTCCAAATTCTATTACAACTATATCAGGTTTATCTTTTGACAAGTGCCTCTTCAAAGTGTCAATACCTTTTAAAAGAGTATTCCCAAACTTAGCAATATTTTTTACTGTTCCTTTTATGTTATTCTTTAGTAAATTTACATAATTTACATCTGATATAACATATTTATTTTTTTCTTCGCTGTATACTACACCCCTTGAAATAGAGTCCCCTGCTATAATAATGTCATAATAATTCTGCAATGTCACACTGGCCATTTTTATCACCCCACCATAAAATTTTTATTTGCCAAAACATCAACTGACATCAACCCTTTATATGCTCGGTGGTGTAGTGTATTTTGCCCTCCAAATCATTATTGTACCATCGTTTAGGTATTCTACTGCATGGTAAATGGATAAAAAGATTAATAAGATAGCGATTATCATTGAAATTATCTTTCTTATAGTAAAAACTCCTTTCTATTTAAATTTTTAAATAACTTTCATTAAAAGTGTTGCCTGTATTTTTTTACTACATCCATAAAGGACCCTTCACTCAACTTTCTTCTTTTTTTTTCTTCATCTCAGTTCTAACATTTTCAGCTTCCTCAACACTTATGTAGCCTTTAACGTAAGACATATACAAAATTTCATCTGTACACGTATAAAGTATGCCAGCTCTGCTGCAGTAAACAGCAATATCCGAAAAATTATTGCTTGCTACAGTACCTTCTCTAACTTGGGCTATAGAAATAGCGGAAGCTTCTCCTTTACCCATTACTTTACCAGTAATCTTACCTTCTATAAATGCTAAGTACAAACTTGCTTCACCACTGTCAATATTAAAAGTCACTACGCTGATTTTATTCTTTTGAATTTCTCTCTCTATATTGAAAAATACGAAGTCGCTGTTCTTAAAAGACTTCATTCTAGAAAGCTCTTCATAAACCTGAGCCGGAATTATTAACTCTCCATCAAAAACAGAAAAGAGAATGTCCATTCTATTGACCCAAGAAAAGGAAGAGATGCAGTCAGTATCGAACACTACAGGATATTTAACAGTCTTCATACTCCTGCACCTCTTCCCCAAACAATACATCCTCAAACCCTGCTTCAATTAAAAGTTCCTCGTACTTACCTTCAGAAATAATGCCATCCTCCAAAAGTATTCTTGCCTTTTCCACATAATCTGAAACAATTAAATCTTCTTTGGTAGGTAAATAAAGAGAAGTATCATATCCATACTTTACTGCCTCATTGATAATTCCCTTTTTAAAACGTAATATATCCTCCTCATCTAAAACCCCAATTTGCTGCAGCCTAATGAGCATTACAGAGTGGCTAACTCCAAACAAAGCCTCCAAATAGAGCAGGTCAGGAAAATCCGGTTTTCTCTTGGATGAACCCATTCTTTTAAACAACTCCAGCTCCAGCGTTTCAGCAGGCACCAAAAAATTTGCAGCAAAATAATCTGCTTTCTTTTCACTCTGCGACTTCTGCTCAAAAATGCCGGCTACACACACACTTCCTGTTTGATCTTCTTCAAATAAAATGTGGTATAACTCATGAGCAGCAGTAAAATTTTGATGTCCTTTTGTTTTTGATGAATTTATCAACACAAAATTGACATTTTCCTTCCTTAAAAACATTCCTGAAATGTTGCTTTTTAAAGGCTTTTTAGCATATGAAATATTTTTTTCTTTAAAAATCTTAAACACATCAATAGGCCCATCTCCAAGTCCCATTTCCCCTCTAATCTTACGAGCATCCCTTTTTCCTTCAATCTCAAGCATTAACACAACTATCCCTCTTTTCCAGCAGCTTTTCCATCTGATACAGATTATTTACAAAATTTTTAGCCCACCCTATAACTTCTATATCCTCTTCCGTTAATCCATCAGTTCTGAAAGCTAGAGTGACCTCCGGCTCTTCAGTATTTTTTATAAAATACTCTATTGAATACCCATAAAAGGATGCAAGCTTTTCAAGTGTAGCAATATCTATTTCTCTCCTGCCGTTCTCATAATATGAGAGCAGTTCCCTTTTAATCCCTGTAGCCTTTTCCACTTCAGCTTGAGTATAACCATTCTTTTCCCGTACTTCTTTTAATTTTTCTCCAATTTCTCTATATACCGACATCTCGCTTCCCTCCTTTTGTTACATTTATATATTTATTCTATTATTATTGTAACATTTTTGTTACAAAATATCCATATTATTTTTTATAACAATTCTTTTAATACATCTTCAACAAATTTATCAGCATTTTTTCCTTCTATTTTAGACTTTTTTTCTAATGATTTATAAAGCTCTTCCGGAATCGTTATAGTTTTTATTCTTTCGCTCATTTCTTTTAATCTCCGCAGGAGTCTTGCTTTTTCTCTATGGCTTAAAACATCTTCATTTTTCTCAAGAAGCTTCTCCATATTTTTTGGATCCTTTAAAAGCATTATCATATTGCTCAAAGACTTTTCAGGTAAAGCTCCAGTTTCATACCTTGCAATAGAAGCTTCACCTATGCCCAAAAGCTTGGCAAAGGCTCTCTGGCTTAATCCATACCTTTCTCTAATGTAAGTTTACTCATAGAATTAGGTGGAAAAAGGTTCTAAAAGCAAAACCAAAAATCTACGTCTCTGATCCTGCTTTAAGAAATGCAGTTTTAATGATAGACAATATACTCTTAGACAGTAAGGAACTTGGAATAAGGGTTGAGACAGCAATTTTTAAACATATCTATAATTTTTATTTGCAAACAAATGCTAAGATAGGTTATTTTAGAAAATCTTCTGATAATCAAAAAGAAATTGATGTAGTTGTTGAATTCCCACATAGTAAATCCTTAATTGAAGTGAAATTCAGAGAAGATACAACACTTTCTGAAAATGAAGCTATCGTTGAGATGAGTCAAAAGGAAAAAAATATTGCTTCAGCAATACTGGTAACAAAAAGACCAGAAGATTATGGAAAAGTTAAGATTTCTACAAAGGTACCAATAATAAAAATTCCTGCTTATGCATTTATGTATTTGTTTGGGAGACAATAACTTATTCATTTAATTGAAAATTGGAGTATAAATGAAATAAAAAAATATCTCCTTTGAATATTTTTTAATTTTGTCAACAAACTGCAACTCTCACCTTGTAGGTGAGAGTTAATTTTTGATGTTTGCAAGATGTTTGCAAATTGAGGTTATAAAATCTTCAGAATGGTGCGCCCGGAGGGACTCGAACCCCCAGCCTTTTGATCCGTAGTCAAACGCTCTATCCAATTGAGCTACGGGCGCTTAAGCTTATAATATATAATAACACATTTTAATCTCTATTGCAATTGTAACTTTGCTTTATTTCCCTTATATTATTTTTTCACACTTTTATTTAATTCATCTAATGTCTTCCTTAATTCCTCCATATATTTTCCAAAATCAGACCAATTTCCTTTCTGAACTGCTTCCATAGCCTTTTGGTATGTTTCATGAGCTTTCTCTATAAGTTGCTTTTGTGTATCATTTGCTGTGTTTGAAGGTACATTTTGCTGAGATATTTGCTGAGTATTCAGGTTAAACAATTTATTTAAAGCATTTTTTAAAGTATCTTCCATTACAATCTGGTCTTTATAAGCTACAATAACTCTCTTTACTTCTGGCAATGCATTCTGATTTTGCGACTGTATATACAAAGGCTCTACATAAAGCATAGAATCATCGATTGGTATTGTAAGTAAATTTCCACGGCTTACTGTTGAGCCCTGTTGGTTCCACAAACTTAACTCTTTAGAAATATTAGAGTCCTGGTCAATCATATTTTCTATTTGCAAAGGTCCATAAATAATGGTATTTTTAGGAAATTTATATACAATAAGTTTTCCATAATTTTCTCCGTCCATTCTCGCTGCCATCCAAGCCACCATGTTAGCTTTTGTAGCAGGAGTATAAGGTATCATCAAAATGAATTCTTCCTTGCTTTCGCCAGGTAACCTCATTATCATATATTGAGATTCTTGGTACTCTATTTTATCTTCAAATTTTTCTTTTGCAATATCCCATGCATCTTCTTTATTGTAAAACACTTGTGGGTCAGTCATGTGATAATTTTTATAAACCTCTGCTTGAATGTCAAATAGAAATTGAGGATACCTTATATGCTGTCTCAAACCATGAGGCATTTCTTTTATATCTCTAAATAATGTAGGGAAGATTTTGCTATATACCTTTATTAAAGGATCATTATTGTCTGAAATATAGTACTTAACATCTCCATTATAAGCATCTACTACTACTTTCACAGAATTTCTTATATAATTGATTCCCATACTCCCATAAGGCTGAGAATATGGATAATTGGCAGAATAAGTGTAAGCGTCTATTATCCAATACAATTTACCATTATCTATTACAATATAAGGGTCATCGTCATAGAGCAAAAAAGGAGCTATTTTAGAAACCCTTTGCTCTATATTGCGATATATGAGTATCTTACTGTCTTTTGTTATATCAGTAGACAATATAATTCTTGCATCCCCTGTATATATGCTAAAAAGTATCCTATTTATAAATGTCATAGGTATACCTGTAGTTCCTTTATAATTTGTCTGGACATTTTTGTCTCCAGAAGGATAATCAAATTCTCCAGTTTTTGTATTTACAATAGCATAATCGTTAGTAAGTTCTCCAAAGTAAATTTCAGGCCTATCAATTTTTATATCAGTATTAGTAGAAGGTGGTATGTTTTTTATTATCATAGTCGGTTGGCCTGTTGGTGTAACATCATTAACTAGAGACATTACTACACCGTAGCCATGGGTATATTTTAAATGCAAATTTATCCATGTTTTTGCTTGAGGAGATAAACTCTCATGGTCCATCTCTCTTGCTGCCAAAAATACTTGTCTGTACTTTCCACTTATTGTATACCTATCTATGTCAATATCATTGAACTTGTAATAAAGCCTTATCGCTTGTAATTGATTATACGCCTGTTTAACTGGTCTATAGTCGTTAATCATTATATTATCAATAGTAGCCTTATTTTCTTCCAAAACTTTAGGAGTTAACTCTTTTTTCATATCATAATTTTGTTCTGTTACTCTATCTAACCCAAAAGCCTTTTTTGTGTATTCTATATTATAGCTTATATATTTTTTTTCTTTGTCTAACTCATTAGGAGAAACAATTAAATTCTGAACGGCTGTTTCAGTGATCACCATTATGGCTGCTAAAATTAGTATAATAGCCGGAGCAGCCACTATATATTTTATATTTTTCTTATAAAATCCTATTAAAAGTAAAATAGCTGCTACAAAAGAAATTATTGCAAGTACCTTGTAAAACTGCAGCGAAACGTGAATATCAGTATAAGTCGCTCCAAAAACTATACCTTTGGTAGAATACAAAAGTTTAAAAGCTTTTAAATAATACCCTATGCCCATGAGTACAAAAAAGATAAATCCTAAGAGGACAACTTCTTTAAGTGCTTTTATTAAAATGTCTTTGTTATAAATGGCTTTAAATAAATTTCCGTCTCTGTCTGAAATCTCATAAAACCTTGTTTTATCAGACAAGTACATTAGTCCATACGCGATTATTACGACAACTATCATAACAGGTATAAACACAATTAAAAAACTATAAATATCATAAAAAAGCGGTAACTTAAACATATAGAAGCTAATGTCTTTATGAAATATGGGGTCAGTTTCATTAAAATCTACAGAATTTACAAAAAACAATAAATCCTTCCACCAATTTGTAGCTGCATATAGCGTTGTAAATAGTGCAATTAATAGAGAAATAGCAATACCTAATCTTCTATACAGGTTAATATTCTTTTTAACGATTATATCCTGTGCAAAGTTAACATAATCTCTTATTATCTTGTTTGTATAAAAATACAACACCATAAATACAAGAATGAAAATTGGCACACCCATTGTAAGCTGAGTCAAAAATTTTTTAAAAAATACATCAAGATAATGCAAATCAGAAAACCATTGAAAATCCACGAGGATGTTTATAAAACTTACAATAATTCCTAAAATCACAAAAATTAAAATGATAAAAGAAATTAAAAAAATATTAGGTCTTTTCAACCTCAGCACCCCTTTTTCATAGCTTTTCTTTTTATTAATTATACCATAATCTTGATATGTAGTCTTTAAATAGAGAAAGAAGGAGAATAAACTTAATAAATATTTAATAACTTGTAACATTCTATTAATTGACTTTTAATTTTTAAAATGCTATATATTCATTATATAAACAATGACACGGGAGTTATAGGAGGAAAAACCATGAAAAGAATATTAAAAATAATAATTTTTATTATAATAGGGATTGTTCTTTCCCTTGGTGTAGGAACTTATATATTTTATAAAAATATTCATGCCCCTGCTTCAAATGAAAAAAATACTTCTACCGTTAGTAAAAATGAGTCTCAAAATAAAGAGCATGCTATAGAAAGGAAAAACATTCTTTTTGTAGGCAGTGATGAAAACAATTTATCAGATACTATTTTTGTAATAAACTATGACGCTGTAAACAAAAAAATAAATATATTATCAATTCCAAGAGATACATACTATCCAAGGCCAGGATTTAACGCTCCAGAAGAGAAAAAAATAAATGCTGCCTTTTCTGAAGGAAAAATTGAAGGGTTAGAAAAAGCAGTAGAAGCTTTATTAGGTATCAAAATCGATAATTATGTAATTTTAAATTATGAAGGTTTCAAAAAAATAATAGATACAATCGGGGGAGTAGAAATTGATGTACCCTTTAACATGAAATACGATGACAACAGTGCAAATCCCCCTCTTCATATAGATTTAAAAAAAGGTAGGCAAGTATTAGATGGAGAAAAAGCAATTCAGTTTGTAAGATATAGACATGGTTATGTAGACGGTGACCTTGGAAGAATAAAGGCACAGCATCAATTTCTCGAAGCTTTCTTAAAAAAAATGCTTCAACCCTCAATATTACCAAAAGTACCTTCTTTAGCAGTAACAGTCAGTCAATATTTGAAAACAGACTTAACCGCCTCTGAGATAACTCAATATGCTTATCAATTTATAAAAGACAAGCCTTCGACTATAAATGCAATGGCTCTTCCCGGAGAAGGACGATATGAAGGAAATACTAGCTATTTCTTTGTAGACAATATAAAAATTCAAGAAATAGTAAAAGAACTTTTTAGCGATGAGGTTTCAACCTCAAATACTTCAACAACATCTTTTGCAGAAAACAAAAACATAAAAGTAGAAGTTTTAAACGGTGCAGGAATACCAGGGCTTGCCTCAAAGTACGCTGAAGTTTTAAAAAATGAAGGCTTTGATGTTGTGAAAATCGGAAACGTCATTGGCATGACTTTTACTTCTTCCCATGTATATGCAAGAACAGATGAAGAAATGGCTGAAAAAGTCGCAAAAACTCTTTTTATAACCAATGTAGAAAAAGATATCTCTCCTGATGCAAATGTAGATGTGACAGTTATATTAGGTAAAGACAAAGAATAAAAGTAGGCAAAAGCCTACTTTGTATTTTTCTATGAAAAATAGAGCAACACTATAATAAAATGGCGGAGAAGGAGGGACTCGAACCCTCGCGCCGGGTTATCCCCGACCTACAGTCTTAGCAGGACCGCCCCTTCACCATCTTGGGTACTTCTCCACGTTAGTTGCTCACAAAAAATATTAACTTTCTGGCGGAGAGGGTGGGATTCGAACCCACGGCCCCTTGCGAGGTCACTGGTTTTCAAGACCAGCTCCTTAAACCACTCGGACACCTCTCCCAGCTGGGACGATATAAAGTATATCATACCCCAGCTTTATTGTCAATATGCTTATATAGTATAATATTGGAAAACAATATATTTATTTCTTTATCACATCTACTTTCATGTAGGGCCTTAAAACTTCTGGTATTACAACAGATCCATCTTCTTGTTGATAATTTTCTAATATTGCAGCAAAAGTTCTTCCTACAGCAACTCCTGAGCCATTTAAAGTATGGACATATTGAGCCTTTCCACCGTCTTTAGGCCTATACTTTATATTAGCTCTTCTTGCCTGAAAGTCTTCACAATTGCTACAAGAAGAAATTTCTACATATCGTCCATAGCTTGGCATCCACACTTCTATATCGTATTTTTTAGAAGCAGTAAAACCTAAATCTCCTGTGCATATGGCCACTACTCTGTAAGGAAGTCCTAACGCTTGCAATACTTCTTCAGCATCTCTAGTCATTTTTTCTAACTCTTCATAGGATTTGTATGGCTCTGTAAATTTGACAAGTTCAACTTTATTAAACTGGTGTTGCCTTATAAGCCCTCTCGTATCTCTTCCTGCAGAACCTGCCTCTTGTCTAAAACAAGCGCTATAAGCACAGTGGTATATTGGAAGCTTATCGCCGTCTATTATTGTGTCTCTGTACATATTAGTAACAGGCACTTCTGCCGTTGGTATCAAAAAATAGTCTGTACCATAAACTTTAAAAGCATCCTCTTCAAACTTAGGAAGTTGACCTGTGCCAAACATGCTTCTTCTATGTACCATAAAGGGAGGAAATACTTCAGTATAGCCATGTTTTTCAATGTGTAAATCTAACATAAAGTTTATAAGCGCTCTTTCTAGTCGTGCCCCCAAACCTTTATAAAAAGTAAATCTAGAACCTGTAACTCTTGCAGCCGCTTCAAAATCTAATATACCTAATTCCTCCCCTATTTCCCAATGAGGTTTTGGTTCAAAGTCAAATTTCCTCGGTTCTCCCCATCTCCTTATTTCAACATTATCTTCCTCACTATCGCCAATTGGAACACTCTCATGAGGTATATTAGGGATTGTCCATAAAATTCGCTCCAATTCTTCTTCTACTTCTTTTACCTCTTGTTCCATTTCTTTAATTTTATCCGATAATTCTTTCATTTCAGCAATCAAATCGCTAGCATCTTTGCCTTCTCTTTTAAGTTTTGCGATATTGTCTGATTCCACATTTCGCCTATTTTTTAATGCTTCTAATTCTACTAGCATTTGTCTTCTTTTTTCGTCTAATTCTAAAAACCTATCTATATCTGCTTTTTCTCCTTTAAGCTCTACAGCTCTTTTTACAGCCTCTGGATTATTTCTTATCCTCTTTACGTCCAACACTTTACCACACCTCCCTTAAAAATAATTCCCGTCCCATAAAGGGACGGGAATGCCGTGTTGCCACCCTCTTTTGGCTTAAAATAAGCCCTCCACATGATTTAACGGTCGCCCGAAGGTCATTACACCTTAGCTCCGGGATGGAATTCATAAGTAAAACTTACTGGTTCGCACCCACCACCAGCTCTCTTAAAAGTTTATACTTACTACTCGTCCCTTCATTGCCGACAATATTATATTTTTTAATATTATACTACTTTATAACGCTACTTTCAATAATTATTTTCCAGACATAGAACCAATTCGATCAGGAGGCCAAATTCTAAAAACTATTTTACCTAAAATTTGGTCTTTTGATACATACTTGTTCTGCCAAAATCTACTATCCATAGACTCATTTCTATTATCACCTAACATAAAATAATGACCAGGTGGGACGACATATGGTCCAAAATTGCCTTTCATAGGTTCTTTTATATAGGGTTCCTTAACTACTTTTCCATTTCTTATTAACTGACCATTTTTTATTTCAATTACATCTCCACCAATGCCAATAACTCTTTTTACAAAATTAACTTTTGGGTCGTCAGGAAAACGAAATACTACAATATCTCCTCGTTTTACAGGCTCAAACCTGTATATAAACTTGTTTACAATAAATTTATCATTTATTTGAATAGTATTTAACATTGAACCTGTGGGTACGTCCACCAATTCAAAAATATAAGTTCTTATAAACATTGCAATTAAAAAAGCAAGAGCTATAGTAAATATCCAGCTTAATATTTCTTTTTGTACATTTTTGCCCATATTTTCTCTCCTCACTTAAAAGTACAGTGATATTATAACATAAACTTCAAACAAATTCTAATTTTTTTATTTTGTATGCATATTTTTCTAATATATGTCAATAATAAAATTAAAGAATTATTTGGGAGAGATGTAAAATGAGAGAAATAGAGTATCTTCTAGATTTAGCCGAAATAAAAGACACAGAATACAAAAATTTATTGGCTTTACTTTCCCTCATAGATTTACTGGTAGAAAAAGGAATTATAACGCGAAGCGAACTTGCCCAAAAGTCAAAAGAAATAGCAAAAATAAAAACCGCCCTTTAAAAATCCGTTACGGCGGATTTTTTTATTACAGTCAACAATTACTCTTAATGATAGACTTTCATCAATTCTCATATTATAATAAAGAAAAAGGAGGTAAAAACGGTGAATAATTTTCTATTGAGATACGGTGATATAATAAAAAAAACACTGCTCATTGTTGCTGTCTTTATTATATTTTACTTAATTATATTTAAAATTATTCCTTTCTTGATGCCGTTTGTAGTGGCTTTGCTTCTCGCTGTGATAATCGATCCTGGCGTAAATTTTTTAGAGAAAAAATTAAGGGTACCGAGAGGCCTAGCATCCTTTATTTTACTTTTGATATTAATAGGCGTGATAGGATCACTTATTGCAATATCAATAACACAACTTACATACGAACTAAGTTCTCTTGCGGAAATAAGTACAAATTATGCAAATACTATTAATGACATAATTTTAAATCTTGTTGATAGGATAAGAATGTATTACGTAACATTACCCCCAAATATTACATCTCTTATTGAAAGCAACATGCAATCGATTTTAAACTATATATCATTATTTGCAAAAAATCTTGCTACATGGCTTTTGAATTTTGCAACAAAATTGCCTAACTTTTTCTTTATGACTTTGATAACACTCGTTGCTACTTTTTTTATAAGCAAAGATAAACAGCTTATACTAGATTTTATAAAAAGACAGATTCCATCTCATTGGGCACAGCATGCAAAAAATATTCAGGTAGACCTTTTAAAGACATTTTTCGGATATCTCCGAGCAGTAGCAACAATAATGCTTATAACCTTTTTGGAAGTCTCCATAGGCCTTGCAATGATAGGTTTTGACTACCCATTTCTATTGGGTCTTCTTGTAACCATTGTAGATGCATTGCCCGTACTAGGTTCTGGTGCCGTCATGGTACCATGGGCGCTTTATAATATCATAATGAAAAACTACATGGTAGGGATATATCTTTTAATACTGTACGGCTTGGTGGTAGTTGTAAGACAGATGATAGAGCCTAAGATTGTAGGTCAGAGTATAGGACTTCATCCTCTTGTTACGCTTTTATCTATGTTTATAGGTGCAAAACTTTTCGGTGCTTTAGGGCTTGTAATAGGGCCTGTATTTGTAGTAGTATTTAAAGCTCTTCAAAAAGCAGAAATTATTCCTCCTTGGAAATAAAAATAAAGGGTTTGTAACCCTTTCTCAGACTGTTGACAAACTTTCGTAAAGGAGATATTTTTGCGACTTGTTACAAAGCGGTACAAAACTTAGCAAGACCGAGGGTGGAGGCAGGGCCGAAGCCATGGATGGCGAAGGCGGGCACCTGAGGCAAGGAGGCCGATTGTGCCCGGTACCCTGCCGGAGCCCGAAGGTCGAGCTTTAGTTTTGTCGCTTTGGAACATCGGAGCGACGATGCAAAATATCTCCTTTGAATATTTTTTAACCTTTGTCAACAAACTAAGAAAGGGTTTGTAACCCTTTCTTTTTATCCAATTGTATTTTCAACAGTTCCCCCAGCGGGAATAAATGGAAGCACCATCTCATCTTTGTCTATAATACATTCTATCATAAAAGGTCTTTTTTCGCTATAGGCTTTTTTAAACGCTTTTTCAAATTCTTCTTTTGTTGTAACTCTTATTCCTTCTACTCCAAAGTCGTTTGCAAGCTTAGCAAAATTCAAATTTGCGTTCAAATCTGTGTGGGAAAATCTCTTGTCATACAAAAGATTTTGCCACTGTCTTACCATTCCTAAAGTTTGGTTGTTGAGTAGTACTGTTATAACCGGAATATTATACACAGCAGCTGTTTCTAAGGCATGTATATTCATTCTTAAACTTCCATCACCTGCAATGTTTACAACTCTTTTATCTGGCCTTCCTACTTGCGCTCCTATTGCAGCAGGAAGCCCAAAGCCCATTGTCCCTAATCCCCCTGATGTAACAAAGGTTCTAGGGTGTTTAAATTTATAAAACTGGGCAGCCCACATTTGATTTTGTCCCACTTCAGTGGCTATTATAAGGTCATCGTTCGAAATTTCTTGAATTTTTTCTACTATCCACTGAGGCCTCAAAACTTCATCGTTTTTATACTTTAATCCGTGCTTTTCTCTCAAGAAAGAAATTTCCTCTAACCATTCTTTTCTCTCAATGAATGGAAGTTTATTCGTTAAAAGTTTCAATACTTCTTTTACTTTGCCTATAACTGCTACCTCTACTTCTACATTTTTCCCTAATTCTGCAGGGTCAATATCAATATGGATTATTTTAGCATTTGGAGCAAGTCCTCCTGCTTTGCCAGCGACTCTGTCGCTAAATCTTGTCCCTATTGCTATCACAAGGTCTGACCTATATACAGCCAAATTTGCAAATCTACTTCCATGCATGCCTATAAGACCTAATGACAAAGGATGGTCTTCTGGAAAGCACCCTAATCCCATTAAAGAACTGGCAACAGGTATATTGGTTTTCTCTGCAAATTCTATAAGTTCCTCTGATGCTTCCCCCAAAATCACTCCTCCTCCTGCAAAGATTACAGGTTTTTTGCTTTGTAAAATAAGCTCTATAGCTTTGTCTAACTCTTTTTGTGAAACTATTCCCTTGCCATTGTTTTTTATATTAATACTATCTTCCTTTCCTTTAACATATTCTATATCGGCATTTTGCATATCTTTTGGAATATCAACTAACACAGGGCCAGGCCTTCCACTTTTAGCTATTGCAAATGCCTGCCTTATTGTATCTGCTAATTTATCAGGAGATTTTACAATAAAGTTGTGTTTAGTTATAGGCATTGTAATTCCTGTTATGTCAACCTCTTGAAAAGCGTCTTTTCCTATAAGATTTGTAGGAACCTGTCCTGTTATCGCCACCACAGGTACAGAATCCATATAAGCATTTGCTATGCCTGTCACAAGATTGGTAGACCCCGGACCAGAGGTAGCAAAACAAACTCCAACTCTTCCCGTAACTCTTGCGTAACCATCTGCCATATGGGCTGCCATTTGCTCGTGAGTAGCTAAAATATGCCTTATATCAGAGTCATAAAGAGCATCATAAATGGGAATAACTGCTCCTCCTGGTATGCCAAATATAGTATCAACGCCCATCTCTTTTAAAACTTCTATAACTACTTGTGCTCCTTTTAACTTCATATACCTCCCCCCTTAAAAACTGCGCCTGTATTTGCAGAAGTCACCTGTTCTGCATATCTTGCCATATAACCCGTTTTTATCTTTGATTCAGGTCTTACCCATCTTTTCATTCTTTCTTTAATCTCCTCATCAGTTAATTTCACATTAATTTTTCTTGCGGGAATATCAATTTCAATAATATCCCCATCTTCAATAATCGCTATTTCTCCTCCTTCCATAGCTTCCGGAGAGACGTGTCCTATGGAAGCTCCTCTTGTTGCACCTGAAAATCTACCGTCTGTTATAAGAGCGACATCTTTGTCAAGTCCCATACCTGCAAGGGCTGAAGTAGGACTTAACATTTCTCTCATTCCCGGCCCACCTTTTGGCCCTTCGTATCTTATTACTACCACATCGCCTCTCTGTATTTTCCCACCATATATTGCTTCAATAGCCTCTTCTTCAGAATTAAATACCTTTGCTGGTCCTTCATGTCTTAACATCTCTTTTGCTACAGCAGATGCTTTTACAACAGCTCCTTCTCTTGCAATGTTCCCGTACAGTATCGCAAGACCCCCAGTACTGCTATAAGGGTTGTCTATTGGCCTTATCACATCATGATTTAAAACTTTCGCGTCTTTTATATTCTCTCCCAATGTCTTTCCTGTAACTGTTAACGCTTCAGTATTTATAAGATTAGCTTTCGTCAATTCTTTTAAAACAGCTGAAATTCCGCCTGCAAAGTAAAGGTCCTCTATGTGGTATTTACCTGCAGGACTTAATTTACATAAATTAGGCACTCTCCCGCTTATATCGTTTATTTCATCAAGAGATATTTCTACCCCTGCCTCATTAGCTATAGCTTTTAAGTGCAATACTGTATTTGTAGAACCACCTAAAGCCATGTCCAAACTAAAGGCGTTTATAAATGCCTCTTTTGTAAGTATATCGGAAGGTTTAATTCCTCTCTCTACAAGCTCCATGATTTTCATTCCAGCTTGTTTTGCAAGTCTTATCCTTTCAGAATAAACAGCTGGAATTGTGCCATTTCCTGGAAGTCCAATTCCTAAAGCTTCTGTCAAGCAATTCATAGTATTGGCGGTAAACATACCAGAGCAGGAACCACAGGTAGGGCAAGCGTTAAGCTCTATCCTGTAGAGGTCTTCCTCAGTGATTTTACCAACCTTGTGAGCCCCTACCGCCTCAAAGACACTGCTCAAATCACAGGTATCTCCATTACAATTTCCTGCAAGCATTGGGCCTCCGCTTACAACTATTGCAGGAATATTAAGTCGTGCTGCTGCCATAAGCATTCCCGGCACTATTTTGTCGCAATTAGGTATAAGCACAAGCCCGTCAAAACCGTGGGCCATTGCCATGATTTCAATGCTATCTGCAATAAGTTCTCTACTCCCTAAAGAGTATTTCATACCTTTATGGTTCATGGCAATGCCATCACAAACACCAATAGTGGAAAACTCTATAGGAGTTCCTCCTGCCATTCTGATACCTGCTTTTACAGCTTCAGCTATTTTGTCTAAATGCATATGACCTGGTATAATTTCATTTTTTGAGTTTGCAACTCCTATAATAGGCCTTTTTATCTCTTCATATGTTAAGCCTAAAGCATATAAAAGTGACCTATGCGGCGCCTTTTCAACTCCCTTTTTTATGCTATCGCTTATCAATCTCCTCACCCCTTTACATACTCTACCACTTTATCTCCCATCTCCTGAGTATTTAAAATTATTCCTTTTCCTAAATCAAAAGTCCTATAACCTGCTTCTAAAACTTTATTTACTGCATCCTTTATGTCATTAGCAGCATCTATAAGGTCAAAAGAATATTCCAGCATCATAGCAACTGACAATATTGTAGCTAAAGGATTGGCCTTCTTTGTTCCAGCAATATCTGGAGCAGAACCGTGTATAGGTTCATAAAGTCCCACTTTATCTTCTCTTAAGCTAGCAGAAGGAAGCATCCCTATAGAACCTGTAAGTTGTGAAGCTTCATCGCTTAAAATATCACCAAACATATTAGAAGTGAGAATTACATCAAATTGGGAAGGATTTTTAATTAGTTGCATAGCACAATTATCTACATACATATGGTTTAACTCAACATCAGGATATCTCTTACTTATTTCTTCTACCGTTTTTCTCCACAATCTTGAAGAATCCAAAATGTTTGCCTTGTCCACAGAAGTGACTTTCTTTTTCCTCTTTAAAGCCGCTTCAAAGGCAATAACCGCTATCTTTTCTATCTCTGAAGTCTGATACACTTCTGTATCATAAGCTTTAAAACCATAATCTATAGAAACCGTTCCTCTCGGTCCAAAATAAATGCCACCAGTAAGTTCTCTTACCACAAGAATATCTAAACCCTCTTGTAATAACTCGTTTTTTAAAGGAGAAGCTTCTTTTAAAGGAGGATAAAGAACAGCAGGCCTTAGATTTGCATAAACCCCTAGGCTTTTTCTTAAAGCTAGAAGACCCGCTTCTGGCCTTTTATCCCCCTCAAGGTCATCCCACTTAGGACCTCCCACTGCTCCCAAAAGAACAGCATCGCTGGAAAGACATGCATTTTTTGTCTTTTCCGGATAGGAAACACCATATTTATCTACAGCTTCTCCTCCAAAGGGATACTTTTTTACATCAAATTTAAGTTTGTACTTGTCTTCTATAGCAGACAAAACTTTTAACCCTTCTTCTATGACTTCAGGTCCAATTCCATCTCCAGGCAAAACAGCAATTTTAAACAATGTCACACCTTCTCTCTGACATAATTTATAAGTCCACCATATTTCATTATTTCTTTTATGAAGTCAGGAAAGGGTTGGGCTTTAAATTCTGTTCCTTTAGTCAAATTTTTTACGATTCCATTATCTGTATCAACCAAAACAATATCACCTTCTTCAATCCCATCTACTGCCTCTTTGCATTCTAATATCGGAAGCCCTATATTTATCGCATTTCTGAAAAAAATTCTTGCAAACGACTTAGCAATTATACAGGATATACCAGATGCTTTAATAGCAATTGGCGCATGCTCTCTGGAGGATCCACTACCAAAATTTTCACCTACAACCAGTATATCTCCTTCTTGAACTTTGTTTTTAAACTCTTTGTCTAAATCTTCCATACAATGCTGTGCCAATTCTTGTGGGTCTGACGTGTTTAAATACCTTGCTGGTATTATAACATCTGTATCTATATTGTCCCCATATTTTATGGCTTTCCCCTGCATCATTCTACCTCCTCTGGACTTACGATATATCCTGCAATAGCTGAAGCCGCCGCAACAGCTGGACTTGAAAGATAAACTTCACTCTCAGGATGTCCCATTCTTCCTACAAAATTTCTATTAGTAGTAGCCAGTGCCCTTTCCCCTTTAGCCAGAATTCCCATATGTCCGCCAAGACAAGGTCCACACGTAGGAGTAGATACTGCCGCACCTGCTTTTATAAACTCTTCGATGTAACCTCTTTTAACACATTCTAAGTATATTTCCTGTGTTGCAGGAAAAATTAAAAGTCTTACATCAGGATGAACCTTTTTGCCTTTCAATATCCTATAAGCTATCTCCATGTCTGATATGCGTCCATTGGTGCAAGAACCAATAACCACTTGGTCTATTTTTACTTTTCCAACCTCATCAATATTTCTGGTGTTTTCAGGCAAATGAGGAAATGCTACTTGAGGCCTTATCTCATCCAAATTTATCTCATAAACCTCACTGTACTCAGCATCTTCATCCCTTTCAAATACTTTATATTCTCTTTTTGCTCTCCCTTTAACATATGCGTCGGTAATTTCGTCAAAATCGAAAATACCATTTTTAGCCCCTGCTTCAATTGCCATATTGGCAATTGTAAATCTATCGTCGATTGACAAAGCTTTTATGTTTCCTGTAAATTCCATAGATTTGTATAAAGCTCCGTCAACTCCTATTTTCCCGATTATATACAAGATAACATCTTTTCCGCTTACCCATTTTTGCAAATTGCCTTTTAACACAAATTTTATAGCTTCTGGCACTTTAAACCAAGCCTTGCCTGTCGCCATCGCTGCCGCCATGTCAGTGCTTCCAACTCCTGTAGAAAAACAGGTAAGAGCGCCATAGGTACAAGTATGAGAATCGGCACCTATGACGACATCCCCAGGAAGTACAAGTCCTTTCTCGGGTAAAAGCGCGTGCTCTATTCCCATTTGCCCTACCTCAAAGAAATTTACTATTCCATGTTTTTTTGCAAATTTTCTCATTATATTCACTTGCTCCGCCGATTTTATATCTTTATTAGGAACAAAATGATCAGGAACAAGGGCAATTTTTGTATTGTCAAAAACTCTATCAATGCCTATCTTTTCAAACTCCTTTATAGCAACAGGAGCAGTGACGTCATTGCCTAACACCACATCCACATCAACTTCAATTAACTCCCCTGGTTTTACTTCTCTACCAACTTTTGCTGACAATATCTTTTGTGTCAATGTTAAGCCCAAGCTTCTCCCTCCTTAAAACTCCTAAACTCTTCTAAAGTCTCTTCAACAACAAATCTTATATCCTCATCGATAACGACCTTTTTTCTGTCTGCCAAATCTTTAAACCTTCTAAAAGCATCACTTAATTCTCCTGGTGAAAGATTGTTGAACCCCAATTGTCTTACTTTTAATTCAAAAGCATTTCTTCCTGATAGCTTACCTAATGCAAAAGTATCTGGAACTATTCCGATATCTTCTGGTTTCATTATCTCATAGGTAGCTCTGTTGTTTATAACTCCATGTTGGTGAATTCCCGCTTGATGCCTAAAAGCATTAGCACCTACAATTGCTTTATTAGGTTGGAGTTTAATCCCTGTAAGTTCGCTTACCAATTTGCTTGTATTGTATATCTCTTTAGTGTTTATTCCGTGAACAAGGCCAAAATAATCTTTTCTCGTATTTAATGCCATCACTACTTCTTCCATAGCTGCATTTCCTGCCCTTTCTCCTATTCCGTTTACAGTCACTTCTACCTGAGTAGCTCCGTTTTCTATGGCAGACAAAGAATTCGCTACAGCCATTCCTAAATCATTGTGACAATGAGCACTTATCATTACTCCATCGATGTTGGGAACATTATTTCTGATGTATTTTATGAGTTCTCCAAATTCTCTTGGCATCGCATATCCCACAGTATCGGGCACATTTATTACATTTGCTCCTGCATCAATTACCTCACTAAAAACTTTTACTAAGAAATCCCAATCAGTCCTTGAAGCGTCTTCTGCTGAAAACTCTATCTCATCAAATTTTCCTTTTGCGTATTTTACCATTTCAACGGCTTTTTCAAGCATTTCTTCTCTTGACATCTTAAGTTTGTATTTAAGATGTATATCAGAAGTTGCGATAAAAACGTGTAATCTCGACTTTTCAGCATTTTTCAAAGCGCTGCAAGCTCTGTCTATATCTTCTTTTACAGACCTTGCCATTGCAGCAATAGTAACACCTTTCAATTTATCAGCAATATTTTTAACTGCTTCAAAATCTCCATTAGAAGCTGCTGGAAATCCTGCTTCTATGACATCAACTCCTAAGGATACCAACTGTTTTGCTATTTTAAATTTATCGTTAATGTCAAAGTTGACGCCAGGAGTTTGTTCACCATCTCGTAACGTAGTGTCAAAAACAATGACTCTTTTGACCCCCATCGCCTATCTACCTCCTTATTCATTCTTTTTTAATCCACGCCATCATTTCTCTCAAACCTTTGCCGACTTTTTCAATAAGATGATTTGCCTCTTTATCTTTTATAGCATTGTACTGTGGTCTTCCTACCTGATTTTCTAAAAGCCACTCTTTTGCAAATTTTCCTGATTGTATTTCTGACAAAACTTTTTTCATCTCTTTTCTTGTTTCCTCTGTTATTATCCTCTTGCCTGTCATATAATCTCCAAATTCTGCAGTATCAGAAATAGAATATCTCATATAACTAAAACCGCCTTCGTATATGAGGTCAACTATAAGTTTCATTTCATGCACACATTCGAAATAAGCTATTTCTGGCTGATAACCAGCTTCTACCAATGTTTCAAATCCTGCTTTCATAAGTTCAGTAACTCCACCACAAAGGACAGCCTGCTCCCCAAAGAGGTCTGTTTCTGTCTCCTCTTTAAAAGTAGTCTCAATGACACCTGCTCTTGTACCTCCTATTCCCTTTGCATAGGCTAATGCTAAGTCAAAAGCCTTCCCTGTGTAATCTTGATACACCGCTACAAGATTTGGAACTCCTTTCCCTTCCTGGTATACTCTCCGAACTAAATGTCCCGGACCTTTTGGAGCCACCATAAACACATCCACATTTTTTGGAGGAACAATCTGTTTAAAGTGAATGTTAAACCCATGAGCAAAAGCGAGAGCTTTACCTTCTGTAAGATTTTTTTCTATGCTTTCTTTATAAACTTTTGCCTGCTTTTCATCCGGTATCAATATCATTATGATATCTGCTACTTTAGCTGCTTCCTCAACTGTATAAACTCGCAGCCCCTCTTTTTCTGCTCTTTCTTTTGATTTACTTCCCTCGTAAAGGCCAACTACTACATCAAGTCCAGAATCTCTTAAATTTAGTGCATGAGCATGACCCTGACTTCCAAAACCTATTATTGCGATTTTTTTGTTTTTGAGTAAATTTAAATCTGCATCTTTGTCATAATACATCTTTGCCATTACAATTCCCCCTCATATTCTTTTAATGATTTATTGCCTCTTTCTAAAGCTACAAGGCCTGTTCTTACCAGCTCTTTTACTTCAAATTTACTTATGAGATTTATAAAAGCATTAATCTTTTCACTATCTCCGGTAATTTCTATAATCAATGAGTCCATTGAAATATCTATAACTTTTGCTCTAAAAGTATCTACAATGTGCATTATGTCATCCCTTGTATTTGAATCATATCCTACCTTAACTAGCAGCAATTCTCGAGAAACATTATCCCTTGCTCCTATGTTTTGTACTTTCAACACATCTATGAGTTTATTAAGTTGCCTTATCACCTGTGTAACTGTATAATCATCTCCTTCCACTGTCAAAGTTATTCGTGAAATATCTTCCCTTTCTGTCGTACCTACTGCAAGGCTTTCAATATTATAGCCCCTCCTTGAAAAAAGACCTACTACCCTTGACAAGACTCCTGGATGATTGTTCACAAGGACAGATATAATGTGCAAATTATCACCCCCTATATAAAAATCATTCCCCGCCCTAAATTACAGGGCGGGGATCTCCTCCACGCGGTACCACCTGTTTTCACTATTACCTCACGGCAATAGCCTCACCAAGTTTTGAAACTTGACCTGTAACGGGTAATCCCGGTATAGCCTAATAAGCTTACCGCCGTTCAGCTATACAGCTCCAGAGCGATCTAATATGCGCCTCGGCACCGGTTTGCACCATCCACCGGCTCTCTTAAGCCTCAACGCATACCCCTCACCTTCATCGCTTTTATCCTTTATCATTTTAAAAATACAAATCAAATAAAGTTACTTGTTATTTTAACAGCAACTTTTACTTTAGTCAACTAAATTATTTGTAAATTTTCAATAATCTATCGTTTACATTTACTAAAAAATTTTAAATATCTCACAAAAAAATTGCTCTTTTTTAATTATCATTAAAAATTGCTTAAATCGCATGCAATTTAAACATTTTTGTCGAATTTGTTTTTTAAAAAGATATGTGAAATCCCTATTGGGTTCTGCATACGTACACTTCAAAGAAAAACTGGCCTAAACAATATGAAAGAGCTTTTAAAAAATAAGCCCCCAAAAATTGAGGACTTATTTTTATTCTTCATTTTCTATCCTTGCAGTAGAAACAACCCTGTCACCATCATCCAGCTTCATAAGGGTTACCCCTCTTGTATCTCTGTGCATCTTAGAAATATCTGACACCTTCATTCTTATAAGAATCCCATTTGCAGAAATTATCATAAATTCATCTTCTGGATTTACTGACCGTATAGACACCAATTTACCAGTCTTTTTGCTAAGCTTTATTGCAATTATTCCCTTTCCTGCTCTTGTTTGAAGCCTATATTCCTCTAAGTCCGTTCTCTTTCCAAATCCATTTTCTGTTACTACTAAAACTTCGCTGTTGGGATGAACAAGGTCCATTTCTACCACTTCATCATCTTCTCTCAAGGAAATAGCTATTACACCTTTTGCCACTCTTCCCATAGGTCTTATGTCTTTTTCATTAAATCTTATAGCATAGCCTCTAGCAGTCCCTATTATTATTTCTCTTTCTCCATTTGTTAATTTTACATTTATAAGCTCATCACTTTCTTCCAACGTGATAGCAATTATACCATTTCTCTTAATTGACCTGAACTCTTCTATAGAAGTCTTTTTAATTATGCCTTTTTTAGTGCACATCACAATATACTTAATATCTTCTGACTTTTTAAGAGGAATAACCGCTGTGACTTTCTCTCCTTGAGCTATCTGTATGAGATTGACAATAGCCGTGCCTTTTGCTTGTCTTCCTGTCTCAGGAATGTCTACTGTCCTTAAACTATATACTTTCCCTTTGTTTGTAAAGAACAACAGTCTGTCATGAGTTGTAGTGATAAATATATCCTCTACAAAGTCATCTTCTCTTGTAGATATACCTAATATACCTTTCCCCCCACGTTTTTGAGCCTTATAAGTATCAAGAGGCATTCTCTTTATATATCCATAGTGTGTCATTGTCACTACAACATCTTCCAATTGAACCAAATCCTCTAAATCTAACTCTTCTTCTTTTGCCACAATGCTTGTCCTTCTCGGAGTAGCATATTTATTTTTTATTTCCAAAAGTTCTTTTTTGATTATTTCCAGCACTTTTTTTTCATCTGCTAAAATTTCCTTTAATTCTTTTATCTTTTTAATTAACTCCTTAAGCTCATCTTCTACCTTTTGCCTTTCAAGCCCTGTTAACCTTCCTAATCTCATGTCAACTATCGCTTGTGCTTGTTTTTCGCTTAACTCAAACTTGTCCATTAAATTTTGTTTAGCAATTGCTTCTGTCCTTGAACTCCTTATTATGTTTATCACTTCATCAATGTGGTCAAGGGCGATTTTTAACCCCTCTAAAATATGGGCTCTTTCTTCTGCTTTTCTTAAGTCAAACTTGGTCCTTCTCGTTACAACATCCGCTTGATGGTCCACATACTTTTCTATAATCTGCTTTAAATTTAGTATTTTTGGCTCTCCATCTACAAGAGCTAACATTATAGCTCCAAAGGTCTGCTGCATCTGTGTGTGCATATAAAGTTTATTAAGTATCACCTTTGGATTGACATCTCTTTTTAGCTCTATTACAATTTTCATTCCATTCCTATCAGATTCATCTCTCAAATCAGAAATTCCTTCTATGTGCTTGTCACGGACTAACTCAGCTATTTTTTCAATTAACTTAGCTTTTAAAACCATATAAGGAATCTCAGTAATTACAATCCTCGTCTTACCGTGGTGTTCTTCAATTTCTGCCTTTGCCCTAACGATAATTTTCCCTCTTCCTGTCTCATAAGTCTCTTTTATACCGTCTCTTCCTAGAATTATTCCTCCTGTAGGAAAGTCAGGTCCTTTTATATATTTCATCAGTTCATCTACTGAAATATAAGGATTGTCTATATAAGCGACAATTCCATCTATGACTTCTCCTAAATTGTGAGGAGGAATATTCGTAGCCATACCTACAGCAATTCCTTGAGAGCCGTTGACTAAAAGATTAGGAAATCGAGATGGAAGTACAACTGGTTCCTTTAAAGTCTCATCAAAGTTTGGCACAAAATCTACTGTCTCTTTGTTGATATCTGTAAGCATCTCAAGGGCAATTTTTGAAAGCCTAGCCTCTGTGTACCTCATGGCAGCCGGAGGGTCTCCATCTATGCTTCCAAAGTTTCCGTGCCCATCTATCAAAGTTTCTCTCATTGAAAAATCCTGTGCTAGTCTCACTAAAGTATCGTAAACAGCTGCATCACCGTGAGGATGGTATTTTCCTAAAACTTCACCAACAACTGCAACGCTCTTTTTATATGGCTTGTCAGGGGTTAATCCCAACTCATTCATAGCATAGAGAATCCTTCTATGAACGGGTTTTAAACCATCTCTCACATCTGGCAATGCCCTTCCAACAATTACACTCATCGCATAATCTATATAAGATTTTTTCATTTCATCTTCAATGTCTACCGGTATTACTTTCTCTTTTTCTTCACTCATCTATTTCACCTCTTTTATATGTCCAAGTTTCTAACTGTTTTTGCATATTTTTCTATAAATTCCCTTCTTGGTTCAACTTTATCCCCCATCAAAATGGTGAAAATTTCATCTGCAGCTATTGCATCCTCTAATGTAACTTTAAGCATCGTCCTCTTCTCTGGATCCATAGTTGTATCCCATAACTGGTCAGCATTCATTTCTCCAAGACCCTTATACCTTTGAACAGTATAGTTTTCCCTTCCAATTTCATTTAAGATCTTGTCTAATTCTCTATCCGAGTAAGCATAATATACCTTTTTGCCCTTCGTAATTTTATATAAAGGTGGTTGAGCAATGAACACATTTCCATTTTCAATTAAAGGTCTCATAAACCTATAGAAAAATGTTAAAAGCAATGTCCTGATATGGCTTCCATCTACATCTGCATCTGTCATTATAACTATTTTGTGGTACCTTAACTTACTTATATCAAAATCATTCCCTACTCCAGTACCTAAAGCAGTTATCATTGCTCTTATCTCTTCATTAGACAATATCTTGTCAAGTCTTGCCTTCTCTACATTTAAAATTTTTCCTCGGAGTGGAAGTATCGCTTGAAATCTACTGTTTCTACCTGATTTAGCAGAACCTCCTGCAGAGTCACCCTCTACCAAAAAAAGTTCACATTTGGTAGGGTCTTTCTCCGAACAGTCGGCAAGTTTACCCGGCAAAGTAGTATTTTCAAGAGCAGACTTTCTTCTGGTAAGCTCTCTGGCTTTTCTCGCAGCTTCCCTTGCTCTTGCTGCTTGAGTAGCTTTTTCTATTATAATTTTTGCAACTGAGGGATTTTCTTCTAAAAAAGCCGTGAGTTTTTCTGTTACTACATTTTCTACAATAGACCTCATTTCAGAATTTCCTAATTTTGTCTTAGTTTGTCCTTCAAACTGTGGATTTTTTAATTTTACACTTACAATAGCTGTAAGTCCTTCTCTTACATCTTCACCCTGTAAATTTTTCTCGTTATCTTTTATAATCCCGTATTTTCTTGCGTAATCATTAATGACTTTAGTCAAAGCTGCTTTAAAGCCTACTAGATGGGTACCGCCTTCTCTAGTATCAATATTATTAGCAAAACTAAAGATATTTTCATTATAGCTATCATTATACTGTATGCAAACCTCTACTTCATAGTCGCTATTTTTCACTTCCATGTATATAGGTTCTTCATGGAGGACTTCTTTATTTCTATTTAAATACTTTACAAAAGATATAATTCCACCTTCGTAGTTAAAGACCTCTTCTTTTCCGTCTCTTTCGTCTATGAGTTTGATATTTATACCCTTATTTAAAAACGCTAATTCTCTCAATCTTTGAGCTAATACATCATAGTCGAATACAGTTTCTTCAAAAATCTCCTTATCCGGTTTAAAAGTAATAGTTGTACCTGTCCCTTCTGTCTCTCCAATAACCCCTAAATCCGTTTTTGGAACTCCTCTTTCATATATTTGCCTATAAATTTTCCCATGTTGTTTTACAATAACTTCTAATTTTTCAGATAATGCATTTACCACAGAAACACCTACTCCATGCAATCCACCAGATACTTTGTAAGCGTCATTATTAAATTTTCCACCTGCATGTAACATCGTTAAAGCTACTTCTACGGCCGGTCTCCCAACTTTTGGGTGAATATCTGTAGGTATACCTCTTCCGTCGTCTTCCACCGTTATAGAATTATCTTTGTGTATAGTAACTACTATATTTTTGCAATAACCGGCCAATGCTTCATCTATACTATTATCGATTACCTCGTATACAAGGTGATGCAGTCCTCTGCTACCAGTAGAACCTATATACATTCCTGGCCTTTTTCTCACAGCTTCTAAACCCTCTAATACTTGTATTTGACTTGCAGTGTAAATTTCATTCTTTGCCATATTCACAACCTCCGCAAATTTATCCAACAATTTTATTTTATCATTCTTTTAAAAATTGCTCAATTCAAAACATTTCCCGAAAAATTTCCCTGGAAATGAAAAGGAAATAATTTTATTTTTATTATTGCCTATAACTATTGCCTATAATATAATATACTTAAATTGAGGTGAATTCAATGGCTACTTATGAGGATTTTTTAAAACTTGACATAGGTGTAGGAAGGTAGAACCAATACGAGAGTTTGTCAACAGTTTGAATAAAATTTGTTAAGGTTTTATTTTTTATGGAAGGTGATAAATAGTGAAATTTTTAGGTGTCAACATAGGTAAACTCATCAACATATCCTGCAAAATCACAGGAAAAGGTGGAACATCTCTTCCCGGAAAAATCGCACTAAAGTATGATTCTAAATTAATTGAAAAACTAATAGTACCCATAAAAAACAACAAAGTAATAATAACAGGTACAAACGGCAAAACTACAACTTCCGGATTAATAGCCTCTATTTTGACCACTGCTGGGAAAAGGGTTGTACACAACAAAGAAGGAGCAAATATGAAAACGGGAATCGCGACTGCTTTAATAAAAAGCAGTAATTTTTGGGGAAATTTACAAAAAGATGCAACCGTTTTTGAAGTAGATGAAGCAAACATGCCCATTGTAATAGAAGATGTAAAACCTAATATAGTAGTAATAACCAACTTTTTTAGAGACCAATTAGATAGATATGGAGAACTAGATACAACAGTAGAAAAAGTAAAAAAATCCCTTTTAAACCTGCCACAAGATTCTATATTATTACTAAACGCTGATGAACCTTTTACAGCTTCAATAGGAGATGAAATAAAATCGAAAGTTTTTTACTATGGAATTGAAGACAACATTGAAGGAATTAACTCCTCTTCTTTTGAACAAAAATACTGTCCAATTTGTGCCCACAAATACGAATATAAAAAAATATATTACGGGCAACTGGGAGACTATTACTGTCCCAATTGTGGCAAGAAGCGGCCAAATCCTCATTTTAAAGCCACTAATATATTTTTAAATGAAGATGGAATAAATTTTAACCTATACTATAAAGATAAAATTTTTACAGTTAAAAGTAGGTTGATAGGTTTATATAATTTGTATAATTTATTAGCAGCTATATCTGCTGGTATTTTGTTGAACATAGACTTTAGCACTATATTAAAAGCAATAGAAAGCTATTGGCCAATAGAAGGAAGATTACAAAAAACTAAAATAAAAGGCAAAAGGACAATAATAAATTTAATCAAAAACCCCATCGGTTTTGAAAGCACTTTAAATATGCTATCTCAATTTAATAAACCCTTAAACCTTTTAATTTCTATAAATGACAATTACGCTGATGGAAGGGATGTGTCTTGGCTGTGGGATGTAAACTTAGAAAGCTTTTTATCAAAGACAAAAGTAAACTATATAGTAACTTCAGGTTTAAGGGCAGAAGACATGGCAGTAAGATTAAAATATGCTGGCTTTGATATTAAAAAAATAAAAATAATAAATTCTATAGAAAAAGCTCTTGACACTATAGCTAATTTAACAGAAGAAGAATTAATAGCTGTACTTCCCAACTATACTTCTTTGTATGATGTAAGCAAATATTTAAAATTACAGGAGGCAAAAAAATGAAATTAGTCGTTGGCCACATGTATCCTGATTTATTAAACTTATATGGAGATATAGGAAATATTGTAGCTTTAAAAAAAAGATGTGAATGGAGAAAAATTGAAATAGAAATAAAGCCAATAACTTTAGATTACAATGAAGAATTTGCTGACGTAGACCTTCTATTTTTAGGAGGAGGGTCAGATAGAGAGCAAAAAATTGTAAGTGATGATTTAAAAAATAAAAAAGGTAAAAATTTAAAAACAGCTATTGAAGATGGTTTGACAGTATTAGCTATATGTGGAGGATATCAATTACTTGGAGAATACTATCAAACTCTGGCTGGTAGCAAATTAGAAGGTTTAGGAATTTTAAAAGCCTGGACAATAGCTGGTAATAGAAGAATGATAGGAAATATAGTTATAGACACAAATATAGCTGGTAAAAATTTTAAAATGGTAGGTTTTGAGAATCACTCAGGAAAAACTTTTTTGGAAAAAATGGAGCCTTTAGGTAAAGTAATAATTGGAAATGGAAATAATGGAGAAGATAAAACAGAAGGATGTATCTATAAAAATGTGTATGGAACATATCTCCACGGTCCAGTACTACCCAAAAATCCTGAATTTGCAGATATTTTAATTGAAACTGCTTTAAAGAGAAAATATGGAAAAGTAGAATTAACTCCTTTGGATGACTCTTTAGAACAACAAGCTAAACAATCTTTGATAGAAAGATTTATAAAAAAATAGAGGATTACGGCCTCTATCAGACTGTAGACAAACTTTCGTTTTTGCATCGTCGCTCCGATGTTCCAAAGCGACAAAACTAAGCTCGACCTTCGGGCTCCGGCAGGGTACCGGGCACATTCGACATCCTTGTCTTAGTGCCCGCCTCCGCCATCCGTGGCTACGGCCCTGCCTCCACCCTTGGTCTCGCTAAGTTTTGTTGCCACTTTGTCACAAGTCGCACCGATTGCAAAATATCTCCTTTACGAAAGTTTGTCTACAGTCTGTTGTCAACAAACTGATAGAGGATTACGGCCTCTATTTTTTTATAATTCAATTTCACAACTTTCCTTCTCAACTTTTTCACCATTTATCTTAATCTCTTTGATGTCATCAAAATTTTTAAATATAAATCTATACTTTTTAACTCCTTTGTCATAGCCAAAATGAATTTTACCAAATTTTATATCCATTTTTCCTTCTTTATAACAAAAACTTATATCGAAGAGGTTATAAACCCCTTTAGTATAATCGAAAGATTTTCCATCATCTTCATAATGGAGATAATGTCCCTCTTTCCCTTTGTATATCTCCACTGTTAATTCTTCCAGCTTCTTTTCCCCTATAAAAGACTGAGGCTGCTGTTTTAACAGTATTCCTCCTTCTTTTACAAAAAGAGGTATTACTTCTATAGGAGCATCCACAAGGTAATAGTTTTTTCCTTTGAATTCTTTTCCCGTCCAGTAATCATACCAGATTCCTTCAGGCAAATAAACTTCTCTTCTTTCTTTTGAAGGAAGATATACAGGAGCAACTAAGAGACCTTCTCCAAACATAAATTCATCATATATCTTATGAGTATTTTCATCTTTTTGATATTCAAAAACCAAAGGCCTCATAATAGGATAGCCTTTTTGAGATGCAATGTAAAACAAATCATATAAGTAAGGCAAAAGTTCATATCTCATTTTTATATATTTTCGAGAAATATCTTCTGCTTTTTTGCCAAAAGACCATGGCTCCTGGTCTTTTGTTCCTATTGCAGAATGAACTCTTAAAAACGGAGTAAATACCGCAGCCTCTATCCACCTTATAAAAAGTTCTTCATGGCAATCTCCTTCAAATCCTCCAACATCTGCTCCTGCAAACGGTTGTCCAGATAAACCTATGTTCATTAACATTGGCATCATCATAAGGAGATGCTCATACAAGCTTCTGTTGTCTCCTGTCCACATTGCGGCATATCTTTGTATCCCTGAAAAAGCAGCTCTTGTCAAAACAAAAGGCCTTTCATTAGGTCTTATCCTTAGAAAACCATCTCTTGTAGCCATTGCCATGTAATTTGCATAGACATTGTGAGCCTCTTTGTGAAGTACCTTTTCTCTATCTAAAATATGAATATTATCCTCTGGCATTGTTTTTGTAGGTGTTTCAAAAACAGCTGGTTCATTCATATCATTCCATATACCATCAATGCCATCATTTATAAATTCTCTGTGCTTTTCACCCCACCAATATCTCACTTCTTCTTGTAAAAAGTCAGGAAAACAAGCTTCCCCTGGCCATACTTTTCCAACGTAGGTTATACCGTACTTATCCTTTACAAAATAACCCTTTTCAATTCCTTCTCTGTAAACATGGTAGTCGTAATCTCTCTTAACTCCTGGATCTACAATTGTCACTACTTTAAATCCCATTTCTTTAAGCTGTTTTAACATTTCTTTGTGGTTTTTAAACGTTTCTTTATTCCATGTAAAAACTCTATACCCTTCCATGTAATCTATATCGAGATATATCACATCACAAGGAATATCTTTTTCTCTAAAAGTTTTTGCAACCTCCAGTACTCTCTCTTGTGGGGTGTAACTATATCTGCTTTGTTGATTACCTAATACCCATAATGGGGGAAGACTTATCCTTCCTGTAAGATATGTATAATTTTCCACAACCTCTTTTATGTCTTCTCCGTATATAAAATAGTAGTTCATTTGGCCGCCATATGCTCCAAAAAAATAATATTCTTGACTTTCTTGACCCATATCAAAAAAAGACCTAAAACTGTTGTCCAAAAATATTCCATAAGTGTGATAATCGTTCATTCCTATGAAAAAAGGGTAAGACTCATATAAAAGTTTTGTAGTCTGGTTGTGAGTCATAAATTCATCTGTATTCCACATCTCCAGTCTTTCGCCTTTTTTGTCGAGGTATCCTGCTTTTTCTCCAAAACCGTAAAAATGGTCTTCTCTTAACTTTTTATAGCACCTTACATCTGTTTCATTGAACTTTGCTCCTCCATTGTAATCCTCATTAATTATATTTCCATTTTTATCTAAGAAACTCACAGAAAGGTCATTTTTATTTATTTTTACTTTCAATGAATTAGTCTCGATTAATATGTTTTCTAATTCATCACTTATACTAAACTCAGGAATATCGTATTCTTTCATTTCTATCGCAATTGTATCCTTTCTTTTTTCCTCTTTATTACTTACAAAAACGTTAATAATTTTATCACCTAATATTCTAAGCTCTAACTTCTTTTCTCCGTTTCTCACAACAATTTTTTCCGATGTTTTTCGATACAATTCAATACCCCCTATTCCTCTATTTTTTGTGTCCTTCTTATAAGAGTAAAGGCAGAAATTGGTGATAAATAAATGATACTCCTCTTATCCCTTTCTGTGATTATAAAAGACTTTGGCTTTTCGTCAGAAATTCTGACAACAAATCCTTCTTCTTCCGCTACTCTCAGAAACTGAATAGTAGCGGAAGAAGTGGTTACAATATTCATATCAAAAATGCCTATAATTTCTTTGTCGGGTACTACCACGTTGCCGCCTAAATGGACATACATTTTTTGACCTCCTATTCCTTAATGACAACCCCATTAGATATCTTAAAATAACAATCTCCTTTTAAATCTCTTTTTGTAGTATGGGTTATAAAAGTCTGAAAACCTTGCAATCTTTCTAATATATATTTCTTTCTATTTTCATCTAACTCTGACATTACATCATCCAGAAGCAGTATGGGTTTTTCACCAGTCTCCTTTTTTAAAATTTCAAACTCTGATAATTTAAGGCATAAAGCCACTGTTCGCTGTTGGCCTTGAGAAGAATATACTCTCGAATCATAGCCGTTTATAATAATCTTAAAATCTTCCCTATGAGGTCCTACTTGTGTTGTAAGATATTTTAAATCTAAATCTATATTTTTTAATAGTTTTTCTTTTAATCTTTTTTTAACTATTTCTTTATCTGAAGCATCTTTAAGTCCAACACTATTTAGGTAGACAATTTCTGCTGTCTCATTGGAAATTTCAAGTAAAAATTTTTTTATATTAATTTCTACATTTTTCAAGTAACTTTGTCTCACCACGATTATTTTTGCACCGTATTCTACTAATTGGTCATCGAAAACTTCTAGTATACTTCTACTTTTTCCCTCTTTTATAGTCTTTAATAGTTTATTTCTATTTATTAGTATTCTGTTATATTGCATGAGGTTATAAAGATAATTCTTTTCAACCACAGATATACAAGAATCTAAATATTTTCTGCGATAGGAAGGTCCTTCTTTTATTATGTTTAAATCTTCAGGAGAAAAAATGACTGTAAAAAGTTGACCTAAAAGTTCAGAAGTTGACTTTATTTTATTGCCATTTACTTTAATCACTTTATTTTCATTTTTCTTGTATCCAAATTCTATCTTTTTATCGTTATTTTCTTGACAAATTATTGCTTTTACATAAAAATAATCTTCTCCGAATTTTATTAGTTCTGTAGTTTTGCTCCCTCTAAAAGACCTTCCCATACTTAAAAGCCTAATACTTTCTAATAAATTACTCTTTCCTTGTGCATTTAAACCATAAAATATATTTATTCCTTTGCAAAATTCTATTTTTTGCTTTTGTAAATTTCTAAAATTGTCGACAAATAGCTCCTTCACATACAAGTTAAATTCCTCACTTTATGATATAAGTTTTACCTTCTACCTCAATTATATCATTTTTGCGAAGTTTTTTACCTCTTTTTAATTCTATTGAGCCATTTACTTTAACTTTTCCTTCTAAAATAAATTGCTTTGCTTGTCCTCCAGTTTGACATATTTTCATATATTTTAAAAATTGCCCTAAGGTAATATATTCCGTCTCTATAGGCACTTCTATCATTTAAAAAACACCTCTTATTTTTAATTGAGTTTTACAGGAAGTATCATATAAAGATAATTTTTACTTCCCATAGGTTTTATTATTAACGGATTTATACTATTTATGAAATAAAGCGTTATTTCCTCTTCATCGATGGCTCTTAAAGAATCTAATAAATATCTTGAGTTAAAAGCGATCTCAAAAAACATTCCTTTTACATCGACTTCTATCTTTTCTACCATTTTACCTTTTTCAGAATTGGAAGAAACAGTAATAAATTTATCACCAATCTCAAACTTAATCAAATTATTTTTGCTTTCTGCAATTAATGAAGCTCTTTCAATACTTTCAGTTAAAACTTCTCTTTTGACTACCACTTCAGTCTTATAATCCTTTGGTAAAACAGCATTATAGTTTATAAAGCTTCCTTCTAAAAGCCTCGATATTACCTTTGTATTTTCAATTTGGAATAACACTTGATTAGCAGTGTGGTATATCTTTATCTCTGTTTCCTCATCTTTTAAGATTCTGTATATCTCTTCTAAAGTTTTACCTGGAATTACTATAGAATATTGTTCTATATCTTCGTCAAAGAATTTTTCCTCACCCTTATAAGAATATATAGCCATTCTAAATCCATCTAAAGCTACTGCTTTAACTTCATTTTGAAGCACTTCGAATAGAACACCAGTCAAAATAGGTCTTGTTTGCTCCTGGGCAATACAAAAGACTGTTTTTCTTATTAGGTCTTTTAGAATATTTTGCGCCAATTTAAAAGAATTTTCTCTAGATACTTGAGGGATTTCAGGAAATTCTACAGCGTCACTTCCTGCAATAGTGAAATTTATGCTATCGCAAACTACATTTACCGTGTTTTGAAAATCACTTTCTACTTTTACTTCTCCCTCTGGCAATTTTCGAACTAGTTCTGAAAAAATTTTTGCAGGTACAACTATTTCTCCCTCTTCTTCTACTACTGCAGGAATTTGACACTCTATCCCTATGTCCAAATCAGTTCCTGAAAATTTGACTTGACCTTTCAAAGCTGAAATTTTAATGCCTTGAAGAATAGGAAGAGTAGTTCGGGAAGATACCCCCCTTATTGCAATATTTACTCCTTCAAATAATGAATTTTTATCACACACAAATTTCATTTTTTTCACTCCTGTTTTTGAGAATATTTTTTTGAATCAAATCATACAATAAATAAGATAAGTATCTAGTAGTCGTAGTAATAGAAAGTGTTAGTTTGTTAGTAATGGTTTGTGAAGCAGAGAAAAAGTCGATAATTGTCTGTGAATAAATTTTGGACAATCATTTAAAATTATTAACAATATTCACAGGCGAAAAATTTTAAAACATATAAACAGGGTTATCCCTGTTTATATGTTAAAAACCTTTTATTCTCTTTTTAAGTTCCTCAATCTGCCTTGAGAGAAGTTCGTCTTGCTTTATTTCATTAGAAATTTTTTCATAGGCATGTATTACAGTAGTATGGTCTTTTCCAAATTCTTCTCCTATCTTTGGAAGAGATAAATCTGTCAATTCTCTTGCTAAGTACATGGCAATTTGTCGAGGATAAGCTATGTTTTTTGTTCTCTTGCGGGACCTGAAGTCTTCTAGTTTTATGTTATAGTACTTGCAAACTTCTTCTTGTATGAGTTTTACAGTTATTTTTCTTGTTTTGTTACCTACAATTTCCTTTAGGGCATGCTTTGTTAATTCTAAGTCTATATTAGATTTTGTAAGATTTGAAAAAGCTACGATTCTTATTAGTGCTCCTTCTAATTCTCTTATGTTTGATTGGATTTTTTCTGCCACATAAGCTAAAACTTCGTCGGGGATATTGAGATTTTCTGTTTGAGCTTTCTTTTTAAGTATTGCTATTCTTGTCTCATAATCTGGTGGCTGTATATCCGCGATTAAACCCCACTCAAACCTTGACCTTAGCCTTTCTTCTAGAGTTGGGATTTCTTTTGGTGGTCTGTCACTAGAGATAACTATTTGTTTGTTTGCTTCGTAAAGGGTGTTAAAAGTATGGAAAAATTCTTCTTGAGTTCGTTCTTTTTTGGCTATAAATTGAATATCATCTATTAGAAGGACATCAATATTTCTGTACTTGTTTCTAAATTCTTCATTTTTATCGTCTTTTATGGAGTTAACCAACTCGTTGGTAAACGTTTCTGACGTGACGTACATTATTTTGTAGCCACTTTGATGTTTATTAATAAAGTGCCCTATTGCATGCATTAAATGGGTTTTTCCTAAACCTACTCCTCCATAAATAAATAAAGGATTATAAGCTTTTGCTGGAGCTTGAGCTACTGCAAGACAAGCAGCATGAGCAAGTTTATTGCTGTTTCCAACTACGAAAGTATCAAAGGTATATTTTGGATTTAGAGTAGAAAGAGTGGTGGATTCAGTTAGGTTTTCTTTTTCTAAGGATTCTTTGATTTCTCTATATTCTTCTTCATCTTCTGATAATATTTTTATCTCGTATAGTTTATTTGTAGCTTTTGATGTAGCGTCGTAGATAATATTTATATATCTTCCATTTATTATATTTTTTGTAAAAGTATTGGGAGTGCTTAAAAATAATACATTATCGATGATTGTTAAGGGCTTTATGTGAACTAGCCAAGTGTTATAGCTGGTGGGGGTAAGCTCGCTCTTTATGACCTCCACTATCCTCTCCCATATTTGACGATGATCTCCATACATTGTATGACCTCCTAAGCCCATCAATAAAATGTGGATAACTTATTTAAAAGGGTGGCATAATATATTATCGGTATAAGTTAGTTGTTAATAAATAAAATTTAGTTTTGTGAATTTTTTAATTTGATAACTTTTTCAAAAACACATGTGCAGATATTGTTGATAAAAGATATTTTGATAAAAAAACTGATAAAAAAATTAAAATACATTGATTATAAATGTAGTGAATAAGAAAACTAACATTTAAATAACAACTTATTCACAATTTTATCAACAACTTGTGAATAAGTTGTTATTTTTGTGGCTACACTTTATTTAAGTTATCAACAGCTTAATTTTATAATAGCAAATTATCAACAGATTATCAATAAGAAAAATAATTTTGTCTACAGCTGTGTGTAGATAATTCTTAAGTTGTTGATAACTTGCTTATTTTAAAAAGTCTTGTTGACATCCTCCTTAATTAACGTTATAATTTTTATAGCATTTTTTAGGTTTTAGGAGGTGTGGCAATGCTTCGCACTTATCAACCCAAAAAAAGACATAGAAAAAAAGTACATGGTTTTAGGAAGAGAATGTCTACCAAAAGTGGTCGCAATGTCTTAAAAAGAAGAAGACAAAAAGGTAGACATAGATTGACAGCGTGAGGCCTTTAAGGCCTTTTTTACAATCCGGAGGTATAAATGAGTAATAAGATTATAAAAATTAAAAAAAGTTATGAATTTAAAAAAGTTTATTCTAATGGAAAATCTGTTGCTAATCAGTTTGTTATAATGTATTATATGGAAAATAATTTAGGTTTTAATAGAGTTGGCTATTCAGTGAGTAAAAAAATAGGTAAAAGCGTGGTAAGAAATAGAGTTAGAAGGCTTTTACAAGAAAGTTTTAGACTTTTAAATATTGAGATAAAAGTGGGTTTTGATATGATTTTTGTCGCAAGGGGGAAAATTGTAGAGGCTGATTTTCACACTTTAAAAAATTCCATGAGAAAATTGATTATGAAAACACCTATTTATGCGGGGAATGAAAGATGAAAAATGTTGTTATTTTTTTAATCAAGTTGTATCAAAGATATATTTCGCCTATGAAGCCAAGAACCTGTAGATTTTATCCAACTTGTTCTCAATATTCTATAGAAGCAATATCAAAGCATGGACTTTTAAAGGGCGGAATTATGTCAATTTGGCGGATTTTAAGGTGTAATCCCTTTAATCCTGGGGGATATGACCCTGTAAAATAAATTTTTGGAGGTATATTATGGCAACAATTGCTATGTATTTAGGACAATTGTTAGAATTTATACATCATTATGTAGGAAATTATGGTATCGCTATAATTATTTTTACTATTTTAATAAGGATACTTCTTTTGCCTTTTTATATACAGCAAATGAGCACAATGAAAAAGATGAAAGAAATACAGCCTCTTGTAGAAGAACTTCAAAAGAAGTATGCTAAAGACCCTCAAAAATTAAACATGGAAACAATGAAATTGTATCAAGAGAAAAAAGTGAATCCTTTTGGTGGATGTTTACCTATGCTTTTGCCTTTGATAATATTGTGGCCGCTTTTTACGATGCTGAGAACCTATCCAGCTTTTTCAACTGCTTCTTTTTTGTGGATGCATAGCCTTGCACAAAAGGACCCTTATTATATAATTCCTATTTTAGCTACTGTGACTACTTATATATCTTCTGCAATGGTAGCAACAGACAAAAGTCAAAATTCTATGAATATAATGATGTCAATTTTTATGGGATGGGTAACAGTTTCTTTGCCGGCAGGGGTAGGAATATATTGGGTTACAAGCAATATATTTCAGATAGTGCAGCAGTATATTTTTATGAGAGAGACCAATACTGCTAAGGGGGAATCATAAGTTGAAAGAGCTTATAAGGACAGGTAAGACAGTGGAAGAAGCTGTAAATCTTGCTTTGAAGGAATTTGGCGTACCGAGGGAAATGGTAGAAATAGAAGTGTTGGATGAAGGGGGTAAAGGTTTTCTAGGTCTTATAAGCAAGCAGGCAATAGTTAAAGTGATTTTAAAAGATGTAGTAAAGGAGAGTGCTAAAAATTTTTTACAGCAAGTAATTGAAGCGATGAAATTAGATGTTAAATTTGATGTAGAAGAAGATGAGGATACTATAAAGTTTAATTTATATGGAAAAAATGTAGGGTTGCTGATAGGTCATAGGGGAGAGACATTAGATTCATTGCAATATCTTGTAAATGTCGTTGCTAGCAAGTATAGAGAATATGATAGATATAGAAGGATTATATTAGATGCAGAAAATTATAGAAAAAGAAGGGAAGAGACTCTAATTAGGCTTGCAAAAAAATTAGCCAAACAAGTAATGGAGACAAAAGAAAGCGTTGAGTTAGAGCCGATGAGTCCTAATGAAAGGCGAATAATTCACATGGCTTTGCAGGACCATCCATATGTAGAGACTTATAGTGAAGGAGAAGAGCCTAATCGAAGAGTCATAATAGCTTTAAAATAATACCCTGTCAAGGGGGTTTTTTTATATTTTTGATTGAAAAGCCAAAAACATTGGTATATTATTTTTATAAGACAATTTTTTGGTTGGTGATGAAAATGGTTTTTGATACAATTGCAGCTATTTCTACTTTTCCAGGAGAAGCAGGAATTGGAATAGTTAGAATAAGTGGAGATGATGCTTTAGAGATAATTTCAAAAATTTTTAAACCCTATAAGCCTAAAAATATAAAAAAGGTGAAAAGTCATACTTTGCACTATGGACACATAGTAGACCCAGAAACAGAAGATGTATATGACGAGGTTTTAGTATCTATTATGAAAAAACCTAATACTTATACCAGAGAAGATATAGTTGAAATAAATTGTCATGGAGGTATAGTAGTTACTTCTAAAATTTTGGAATTAGTATTAAAACAAGGTGCTCGTTTAGCTGAACCAGGGGAATTTACAAAAAGAGCTTTTTTAAATGGGCGAATTGATTTATCTCAAGCCGAAGCAGTTATAGATATAATTACCGCTAAGACTATGCTTGCTAATAAATACGCTCAAAAGCAGTTATCAGGTCATATAGGGCAAAAGATGAAAGAATTAAAAGACAAAATCATGGGTCTACTGGTCCATCTTTTAGCTTTAATAGATTTTCCTGAAGATGATGTGGAGGAACTTGAGAGAAAAGAAATATTAGAAACTGCTAAGGAAATAGTGGAAGATATAGATAAACTTATTGCATCTTCTGAAAGTGGTAGAATTATAAGAGAAGGACTTAAAACTGCTATAATTGGTAAACCAAATGTGGGTAAATCCTCTCTTTTAAACGCCTTATTGAAAGAAAATAGAGCTATTGTCACGGACATACCAGGAACTACCAGGGATATTATTGAAGAATATGTTAATGTAAAAGGTATTCCAATAAAACTTATTGATACGGCAGGAATTAGAGATACAGATGAATTAGTAGAAAAAATAGGGGTTGCTAAAAGCAAAGAAGTTCTGGCGGAAGCAGATTTAATATTGTTTGTGCTGGATGCCTCAAGAGAGTTAACTAAAGAAGACTACGAAATTTTCGACATTTTGGCAGGTAAAAATATTGTATTTGTGTTGAATAAAATTGATTTATCTAAAAAAATTGATGAAAAAGAATTAAAAAATCTTACCAAAGATGGTATAATAATAGAGGTTTCCGCTGTTGAAAAAATTGGGCTACAAGAATTGGAAGACGCAATATACAATTTGGTTTTTAAGGGAAATGTAAATGTTAAGGAAGACGAAATAATTACAAATTCAAGACACAAGGAAGCCCTTATCAATGCAAAAAAATATATGGAAAGTGTTGTAGAAGCCATTGAGATGGAGTATAGTGAGGATTTAATTACAATTGATTTAAATGCAGCTCTTGAGCAAATAGGGAAAATTACTGGTGAAACAGCAACTGAAGATTTAATAAATCAAATTTTTGAAAGATTTTGTGTGGGAAAGTAGGTGAAAAGTATGAGATTTATGGCTGGAGAATATGATGTGGCAGTTGTTGGGTTGGGACATGCGGGTAGTGAGGCTGCTCTCGCTTGTGCAAGGTTAGGACTTAAAACAGTAGGTTTTGCCGTAAACTTAGATTCTATTGCTTTGATGGCTTGCAATCCTTCTATTGGTGGTCCTGCCAAGGCTCAGTTGGTAAGAGAGATTGACGCTTTAGGCGGGGAAATGGCTATAAATACTGACAAATCGTTACTACAAATTCGCACTTTAAATACCAGTAAAGGCCCTGCTGTAAGGTCTTTGAGAGCACAAGTTGACAAAAAACTTTACCAGATGAACATGAAGTACACTTTAGAAAGACAAGAAAACCTTGATATAAAACAGGCAGAAATTGTAGACATTTTGGTAGAAGATAACAAAGTCACGGGAGTTGTGACAAAATTAGGCGCGATGTATAAATGTAAAGCTTGCATTATTACTACAGGAACCTTCTTAAAAGGAAGGGTTATAATTGGTGATGTAAGTTTTAACAGTGGACCTAGCGGGCTTTTTCCAGCTAATGAGCTTTCTGAGACTTTGAAAAGATTAGGTTTTAAATTGATGAGATTTAAAACAGGTACTCCTGCTAGAGTTGATAAAAGAAGCATTGATTTTTCCAAAATGGAAATACAGCCGGGGGATGAAGTTATTACTCCTTTTTCCTATATGCATGATAAAATTGAAATAGAACAGTTACCCTGTTGGCTTACTTATACGAATAAAAGAACTCATGAAATAATAATGGCAAATATTGACCGTTCTCCTCTTTTTAGTGGTGAAATAACAGGGGTAGGAGTAAGATACTGTCCCTCTATTGAAGATAAAGTTGTAAAATTTCCCCACAAAGAAAGGCATCAAATTTTTATTGAGCCAGAAGGATTGAATACTTATGAGATGTATGTACAAGGCATGTCTTCTAGTTTACCTGAAGATGTACAACTGGAATTTTTGAGGACTGTTCCCGGTCTTGAAAATGTAAGAGTGATGAGACCAGCTTACGCTATTGAATATGACTGTATAGACTCAACACAATTAAAGGCTACTTTAGAATCTAAAAAAATTGAAGGGTTGTACTTTGCAGGACAAGTCAATGGCACATCTGGATATGAAGAAGCGGCTGCTCAAGGTCTGATGGCGGGAATAAATGCTGCTATGAAGCTTTTAAACAAACCTCCTGTAATTTTGGATAGGTCTCAAGCTTATATAGGAGTGCTAATTGATGATTTAGTGACAAAAGGTACAAATGAGCCTTATAGGATGCTTACTTCGAGAGCAGAATATAGACTTCTATTAAGACAAGATAACGCAGATTTTAGATTGACAGAACTAGGGTATAAAATTGGCCTTGTAACAGAAGAAAGATATCAAAAATTTTTAAAGAAGAAGATCCAGTTAGAAAAAGAGATGCAAAGACTTCCTGGCGTCATGGTAAGACCTTCTGAGGAAGTCAACAATTTTCTCATTTCTAAAGGAAGTACTCCTTTAGTTACAGGAGTTGACCTTTACACTTTGCTAAAGCGACCTGAAATTGATTATAAGGCTACTAAATTTTTGGATAGAGATAGGCCACATGATATTTTAGATAGTGTGGCTGAGCAAATAGACATAAATATTAAATATGAAGGATATATAATGAAACAACTGAGACAAGTTGAACACTTTAAAGCATTGGAAAACAAAAAAATTCCAGAAGATATTGATTATTATCAAATTTATGGTTTGAGCAATGAAGCAAAAGAAAAATTGACAAAAATAAGACCTACTTCAATTGGACAAGCTTCTCGTATTTCAGGAGTTTCGCCTGCTGATATTTCTGTGCTTTTAATTTACATGCAGCAGTTAAGGAGAAATAAAGAAGATGAAGAACAAATCGGTTGATATGCTAATTGAGGGTGCTAGAGAGTGGGGTATATTTTTGGAAATGTTCCATGTGGAACATTTCCAAAAATATTATGCTCTTTTATTGGAATGGAATCAGAAGATGAATTTAACGGCAATTACAGAAGAAAAGGAAGTTGTGATTAAGCATTTTTTAGATAGTTTATCTGTAGTTAAAAGTGGAAAAATAAAAGGGGATGAAAAAATTATAGACGTTGGTACAGGGGCTGGTTTTCCTTCTATTCCTTTAAAAATTGTGTTTTCTAAATTAAAAGCTACTCTTTTAGACTCTTCTAAAAAAAGAATTACTTTTTTAGAAGAGGTTGTAAATAAATTGGGTATAAATGAAATAGAATTAATTCATGGAAGAGCAGAAGATATAGGAAAAGACATAAAATATAGAGAACAATTTGATTTATCTGTTGCAAGAGCTGTTGCACCTTTAAATGTTTTATTGGAATATACTCTTCCTTTTGTACAAGTAGGTGGTTATTTTATTGCTTTAAAAGGAAGAGAAGTTGAGGAAGAAATAAAAAGCAGTCAAAAAGCCTTAAAGGAGTTAAAAGGGGAAATTGAGGAGGTAAAGCAAATTAGACTTCCCTTTAGTGATATACTTCATCATTTGATAATTATAAGAAAAGGGGATAACTGTCCTCTGAAATATCCTAGAAAGGCCAATGCTATAAGAAAGGCTCCTTTGTGAAGTTAGAAGTTTGTCATTAATGCACTTTACGCATAAAAGTGTAATGTCTTTATGATATGTTGGCATTTTGCATAAGTGAATGACTTAGCAGCCCGGCACTAAACTTAAACATGTTTTGGCTAGTGTGTTTAGTTGAGTTCCGGGAAACTTAGCGAGACAGAGAGAGGTTGGCGGAGCCGAAGCCTTGTGAGGCGGAGGCAGGCGCTAAGACAGGGATGTCGCCTGACGGGGTACACTGCCGGAGCCCGAAGGGGGAGCTTATGTTTTGTCGCTTTGGAACATCGGAGCGACGATGCAAAATATCTCCTTTGAATATTTTTTAACTTTGTCAACAAATTGAGAACAGGTTAGACTGTTCTTTTTTATTTTCGTAGAAAATTTTTATGCTATAATTTTAGTATATCAATCTTGGAATGAGGGAAGAAAAAATGTTAAAATTTAGAGGGAGCTTTTTAGTTGCGAGAGTTGTCATTGTTGAAGAAGGAAAAGTTCTTTTAGTAAAACATCAAGAGGGGGAGAAAGTAGCATGGGTTTTTCCAGGAGGTAGGGTAGAAGAAAATGAATCAGTAGCAGCTGCTGCTATAAGAGAATGCAAAGAAGAAACAGGTTATGACATTAAGTTAAACGGAGTGTGTTATATTCAAGAATATGATATTTACTATGTAACATATTTTTATTCCTCTATTATTGGGGGAAAATTGACCTTAGGAAGTGACCCTGAATTACCTAAAGAGAAACAGGTTTTAAAGGAAGTAAAATGGGTTGATCTTAAGGATTTGAAAAACTATCAAGTTTATCCTCAAAAATTAGCGGAACTCATACAACAAAAAGATTTTTTCAATAGTTTTATTCCTATTCCTGAGACTTTTTTATAATTTAAACAATATTTTTGAATTTAAGGAGGAATTTTACAATATTTGTCGAATATATATGTTAGAAAATCTATTATTGTTTTAAAAAAGTGGGGTGTGTAAAGGTGTTGTCGAGCAAAATGCAGGAAATCTCTTATTTGCCGATTGACTCTATAAGACCTAGTCCTTATCAGCCTAGGAAAACTTTTGATATAAAAAATTTACAAGAATTATCTGAATCAATCAAAGTTTATGGAGTGCTGCAACCTATTACTGTGAGAATGGTAGGTAACAATTCCTATGAATTAGTAGCGGGGGAAAGGCGGTTAAGAGCCTCAAAGTTAGCAGGACTTACTGAAATACCGGCAATAATTGTAAATGCTCAAGATGAAGATGCAGCTGTTTTAGCTTTAATTGAAAACTTACAAAGAGAAGACTTGAATTTTATCGAGGAAGCTGAAGGATATCACAATTTGATAAACGATCACCATTTGACGCAGGAACAGTTAGCAAAAATCTTGGGCAAAAGTCAATCGACTATTGCCAATAAACTGAGAATTTTAAAGTTAAGTAAAGAAATAAAAGAAAAGTTGTTAGAAAATGATTTAACAGAAAGACATGCCAGAGCACTTTTAAGGCTTCCTGATGAAGAATTGCAAAAAAGAGCTTTAGAAGTAATTGTAAAGAAAAAGTTAAATGTAAGCCAAACGGAAAAACTTATACAAGATATGATAGATAAAATTACTAAAAAACAGGAAGAAACAAAAAAGGCAAACAAAAAGATGATGAAATTTTATAAAGACATACGAATTTTTGTAAATACAGTGAAACAAGCTGTAGATTTAATGAAAAAATCTGGTGTGCCGGCAGAATATATTGAAAATGATAGGGAAGAATATGTAGAGTTTGTAATCAAAATTTCTAAAAAGTAAAAAACTTTTTCACCCCCCCTTGATAATGTTCCATGTGGAACATTGGTATAAACAATGATATAATAAACATGTAAGTTTAGCATCCTTAAAGAGATATTTGTACGCAAAAGGGGGTGAAAAAATGGGCAAGGTTATTGCTATTGCAAATCAAAAAGGTGGTGTAGGTAAAACTACTACAACTATAAACTTAGGATATTCTTTAGCAGTGCAAGGGAAAAAAGTTTTATGTATAGATATAGATCCTCAAAGTAACATGACGAGTGGCTTTGGGATAAACCCGGCTTCTTTAAAACACACTACATATACGGTATTGATTGAAGAGGAAGACATAAGAAATGCAATAATATATTTGAGTGATTTAAAGGTTTCAATAGTTCCCTCCAGTATTCAATTAGCAGGTGCAGAAATCGAATTAGTTCCTATGCTTTCGCGAGAATATAAATTAAAAAATGCTGTAAATCAAATTAAAGACGGATTTGACTATATATTAATAGATTGCCCTCCATCTCTTGGACTTTTGACTATAAACGCTCTTACTGCTGCTGATTCAGTAATTGTTCCAATTCAATGCGAATACTATGCTTTAGAAGGACTTACTCAGCTTATGAACACAATCAATCTCGTAAAAAAGAGCTTGAATCCTGAGCTGGAAATAGAAGGTGTAGTTCTTACTATGTTTAACGCTCGGACAAACTTATCTATACAAGTGGTGGATGAGGTGAAAAAATTTTTTAAAGACAAAGTTTATAGAACGATTATTCCACGAAATATTCGTTTAGGAGAGGCACCAAGTTTCGGAAAACCAATTTCTATATATGACCCTAATTCTAAAGGAGCAGAGGCTTATGATGAATTGGCATTAGAAGTGATAGAAAGGGCAGGGATATGAAAAATTTACAAAGGTGGTGATGAAATGGCTGGTAAAAAGGGGTTAGGTAGAGGATTACAGGCTCTTATACCGGAATATCAAACTGAAGAACTGCAAGGGGTAGAAACGATAAATATAACCTATATTCATCCCAATCAATACCAACCGAGAAAACAATTTGATGGAGAAAGTTTAAAAGAATTAGCAGAATCTATTAAACAACACGGAGTTATTCAGCCAATTATAGTAAGAAAGGTAGATTCTGGATATCAAATAGTAGCAGGGGAAAGACGCTGGAGAGCTGCTAAAATTGCGGGACTTTCGGAAATACCAGCAATTGTAAAGAATTTTGATGATTTACAGGTTATGGAAATAGCTTTGATTGAGAATTTGCAAAGAGAAGATTTAAATCCCATTGAGGAAGCTAAAGCATATAAAGCATTGATAGAACAATTTAATCTTACTCAAGAAGAGATATCTAAAAAAATTGGCAAGAGCCGTTCGGTAATTGCAAATAGCATAAGACTTTTAAATCTCGACGATAGAGTACAAGAAATGTTAGTGAAAGGTGATATAACAATAGGCCATGCAAAGGTTATACTTTCTTTACCAAATAAAAGTTTACAGTATGAAGCAGCCAAAAAAGTTGCTGAAGAAAATTTAAATGTAAGAGAAACAGAAAATTTAGTAAAGAATCTATTGCGTAAAAATGAAAAAATCACGAAAAAACTAAAGTTGGACAAGATAGATGCGCATGTTAAGGAAATAGAAGATAATTTATGCAGCTTTTTAGGAACAAAAGTAAAAATATCTCAAAGAAGTAAAGATAGAGGAATTATACAAATAGAATATTACAGTGAGGAAGATTTGACAAGAATTATTGAAATCATTTATGGAAAGGGCTAAAAAGCCTCCTATTTTTATGGAGGCTTTCAGTTTGTTAACAAAGTTAAAAAATACTCAAAGGAGATATTTTGCATCGTCACTCCGATGTTCCAAAGCGACAAAACATAAGATTCCCCTTCGGGTTCCGGCAGGGTACCCCGTCAGGCGACCTCCTTGTCTTAGTGCCCGCCTCCGCCATCCGTGGCTACGGCCCTGCCTCCACCCTTGGTCTCGCTAAGTTTTGTTGCCGCTTTGTCACAAGTCGCACCGATTGCAAAATATCTCCTTTACGAAAGTTTGTTTACAGTCTGTAAGCCTCCTATTTTTTTATGGAGGCTTTTAATTTTATCTAATTTTGCAGCAATTTTGCCATTTTTAAAGCAAAACGAGGGATTTAACTAGGTACGTGCAAAATGTCAGCATATTATTCACCTATTAACTTTTTACACACACATTAATAAGTTTTTTGTTGCTAATGAGAAAAAATAAATATAAAATATAGTTAAGAACTCTAAAAGGAGGTTTGCATATATTAATAGCGGGAGATTTAATTTAAAGGAGATAGGACTATGATTTATTTTGATAATGCTGCTACTTCTTGGCCTAAACCCGAGGGAGTGTATAGGGAAGTAGAGAAAGTTTTAAGAAACTGCGGAAACCCTGGAAGAGGCGGACACAAAATGGCACTTGAATCAGGAAGGGTTATTTTTGAAGCCAGGCAAGAGATATGCAGCATTTTCAATATTAAAGACCTTATGAGAGTTGTATTTACGTCTAATACAACAGAAGCTTTGAATATTGCGTTAAAGGGCCTTTTGAAAGAAGGAGATCATGTAATAACTTCTAGTATGGAACATAATTCTATGATAAGGCCCCTTATGGCATTGAAAGAAAAAGGAATAGAAGTTACAATTGTGAAAGCAAATGAGGAAGGAAAAATTGACCCTGAGGATATAAAGAAAGCAATTACAAAAAAAACAAAAATGATTGCAATAACCCATGCTTCCAATGTGACAGGTACAATAATTCCTATTGAGGAAATAGGAATTATTGCCCGGGAAATGAATTTAATTTTCTTGGTGGATGCAGCTCAGACGGCGGGAGTATTGCCAATAGATGTAGAAAGACAAAACATCGACCTTTTAGCTTTTCCTGGCCACAAAGGATTGTACGGTCCTCAAGGTACAGGAGGATTATATGTAAGAGAGGGTATAGATGTATTGCCTCTTGAAGAAGGGGGAACGGGAAGTAAGTCAGAGTCAATGTATCAACCTGATTTGATGCCAGACAAATTAGAAAGTGGTACTCCTAATACTCCAGGGATTGCAGGACTAAAGGCAGGAGTGAAATTTGTAAAGAAAATAGGTGTAGATGCTATATATCAACATGAAAGAAAACTTACTAAAATGTTGATAGAAGGATTGGAACAGATAAAAAAAGTTAAAGTATATGGTCCACAAAAAATAGAAGAAAGAGTTGGAGTAGTTTCAATAACATTAAAAGATAGAGATGTAGGAGAAATAAGTTATATTTTGGATAGAGACTTTGATATAGCTACTCGAGCGGGATTGCATTGTGCTCCATTAGCCCATTCGACAATTGGCACACTAAAGACTGGCACTTTGAGATTTGGAATTGGCTATTTTAATACTGAAGAAGAAGTAGAAAAAGCTATAAAAGCTATTGAAATAATTTCGCAAAAAACATTCTGACGAATTGGAGGAGAAACTTATGCAAAATTTTTTAGACATTATTTCTCAAAATGCTACGCTGATTATCTTGTTTTTATCAGTTTTATCAATTATAGAATTAATTTTCATACTTATAATTAATGGGAAATTTTTAAGATTAAACAGGACTTATAATAAAGTAATTAAAACATTGGAAAAAGGAGATGTCTTTGATATTTTTTCTAGAATCCTTACAGAGAATGAAGAGATGAAAAACAAATTAGACAAGCTAAAAATTGATTTAAATTCTTTAGACAAAGAAGGAAAAACAGCAATTAAAAAAGTGGGAATGGTGCGGTATAATGCTTTTCCTGATGTAGGCTCTGATTTAAGCTTTTCTATTGCCCTATTAGATAGCAATGACGATGGTATTGTTTTGTCTGGAATATACGGGAGGAATGAGACGGCCACTTTTGCAAAACCTATTGAAAGAGGGCAATCTAAATATCCTCTTTCTGCTGAAGAAGTACAAGCTATAGAAAGAGCCAAAAGAAAAGCTTTGTAAAAAACAGGGAGTGATAACTTTGATTGCGTTTATTGTGAACCCAGTGGCGGGTGGAGGAAGGGCCTATCGGAAGATTCCACAAATTAGAAGGATCATGAAAAAGAAATTAATCGATTACAAAATTTTTATAACAAAATATGCAGGGGAAGGGAAAATATTAGCAAGAAAAGCAGCTCTTAGTGGATTTAAAGTTGTGGCGGCAGTAGGAGGAGATGGTACTGTACTTGAAGTAGTAAATGGAATAAAAGGTACACAGGCTGTACTGGGAATTATTCCTGTAGGGACAGGAAATGACTTTGCAAGATTTTTCCACATACCTAAAAAGTTAGAAAAAGCTATTGATGTGCTTATAATGGGTAATATTAAAATTATAGACGGAGGTGTGATAAACGATATATTAACTTTTGGAAATATTACAAGCACAGGCATCGCTTCTGAAACAGCGGCAATGGCTGTGCGGTTTAAAAAGTTTTTATCTGGAATATGGGTTTATTTAACTGCCCTTTTAAACGTCCTCTTTAAGTACAAGCCCTATTCTGTAAAGATAAAGATGGATGATAAAGAGTTAAATAGAGAAATAACAATTTTTGCAGCGGGAGTTTTAAGTTATTATGGAGGCGGCTTAAAGCTTTTGCCGAGTGCTGATCCTAATGATGGCTATTTAGATGTCATGATTGTTGACAAAATAAGTAAGATTAAATTATTGGTTATATTGCCATTAGTTCTTTTTGGAACCCATACTAAACTTAAAATTGTAGAAGTTTATAGAGCAAAAAAAGTAGAAATAGAGGCAGATCGAGAAGTACCTGTTACTGTCGATGGTGAAATATTATATATCAAAAACCTGGAAATAAAAGTGGAAAAAGATGCAATAAAATTATGCACTCTGTAAATTTAATAGAGTATATTGCGTTAAACTCTCAGGAATAATAAATTATGAAACCTGAGAGTCTATTATTTTTTGGAGGCGGATAAATGGCGGAGAAAGTAAAAGGAAAGTTGATTATCATAGGAGGAGCAGAAGACAAAGAGGAAAAATGTGAAATACTGAGAGAAGTTGTAGATTTAGCTGGGGGAAGAGAGAGTAGAATAGTTGTAATGACAACAGCCACAGAAAAACCTGTGGAAGTGGGCAATATGTACATTTCTATTTTTAAAAAATTAGGGGCAAATGATGTAAAAGTTGTAAACATAAATTCAAGGGAAGACAAAGAAATAAACTATGCAAGGGATGTACTTGAAGATTGTAGTTGCGTTTTTTTTACAGGTGGTGACCAATTGAGGATAACCAGTATTTTAGGAGGAAGTGGCGTAGATAAATTGTTAAAACAATTGCACAAAGAAGGAACTTTGATTGTAGGTACAAGTGCAGGAGCTTCAGTGATGTCACAAACTATGATTGTGGAGGGAAATGATGAAGATTCTCCCAGGAAATGCACTATCAAAATGGCTCCTGGATTAGGTTTATTAAAAGATGTAATAATTGACCAACATTTTGCACAAAGAGGGCGCATTGGAAGGCTTCTTGCAGCAATTGCTCAAAACCCAAACAATCTCGGAATAGGGATTGATGAAGATACTGCCATAGTTGTAGCAGAAAATGAATTTAGGGTAATAGGGTCAAATGCTGTGACAGTAGTGGAGGGAATAAAGCTAAAACACTCTAATGTTTCTGAATCAAGTCCTAATGAAATTTTAGCCCTCACCAATGTTATACTTCACATATTACCATCCGGTTATGGTTATGATTTAGAAAAATGGATACCCAAAGTCAAGCTCAAGGAGGATAAAGTATGATTATTAAAGATATAAGGGTATATCGAGGGAGAAATATATACAGCCATAGACCTGTAATAAAAATGGTAGTAGATATAGAGAGATTGGATATTCCTACAATAGATATACCCAACTTTAATGAGAGATTGATAAAACGGCTTCCTAGCCTATCAAAACATAGTTGTTCTTACGGATATGAAGGGGGATTTCTAAAGAGATTAGAAGAAGGCACCTATTTACCCCATGTGACAGAGCATATAATTTTGGAACTACAAAATATGCTAGGGTATGATGTAAAATTTGGAAGAGCGAGAAATATAGAAGGGGATTTGTATTATATAATTTATGAATATGGATTAGAAGAGTGCGGCATAAGAGTGGGGAAATTAGCGGTTGAAATGGTAAATAAATTTATACAGGGAGAAGAATTTGATTTAGAAGAAAGACTAGAAAGAATACGCAATATAATTGCTGAGATAGAACTAGGGCCTAGCACAATGGCTATAAAAAATGAAGCTTTAAAAGCGGGAATCCCAGTTACAAGGGTGGGAAATGGAAGCATTTTGCGGCTAGGTTATGGGAAATATCAAAAAATGATTGAAGGCACAATTTCACAAAATACTAGTTGTATTGCTGTAGACATAGCATCAGATAAAATCTTGACAAAGCAGATTTTAAGAGACCATGGATTTCCCGTGCCGGAAGGAGATGTTGCTTACAATGAAGAAGAAGCGATTGCTATTGCGGAAGAAATTAGATATCCTGTCGCTATAAAACCTTACAACGGAAATCAAGGCAAAGGAGTTCATTTAAATATAACCAATAAAGAAGAAGTAAGTATAGCCTATAGAAACGCCAAAGCTTACAGTGACCTTGTTATCGTAGAAAAACATATAAAGGGAAAACATTACAGAGTATTAGTTGTAGGTGAAAAAGTAGTAGCGGTAGCTGAAAAAATTCCTGCCCATGTGATAGGAGATGGAATTCATACTATTGAAGAATTAGTAGAAATGGAAAATAAAAATCCTTTAAGAGGAAAAGGCCATGAAAAACCCCTTACCAAACTCACAATAGATACGATTTCTAAAATGACCCTTAAAAAACAAGGATTTGATCTAGTAGATATCCCTAAAAAAGGGCAAAAAGTGTTTTTAAGGGAAAGCGCAAACTTAAGCACAGGAGGAATTGCAATAGACAAAACAGATGACATTCACCCATATAACATAGAAATTGCTGTAAGAGCGGCAAAAGCCATTGGCCTTGATATAGCTGGTATAGACATTACAATGGAGGACATAAAAAAGCCTCTAACTAGAGAAAATGGAGCAATAATTGAAATAAATGCATCTCCGGGCATAAGGATGCACCATTATCCTAGCAAAGGTAAACCTAGAAATGTAGCAAAAGCGATTGTAGATATGCTTTTCCCTAAAGGAAGCAAAGCTACCATACCTATTATATCTATTACGGGTACAAACGGGAAAACTACAGTCACCAGGATGACAGCTCATATTTTAAAAACCTATGGCTATACTGTAGGAATGACTTGTACTGACGGCATTTATATCGATGACACCTGTGTCTACAAAGGTGACAATACTGGTCCTAAAAGTGCAAGAACTTGTCTTGCTGATAAAAACATAGATGCTGCAGTGTTAGAAACAGCAAGAGGAGGTATTATAAGGGAAGGTTTAGGTTACGATTTGGCAGATGTAGGGGTGATAACCAATATTTCAGAAGACCATCTTGGCATTGATGGGATAGAGACTTTGGAAGACTTAGCTTTTGTTAAGGCTTTAGTGGTGGAAGCGGTAAAAGAAGACGGTTATAGTGTTTTAAATGCTGATGACCCGATGACCACTTATTTGGCCCAAAGGGCAAAAAGTAAAATAATATATTTTTCAATGTACGATAATAACCTCACTGTAAAAAAACATATAGAAAAAGGCGGAATAGCAGTATACGTTAAAGATGGTGTCATCGTTATAGCGAATGGGCAAATAATTCCTGTTGTAAAGATAGAGGAGATTCCTGCAGCTTTGTCAGGGAAAGTTTTGTACAACGTGGAAAATGCTCTTGCAGCTATCGCTGCTTCTTATGGAGTAAAAGTGCCTGTAAATATTATTGCAAAAGGCATAAAGACATTTTACTGCGATACTACACACAATCCTGGGAGGTTTAACTTGTTTAATGTAGGTAATTTCCGTGTATTAGTAGATTATGGCCACAACATAGCTGGGATAAAAAATGTAATAGAAGCAGCACAAAAACTTGATGCGAACAGGCTCATCGGTGTGATAGGAGTTCCAGGAGATAGAATAAATTCTAGCATATTAAAAGTAGGAGAAATTTGTGGCCAAGGATTTGACTTTATATATGTAAAAGAAGATTTAGATTTAAGAGGTAGAAAACCGGGAGAAGTAGCTAAATTATTAGAACAAGGTGCAATAAAAGGGGGTATAGATAGAAAAAAAATAAAGACTATTTTAAAAGAGACAGAAGCATTAAGGGCGGCTATGTACAATGCTGAAGGAGGAGATTTAATAGTAGTCTTTTATGAAAAATATCAGCCAATTATAGAGGTGATAGAGGAGTTTATCAAAAACAAAGATTTGAAAAATATTGAAATAAAATTAGAAAGGGCTTGAGTTTAAGCCCTTCGCAGTTTGTTGACAAAGTTAAAAAATATTCAAAGGAGATATTTTGCATCGTCGCTCCGATGTTCCAAAGCGACAAAACTAAAGCTCGACCTTCGGGCTCCGGCAGGGTACCGGGCACAATCGGCCTCCTTGCCTCAGGTGCCCGCCTTCGCCATCCATGGCTTCGGCCCTGCCTCCACCCTCAGTCTCGCTAAGTTTTGTTACCGCTTTGTAACAAGTCGCACCGATTGCAAAATATCTCCTTTGCGAAAGTTTGTCTACAGTCTGAGAGAGTATACGAAATACTCTCTTTTTCTCTTTCTATCTTTGCATATATGTCGCACCGATTGCAAAATATCTCCTTTACGAAAGTTTGTCTACAGTCTGAAAGGGCTTGAGTTTAAGCCCTTATCTTATTTTGTTCATATATTTCATTTATTGATTTAAGTATCCCAATAGAAATTATATCTGCCATTTTCATTACAGTTCTAAGTCTTGTATTTTGAAGCACCATGTATTCCATAAAACCAGAGATATTGACAATTCCTGTAACAAACATATCTCCTACAGGAGGCAGGTCTTTAGAAACCCCTGCTCCAGGCTTTATAGGTCCTTTTCCAACAGAAATATGACCTACGTGGTTTAAAGAACCTAAACAAGCGTCTATCGCTATCATAAAAGGACGTCCATAATTTAAATTTATGTACTTTAAAACCTGATGTATGTTTTTTGCATGTAGTGGTTCTTCTAAAGTACCAAAGACATGGGCTTTTCCTTTAAGAAGAGGCTTTAGTTTATGACCAATTAAAGGTCCCAAACTATCCCCTGTGGACCTATCAGTCCCTATACACAGCAAAACTATTTCTTTTCGATAATCATATAGTTCTGTCAGGTAGTTAGAGAAAAATTTATGAAAATGCCCTACAGCACTTTTGTCTTCAATATTTATTAACTCCATATGTTTCTCCTTTCTTAAGTTAATAAGTCTTACAAATATATTTTTGTCAACTATGTAAAATTAAATACAGGTAATTTCCGGTTTTAATTATTGAAAAACCTTTTTTACTTGTGTAATATATAAATATATAAAATATAAAGAAAATGAAGCGGGTGATATGGTGGAGACAATAGCTCAACTATACCAAAAATTTTCAAGTCTTTACGATATAAAAATATTAAAAGTAACTTTCGATATCATAAAAATATTGGTTATAGCTTTTATAGGTATAAAAGTAGGGGACATATTTATATCAAGGTTTTACAAATTGCATACAAAAGCAAAAATACAGCTTCCTGAAAGAAAGATAGGCACTTTAATATCCCTTACCAAAAATATATTAAGATATGTCATTTATTTCATAGCGGCTGCTTCAATACTAAAAATTTTCAACATAGAAATGACATCAATATTGGCAGTTGCCGGAATTGGCAGTTTGGCTATAGGTTTTGGTGCTCAAAATCTAGTCAAAGACGTAATTTCGGGGTTTTTCATAATATTTGAAGACCAATTTTCTGTAGGAGACTATGTTACAATAAATGGCATATCTGGAACCGTAGAAGAAATTGGACTTAGAATCACTAAAATAAGGGGTTTTTCAGATGGGTTACACATAATACCAAACGGTGAAATAAAAATGGTATCTAACCTCACCAAGGATAGTATGATGGCTGTTGTCAACATAGGATTTCCCGTGGAAGAGGATGTGGATAAAATCATTGATGGGTTACAACAAATATGTGATGATATAAAAAATTCAAGAGATGATTTGATAGAAGGCCCTTCAATACTGGGGATAACAGATATGCAAGATTCAAAACTTTTAATAACGCTATATGCGAAAACACAGCCTATGCAAAAATGGGCAGTAGAAAGGGATATAAGGTACAGAGTGAAAAAAATGTTTGATGAAAAAAATATTTCTTTTCCTTATCCCCGCACTAATATTATCTTGACAAATAAGAATTAATTGAGGTGGTTGTTTTGCCAAAAGAACTCCATGTAGGAGATATTGTAAAGATGAAAAAAAAGCACCCTTGTGGTTCTGACGAATGGGAAATTTTAAGAGTTGGGATGGATATTCGCATAAAATGCCTAAAATGCGGAAGAATGGTTTTGATGCCGCGAGCTAAATTTGAAAAGAGCATCAAAAAAATTTTAAAAACAGTTGAAAATCCCTCTGGACAATGATAGAATATGGATATGGATTGCCGCCTTGCCCTTTTTGGGGCCGTTTAGTCCAAAAGGAGGTGAAAAGATGAGGTCATACGAGACAATGTATATTCTCTCTCCAGATTTAAGTGAAGAGGAAAGAAAAGGCTTAATAGAAAGATTTAAAAACCTCATCATTGAAAATGGTGGAGAAATAACCAACTTTGATGAATGGGGTAAGAGAAAATTAGCCTATCCAATTGACAAAAAGCCTGAGGGATATTATGTACTGATGAACTTTAACAGCAACTCAAAGGTTTCTCAGGAATTGGAGAGAGTTTATAAGATTACAGATGGCGTTTTGAGATATTTAATAATAAGAACTGACGAATGATCGTTTATTAATATAAAAAGGTGGGTTAAAAATGTTAAATAAGGTTATTTTAATAGGCCGTCTTACAAAAGACCCTGTGATGAGGTATAGTGCTAACATGGTTCCTGTTACTACATTTACATTAGCGGTTAACAGGAATTATGTCAGTCAAAGTGGGGAAAGGCCTACAGATTTTATACCCATCGTGACTTGGAGAAAACTTGCAGAAATTTGCGCTAATAATTTAAAAAAAGGCAGATTAATAGCGGTAACTGGAAGTATTCAAACCCGAACATGGGATGATAGTAGCGGCAATCGACATTGGGTGACTGAAGTTGTAGCAGATGACGTGAGATTTTTAGAGCCGAAATCTGGTTTTGGCAGCAGTAGCAATGCTGAAGAAAATAAAGATTTCGATGAAGGCTTTGACAGCGTATTTGAAGATATACCGGAAGAGTTTGAGGGTTTTACACCTATAGAGAGTGAAGATGATTTACCTTTTTAAAAAGGAGGTTGAAGGATGGCAACAGCTAATACGACGGCGAAAGATAACGTAGCTACTAAAAAAAGAGGCAGAAAAGCGAAAAAGCGCGTTTGTGCTTTTTGCACAGATAATATAGATAAGATTGATTACAAAGATGTAGCGAGGCTCCGCAAGTACATCACAGAAAGAGGAAAAATCCTGCCGAGAAGAATTACAGGAAACTGTGCAAAGCATCAAAGGCAGCTTACAAAAGCTATTAAAAGAGCAAGACAGATTGCACTACTACCATATACAGTAGAATAATGATATAATAATAAGAGGGCAATGCCCTCTTTTAGTTTACTATTTAAATAAGGTGTCAAAAATAAAGGTGGAATAAAAGTATGAAAAATAATCTTGAGATTGCCAAAAATATTATGAGTATTGAAAATTTAAAAATAAACCTTTTGGGAAAAGTATATTCTCTCTTTAAAGCTTTTAACGAAGATGAAGATGGAGAAATATTAGTAGACAATCTTTGTGATATTTTAATTTCTGCGTACTTATTAGGAGAGAAATTAGGCTATGACTTTGAAGAAATAGATGAAGTGCTTCAAAAAAAGCTCAAACTTCAAATTATTGATAAAGATTTTGAAGGAGAATATAATTTTTCTGGATTAGAGAGGTACATAAAGGGTAGAAAACGGGAGTGATTGATTTAATGGATCTACGAAAACTTACCAATGCGGCAATGATGACAGCAATGGCTGTAGTAATGACATTAATAGGAGTGTATATTCCGCCCTTATTTGTGCTATTTTTTTTGATACCAGCTCCTATTGCTATAACTTGTATAAGAAGTTCTGAATCTTATGCTATTGCATCATCTTTTGCTGTATTTATTGTAAATGTAATTTTTACAGATATAGGTACAGCTTTTACAAGTTTATTTTTTGCCTTACAAGGATTCGTTATGGGGTATTTAATATCGAGAAAACGTGAAGCTAGTGAGACACTTATAGATACTTCTGTCGTGTCAATATTTGGTGTGATTGTGATATTTTATTTCATAAAAGTGGCTTTCAAAATAAATGCATTCGATCAGTTTTTTAAGGCAATTGATATGAGCACAAAAGAAATATTATCTATTTATCAGGGGCATCCAAACTTTTCGGCTATAAAAAGCAATTTATTAACAGTTGAAGAAATGCTAAAAATGACTTTACCTGCATCTATAATAATCGCGGTCGTGGCTGTCATTTTAATTAATTATATAATTATATGCAAAATCTTAAAAACCCAAAGGGTTTATATAGATACACTTCCTCCTTTTGAAGAGTGGAAAATGCCTTATGTCACAGGATGGATTTTTATTGGAGCATTACTGTATCAATATTTTCTAAAGCAACCTGAAGCAATAACTACCAATATAATAGTATTGCTTTCTCTAGGTTTTACTTTAGGAGGCTTGGCGGTAGTAAAATATTATTTAACTCATAAATTGAATATGAAATCATTGGCTGCTAACTTAATCCTTGTATTTTTATTTCTTTTTCCTCTTACCTCTTGGCTACTCACCATAATAGGTATTGTGGATACCAGTATAGATTTAAGGAAATACATGAGTTAGAAAATGAGAGGTGTTTTTGTGGATAAGAAATTTTATAAAATAATTTCTTCTGTCAATGTGATAAATATTTTGCTATCAGCTTTATTAATAGCTTTAATGTTTTACTACAACAAGTTAATTGCTTCTATTTCATTAATTATCTTTCTTTATGCGCTTTTAAGTGAATACTATGACGTAAAGAAAAAGCGATTAGAATTGGATAAATATATAGAAAATATATTTTTCAATGTTGACAAGGCATCAAAAAGCGTTTTAGCAAAGATGCCAATTCCTGCCGTTATTTTAAATGATAACGGAGAAATCCTGTGGTACAATTTAAACTATTCTCAGGTCTTTAATGAAGATGAAGAGATAAAGAAATTGATAAAAAAATATGCTGGAAGCAAAATAGATGACAAAAAAAACCAAATAGAGTTCAATGGGCGGTACTATTCCGTGTTAAAAGTAGATTCTCAAGCAAAAAGAAAAAAAGGGAAGGACCTGAGCTGTACTCTTTTATTCCTTGACAACACTGAATACATTCAGCTTAAGAAATCTTTAGCTTTCGATAGACCTGTGGTAGGGCATATAATAATTGACAACTACGAAGAAGCGATGATGGCAATAGAAGATATTAAAAAAGCGGTGGTTTCTTCAGAAATAGAAAAAAAACTTTCAGAATGGGCTTCCTCAATAAATGCTTTTATGAAAAAATATGATGATGATAAATACTTTGTCGTATTTAAAGAGGAAGGATTAAAAAGCTTAGAAGAAAATAAATTTGAAATATTGGATAAAGTGAGAGAAATTGGAGAAGAGATAAAAATCCCTTTAACTTTAAGCATAGGAATTGGAGCAGATGCCAATGACTTTTTAGCCTTAAATGAATATGCCTCTAGTGCCTTAGACTTAGCATTAGGGCGAGGAGGAGACCAAGCAGTAATAAAAAGAGGAGATAAAATTTCGTTTTATGGAGGAAGAACACAAGCTGTTGAAAAGAGGACAAAAGTAAAGGCGAGAGTAATTGCCCACGCTATAAAAGAGCTCATAAAAGAATCCTCTACCATTTTCATAATGGGTCACAACTTTATGGACTTTGATTCATTAGGGGCCGCAATTGGCATGTATAGAGCCAGCATGTCTTTAGGTAAAAAAGCCTATATAATATTAGATAAATCCAATGTAGCAATAGATGAATTGGTAAAGAAAATACGAAATACAAAAGGCTATGAAGATTTATTTATAAAAAGCAGTGAAGTTAAAAACATGGTGGACCAAAACAGCCTTTTAATAGTTGTTGATACCCATAGACCTAGTTATCTTAATTATCCCGAAATTGTAGATATTATACACAGAATAGTTGTAATAGACCACCATAGAAGAGGGAAAGAGTTTATTGATAGAGCCTTGCTTGTCTATTTAGAGCCTTATGCTTCTTCTGCTAGCGAATTAGTCACAGAAATTTTGCAATATATAGTAGACAAGATTGACATAAAACCTATAGAAGCTGAGGCTTTAATGGCAGGAATATCAGTGGATACAAAAAATTTCACTTTCAGGACAGGTTCCAGGACTTTTGAAGCAGCCTCCTTTTTGAGGAGAAAAGGGGCAGATACAACCTCTGTTAAGCAACTTTTCCAAAATGACTTAGATTCTTACATAATAAAAGCTTCAATAGTGAAAAATGCTGAGATATTGGATAACGGCATTGCAATAGCAGTTAGCCCTCCAAATGCCAACAATCTCATCATAGCCCAAGCAGCTGATGAACTTCTTACAATAAAGGGAGTACAAGCCTCTTTTGTTCTTTTAAAAAGAGAAGAAGATGTAGCCATAAGCGGACGCTCTCTTGGCGACATAAATGTTCAAGTTATCCTTGAAAAGCTTGGAGGAGGAGGACATTTAACTGTTGCAGGAGCCCAGGTCAAAAAGCCTATAGAGGAAGTACTGCAAGACTTAAAAAATGCTATTAAAGAATATTTTGAAGAGGAAGGTGAAGACAAATGAAAGTTATATTAGTAAAAGATGTTAAAAATGTAGGAAAAGCAGGAGAAATTGTAAATGTCAGCGATGGGTATGGGAGAAATTACCTCCTTCCAAGAGGACTTGCCATAGAGGCTACAGAATCCAACATAAAAGTGCTTAATGAAAAGAAAAAGGCAGAAGAGAAAAAGAGAAAGCAAGAATTAGAAGAAGCAAAGGAAATGGCCCAAAAGCTTTCAAACTTAAGCTTAGTTTTAAAAGTAAAAGCAGGAGAAAATGGCAAACTTTTTGGCTCTGTAACTTCGAAAGACGTAGAAGAGGCTTTAAAGGAGAAAGGCTTTGACATTGATAAAAAGAAAATATCTTTTGATGAGACTGTAAAGACTACAGGTACCTATTATGTAGACATAAAACTTTATCAAGGAGTCATAGCAAAAGTGAAGGTAGATGTTGTGGCAGAGTAATTAAAGCAAGGGGGGAATAAGGATGGAGTGGAGCAAAATCCCTCCCCAAAACATAGAAGCTGAACAATCCGTCTTAGGGTCAATGCTTTTATCTAGGGATGCTATAATAGACGTTTCTGAAATAATAAAGGCCGACGACTTTTATAAAGAATCCCACAAAAAATTATTCGATGTAATGATGGAGATGTTTGAAAAAGACATCCCCGTTGACCTTGTGACAGTAGTTGATGAACTTAGAAAACGCAACATGCTGGAGGCTGTTGGCGGAATCGATTATATAGCAAGCCTGTCTTCCAATGTTATTACCACTGCTAACGTATCTTACTATGCAAAGCTTATAAAAGAAAAGGCCACATTGAGAAGGCTCATTGAGGCCTCATCAGAGATTATGGAGTTAAGTTACGAAGGAGATGACGTAGAAACTGTCCTTGACATAGCAGAACAAAAAATATTTGATATAGCTCAAGGAAGAAACACTACTAATTTTTCACCTATAAAAGACGTGTTAATGAATACCTTTTATAAAATAGAAGAACTTTACAAAAACAAAGGACAGCTTACGGGAATTCCATCTGGCTTTCCTGACCTTGACTTAAAAACTGCCGGTTTTCAGCCCTCTGACTTTATATTAGTCGCAGCAAGACCTTCAATGGGAAAAACCTCTTTTGCTTTAAATATTGCTCAAAATGCAGCTCTTTTGACAGGCCTTCCTGTTGCCATATTTAGCTTAGAGATGTCAAAAGAGCAGTTGGTAAACAGGCTTATTTGTTCTACTGCCAATATAGATAGCCAAAAACTTAGGACAGGAAACCTTGATGAAGATGACTGGATGAAACTGGCGGCTGCAATGACTCCTCTTTCTAAAGCTCCTATTTATATTGATGACACTCCTGGAATTGGCGTAATGGACATAAGAGCAAAGTGCCGGCGCCTTAAATTGGAAAAAGGATTAGGCTTGGTGATGATAGATTATCTGCAGCTTATGCAGGGAAGAGGAAGAGCAGAAAACAGGCAACAAGAAATTTCAGAAATATCGAGGTCTCTTAAAAGTTTAGCAAGAGAACTCAATGTTCCTGTAATCACCTTATCCCAGCTTTCCCGTGCACCTGAGTCTAGGTCAGACCACAGACCTATTTTAAGTGATTTGAGAGAATCTGGAGCAATAGAGCAGGACGCTGACATAGTAATGTTTTTGTACAGAGATGATTACTATCATAAAGATTCTGAAAAGAAAAACATAGCAGAAGTTATAATTGCAAAACACAGAAATGGACCTACAGGAGTGGTAGAACTTTTATGGCTTGCACAATATACAAAATTTGTAAGTATTGATAAATATAGAACAGAATAATCTTTAGCTTGATTTTAAGAAGGGATGAAAGTCATTATGGCTCATTTTGATTACCTTAAAAAAGTCCCTTATTTTAATGAACTGGAGGACAAATCCCTTGAAGAGATACATAAGATTTCTATCATAAAATCTTTTAAAAAAGGCTCTATTATTTTCATGGAGGGGGAAAAGGGAGAAGCTATATATTTTGTAAAATCCGGCAAAGTTAAAATATCAAAAACATCTTCTATCGGTAAAGAGTACATTATTAAAATAATGGAAAAAGGGGACATATTTGCTGAGTCTATTCTATTTGTCGGTGGAGAATATCCTGCGACTGCAGAGGCTATAGAGGACTCAGAAGTGATTATGCTTAAAAATCAAGACATAGAAAACTTAATACTAAAAAACAGCGAAATAGCCTTAAGCATTATTAAACTTATGGCGAAAAGATTAAAAAATGTAGCTGTCATAATAGAAAATCTCGCTTTAAGAGATTCCATTGGCAGAACGGCTTCTGTACTTCTCACTTTTGCAAAAGAGAGAGGAATAAACACAAAAGAAGGAATTTTATTAGATTTAAATCTCAATAGGCAAGACCTTGCCAACATAGTCGGCACATCGAGAGAAAACGTCACAAGGATTTTAAGCCAAATGGACAAAGAGGGGATAATACATCTTGACAGGCAGAAAATAATAATTAGAGATGTAAAAAAGCTTAAAGAGATGCTGTAGTGATATTTTTTCTTCCAATTTTGGTTTTACATTCGTCTTTTTTCTTCTTATAAATGGGATTATCTGTTATACAATATAAATCCTCATAGAGCATACACAAATCTCCATAATATTTATGAATCAAAAAATAATTTTCACATTTTTTAAGCAAATTATATGCTTCAAAGGGCTCTTCCTGCAAATACTTTATATGTCCTAACATAAATTCGTATTCCCTTTTTCCTCTGTGGTTGAAAAGAGAAATGTCAATTTCTTCTGAGATTTCAACTATTTTATCGTATTGACCTGTGTTAAAATAAAGTATCATTTCCTGGTTTACAAATTTATAATAAATTTCAGGATTACCCCTAAATTTTTTTTATTTTCCTCAAGAATTTTAAAAGCTTCTTCAAAATTGCCACTATACCTTATGGCGTTTATATAATTTAAATAACACTCTGCCGTATCAGAATATTTTTCCATATATTCAAAAAGCAAAATGGCTTTTTTAATGTAATAAATAGACTTGTCATAATCTCCTATATTATAACAAGCAATATTTAGAGATATATAAATATCAGGCATGATATTTATATGTATAAAGTTAGCCTCGGAATTTATAAAGCTTTCTAGTAGAGTTACTACTTTTTGAAATTGGCAAGTTTTAAGATAAGCATAAGCTAAATTATTGTGTATAATAAAACTTATGGGACGGTTTAAAGTCTTGAAGTAGTGTAAATATTTTTTTGCAAGATCTAAATAATTTATACCTTTTTCTAAATTATTATTTCTCAGCATAATTTTAAACAAGGTGTTTAATGCGTTACCAAAATTATCTATATTTTCTTTTTGAATCTCTTCACAGGAAGTAGTAAAAATTTTCACATATTTTCTGAGTAGTTTAAAAGCCTTATTAAACAATTTAGAATAAAAATAAGCCATACCTGCGCAATAATATTTGTTAAGATCCTCCATTTTACAAAATTCATTATAATTGTCTTCTACTAATTTTACAATGTCGTAATAATTTTCACTGTAAAATAACTCCTTAATAATTGAAGAAAAACTTCCTCCAGCGATTGGGGTATGAAAATTTTCGCTTTTTACGTAAATTACAGTGCTTCTAATTACATTAATTACCCCATGAAATCTATTGGTGGTCATTATGTTGCTGCTTTTAATAACTTGCCAAATCATCCTGAAATAGGTAATGACAATTGTTACTTAATAGGTGTTGACGTTGTTGATGCTAGTTCTGGAATTTTAATTGGTGCAATAGATACTTTAAAATTCGTAAAAAATCCTAATGGCTCAATTTGGAATCCAAATACGTTAATATATTTTGATTTATATAGTTCTTATGCAATCAGTTATTATTCTACGACAACAAAAACTGTTAATTCTACTGCAAAGACTCTTTTTCAATTGGATCCTAGTTGGATACCAAACAATTGGGCAGACTATACGACCTTAACATTTAGTTTTTAAGGAGGTGAATTGAAGTGAAAAAAATAAAGCCTTTAATATTAATCACTGTGAGTCTCATTCTACTTTTTATTTTAGCTGTTGGTGCTTTTTCATTTTCAGCATCAGATCTGCAGGAGAAAGCGAATGAATTACGATTTAATAATGTTGCTAAAAATGTAGCTGCTTTTTTTAAAGGGAATAAAGATAAATTACAGATTGATAAAGGTGATGTGATTGCAGAAGTTAATGGTATACCAATATACAACAATGAATTCGAATTACGAAAGGGACTAACATTGGCATCAGGGGTACAAACTGATAATATAGATGATTATATATTGCAAAAGTTGATCAAGGAAAAAGTACAAGAATATCTAGCAAATAAATACAATATAAAGGTTTCACAAAATGAAATAAATGCATATATAGAAAAAGAAAAGAAAGAGTTTAACGAGTATCCTGAGGCAAAGAAAAAATTAGATGAATTGATTAGTACTAGCGGTATGACAGAAGATGAATATTGGAATACCTATGAAAAATACAATGCAAAAAGGATATTGTTGTTTAGCAAATTGTACAATTCTATTATAGAAGAAGGAATAAAGAGTGGGAGATTGAAAAAGGCCGAAGAGATGACAAACGACGTGCAAAATGAATACAAAAGGTATGTTGACAGTATAATAGATGAATACCTAAAAAGTGCCAAAATAACAATTAACAATAAATATAAAGATATGTTTAAAGGCTTTTGAGAACATTACCCAGACGCCGGGGACGGTTCCTTTTATCTGAAATTCGAAAATCAGACAAGAGGAACCGTCCCCTTTGTCCGCCTATATAATAGAGAACCTTGCTTTAAGAGATTCAATAGGAAGGACTGCCTCCGTGCTTTTGACCTTTGCTAAGGAAAGAGGAGTAAATGTTAAAGAAGGGATTTTGCTAAATCTATATCAAAATAAACATATAAAGTTTAAATTTTCAGATAATTAACTTTAAACATCACTTATTAAGCTCTGAAAAGCTTTATTTTACTGCCTTTGAAGCAATTTTACAAATTTAGCCTATTGTAACGTACAGTTACAAAATTAAAATTTTCCACTGGCGATATATGAAAAAATGTGAAAAAGAAAGAAAAAGGCGAATAACTTCGATGAAACGAAATATTGGAAGGGCTTATAAACGTTTTTGCCATTTTACAGATAAGAGGGACGGTTCCGTTTGTCTGAATTTTTTTGGATAAAAGGAACCGTCCCTCTTGTCTCTTTTGAAGAGATGTTTAAAGATATTAGTCTTGAAAAAATAAAAAAATATCATAATTGATGCTCAAAAAGATATGGATTATAAACTTTCAGATATTGCATTTTATAACTTACTAATTCATATAGCAATTGCAATTAAGAGAATAAAACAAAATAAAACAATAAACGTTATGTAATATCAACAAGAACTCTCTATTGAGATATCTATATTATAAAATTTCGCAGAACTCTATAGTTGTATTTATAAGTTTTTCCTGACCGGTTATTTCAAATAAATGTATAGATTTCGATAAAGAGTCTTTGTATTCTTCTCTGCCAAGATGGTACTCTGCAATTGCTTTTCTAAAATACAGAAGTCCCAGACCACTTAAGGTGTTGTTCTTTACACAGGTTTCTATTCCAAGATTTGCATAATGTAAAGATTCTTCAGCAAGAGAAAGGATATGATAGTTATAGGATATATTGTAATATATTTTTATTTTTGTTTCCCATTCCTCTGGAGATAAATTTTCCAAGCAGAACAAAAGCATTTCAAGGCTTTTTTGTACACCTTCTGTTTTTTTGATAATCAAAGCCATATTCATTAAAATTCTAATTTCCATATCGCTGTAGACGAAATCAGTGTAATTAGAAAGAGAAAAGTTGGGAATAGTAAATTCCATCGCTTTTTGAAGATTTTCCATGGCTTTTTCATAATTTTTATTGATTGTTTTTTCAAAGACAGACTCAGCAATTAGTAAGAGTTGATTTAATAACTTAGAATAATATAGGCTCATATCACCTTTTTCAAGCAATTTCTTTAACCTATCAATATCATCTCTCAAGCTCTCAAAATTTCCGCTTTCAAGCTTATTTTCAAGAGAGCATTTTATGTCAAAGAAAGTAGGAAAATCTTTTAGTCTGTATTTTAGGAGCAACTCATTTAAATCTTTTTTAACAACAGATAATAAATCAAGTGTCTCTTGACGAGGCATAACTTTGCCATTTTCAATTTTTCTAAGGGTATCGATATTGATATAAAATTGTTCTGCTACTTCTTTTTGAGTAAGACTCAAAGATTTGCGAATATTTTTGAGTTCTTCACCAAAAGACTGTAAATCGTAATAGAATCCATCCATTTTTTAACACCCCACCCCGATTCAAATCGGGTTGAAATTATTTACTTTACCATATATTATATAGTTAAGGAAAAGATATGTAAAGGGGAATGGAAAAATGAAAAGAAAATTAATGATTATAATCTTAGCATTTACTATTTTATTGTCTTCTTTATACTTTAATACAGGCATAATTGCACCATTAGGAGAGGAAGATTTAATAAGATGGCATTCTGTAATACCTGGGAGGTGATGATAAAATGCGTTAAAATAACATTTTGGTAGTAAAAATTATTTAACAGGGGGGAGTAAAAAATTATAAAATATAAAAATATATTGATGGTAATTATTTTGATTGTGGTCATAATTGCGTTAACATTTTTATATTGCAAAATACATTTGGGTAATATATACAAAATTAGGGATAACTTAATAACAAATAACGAAACCACTGATAATTTGGATATATTAAGCTATAAAGATTATAAGGAATTATTTGAAACAATGGTTAAGACTTTTAACATAGAAGGTTTCAAAGTAAATGCTAGCACTATAGATGGGAATGTTACTGCAATTGAAAAAGAACTATCATTTGGTAAAAGGGAGTTTTTGACTTTAAACGGTGATTTTAATTCACCAAATACTGATGAACAGTTTACTATAGAAAATGAAAAACAGAATATACAAATAACAGTTGGAATTTACTACACGGAAAATTATATTGGTAATGATTTTGTGGGATGGATTTATAATAAAGGATTTGCACATTTAAATAAAAATTTAGCAGAAAAAAATAGTACAGCTGTTTTAACATATAAAAATTTGATAGTTTTAGTTCAATATTCATCAACAAGCGAAGTAGATATATCATTAATGAATAATGTCATGAAAGCATTGATAGAAATATTAAAAAATTTTGATAAGACAAAAAATGATTAGACTAGATATGATAATAACTACTTTTAAACTTTTAAAATATAATTTATGAAGAGAAAGGAGAAATCCAGAATGAAAAAAATTATATTGTTACTTATGATTCTTGTCTTTACATTATTTATAAATGCATATTTTGTTTATGCAAATGATTTATCCAATGGTAATGATAATACAATACCAGATAATGTATTAGAAAAGGTCAAAAGTAAAGTAGAAAAATCCCAATTCAAATTGCCAGAAATAAGAGCTTGGGAAATAGATAAAGATGGAAGCAAAAGAGAAGTTATCCCAAAAAGTATCAAAAATAACAATGACTTAATATCTACTATGGGAGTGCCTAATGACGGTTATATATATGTTTTTGATCACTATGATCCTAATTATGTAAGTAAAAATTGGCATTATGCAAGTGCAGGGACATACAGATTAGCAAATTATACTAATACCCCAATAGATGGTACTTATAAACAGCTGAACACCAAACAAATTTATTGGAATGTTTCAGCAAATGTTTCAGGAGAAACTACAGTAGGGAATGGGTTTCTTGCCGGAATAAAATTAAAAACAGGTGTAGAAGTTGACAGAAGTCAAACATGGTATGCAGGAAAAGAGTATGGAGTTGCTTTTACCGTTCCTCCACGTACAGTATATTATTTAACTAATTATCAAGTGGGCATTAATTCTTCGGGGTTATTATATTGGAAAAAATATTCACCTTCAGGGACTTCATGGTTAGGTTGGTATACTGAAACCGCTGGGGGAACTGTTATTGATAAAGACGACATAAATATAGAAGTGACAGATTCTGAACCAATGTAAAACTTAATAAAAAGAACGGTTCATCTTGTTTAAAATCAAAAAGTCCTCTAGAAATAGGAGGGCTTTTTGATTTATTCTCTATTAGAAAACATTATTTCGCCATTGTCAGAAACAAAAGTATAAAAAGTTTTTGTAATTATAACATTTCTACCTATAGGAGAGAATGACAAAAAATTAAAAGCGGAGGTATATAAAGTTTAAATTTTCAAACAATTTATTTTAAGAATGCCTTTCTATGTTCTGTAATAGATAATCCTACAGTCGTTGAAACTATTTTACAAATTTAACCTGTTATAACTTAGAGTTACAAAATTAAAAATTTTCACTGGTGACATATGAAGAAAAGAGAAAAAGAAAGAAAAAGTGAATAATTTCGATAAAACGAAATATTGGGGAGGCTTATAAACGTTTTTACCATTTCATTGGTAAAGGTAAAAATGTCAGAATAAAGCAAATATTTTTAAGTTCCTCATAAAAAACTTCTAAGTTACAGTAGAACTCATCCATTTTTGACACTAATCCTAATTCAAATGGAAAGAAAAGACATGTAAAGTGGTGGTGTAAGCAAAAAGAAATTGATGCTTATATTACCAAAATCTGTTATTTCAATATCCTTTATTATATTTGAATGCAGTTATAATTACACCATTAGGGTAAGAAGATTTAACAAGATAGTATTTTGTAGTATCTGGGAGGTGATGTTGTTATAAGACAAGTTTATAAATTATTGTGGAAGTGCTGATAAGAGAATCTTAGGAAAATGAATTTTTAAAACACGACTGATTTATTACAAAGTATCAGTATCACATATAAAAATATGGGGTAGTCCTCCTAGAAATAGTGGTGAAGGATTATGGATTCAAGATGTAAATCCACATTCCAAATTTATTGGAAGTTTTCAATTACTATACCTTTTATAGGTATTACAATTAATACAGCAGCGGCAGGAGTAACGGAAAGCCATACTTCTAAAGGAGCATCTTGGTATATTATACCAACAGACCCTGTTATATCTTTTTATGATGGTTCAGATTCAAGTACAAATCCAACAGCTGTAGAGATGTATTTAGCACCTATATCCGAAAGCGGAACGTATGTCTGTACAGGTTATGTTTCAGCGAAATTTAAGTTTTATGATGCTTTAAACAGATATTACAATATAAAAATAAATTCTGATGCGCCATATACTTTAACAATATATTAAAAAGTCTTTTTTAAAAACAACAGATAATAAGTCAAGTGTCTCTTGACGAGGCATAACTTTGCCATTTTCAATTTTTTAATATCCCACCCCGATTTAAATCGGGTTGAAATTATTTACTTTACCATATATTATATAGTTAAGGAAAAGATATGTAAAGGGGAGAGGAAGATTTAATAAGATGGCATTATGTAATGCCTGGGAGGTGATGCTGTTATATAAGAAAAAAGTTTAAATTATTTTTTGTGGAGGTGGTGATAAGGGAACCTTAATTTAGCGGAAAAATGAGCTTTTAAAACTTGATTGAGTGAAATTGTAAAATATTGAGATAGGGAGGATGTTAAAATGAAGAAATTCTTAGTTGTATTTCTATTGTGCTTAATATTAGGTTTTTCGTCGACTGTAAGTTTTGCTGCTTTGGTATATAATATTAACATAAACAACAAACATGTAGGCCTTTATTATAATATTAGAGGCGATCAGATAGAGATTCAATCCGAATTTAGCGACTATAATATTAATCAAAACAACCAAGTAATAAAAGGAACAATAGGAGAAGTAAATTTTTCAGTTGATAAATACAAGTCTGAAAAAGATGTTGATTATTTTAAAGGTAAAGCTCAATATGGAAATCAGTCGTTAAATATGAATATTGTTAAGAATAGTTATGGATTAAGTGGAATAGTTTTTAACGACAAAAAAGATGTTATTAAAGCTTTTATAATATCGGATAAGCAAAAAGTAAATGAGATTAAGAAAAATGTTAAAAATATAAATTTGTCAATTCAAAACAACAAGAAATCTTATGGAAACTTAAATAAAGGAACAATTATTGTACCCAATACTTATTATCAAGATAACCAGCTTCATATTTTTAAAAGTGCTTTATATATACCGTTTATTTTAAGTGGTGGCACTGTAGAAGGTACTTTATATTACACCGTCGCTAGTAATGTACCTGATGGTATGAGATTTTATTTTGATAGACTTTACGGGTATATAGATTGGGCTTCAGGCTTTGATGGTATTATGATAACTAACGAAAATGAACCTTATGGTGTTTTTTGGGGCACGCCTTCCTGGCCAAGTCGAAATATCCAAACATGGTATATTAATCAAGGAGCTTATAAAAGTGGGAATTATTATTTAAAAGCAACTGTTAGTTATACACTCCTAATTAATAACGTTCCTGTATTATTTTGGGATAGTGATCAAAAGTTAATTCAGTAAGAAAATATAAATCTTTTGTATCTTCAATCAATTGTTTAAAAAATTAAGTTTTGTAAAATAGATACAAAATAACAGCCTAAAATTTTTTAGATAACTTCAAAATTTGTAAAAAATTACTTAAAGCAGTTACAAACAGACTAAACAAGATGAGCAAATTAAATTATAGACTACTAAAAAACAAAACAGGATATAGCAAAGTATACCCTTATCGTTTCTAAAGATACTCAATTATGAGATGAAGATTAGTTTAATTTCAAGCAACAAAAAGATACTTTTTCTTCTCTTTTGAGAAAGACATAATCCAGTAACTTGTGCTGGTGTCAAGCTATTAAGAGAAGAATGGGCCTTACAAAATTATAGAAGAACACAAACATGTAAATTAAATTATTTGCGGACTCAAAAGAGGAAAACCTTGTTTAGTATTATACCAGGCTTTAAATTGATGATGGAAAGATTCTATCAAATTATTGGTGATGTCATCCTTAAAGCTTTCAACTCTAATTTATTCCATAAGTCACCGAATCAAGACTTAAAAGGTATTTTGTAAGTACTAAACTTAAGTCACATAGCAGTAAGTATTATTGATTTTGGATAGGTTAATGGTACAATGTTTTTCATGAGGACTGCATCATTTCTGAGAAGTATTTGTTTTTCCTGCAAAACATTGTATCAGAGAGGATTGAAGTCCTCAACTTTCATTTAAGTTTGCAAATTGAAAATTTTTAGGTGGTGTTAGTATGAACTTAGTAGCAATAGTAGTTATGTTACAAGGGGGAATATATGTAATAAATTCAATAATAGAAATATTTAACGGAGCAGATTTTAAAGTCGGCACTAATATCATATTGAGCACAAATTTTTATTATATTGGTGTTACATTTGGAGTTCTACTTATTATATCTTCGATTGGGTTATTAAGGAGAAAGAAATATGGGTATTTTCTTGTACTATATCTATATTCAATATTGCTCATTTACTATTTAATGGCTGTAATATATTTAGTTGTTAACAAACTGTATTTTTTAGCATTTTACTGTATAGTTGTAATGACGATTTTTTACATGATTATCAATTTTGTTCGAAAGAATAAATCAGAATTCGTTGGATGACTATTGGACTTAAACTTAGGAATATGCAAATTACAAATGCTTAAAGTGCTTTGTATAGGAGGGTTTTAATTTACAAGAGATAAGAGTTACAGATAAGAGGGACGGTTCCGTTTGTCTGAATTTTTTTGGATAAAAGGAACCGTCCAAAACTTACTTTTTTTGTAGCTTCTACCCTTTTATTGGTTACGTTTATACCTATAAAAAAGATTAGTATCTATTTTCATAATTTAGTCCAAGCAGAAAAAATAACACATTGACATTAATCAAACACCGGAGACGATTCTCTTTGTTTTGTTGCCTATTAGAAAATATCATTCCATCATTGGCAGAAACAAAAGTATTGAAAGTTTTGTAGTTATAACATTTATAGCTACAAAAAGGGATATACAAGAAATCAAAATAAAAAAATATAAAGTTTAAATTTTCAGATAATTAATTTTGAAAATTACTCCTTAAGTTTTGAAAAGCTTTATTTTACCGCCTTTGAAGCCATTTTGCAAATTTAACCTGTTGTAACTTACAGTTACAAAATTAAAATTTTTCACTGGCGATATATGAAAAAAAGAGAAAAAGGGAGAAAAAAGTGAATAACTTTGCCAGAACGAAATATTGGGAGGGCTTGTAAATATTTCTACTATTTTACTGGAAGAGGTAAGAATGGTAGGATAAAATTGAAAGAAAATTTGAGAGGTGAAGTAAATTGAGGAGAATTATAGTTTTGTTGATAATAGTAATTTCTTTGCTTGGAACATTGGCATATGGTAACATAGCTCCAGCTTATATGAATGATAAAAAAGTGATACAACAGCAATACCTAGTAGCAGAAGAAAGAGAACCAAGGGTACATGGAGATATAAATAATCCATGGGGTGGATAGAAGCTTAGAAATTGAAAAATATTTTTAATATCCAATGCTTACTTATCGTAGAAGATAAAAACTAAAGAAGTATAAAAAGATATCTATAGAACGGCTTAGATGAAAGCTTTTGAATTTTCCCCAATCTATTATAAATAAAAAAGATGTAAAGCAAAAATAGATTTCAGGCAGCCTAGAAGCACATCTTAGAACTTTTATGTAGAAAAGTTTTTGAGATGAGCTCAGGATAAAAATTCTTTAAGGGGAGAAAGAAAAT
>JADBKJ010000005.1 GCA_014896455.1 Thermoanaerobacter sp.
ATATTTCCACATTAAATAACGATATGACGATACTGGAACAAGATTATTTTAAAAATATATTGACGATGGTAACGCTAATATTTTCTTTTATAATTGCAACAGTTGCAATTTTTAAATTGAATTTTTTCATCGCTGTAGGGGTTTTTGTCATAAGTATTTTTCTTGTGGTTATTCCTTATCTTTTTAGAGAAAAAATAAGTAAAGCTAAAAGAGAATTTTCAGATAGTTTATCTGATTTGACTGTGCAAACAAACGACATATTATCTGGTTTTGAAGTGGTAAAAAGCTTTAATGTAGAAAAATTGGTAGGAGAACAGTATAAAAAGTACAATAAAAAAGTGGAAGATAGCCGATTTTTCTTTGAAAAAATGCTTGCTTTGGCAAATTCTCTGACAGAGTTCTTTGGATATTTAATGTTTTTTGCTTCACTGGGGCTCGGTGCATATCTTGTAATAAAGCGCATTTTAGAACCTGGATTGATGATAGCTGCGGTGCAGTTAATGAATAATATTGTAAATCCCATGATAGGAATTATTGAAAGGGTAAATGCTTTGAAAGGGACAGAATCAATACAGAAAAAGATAATGGATATTATGGAAGATAAAGAACAGCAGGAAGGAGAGTTTATTTCAAAGACAGATTTTAATGACGCAATAGTTTTTGAAAATGTAAGCTTTTCTTATGGGAGGAGAGAAGAACCTACTTTAAAAAATATATCTTTTACGGTAAAAAAAGGAGAAAAATGTGCGATTATTGGTCCAAGTGGCAGTGGCAAATCAACAATAGTAAAACTTCTTTTAAAATACTATAATGATTTTGAGGGAAGAATTTTAATTGACGGAATAGACATAAGAAATATAAAAACTGAAGATTTGTACAACAATCTAATTTCTGTGATACACCAGAACGTGTTTATGTTTGATACAAGTATTAAAAACAATATAACTCTTTTTAAGGAGTACGATGAAAAAGTGATTGAAAGGGCAATTTCCTTATCCGGGTTAAAGGAATTTATAGAGAAATTACCGGATAAAGAAAATACAGAAGTGGGAGAAGGGGAAGTAGAGCTATCAGGAGGAGAGAGGCAGAGGATAGCAATTGCAAGAGCGTTAATCAAAAAAGCAGAAGTACTACTAATAGATGAAGCTACGGCGGCTTTAGACAAAGTTACAGCTAGCGATATAGAGAGGACACTTATAAATTTAGATGCGACAGTGCTTGCTGTAACACATAAACTAGACCCGGAGATACTTAAAAAGTATGATGAAATATTTGTGATGAGAGATGGAGAAATCATTGAAAGAGGCACATTAGATGAGCTATTAGAAAAGAGAGGGTATTTCTATTATATGTATAATTATGGAATTGATGAGAAAGAAAAGATTGAGACTGTGGAAGAAACTGCATGAAAGAAAAATATGAGTGAAATACCAGAGAAAAGAAAAAGAGAGATATTTATAGTTTAAAAGGTACACTAATATAAGCCCGAAGGTCGAGCTTTGAATTTGTCGCTTTGGAACATCAGGCGGCTGATGCAAAATAACTCTTTCCCTTTTGAATATTTTTAACCTTTGTCCAGCAAACTGAAAGCACCTTAAAATGAAAAGGTGCGCTTTTAATGGTCGTGAATAAATAATCCGCTTCTTAGTTTTCCAGGCTCAAACCAGGTAGACTTAGGCATTATCATTCCCGCATCGGCAACAACAATTAAATCTTCAACTGTTGTCGGGTACATAGAAAAAGCTACTTTCATATCTTCCTTAACTCTTCTTTCTAATTCTTCTAAGCCTCTAATTCCGCCTACAAAATCAATCCTTTTATCAGTTCTCGGATCTTTTTATCCCCAAAATAGGATCCAAAAAGATTTTATCATCAAGATGGATACATCTAAACTCTATCGGATCCGATGGGTTAAAAGTACCTTCTTTGAATTACATTTTTCCTACCTGATTTATTTTTTACTGCCAATACTTTTTCCCTATAATTAACATCACCTGTAATTGCGTATAAGTCTTCATAGATAATAGATAGGTCGATAAATTCACTTTCGGAATAACCGTTTTAAATCCTTTACCACTCTATTATATGAAGTAAGAAACTTCATCATTGGGCACTAACACTGCTAAAATAGTTAAACTCTTCATCTCTCTCGCTTTCTAATCTACGATTTTTTGTTCTACTCGCCTCTTTAAGCCTACTTTTACCGAAGCAGCAGCCCGATGATGTCCATCTGCAATGTAAAGATAGTCTATTTCCTTAAAAATATAAGTAATTTTCACCTACTTTTTCATAGCTCTTTTTCAACTTTTCAGCAGCTTTTAGCCTTTTTATCAATGGAGCTTGCTCATTGTAAAGCACTTCTCTTGCTCTTCGCCTTGTTGTCTGTATCGTTACCTTATCACGGATTTCTTTGTAGTCCTGCTTCTCTTTCTCGCTTCGTGGATCCTCGGTTAACGATGTATTACTATACTTTTCTGTTTCTTCAGCATTAGGGTCAAGTTCTCGCACATATGGCATTAGTACATGTCTACAGTTCGGATGACGGGGAATAACTACGCCATCTTTCCCATATTTCGGATACCTCTTATCTTTACCTGAAAGGCTGTATACTTTACCCTGGATTGGAGCACATAAGATTTAATCTAACCATAGTGGAAATTAACGAAGAAAAAGGCAGTGAGGAGAGTTAAAACGTCTACAAATGAAAAGATAAACAATATTACGGTTTTGAATATAGGAGAAGTACCGCCAATATACAAGGGTTTTAAGGGCAGTAAAATATGCGCAAGTCATATAAAGGACATGATAAGACAAAGTCCTGAATTAACTAAGTTACAGGGGTTGTCTTAAAAAAATCCTACAGTATCTTGATACTATTAAAAGTGATTAGACATATAAATAACAAAAAATTGTGATATAATATAAAATTGGTTAAAGTAAATAATAAAAATACCGATAAAAGTAAAGTGAAATGTTAATGCGAAAGAGACATTGTTAGCATTAGTTACTGGAATGAGTGTAGGATTAATTTTTTCATCTTTAAAATTGCCACTCCTTGCTCCGAATGTATTACCTGGGATAGTTGGTATTATAGAAATTTACCATGGGGGAGTATTATTTGAATATATGCTTAAATTGATTGGTAGGTGGAGTCTTAAAGTAACAGGGTGGTGGAGTGAAAACATAATCTATGGAAGGGGGAACATATATGAGAAGCATATTTTGGCGACTCATTATTTCATTCCTTATAGTGGCAGCCATACCGGTGGGAGCTATTTATTATTTTGCGGTTGACGATAAAGTAATGCATCTCTTTATTACAGTAGCAAGTGCTAGTTTTGCTTTGTCATTAATTTTATCAGTAATTATTTCATTAAATATTACAAGACCTATTAAAAAATTGATTGAAGAACTTAAAAAAGCACAAGAAGGAGATTTTACAGCTAAGGTAGATTTAAAGAGAAAAGATGAGATTGGTACCTTAATAACGACTTTTAATACGATGATGGAAAATGTTAGAGCAATTTTACAAAATGTCTCTACTTTTGCTCAAAACACTAAAGATACGGCAAATCTTCTTTTTAAATCTATTGAACAGGGGAATATGACTTTTGAACAAATTTCTAAGGCAGTGGAAGAGATTGCAAGTGGAGCTTCTGAACAAGCAAAAGATACTTCTAATGCAGCCGATATGGTGCAGAATATTGGGAATAGTATTGATGATTCCGCTAAATTTTTCAAAGTCGTAGAAGAGTCTACTATAAATGCTGATAAACTTAGTCAAAATGGCATGCACACAGTAAATTCTTTAAAAGAAAAAACTGACGTTACAAAAGAGTCAATAGACGAAGTTGTTAGTGCGATTAATGAGTTGCAAGCAAATTCTCATCATATTGAAAAGATTATAGAGGTGATAACGGGAATTGCAGACCAGACCAATTTGCTTGCTTTAAATGCTGCTATTGAGGCAGCAAGAGCAGGGGAGGCTGGTCGTGGATTTGCAGTTGTTGCAGAAGAAGTTCGAAATTTAGCAGAGCAATCGAGACAAGCTGCCAGTGAAATAGCCAAGATTATAAGCGAAATAGAGCAAAAAACAGCCAAGACAGTTGAAAAAGCAAATGTGGTAAAGGAAATTGCGGAAGACCAAGTGCATCAAGTGGAAACTACATATGCTTCCTTTAATGAGATCAAGAGTTCAATAGATACTATTACTGAAAACATACATATGTTGAATAATGCGATGATGGAACTTTCAAGGTATAAAGATGAAATAATAGGATCTATAGCAAATATTACAGCAGTTTCAGAAGAGACTGCTGCATCCACTGAAGAAGTTGCAGCATCTACAGAAGAGCACATGAAATTTATTGAGGAAATAAAAGAAAGTTCGGAAAATCTGCTAAAATCAGCTACACAACTAGAAAATGTATTATCGAAATTGATTGTATCTTTATAAAAATTAATGAGTAATGAAAGACAGAGCGTAATAGCCTGTCTCAGTTTGTTGACAAAGTTTAAAAAACATTCAAAGGAGATATTTTGCATCGTCGCTCCGATGTTCCAAAGCGACAAAACTAAACTCGACTTTCAGGTTCCGGCAGGGTACCCCGTCAGGCGACGTCCTGTCTCAGGTGCCCGCCTCCGCCCTCCTTGGCTTCGGCCCTGCCTCCACCCTCAGTCTCGCTAAGTTTTGTTACCGCTTTGTCACAGTCGCTCCGATTGCAAAATATCTCCTTTACGAAAGTTTGTCTACAGTCTGAGACAGAGCGTAATAGCCTGTCTTTTTATTTTTGCAGGAATTGTTTTGAAAAGATTTTAATAAATATAGTTGGGCGATAGCCATTATGAAATACGAACATTTAATAGAATTATTCAAATAAAATTCGCATTTTTATTGATTTGTAATTCTTTTTTTGGTAATATATATTACGGGGGTTTTGGAGTCTACTACATCAAAGAGAAGGGGTTATATTTTTATGAAAATATACGATGTTATTATTGTAGGAGGCGGACCTGCAGGCCTTTTTACGGCTTTGGAACTTGTAGACAAAAATGAAAGTTTAAACATACTTTTGCTTGAAAAAGGGAAAGATATACAAAAGAGAATTTGCCCTCTTAACGCTTATGATTCAAAGTGCCTTAATTGCAAACCTTGTTCTATTACTTCAGGCATAGGTGGTGCAGGGGCATTTAGTGATGGAAAGTTAACATTAACCTCAGAGTTTGGTGGTGTTTTAGACGAGTACATGTCGAAGTCTCAGCTTAATCATCTCATAAGTTATGTAGACAGCATATATGTAAAGTTTGGTGGGACGACGGAAGTTCATGGAACGGATAGAGCAAAGATTAGAGAGATTGAAAAGAGAGCTCAAGCAGCAGATTTAAAATTGATTCCTGCTGTTATTAAACACTTGGGGACAGATAAGAGTTTCGATATTATAAAAAATATGAGAGAATATCTTGGCGAAAAAGTGGAGATTAAAACAGAGACAATGGTAACCGAGATAATTGTAGAAAATGGGAAGGCGAAAGGTGTAGTTACAGAAAAAAGAGAAGAATATTACGGTAAATATATAGTGGTTGTGCCTGGAAGAGAAGGTGCAGAGTGGTTTAAGAAAGAAGCTGATAGACTTGGTCTAGAGACAAAGAATAATGCGGTAGATATAGGTGTGAGAGTAGAAATCCCTGCTGTTGTTATGGAGGATATTACAAAGGAGGTTTATGAATCTAAATTTATATATTATTCTAAGTCTTTTGATGACAGAGTAAGGACCTTTTGCATGAACCCTTATGGCAAGGTGGTTGTTGAAAACAATAATGGCATAAAAACTGTAAATGGGCATAGTTACAAAGATATAAAAACGGAGAATACAAATTTTGCAATACTGGTAAGTAAAGAGTTTACTCATCCTTTCAATAGGCCAATAGAATATGGTCGTTATATTGCAGAGCTTGCTAATATGTTAGGAGATGGAGTGATTGTCCAAAGGTTAGGAGATTTGTTGGCAGGAAGGCGTTCTACTCCGGAAAGGATTAAAAGAGGACTTGTAGAGCCCACTTTAAAAGATGCAACACCAGGGGATTTAAGCTTGGTGTTACCTTATAGATTTTTGCAGTCAATAATTGAGATGTTGCAAGCTTTGGACAAAGTATCTCCAGGGGTATATTCTAAACATACACTTTTATACGGTGTTGAGGTAAAGTTTTATTCCTCACGAGTAAAGCTTACTGACAAATTTGAAACGCAAATTCAAAATCTATTTGCGGCTGGAGATGGAGCAGGCATTACACGGGGACTGGCACAAGCCTCTGTATCTGGCGTTGTAGTTGCAAGAGAAATTCTGACAAGAGTTAAATAGGGAAGGAGAACAATTATGTCAACATTAGTTATAGTTGGTACCCAATGGGGAGATGAAGGGAAAGGAAAAATTACTGATTATCTCGCGAAAAAGGCAGATGTAGTCGTAAGATACCAAGGGGGAAATAATGCTGGTCATACAGTTGAAAAAGGAGGAGTGCAGTATAAACTCCATTTGATTCCCTCTGGGATATTATATCATGATAAAATTTGTATAATAGGGAATGGAGTAGTAATTGACCCGGCTTCTTTGATTGAGGAAATAGAAAATTTAGAAAAACAAGGGGTTAGTATAGAGAATTTAAAAATAAGCGATAGAGCCCATATCGTATTTCCTTATCATATAAGGCAAGACGAACTTGAAGAACTAGCAAAAGGAAAAAATGACTTGGGTACTACGAAAAAAGGCATAGGTCCTTGCTATATGGATAAGTCAGAAAGGATAGGAATAAGAGTATGCGACCTTATAAAGCCAAAGGTTTTAGAGGAAAAACTTAAAAGAAATATAGAAAAGAAAAATAAACTTTTTAGAGATTTGTATGGTGTAGAAGGCTTTGATTTTGGTGAAATGTATAAAAAATATTTAGAGTATGCTGAAAAAATAAAACCTTTTGTTACTGATACAACAGTGCTTTTATACGATTTAATTAAAAGTGGCAAAAAAGTTTTATTTGAAGGAGCACAGGGGACGCTTCTTGATTTAGATTTGGGTACCTATCCTTATGTTACTGCGTCTCATCCCATAGCAGGAGGAGTGACAATAGGAGCAGGAATAGGACCTACAATGATTGATGAGGTGATAGGTGTAGTAAAAGCATATACTACAAGGGTTGGTAAAGGACCTTTTCCCACAGAGCTTTTTGATGAAAATGCTGAATTTTTAAGAGAAAAAGGCCATGAATACGGCACTACAACGGGAAGAGCTAGACGATGTGGCTGGCTGGATGCTGTTATTCTTAAATACTCTGTAAGAGTGTCTGGTATAACTCATTTTGCTCTTACCAAATTAGATACTTTGACAGGACTTAAAAAAATAAAAATATGCACAGGTTATAGATTTAAGGGAGAAATAATAACAGATTTTCCTGCAAGCCTTGAGGATTTGGCTCAATGTGAACCTGTATATGAAGAGTTTGACGGGTGGGAAGAAGATATACAAGGAGCAAAAACTTTTGACGACTTACCTTATAATGCTCAAAAATATATAAAAAGAATTGAAGAATTGATAGGTATTAAAGCAGCAATAATCTCTGTAGGACCTGAAAGAAATCAGACTATTGTTTTAAGGGATTTTTGATGATGTTTCATCAAAATCCCTTTTTGTTTGTTGACTGTAACAACCTTAAATGGTATATTTTAAATATAAAGGTTTAACTAAAAGGGGGATTGCAAATTGTTTGAATTTAAAAAGCCTACTGCTAAGGAATATTTGGGGGCATACATAATTCAAGCTTTTGAGGTTTCGCCCGACGATTCTAAGCTTATAATGAGTGCCAATTTAAACGGTGCTTTTAATTTGTGGGCTATTGACCTTGAAACTTCCTATTATCCGTATCCATTAACGAACATCGGGCAAAGCACTTCCTTTATTAAATTTGACCCAAAAGGGAGATATATACTTGCGGGATTTGATAAAGATGGGGATGAAAACTACAAAATATACGCATTGCCTTTAATAGGGGGAGAACTTACGCCTTTGTTTGAGGAATCTAAAGGTCAGGACAAATACTATTTTTCACATTTAAATGAAAAAGGAGAACTTTTGTATTACGTTTCAAGCAAGGAAAATCCTACTTATTTGAATGGATATGTATACGATATTGAAAAAAAGCAAGAAAGAAGATTGTATGAAGGATCAGAAGGGGCTACATACCTTGCTGCAGTGTCTGACGACGACACCCGATTTGTGATAATAAAAGTTTTTGCCAACACCTATGCTTTAGCAATGGTGATGACTGAGACAGAAACTTTGCCTCTTGTTCCTGAACCACAAAAAATTCACATAACCAGAAGTCCTCTTTTTGTAGACAAAGACACAATATATTTTTTGACAGACTATGAGTCTGATTTTACATATCTTGCGATGTTTTCAATAAAAGACAAAGCTTTTCGCAAAATTTTAGAAATACCCGATGTCTCTTTTGTGGAAGCAAAGTTTCACAGAGAAAGTAGCAGTATTATACTTCAAGCAGAAAAAGGTGTTGAAGACCTTTTGTATCGCTTTTATTTAGATGGCCAAAGGTTAGAAGAAATACCCTTGCCAGTTTCGGTGGTAGACCAATTGGAGGTTTCTAAAAAAGGCACGATATATGTATTAGGCCGAAGTGCCACAACCATTCACAACATATACAGATTGGTAGAAGGTAGAGAGTGGCAACCTATTACCCAAAATAAGTTGCCCGGTATTCCAAAAGAATTATTGGTGGAGCCAGAAGTTTTAGAATATACAAGTTTTGATGGCAAAAGGATACAGGCATTGTTTTTTAAACCTCCAGCTGATATAGACAATGGATACACAGTTCTTTGGCCACATGGTGGACCGCAAGCTGCTGAAAGAAAGTTTTTCCGCCCATTTTTTCAACTCTTATTAGCTTATGGGTATCGCATATTTGCTCCAAATTTCAGAGGTAGCACAGGATATGGTAAAACCTTTACTCAACTAGTAGAAAGAGATTGGGGAGAAGGACCACGAAAGGATATAATTGCAGGGATAGATTGGCTTATTGAGACAGGGAAAATTGACAAAGATAAAATATTTGTAGTTGGGGGAAGTTATGGAGGGTATATGACCCTTCTGTTGCACGGGAGGCATGCAGACAAATTTAAAGCCTTTGTTGATATTTTTGGAGTCAGCAATTTAATTACCTTCGCAGAATCTGTGCCACCCCATTGGAAGCCTATGATGGAAAGAGCGTTGGGAGACCCTGTAAAAGACAAAGAACGTTTAATTAAAGATTCCCCCATCACTTATTTAGAAAACATGACAAAACCTATGTTAGTAGTGCAGGGGGCTAATGACCCTCGTGTAGTGAAAGCAGAGTCAGACCAAATTGTAGAAGCTTTAAGGTCAAAGGGTAGAGATGTAGAGTACATTGTACTACCAGATGAAGGCCATGGCTTTTCCAAAAAATCTAATGAAATAAAGGTGTACACAGCTATTTTGGATTTTCTCGATCGCCATAAGTAAAGAGCAAAAAAATTTTTTTAAAAGCTTGACATATACTCTTGCTCTAAGTATAATATATAAATGTCGGGACAATTGGATAGCTAATAAAGGTGCTGGCGTAGCTCAATAGGCAGAGCAGCTGACTTGTAATCAGCAGGTTGAAGGTTCAAGTCCTTTCGCCAGCTCCAGTTAAATAGCATGTTTAAGGGTATCGATAAAAAGTCGATACCCTTTTTTGATTGCGAGTTGATTGCGAGTTGAAATCTTGAAAAACAGCTACTTTTTAATATACTATATATAGTGTTTAATATAGTTTTAGATGTGTATATATGGTATAATATATTATAAGATTTATTTAGATAAAAAAATAACCCATGGCAAGGACCAAGGATTATACACGACCATATATATTATATCCTGTCCTTGCAGGGAAAAGCAAGGAGGATGTTTGCAATGAATTTAGCATATGGTGAAATGGAACCGCAAGATAACATAATATCAAAAGAAAATGCACGAAATATATTTTTGAATACTATAAAAAAAGAAATGCCAGAAATATTACATACACTTTATAATAACGTTTATCCTATTTATAAGCAATTGATTATAGAGATAGAAGAAGCAAAAAAGACACAAACAAATTATATTTCAAGATTAAACAAATATAAAAATAAGAAAAATGAATTTACAATACTTGCATGGAATGATAGAGATATAGAGGACACAATAAGCTATTATATTAATGAATTAACAGATGAATTTTATCCAGATTTAATACCACTTAAGGATGAATTAATTAAATGGGCAGAACGATATAATATTAATTGCAGTTGGATATTAGAAACTGCAATTGAAACTATGAGTCATTGGTATCAATTATCACCATATGTGGGCAGTAAAATTTATGAAGAATGGCAATATAGAGGTGTCGTATTTTGGGGGTTGGATTTACCTTTATTTGAATTCCCGGAAAAATTTAAATGGGATATAGCGTTTGAAACAGAAAAACAATTTAAGGAAAAGGTCCAAGTGAAGTTTAATGAATACCTTAATAAATACATTGAAAAATGTAAAATGGAAGCGCAGGAAAAGAATTATGTAAAAGGCATAGAAAAACGCCAAGTTGAACATTTTGAATGGTTTGTATTGTATCAGATAAAAGGTTGGGAATTGCCTAAAATAACAGATTTTATATCTGAAAAGACAGGCAAATTTTATGAAGAAAGCAATATTTATAAAAACGTTAAAAATATATCTCAGCTTATAGAACTACCTTTAAGAGATGGTTACAGATAAATATCACTTGAATTAGATAAAAAAAGTCTAATTCCTTCAATGAATGCCTCCTATATTCTACTATTGAAGTAGAAAATATAGGAGGTGTTTTTATTATGGATAAAAAGTTATTAAGGTTACCGGAGGTAGCAAGAATACTTGACTTGAAGGAGGACAGAGTATACGCCTTGGCAAGGGAAGGACTGTTACCGGTAATACGAATAGGCAGGCAATTAAGAGTAGACCCAGATAAATTACAGGAATGGCTTGATAATGGCGGGCAAGGATATCCCGGCGGTTGGAAAAGGGAGGCTGAATAAGGAATGCTAATAAGTATAATCACTTGTATTATTTGCTTAGTCTTAATCCTACAGGCGTTAAAAGACGTTAAAGCCTTAAAAGAAGATATCGAAAGCCTTGTAATTCGTAAAAAGTCATAAGATAGTTACCGTTTTTTTAAGACAAATAGTTAAGGCATATATTTATACCTTTTAAGCATTGTGAAATAAAAAATAGGCATGTAGGAAGGGAGGCATAATTATGCTAACACCTTTGAAGGCAATTAGAAAGAAATGTTTGGAATGTAGCAATTATCAATATAAGGAAGTTGAACTTTGTCCTATGAAAGATTGTCCTTTATATCCTTATAGATTTGGGAAAAGGCCTTCTAAAATCGAAGGAAATGCAAAAAAACATGAGCTATCTAATGATTTTTTAATCGAAGGTGTTAAAAATGACTAATACCACTATTGATAAATTTACTCTAATTAAAGATAGCATTCCTTTAATGCAGGCTATAGAATATTATGGCCTGCACCCTATTAAAAAGGGGAAATATCATTGGATTAGGTGTCCATTTCATAATGATAAGAACCCTTCTATGGTAATCTATGAAGAAGCATATCATTGTTTTGGTTGTGGAGCACATGGCGATGTAATAGACTTTGTAGCGGAATATTTTAACCTTGAACCATTAGAAGCGGTTTATAGGTTAGCAAGAGATTTTAATATTTTTCTTCCTGAAGAGAAGAGGTTAACCAAAGAAGAAAAGAAAAAAATACAACAATGCATACAACAAAAACAGGAAGAAGACAAGCTTTATAATGACTTTTTAAAGGCGTTTGACGAGACTTATGATTATCTATGTGAACTAAACCATTTATATACAAAAATAAAGCAGGCTATTAGCGAGCCTAAAGATATGGAGCTAAGTGAATTTGTAGAAGCATGCCATGAGCAGGACCTAATTAATTACTGGTTGGACCTACTTCTTGAGGGAAATATTCAAGATAAACTTTTTGTAGTGGAGGAGGTTAAACAATGGAAACTAAGCAAGAAGTTATAGAAGCAATAAAAAAATTCAAGCAAGAAAGACAATTACCGAATACAGAAAAATTCTTTAATACTATTATACCACAACAGAAGGATGATATACAGGAAGAAGAAATAGAGGAAGCTATACCATGGCCAGAGGATTTGCCAGAAGCGGCTTATCATGGCCTTATAGGAGAAATTGTAGGAGCTATTGAACCATATACAGAAGCCGACAATGTAGCTTTACTAATGAGCTTTCTAACAACAATAGGTAATTATATAGGCAAAAACATATATACGAGAGTAGCAGCAGATACACATGGCACTAATATTTTCACATTACTAATAGGCGATACTGCAAAGGCAAGGAAAGGGACCTCTTTAGGACCAGTTAGAGAGGTTTTTAAGAGGATAGATGAAGAATATATAAAGGCTAAAAACGTAGAAGGATTGGCAAGTGGTGAAGGGCTTATTTGGGCTATAAGAGACCCTGTAGTAGAAAAAGTAAAAGACAAAAAGACAGGAGAATTTAAAGAAGAATTAACTGACTTAGGAGTCGAGGATAAAAGGCTTTTAGTTACAGAAAGCGAATTTGCTACTATCCTAAAGAGGATGCAAAGAGAAGGCAACATATTATCACCTATTATTAGGCAAGCATGGGATGGATATAAGATACAGTCCTTAAGCAAAAACAATCCTGCAATTGTAACTGGACCTCATGTATCAATTATTGGCCATATTACAGTAGAAGAGTTAAGGAACCACTTAAGGGACGTAGAATTATTTAACGGATTTGCGAACAGATTTATATGGCAATGTGTAAGAAGAAGCAAGCTATTGCCAGAAGGTCCAATTATACCAGATACAATCTATAACGAAATTATACAAAAGTTAGTTAATGTGTTTAGATGGGCAAGAGAAAATAAAGGTGAAATACGCAGAGATGATGAAGCAGCGGAATTTTGGAAAGAAGCATATCCTATTTTAACAGAGGGTAAAGATGGAGTGATTGGGGCTATTACCAGTAGAGCAGAAGCACAGGTCTTAAGGTTGTCATTATTATATGCAATACTGGATAAATCGAAAGTAATCAGGAAAAGGCATATAGAGAGCGCATTAGCAATATGGCAAAGAAGCGAACAATCAGTAGAATTTGTATTTGGTGATAAATCAGGGGATGAGATACAAGATAGAATATTGGAAGCCTTAAAAAAAGGAGCTATGACACAGACAGAGATTAGTATAAATGTTTTTAAAGGAAAAGTAGTGGCAACAAAAATCAGAGATGCTTTACAAAAATTATCGGCTAAAGGGGCAATCATTGGCAACGTTGAGCCGACTAAAGGGAGACCCAAAACAATATGGGAATTAAATAAAACATAATATATGTAGCGAAAAAAACTAAAAAAGGGAAAAAAGCCTTATATCAATGGTTTGGGGAAATAAAAAAGGTATAAAAAAGGCTAATTAAGTCAAAAACTTTTATTTTACAAAATCTTTTTTTAACCTTTTTACTACCTTTTTTAGAACGCTGCAACATGCATGGTTAAGCTTTTTTACCTTAATTACTTTTTTTCTTAATAAAAAAATAAAAACATTAAGTCAAGAAGGTGTAAAAATGGAAAGTAAATCTTATTGGGAAGATAAAAGTCTTCTAAACAAAGTCAAAAAAGCATGGGAAGAAAAACAAAAATGGGACGAAGATAAAGCTTATAATTACCTGAAGGTTAAGTTAGAAGAATTAGCAAGAAAGTATTATGAAAATGGCAGTTATGGAGCTATTACATGGATTGAAAAGCATAATCTTATACTTAATCAAAAACATGATGAAGCTATGGAAAAGGTTAATCAAGCCTTTAGGGAAAAGAGTATTAGTAAATTATATGAAGGTGTAGCAGAGCTATATAGTGTATTCGCAGAAATAGAAGAGGCATATAAAAAGGCTAAAGAAATGGCTAAAAAATATGAGGTAGATATTTATACTATCTATTGGGACGAAGAGATAAAGGCATATAAGATAGTTAGTAAAAACTTATAGGGTAGGGGTATAAAGAAATTTTATATAACCTTCTTGAGAACCGGCGGGCGTAGTTTAGCGTGCACAAAATTCCCTTTATCTTATAGAAGGGGAATAATACAATAAATACCCCCCTACTTGTTTTTTTGAAGGAAAGGTGAAGACCGAGCGGCGGGCATTCAAAGACCCGAGAAAGGTATTTTATACGAGGGGGGGCTAAAATGCTAACAAATGCTAACGTTTAAATGTCAAGAAGCGAACCGAACCACCACAAAAAAGCAGTTGGGACTTAAGGAAACTTAAGCTTTAAAGAAGAGCAAAAAGAGAGCAAAAGAGTAGCAAAAAGGTTGCAAAAGAGTTACAGAAAAGAGTAAAAGCGATTTAAAGAGAGCAGTAAAACAGAAGTTTTAGAGCAGTAAATTGAGGTAGGGTGTCAAAGTAAATCAAAAAAATGTGTCCTTTATAGGCTTTGTAGTAGGCTATAGATTAAGTTTTGTAAGCTTTGTCATAGAAGCATTTTTTGACTTTTCGGACGCTATAAAAAAGAGGGTGTAAGCGGACATTTTGGGGCATTTTTCAGATTTTTCAGCATTTAAAAAAAGGGGACGTATAAAATTATTGCCTTGACGTTTAAAAGCGATTGTAGGGCAATTTTGGGCTTTTGAGAGGCTAAAGCATAAACGAGCGAATTACGAGCACAAGGGGTTTTAGAAACTTTACAAAATTTTACGAAATAGAGGTTTTTAAAAACAGCGTAAGGCTTGAGATATAAGGCTTTGAGGGAGTAGGGAGTATAAAATCTTGTATATTTTCATAGCAGGAACCGGCAGGCGGGGTAGTGAACACATATTCGCAGGTTTTACTGTTTTTTGGGAAAAGGCTAATTTACCACTTTAAAGTAGTATAATTAGACGAAATAGCAATTTAGTATAATAAGTTACAATAAGTCATAATAGATTATAAAACATTTATACGTTTTTGTTTTCATTCAATATCCGATTTAATTCACTTTCAGATATTCGCCATGTATCACCAAGCTTAATAGCTCTAATTTTCCCTTGTTTAATCCATTTATAAATAGTCATAGTATTTAGCTTTAGCTTTTCAGATACTTCTTTTACTGTAAAGTATTCTTCCATGATAATCACCTCTTTTACAATAATAGCACAGGATATAATTTATATCAATAAAAACTAACAAAGTATATTAAAATAAATTGACATGGTCGTTATATTACATTATAATAAAACTTAATAAAATATGTTTAAATTTATTAAGTTATATTTAGTTTATAAGAAAGGAGAGAGGATTTATGCCTTCTAAGGTGGTTGTAAGGGTTGAGATTGAGGAAGACCATTTAAAACAGTTATCCAACCTCTTAGAGAGGGATAAAACACATCTACAGGACAAAGAGAGGATTGCTTTGTTTCATATTCTATCAGGGAAAGATAGTCTCTATCAAAACATTGATAAGATTTACGATTTTAAAGACCACACAATAAAACCAGAATGTTTAGATGATGGCGAATGGACAAGTGAAGATAGAAAACTAATTGCATTGGCATTTAATCTTTACAACAACTACAAAATAACACCTTTAGAGGTGTTTTCGGGACTGAGCAAAGATTCCTTCTTATTGGCATTGGCAGGCATTGTAGAAAGGATTTACAGTTGATAAAAGGGGTTGCAATTTTGCAGCTCCCTTCTCTTAAATAACAAAAAGAGGTTAATTCAAGGTGAAGAAGGCTTTAGTATAAAAGATGTGAAACGAGCATTATAAAATAGGTCTATTTCAAGGAGGTTATGTTATGGCAAGACAAAGAGGGTCAGTGAAAGAAATAATTAAGGGAAAGAAGTATAAGATAAGCTTTTATATTGGTACTGATGGTAATGGAAAAAGGAAATACTATATTGAAACAATCGAATGTAAAAACAAAGCAGAAGCACAAAAATATTTAGCCAAAAAAATAGTAGAGTATGATACAGGGACATTGCCAATAGATGAAACTAATATTACGGTTAAGGATTATCTTAAAAAATGGCTTGAGACAAAAAAATCCTCTTTAGCACTCAAAACTTACAACGATTATGAACAAAAGATAAGATTGTATATCGATCCTGCTATTGGGAATTATAAGCTTTTAAAATTAACACCTTTAATAATACAAAATATGTACAATAATATGTTAGAGCAGGGCCTATCAGCAAGAACTATAAGATATACACATACAGTTTTAAATGAAGCATTAAAGCAAGCTATTAAGTGGCAGATGTTAAGATATAACCCATGTGATGGAACTACATTGCCGAAGCAGGCAAAAAAAGAGATGAAAGTTTTAACGCCAGAACAGGCTAAAAAGTTTTTAGAAGCTTGTGTTTATAACAGATGGGGGATATTATTTGAATTGCTACTTATAAGTGGTATGAGACCAAGTGAAGCCTTAGGCCTTAAATGGGAAGATATAGACTGGAAAAATAATCGTATTGCAGTACAAAGGACTTTGACCAGAGTAAAAAACAATTGGCAATTAAAAGAACCAAAGACACCACAAAGCAGAAGAACAATTCCTTTACCAAGAGAAGTTATGAATGACTTAAAGGAGCATAGGAAACAACAGTCAGAGGAAAAGCTTAAGGCAAAAGAATATATCAATTATGATAAGGATAAGAATAAATTTAAACCAGAAAAATGGGAAGAAAAATTGAAAGACCCAAAGGTATATGTCGATTATGGACTTGTATTTGCTACTGAAACAGGAAGACCTCTTGACCTTGCAAATATTAATTATCAATATTTTAAACCTCTTCTAAAAAACGCAGGATTACCAAATATAAGACTTTATGATTTAAGGCATACATGCGCTACACTTCTTTTATTAGCAGGTGAAAATCCTAAAGTAGTAAGTGAAAGATTGGGACATGCGAATATAACATTAACACTTGATACTTATAGCCATGTTTTACCTACTATGCAGGAAGAGGCTACACAAAAGTTAAAACAAATGCTATTTGGAAGTTAATTTTTTTGATTGCGAGTTGATTGCGAACTGAAAAAAACTTAATGAATCTCAAGCAATTTAACATAATATTACAAATGGCTGAAATCCTTAATACATGCAGGTTGGAAGGACTTATAATACCTAAAAGAACATCAATAAAAATAGCTTTTATGGGACTTGTAATCAGCAGGTTGAAGGTTCAAGTCCTTTCGCCAGCTCCATTTTTTTAATTCTGTGGCTCAAATTTTGGTCACAAATTGGTCACACAAATAAGAAGGACACAATAACCCTTGGTGTCCTTCTTATTCTTTCGCTAAATTTAAACTATTTTAATGTACTACTGTTCATGTCTAGTATATTAGCACAGATAATAATAAGTATCAACACAAATTTATAAAATATGCTGGCTTTTTAAGAAAAAATTATACTATTATCCTGAAAATCGTTAGACCTCAAATAGGAAGAGGCAGATTTTAAAAATATTCGCATTCATGTCATAAAGAACATTATCAAACTTCAGACTGTAGACAAACTTTCGAAAATAGGATATCTTGCAATCTGTGCGACTTGTGACAAAGCGGGGTAACAAAACTTAGCGAGACTGAGGGTGGAGGCAGGGCCGAAGCCAAGGAGGGCGGAGGCGGGCACTAAGACAGGACGTTGCCTGACGGGGTACCCTGCCAGAGCCCGAAAGTCGAGTTTAGTTTTGTCGCTTTGGAACATCGGAGCGACGATGCAAAATATCTCCTTTGAATATTTTTTAACTTTGTCAACAAACTGAGCAGCTTTTATTAACAAAGCTGCAGGAGATAAGAGAAAAAGGTACAAAAATTGCTACAGAGCTAAAAGCTGTTATTGAAGAAAACAAAAAAGCAGAAAAGAAATTTCAATAAAAAGTAAACAAATACAGAAAAGCCCTTGAGATAAAAATTAAGAGGCTAGAAAATGCGCTAAATACAAATGCAAACAAAGAACAAATACAGCAAATAATACGGCAAATAGAAAGGCTCAGATTTGAAGAAAGAGAAGTAATAAGCCACAACGAAAGTATTAAAGCACTGCTCAGACAAAAAGAAGAAGCAAAAAGAAAGCTCAAAGAAGTAGAAGAAGATATAAAACTGACCGAACAAAAAATAAACGAAGTAAAAACTTTGATAGAATACGCAAAATCATTCAATACCAAAAAGCTAGAGCTTGAGGCAGCAGAGATAAACAAATATCTGGACAAAGTATCCCTTCAGCTCTGGAAAATTGTCCAGAGCACAGGAGAGATCAAAGACGACTTCAAAATTCTCTACGATGGGAAAGAATTCAACATGTTTTCTTATTCTGAACGAATCAAAGCAGGCCTTGAAATTGGAAATCTTATAATGGGTCTGACAAACATAAAATTCCCAATTTTTATAGACAATGCAGAAAGCATTACGGCATATTCAATACCGGATACTCAAATAATCGAAGCCAGAGTAAAGGAAGGTACTGCAGAACTGGAAGTTATAAATGTTTAGGAGAAGGTGTTTTTGCCTTTTCCTTATATATTTTAATTTTAAATTTTTTATAGTAAAATATTAAAGGAGGAATATAAAATGGTGGTGAGTACAATGACGTTAAAGGAGCAGGCTTATAAAATAATAGACGAAATTCCTGAAGAAAAAATGGCAAGAGTTTTAATCATACTCAAAAATTTAAAAGAAATAATAGATGAAGAATTAGATGAGTTTGATATTTTTCTTGTAGAAGAGGCTCAAAAAATTATTGCCGGTGAAAATGAATATATACCTTTTGAGGAGGTGTTAAAGGAGGCTGGGATCGATGAAAAAGAATTACAAAATGGAATTCAGTAAAAAAGCTGCAAAATTTTTCAAAGACCAGCCTCCTCAACAACAAAAAAGACTTGCGAAAGCAATTGGCAAGTTACCTGAAGGTGATGTAAAGTTTTTAAGAGGATATAATAACCTTTACAGATTAAAAGTGGGAGATTATAGAATTATTTTTACAATTGAAGAAAATAAATTGTTAATTCGTATTTTAATTATAGGTAACCGTGGAGATGTATATAAAAAATTATGAGAAGAATAGTTATTCCAGATACTATTTAAACTAAATTAAGTAAAAATAACTTTTAATAGAGTACGGCAGAAAAGAAATTGTGTTTAAAAGAACAGGAAGGAATGTTTAGGGAAATGTTTCCTGAGTGCAATATAAAGACTGGAGAAAGGTAAAAATAAAAAATGATACCTTATTTTAAAAATTTTTATTGACGTACGTTTTTATGTACGTTATAATTATCTACAGAGGTGATTTAAATGAGGACAATGCCTGTAACAAAAGTAAGGCAAAACATATATAAAATAATTGAGCAAGTAAGAGAAAACAGCGAACCAATCCAAATAACTTCTAGAAAAGGTAACGCAATTTTGATTTCTGAAGAAGACTGGAATGCAATTCAAGAAACATTGTATTTGTTATCAATACCTAACTTAAAAGAAAGTATTATTGATGCAGATAAAACTCCATTAGATGAATGGAAGGATGAGGAAGATTTAGGATGGGATATAAACTAAAGTTTTCAAAATATGCTTTAAAAGATGCCAAGAAACTAGAAGAGTGTGGATTAGATAAAAAAGCAAAAGAAATTTTAAAAATATTAAAAGAAAATCCATACCAAAATCCTCCTCCTTATGAGAGATTAAGGGGAGATTTGCAAGGGAAATTTTCAAGAAGAATAAACATACAGCATAGGATAATATACGAAGTTTTGGAAAGAGAAATAGTTGTAAAAATCTATAGGATGTGTACACACTACGAATAAAAAGCCAGTAATAAAAGCATTAAAACCAGTTGAAATAAATTTTTAGGAGGATTATTATGGCTACAGTAAAACCCTTTAAGGCAATAAGGCCTGCACCAGGATTGGCAAATAAAATAGTGTCCTTGCCTTATGACGTCGTAAATACCGAAGAAGCGAGAAATTTGGCTAAAGATAATCCTTATTCATTTCTTCATGTGGATAGAGCAGAAATAGATTTAGCTCCTTCTATAAATCCTTACGATGAAATAGTTTATGAAAAAGCGAGAGAAAATTTTGACAGAATGCTTAAAAAAGGGCTGTTAATAAAAGATAATGAGGAGAACTATTACATCTATAGAGAAATAATGAATGGCAGGAGTCAAGTGGGATTGGTAGCGACTGTTTCGATTGATGAATATTTAGAAGGAATAATTAAAAAACATGAGCTTACTCTGCCGGAGAAAGAACAGGATAGAATAAATCACATGGATTACTGTGATGCTCACACCAGTCCAGTTTTTTTAACGTACAAAGCCAATCAAGAGCTTAAAAAGTTGTTAAATAGCTGGATGGGGAGCAAAAATCCTGTATATGATTTTACATCAGAGGACGAGATAAGACATACAGTATGGATTATAGATGACAAATCCTTAATAAATAAAATTACTTATATTTTTAAGGAAATAGACTATCTTTACATTGCAGATGGACATCATCGGGCTGCTGCTTCGGTAAAAGTAGGCTTAAAGAGGCGAGAACAAAATCGTGATTATAAAGGAGATGAAGAGTTTAACTATTTTTTAGCAGTGTTAGTGCCCAATGATGAAGTTTTTATCATGCCATATAATAGAGTGGTAAAGGATTTAAACGGTTATTCCGAAAGTGAATTTATCGAAAAAATAGAAGAGAAATTTGAAGTAGAGAAATGTAATGAAGGCCAGCCTTTCAATCCTTCGCAAAAGCACACTTTTGGTATGTATCTATCAGGAAATTGGTACAAACTTACTGCCAAAGAAGGTACTTTTAACCCATCGGATCCGATAGAAAGTTTAGATGTATCCATCTTACAAAAAAATCTTTTGGATCCTATTTTGGGGATAAAAGATCCGAGAACTGATAAAAGGATTGATTTTGTAGGCGGAATTAGAGGCTTAGAAGAATTAGAAAGAAGAGTTAAGGAAGATATGAAAGTAGCTTTTTCTATGTACCCGACAACAGTTGAAGATTTAATTGCTGTTGCCGATGCGGGAATGATAATGCCTCCTAAGTCTACCTGGTTTGAGCCTAAACTAAGAAGCGGATTATTTATTCACGAATTGAGCTAAAAGCACCTTTTCATTTTAAGGTGCTTTCAGTTTGTTGACAAAGGTTAAAAATATTCAAAGGAGATATTTTGCATCGTCGCTCCGATGTTCCAAAGCGACAATCTCTGCTCGCCTCAAGCTCTAGCTTTTGGTATTGAATGACGCCTGGGCATGTCTTATCATTTTTCTTACTTCGTTTATTTTTTGTTCGGTCAGTTTTATATTTCACTTCTTTGAGCTTCTTTTTGCTTCTTCTTTTACAAGTCGCACCGATTGCAAAATATCTCCTTTACGAAAGTTTGTCAACAGTCTGAAGCACCTTTTCATTTTAAGGTGCTTTTTATTTTTTAAGTGAAAAAGTTCTATTATTTAAAAATTTGTACTAATTATATATTGAAGGATAATTTAGGGGAGCTGGTTATATGAAAATAAAACAAAAAGCACTACTGGGTTTAGCTATAATTGTAATTATCGGTTTAGTGCTTTATCTTTTGCCTGAAGAGAGTCAACTTACATCTTACACAATTGAAGCAAAATATGATGACCAAAATAAAATAATTTATGCTACTCAAACAGTAAAATATATAAATACTAATGATATTTCTTTAAAAGAAATATACTTTCATTTATATCCAAATGCTTTCAAGACACAAGAGAATTTGCCTTTTACGAAGGAAGAGCTCCCTTTTGCCTATCCTGATGGTTTTCAACCGGGATTTATAGAGATTGAAAAAGTTACTTTTGATAAAGACATTCCAGCTACTTACGAATTGGAAGAACCTAATGAGGAAATTTTAAAAATAAATTTGCCTAAAGAATTAAAAAAAGGAGAAGCAATAAAAATCAATATGACTTACAAAGTACAAATTCCACCTTGTAGAAGTAGATTTGGCTATGGGAGCAATACCGTACAGATAGGAAATTGGTATCCTGTACTCTCTGTATATGATAAAAATGGCTGGAATAATGACCCCTACTACATTTTTGGAGATCCTTTTTATAGTGATATAGCAAATTACAAAGTAAAATTATCAGTACCTAAAAACATGATAGTTGCTTCCACTGGAGAAATAAAAGACGAGAAAAACTATGGAGATTCCAAAGAATTAGTTATTGAAGCACAAAAAGTAAGGGATTTTGCTATGGTGTTAAGTACGAAATTTAAGGTAACAGAGCAACAGGTAAATGGCATAAAAGTTAAATCCTATTATTTTACGGAAGGATATGGGGATAAAGCACTTAAATTTGCTGTAGATGCAATTAAGTTTTACAATGATTATATTGGCAAGTATCCTTATAAACAATATTCTGTTGTGCAGACTGATTTTTACATGGGAGGCATGGAATATCCTAATCTTGTAATGATATCAAAAGATTTGTATACAAAAGCTAATTTGTTTCATTTAGAATATGTAATTGCTCATGAGACTGCTCATCAGTGGTGGTATGGTGCTGTGGGAAACAACCAAATAAAAGAATCTTGGCTTGATGAGGGATTGACGGAGTACACTACAATTATGTATATAGAAAGGTATTACGGTAAGGCAACAGCTGATGAGATTTATAGGCTTGTTATAGAGGGGGAATTTAATAAATTTCTAAATACCAATTCAGATATTTCTTTTGCTAAGACTTTGGCAGATTTTAAAGAGTGGAAGGAATACACTAATATAGTTTATAACAAAGGAGCAATGGTATTTTATAATCTGAGGAATCTGGTAGGTGACGAAGAATTCAAAAAAGTGCTTCAAAATTATTACGATAAATACAAATATAAAATTGCCACTACGCGAGACTTAATTGACGTAGTGGACAGTGTGACAGGCAAAGATACAGGCGGATTTTTCCAAGAGTGGTTCTATTAAATTATCATTTTTCGTTTTAGTCTTATATCATCACCGTAGAAATTAAGCAATTTAAAATGGCCGAATATTCGTGAATAAATTCTTTCGGGATAAATTGCCATTATTTCCGATAGAGGTAAATTTGTAGAAATAATAAATTTTTTACCAAGCAACAATCTTGTATTTAAAATATTAAAAAATTCCTGCAAACTAAAAGCAGTTATAGATTCTGTTCCCAAATCGTCGATTATAAGGAGGTCACATTCTTTTAACAATTCCAGATATTCATTATAACTACTGCCATCAGCATTAAGCTTGTTTATTCTCAAACCTTCAATTAAATTTGGCGCTGTTCGATATATCACACTTTTACCTCTATCTAATAATTCTTTTGCTATACAATTAGCAAGGAATGTTTTACCAAGACCCGAGTCTCCATAGAAAAAAAGACTTTCAGCGGTAGTATCAAAATTTTTTATAAAATTAAGAGAAAACTCTACAATGTTTTTCATGTTGCTTCTTGGGGAAGGCTTATCTCCATAGGGTTTGTCTGAATAATATTCGAAATTAAAATTAGAGAAATTTTCTTTTTTAAGTATTTCGGCTATACTTGATTGTTTATAATAAATATTTATAAGCTTTTGGTCAAAACATTTACATCGCTTTCCATTTACATATCCTGTATCTTTGCATATGTTGCATTCGTATTTAGGTTCTAGATAATCTTCAGGGTATCCATTAGATTCTAAGAGATAAGCCTTCTTCTTTTTTAATTTATTTAGCCTCTCTTTTAAAAGATTTAAAAGTTCTTTTCCCTTTTCAGGTTCTTTAAAAATTGATTGAGTTATTTCGATTCCTACGTTCTTAATCTCTTCCTCAATTTTTTCAAGTTCAGGAATTTTTTGATAAAGTTTGTTTTTACGGTAAAGAGCTTCTTGCAAAGCCTTATCTCTTTTCATTTCATATTCTTTAAGGATTTCATGGATGATGTTTTCATTCATTTAATTCACCCCTTGAATGGGCTAAAAGCTTTTTTTCCAAGTCTTCTATGTCGTAACTTCTCTGAGAGTAGCTGTTGAAGTAGTTTTTGGGAGCTTTAAAACCTGAGGTAGCAGGAGTTTTTTTCTTTTTAGAGGACTTTTTATTTTCTAAATCTTCTACTGTTCTTACACCTTCATTAAACCAGTTGATTAGTATTTTATTTATATAAGGGAAACTGGGTTCATTCAATTTAAGAGTACATTCGTTGCAGGCTTTTATTATCACATCTACATCAAAACCTAAATCCTCCATCCAGCGGTCCATCATCTCTTTGTGGGATTCCATTAATTCATCCTCTTTAAGGCCTAAAGCATTTAAAATCTTTCTATAATTTTGCCACCTTTTGTTTTCTGCTTTTAAATATTCTTCTACATCTAATGCGGTTTTAAGACCTGCGTCATGCCAGGCTATTGCTACCTTTTCCATATATCTTAAAGAAGTTTTGCTTTTAGAAGCGCAATAACTTACTAACATCGTTATTATTTCCAAGGAAAAGCCGTATTCATCTATCCAGCTTAAATATGTTTCCATTTCTGTGGGGGCTAAAGGCCTTCCCAAAGTCAATTCAATTGCTTCAAACATTTGTTTTACTTGAGGGTCATGTAAGGACACGCTGTGATTTGAGGTTGGTTGTGGAATAACCGGGAGATATTCAACTGTATATTCACCATCTATGTATTTTAATTTAACTAAGCCCGATTTTTCCCAATACTTCAAAGCTCTGTCAATTTCTATATCTGACATAAATAATTTATCTGCTAAAGTTTTCAAAGGTATTTCATTGCCATAATAGCAATATTTCAATCCCAAAATATATACTTTGACATATTCGCCTGGGGCATCTAACATGAAATGATTTATAAAATAATTGCTGATGGGAGTACTTCCCCAATCGTCATTTTCGTTTAAAAATCTAAAAACGCTCATCCTCCCCACCTCGAATATATTATAACACAGCGAAATAGCCTCTTCAATTGAAAAGAATTTAACATAATTATCGGAATATTTGAGTATATTGTTAAATTAAATAAGTATATATAGGAATATTAGTTTGAAGTATAACATACAATATAGAAAGATAGTAAAAATTTCATTAATTAAAATTTGGTTTTACAAAAAAAAGTATGATATAATTAAAAAAGATAACAAAAGAAAGGAGAATACTATGGGGAAGGTGGGGGATAAAAGCTATAAGTTTTTTCTTGGTTTATTAAAAACTTACAAGAACAATATTATAGCTTTTGTGGTAGCACTGTCCATAGGTCTTTCTTTTATTGTATATGAAGAAGGATTTGCCTACAAGATAACAGTAGATGGTGAAACTATTGGAATTACCAAGAATATAGATAAGGTAAAAAGTTTTATAGAAGAATTACATAAAAAAGAAAAACAAAAGACAGGAACGGATATAGTTTTAAATCAGCAAATAAAATTTGAAAGGGTAAGAATATCAAATAAAGAGTTGACAGATGTAAATAAAATTTATGCTAATTTGGAAAATGCTATGAGTTTTAGTTGCAAGGCTGCTGCCATAATAGTAGATGGCAAGTTTGTGACTGCGTTAAAAAATGAAGAAGAGGCAAATAAGGTTCTTGAAATGTTAAAGAATAAATACGCAAAGGATTCTGATAGAACGTATTTTAAAGAGGATGTCAAAATTGAAGAAAAGTACATACCTCCAAAATATTTAGTAAGCTTTGAGGAAGCGTTAAAAATATTGCAACAACCTGTAAAAAAAGCTGTTACATACACTGTAAAAGAAAACGATAGTTTGTGGTCTATTGCAAGAGACCACGACATGTACATTGATGATATTTTAAAATTAAATCCTGGCCTTACAGAAAATTTAAAACCAGGGCAAATAATATATTTATCTTCTGCTGTACCTAATGTCACGGTTGTTACTGAAAAGAGAAAAGTTTACAAAGAGGAAATACCTTTTGAGACAAAGCTTACTAAAGATGACAAACTGTATACCAATCAGTCTAAAGTGTTAGTAGAAGGTAAAAAAGGCTTGAAAGAGGTAACTGCTGTTGTTGTAAGTCACAATGGCATTGAGGTTTCAAAAGAAATAAAGAACGAAATTGTCCTTGAAGACCCTATCAACAAAATAGTTGCCGTAGGTTCAAAAAGAATATCTTATGTTGCTACAGGGTCTTTTAATTATCCTGCGAGAGGTACAATAACCTCACGATTTGGTCCTAGATGGGGGAGTTTTCATACTGGAGTTGATATAGCAGCTTCAGAAGGAACTCCTATCTATGCTGCAGATGCAGGAACTGTTATATTTTCTGGTTGGGAAAGTGGCTATGGCTATTTAGTGAAAATTGACCATCGCAATGGTTATGTTACTTATTACGGACACGCTAGCAAACTCCTAGTTAAGAAAGGCGATAAAGTGGCGAAAGGACAAAAAATTGCTTTGGTAGGTTCGACAGGTCGTGCAACAGGGTCTCATCTCCACTTTGAAGTTAGAAAAAATGGCGTTCCAGTTAATCCTTTATCATATTTAAATAGATGAAATTGTGACAAGCCCTATGGAGGGGCTTTTTATTTTTGTAGGGTTGCTACAAGTATTTATGAATGTTATAATACAGTTGTAATTATATTTGTCAAAAAAACCTGTATCGCTTCATACATATAAAAGCCTCTACATATAAATTACATACGGGGTTTTAAATGTATGTGAGGTGATACAGGATGAAAAAGAAAATTATTGTTTTTGTTATTGCACTTATTTTATTCATTTCTCTTTATTATGCTAACAAAATTATGGTGGCTTCCTATCCTTATGTGAGAGAAATAAAAGAAAATAGTTTAATAGATAATATAAAAAATTACAAAACAAAACAAAGTGAGCACTTTATAGTGCGATATACCATGCCAGATGAAAAATACGTTTCTCTTGTTTTAGAAATTGCAGAAAAACATTATGATAGTGTTACTAAAGATTTAGATTACAAACCACCTGGTAAAACCGTCATTATAATGTACCATGACCCTGAAAAAATGAACACAGATTTTTCACTTGCAAAAGGGGATACTGCGATGGGGCTTTATTTAAATGGAGTCATAAGCATAGTATCACCTGAATTGTGGATTAGTCCTACAGAAAACCTAGAAAAAGTCTTTGAGCATGACGGACCGATTGTACACGAATTTGCCCACCTTGTTGTAGATGATATTGCGAAAGGCAATTACCCCGTATGGTTTACAGAAGGTATAGCTCTTTTGGAAGAATATCGAGAAAACGGTTTTGTCTGGGGTGAAGGTTTAACAGGTGATGAGCCCTATTCCCTCAAAGAGTTGACTTATAACTTTAACCAATTAGATGAGACATTGGCCTATAAAAGGTCTTTTAAAATAGTAAAAGCTATAAGTGATAAATATGGGATGCAAAGCATAAGAGATATTTTAAAATATTTGGGGAGAGGGTTAAGTTTAAGTGAGAGTTTTTATAAAGTTACAGGACAAGATTTAGAGAAATTTATAGATTCAGTGAAATAAAGCAAGGAGAGTGTTACTCTTCTTGCTTTAACCCTATAAAAAGACAAGGGGGAAGTAAAATGAGTTACAGAATACTGATAGTTGATGATGAAAAGCCCATAGTTGAGATAATCAAATACAATCTGGAAAAAGAGGGATACATAACTTATGAAGCTTATGATGGGGAAGAGGCTTTAAAAATAGCAAAAGAGCAAAATCCAGATTTGATAATACTTGATGTGATGTTGCCTAAATTAGACGGTTTTTCAGTACTAAGGACTCTAAGGCAATCAATGACTATACCTATTTTGATGTTGACAGCTAAAGAGGAAGAAGTAGACAAAGTATTGGGACTGGAATTGGGAGCTGATGACTACATAACGAAACCTTTTTCAATAAGAGAACTCATAGCACGAGTAAAAGCTAATTTAAGGAGAATTAGTTTAAATGGAAACGAGTCTGGGAATATCATTTACGTAAAAAATTTAAAAATTGACATGTCGAAATATAAAGTAGAAAAAAACAATAAAGAGATAGAACTTACCTCCAGAGAATTTGAACTTTTGAAATTTCTCATTTTAAACAAGGGGCTTATTTTTTCACGCGAAATGCTATTGGAAAAGGTATGGGGTTATGAATATCTGGGTGATATTAGAACAGTAGATGTCACCATAAGAAGACTGAGAGAAAAAATTGAAGATGACCCCAGTAACCCCAAGCTTATTCACACAAAAAGAGGGGTTGGTTACTATTTTAGCGATGAGAATCAGATTTAAAAGCATTCAATGGAAAATAATTCTCATATATACTTTGCTAATACTTGTAGCAATGGAAATCATATGGGTATATCTTTATAAATCTCTTGAAAATTACCAGATGAATAACTTTGACAATTACCTTGAAGCGCAAGCACGAGGTATTTCTTTTACCCTTAAAGACAACATGGATGCAAAAAGCTTAAAAAATGTAATAAATATGTACATGGGTCCTAATTCAAACGTAAAGTATGTGTACGTTTTGGATAATAAAGGAAATATTTTAGCTAGTTCAACTGGTGATAAGGGAAAAATGATGACTCCTGCTATCGTCAAAGCCCTATCAGGAGAAATCGGAAGTGAAGTGACTGATGATTATAATTCTACCGGAAAAATGAAAAGCTTTGCTATGCCAGTTTATAATAGCGATGGTAAAATAAATGGAGTTGTGTATATTAGCGGTTCTTTAAATGGAATATATGAGACTTTATGGGATGTCAATTTGATTCTTTTGAGTGCTACTCTTTTTGCTGTTGGAATTACTATGGTGCTTGGATATATTTTGTCCAAGACTATAACTGACCCCATCAAAGAAGTGACAAAATATGCTCAAAAGATGGCAGAAGGTAATTTTGATGTGACGATAAAGATAAAATCTAATGATGAAATAGGGAAATTAGGTGAAATGTTTAATTTTTTATCTATGCGGTTAAAACAGACTTTAAATGATATTCAAGGTGAAAAAAACAAAAGAGAAGCTATTATACAATTTATGACTGATGGTGTTGTGGCAACAGATGCAAAAGGCAACATAATCCACTATAATGAGGCTGCCGAGAAAATGTTAAATGTGAAGCTGGAATTAGGAATGCCAATAGAGGGAATACTAAGTTTAGAAAAAGAAGATGCAGTAGCGACAATGAATTGCGGAAACAAGGTTTTAACAGTTAACATAGCTTCGCTAAAAAGCAATCAACAAATAGAAGGATATGTTTATGTACTTCACGATATCACGGAGCAACATAAATTGGATGCTATGAGGAAGGAGTTTGTGGCAAATGTTTCTCATGAACTTAGAACTCCTCTTGCTACCATAAAAAGCTATGTTGAAACTCTTCTTTACAGCGACGTAGATGCTGAATATTTAAAGAGATTTTTAAAAATAATAGATTCAGAAACTGACAGAATGACACGTCTTGTAAAAGATTTACTTCTTTTATCCAAAATGGATTCTGAAGACAAAAACCTCAAATTTGAGCATAAAAATTTAAATGAAGTAATAATTGACGTAATAAATAGACTTTCTATTGAAGCTCATAAAAAAAATCATAAACTTATCGTCGACCTTCAAGAAGTACCAAGGCATGTGTATATTGACAAAGATAAAATGGAACAAGTTATAGTGAACCTAGTAACCAATGCTATAAAATACACTCCAGAAAACGGAATGATAAAAGTTATGACAGAATACGATGAAAATTTTGCAACCTTCATTGTGGAAGATAACGGTATAGGAATTCCTAAAGAGGACCTACCGCGAATCTTTGAAAGGTTTTACAGAGTAGATAAAGCCAGATCCAGAGAGCTTGGAGGTACAGGTTTGGGGCTTTCTATTGTAAAACAAATTGTAGAACTTCACAAAGGAGAAGTAAACATAGAAAGCGAAGTAGGAAAAGGCACTATAGTGAGGGTTAAACTGCCATACCAGTAAATTCGTAATAATAATTTAATATTACTGTAACAATATTGTAATAATACTACTGTATAATAAGACTATAAAAGAGAAGGAGGGATATCCTTGAAAAAAATAGTTGCTTTATTTGTAGCAGTGATGATGTTTATGGCTCTTTTTATGTCATATGGATATGCAGATGACCTCATAAAAGTTAAAACTAATATAAATGATGTAAAAACGGACAACAAATATTTTATAATTTCTGGGAGTGGACAACCTAATACTACTGTAGAGCTTATTTTAAACGATAATTTAAGTGACAAATGGGTAATCGGCGATACAATGCTTTTCGCAAAATTATTGACTTTAAGCTATGGAGATAATTATATAGTAATAAAAGCTTATAAAGACGACCAATTGCAAATAATAAAAGGCCGTGTGACACTTACAAAAAAGGATGGGATTTTGCAAATAACAATTACTGCCATTGAGGATATAATAAAATCTCTTTTAAAATAGAGGTCTTGAAGGATGAGGGAGAAGATTAAGTCACTGCTATTGTTTTTTCTTGTTTTAACTAGCGTATATTTAGCTTATAAACTGTGGATATCCTTTCCGCAAAATGAATTATCATTTATTAATAAAAAGTCCACAACTACAAAGGTGGACATTTTTCGTATAATAAGGCCAGAATACACTTTTGTGGGTTTGCAAGGAAAAGTGTATTTAGTATCAGATGGCAATCTTTCCTTTTCTTTATGGAAAAAAACAACGGATTTTATTAGCTCAAATAAAGAAGAAAAAATAATTGTAGTCGATGAGAATAGTTGGGAAAACGCACAAAAAGGTACGTTTATGCGGTTTTTAATGGCAAAAAGTGCAAATGGCGGCTTGTTAAAAGATATTTTTAGCAACAGAGATAGCTGGTCTAGGAAGATAAATAGCAATGTATATGTAAAAGAGATTATCGTTAACATAGACAAAAATCAAATTTTTGTGAAGGATGCAACAAATAAAAAATTTTATAGTTTTAATTATTCAGAGATGGAAGATTTAAAAAACATTATAAAGAATTTCCCTAAAGATGAGGTCAGTGTGTGTGAATCTGTTTATGAGAAAGGCAATGCATATTTTGAAAAAAACGTGTGCATACCTTCTCTAACGTTTTCGATAAAAAAAATATATAGTAAAGAAACAAATTTCGAATCTGACCCCCATTTTTTAGAGAAATTTTTTACGAATATCTCTGTTGTAAGAAAAATTACTGAGAATAGCGGATGTACTGTTTATACCGACGGTTTAAAAAGTTTGCGTTTATATCAAAATGGGTATATAGAATTTTATGACAGTGTTTCTGAAGCTTTTCCCACTGATAAAATTTTTGCATTGAAAAAATCTGTCCTGTTTTTGGAGGAAATAGGGATAAAAATTGATGATGTTTATCTGACGGATTTCAAAGGGGAAAAAGGGGAGTATACTTTTTATTTTAATTATATATTTGATTATCCTCTTCGAATTTTGCAAAAAGAAATGCTGGATTTTCCAATCGAAATAAATATTTCAAATGGCAATATTAAATATGCACGAGTTTTGTATTTAGATTTGATGAGTAATGGAAGTTATTTAATTTCTCATGCAAAATTGAAGCAATCTCTTGCAATGGGATTAAAAGAGATAAACTGGCGAGAACCGCTTTCTGATTTAAAAATAGGTTATGTGTATTATGAGGGACAATTTATCCCTGTTTGGATTGGAGAAAGTAGCAATAAAATGTTTTTTATAAACATATTTAATGGAAAATTGATTTACAATGGAGTATAAATTATGAACTGGTCTAAAGCAAAGACAGTGCTAGATGGCAAAAGCTTTGAATTTTCAAAGTCTTGGTTTGGTTCTGTTGTGATGGGAAAGGTGCTACTAAAGTAGAAGTAGTACCTGTTGGGGATAACTACTCAAGATAGCAACAGATATTACATAAACGCTTATACGGGAAATTTTGAAGAAGGTAAATAATTCTACCTCCTTCTTCTTTTTTTTAATCCTCAAATACTTGTAAAATATTTAAAATTGTATTAAAGTATATATTGTGATACTGTTTGAGTTTAATTTATTTTATTGATTTGAAGGGAAGATTTAAGAATGGAAAAGTTTATAATAAAAGGAGGAAAGCCCCTTAAAGGAAGTATACAGATAAGTGGCGCTAAAAACTCTGCTGTTGCAATCCTTCCCGCAGCCCTATTGGCTGATACTCCGAGTGTGATAGATAATTTGCCTGATATAAAAGATATAGAATTATTAGTCCAGATGATACGCCATCTGGGAGGAAAAGTAGAAAAGAAAAAACACGAAGTAGTAATTGCCCCTGAAGGGCTTAATTCCTTTTACCCCCCTCGAGATTTAGCAAGCCAGATGAGGGCTTCTTATTATCTTATAGGTGCACTTTTAAGTAGATTTAATGAGGCAGTAATAGCTATGCCAGGTGGGTGCAATATTGGTGTAAGACCTATTGATCAACATATTAAAGGGTTTGAAGCTTTAGGTGCGGAGACTACTATAGAACATGGACTTATAAGGATTAAAGCTGATAAATTAGTAGGGAATCATATATATTTTGATGTGGCGAGTGTAGGTGCTACTATAAATTTGATGTTGGCAGCAGTTAAAGCTGAAGGGGTAACCATATTAGAAAACTGTGCAAAAGAGCCCCATGTAGTTGATGTAGCAAACTTTTTAAATGCCATGGGAGCGAATATCAAAGGTGCTGGTACAGATACTATTAAGATAACAGGCGTAGACAAGCTTCACGGATGCCACTATACTATTATTCCTGACCAAATAGAAGCAGGAACTTACATGGTGGCAGCTGCCGCAACTAAAGGTGATGTATATATAAAAGGAGTAATTCCAAATCACTTAGAAGCAATTATTGCAAAACTTGCAGAAATGGGCGTCATTGTTGAAGAATACGATGATGTGATAAGAGTAAGAAGAGAAGGACCTTTAAAACATGTTGATATAAAAACTTTACCTTATCCTGGCTTTCCAACAGATATGCAACAGCCCTTTGCAGTACTTTTGGCTTTGGCTGATGGCATAAGTGTCATTACTGAAAATATATATGAAAATAGATTTAAATATTTAAATGAGTTAAAGAAAATGGGAGCGAAAGTAAGAGTAGAAGGAAGGACTGCAATAATTGAAGGCGTAAAGAAATTGACAGGTGCACCTCTTTATGCGACAGACTTAAGAGCAGGTGCTGCAATGGTTATAGCAGGGCTTGCTGCTGAGGGTACGACAGAGGTTATGGAGGTTTATCATATAGATAGAGGTTATGAAGCGATGGAAGTAAAGCTTCAACAATTAGGAGCTGATATAGTGAGGGTAAAGGAGTAAAAAAGCTATAAAATTTTGAGTATAATGTGCTGCATAATATCTCATCCTATTTAGTGAGGTGATATTATGCAGCGCCAATTGAAGAGTTTTTTAGCTGTTGCAATTATAGTTTCTGTGGTTATCTCTTTAGTATTTGTATATATTGCACCAAAATATTTATGGGGTAAGGTTATTCCTATACCTTATCCGCCTTCTTCAGGAATAAGAACAGAAGTGATAATACCAACAAAAGAATCTCCTACAATAGCGGAAGTGGTGGCCAAAAAGGATACTCCTGCTGTTGTGGGAATTACTACTGTAGAATTTCAAAGAGAGTATTATTTTATAGAAAAGGCTGTAAAAGGCGTAGGTTCAGGTTTTATTGTTAATCCAAATGGCTATATTATAACAAACAATCATGTAGCTAATGAAAAATCCAAAAATATAAAGGTATATTTAAGCAATGGCAGTATACTTCCGGGTAAAGTTTTATGGACAGACCCTGTTTTAGACCTTTCTATCTTAAAAATTGATGCCAAAGATTTACCAATTATACTTTTAGGAGATTCTGACAAGTTATCGGTAGGGCAAACAGCAATAGCAATTGGAAATCCTTTAGGTCTTAGGTTTCAAAGGACGGTTACTTCTGGAATAATAAGTGCTTTAAATAGAAGCCTTCCCATTACTGAGGATGGAAAACCGCGGATAATGGAAGACTTGATACAGACAGATGCTTCTATAAATCCAGGTAATAGCGGAGGGCCTTTAGTGGATTCTCAAGGCTATGCAATTGGAATAAATACTGCGAAGGTAACAACTGCTGAAGGATTGGGCTTTGCTATACCTATAAACATTGTAAAGCCTATACTTAAGAAAGTGATAGAAACGGGTACATTTAAAGCACCTTATATTGGCATAGTTGCGTATGATAAAGAAATTGCCAGTTACATTTCCGCAGATGTTTATATATATGAAGGGATATATGTGGCAGATATTGACCCTAAAGGTCCTGCTTATAAAGCTGGCATTAGAAAAGGCAATATTATTTTGGAGATAGATGAAAGACCTGTAAATACTATGACAAGTTTAAAATGTATTATTTATGAAAAAAATCCAGGTGACAAAATAAAAGTTAAGTACCAAACCGTATCGGGAAAGACAGGATATACTACTATAACTCTCGGAGAATAGGAGAGGTTTTATGTTTGTTGTGTGTGAAAAGCATTTAGAGGATGCCATTGAAGAATTTGTCGAAGTGTACGAACAACCACCGGATATTTACAAATTGGATGAAGTTTCTTTTACTGATTGGCTGGTACCTCATAAATGTGATTTTTGCGATGAGCCACCTAAATATCTTGTAGTTTAAAAATGAGGGACTTAATAATGAAGATATATATAATAGCTGTTGGAAAAATAAAGGAGAACTATATAAGCGATGGGATAGTTTTTTATTTAAAAAAATTGCGCCCTTATTGTGAAATAGAAATTAAAGAAGTAGAAGAAGAAAAAGCTCATCAAAATTTAAGTGAAAAAGAAAAAAGGGAGATTTTGCGTAAAGAAGGAGAAAGAGTCCTTTCTAAAATAAAAAAGGGAAGCTTTATTGTTTCTCTTGCTATAGAAGGAAAAGAAATAGACTCATATAAATTTTCCCAATTTATAAAGGCGGCTTTTCAATCCGGCTATAGAGAAATGACCTTTGTAATCGGTGGATCGTTGGGGTTGTGGGAGAATATAAAGGAACAATCCCATTTAAATCTTTCTTTTTCCAAAATGACTTTTCCTCACCGGCTTATGAGACTTATACTTTTAGAACAGATTTATTTAGCTTTTAGTGGAGAAAATCACTTGTGATACGGCTCATTGTTTAAAATTTTATATGCCCTATATAACTGTTCAAAGAAAATAGTAGAGGTCAAACCTAAACTCATTTTCATGCTGCTTATGCTTATGGTCTCATTACAATGAATTTCTTCATTTCCTATGATTATTAATATATCTGTTATTCCGGTAAGCTCAAACTCTTTTATTTTTTCTACCAATCCTTCTGAAGACAAGGATTTACCTGCAGGTGATATTACTATTTTGTAATATTTATCCGTTTCTTGAAAAGGTAATTTTTGAGAATTTTTGCAGCTTGAAAAAGTGATATTGCAAAAGCGGCTCAGCCTCTTTTGATATTCTTTTATTGCATCAGAATAAAACTTTTCTATTTTATTACCTGTAGCATAGACTTTGTAATTCATATAATCACTTCTCTTTTATTTGCTGATAGTAAATATTATAAAGTGGTAAAATTATATTGTCAAAAATATTTGAAAATATGTTTTTCATTTGATACAATATACAAAAAATAAGATGATGGAGGTATTATCGTGTCTGTACTTGATATTTTGCAAGAAAGAGGATATATTCAGCAAATGACTCATGAAGAAGAAATACGAGAACTTTTAGAAAAGAAAAAAATTACTTTTTACATAGGCTTTGATCCTACTGCTGATAGCTTACATGTGGGACATTTTCTTCAAATTATGGTGATGTCTCACATGCAAAAAGCAGGCCACAGGCCTATAGTTTTAATAGGCGGTGGCACAGCGATGGTAGGAGACCCAAGCGGCAGGACTGATATGAGAAAGATGTTGACTAAAGAAGAAATAGATAGAAATGCTGAAGCTTTTAAAAAGCAGATGCAAAGACTCATTGATTTTTCAAATGGCAAAGCTATCATGGCAAATAATGCTGACTGGCTTTTAAACTTAAACTATATTGAATTTTTAAGAGACATAGGGGTTCATTTTTCTGTAAATAGAATGCTTACAGCGGAATGCTTTAAGTCCCGAATAGAAAGAGGCCTTTCCTTTTTGGAGTTTAACTACATGCTGATGCAGGCTTATGATTTTCTTGAATTAAGCAGAAGATACAATTGCGTAATGCAAATGGGCGGAGACGATCAATGGTCTAATATTATTGCTGGCATAGAGCTTATACGAAAAAAAGAAGGTAAACAGGCTTATGGTATGACATTTACTTTACTTACAACCAGTGAAGGGAAGAAAATGGGGAAAACACAAAAGGGAGCAGTGTGGCTTGACCCGAATAAGACTTCTCCTTATGAATTCTATCAATACTGGAGAAATATAGCTGATGCGGACGTGGAAAAGGCCCTGGCACTTCTCACTTTCTTGCCTATGGATGAAGTGAGAAGATTAGGGGCATTAAAAGATAAAGAGATAAACGAGGCGAAAAAAATATTGGCATATGAGGTCACGAAACTTATACACGGAGAGGAAGAGGCTATAAAAGCCCAAAAGGCGGCAGAGGCTTTATTTGAAACTGGTGGAGATTTAGATAATGTGCCTTCTGTTACTGTCTCTTCTGATGTTTTAGGTAAAAAAATTTTAGATGTACTTTTTGAAGCAAAGATAATACCTTCAAAGAGTGAGGGTAGAAGGCTCGTTCAACAAGGTGGACTGTATATAAACAATGAAAAAGTTGAAAGCATTGATGAATATATAAAAGATGATATGATAAAAGATAATAGCATTTTAATAAGAAAGGGCAAAAAAGAGTACCACAGGCTTGTCATTAAAGAATAAAGGGGGGCTTTATATATTAGAAAGAGAAGCAGATGTGAGGCAAGATGGTCTTTATCGCAACCGCTTTATATATTGAGGCAAAACCTCTAATTGAATATTTTGGCTTAAAAAAAGATGTAGAGAATCGATATTTTCAAGTTTTTAAAAATGAAGAAATAACGTTGGTAGTAACAGGAGTGGGCAAAATAAATAGCAGTATAGCTGTTTCTCATGCGGCAACTCGATATTTGTGGGATCCACAAAGCTTTATAATAAACCTTGGTGTATGTGGTTCGAAAGATATTGATGAAAAACTAGGGAACATATACCTTATTAACAAAATTGTAGACAATGAAACTCAGAAAAATTATATACCTGATATCTTAGTAAATCATCCTTTTGAAGAAAGCGATATAGAGACTTTTAACTATATAGTAAAAGATAAAGGTTTGATGTCAGCAAGACTTTGTGATATGGAAGCCAGCGGTTTTTATCAAGCAGCTTCTAAATTTTTTGAAACCCACAGAATTTATATTTTAAAAATTGTTTCTGATAGGACAGATTTCGAGGATGTGTCTAAAAATAAAATTTATGAGTTAATAAAAAACAAGTTAAAGGAAATAGATGAATTTATTAAAATATTGAAAAATAATTTTAAAACCGAGGAAATATTTTCCTTTTATGAAAAAGAAATTATAAATTTTTTTTCACAAAAGCTAAAACTTACGGTAAGTCAAAGGCAAATTTTTTATAAAGCTTGTCTACATTATAAGGTTAGAAAAAGTGAAGGTATAGATTTTTTAAAAAACTTTTATGATGTACAGGTAAATAATAAAGAAGAAAGGAAGAAGGCCTTTGAAAAAATTCTCTCACATTTACGTTGAGAAGGAGGTACTTCCTAATCCTATAACGCAAAATATTTTAAAGAAATTTCCTAAAAGTAAAGTAGTGCTTATTGATAGATATAGTGAGGTTTTCAATAGACCTAATCAAAACTACCTTATACAAAAAGAAAGGCAAAATCTTATATTGGCCCAAAAAAGATATGATTTTATATACAAAGGTTCTAAGCTTTGTGAAGACTTTAAAAATTCTAATTTTTACCATACATCAAATATATTTAATTGTATCTATGATTGTGATTATTGCTATTTACAGGGTATGTACCCCTCAGGACATCTTGTTATTTTTGTGAATATTGAGGACTATTTTAAAGAAATAGATAAACTTACACAAGAGAAGGAGGTCTATTTAAGCATATCCTATGAGACGGATTTACTTGCTTTAGAATACCTTACAGGCTTTACTAAACAGTGGATTGAATATGCCAAAGGGAATAAAAACCTTGTAATAGAAATACGAACAAAAAGCGCCAATTTTTCTTCCGTAGAATTTATCGACACAACTTCTAATGTAATTTTCGCATGGACATTGTTGCCACAACCGGTCATCGATAAATATGAAAAACTAACACCTTCTCTTAGTAAAAGAATAGAAAGCATAAAAAGGGCCATATCAAAGGGTTTAAAAGTTAGAATTTCTATTGAACCAGTGATGTATATAGAAGGATTTGAAAAAATATATAAAAATTTTGTGGAATATATTTTTTCAAAAATACCTAAAGAAGGTATACAAGATGTCAATATTGGAGCTTTTAGAATGGTAAAGGAGCAAGCTAAAAAAATAGAAAAATTAAAAGAATATTCTCCAATATTTTGTTATGATACGGTTTTGAAAGATGGAATATTTACTTATAAAGAGGCAGAATATTTTGAGCAATTTGTTTATAGAGAAGTAATAAAATATATTGAAAAGGGAAAAGTGTATTTATTAAACAAACTCCCCTCTAACTAAGAGGGTTTTTATCTGTCATTCTAAAAGCAGATAATTCAATAGGGAGGATTGTTAAAAACATCTTGATTTTTAAAACAGTTTTCCTTATAATATAAATTGCGACCCAATACTTATGGGGGGTAACCGTAACTTATAACGATTTGTAATAAAAAGGAATTGCAATTTTGCTTATATAAATTTTTGATTTTGGATAACATAAATATTTAAAGAGGTGATTTGATGTTAGAGTTTATAAAGGATACTCAGCACTTTGAAGAAGTAAAAAATAAAGAAGAATTTTTTATGCTAATGTTTTATTCTAATTCTTCACAAAAGAGTCTTGAAGCTTTAGAGGTCATTAAGAAATTCAGTGAAGACAATCCTAAAGTGCCCGTTTATGTAGTAAATGCTTCTGAGATAAGAGATATTCATCCACAATATGGAATCAAAGTAGTGCCTTCAGTGATACTTTTCAAGGATAAAGAGCCCTGGCAGTTTGTATTTGGACTTCAAAGCAAAGAATATTATGAAAAACTTTTGGTTGTCGCTCCTTCAAAAGCTTCTGATGGAAAAGGTCAAAAGTTCCACAGAGTGACTGTTTACACCACTCCTTCTTGCCCATGGTGCAATGCTACAAAGGCATATCTAAGACAACACAACATACCTTTTAGAGAAGTAGACGTGAGCAAAAATCCAAGTGCTGCAGCAGAATTAGTAAGGCGGAGCGGCCAAAGAGGTGTGCCTCAGACGGATATTGATGGCACAATTGTAGTAGGGTTTGATAAAGCTAAGCTTAATAGATTGCTAGGAATTACTGAACAATAAGTTTTTGTTCTTGTACCTTTTTATAAATGAGGTATAATAAATAATGTAATAATGTGCGGTAAAAAATAATAAAAGAAAGGAGAAGGAGTTATGACAAAAATACAACCTATAAACGGCCATGCACTTATTAAATTGGAAAAAGAGCCTGAAGAGAAAAAGATAGGCGGAGTAATAATTCCCAAGACCGCTGAAGAGAAATTAAATCAGGGAATAATTGAGGCTCTTGCAGCTGGTGCCACCGATGAGCTTGCTGTAGGGGATAGGGTTATATATAAAGAGTTTTCAGGTACGAAGATAAAACACGAGGGAGAGGAATATCTCATAATTCCAGTAGATGACATACTGGCTAAGTTAGTGGAAGTTGACGAAATATAAGAAGTCGGGGAAATTGAAGTCCCGACTTCTTATATTTTTATAGATAATTATTGACATATGTTTATTAAATGAAAATAATTATCAATTTTGTGTCTTTTTCTATTGATTTGGTTGTTTAGGTGGTGTATAATAGTATTGCTTGAGTATTCCTATTAAAATAGTCGGAATTAAAAAGGAGTTGTAAAAGATGAGAGAAACATTGTTAGAAATAAAGGATTTGCATGTAGAAGTTGAGGACAAATATATCCTTAAAGGGCTTAATTTAACAATAAAAAAAGGAGAAATACATGCAATTATGGGACCCAATGGTGGTGGTAAAAGCACATTGTGCAATTCCATCATGGGGAATCCTAAATATAAAGTGACTTTAGGACAGATTTTATTTGAAGGAGAAGATATAACAAATTTAAAAGTCAATGAAAGGGCAAAAAAGGGCATCTTTTTGTCTTTTCAGTACCCTGAAGAAATACCAGGAATAACAGTGGATAATTTTATAAGGACCTCTGTTAATATTGTGACAGGCCAAAATGTGACGATGCTTCAATTTGCAAAAGACATGAAAAACACATTAGAGCTTTTAGATATGAAATCCGAGTACAGAAGTAGGTATTTAAATGTAGGTTTTTCTGGAGGGGAAAAGAAAAAAACTGAGATACTCCAGATGGCTTTTCTGAAGCCTAAACTTGTAATGCTTGACGAAATTGACTCAGGTCTTGATATAGATGCCTTAAAAGTTGTCGCGGAAGCGGTCAAAAAGCTAAAGACTGAAGAGATGTCTATTTTAATAGTCACTCACTACAACAGGATATTGGATTACCTTGAGCCAGATGCAATATCTGTTTTAATGGATGGAAAGATTGTAAAAAGTGGTGACAGGGACCTTGCAAAGATTCTTGAAGAAAAGGGTTATGACTTTGTGAGAAATGGCGTGTAACCCATAGGAGGCGAAAATAATGAAAAAACCGGATATAAAGGAAATAGATTTTAGCATATACGACGTCAAAGACAACGTAAAGTATGAGTATCAGACAGGTAAAGGACTTTCTAAAGAAGTTGTTTTAGAAATATCTGAGCAAAAGAATGAACCTTCCTGGATGAGGGACTTTCGATTAAAAGCCTTGGAGATATATCAAAAAATGCCTATGCCCACATGGGGTGTTGATTTAAGTCAACTTGACATAGATTCTATTATTGCCTATATACGCCCAAGCGCAAAAATGCAAAGGTCATGGGATGAAGTTCCAGAAGAGATAAGGCGTACTTTTGAAAGGTTGGGGATTCCTGAGGCGGAAAGAAAGGCATTAGCGGGAGTAGGTGCTCAATACGACTCTGAAGTTGTATATCACAATATTAAAGAAAGCCTTACTCAACAAGGTGTCATATTTGAGGACATGGACACTGCAGTAAAAAAATATCCTGACATAATAAAAGAGTACTTTATGACAAAAAACGTGACGCCTCATGACCACAAATTTGCAGCCCTTCACGCTGCAATATGGAGCGGAGGTACATTTGTTTATGTTCCAGAAGGGGTCAAAGTGGAGGTTCCACTTCAGGCTTATTTTAGAATGAATGCACCAGGAAGCGGACAGTTTGAGCACACTCTCATAATTGCTGACAAAGGCAGTGAAGTACATTTTATAGAAGGCTGTTCTGCACCACAGTATTCTGTTTCAAACTTACATGCAGGTTGTGTAGAACTTTTTGTAAATGAAGGAGCTCGCATAATTTATTCTACTATAGAAAACTGGAGTAAAAATACCTATAATCTAAATACAAAAAGGGCAATTGTTGAAAAAGACGGCATCATAGAGTGGATATCCGGCTCTTTTGGAAGCCACAAGACAATGCTTTATCCTGCTTCTATATTAAAAGGAGAAGGAGCAAAGGCGGAATACACCGGTGTGACTTTTGCTGCAAAAGGGCAGCATTTAGATACAGGTTCAAAAATGATACACTTAGCTCCTCATACTTCTTCAAAGGTTTTAGCAAAGAGTATATCAAAAGATGGTGGAATATCAAGCTATAGAGGACTCCTCAAAATAGGACCTAATGCGGAAGGTGCAAAAGCTTCTGTCCAGTGTGAAGGCTTGATGTTGGACGATATCTCAAGGTCTGATACAATGCCAGTAATAGAAATAGAAAATGACAATGTAGACATTGGTCATGAGGCAAAAGTGGGAAGAATAAGCGATGAACAGATATTTTACCTCATGTCCAGAGGTTTAAGCGAAGACGATGCAAGGGCTATGATTGTAAGAGGTTTTGTTGAGCCTATAGCTAAAGCTTTGCCATTGGAATATGCAGTGGAGATGAATAGGCTCATTAAACTTGAGCTGGAAGGCGCAATAGGATAGGAGTGAAAATATGTGGAAGAGAGTTAGTATGGAGGAAATACAACAGCCCTCTTATAAAGAATACACTTCAGCAGTAATAAAAGATTTGTCTCATGATACAGTAAAAATAAAAGAGACAAAGAAATTAGCTGGATTGCCGACAGAGATATTGGCTTTAAGGGATAAAGCTTTTGGCATAGAAGGCAAATTTATAAATATGGTAAAAGATTTTTACAATGCAGGTTTTCACATTGAGATTTCTCAAAACAGTAATGTTGAAAAGCCTATAGTGATTGATTATATAACAAATGAACAAAATAACACATTGATTGATTATAACATAATTGAAGCGGAAGCTAATTCGCAAGTTACAATCGTTTTTGACTATAATTCAGGTACAAAAGGCTTTCACAATGGCATAACGCAGGTGATTGCAAAAGAAGGTTCTACTGTAAATATAGTAAAAATACAAAGATTGGGAGACGAATTCAACGACTTTGACAATAACCTTGTAATTGTAGGGAAAAATGCTATGGTCAACTGGTCAAATGTTGTGATAGGCTCGAAAGTAAGCGCTTTTGATGTGGCGGTATATCTTGATGAGGTAGGAGGTACCTTTACTTCCAAATCCATTTTTTTAGGTGTGGATAGTCAAAAATATGACATGGCTTATAAAGTATACCACCAAGCTCCTAAAACTACCAGCAGTGTGGACTTAAAAGGAGCCTTAAAAGGAAGTGCAAAGGCTACCTTTATAGGAAATATTGACATTAAAAAAGGTGCAAAAAAGGCAAAAGCTGAAGAAAATGAAACAGTGCTTTTATTAGACAAAACTGTAAAATCCGTTGCAATTCCTGCTCTTTACTGCGGAGAAGATGATGTACAGGCAAACCACTCAGCCAGTGCAGGGCAAATAGATGAAGACAAACTATATTATGTGATGAGCAGAGGCTTTAGTTTAGAAGAGGCAAGGCTTTTAATGGTTCAAGCCATATTAAATCCTGTTATAGACTTGATTCCTTATGACCCTGTAAGAGAAATCATCATAAAGGGTCATATAGGAAGGAGGATTATAAAGTGAAAAATATCGATATTGAAAGAATAAAAAAAGACTTTCCTATATTGAGTGTTAAGCCCCATGGAAAAAGGCTTGTATATCTTGACAATGCTGCCACAACTCAAAAGCCAATTGAAGTAATAAAGGCTATGGATAAATATTATGAAGAGCTAAATGCCAATGTGTACAGAAGCCCCCATTATTTAAGTGTACTTTCAACACAAGCCTATGAAGAGGCAAGAGAAAGGGTAAAAAAATTTATAAACG
>JADBKJ010000006.1 GCA_014896455.1 Thermoanaerobacter sp.
TTATGGAAAGAGGAAAAAATCTGTTGACAGGTGAAAAGGTTTTTGATAAAATGAAACTGAACAACCAAAACGTTTTGGAAAAGGTGGATAGTAAATGGCGGTTACAATAAAGGATATAGCGAAATATGCGGGTGTATCTGTTACAACGGTTTCAAGAGCTTTAAACGGATATCCGGATGTAAGCGAAGAAACCCGTGAAAGAATTAAAAAAATAGCGGAACAACTTAATTATACTCCAAATTCTCTTGCAAGAGGGCTTGTTACAAATAAGACTCATACAGTTGGCTTGGTTGTTTCTGAATTAATAAAACCTGGGGCGTATCATCCTTTCTTCCTCGAAGTGCTTGCAGGTATAAAAGCAGGATTAAAGAAAGATAAATACGACCTTATACTTTTTACTGTAGACCCGGAAAGCCAAGATGCCACTTCCTATGAGAAGCTTTGCAATGACAGAAAAGTGGAAGGGGCTATTGTAGAAGGCTTAAGATTGAGTGACCCTTACATTAAAGAAATAAAGAAAACACAAATTCCCACTGTTTTGATTGATATACCAATACTGACTGATAAAGTGGGATATGTAAGTTCGGATAATGTTCAGGCAGCTTTTGAAGCTACAAGCTATCTTATAAAGTTAGGACATAGAAATATTGGATTTATAAATGGGCATGATGATGCGGCTGTAAGTTTTGAAAGGTTAGAAGGTTATAAAAAAGCTCTTAAAAAAAATAATATACCTTACAAAGAGGAATATGTAGTTTTTGATGATTTTACTCAAGAAGGTGGATATAATTCTTTTAAGATGTTGGTTTTTGAACATCCGGAAATAACTGCTGTATTTCATGCTTCTGATTTGATGGCAATAGGGTCTTTCAAAGCAGCAAAAGACTTAGGGATGAAAGTACCTGATGACATCTCTATTGTAGGTTTTGACGATATTGAACTTGCATCCCTCATTACTCCTGGACTTACTACTATAAGACAAGATACTTTTAAAATGGGATATAATGCAGCAAAACATCTTTTATCTATTATAAAAGGGGAAAAGCCTCAGCATATATTAATACCTCATAAACTTGTAATTAGAGATTCAGCTAGAAAGATATGATTTTTTTTAAAAAGTATCCAAAACGTTTCGGATAGAATTTTTGGTAAGGATGGAGGTATATAAGTGGTAAACCACATGTTTTTAGAGGATGTAAACAATTTAATAAGTGATGACAAATGGCTTATTTTCCAAAATGAGTATAATACAGAGGTAAATTCTCGATATGAGACCCTTTTTACACTTACAAATGGTTACATGGGCGTAAGGGGTACTTTTGAGGAAGGAAGCGATGGAGAAAGGTCGGGAAATTTTATTGCAGGAATTTTTGACAAGTCAGATGCGCAGGTTAGAGAAATAGTAAATGCTCAAAATTGGCTGAGAATAAAGTTGTATGTTGAAGGTGAAGAATTAAGTTTGGATAAATGCCAGTTGATAGAATTTAAAAGAATTCTTGATATGAAAAAAGGTATTCTATTTAGGAGTATGTTGATAAAAGACAGCAAAGATAGAATTACTCGAATTGAGGGATACAGGTTTATAAGCCGTAGCGACCTTCATCGTTCTGCAATTAAGCTATTTGTAACACCTGTAAATTACAGTGGTGTTGTAGGTATAGAGAGCATTATTGATGGGACTGTTTTAAATTCAGCAGATAGCCCAAAGTATAGAGTAAAGCATTTGAAAGTGGCTAACAATAGTAGTCTAAGTAAAAATGGAGTTTATCTTGAAACAGCAACTGTTGACGATGATACCCGCATAGCAACAGGTAGTACAGTGAGGATATATCATCATGAAGATGAAGAAAAAAATAACGTAGCTAAATTTAAAAGGTTTTTGCCTTTAGGTGAGAGAAGTATTGAGTACTTTGAGTTTGACGGTATAGAGAGCAAAACAGTAGTAATTGACAAATTTGTAATAACTTATACCTCTAGAGACGTAAGAAAAGACCTGTTAAAGACGACGGTGGAAAAAGAACTCTTTGCTTTTGCTGGAGAAGGTATTGACAAAGAACTTAAGAGACATATTGAGGTATATGAAGAACTATGGTCTGTTGCAGATATAAATATTGAAGGGGATGAAGAAGCAGATAAAGCTTTGCGTTTTAATATTTTTCATCTCATGAGTTCTGCCAATGAAAATGACCCCCTGGTAAGTATTGCTGCGAAAGCTCTTCATGGTGAGGGATACAAAGGTCACGTATTTTGGGATACTGAGATATTTATGCTTCCCTTTTTCATATATGTGTATCCGCAGGCAGCTAGAACACTTTTGATGTACAGGTACAATATGCTTGATGCAGCAAGAAAAAATGCGACTTTAAATGGATATAAAGGAGCACAATATCCTTGGGAATCTGCAGACACAGGAGAGGAAGAGACACCTAAATGGGGATTTGATTACAAAGGAAACCCTGTAAGGATATGGACAGGAGATTTAGAGCATCATATAACTGCTGATATAGCTTTTGCAGTGTGGGAGTATTTTAGAGCGACAGAGGATATTGAGTTTATGTTGAATTATGGTGCAGAAATCATTTTTGAGACTGCAAGGTTTTGGGTATCTAGATGTGAATATGTAAAAGAATTAGATAGGTATGAAATAAACAATGTCATAGGTCCTGACGAATTTCATGAACATGTTGATAATAATGCTTATACTAATTACCTTGCAAAATGGAATATTAAAAAGGGACTTGAACTAATCAATATGTTAAAAGAAAAATACCACGAACATTATCATGCTATATCAAACAAGATATGTTTGACAAACGAGGAAATAGAAAAGTGGAAAAAAGTTAAAGAAAAAATATATATACCTTATGAGAAAAGCAAAAAGCTCATTGAACAATTTGAAGGCTATTTTGATAAAAAAGATTATGTCATTGATAAATTTGATGAAAACAATATGCCTATATGGCCTGAAGGTTTGATATAACGAGATTGGGTGATACACAGCTTATTAAACAGGCTGACGTTGTTATGTTGATGCTTTTGTTAGGTGAGGAATTTGACGAAGAGACCAAAAGAATCAATTACGAATATTATGAAAAGCGGACTATGCACAAGTCTTCTTTAGGTCCAAGTATGTATGCCATTATGGGGTTAAAAGTAGGGGACCACAAAAACGCATACCAGTCTTTTATGAGAAGTGCCAATGTGGACCTTGTGGACAATCAGGGGAACACTAAAGAAGGTTTGCATGCTGCATCAGCTGGTGGTACATGGCAAGTAGCTGTTTTTGGATTTGGCGGAATGGAAATTGACAAAGAAGGGATATTAAATATAAATCCGTGGCTGCCAGAAAAATGGGACAAACTTTCCTATAAAGTATTCTGGAAAGGTAATTTAATTGAGGTAATTGTTACAAAAGAGGATGTGTCAGTAAAAAAATTAGAAGGAAAAGGAAATATAAAAGTAAAGGTAAAAGGGAAAGAGATTACGTTACAATAGTCAAAAAGGTACAGGCAGGTGGTAACCTGCTATACCTTAAAATAAATTGATTGAGTTTTAAGGGGGGATAAGTGAAGTTGAAGTAAAATTTTAAGTCCTCAATCAAATATTTTACTATAAAATTATGAAAGGGGAAAGTGGTAATGAGTAAAAAACTTTTAAGCATCTTTGTTTTGACGATCTTTGTATTAGCTACTGTTTTAACTGGTTGTTCATCCAGTAAAAATAATACCTCCAGTGGCAATGAGACAAATACACAAAAACAAGAGACGGTGAAACCAGTTACTATAAAATTAGGTATGTGGTCTTCATCCCCAGCGGAAAAGAAGATAGTGGATGACCAAATAGCTAAGTTTAAAGAAAAATATCCAAATATAGATGTGCAAATTGAGACAATTGTGGGAGATTACATGCAAAAATTGCAAACAGAACTGGCGTCAAATACAGCACCAGACATATTCTATCTTGACAGCATGCCTGCACCACAGCTTATGTCTTCAGGAGTTTTAGAGCCATTAGATGATTATATTAAGAAATACAATGTGGATGTAAATGATTTCGAACCTGCTTTGCTTTCCGCTTTTCAGTGGGAAGGAAAAACTTATGGTTTGCCAAAGGATTTCAATACTTTAGCTTTGTTTTACAACAAAGACATGTTTAAAGAGGTTGGAATAAATGAGCCTCCAAAAACATGGGAGGAATTAAGAGATGTAGCTAAAAAGTTGACAAAAGACGGTGTCAAAGGTTTGGTTTTATCAGCAGACCTTGCAAGATTTGATGCTTTTATAAATCAAAATGGCGGTTCAGTATATCAAGATGGAAAAGTTACTTTAAATCTTCCTCAAAATGCACAAGCTCTTGATTTTTATGTAGGCCTCATTACAAAAGACAAAGTTGCTGACACACCACAAAACATGGGAGAAGGCTGGAATGGAGATGCTTTTGCTGCTAAAAAAGCTGCAATGGCAATAGAAGGTGGCTGGATGATACCATTCCTCAAAGAAAAAGCTCCTGATTTAAACTATGGTATAGCAGAGCTTCCAGCAGGAAAGCAAAAATCTACAATGGCTTTCACTGTTGCATATGTGATGAATAAAAACAGCCAACATAAAGATGAGGCATTTAAGCTTATTGAATTTTTAACCGGTAAAGAAGGACAGCAATTTGTAGTAGATTCAGGTCTTGCACTTCCATCGAGAAAGTCTATGCAAGAAGGATTTAAGGAGAAATATCCTGACAGAGCTGCCTTTGTAGATGGTGCTTCCTATGCAGTACCATGGCAGTTTGGCTTGTATGGCACAAAGGTAGTAGATGCGGCTAATAAAGCCTGTGAAGCATTAATAATGAAGCAAATAAGTAGTGCTCAACAAGCTCTTGACAATGCACAAAAGGAAGTTGGACAATAATTTAAACAAGCAGCACCTTACTAAAATAAGGTGCTGCAATTATGATTTTTTAAGGTTGAAGGGAAGGATGTATTTATGGAAGCTAAAATGACTATGAAAAAGAGGTATTTATACGAAGCTTTGTCAGGGTATGCTTTTGTGTTACCTTTTATTGCTTCGATATCTATTTTTTTGATAGGACCATTAATTTATGCTTTTATTATAAGTTTTAAAGAATTTTCTTTTTTAAATCCTGAAGCAAGCCGATGGGTTGGATTTGCAAATTATATAAAGTTATTTAGCGACCCGACATTTAAAAGGGCTCTTTTAAATACAACACTTTATTCTTTAGGAGTAGTGCCAACACAGCTAATTATTGCCTTAATACTAGCATTAATTGTAAATTCGAATATTAAAGGTAAAACATTTTTTAGAGTTGCCTATTATATACCAACTGTTACATCCACAGTTGCAGTTTCTGTAATATTTTTATATCTATTTAAAGCAGATGGTTTAGTTAATGCTTTGTTAGCTAAATTTGGCATACAAGGACCTGCTTGGTTTAATGATGTAAGGTTTGCGCTTCCTTCTATCATGATGATGGCGATATGGTCTTCTGTAGGTAATTACATGGTGATTTTTCTTGCTGGATTACAGGATATACCATCAGAATTGTACGAGGCGGCGGAAGTAGATGGAGCTAATAAATTTCAAAGGTTTTTCAAAATTACCCTTCCAATGTTGAGGCCAATAGTGTTTTTTAATCTAGTAATGTCATTAATTGGTACTTTTCAGGTTTTTGACCAAGCCTATGTAGTATCGCAAGGGACTGGTGGGCCTCTTGATGCTACAATGACAGTCGTGCTGGATATATATAGGACAGGCTTTAGAGATTTTAACATGGGTTACGCTTCAGCTATGGCTTTTGCATTATTTGTAATAATCTTGATATTGACTCTTATACAGCGAAAGCTTTTCAAAGAAGAAACCTATTAGGAGGTGGCAATAGATGAAAAAGGTGTTGCGGCTTTTATTTTATATCGTTGTAGTAGGATATGCAGTAATTACACTTGGTCCTTTTATATGGTCTATAATAACATCTCTAAAACCCACCAGTGAATTAAATACTTTTGCTGTAAATATAAAACATTTAACTTTAGATAACTATAAAATGATAATTACAAAATTTCCTTTTTTAAGGTGGTTTATAAATAGTGCTATAGTTGCAGCTATAGTGACGTTTGGCAATATCCTGTTTAATTCTATGGCAGGGTATGCACTTGCAAGAATAAATTTTCCTGGAAGAAATTTGTTGTTTATGGTTGTGCTTGCTCTCATGATGGTACCAGGACAGGTAGTGATGGTGCCAACTTATATCCTTCTCAGCAAATTAGGCTGGGTGAACACTTACATGGGCCTTACAATTCCATTTTTGACTAGTAATTTTGGAATATTTTTAATGAGGCAATTTTTCTTGTCTCTTCCCAAAGAGTTAGAAGAAGCAGCTACAATTGACGGTTTGTCACGATTTGGGATTTTCTTTAAAATAGTTTTGCCTTTGTCTAAACCTGCTCTTGCAACTCAATTCATTTTTATGTTTACTGGCAATTGGAATAGTTTCTTGTGGCCTAGCCTCTTGACATCCAGTGATGATATGTATACACTGCCGGTAGGACTTAATTCCTTTTACGGCCAATACTATCAATTTTGGAATCAGGTAATGGCAGGAGCTATACTTTTGACATTACCGACTATATTAATATTCTTAATATTCCAGAGATATTTTGTAAAAGGAATATCTACAACGGGATTAAAATAAACGTTACGAAGGAGGAATAAAATGGCAAGATATTGTGGAGTAATTTTTGATTTAGATGGTGTTATTACAGATACTGCAAGGTATCACTATTTAGCATGGAAAAAACTTGCTGATGAGTTAGAGATATATTTTGATGAAGTCATCAATGAGAGGTTAAAAGGTGTAAGCCGTCTACAATCTTTAGAGATAATTTTAGAAAAAAGTGATAAAAAATATTCTCAAGAAGAAAAAGAATATTATGCAAATAAAAAGAATGAGTATTATAAAGAGATGATAAAAAAAATTACACCTGAGGATTTATTGCCAGGAGTGGAGAGATTCATCGAAGAGCTTAAAAAACGAGGTATTAAAATAGCAATTGCATCTGTCAGCAAAAATGCTTTTACTGTAGTTGAAAATTTAAAAATAAGAGATCAGTTTGACTATATAGTGGATGCAAATGAAATTAAGCATGGAAAACCTGACCCTGAGATATTTTTAAATGCAGCGAAGCATCTCGGGATTTTCCCGGAGAAGTGCATTGGAATAGAAGATTCTGCTGCAGGCATCACTGCAATAAAAAAAGCAGGAATGTTTGCAGTAGGAGTGGGCAATCCTGAAACAGTAAAAGAAGCAGACTTAATTTTAAAGGATTTAAGTGAAGCAGATAAAATATTAGAATTGCTGTAGTGTGGAAATATTCCCCTGTGTTTTGGGGAATATTTTTTATAAAAACTCTTGCATTTTTAAAAGAATCGTAATATAATATAGCTGTAAGCGGTTACAGTAAATTAAGAAAAGGGTGTCAAAATGGCGACAATAGACGATGTGGCAAAATTAGCAGGTGTTTCTATTGCAACTGTTTCGAGAGTTTTTAATAATAGCCCTTTAGTAAGTGAAAAAGCAAGGCAAAAGGTTTTAAAAGCGGCAGAAGAGCTGGGATATAAACCCAGTATGCCAGCCAGAAGCCTGGCGATGAAGAAAACAAACACTATAGGGTTAATTGTGCCTGATATATCAAACCCTTACTATGCAGAAGTAGTAAGAGGTATTGAAGATGTCTGCAATATTTATAAATACAATATTACTTTGTGCAATGCAGACAATAAAAGAGAAAAAGAATTTCAATATATAGAAATGCTAAAAAATCGGTGGGTTGATGGAATAATATTTCACTGTGACTATTTTTCAAAAGAGCATTATGAAGTCTTTAAAAACGACAATATAAAGGTGGTACTTGCAGGAAGAACAACAAAATTTGATGTGCCTTATGTAGGGATTGACAATTTTAAAGCGGCTTATGATGCAGTGAATTATTTGGTATCGTTAGGCCACAAGAGGATTGGAATTATTCATGGCCCTCTTGATGACATGAAAGAGACAATAGATAGCGTAGACAGGCTAAAAGGGTACAAGCAAGCTCTTATTGATAATGGGTTACCAATTTATGATAAATTTATTAAAGAAGCAAATTTTAAGTATAAAGGCGGATATAATGCAGCGATGGAAATGCTAAAAGGCGAAATGAGACCTACTGCTATTTTTGCGATAAGTGATATTATGGCAATGGGAGCAATAAATGCGGTGTTTGACAGTGGACTTTCATGTCCTGAAGATATTTCTGTGATGGGTTTTGATAATATTGACTTGTCAGAAGCTACAAGGCCTTCTCTTACGACTGTATCACAGCCTATGTATGAAATAGGGGCTGTTGCAGCTAGAATGCTTATAAAAATGTTAAATGGGGAAGAAATTGATGATTATCAAATAATTTTAAAACACAAAATTGTGGTAAGAAATTCTTGTATGTCTTCAAAAAAATGAAAGTTGTTTTATTTTTTTAAAATTGTAAGCGCTTACAATTTTAAAGCATGAAAAGCGCAGTGAAAATTTTAAGCTTAGGAAAGGAGAATATGACATGGCTTATGTAAACTTCGTAAAGAAATACAAACTTGAAATTGCCATGGTTTTACCATTACTATTATATATTTTGGGTTTTACTGTATACCCTATTATTCAAACTATTACTTTAAGTTTTCAAGACCAGTATACTAAAGCATTCACATTGGCAAATTATAAAGAGATTATAGGAAAAACAGAATTTAAAAATGCTTTTTTCAATACCATAGCTCTTACATTTATAAGCCTCACTTTGGAAATGACTGCAGGCCTCGTCATTGCGCTTATTTTAAAAAGGAATTTTAAAGGAAAAGGGCTTTTGAGGTCTTTAATGCTAGTACCAATGGGGGTACCTACTCTTGTGTCAGGTGTTGCGATGACCTATATTTTTGGGTTGTACGGTTATTTTAATGCGCTTTTGCAAAAACTACACATTATTGAAATGCCTATAGATTGGGCAAGTGGCGGTCTTAAGACATTACTTATGGTTTCTGTAGCTGATATGTGGAAAGTTACTCCGATAGTTATACTTTTGCTTTTGGCTGGGCTTGAAAGTATACCAGATGAAGTTTATGAAGCTTCCAATATTGACGGGGCAACTGCATGGCAAACTTTTAAATATGTAACATTGCCACTTTTAAAGCCCTCTATCACGATGGCCTTGATATTAAGAGCGATAGATGCTTTTAGAATATTTGAACTTGTACTTGTTCTTGCAGGCCGTGCTACTCCTGTTATTTCTACTTTTGCGTATGATGAGTATAATAATTATGCAAATGCTTATACATCTGCGGCAGCATCTACAATATTGCTCCTGATAATAACAGTATTTATAGTAGGTTACTTGAAAATAGCTGGTACTAAGGAGGAACAATGATGAGAAAAATAGATATTAGTGAAAAGATTTCAAATGCAGCGTATATCCCAATAGCTATAATAGCGGCAATATTTATGATTATACCAGTATATATACTTTTTATAACTTCTTTTGCAGTGCCAAGTGATATATTAAAGCCTCATCCAGACTTTTTCATCACTCGCTTTACTTTGGACCATTGGAAAGACGTATTTCTTTCAGGAAATATATGGCCTCCTTTTAAGAAAAGTTTTGTAGTGGCAACAATGACTACCATCATCGCAATTATAATAGCTGCTCCAGCGGCTTATGTTATAGCGAGGATGCCATCGAAAGTAAAATACGCAGTAGTATTATCACTATTTTTTACAAGGATGTTTCCTGATGTAGGTATTGCTCTTCCGATAGCAGTTCAGTTTATAAAATTAAATTTAATGGACACTTATCTAGGATTAGTTATGGCACACCTTATTGTAAATTTACCTTTTGCAGCATGGATATTGGTTGGAACTTTTGAGACAATACCAAAAGACTTAGAAGAAGCTGCATTGGTTGATGGAACAAGTAAATTGACGGCATTGATGAGGATTATAATGCCGATTGCACTTCCTGGTATAGCTGTTACTGCTATATTTGTGTGGCTGAATTCCTGGAATGAATTTACTTATGCTCTCTACTTGACTATTTCAGACAGGACTTTGCCTCTTCAAACTTACTATTATGTTCAAAGAGGAGGAATTTTTGATTCTGCCACATATGCGGCAATACTCACAATCCCTGTAATGCTTGTGACATTCTTCTTGCAAAAGTACATGAAGAGTGGTTATCTTGCAGGGGCTGTTAAAGGTTAGCATATACGTATCCGAATTTTTCGGATACTGTATATATAAAAAAATTAAATTTTAAGGAGGTTTTCTGAAGTTATGAGGAAGTTTTATGCTAAGCTAATAGTAGTATTAGTGATTCTCTCTCTTTTGGGTACCCTTATCGCAGGATGTGGGAGTAAAAATGAGTCAGATGCGAGGAAAAAAGTCTTGAAAGTTTCAATGGGACTTGGAGAGGCAGAATGGAAAGTGATGAAGGAAGATATTTTCCCACCATTTGAGCAAAAGTATGGTGTAAAAATTGAGCCTCTTCAAATTGAAGCAGGAGACCTTATTAAAAAGTTAGATGCTATGCACAAAGCAAATGCGATGGATATAGATATTATAACTCAAGATAACATGCAACTTGCACCTTTAGTGACAAAAGGGCTTGTGGAAGATTTGTCTCAGTATAGAGACATGATACCAAAGGAAGTAATACCAAGTCTTGTGCCAGTAGGAGAGTTTGATGGAAAGTTGTACTTTATGCCGTATAGGCCAAATGTAGAAATAGCTTTCTACAACGAAGATAAATTCAACGAATACGGTTTAAAACTTCCTACAAATTGGGATGAGCTTTTAGAGGTTGCAAAGACTTTTAAAGAAAAAGAGGGCATAGGCAGAGTTATAATTAAAGAAAATTTAGGGCCTGACAGCACAGTTCAAATGTTTGACCTTATAAGGTCTGCTGGTGGTGACCCAACAGTATTGAATGATGAAGGCTCAATAAAAGCATTTACATTCTTGAAAGAATTACAGCCATACCTCTCTCCTGACTCAAAGAAAGCTGACTGGAATACACCTGTAGAATATCTCGCAAAAGATAGTGTATATTTGGTTGAAAATTGGCCTTACACTGCAAACGTTCTTGTAGAGCAGTATGGCAAAAAGAACATTTTGGCATATCACGGTTGGGCAGGTCCGGTTAAAGAGTCCCACGTTTTAGGAGGAGAAGTTATAGGAATACCAACTGGTGCACCTAATAAAGAGATGGCTATAAAGTTTATGGAATACCTTATGAGTAAAGAAGTTCAAGAGAAGCTTGTCACTAAATTAGGATGGCCATCAATGAGAAGTGATGCTTATGGTAAGGTTGCAGATTGGCAGAAACCATATTTTGAAGCTATAAATGAGGCGTTAAAACACGCAGAACCAAGGCCAAACCTTGTATACTGGGCTGATGTAGATAAGGCTATAAATGGAGCATTGAGAGAAATAATATTTGAAGGCAAAGATATCAAGACAACTCTTGATAAATACCACAACATGATAGAAGAAGCTAAGAAAGCTGCAGAAAGCAAGTAAATGTTTTAAATTGGTTTTAGTCGGAAACGACTTTTGTTTCCGACTAAAATTTTGAATAAAGTAAGAGTGGAGGATGGATATGGCCAACAAAACGAAGAAACCAATTTACCCTTTTGAAGATTGGGTTATAAGAGAGACGCAGTTTAGTATAGGCACTAAATACAGAAATGAAACTATTTTTGCTTTAGCAAATGGATATATTGGAATGAGAGGAACTTTTGAAGAAGGATATTCAGGGCCTAAAAATACCTCTGTTAATGGGACGTATATCAATGGATTTTATGAAATACACGATATAGTTTACCCTGAAGGGGGATATGGTTTTGCCAAAATAGGGCAGACGATGTTAAATGTGGCTGATAGTAAAATAATAAAATTATATGTAGATGGGGAAAAGTTTGATTTGTTACAAGGGAAAATCCTCTTTTATGAGAGAGTACTTGACATGAGGAAAGGTTTTGTAGAAAGAAAAGTAAAATGGGAATCCCCTACAGGAAAAATTTTAGAGGTAAAAATAAAGAGAATTGTATCATTAAATAGACAACATTTAGCGGCGATTTCTTTTACTGTGGAACCTGTAAATTTTAGCGGGAAAATTAGATTTGTTTCCGCTATTGACGGAAATGTTTCAAATATAAATGATAGTGAAGATGTAAGAGTAGGGTCAAATTTAAAGGGAAAGGTTTTAAAGACTATAGATAAAAGTGTAGAGGGTTTAAAAGGGTGGATTGTTCAAAAGACGCAAAAGAGTAATTTCTCCTATGTTTGCGCGATAGACAATGTATTAGTGGGAGATAGTAAATATGAAGTCTCAAATAGTTTAGAAGAAGATGGAGTGAAAGTAATTGTAGATCTAGAGGCTGAAAAAGGTACTTTATACACATTGAATAAATTTATTTCCTATTACACTTCAAAGGATTTTGATGAAAATAAATTAGTTGTTCTTGCTTTAGAAGAAATAGAAAAAGCCAAAAATGACGGCTTTGAAACGATAGAAAAAGAACAGGAAGAATTTTTGAATTCTTTTTGGGAAGATGCAGATATAATTATAGAAGGAGATAAAGCTCTGCAGCAAGGTATACGCTTTAATGAATTTCATCTACTTCAATCTGTAGGAAGAGATGGAAAGACAAATATTGCAGCAAAAGGGCTGACTGGAGAAGGTTATGAAGGCCATTATTTTTGGGATTCTGATATCTATATAATGCCTTTCTTTCTTTATACAAAGCCTGAAATTGCAAAAGCTTTGGTAATGTACAGGTATAAGCTTTTGGATGCAGCAAGATTTAGGGCAAAGGAATTAGGTCACAAAGGAGCCTTGTATCCTTGGAGAACGATAGATGGTCCTGAATGTTCGGCTTATTTTCCAGCTGGTACGGCACAGTATCACATAAATGCTGATATAGTTTATGCTTTGAAAAGATATGTAGAAGCGACGAACGACGTGGATTTTCTTTATGACTATGGCTGTGAAATAGTGTTTGAGACAGCAAGATTTTGGGAAGATTTAGGGGCGTATATTCCTCTTAAAGACAATAAATTTTGCATAAACTGTGTAACTGGTCCAGATGAGTATACTGCATTGGTTGATAATAACGCCTATACTAATTACATGGCAAAGGTGAATTTGGAATACGCTTATGATATTGCAAATAAAATGAAAAAAGAAGTGCCTGAGAAATACCAAAAAATTGCTTCTAAGTTAAATCTAAAAGATCAAGAAATTAATGCGTGGAAAAAAGCTGCTGACAATATGTACCTTCCTTATTCAAAAGAACTTGATATTATACCACAGGATGACAGCTTTTTGTATAAAGAAAGGATAACAGTGGATGAAATACCACAAGATCAATTTCCACTTTTGTTGCACTGGCATTACCTAAATATTTACAGATATCAAATATGTAAACAGCCTGATGTGTTGCTTTTGATGTTTTTACAGAGAGAAAAATTTACTAAAGATGAACTTAAGAAGAATTACGATTATTATGAACCTATTACCACTCATGACTCCTCCTTGTCGCCAGCTATATTTAGCATACTAGCCAATGAAATAGGGTATACTGACAAAGCGTATAAATACTTTATGATGACTGCAAGAATGGATTTGGACGACTATAATGACAATGTTAAGGACGGAATTCATGCTGCTTCTATGGCGGGGACATGGAGCGCAGTTGTGAATGGCTTTGGTGGAATGAGGGTTTATACAAATGAACTGCATTTTGAGCCGAGATTGCCAAAAGAATGGAATTTGCTCTCTTTTAATGTGAGATACAAAGGTAGAAAAATAAATGTCAAATTAACCAAAGAAAGTGTTGTGTTTGCACTATTAGAAGGAGAGCCTATAGAAATCTACTGCTTTGACGAAAAAATTTTACTTAAAAAAGGAGAAAATAGAGTAGAAAGTTGCAAAAATTAAAGAAGTATGGAGCCAATCGGCACCATACTTCTTTAATTTTTATATATCGTTATTTGAAAGGGTGAGTGAACCGCCGCCCGTACTTAAATCAAAGTAATAATTTCCACTGCCTCTATATGAATATACTTTGATATAATAGGTTCCCGTTTGTGTTGGAATATATGTTATTGTTTCCTGCCTTTGTGTTCCAGTTGAACTTTTAACAAGAGTACCAGTGGGGTTATAGAGGTATATATCGAAATCAGGGTTATAGTTTGTCCAATCAGGTATTATGAAAGTTATTGCAATAGGATATGATGTGTCTGTCACGTTAAATGTCCAAATGTCACTGTAACGAGACCCAGGGAGTGAATCTTTAGCATAATAGTGGTTTGGCACAGATATATTAGTTCCTGTGAAATTTCCAGCTGTTTTAATTGCTTCATATGCATCCAATTTTCCTACACCATAGTCAATGTTTTTGTTTGGAGGTCCCCAACTTTTTGCAGTAGTCATTATTATATTTTTTACATCAAGTGGTGCAAGGCTTATATTTGCATTGAGCATAAGGGCTACTGTACCTGCTACAAAAGGTGTTGCCATGCTTGTGCCACTGTATGTCACATAACCATTTATAGAGTTTGCTTTTGCGGCAGTTATATTGTATCCGGGTGCTGCAATGTCAGGTTTTATCCTTCCGTCAGCTGTGGGACCACGGCTGGAGAAGTTTGCAAGGTTGAATCCAAGTTCTCCTACATCCGCCATTGCTGCAACGGTTATGGATTTTTCTGCTGCACCAGGTGATCCTATGGTGTACCTTGCAGGGCCTGAATTTCCAGCCGCAACTACTACTACAATTCCGCTATCTACGGCGCTGTTTACTGCTAATGAAGTAGAGTCAGTTCCATCAGAGCTTGTAGAAGTTCCAAGGCTTAAATTTATGACTTTAATTCCATATACGTCTTTGTTTTGAACAGCCCAGTCAATCCCTGCAGTTACAGTGCTCATACTTCCACTTCCATTTGAATCGAGTACTTTTATTCCTACCAAAGCTGCAGCAGGAGCAACACCTGCATAAAGGCTGTTCCCTGTCCCAGTACCTGCCGCAATGCTTGCTACATGAGTTCCATGTCCATTATCGTCGTAAGGTGTAGTTTTACCGTTTACAAAATCTTGCCATCCTATTATTTTACCACCAGCAAGGTCAACATGGGATCCATCAATACCTGTATCAATAACTGCTATTACTATATCATTCTTGGAGTAAGAGGAAGGATTGCCATCTTTGTCTCCTGTTACGCCAAAGTCACTTCTCGCTTTTGTAACGCCAAACCATTTTGTTGCAGTGTCTAATGTTGCATATACAGGCTCGTCATACTCAATTTGCTTTACTATATCTAATTTTGACAAAGCGTTTATTTGTCCTTTAGTTAAAGTAGCAGCAACTCCTGGAATAATTTTGTATTTATGCTTTATATTAAACTTTCCAATGGATTTAGAAATATTTAATAGTTCGTTATCATCTATGTTTTTGTTGAAGGTTATTATGACAGGAAATTCCGCACTGTCAGGCTTATCAGTAAGCTTTGCTTCCAAGTTATCAAAGATTTTGTTTTTGTTAGAATCTTGCATCAAAACTTTTTGAATTTGAGGCGAGTAATTTTTTGTTGGAGAGTCGCCAGATAAGTTTGTTAAGTTGGGCTGAGCTTGGACTAATACTCCACTTAGCGACATTAAAGCTACAATTAACACAAAAGCCAGTAAAGCTTTTAATGTTTGTCGGTTCTTCATTTTTTCTTACCTCCTTAAAAATTTAATATTTTTTAAAATTTAAGTCAGCCCTTCTAGTCGCTAAGTGAAACTGTTTCTTTCTTCTATTCATCATCTCCTTTCTGTAAGGTTTATTATCTATAATAAAACTCAAGCAATTTTTATGCCAGTTCACCGTATATAGACAAAATTAATAAAAGTTTTTAATGTGTATAATTTTTTATACACATTTTTGATACACAAAAGAATGCATAAAACACATACATTTAGAAATTAGTATAAATTTAACGAATTATGTAGAAAAAATCTTTTTTAAAAATAGAAGGAAAATTCATATTTATGTCGAAATAGTAATATAGGAAAATTAGATAAATTTTTGTTGAAAAAGGCAAACTCGTCGAAAGGCGGGGACGCAAAGCTACGGGTCTAATGCAACAGTTTTGCTATGATAGCCGGGCTACCAACATTTATATATAACCTTCTGCCTTTTGGTAGGAGGTTTATTAATTAAGGAAGTGGTGTTTTATATGACTAATAAGGAAAAAATTTATAATATTATTGTAGAAAAAAGTAAAGAATTTGATATTCAAAAATTTTTGATAAGTAGAAAAGGTGGAATCACTACAGAAGAAGTAGCTCAACTCTTAAAAATGGCTCGACCAAATGTGTCTTTTATTTTAAATCATCTTGTAAGAGAAGGGAAAATAGTTAAAATTATTTCAAAACCTGTGTATTATATTGAAAAAAATAAATTAGCTTATTTTTTAGGGAATGAGGTTAAGGAAGAAATGCTTCTAAAAGACTTAATTGATTTTTTAAACTTAAGGAAAGTAAAAGAAGGTGCTTTTGAAAATATAATAGGACATGATGGCAGCCTCAAAGGACAAATAGAACAGGCCAAAGCAGCTGTATTATATCCTCCTCATGGGCTCCACACTCTTATCATAGGACCGCCTGGTTCTGGTAAATCTTTTTTCGCAGAGATGATGTACAAATTCAGTCTTCAAAATGGTAAGGTAGGACCTCTTGAAGTATTAAACTGTGCGGATTACTATAACAATCCTCAACTTCTTATGTCTCATTTGTTTGGGCATGTTAAAGGAGCCTATACTGGAGCTGATGTAGATAAGACAGGTTTAGTCGAAAAAGCGGATAAAGGGATATTATTCCTTGACGAAGTTCACAGATTACCTCCAGAAGGCCAAGAAATGTTATTTTATCTTATTGACAAAGGAGTATATCGGAGATTAGGAGATACTGTTGAAAGAACGGCTAGCTTAATGATTGTAGCAGCTACTACAGAAAAACCTGATTCTTTTCTTTTAAAAACTTTTATGAGACGAATACCAGTTATCATCCAACTGCCATCTTTTGAGGGAAGGCCTCTAAATGAGAAAATTCAGATAATTGTTTACCTTTTTAAAGAAGAAGCCAAACGTCTAAACTTAAGTATTATTGTACATCCAGAGTTAATTTCTTTACTTTTGTCTTTGCAATATGAGGGAAATATTGGAGAATTAAAATCTATCATTCAATTGCTTTGTTCTAAAGCTTTTTTAATGAATTACGAGATGAAGAGAAATTTTTTAAAAATTGACCTTACTCTGTTACCCTCCGTTTATTTTAATGTAGGGAAAAGTAAACTGATAAATTTTGATAAATTTTTAATCATTTCCTCTGAAATTGAAAGGGAAATAGACAAATATGATTTTTATGAGTTTATTGCTATGAAGTATAATGAGTTAAAAGAAAAAGGGATAGTAGAAATATTTGAAATTATGTTGAGGGATAATTTTGGAAAAAATAAGAATCATCCATAGACTGGTGGAGAAAGTTTTGAGAGTCAGGTTGCTGTAGGTGCGGTGATTTTGAATAGACTAAAAAGCGGTATAAGCTACTTCAACTTCTTGGTGGATATGAATTACAAATGTGATAGGACACCGCTGATATGCAATATAGGAAGGCTTCTGCCTTCCTATATTGCATATATTTTACATTATAAAATTTTACTTTTGTAAAAGAATAAGAATAGTATTAAAAATAGGAGCTGATTATATGGTACATATATTTGTAGAAGGAAGTTCAGAAAAAAGCTCTATTATAAAATTTTTATCCTACTGTGTACATTCTAAAGAAATAGTGATAGAAGAGTTAAAAAATTATAAAGAGATAGCAGATATTTTAATTATCTCTGATATTCTGCAGGGAGAGGATTTTCACAAGTTAAAAAATTATATTTATAATTTTCCAAGCGGTATTATAATTACAAATGCAGATGACGAGCTATCGAATAAACTCTTTGCACAGGGGATAAATTCTACCTTTATAACATGCGGTTTAAATCCAAAATCTTCCATTACTGCTTCTTCAATATCTTATGAAGATGAAGGTTATGAATTTAATTATTGCGTACAAAGGACTTTTTTTAATTTAAAGGGCAAATTGATAGAGCCAATGGAAATACCTGTTGAAATAAAAGTTCCTGGACAGTATAATATATATAACTCATTATTTGTAATAACTGTATTATTAATTTTAGGATATGAAATTAAAGATATACAAAATGTGGTTAAAACCTTTGAGAATAGTGGGCAGTGATAAATTTTTTGAAGATAATTTTAACTATTACTTTTGCCACTTGTCATAAATGCTTTCCATTTTTAATATATATTTTTAGGAGGACACATAAGGGGAAGGGGAGAGTGAACACATGGCAGTCAACTTTTTGGAGAACAACGTAGTTGTAGTTGTAGGAAAAATTTTTACTGATTTAGAGTACAGTCATGAACTATATGGCGAAGAATTTTTTAATTTTATTTTGGAAGTGCCAAGATTGAGTGAGACAAAAGATTATCTTCCGGTTACTATTTCTAACCGCCTGTTTGAAGGTATGAATTTACAGGTAGGCACAAGGATAAAGATTGAAGGGCAATTGAGGTCTTATAATAGGAAATCTCCAGAAGAAGGGAAAAATAAATTAATTTTGACCATATTTGCACGGGACATAATGACTATACCTGAGGAGGAAGTAGTAAAAAATCCAAATGAAATTTTTTTGGACGGCTTTATTTGCAAAAAACCTGTTTATAGAACTACTCCTTTTGGGAGAGAGATAACTGATTTATTAATTGCGGTAAATAGGCCTTATAACAAATCTGATTACATACCTGTCATAGCGTGGGGAAGAAATGCAAAGTTTTCTGAAAAGTTAGAAATAGGAGATCGTATACGTTTATGGGGAAGAGTACAGAGTAGGGAATACCAAAAAAAACTGGGCGATGAAGTGGTTACAAAGGTCGCTTATGAGGTTTCTATTACGAGAATGGAAGTGGTTGAAAAAGAATTACAAAAGAGTTAGAATGGAAATAACAGAGGACACAAGGGGGAATGAGTTTTGGAGAGAGGACTTATACAAATTTATACTGGAGATGGCAAAGGAAAGACGACGGCTTCTATTGGACTTGGCATAAGAGCAGTGGGAAGAGGCTTTAAAGTTTATATGGTACAATTTCTGAAAGGCACGGATACAGGGGAGTTGCATACACTTAAGAATATTGAAAATTTCAAGGTTTTTAGGTTTCAATCAACAGAAAAGTTTTTTTGGAGTTTAAATGAAGAGGAAAAGAAGATTCTTGCTGAGGATATGAAGAAAGCCTATGAATTTGTTGTAGATGTTCTACAAAACAAAAAGTGCGATATTTTAATTTTAGATGAGATAATGGCGGCAATACATAGTAAAATGTACACAGTGGAAGATGTGTTAAAGCTAATAGATATGAAACCGACGGAGATGGAATTGGTTTTGACAGGAAGGAGTGCTCCTCAGGAGATAATTGAAAAAGCGGATTTGGTTACAGAAATGAAAGCGATTAAACATCCTTTTGAAAAAGGAATACCAGCGAGATACGGAATAGAATACTAAAACACCCGACAAAATCGGGTGTTTTATTTAACCTCGCAAGTCTTCCATGAGTTTTGTTTTTTCACGGGTTTTGTCGTCTACTATTTTTACAATCTTTGCTGGAACTCCTGCAACTACTGTGTTGGGTGGTACATCTTCTGTCACAACTGATCCTGCTGCTACAACAGCCCCATGACCTACTCTTACTCCTTCTAATATAACTGCGTTTGCCCCAACAAGTACGTTATCTTCAAGCACAACTGGTACACTGCTGGGGGGTTCTAATACCCCGGCTATAACAGCTCCAGCTCCTACATGGACGTTTTTGCCTATAATTCCTCTGGCGCCTATTACTGCGTTCATGTCTATCATAGAATTTTCACCAATTTCTGCACCTATGTTTATTACTGCTCCCATCATTATCACAGCGTTTTTGCCTATTTTTACTCGATCTCTAATTATTGCACCTGGTTCTATTCTCGCGTCAAGATGCTTAATATCCAGCAAAGGAATTGCAGAATTTCTGCGGTCGTACTCTAAGCGATGATATTTTATTTTATCTTTATTTGCTTCAATCAATTTTTCAACGACATCTAGTTCTCCAAAAACGATTTTAAAGTTGTCACAGCCATATACTTCTAATTCTTCGGTTTCTTCAATTTCTATATTCCCTTGTATGTAAGCTCTAACAGGTGTGGATTTTTTTGCTTCTTTGATATATTTTGCAATTTCATAAGGGTTTGTCAAGTTATCATTTGTGCTCAAAATTATCATCCTTTCTTCACAAGGTCTTCCATTGTATATAAGCCAGGTTTTTGATTTATTATGAATTTTGCAGCTTGTAGGGCACCATAACCAAAAATTTCACGGGATTGGGCAGAGTGACTTATGGTGATTACTTCATCGTGACCTGCAAAAATTACTTGATGTTCACCCACAATTGTGCCACCCCTTACCGCGTGTATTCCTAACTCGGTTGGCTTTCTCTGTTCAGTTTTAGTATGGCGTCCATACACGTATTCCTTTTTGTAATTTAGCACTTGGTTTATGCTATCTGCAATCATTAACGCAGTGCCACTTGGAGCATCTTTTTTCATATTGTGATGCTTTTCTATTATTTCTATGTCAAAATCCTGCTGTAAGATTTTTGCAGCCTCTTTTACAAGGTTTATAAGTATGTTCACTCCAAGGGACATATTGGCAGATTTAAAAATCGGTATTTCTTTTGATGCTTCTTCTATGACCTTTAATTCTTCTTCACTAAGTCCAGTCGTGGCAATGACTACAGGAAGCTTCTTTTGTAGAGCGGCTTTCACTAAATTAGGTACAGCTTCATGGTATGAAAAGTCAATTACTACATCTGCTTCTTCTTTTACATCTTTTAATTCGCTGTAAACAGGAAAGTCGAGAGGAGAAGTATTTTTATCTACTCCCGCTACGACTTTGAAATCAGGATTTTCTGCTGCTAATTTTGTTATTACTTTTCCCATTTTTCCATTACAGCCATGAATTATTATTCTAATCATTAATTTGCCTCCTTCAGCAAACCGTATTTTGTAAGAACAGATTTCAAATATTCTAAGTTTTTATCGCTCATTTCAACAAGTGGGAGGCGCAAAGGTCCTACATTAAATCCCATTAAGTTCATAGCAGTTTTTACGGGTATAGGATTTGTTTCTATAAAAAGGGCTTTATTTAGAGGATTAAGTTCTAACTGCATGTCTCTTGCCCTTTCAATATCTCCATTTAAATAAGCGGTTGTCATTTCATGTATTTTTGCCGGGATTATATTTGCCGTGACGGATATTACACCTAAGCCACCTAAAGACATTATTGGTATTACTTGGTCGTCATTTCCTGAGTATATTTCAAAAGATTTACCCATAATACGGGCAATTTCAGCTACCTGTACGATGTCACCACTAGCTTCTTTCACTCCAACTACGTTGTCTACATGTTTACTCAATTCAAGATAAGTTTCTGGCAGCATGTTGAGAGATGTCCTGCTGGGGACATTATAGATAATAATAGGTATGTCTACGTGTCTTGCTATTTCCGCAAAGTGAACCACTAATCCCTTTTGTGTTGTTTTGTTGTAATAAGGTGTTATAACTAAAAGAGCATCAGCACCTGCAGATTGAGCATATTCACTCATTTCAACAGCATGGGCAGTGTTGTTAGAACCGGTACCTGCAATTACAGGTATTCTTCCGGCGACTTTCTCTACTGTAAATTTAATTGCCGCTTGTTGCTCTTCTTGTGTCATTGTAGAGGCTTCACCAGTGGTACCACATATGATGATAGCATCAGTTCCTTCTTTGATATGCCATTCAATAAGCTCGCCAAGTTTTTCAAAATTTACGCCCTCTTCTTTAAATGGAGTAACAATAGCGACACCTGACCCTTTAAAAACAGGCATAATCATTCTCCTTTCACATATCTTTAATTAAAAGTTCTGCTATTTGAACGGCATTTGTTGCCGCTCCTTTTCTTATGTTGTCGGCTACAATCCACATGTTAAGACCGCTGTAAACTGTCTCATCTCTTCTTATTCTACCTACAAAAACTTCATCTTTTCCTGTAGCATAAGTTGCAAGAGGATAAATGTTGTTTTGAGGATCGTCTTGTACAACAACTCCCGGGGCATGTTTTAAGACTTCTATTAGTTCTTCCATTTCATAAGGCCGTGCAAATTCTACATTGACAGATTCGCTGTGAGAGTTTGCAACAGGTACTCTTACTGTGGTTGGAGATACCTTTATTGAACTATCTCCCATGATCTTCTTGGTTTCGTTTATCATCTTTAATTCTTCTTTTGTGTATCCGTTTGGTGCGAAAGAATCAATGTGAGGAATACAGTTGTTCGCAATAGGATGGGGAAATACTTTGCATGGTTCTTCTCTTAAACTTCTTTCAAGGTCATCTACGCCTTTTTTACCTGCTCCAGACACTGCTTGATAGGTGGATACCACTATTCTTTTTATTTTATATTTGTCGTGAAGAGGCTTTAAAGGAACTACCATTTGAATGGTAGAGCAATTGGGATTTGCTATTATTCCTTTGTGCCATGAAATGTCCTCCGGATTTACTTCAGGGACAACTAAAGGTACATTTTCATCCATTCTCCACGCGCTGGAATTGTCAATTACGACTATGCCGTGAGAAGCAGCTATCGGAGCAAATTGTTTGCTTATAGTTGCACCAGCGGAAAAAAGAGCGATTTGAATGTCTCTTTTAAAACTTTCTTCAGTAAGTTCTTCTACAATGTATTCATTACCTCTAAATGTGATTTTTTGACCTGCAGATTTTGAAGAAGCAAATAGATAAAGTTTGTCAACTGGGAAATTTCTATCTTCCATTACTTTAAGAAAAGTCCTACCTACCATTCCGGTAGCTCCTACAATTGCTACATTAAATCCCATTATTATCCTCCTCTAAAGTTCTAAAATTATGACATTATTTCAATTATACACTGCATTAAAGCAGGTTTATTTAATTTAAAATATATCATTATTATTATATGAAGTCAATAAAATAAGGATTACAGATGAACAAAAAGCCTAAAAAGTAATTTTTTACTTTTTAGGCTTCAGACTGTAGACAAACTTTCGAAAATAGGATATTTTGCAATCGGTGCGACTTGTGACAAAGCGGCCCGGCACTCAAATAGTATGTCCCTCATAAATCTTGGTATGCTAGTTGGCTTTTCTTTCTAATAATTGGTCTTTGTATTGCAACATATATAAGTTATAATACAGACCTTTCTTTTGCAAAAGCTCGTTGTGAGTACCCATTTCTCTTATGCGTCCCTTGTGAAGTACAATTATTTTATCTGCATGCTGTATTGTAGATAGTCTATGAGCTATTACAAGGGTAGTACGGCCTTTTGTTAGTTTTTTTAATGCATCTTGTATAAGTCTTTCTGTTTCTGTATCAATATTCGCTGTTGCTTCATCTAATACTAATATTTTTGGATTAAAAGCTAAAGCTCTTGCAAAGGCTAAAAGCTGTCTCTGACCGGCTGACAGAGTAGAACCTCTTTCGGTTACTTTTGACTCATAGCCTTCTGGAAGTTTTTTTATAAAGTGATGAGCATTTACATATTTTGCTACCATGTAAATATCGTTGTCTGTTATGTTTTTGTTGTTTAGTCTTATGTTTGATTTAATATCTCCCGTAAAAAGAAAGACATCTTGTAATACCACACCTATATGTTTTCTTAAATCTTGTTGTCTTACTTTTCTTATGTCAATTCCGTCAATTAAAATTTCTCCTTTTTGTATGTCATACTCCAAGTCAGTTTTTTGCTGCAATATTTGTCTTTCCATCTCTCCTGCAGTTGCAAGTAGATTAAAATTCATTAAAGCGTATACCTTGCTGCTGAGCTTTATCTCCTTTATAATAATTATATCACCACTTGCATCTTCCAAAGGAAATTCAAAAATTCTTCCCTGTTCTTTTCTATCGTTTCAAAGCCAAGTAGGTACGGCTTACTCTGTTTCTTCCCTAAAGCAAGAACGACTGAATTTATTTTTCATCCAGAATCAGCTTTGAGTGTAATGGGAAATAAATTTATTCAATGTATGATAATTTACAAAAGCGTAAAGTACGCCAAATTCAATTTTGTGAGATATTATGTCTTTCCCACCATACCAGATTAAAAGAGCCAAAGTTAAAGAATATATTACATCCATAGAAGGACGGAATATTGCAAAAATTGTAAGCTGCCTCATGTTAGCGTCATAATAATCTTTATTTATTTTTTCAAATTCTTTGCTTTTTTTGTGCTCTGTTACAAAAAGTTGTACAATTTTCATCCCACTTATATGTTCTGAAAGAAAAGCATTTATTCTGGCAAGGCGAACTCTTACAAGTCTATAGGCTTGTGAAGCTAATTTTCTGTATATATACATTCCTCCAATAATTAACGGAGCAGTAGAGAGGCTGATTAATGCAAGCTTTACATTATAACTTAGCATTGCAATGATTATTCCTAATATTATAAAGATATCATTAAAAAGGTTTGCTATAACACTTGTGTACAATTCATTTAAAGTGTCAGTGTCATTTGTAACACGGGTCACCAACCTTCCTACAGGGTTTTTATCAAAAAATGATAATGATAAACTTTGTAGATGTTCAAATATTTGTTGTCTTAAGTTAAAGATTATTTTTTGCCCCGTGTACTGAATCAAATAAATCTGTCCGTAATTTATGATAAAGGCTACAGTTATGATTATTAGATACAAAATTCCTATATGTGTAACGCCATTTATTGCTTCTACTTTAGGAATGTTAGGATTATTTATATAATTATCAATAGCTTTTTGGACGAGGTATGGTCGTAAAAGATTTGATGCTGTTACTAAAAGTATACCTATAGCTGCTATAAAAATGTATAACCAGTAAGGTTTAGCGTATGTCAAAAGCCTTTTCATTATTTTAATGTCAAAAGGTTTAGTCATTACTTCTTCTTGTTGGTATTCCATTTTATCACCGCCTTAAACCTCTTTTAATATTGCATCTTCTAATTGCTGTTTTTCGTATATGCTGTTATAAAGACCTTTTAGCTTAATAAGTTCTTCATGGGTTCCCCTTTCAACTATTTCTCCATTATCTAATACTATGATTTCATCAGCGTTTTTTATAGTAGAGATCCTGTGAGAGACGATTATAGTTGTTCTATCTTTCATATATTCGCGTAAATTGTTTAGTATGGTTTCTTCTGTGTTTGTATCTACAGCAGAGAGACTATCATCTAAAATAAGGATTTTTGGTTCTTTTATTAAAGCCCTTGCGATAGCTATTCTTTGCTTTTGACCGCCTGAGAGCGTTACTCCTCTTTCGCCTACAATTGTTTGATATTGCTGTGGAAAGTCAATTATATCTTTATGTACATCTGCCATTGAAGCAAATTCTTGTATTTTTTCTAGAGGTTCTTCATTGACAAAAGCTATATTATTGGCTATAGTATCTGAAAATATAAAGTTGTCCTGAGGTACAAAACCTATGTTTTGTCTTAGAACTTTTAAAGGTATTTCGTTGATGTCATGCCCATCAATAAATATGGTATCTTGCGGTACTTTATAAAGTCTTGCGAGTAAATTTACAAGAGTGCTTTTACCACTGCCGGTTTTACCTATTATAGCCAGAGTTTTTCCCTTTGGAAGGCTTATATTTATATTTTTTAAAACAGGAGGTAGGCCTTTTTTATAAGAAAATGAGAGATTTTTTATCTCTATATTTCCGTCAATCACTGTAATATTTGGATCTGCACAGTTGTCTGTTATTTCTGGTCCTTCACTGAAAATTTTATTAAGCCTTTCCATAGAAGCAGAACCTCTTTGAAAAATATTTATCACCCAACCAAAAGCCATCATAGGCCAGATGAGCATTCCAAGGTAACTGGTAAATGCTACAAAATCGCCCAAGGTGATTATCCCTTTTATTACTTGTATTCCACCGTAAAGCAAAGCTATTGTAAAACTTAATGCTGCTAAAAATTGAACAGTAGGGTCAAATAATCCCCAGATTTTAATCATGTTCATATTTGTTTTAAAATTTCTTAAATTTTCCTGTCTGAAGTTTTCTATTTCTTCTTTTTCTTGAACAAAGGCTTTAATAACTCTTATACCGGATATGCTTTCTTGAACTTTATCTGTTAAAGAGGAAAAAGCTTCTTGAACTTTTAAAAATCTTGAGTGAATGAGTTTGCCAAAACGACTGACCACCAGTGCAATAACTGGCAAAGGGAGTAAAGCTAAAATAGTAAGTTTTGGATCAATCGTAAATACCATTATAAGTATTATAGATATGCCTAAAAATGATGCGTCTACAGACATTATAATTCCAGGCCCTGCTACCATTCTGACGGCGTTTATGTCATTTGTGGCATGAGCCATTAAATCACCTGTTTTGTGTTCATTGTAATATTGTGGTGAAAGTTCAAGAAACTTAGCAAAAAGTTGTTCCCTTAGTTCTTTTTCCAAAAGCCTTGACATCCCCATTATTTTCATACGCCAAATAAATCTAAAAGCAAATACTAAAATAGCTATACCTATTATCCAAAACGAATACGTTAATAGTACTTTCGGAGTTAAATCTTTACTTTTAAATAAATCAGTTACTGAACCTAGTAAATGGGGAACTATCATTTGAAGTAAGTCTACTGCTAATAAAAAAATTATACCTATTATGTAATCCCACTTGTGCTTTTTTATAAATGGGATAATTGTTGTAAAACTTTTCATAAAATCCCCCCTGAAACTACAGACAGGCATAATTATTTTTGGATATAATATAATTATAACGTAAACATTTAAAATTTCAAAAAAGGAAGGAGGTGTTAAAATGTGGAATTATAAACTCAAGAAAATATCTGTTTTGTCAGTTTTTAAATTTACTTTGATTTACGGGATTGTGATAGGCCTAATTCTGGGACTCATTGGCGGTTTATTTGGTGGATTTTTTGCAGACAGCTTTGGAGCTTTTGGTGCAGGAATAATTGGTGGCCTCATTGGAGGAATAGTTTATGGCATAATTTTTTCTATAGTTAGTGCTTTTGGAGCATGGCTTTTCAACGTAGTTTCTGGCTGGATTGATGGCATTGACATACTAGTAGAGAAAAAATAGAAAAAAATTATTAAAACTATATTGCATTGTGAAATAAATGTGATATAATATTTTTTAGTTAAAATTTAATAATAATTTATAGGGAAGGCAAGGGCGTCTTCAAATGGGGTGGTGGTATCCTATTTGAGTGCGCCCTTAATTTTATTATAGGAGGAATATTATGGGTAAAAAATATGACAAAGAAGATGTTTTAAAATTGGCAAAGGAGAATGGTGTAGAATATGTACATCTTCAATTTGCTGATATATTTGGAGTTATGAAAAATGTTTCTATTCCTGTGGAAGAATTAAGTAAGGCTCTTAACAATGAAATCATGTTTGATGGGTCTTCAATTGACGGATTTGTGAGGATTGAGGAATCAGACATGTATTTAAGACCGGATCCTGATACGTTTGTGATCTTTCCATGGAGGACAAACTCTGGTGTAGAGGCGAGACTCATATGTGATATTTACAATTACGATGAAACTCCTTTTGAAGGAGACCCTCGCTATGTTTTAAAAAGAAATTTAGAAGAGGCGAAGAAATTAGGTTATCAATTTAATGTAGGGCCTGAATGTGAGTTTTATCTCTTTTTGACGGATGAAAAGGGTAATCTTACAACAATAACTCAAGACGATGCAAGTTATTTTGACATGGCACCTGTGGACTTAGGAGAAAGCGCAAGAAAAGAAATGGTATCAACTCTTAAGCAACTAGGGTTTCAAATTGAAGCATCTCATCATGAAGTAGGACCAGGACAGCATGAGATAGATTTCAAATATGACGATGCATTAACTACTGCTGACAATGTGATGACTTTTAAAATGGTGGTAAGAATAATTGCTCAAAAACATGGGTTACACGCCACCTTTATGCCAAAACCAGTTTTTGGTATTGCGGGTTCTGGAATGCATATGAACATGTCACTTACAAAAGATGGTAAAAATGCTTTTTATGACCCTTCTGACCCGATAGGGCTAAGTAAAGTATGTTATAACTATATAGGAGGAATTATAAAACATGCAAAAGCTATGACAGCTATTACTAACCCTATTGTTAATTCTTATAAACGCCTAGTTTCGGGTTATGAAGCTCCTGTAAATATTGCTTGGTCTTTAAGAAACAGAAGTCCTTTAATACGAATTCCTGCCAAAAGAGGAGAATCTACAAGAATAGAGCTTAGAAGTCCTGATCCAACCAGCAATCCTTATCTTGCTTTGGCTGTTGCATTGGCAGCCGGATTAGATGGTATAAAAAATAATATAACACCGCCACCACCTGTAAATGCAAATATATACCATATGAATAAAGAAGAATTAGAAAACTTAGGAATTGAAAGATTGCCAGGCTCTTTAGAAGAAGCTTTGAATGAGTTAGAAAAGGATGAAGTTATAAAAGAAGCATTAGGCAATCATGTGTATACAAAATTCTTGGAGGCTAAAAGAGCAGAATGGGATGAGTACAAAATATACGTTACTCAGTGGGAATTAGATCAATATCTTTCTAAATTCTAAGCAAAATTAGAGGTGTCTCGATGAGCCAATGGCGAATTGTTTTAGCAGACAGTAGTGATTTGTCTCGGCAGCTCATAAAGAATGTGTTATTAGCGAATGGACACTTAGTTTATGAAGCGAGAGATGGCGGAAGTGCTATAAGGCTTTGTCGCGCTCTTGCTCCTGATTTAGTTATAGCAGATTTGAATCTTGGCAATATAAATGGTTTTGAAGTTGGACGCATTATAAATGAAGATGATATAGCACCTGTAATTTTGATTACTTCTACTCCTCAAAGAGATTTTCTTGAGGAAATAAGAAAATATTCTGTATTTTCTTATTTATTAAAACCAGTAGACAGAGGGGTACTTTTGTCGACAGTTGAATTTGTCATAGAAAATTACAAAAAGTTTAGGAGCATGAAAGAAGAAATTCAAAAATTAAAGCATGAACTTGAAGCGAGAAAAAAGATTGAAAAAGCAAAAGGGTATATTATGAAAGCTAAAGGATTGGGTGAAGAGGAAGCTTATAAAATTATGAGAAAGATGAGCATGGATATGTCAATTCCAATGGAAGTAATAGCTGAAATGATATTACAAGAATATAAAGAATAAGAGGCGTGAGACCGCCTCTTACAGACTGTAGACAAACTTTCGTAAAGGAGATATTTTGCAATCGGTGCGACTTGTGTGACAAAGCGGCAACAAAACTTAGCGAGACTGAGGGTGGAGGCAGGGCCGAAGCCAAGGAGGGCGGAGGCGGGCACCTGAGACAGGACGTCGATTGTGCCCGGTACCCTGCCGGAACCCGAAAGTCGAGTTTAGTTTTGTCGCTTTGGAACATCGGAGTACGATGCAAAATATCTCCTTTGAATATTTTTTAACTTTGTCAACAAACTGTAAGAGGCGTGAGACCACCTCTTTTATTCTTCAAACATGCTTTTTTTACTATTTTTTTATCTTTTATCATGAATCTCCTTTTGCAATAAGTTTTGTTAAATCTTCAACCTCATTTGGTTTATTTATAATATTTCTTCTCCAATATCCATTATAATACATTTTAAAATTAAAAAGAATTTTTGTCATGATAATGATATAATAATTGTAGCGATACAATTTTGCGAGGGATGGATATGAATAAAATAACAATTGATAAAAGTAAAAATGTACCTTTGTATATTCAGTTGTACAGCCAAATAAAAAGATTTATAGAGAATGGCAGCTTGCCAGGCGGCTATAAACTCCCCACTATAAGAAGCCTTGCAAAGGAGTTGGGAGTAAACAATATTACAGTGATAAACGCTTATAAGCTTTTAGAACAAAATGGATATGTATATACTAAGGTAGGAAGTGGTACTTATGTATGTGAAGATATAAAAAAAGAGGAGGACCTTGATGAAACCTTTAAATTAACAGAACAAGGAGAAATTCCCTTAAGGAAAGGAATTATAAATTTTGCTTCTTCATCTCTTAATCCAGAGCTTTTTCCAGTGGAGGATTTTGGAGATTTAATCAATAGAGTATTGAGAAGAGATGGAGGATATGCATTTGAGTATCAAGACACAAGAGGATATAGACCATTAAGAGAATCTATAAAAGAATTTGTAAAGAAAGATGAAATATTTACTTATGTTGAAAATATACAGGTAATTTCTGGGGGACAGCAAGGTATAGATGTAGTATCGAAAGCGCTAATAAATTTTGAAGATAGCATAATTGTTGAAAGACCCACCTATTCGTGGGCTTTAGCCTCTTTTGAATCGAGAGGAGCAGAGATTTTAGAAGTAGATTTGCAAAAAGATGGCATAAATTTAGAGGAATTAGAGGATAAGTTAAAGAAGTTTAAACCTAAGTTCATATATACTATACCTAATTTTCACAATCCGACCGGCATTGTCTATAGTGAGGATAAAAAAAAGAAACTGATAGAGCTAGCGGAAAAATACGAGACTTATGTATTAGAAGATGATTTTGCCAGTGATTTAAATTTTACAGAAGAAAATATATTGCCACTTAAAGCCTATGATAAATATGACAGAGTCATTTATATAAGAAGTTTCTCAAAGATATACATGCCTGGCTTGAGGTTAGGGTTTATAATTGCTCCTGAAAGGTTAGTAAGTAGTTTTTTAAAAGCAAAATATGTGACAGATTTATCCACTTCAGGTTTAATGCAAAGAGCCTTTGATTTATATATTAGAGAGAATATTTGGAAAAGCCATATTGGGGAAATAAAACAAGTGATGAAAAAAAGATTTGAAAAGATGGGTAAAGGGCTTCAAACATTAAAAAATTATGTAGAGTTTGAATATCCTAAAGGGGGTTTTTACTACTGGTTAAGGCTTAAAGACAATATTTCTGCTAAAAATTTGTATTCTAAATGTTTAGAGAGAAATTTACTTATAGTTCCAGGGGATATGTTTTTTGCAATAAAAAAAGAAAACAATTTTATAAGATTAAGTTTTGCCTCTTGTGAGCTGGAGGAGATAGAAAAAGGGATAAATATACTGAAAGAGGTTTTAGAAGGAGAATCTAATGAAAACGGCATATATCTTCCTATAATATAAAAAAGGCCGTAAGATGGCCATTTTATTTTGTTGACAAAGTTAAAAAATATTCAAAGGAGATATTTTGCATCGTCACTCCAATGTTCCAAAGCGACAAAACTAAACTCGACCTTCGGGTTCCGGCAGGGTACCGGGGGCACATTCGACATCCCTGTCTTAGTGCCCGCCTCCGCCATCCGTGGCTACGGCCCTGCCTCCACCCTTGGTCTCGCTAAGTTTTGTTGCCACTTTGTCACAAGTCGCACCGATTGCAAAATATCTCCTTTACGAAAGTTTGTCTACAGTCTGAAGGCCGTAAGATGGCCTTTTTATTTTGTTTGTTCATCTTTTTTGTTAAAATCTGAAGGAGAAGACTTTGTCATTTTAGACTTTCCTTCAAAAATAGCCCCCTCTTCAATTATCAAATTTTGAACTTCTATATCTCCATAAAGTTTTCCAGTAGAAGTAAGTTGTAGCTGGCCTTTGGCAAATATATTTCCCTTTACTTCACCTGAAACGATTATATTATCTGTTGTTATATTCGCTTCTATTTTTGCTGACTCACCTATTACAACATTTCCTTTTGTTTCTATTTGACCTGTAAAATTACCGTCTATCCTTAAAGTGCCCTCTGATTTAATTGTGCCTTCAAAAGTTGAATTTTTTCCTATGACGGTATCAATTTTGTCTGGATTAACTTCTACAATCTGTTCTCTTTTTTGAAACATATCAATTCCCCTTTGCAAGATATTTCATCGGATCTACAGGATTGCCATTTACTCTAATCTCAAAGTGAACATGAGGTCCAGTGCTTCTTCCGGTATTTCCTGATTTTGCTATTATATCGCCTCTTTTTACACTTTGACCTACTTTGACAAGAATCTGAGAATTATGTCCATATACTGACTGAACCCCATAACCATGGTCTATGATTACCACATTACCATATCCTGATAACCATCCTGCATATGTAACTACGCCTTTTCCAGCGGCTTTTACTGAAGTTCCTACAGGTACCGATATGTCAATTCCAGGGTGAAATTCACTTCCATATCCAAAAGGAGACTTTCTCGTTCCAAAAGAGGAGGTTGTTGTACCATATACCGGATAAACACTGGGCATTGAATTCAGATAATCAAGTCGAGCTGCTACTTTTGAGATAAGGTCTTGTAAATTTTGTGTTTTTTGATCTATTTCCGAAATAAGTTCAGCGGTTGTTTCATTGTCATAAGATATGTTGCTTTCACCTCTAATATCTCTTGATACATTGCCACGGCTTGGAGTGGAAGTGGATAATCCCACCATACGCCTTACCTTTTCTTCTAATTCATCTAAGTTTTTAATTTTTTCATTGACCAATTGAGCATTTTTGTCTAAAGTAGCTATTTTTTTGTCTTGTTCTTCTTTAAGGGAGGTTAGTTGAGCGATTTTTTCATCTTTTTCTGATATTACAGTGTATAGGTAAGCAGTTGTTTTGCCCAAATAGACTAAAGAAATTGTAGCAGCAATAATTATTGAAAAAGCCACTATTACTACGGTTTTTATAAGGGGAATAGAAATTTTAAAGCTTTTGATTTGTTGATTTGAATCAGGAATAATCATAATATTGAGGTATTTTTCTTTTTTCTTTTTCATTTATACCCCCACCCTAAAAAAATGGACAACTATACTTATTCTATATAAAGGTGTCAAAATCCTGCTAAAAAATCAAATTTTAAATTTTTATAATATTATGATAAATTATTTTAATTTACTTTTGTGATATAATCAAAATGTAATTTATAGAAGTGGAGAAATTGAGGTGGAGTATGAAAAAAGGAATTATTTTAGGAATTGTGTTGGGAATAATAGCAATAGTGCTTAACATTGTAGTAAATGGTTTTTTTACTTCTTTCGTATATTATAGCAATTATCTTTTTTTAATAGGAGTTGGTATAGGATTATTAGGGGGCGTATTGTATATTTCTTATTGGATCAATGATTTAAGACTTGTCAAAAAAATTTATTATAAAGAAGAATTACCAGAACGGCGAGATGAGATAAAATTTATAAAAATATGGGGAAGCTATCTTATTATTGCCATGTTAGTAATGTGGTTTTTGTCTTTCATAGTTGTCTTAGTCGGAGAAGCAATTAGAGGTATAAAATAATTGGTATAGAGAATACTACTATTTGAAAATACTACTATTTAATAAGAGCTACAGGAGGTGTTGGTGTGGGGAAAAGAGTAGCGGTAGAAAGTCAGCTTTCCAATATTAAAGAGTATTTAAAGCAAAAAGGATATGAAGTTGTAGAATTAAAAGAAACTCTTTCAGAAAAAAACAATTTAAATGCCTATGATGCCATAGTTATAACAGGGCAAAGTAGAAATATGCTAGGCATAAACGATATTTCGACAAAAGTTCCAGTGATAGATGCAACGGGAATGAGCCCTTTTGATGTAGAAGAAAGTATAAAAAGATTATAATTACAGGTGGTGAATTTTGTGGTAAGTACTGAACAATTGAAAGCTGTAGGAAGAAGCTGTGAGGATTTTGAGTTAGATCCATCTCGCTATGGAAATAATTTGAGTATGTCTGTGTCTTTGCAAGAAAGAAGCTGCGAAATATGTCAACATTGGGATGTGAATAGAAAAATTTGCAGAATAGGAGTTTTTGATGAAGTTTTATCAAGCCTTGATCAGACTTAAATCTTGAAATGTCAAAAGGATTTTTTTAAACTTTGTAGAATATAATATACTTATAAGACTAATTTAAGGATTTAAGTGTGGGATTGAAATGAGAGGGAAAATTTTACAATTTAATAATAAAACGCGAGAGGAAAAGCTCTCGCGTTTTTTGTTTTATTGCGATAAAGAATTAACGTAAAAAGGAGGGGGATTATGGGAAAGGTCATAATAGATGGCAATAATCTTACAATAGAAGATGTAGTGCACGTAGCAAGAGATGGGTATAGGGTAGAACTTAGCAATATTGCTAAAGAGAGAGTACTTCATTCTAGAAAAATAGTAGAAAAATATGTAAATGATGAAAAAGTAGTTTATGGAATCACGACGGGTTTTGGGAAATTTAGCGATGTCGTAATATCTAAAGAAGACACAGAAATTTTGCAAAAGAATTTGATTATGAGCCATTCTTGTGGAGTAGGAGAACCATTACCGGAAGAAGTAGTAAGAGCAATTATGCTTTTGAGAGCAAATGCCCTTGCGAAAGGTTTTTCAGGTGTAAGGCTTGAAACTTTAAACACGTTGATTGAAATGTTAAATAAAGAAGTAACTCCTGTCATACCTGAAAAAGGATCTTTAGGAGCAAGCGGAGACCTTGCACCTTTAGCTCACATGGTTCTTGTGATGATAGGGAAAGGCGAAGCTTTATACAAAGCCGAGAGAATAACTGGAGAAAAAGCAATGAAAGAGGCAGGGATTAGTCCAGTTGTTTTGAGTTCAAAAGAAGGTTTGGCTTTGATAAATGGCACTCAAGTTATGTCAGCAATAGGATGCTTAAATGTATATGATGCTAAAAGACTTATAAAATCTGCTGATGCTGTATCTTCTATTACTTTAGAAGCTTTAAGAGGAATAATTGACGCCTTTGATGATAGAGTCCAAATGGTGAGGCCTCATAGAGGTCAGATGATCACTGCTAAAAATATAAGAAAAATGTGTGAAGGAAGTACTCTAATAACGAGACAGGGGGAAATACGGGTTCAGGATGCTTATACCCTAAGGTGTATTCCACAAGTACATGGAGCTATAAGAGATGCTATTGAATATGCGGAAGAAGTTCTTACAAGAGAGATAAATTCTGCAACAGATAATCCTTTGATTTTCCCTGAAGATGGCGAGGTGATATCTGGGGGCAATTTTCACGGAGAGCCTATTGCATTAGCAATGGATTTTTTAGGTATTGCAGTTTCTGAAATTGCCAATATTTCTGAAAGAAGGATTGAAAGGCTTGTAAATTATCAGTTAAACGACCTTCCTCCCTTTTTGACTGAAAAAGGAGGACTAAATTCTGGTATGATGATAGCTCAATACACAGCAGCTTCTTTAGTGTCAGAAAATAAGGTTTTGGCGCATCCAGCTTCTGTTGATTCTATACCGTCTTCTGCAAATCAAGAAGACCATGTGAGTATGGGCACTATTGCTGCGAGAAAGGCAAGGGAAATAATAGAAAACGCTACAACGGTTATAGCAATAGAACTTATGGCAGCTTTGCAGGCAATGGAGTTTAGGAAAGGTTTTAAAAAAGGAAAGGGCTCTCAAATAATATATGATTTAGTAAGAGAATACGTTAAGCCGTTGGAAGAAGATAGAGAGCTTTATATTGACATAAATGCCTGTTTTAATATTATAAAATCAGGTAAAGTATTGAAGGTCCTCGAAAAAGAAGGTATAATGTTAGAATAAAGGTGATTTTGTGAATAGGATAAAACAATATTTTAAAGCTAAAAGAGCTAAAATTTATGAAAAAGATTATCAATTTTTACTTGGATTCCTAAATGAAAAGGAATTAGAATATTTTAATAAATTGCATGTTTATGAAAAAAGGCATTCATTAGATGTGTGCTATCATCTTATTAATAAATACGAAATAAAAGACCAAGACCTTTTAAAAGCGGCTCTTTTTCATGATATTGGAAAGATAAAAGCGAAAATTACTCCTGAAAGAAAGGCCATGGCGGTGATTTTAAAAAAGAAAATTCCTTTTAGCTAAGTTTCTTGAAAAACATATATATTTTTTAAAGTCTATTATAATCATGCAAGAATATGGTGCAGAAATTTGTAAGAAGTGGGTTAAATGAGAGGAATAGTAGGCATTGTAAGGCATCACCATGACAAAAATCTTATGGATGAGGATGTTATAAAACTTCAAGAAGCGATAGAAAGAGAAAAAGAGAGTATTTCGTATACTCTCTCAGACTGTAGACAAACTTTCGCAAAGGAGATATTTTGCAATCGGTGCGACTTGTTACAAAGCGGTAACAAAACTTAGCGAGACTGAGGGTGGAGGCAGGGCCGAAGCCATGGATGGCGAAGGCGGGCACCTGAGGCAAGGAGGCCGATTGTGCCCGGTACCCTGCCGGAGCCCGAAGGTCGAGCTTTAGTTTTGTCGCTTTGGAACATCGGAGCGACGATGCAAAATATCTCCTTTGAATATTTTTTAACTTTGTCAACAAACTGCGAGAGTATTTCGTATACTCTCTTTTATTATTGTATATTTTGTGATAGAATTAACTTAAACATACCACATATAGTAATAATGCGAGGTGGTAACTATCGGAAGTATGAGTATTTACAACGGGTATCCCTATAGAATCAAAACCTGTAACTACGCCAAAGTGTACTATTTCTCCCTTTTCTTCATAGGATATAAGGTCTCCTTTTTCAATTTCTCTTATGGCACCTTTTGGGTGCTGTTCAGTAGGCTTTACCATATCTAAATAGTATCCTTTTTCAATTAATTTACCTTTTCCTGTATAAATGAGATAGTTAAAAAGAGCGGGTGCTTGCGCCCAAGCAGTGGAAGAGTCTTTGCCGTTGAAGTTCCATACATAGTCCATTGGAAGGCCTCCTCCTTCGTGTAATACTTGAGAGACGAAATTAGTACAGTCTCCTCCTACCCCGTTATAATCTCTATATTTTGGATTGTACTCGTAGTTATTACCGCTTCCCCAAGCAGCTCCTGCGTATTTGTCAGCATAAGCTACTGCTCCTTCTCTGTCGTATTTACCCTTCTTTTTAGGCTTTGCTTCTTCTTCAGTTTCTGGCTTTGAAGTAGTAAGTGCAATTTCAGGCATTACCCCTTCAGCAGGAGCAGCATCTATATAGGCGGAATCTTCGTCAAGAGGGTCATAGTACCAATCTCTTCTTATAAGCCATTTTCCATCAACTTTTACAAGCTGTACAGAATGTCGTATACCTAATCCCATGTAATTTATTACATCACTTTTTATGTTGTAAACGTATCCCATTTTCATAGTTTCCACAAGGTAAACCCATACAGAATTTTCGCCAGCTTTTACACTTTTTATCCTGTAAAAAGATTCTGCTTCTGTAAATTTGAGATTTCTTTTTTCTGACCATCCTTTAACGTATTCAACTCGCCTTCTTTCATGGTCCAATGCCCATTTGCCATAAGTGGAAGATTTGTCATAAAAGGCCTCTATCTCTTTTAAGTCACCGCTTAAAAGCACATTTCCTCTTTTTTCAAAAAATTCATCCAGTACAGTTTTTATCTCTTCTTTGTTGTTTGCAACTGTCTCTATGGTTTTATTGAAAAAGGAAATAGAAAAGTGAGTTAAAAAAATGAGTGCTAGTAAAAGGAGAATTGGTTTGTAATATTTTTTGGTGTCCAATTGCTCTCCTCCCTGCCAATGTAATTCAAAATAATAATATGAAGGTTAAAAGTTTTTTAACACTATCTTTTTACTAATTTTATTGGCAAATTTTAAGCAATTTTATGTTATAATAGAAAAGTGAGAAAATGGAGGTGTAAAACTTGATAGAATTAAAAGGTGTTTCAAAATCTTATAACAAAGGTAAAATAAAAGCTGTTGACAACATTGACCTTGTTGTAAATCCTGGTGAAATATTTGGATTTTTAGGTCCTAATGGGGCTGGCAAAACTACCACGATAAAAATGATAGTAGGCCTTTTGTCCCATGATACAGGAGAAATTAAAGTAGACGGAATTGATATCGACAAAAATCCTATAGAGGTCAAAAAGCGCATAGGTTATGTTCCAGATAGCCCTGATATTTATGACAAACTGACAGGCATAGAATATCTCAATTTTATTGCAGACGTATACGGGGTATCTGAAAAAGAAAGGAAAGAAAGGATTGAATATTTTGTTGAAGCTTTTGAGCTAAAGAATGCTATTGGAGACCTAATACAGAGCTATTCCCACGGAATGAAACAAAAAATTCTCCTTACAGCCGCACTTATTCACAATCCTTCTGTTTGGATTTTGGATGAACCAATGGTGGGATTAGACCCGAAATCAGCATTTTTACTCAAAGAGTTGATGTCAAAGCATACAAAAGCAGGTTTTACTGTATTTTTCTCAACTCATATATTGGAAGTTGCTGAGAAGCTCTGTGATAAAATAGCAATAATAAACAAAGGCAAAATAATAGCTTATGGTACTATGGAAGAGATAAAGAGCCAGCATGAATGGGAATCTTTAGAAAAAATATTCTTGGAGTTGACCGAAAAATGAGGGAGTTTTTATCACTTTTAAGAACACAAATGAAAGTTTATTATGGCATTTCCGCAATGAAATACAAATATTTTGTAAGAAAGAAAGATTTATGGGAAATAGTGCTTGCTACATTTGGAATAGCTGTTGGCGGTGGAACATTGCTTTTTATGTACATAATGTATTTAAACAGCATGTATGTAGCAAGCATGCTAATTAACCAACCTCAGCTTATGCCTGTGACAGTGCTTCTTTTAGCTCAGCTCTTGACATTGGTATTCGGCTTTTTTTGGACTATTTCTGTGTTTTATTTTTCTGATGATATAAATATTTTGCTTCCTCTTCCTATACAGCCTTATAAAATAGTTTTGTCAAAGTATAGCATAATTTTATTGAATGAATATTTTACATTGGCATTTTTAATGCTGCCAGCAATCTTTATATATGGCATTGGCACGCAGGCAGGAATTTTATACTATCTCGTTTCATTTATTGTATTTATATTTACACCTATTATACCTCTTTCTATTGCGGCAATTGCTTCTGTTTTAATTATGAGATTTGTAAATTTGAAAAGGAAAAAGGACTTGTATACAGTTATAGTGAGTATATTAGCGCTAATTTTCTTCTTTACAATACAACTTTTTATCAATCGGATTCCTCAAAATGGAGAACAACAGGCAATAGAAAATTTTATTTTGCAAAATGCTAACCTTGCAAAGATGATATCTAGAAGTTTCCCTCCTGCTTTGTGGGGAGCAGTTTCTATGACGGATTATAATACTTTGTCAGGGTTTTTAAATCTTTTGATGTTTATCGCTGTATCAATAATATTTACAGCCGTTTTGGCTGTTTCTGCTCAAAAAATGTACTTAAAAGCTGTAATTTCAGGGCAAGAGGTTGAAGCAAAAAGAAAAGAAGTTTCATTGAAAAAAGAAATAGTGAGGTCCAGCCTATTGAAGGCATTGTTGTTAAGGGAATGGAAGCTTTTTATAAGAGTTCCTGTATATGCCATGAATGTATTGCCTGTAGCTGTAATAATTCCCTTTGTATTTCTTGTTTCTTTTGTGGGGAATCCACAAATTGGGCTTGAAATGGCTATAAAATACACCTCAGCTCCTGGCGGCTGGTTTTGGGTTTCGATGATAGGGCTTTTCTTTTCTCTTTTTGTAGCAGGAAGTAACAGCCTTTCCTCTACTTCGAGGTATAATAGGTGTAAATATAAATACAATAAATGAAACGAGATAGTATAAAATTCCTGCCTGCGTGCCAATGCCATATATAAGATTACTGGCAGCATTAAAAGAAATGCCAATGTAAAATATTAATTCAATAAAATTAATACTCTCACTGACAAAACTATTTTATAAGGCTGTATAGGAAGAGGAAGCAAAATATTTTATATCATCAGAAAAATAAAACACAGAAATAATAGTCCAAAAAAATGAATACCACTATGAAGGGGAATTTAAATGTGCTTTTGAGTCTTATACTGACTACTATTTTGATAGGGTGCATTGTTGGAATTGTGCTGTTACTAAAAAAATTATATATTTCTGAAATAATAATAACTTTAATAATAGGGATTTTGCTCATTTTATTAAACTTAGGTGGTTATTTATTGGCAAAAAGTGCTGTAAAAAAGCTGTACAAAGGAGAATGAAGGAGGAAGAAAAAAATGGGTAAAAAAGCGTTAATAGGATTAATTTTTATAGTCTTGATAATTAGTACTGTTATTGCTTCCATTTTTCTTACAATGCCACAAGAGAATAAAAGTGTTCCATCGGTTTCGAACACAATAGGTGTTATAACAATTGAAGGAGTTATAGGGGAGACAAACATATTGGGGATTCCACAAGTAACAGGGGACCCAGTCGAGCAGATAAGAAAAGCTCAAGAGGATAGTACTGTAAAGGCAGTTGTTGTCAAGATAAACAGTCCTGGAGGTTCTGCAGCAAAGTCTGTAGAAATATACACAGAGCTTAAAAGGTTAAAAGAAACAGGGAAAAAAGTGATAGTTTCAATGGGAGATGCAGCTGCGTCAGGAGGATACATGGCAGCCTGTGGCGGAGACATAATAGTGGCAAATCCTGCCACAATAACTGGAAGCATTGGGGTTATAATGCAGTATACAAATTATGAAGGGCTTTACGACAAATTAGGATTAAAAGAGATAACAATAAAGAGCGGTCCTTATAAAGATATGGGTTCTCCTACCAGAGATTTAACTCCGGAAGAAAAGAAAATATTACAAGGAGTTATAGATGATACTTATGAGCAGTTTGTAGAGATTGTATCTGAAGGGAGAAAGATGCCTATAGACAAAGTAAAAGAATTAGCAGATGGCAGAATATTCACAGGGAGGCAGGCTCTTAAAGTTGGGCTTGTGGATAAATTAGGGGATTTTTACGATGCTGTGGATATTGCTGCAAAAGAAGCTGGAATACAGGGTAAACCTGTGTTAAAATATTATACAACTCCAAACCCTTTTAGTATACTTTTTGGAAGCGGGGCAAAGAGCAATCTAGAAGGTACGGGACTTGAGATATTAAGGCTTTTGTTTATTGATAAGTGGAGTTTAAATAATTACAAATGAAAGATTAGTTTGTTATGTGAGGGTAAAGTTTATGTTTTATGAAATAGATGGTGTCTTTTATGACAAAGAAAAATTAAGTGATTTTGTGAAAGAATACGGTGTCTCTTTGCTCTTGATATTTGGTTCTTGTGCAAGCGGGAAGGCAAATGAATTGAGTGACTTAGATATCGGAATAAAATTTACTAAAAAGATGGATATGAATTTGTATAATTCAATATTAAAAGAGCTTATAGAAATTTTTAAAAGAGATGACATAGATGTTGTTATTTTAAACTATGCAGATCCTCTTTTGCGCTTTGAAATCATAGACAATTGTAAGGTTTTATATGAGGCTTATTCTGGAGCTTATTTGGATTTTTATTTATATTCTGTAAAAAGCTATGATGATATGAGAAAATTAAAAAAGTTAGAAGAAAATTATTTAAAAAAGGGGATAAAAAATGAATTACAAAGATGTCATCCGCCGCAAATTAATAAGTCTTTCTAATTATGTGAAACAACTTTTGCCAATAGCGGAATATACTTATGAGGAGTATATAAGCAATTATTTTATCTATTACACTGGAGAAAGGCTTATACAGCTCATAATAGAAACTTGTATGGATATAAACTCGTTAATTGTAGAATATAAAGGCTTTAAACCTCCTAAAAGTTATTATGAATCCTTCATAATGCTTGGTGATAATCAGATTTTACCCAAAGAGGTTGCAAGAGAACTAGCTTCTTTTACTGGCATGAGAAATAGAATTGTTCACCAATATGAAGATGTAAACCACAGGATAATTTTTGACAATTATAAAAATCTTATAGGGTTAATTGACAAATATATTGATATTGTGACTGATTTTATAGAAAAAATTGAAGAATGAATTTTTATAGGAAATTGCATATAAGAGGGGGTACAGAAAATGATACATTATATTTATCTTGATGGTATAGATGCACTTAAAGAGTTAAATTGGGAGGCATTTTTAAATAATTATCTTGAAAAGAATCGATTAGTTATAAAGGAATATTGCAATAATTTCTTTTTCACAAAAGAGGTGCCATGGGAAAGATGCATTGAAGAGTATAAAAAGCATTGGTTTGAAGAGAGTAAAAATAGGGAAGATTTATTTTCTAAGTTTAATGAAGAAAAAATACGCTTTAATGTACCTAAGGGGATAGATAAAATTAAAGAAGTTTTTCCAGAAGCTGAAGATGTAGATGTGTATGTGCTTATAGGACTTTATAGTAGCAATGCTTTTCAATATTTTCTTGAAGGTCGACCTGCTGTAGGTTTACCAGTAGAGGCTTATGGGACGACTTTTTTTGGTATACCTATGCCTTATGAGGAAATACCTTTATGGCTTTCTCATGAAATAGGCCATGCACTTCGCTATAAAAATCCTTCACATCCTTTGGCAAAATGGATTTATCAAAATGGTCTGAAATTAGATAAAGCGGTGGAGGAATTTCCGCTTTTTGAATTTTTAATTGATGAAGGCTTGGCAGTTATGACTACAAAATGGTTTTTTCCTGAAGTGCCTTTGCATAAGGTATTAGGATATACAGAGGATGTGTACCACTGGTGTGTGAATAATGAAAAAGAACTTATGAGTAAGTTAAGAAATATTTGGGATAAACCTCCAGGTAAAGAAGAGTATTTTAGATATTTTAGTGGATATGGTGAGAGTATTCCTCCGCGCACAGGATATTATATTGGAATGCGCCTTATAGAAAATTTTATTGAAAGGCACCCTGAAATAGATAAGAGGGATCTTTTTACAATTTCGGCAGAGGAAATAGTAGCACCGTCGGTGAAATAGAGACAAAAGGAACCGGACAAAGGGGACGGTTCCTTTTGTCTGATTCAAAAAGAATGCATTTCTATCCAAGAGGTTACCCTTCTATCTACTTCCTCCCATTTTATATTGTTCATAAAGGCCTCTATATAGCTTCTTTTATCAGTTCCGTAGTCTATAAAATAGGCATGTTCATAAGTGTCAAGGACCAGAAGGGGAATCGTCCTTGATACTATGCCGTGGTTGTGGAAGTCTTGAAGGTAATTGTGAAGTTTTAAATCTATAGGGTCAAAGCAAAGGACAGTCCAGCCCCGGGAAGCCATTCCACAGGCTATGAAGTCCTGTCTCCAGTTTTCAAAAGAGCCGAAATCAAGTGCAATCATTGAGGCTATTATGCCATCAGGTATGCCACCTGCCCCTCCTAAGTTTTCAAAATATAGCTCGTGAAGTTTTACCCCATCTAAATTGTAAGTCTCTTCTAGTTTGAGTTCTCTATATTCACTATAGCTGGCATTTGCTTTTGAACGATCGATTGTTTTTAATTTTTCACGTATTTCGTTTGTCTTTTCTACATATCCATTGTACAACTTGTAGTGTTCTTCAAGAGTCCTTTGAGATATTCCTCTTAAAACTAAATTATATTTTTTTGCTACAAGCTTATCCATATTATTCCTCCTCTTGCATATCTAATTTTAGCATATGAAAAGATATATAATTAGTGCATAAAACATATGCCAATGGGGCATTTTAACACAAGATTTAGTGTTTTTTATTAAGGACAGTGAAATAATTCATTTTGAATATGGTATAATGGTGGTAAAGGGTAGTTCAGGAGGGATAGAAATGGATTTAAAAGAGATTTCAAAGCAGGCAGAGGAGGTCATAGAGGAGTTACTTGACATAGCGAATTTAAAGCCGGGAAGCCTTTTTGTCTTGGGTGGAAGTACAAGTGAAATATTAGGTGAGAAAGTGGGAACTGCAGGGAGCCTTGATGTGGCAAAAGCAGTGGTGGACCCAATTTTAGAGGCTATACATAATAGGGGGTTATACCTTGCAGTACAGGGCTGTGAGCACATAAACAGGGCGCTTTTGGTTGAGGAAGAGGCAAAAGATAAGTACGGGCTTGAAGAGGTAAATGTCATTCCTCATGAACATGCAGGAGGGTCAATACAGACTTACGCTTATCAGCAGTTTAAAAATCCTGTAATGGTGGAAAATTTGAAAGGATTGGGACATGCAGGGCTTGACATTGGGCTTGTTCTGATCGGCATGCATTTAAGGCCTGTGGTTGTACCTGTGAGATTGAGCCGAAATAAGATTGGAGAAGCCACAATTGTTGCTGCGAGGACTAGGCCTAAGATGGTAGGAGGAGAAAGGGGAAGGTATAAGAAATTGTAAAGGCACGGAAGACCGTGCCTTAAGTTATTTATTCAATTGAAGGTATCTTACTATTACAGCAACAGCCTGGGCTCTTGTTAAAGGCTGTTGTGGTTCAAAGTATCCATCTGAACCATTCATTATTTTAAGACCGGATATTATAGCTATATATCCTCTCATGTCTTGAGGTATTTTTTCTTTGTCTTTAAAGTTTATTGTAAATATATCTGGAATATCAGCTATATAACCCACACCTAAACTTTTTACAAGCATCTTCGCTGCTTGCTGCCTTGTGACCATAGAATCAGGGCTTTTCTCTTTTTCTGTTATGATGTTTTTGTTTATTGCTATGGCATAGTAAGTGTCATAATCATCTGGAGATTTTGGCATAGGGTCATAATAGGGAGGCTGTATTGCTCTAATGAGCATTTTTACAAAATCTTTTTGGAGTATGTTTTTATCTGGATAGAATTTGTCTTCTTTTACATCAATTATTCCGTATTGCACTAAGAGTTTTATATCCTTTTCTGCCCAGTTACCTTCTATGTCTGTAAAAATAACCTCTGATTTTTTAACTACAGGTTTTCCACTGTAATCTACAATTTGGCCAGTTTTCGCATTTATATAGTTGTAGAAGTTTGATTGATACGCAAGTCGTATTGTTGGTGGTTTATCTGGAGATTTATAGTCATAGTCTGGAATGTACGTTAATGTAAATTCAGAGTTGTCAAACATTATCTTGTAAGCTTCCTCAAGGCTTATTATATTTTCCGGAGAAGGCAATTTTACAGAAGTCCAATGTATGGAATATGAGACTATTTCCCCTGTATAGGGACTTACATTTATATTTATATTGTTGAAAGGACACAAAATTCCATTTGCTACTTCTACATATCTGAATGGATATGCTGGCATTTTAATCGTTTTGGAGCTTTCCGGAATATTTGTTTCTTGATATGATGTTTTGCTGAACTTTTCAGGTACTGTTTTTTTAAGGTAATCTTCAGCGATTTTTCTCATCTGTTCTTTGGTGTAGGAAACTTCTTTTCCTTGCACATTGTCTATGTCGGGGCCTCCTCTGGAAAAGGAAGTTAGTTCACCTGTAACTGCATCAACAGAAGCGGTTACATAGTAGTATTTATTGTCTTTAGTTAAAGTCCAATTAAGATACCATATAGGATTTGATTTTGCAGGAGGATAATCATAGCCGCTATATAAGTTTGCGCTGCTTAGCTTGTAATCGCTTATTGAAAAAGGAAGGCTGTTTTTAACTACTTCAATAGCTTTGTCTTTTGATATGTATTTTTCTGAGGCTTCGACTGCTTTTTGCTCTTCTGGAGAGAGTTTTTGTGGAGATTCTCTTCCTACTTCGCTGCCTCCACCTCCGCCGTCATACATTGGCACATAATAGTATTCATTTGTTTTTATTTCTCCTGTAATAGCATCTATTGGCGCATTTTGGTATATGCCATAGACTAATATTGCTTGAGGTTCATTGCCGTATACTTGGTTGTAGACTAAGTTGTATTGAAGTTTTAAACCTATTTTTTCTTTAAAGATTTTTATTGCTTCTTCCTTAGATATTGCAGCTTTTGGGTCGGGGAAGGAATAATCTTCCCAATGTAATGAGTAATTAGTTACTTTTAAAGTATTTTTATTTACTGTGACGTATAAAGCGTTATACGGGAAAGGTATACCATTTACTATTCTTTCAAAGGTGAAGTTATAGTCATAAGAATAGTATTCATTGTAACCATAGTTATTATTGTTAATTTGTTCTTTTGTTTCTTTGAATTTTTCAGGGGCTACTTTTTGTAAGAATTCAATTGCCACTTTTTTTGCTTCATCTTGCGTGTATTTTGGAATTCTTGGCTGTTCTTGTAAAATAGGGCTCCAACTGTAATAGTTTGTAATTTCACCTGTATCGGCATCTATTGTGACGCTTATGTTGTCTTTTGAAGAAGAATTCCAATTGAGATTCCATGACTTTTTATTGCCGTATTCATAGTAGTTAGAGTTAAAGTCGTAGCCGCTATCACTTATGCCGAGTTTTTGTCTTGCTATTTCAATGGCCTGTTTTAAACTTATCTTTGTATCAGCTTGTGCCTGTGCCATGTTTGATGGTATCATAATTGTAAACAGGAAGGCAAGGGCAATTGCGATGGAAATAAATTTTTTCATAAAAGAAACCTCCTCCTTTAGTTTTTTCATTTTTATTAGACGTAAAAAAAGATAAAAAAGTTCCCATAAAGATAAAAAAGTTATCTTCCTCTTAAAATATTCCATATGTTAGGGTCTTCTTGACCTAGTCTCCACACGGCTATACCGGATAGTTTGTAGCTTTCTACTAAAGATAATTTTGCAGAAAAGCTTTTTGAATCTTCAAACCAGACTGTATGAACTTTGCCATCTAATACGTAAGTATAAGTGGATTCTTGAGCTGTTTCGTCATACAGTATATTTATTCCTAAATTTTTAGCTAGAGTTATCGCTTGTTGATATGTGAGAGTTCTGGGATAATTTACGCCCTGTGTCCAATCATACCCATAAACAGCCATTCCAAGCCATATCTTTTGAGGAGGTATAACCGTTGTAGCGTAATTTAAAACATTTGTGACAAAGCCTATAGAGGCGATGGGACCAGGTTGTGAAAAATGTTCATCATAGGCTAAAATATATACTTCGTCGGCATATTGGGCGATAAAGGAATATTGGAAAGCTCCAGAAAATGGATGTCTGGGATTGTCAGTTAATTCTGCCGGGACAGAAATTGTGACAGTTTTCCCTATGGCTTTTAAAGAAATGTATGAGTCTCTTATAAAAATGTTTAAATTTTCCCTGTCTTCGGGCGGTACAAATTCAAAGTCTATATTGATACCAGGGTAATTGTTAATTACTGCAACATCTCTGATACTTGCAATAAGAGTGTTTCTTAAAGAGGAAGTCGACAATAAATCGTGTATTAGTTGTGACTTTTTAGGGTCTGAATAGTTGTGGATTATGGCATAAATAGGTAAATTGTTGTCGGAGGCAATTTTTTTGACGTCAGTAGAAGACATGTCAGCGAGAGTTCCATCTTCTTTTACTCCATACCAAAAAGGGATGAGGGTTGTTATATCCTTTGCATGGGCCTTCAAATCATCGATAGCACCGGGAGCTATATCAAAATACCATTTGTTATCCATTATCACACCTCCAAAGTTATTTTTTATAAAAATTTTTTTATTTTGACTTTATACTTTCATAATATGTATAATGTTTTATAGAGTGAAATAAAGGAGGTAACGGTAAAAATGAAAAAAAAGACTGGAATTTTAGCTAGTGCACTTTCTCTTATATTTGTGGGGGTTTTATTACTTTTACCGAATTTTAATGTATATGTGCCTTATTTTGTTTATGAAATAGTATGGCCTGCCTTTTTTATTTTGCTAGGTTTAGAGTTGATATTTAGCAATAAACTCTATGGAGAAGAAAATAGTAGCATTAATTTAGGGGTCATATTATTGGCAATTTTGATTTTGATTTTTACAAGCAAATTTTTTCATTTAGTTCCTTTAAGTATCATCAATTTTTGACAGGTAAAGTAGTAAGGAAAGAAAAAATTTATCTAAAAAGCTGTAGAGATAGTATATATAATAAATTAGAGTGGAGGGCAAAATATGGGTAGAAAATTGTACAGGTCTAGGGAACAAAAAATGCTAGGAGGAGTTTGCGGGGGAATAGCGGAGTACTTTGATATTGACGTGACTTTAGTAAGGCTTATTTGCCTTTTGGCTGTATTTAGTGGTTTTGGATTGATTCCATATATAATTGCGTGGATAATAATACCAGAAAACCCTTATCAATTAAAAGGAAACATTATAGATGAAGAGCCTAAAGCCGGAGAGCAACAAGATAACGCAGTAGAAACAGAAGATAAAATTAACAAAGCAAATGAAGTTTTAGGTTGGGTTTTAGTGATTTTGGGAGTATTGCTTTTATTAAATAGATTATTACCTTGGTTGAGTTTTTTTAAAATTATTTGGCCGGTTTTGCTGATTATAATTGGTTTAGGGATTTTATTTAAAAAACTGTAGGGAGCATGTGCTCCTAATCTTTTTGCTGTTCTTGGTTGTTATTTACTATATTATTTTTTTCATAGTTTAAAAGCTCTGATACAGTTACAAAACTATAACCTTCAGATTTTAGTTTTTCTATTATCTGAGGGAGTGCAGCTAAAGTATTAGTTTTTCCTTCATGCATGAGAATTACTGAACCGTTTTTTGTGTGACTTATCACCCGATTGACTACACTTTCTACTCCTGGGTTTTGCCAATCAGCTGGGTCTACATTCCATAAAACAACATGAAGGCCCAATGCGTCCGATATTTCTAAAAGAGTTTCGTTAAAAGCTCCATAAGGAGGCCTAAAAAGTGTAGGTTTTACTCCTGTTGATTCAACTACGATTTTTTGCGTTTTGTAAAGTTCCTCTACCATTTGCTCTGGTTTCATTTTCGACATATTAAAGTGACTGTAGGAATGTAGTCCAATTTCATTGCCATTTTCATAAATATATTTTAGAAGTTCAGGATGTTTTTGAGTATTTTTACCAATAACAAAAAATGTAGCTTTTACCTCCATGCTTTTTAAGATATCAACATATTTCTCTGTATATTCTGGTATCGGTCCGTCATCAAAGGTAAGAGCAACTACTTTACCTGCACTTTTGTTGTAACCAAAAACCCTTTTATTAAAAGGAATAGGAGGACCAAAGAATTTTTCTATCTCAGATTTATTGAGCAATTTGAATATGAAAGTGCTTATGCCATAATCTTTATCTAAGTTATCAATTTGAGGAGAAATATTTTCCTCAGGTGACACATTTGTAGTATCACTTACTTTAGTGTCTTTTGTAGTATTAGGGTTTACAGAATTTTGGTTTAAAGAAGTTTGTTTAGAATTATTTTTTTCCTGATTTTTGGTAGTATTAGGTTGTTGTTGCAGTGGGGAGGAACTTTTTTCTTCGCCAGATGGTGTGTCCAAAATTTTTGTGGTAGAATTTACTTGTACATATCTATCCTCAAACATATATTTATAGGCAAAAGCTGCTGAACCAATGAGGATTGACAGTAAAAACACTATTATAAGTGTATAAATTATACTATAAATTATACTTCTATTTTTTTTGCGGCGTCTTCTTGGGGCCATATAATCATCTCCTTGTTGCTTCAATTATACTATTTAAATTGTTAACAGTTATTAATAATTAATTAATTTTATGTTACAAATTTGTAATATTTAGAGGAATTAATTTTACTCTTAAGGTTTATTTTTAATTATTTTTGGTTTCCATATATGTAGACGTAGCAGGAATGACAAAGTTTCAAATAATATGACAAATTTTCAGTATTTTTAATATGTATATGGTTTTTGCTAAAAGAAGTCTTGTTAAGATAGAGTTAAATAAGAAAGCAGGGAAAATGCCTTAATAAGCAATTTCCCTGCTTTAAATTACTTTCCATCCATTGATTGCAAGATATTTTATACCTAAAATACTTTTAAGTTCAATTGTTAGATTTTCTAATTCCCTTTCATATATTATTTTGTCTACGTATACGTTAATTCTGTCAACTCCTACAATATAGTATTTTACTTGATTTTTTGGAATACCAATAAATATTTCTGGGGTGAGGTTAGGCTCTATACAGCAATTTTGGATGTCATGATATTTAATGTATATATTGCCGCCTTTTTTGAGTATATATTCTTTTGCAGCTTTAGTGATTTCCAAATAAAACACCCCGTTTCAAATTCTACTTTAATTAAATACACTTGCTTTAATTGCCTCTTTTGTGAGTTTTCCTTTTTTGAGCCATCCATACCATTTTACTAGGGAATCTATTATAATGATGATTGCTAGTAGTATTATTGTAATTGAAAGCACTACAAGTAACATGTTACCTTTTGGAAGGTAATTGGTGACTATATTTAAGTATGCAGCGTATAATGTAGTTGTAGCCATAAATATGAAAGGAATCAATGTTATCCACATGTATTGAGGTTTTCCTTTTTTAATGATGACAGTTGTTCCTAGGGCTAAAGCTATTGCTGCAAGTAATTGGTTGGAAGTTCCAAATAAAGGCCATATTGTTGAAATATTTCCAGTATATACTAGGTAACCCCATGCAAAAGATATTAAGAAGCTTGTAAAAATTATCCCTGGCCACCAGTTTTTATCTCCTAGAGGTTTGTATATTGCTTCACCTGCTTCTTGTAACAAATATCTTCCTATACGAGTGCCTGCGTCTATTGTAGTTAGAATGAATAATGCTTCAAATAGTATTACAAAATGATAGATATATGCACCGAGATGCTCTAAAAAAGGAATTTTGGAGAAAATAAAGGTCATACCTACACCAAGAGTTACTGCGCCACCTGGCCTTCCTGCTACATTTTCACCGACTAACTGGGATAAAACTGGTAAGTCTACGACTTTCATGCCTAACTTTTGGAAGACTTCAGGAGATACATTTATAGCAAAGTAATCAGCAGGGTATAAACTTGTTGCAGCTATTAACGCCATCATTGCAACAAACCCCTCTGCTAACATTGCTCCATAAGCTATAGGAAGTATATCTTTTTCGTTTTTTATCATTTTAGGCGTTGTTCCAGATGACACAAGAGAATGAAAACCAGATATGGCTCCACAGGCTATTGTTATAAACACATAAGGCCATACTTTTCCAGGGATTATAGGACCTCCTCCAGCTACATACTGTGTTACAGCAGGCATTTTTATTTCAGGATTTACGATTATAACTCCTATTGCAAGAAGAAGCATTACACCTAATTTCATATAAGTGCTCAAATAATCCCTGGGCACTAACAAAAGCCACACGGGTAATACTGCCGCAATGAAACCATAACTAGCTAATATTACAGTCATTTCTTTCTGGCTAAATGTTAAATAACGAGCTAAAGCTGTGTGTTCAATATAAGGTCCTGCCACAACGGACAATATCAAAAGAGTCACACCTATTATTGTTGCTCCTTTTACATCATCAGGTCTAATCCATTTCATGTATATTCCCATAAAGATTGCAATAGGAATTGTGGCAGCAACTGTAAATGTTCCCCATGGGCTGTTGTATAAGGCATTTACTACAACGAGTGAAAGACCTGCCAGTGTAATTATAATTATTAAAAGGACGGCTATAGCAGTTGCTACTCCTGATACTTTACCTACTTCTTTTCTGGTAATGTCTATTATAGAAGATCCATCATGCCTTACAGAAGCGAAAAGTATTACCATGTCGTGAACTGCTCCTGCTAGCACTGCGCCAATTAAAATCCACAAAGCTCCTGGCAGATAGCCAAATTGTGCAGCAAGTACCGGTCCTACAAGAGGTCCTGCACCGGCTATTGCAGCAAAATGGTGTCCAAAAAGGACCCATTTGTTAGTTGGAACGTAGTCATAGCCATTTTCCAGTCTATAAGCAGGTGTTGTCCTGTTTTCATCAAATGCTAGAACTTTGGCAGCGATGAAGGCGCCATAGAATCGGTATGCTAAAGCGTATACACTTGCTGTTATGATAACTAAAACTAGACCGTTCATTGAATATAACCCCTCCTGTAATAAATTTCAATTATAAGTTTAACACAGATTTTAAACGATTTCAGCCAATTTGAAATGAAAAGAAGAAATTAAACTATGAAAAGAAATATATATGGATAAAAAGAAATGACAGGGTTAATTATCCCTGTCAAGACCCAGCAAAAGTTTTAGTTCTTTTATTTGAGATTTGCCTACAGGTATTTGGGTTTTTTTGTTGTCATCCATTACCACCCAGTAAGTGCCTTTGAACCAAGGCAATATTTCTATTATTTTATTTAAGTTAACAATGTAACTTTTTTGAACCCTAAAAAAGGCATTTTCTTTAAGCTTTTCTTCAAGGCTTTTTATCGTTCCTTTGTATATAAAATTGTCACTTTTAGTTTTTACCATAACGTCTCCTTCATAGGCTTCTGCAAAAATTATTTCATCTAAATCGATAAGTTTTATTCTTCCATTTTTTTCAACAGCTAATTTTTCTATTTTTTTGTTTTCGAATTCTAAGGAGGGATTATATTGTCGTTTCCATTCCATATCTTTATAAAAGGTTCTTATTTTTTCTAATGTCTTATATAGCCTATGCTGACTTATTGGTTTTAAAAGATAATCAAGGGCTCCTATTTCAAAAGCTTCTATTGCGTGCATATCATAAGCGGTTACAAAAACCACATAAGGCAGTTTCCCGACAGAAGATATATGTTTTGCTACATCGGAACCGTTTATTTTTGGAATGTTTATGTCGAGAAATACTACTTCAGGCTTTAACTCTTCTATCAATTTTAGCGCTGAAAGCCCGTTGTCAGCCTCTCCTACAATTTTTATGTCTTCATACTCACTAAGAAGATATTTGAGTTCATCTCTTGCAGGTGGTTCGTCGTCAATAATTAACGCTTTCAATTTCTTCATATACATCATCCCTTTTTAAGTAAGCTTTGGGTATTTTAAAAAAAACTTTTGTGCCAATCTTTTCTTCGCTTTTAACTACTAGGGAACATTCTTTACAAAATGTAGTAGTAAGCCTTTCATTTACATTATAAAGACCAATTCCTGCTCCATTGCCAAAACCTTTTTTCAAAAGATTTTGTTGGTCTTCTTGTTTTATTCCTATTCCATCGTCTTCTACACAAAAGCTAATGTAGTCTACTTTGTCTTTTATTTTTATTTTGATAGTTCCTCCATCACCTTTTGGGAGGATTCCGTGTTTTACGGCATTTTCAACTATTGGCTGAAGGGTAAAAGAAGGGATGTAATAGGACAGTACATTTTCATCAATGTCTTGTTCTATGTTTAGTTTATCTCCAAAACGAGCTTTTTCTATATATAAGTAAGCATTGATATTATTCAACTCTTGCTCAATAGTGACATACTTTCCTACATTTTTTAAATTGTGTCTAAAATATTCACTTAAATTTATTAAAAGTGCTCGCGCTTCATCAGGTTTTGTTCTTATAAAAGATATGACAGTATTTAAAGCATTAAACAAAAAGTGAGGATTAATTTGAGCTTGTAAAGCGTTAAGTTTTGCTTCAGTAGCTAATTTTCTCTGATATTCTGCATCAGCAATTTCTAATTGATAAGATATTAAATGTCCTAACCCTTTTGCAAGCTCAATTTCTGTATTTGAGATGACATTATTTCTCAATTTATTTCCTCCTTTGTAAAGTTTTAATGTTCCTACCACTTTATCGTACTTGAAAAGAGGCACAATTACAGCAGAGGATAAAGGACAATCCTCATGGGAACATCCGATTTCTTCTTTTGATTTGGCTATGCGGATTTTTCTAGTTTTTAAAGCTTCTTTTGTCGCTTTTGTGAGTACCGGTGTACCAGGTTTATGGTGGTCTGAAGCGATACCTACGTGGGCTAAAATTTTCTTTCTATCAGTTAATGTAACAGCTGATACATTTATGGAATTATATATTATTTCTGCTGTTTTTTGTGCCGATTCTTCATTTAATCCCTTTCTTAAGTATGGCAGAGTTTTGGACGCAATTTCAAGGGCGATTTTTGCTTGCATGGCAGAGATTTGTTCTTTTTCATCGAAGACCGATTTAATTATTATCATAAATATAGCTATACCTGTTGCATTGACTATCATCATAGGTAATCCTATAATATCTACTAATTCCAAAGCTTGGGAAAAAGGCTTGGCAGTTGTTAAAATGATTAACATTTGTACAGCTTCACCTATAAATCCTGCTGCAAATGCCAATTCCCAAGGGACATGTTCCCCTTTATAATATTTTCTTATAAGTCCACCAGAAAATCCTTCTAAAATAGTAGATACGCCACAAGACATTGCTGTAAAACCACCTAAGAAAAATCTGTGAACTCCTGCTATTAGACCTGCACCTAAACCTACTAAAGGGCCTCCTATTAAACCTGCTACCATTGGACCTACCACTCTTGAGTTTGCAATAGCGTCTTTTATAGGTACACCGACGTAAGTTCCTGCAATACCTATTACCCCAAAGATGACCATGGTCAAAAGAAGGTCTTTTTTTGTAACGCGACTGTTATAGATTATTTTTTTGAAAAATTCTGCCTTAGAAAGTACAAAAGCTAGAAGAGCTATTATGCTAAACCTTTCTGCAAGTATTATCAGAAGCTCATACATATTTGTTCACTCCATTATCAAAAATTTTCTAAATTAGAAGGATAAAGTAATCGGCATGTCGTATTATTAATATATATCTTAATTATATTTATTCTACAGAAATAACTTTTTTCCTGCAACACATATTTTCCATATATTGCATCTTAATATTTGGGAACAAGTTTTATTTTTTTACGTCTAAATTGAATGAAAGGGAGGTTACAAGGTGGGACAGGAGGAGTTGTTGGAGAGGGCAAAAGCTGGAGATGTGGAGGCTTTTGAAATTCTCGCAAGTGAGCATCAAAAATACATCTACAATGTGATATTAAGGATTATTTTTGACAGAGAAGAAGCATTAGACCTTACGCAGGAGACGTTGCTTAAAGCGTATTTAAATATAAAAAAATTTAAAGGGAATAGTAGTTTCAGGACATGGCTTTATAGAATTGCTGTAAACAGTTCTATGGATTATTTAAGAAAAAGAAATGTGGAAAGAAGTAATTTTAGAGAGATAGAGGAATTTGAAAATGGAGTAAAAGATTTTGAAACTCCTGAAGAGGTGGTAGATAAAAAATTAACTGCAGAAATTGTAATGAAAGAAATAAACAAACTTCCTATAGACTATAAAGTGGTTTTGATTTTAAGAGATATAGAAGGTTTGAACTATGAAGAAATATCCAAGATAATGAATTTGAATTTAGGCACTGTAAAGTCTCGCTTGTGGCGAGCAAGGAATCTTTTAAAAGAGAGAATAAAGTCTTTGCCAGAATTTTTATCATTAGATGAAAGGAGGCAAGTATGATGGATTGCAAAAAGGCACATCAACTTATACCCCGATATATAGATGGTGAATTGGATGTAGCGCAAAAGGAAGGGTTAGAAAAGCACATAGAAAGCTGTGAAAGTTGTAGGAAAGAATATCAACTGGAGAAAAATATAATAGAAAGTTTAAAAAATATGCCTCCTTTAGAACTACCTGAAGATTTCAATAAAAAAATGCATGAAAAATTGGTTTACCAGAAAAATATTTTAGAGAAAAAAAAAGAAAAGTTAAAAAAGACGTTAACAGTAGCAGTTATTGCAGCTTCTTTCATACTTATGACAGTATTTGTAGCAAATATTTTTAAATTTGATAAATCCTCACGAATAGAATCGAGTGTTCCTTCAAACAATATCAAAATGACTCAAAGTGCTGATTTGTCTAAAAAGGAAGGAATTAATAATGAAGTTAATATGTTTTCAATCACTGGTCAAAGAGGGTTGCCAGCAGGAACTTCAAGGAAAATTACAAAAAACGCGACCATCTCCTTAGAAGTAGAAGATGTCAACGTATGTTATGATAAAGTGTCCAAATTGGTAAAAGAAGCAGAAGGCTTTATTGAAAGTTCTGATGAAACTGTATTTACCGACAATACCAAAAGGATAAATCTTGTTTTGAGGGTGAGGGAAGATAAATTTGAAAGTGTGATTTCTCAGATTAAAGAATTTGGTAAAGTAACAGCTTTAAGAATAGATAGTAAAGATGTTGCAGAGCAGTATTATGATTTAAAAGCAAGACTAAAAAACTTAGAAATAGAGGAACAAAAACTTCAAGACATTATGAATAAGGCTTCTACAGTCAAGGAAATGCTTGAAGTAGAATCCGAAATAAAAAGGGTAAGAAACGATATAGAATCAATGAAAGAACAGTTAAAAGTATGGGAAAATCTTACGAGGTTAGGAACCATAAATCTTTCAATAAGAGAGGTTTCCAAGGTTGATAAACCTACGACTCTAGTTTCTTTTAAGGGAATCGGTAGTGATATAAAACAGGCTTTTATAAATAATGTAAATTTTTTAATATTTTTTATAAAGAAGCTGATAATAATATTGGCAATAGTTTTACCTTATGGTGCACCGGCTTTTATTGAGTATGAGTGTATATCTATTTCAAAAAAAGAAGATGACAATTTACATCTTCTTTTTTTTGCGGTATATTAAAATACAAAGAAATAAAAATGGGAGTGATTTAATGTCTAAATTTTTAGTAATTGATGGGAGTAGCCTCATGTACAGAGCCTATTATGCCTTGCCAATGCTTACTACAAGTGAAGGATTACATACAAATGCCTTATATGGCTTTACTATGATGCTTATAAAACTTATTGAGGAGGAAAAACCTGATTATATAGCTATAGCTTTTGACAAAAAAGCTCCTACTTTTAGACACAAAGAGTATCAAGACTACAAAGCTACAAGACAAGCTATGCCTGAAGAACTTGCTGAACAAGTAGACCTTTTAAAAGAAATTATAGATGGCTTTAATATAAAGACATTAGAATTAGAAGGTTATGAAGCTGATGACATCATAGGGACTATTTCAAAGTTGGCAGAGGAAAAAGGAATGGAAGTGCTTGTAGTTACAGGAGACAGAGATGCTCTTCAATTAGTTTCAGATAAAGTGAAGATAAAAATTTCTAAAAAGGGTATTACTCAGATGGAAGAGTTTGACGAAAAGGCTGTTTTAGAAAGATATGAAATAACTCCTCAGCAATTTATTGATTTAAAAGGGTTAATGGGGGATAAATCTGATAATATCCCAGGGATACCTAATATTGGAGAAAAAACAGCGATTAAACTTTTAAAAGAATTTGGCAGTGTTGAAAATTTGCTTCAAAATCTTTCTCAACTCAAAGGTAAGATAAAGGAAAATATAGAAAATAATAAAGAATTAGCTGTAATGAGTAAAAGACTTGCAGCTATAAAAAGAGACATTCCTGTTGAGATAGATTTTCAGGAATATAGAGTAAAAGACTTTAATGAGGAGAAACTTTTGGAGCTTTTTAATAAATTAGAATTCTTTAGTTTGATTGATAACATAAAGAAAAAAAATAACGTAGAAATTGTAAATAATCATAAAGTTCAAAGATGGTCAAAAGTAGATATAAAAAAATTAATAACTTTATTGCAAGACAGTAGAAATATTGCTTTTTATCCACTAATTTATGAAGGGGAAATAAAGAAAATAGCTTTTTCTTTTGGAAAGGATACTGTTTATATTGATGTTTTTCAAATAGAAGATTTAAAAGAGATTTTTGAAAAAGAAGAGTTTAAATTTACAACCCACGAAATAAAAGATTTTTTAGTTAAACTCTCTTATAAAGGAATAGAGTGTAAAAGCAAGTACATAGATACTGCTATAATGGCTTATCTTTTAAATCCTTCTGAGTCTAACTATGATTTGGACCGCGTTCTTAAAAAATATTTAAAGGTGGATGTTCCATCTTATGAAGAGGTATTTGGCAAAGGTAGGGATAAAAAGAAGCTTGAAGAAGTAAGGGAAGATATACTTGCAGATTACATTTGCAGTAGATGTGTACATCTATTTGATTTGAGAGAAAAGTTGATGAATTTTATTGAAGAAATGGACATGAAAAAACTTTTATTAGAAATAGAAATGCCTCTTGTAGAAGTTTTAAAATCAATGGAAGTAAGTGGTTTTACATTAGATAAAGAAGTCCTAAAAGAGCTTTCACAAAAAATAGATGATAGAATAGCAGAAATACTAGATAAAATTTATAAAGAGGCAGGGTATCAATTTAATGTAAATTCCCCTAAGCAATTAAGTGAATTTTTGTTTGAAAAGTTAAATTTACCAGTAATAAAGAAAACAAAGACAGGATATTCTACAGATTCTGAAGTTTTAGAGCAATTAGTTCCTTATAATGATGTTGTCAGTGATATAATAGAGTATAGGCAACTTACAAAACTTAAATCTACTTATATAGACGGATTTTTGCCTCTCATGGATGAAAACAATAGAGTACATTCCAATTTTAAGCAAATGGTCACTGCTACAGGCAGAATAAGCAGTACCGAGCCAAACCTACAAAATATACCTATAAGAGAAGAGTTTGGCAGACAAATTAGAAGAGCTTTTATTCCGCGGACTAAAGATGGGTATATTGTCTCGGCTGATTATTCTCAGATTGAACTAAGGGTTTTAGCACATGTTTCGGGGGATGAGAAGCTAATAGAATCTTTTATGAATAACGAAGATATACATTTAAGAACAGCTTCGGAGGTTTTTAAAGTCCCAATGGAAAAAGTTACACCTGAAATGAGAAGAGCGGCAAAAGCTGTAAACTTTGGTATAATATATGGTATTAGTGATTATGGGCTTTCTCGAGACCTTAAAATATCAAGGAAAGAGGCAAAAGAGTATATAAATAATTATTTTGAAAGATACAAAGGAGTAAAAGAATATATTGAAAAAATAGTGCGATTTGCAAAAGAAAATGGCTATGTGACTACAATAATGAACAGAAGAAGATATATTCTTGAGATAAATTCAAGAAATTTTACTCAAAGGTCGCAGGCTGAGAGGTTAGCAATGAATGCTCCAATACAGGGAAGTGCGGCTGATATAATAAAAATGGCAATGGTTAAAGTTTATAAAGAGTTTAAAAAATTGCAGTTAAAGTCTCAACTTATATTGCAAGTGCACGATGAGCTTGTAGTAGATACGTATAAAGATGAAGTAGATATTGTAAAGAAAATATTGAAAGAAAATATGGAAAATGTGATAAAACTAAAAGTTCCTCTTGTTGTTGAAATTGGTATAGGGCCCAATTGGTTTTTAGCCAAGTGAGGTGTACAAAAATGCAAGTAATTGGACTTACTGGCGGTATTGCATCAGGCAAAAGCACTGTTTCTAAGCTTTTAAAGAAGATGGGTGCTGTGATTATTGATGCAGATATTGTATCGAGAGAAATAATGGTAAAAGGAACAGAAGCATATAATAAAATTGTAGAATATTTTGGAAAAGAAATTTTAAAAGAAGACGGAGAAATTGACAGAAAAAAATTAGGTAATATTGTGTTTGCTGATAGAAGGAAGCTTAAAAAATTAAATGAAATTACTCATCCTATAATAATAGAGCGGATAAAAGAAAGAATAGAAGAAGAAAGAAAAAAAAATCAGCAAAAGGCAATTGTATTAGATGCAGCTCTTTTAATTGAAATGAAACTTTATAAAATGGTAGACGAGGTTTGGCTGGTAGTAGTAGATTCAAAAACTCAAATAAAGAGGGTTATGGAAAGGGATAAACTTTCTTATAAAGATGCAATAAACCGAATAAAAAGTCAAATGCCTTTGGATGAAAAGATGAAGTACGCAGATTTTATAATAAACAATAGCAAAGATTTTAAAGCTATGGAAAAACAAGTTACACTATTTTGGGGAAGATTTGCAACATAAATCATAATATCGGAGGAGTTACTTTGAGGAAAAAAGTTACTGTAATATTTTTGATATTAGTAGGTCTTTTATTTACTTATGAGTTAAATACTCATTATTTTTTAAAAAAAATTTATCCTCTTAAATACCACAATTATGTAGTTTATTACGCAAAAGAGTATGGCGTAGACCCCTATCTTATTTTTGCTGTAATAAAAGTAGAAAGTAATTTTAAAAGTGATGCAATTTCTAGCAAAAATGCTATAGGATTAATGCAAATTTTACCAGATACTGGAAAGTGGATTGCCAATAAAATGGGAATAAAAAACTACAGCGATGATATGCTTTTTGAGCCTAAATACAATATTCAGATGGGGACATGGTATTTGACTTATCTTCTTAAAACTTTTGATGGAAATATACAGTTAGCTGTAGCAGCTTATAACGGAGGTAGTGGAAATGTAGATGCATGGCTTAAAGACAAGAGATTTTCCAAAGATGGGAAACAGCTACATGCTGTTCCTTATCCTGAGACAAATAGATATATAAAAAAGGTGTTAGCAGTTTATCAGATATATAAATTTATATATGAAACTAAAAGTTGATATGAATATACAAAAAAGCTGAAAAATTGGTATAATAGTATTGTTAAAAAAGAAAATAAAAAGGGAGGACACAAATGAAACTATTAAAGCATTTAAAAGACTTAAATGAAGTAAAAATTGAAAAAGATAGGGAGTTTTTCTCAGCTACTCATGAAGAAATAAAAAATGCATGGACTACAGATGTGTATTTTTTAAGAACCCAGGATATTTTGTCATATCTTGGTGTACAAGATAAAATAGTCACAGCGGAGATATTTCCAAGAAAAAAAGGAGTTTTTGCAGGGTTACCAGAAGTAATGAGTTTACTTAAAGACAAAAATGTGGAAGTATGGTCTTTGGAAGAAGGGGACACTTTTGAAGCTAAAGATACAGTAATGAGGATAAAAGGGCCTTATAGTGAGTTTGGAATTTATGAGACGGCAATATTAGGAATTCTTGCAAGTTCTTCCGGTTGGGCAACAGCAGCAAGGGAGCTTAAAGAAGTTGCCAAAGACAAACCAATATTATGTTTTGGTGCAAGGCATGTACATCCAGCTGTGGCACCTGTGATGGAAAGGGCGGCACTCGTTGGAGGGGCAGATGATGCCAGCTGTATTTTAGGTGCAAAATTAATGGGGAAAGACCCTAAAGGGACAGTACCTCATGCTGCTTTTTTGCTTGCAGGAGATACATTAGAAGTGGCGAAAGCTTACAGAGATATAACTCCCCTTGATGAAAAGATAACCATTTTAGTTGATACTTTTAAAGACGAAGTGGAAGAGGCTTTGAGGGTTGCTGAATTTTTAGGGGATAGATTATACGGAGTAAGACTTGATACTCCATCAGAAAGAGGTGGAGTTACACCTAGTTTAGTGTATGAACTAAGGCAAAGATTAAATCAAAAAGGATTTACAAATGTAAAAATTATAGTTTCTGGAGGTTTAAACCCAGAACGGGTAGCAGAACTTTCTGAAAGTGGAGCAGATGCTTTTGGAGTAGGAAGTTACATATCTGATGCTCAACCTATTGATATGACAATGGATATAAAAGAAGTGGAAGGAGTACCTATTGCTAAAAGGGGGAGAATTCCTGGAATTATCGAAAATAAAAAATTGAAAAAGATAAAATAGTTTTCGGAGATGATAGTTAATGAGAAAATTTATTATATTATCTTTCATTTTGATGTTTATTTTTACAGGATGCAAAACTACTCCGCAAAATATTGTAAATTTACCTAAAACATCTGAGGACAAAACTAAGATTGAAGAAGAAAAGCCTGTAGATGGTGGCACTTTAAGAGTAAATATTACTTCTTTTGATACGTTAAATCCTTTTTTGAATGACAATGAGAGAGTAAGGCAAATGTTAAATTTGTCATTGGAAGGATTAGTTACCCTGGATAAAACTTTAAAACCTATTCCTCAATTAGCAGAAAACTGGCAGATAAATGGACTTAATATAAAATTTTATTTAAAAAAGAATGTTAAATGGCATGATGGAATAAGTTTTACAGCTAATGATGTAAAATTTACTTTTGATTCTTTTAAAAATAAGGATGTAAAAAGTCCGTATAGGGATATTCTCATTAACTATCTCTCCTCTTATAAGACAAATGGGGATTATGAATTTGAAGTTGTTTTAAATAAACCTGTTGCAAATCCAATAGCTTTGTTTACTTTTCCTATTCTAGCTGAGCACCAATATAAAGGTAAGGAAGATATTTTAAATAAAAATATTGTGCCTATTGGTACAGGGCCATATAAGATATCTTCTTACAGCGTTGGCAGAGAAATTATTTTTGAAAGAAATCCTTATTATAGAGGCAACAAACCTTATATAGATAGTATAGTGTTTAAAATTGTGCCTGATGAAAATGCTATGATAGCATCTTTTCAAAGCAAAGAAGCAGATTTTACTTTTTTAAGTGACATAGACTGGGATAAATACAAAGAGATTTCAAAAGTAAATATTTATAAATACGTTATGCAAGATTATGTATTTATGGCCCCTAATTATCAAAAGCCAGCCTTGAAAGATTCAAATGTCAGGAAAGCGATGTGTTATGGAATAGATGTTGACAAAATTTTGAGAGATGTATATTTCAGTCATGGGTTAAAGTCATGTATTCCCGTTCGCCCTGATTCGTGGCTTTATAGCAATAAAATAGTATCTCATAATTACGATATAAAAGAGGCGAATAAAATATTAGAGGAAAGTGGTTGGAACTTAGTTAAAGGGATAAGGAGTAATGGAACTTATCAGCTCAAATTCGATTTGATAGTAAATGTAAATAATCCTTATTTAGTTAAGGCTGCTCAAATTATAAAGAATAATTTAAAAGATGTGGGAATTGAAATAAACATTGTACCAAAAGATTGGGGCAATTTACTAAGTTCTGTATATTCGGGTAAATTTGATTTGGTGTTAATGGAGTGGAATTTAAGTTATAATCAAGATATGTCTACAATGTTTATGACAAAAGGCAAAGACAATTTTATGGGTTATAGTAATTCTAAAGTTGATGAAATATATAGTAGAATTTTTTATGATTCAGAAGAAAATTCTTTAAAAATAGATTATCAGGCTTTGGAACAAGTTTTTTTAGATGAACAACCCATAATTGGCTTTTTCTATATTGAAGGAGCAGTTATGGCATATGACAATGTAAAAGGTGTGGACCCTATTGGATTTAATGTTTTTAACAATATAGAAAAATGGTATATCAAAAAATAGGTATTGACACTGACCTAAAAAGATTATATAATTCATAGTGTGACGAAATCAAATAAAACGTGCGGTGGTGGCGGAACTGGCAGACGCGTACGTTTGGGTGTATGACTATTCAGTGATGAATATTTTAGTTGAAATGATTAATAGGTTTGCCACCTTGACAAACGAGTTAGGTGAACAGTATAATAAAAACGCAGGCGGGCGTGCTGGAATTGGCAGACAGGCATGTTTGAGGGGCATGTGAGAGATAATCTCGTGTGGGTTCAAGTCCCACCGCCCGCACCATAAAAGTGAAAGAGGCGTTAAGCCTTTTATTTTTTTGTCACACAAATTATTAATTTTTTATAAAATATATTAAAAAAAGATTAAAAAGTTTAAGAAAATGTAATGTAAACATTGACTTTGGCTGTAGGATGTGATAAGATAAGACAAAAGGACAAATATGCAATCTTGCCGAATCCGAAAGGTACGGAGGAACCGCTTTTTGGGGTTAATCTGTAGCTTTAAGCTGCAGTAGGGATACCTTCTGTCCCGCACCCGACAGCTAACTCCGGAGGCAATAAAGGAAGGAGATTTGCAGTGGATCAGCGAATAGGAAAGATGATTTTTGGAATTTCTGTGTTTGGTGCGACGCTGATTGGTAGTTCTTTTTTGAACCCAGCGTTTGCGGAAGGATTGGGAGTTGGAAAGGTTACAGGCAATCATGTAAATGTGCGGACTCAAGGAAGTTTATCAGGAAGTGTCATTGCCCGTTTAAATTGGAATGACACAGTGACTGTGTTAGATAAGCAAAACGGGTGGTACAAGATAAAGCTTTCTGATGGAAGAGAGGGATGGGTTTTTGGTGAATATTTATCCGTAAGAAATTCTTCTAGTGTCTCAAGAGGAAATTCGGAAAAAGCAGCAAGTGTTGGTATAGTGACAGGTAGTTACGTCAATGTGAGAAGTGAAGCGGGTTTATCGGGCAGCGTTGTAGCACAGCTTAACAAGAATACTACAGTAGATGTGTTGGGTAAACAAAATGGGTGGTATAAAATAAAGCTTTCGGACGGAAGAGAAGGATGGATTTACGGAGAATACTTAGCAGTGAGGAGCTCTTCAAGTATCTCAAGGGGTGAAGTAGATAGGAGTTTGATAGATAAGTTAATAGATTTTGCAAAGTCTTTTGTAGGGACTCCTTATGTCTATGGAGGTTCAACTCCAAAAGGATTTGATTGTTCCGGCTTTGTTCAATATGTTTTCAAGAATGTGGGTATTAATTTACCAAGAACGGCAAATGAGCAAGCTACTGCAGGAGAATATGTAAGTTATAACAATCTTCAACCAGGAGATTTGGTATTTTTTAAAACTTTAGGAAGCAGCGTGATAAATCATTCAGGAATATATATAGGTAATGGTGAGTTTATACAAAGCTCTTCAGGTAGGGGGGAGGTCATAATAAGTCCTTTAAGCGAAGGGTATTATAAAGAACATTATGTTACAGCAAGAAGAATTATAAAATGACCTGTGATAAAAAGAGTGCTCTTGAGAGTGCTCTTTTTTATATTGACTATTTTTATTACTTGGGATATTATATAATACTGTATACGCGATATAGCCTATTTTATGGAAGGAGATACCTTATGAAATTTGTAAGAGAAGATGTAAGAAATATAGCCATTATTGCTCATGTTGATCATGGTAAAACTACTTTGGTTGATGCTATGCTTAAACAAAGCGGTATTTTTAGGGCAAATGAAAAAGTTGAGGAAAGGATCTTGGATTTTAACGATTTAGAAAGAGAAAGAGGTATAACAATTCTTGCTAAAAATACTGCTGTTAGATATAAAGATGTGAAAATAAATATAGTGGATACTCCAGGACATGCAGATTTTAGCGGTGAAGTAGAGCGAGTATTAAAAATGGTAGATGGGGTACTTTTGTTGGTAGATTCTTTTGAAGGGCCTATGCCACAGACCCGTTTTGTATTAAGTAAGGCATTGGAACTGGATCTGAAGCCTGTAGTTGTCATAAATAAAATTGATAGGCCTGATGCAAGGTCTCAGGAGGTTATTGACGAAGTCTTAGATCTATTTATTGAATTAGGAGCAAATGATGACCAAATTGATTTCCCTGTTGTCTACACCTCTGCAAAAGAAGGTATAGCAAAATTAAGTTTAGAAGAAGAGTCTCATGACTTGAGACCTCTTTTTGATACGATTTTAGACTATATTCCTGCACCAATAGGAGATATTGAAGCACCATTACAACTTATAGTGACTACTTTAGATTATGATGATTACATTGGGAGAATTGCCATTGGAAAAGTAGTTAGAGGAAAAATAATTTCAGGGGAAGAAGCGGCTATATGTAAAAGAGATGGATCAATACAAAAAGTTCACATAAATAATCTATATCAGTTTGAAGGATTAAAAAAAGTGCAAGTAGAAGAAGCAAGCTTGGGAGATATTGTGGCGGTTTCTGGCATAAGCGATATTGAGATTGGAGAGACCATTGCGGATAGAGATAACCCCGAGGCGGTAGACTTTGTTCGCATAGAAGAGCCAACAGTTTCTATGACTTTTAGTGTAAATACCAGTCCTTTTGCTGGAACTGAGGGTAAATACGTTACTTCAAGACATTTAAGAGAAAGGCTTTTTAAAGAGCTAGAGACAAACGTCGCATTGCGAGTTGAAGAAACAGATTCTACTGATTCTTTTAAGGTGTCTGGAAGAGGAGAGCTGCATCTTTCTATTTTAATTGAGACTATGAGACGGGAAGGGTATGAATTGCAGGTTTCTAAGCCTACAGTGATTTTTAAAGAAATAAATGGAATAAAAATGGAGCCTATTGAACTTTTGACAATAGATATTCCTGAAGAATATATGGGAGTTGTAATGGAAAAATTAGGACCGAGAAAAGCTGAATTGATGGACATGCACACATTAAAGCCAGGAACTATAAGGCTTAAGTTTAAAATACCTACACGAGGCTTAATAGGGTATCGGTCTGAATTTTTAACAGATACAAAGGGAAATGGCATAATGACCTCTGTATTTTATGATTATGCACCTTACAAAGGGGACATCCCTTCTCGTACAAGAGGCGCTCTTGTAGCTTTTGAGACGGGGGTTGCGACAACTTATGGCCTTTACAATGCTCAAGAGAGAGGGACACTTTTTATAGAGCCAGGTACAAAAGTGTATGAAGGGATGGTTGTGGGAGTTAATTCAAGAAGTGGAGATATTGATGTCAATGTATGTAAGAAAAAACATGTGACAAATTTAAGGTCTGCAACGGCGGATGAGGCTTTGAGGCTATCTCCAGTAAAAAAGATGTCCCTAGAAGAAGCATTAGAGTTTATAGATAATGATGAATTAGTGGAAGTTACTCCTCAAAGCATTAGAATACGAAAAAAGATTTTGGATTCGCAACAAAGATATAAAAATGCAAAATATAACAAATAAGGGAGCCTTTTAGCTCTTTTCAGACTGTAGACAAACTTTCGTAAAGGAGATATTTTGCATAAGGAGCGACTTTTGTGACAAAGCGGTAACAAAACTTAGCAAGACCGAGGGTGGAGGCAGGGCCGAAGCCAAGGAGGGCGGAGGCGGGCACCTGAGGCAAGGAGGCCGATTGTGCCCGGTACCCTGCCGGAACCTGAAGGTCGAGCTTAGTTTTGTCGCTTTGGAACATCGGAGCGACGATGCAAAATATCTCCTTTAAATATTTTTTAACTTTGTCAACAAACTGAAATAAGGGAGCCTTTTAGCTCCTTTATTATTTATTATGTAAGCCATTTAAAATTTTGTTTATATAATTTATAGTTTCTTGGTAAGGGGGAATACCTTGATATTTTTCTACTGATTGAGGACCAGCATTATATGCAGCTAATGCTAATCTTATGTCATGGTAAGTATCTAACAAATTTTTTAGGTACCTTACTCCTCCATCTATATTTTGAGAAGGGTCAAAAGGATTGGATACATTTAATTCCTTTGCAGTTGAAGGCATAAGCTGCATAAGTCCCATCGCTCCTGCAGAAGAAACTGCGAATGGATTAAAATTAGACTCTGCTTTGATGACCGCTCTGATGAGATTTGCATCTACATTATATTTTTGACTGACCTGTTGTATTAAATCTTCAATTTGTTGTAAATTTGTATTTTTTGATGGTGCGTTATTACTCACATTTCCTGAATTGTATTGTTGATTTTCTATAGCATTGTTTAAAACTTCAGAAAAAGGTTTATCAGTGTTAAATATTTTTATATTAGCAGGGAGTCTGCTTTGAATTTCGCGAAATTTATTTTCAATTATTTGATTTACAATATTTATCAATTCAATCCCTCCTATAATAATATATAATTCGACAAAATTCTTCTAAAACCTCTTTTAAAAGTGCAAATTAGTAAAAAAGTCCTATTAAAATTTTTAAAGGATTTTTTAAAGGAGTATAGTATAATATAAGTAAAAGTTTATGGTAAGGGTTGATAAAGAGATGAAAAACGAAAGAATGTTGGAAGTTTTAATTGTTGTATTAATAATTCCTCTAGTTTCTCTTTTAGCAGGTTATTTTATTTCAAAAGATATTGTAGAGCCTAACATTTCAAAAACAAATGACAGTGATAATATTAAAGAGATGGTTGTTAAAGGAATTGACTTGTTTGAAGTTGTTTTAGGCAGCTATTCAGATTTTGATTCTGCAAAGTATCAGGATGATTTAATGAAGATGAAGGGAGTTTATTCCTTTGTTAGTGAAGATTCTGGCAAGTATTTGTTAATAGGTGGAATATTTTTAGATAGAGAACAAGCTGCTTTATTTTCTTCCTCCTTAAATTCTCAAGGCATTTCCAGTGAAGTATATGTAAAAAGAGGGCCTTCTATAAAAATTGCATATGACAAGAAATTAACATCAGAAATGGATGTCTTTATGAACAAATTACAAAATTTTCAACAAATTTTTGATTATATGTCGGCTCTTTCTTATAAGGCTTTTAATGACAAGTTAGAAAAACAAGAATTAGAACAATTAAAGAGAAAAGTAGATAGTTTTAAAAATAGTAAGGAGGGTTTTAAAAAAGAAGAAGTGACAGTACTAATACAAAAGACGATAAAAATTGTCGATAAAGTAACAAATGATATTAAAAAAATTGAAATATCAGCTGCTTTGGAAGATGGAAATACCTTTAGTTTATTGCAAGAAAGTTTATGGCAATGTTGTGAAGAATATAATACATTTTTAAAGACAATTGTTACGCAAAACCAATAATGAGGTGTTAAGGTATGGAATTAAAAGAGATAAAAGAAATTTTAAATACAGAAGTTATAGTAGGGGAAGAAAAATTAGAAGAATAAGTGTTTACTGCCTGTGGAGCAGATTTGATGAGTGATGTTTTTGATTGGGAGCTTTACCATTTTTTTATTTTAAAGTTAGTTATAGAAATGTATATAATTTGTGATATAATAAAAAAGAATGGTAGTTTATGAAGGCAATACAACTTAAGGAGTGAAAGAAATTGAGAAGAGGCAAAAGTCCTTGGACATTGGTATTTTTAATTGTCGTAGGACTAATTTTAGGAGGTTTTTTAGGGGACCTATTGGCACATTTTTTTAAAGAATTAGCTTATCAACAAATAATAGGTATGAACAATCCTCTTACTTTGGATCTGAATTTTATTAAATTTTCATTTCTGTTATCTGTTAAGATAAACATAGGAACTGTAGTAGGATTAATTCTTGCAATATACGCTTATTACAAAATGTAGGTGATAAAATGAAAATTGTCCTCGCTTCTAAATCGCCAAGAAGAAGAGAGTTACTTTCAAATTTAGGACTCGACTTTGAAGTGATCGAAAGTAATGTGGAGGAGTTTTCAAAAGAAAAGCATCCCTCAAGATATGTTATGGATTTATCTTTTAATAAAGCCATGTTGGTTGCTAAAAAATTAAAGGAAGAAGCTATAGTAATTGGTGCTGATACTATTGTAGCAATTGAAGATAAAATTTTAGGGAAACCAAAGGATAGAGATGAAGCCTATATTATGCTTAAAAGTTTACAAGGAAGAGTTCATACAGTATATACAGGGATTACTATTGTTAGAACTTGCGATTTTAAATATGTAAGTGATTTTGAAGAGACAAAAGTTTGGATTAAAGAATTACAAGATGAGGAAATATTTAATTATATAGATACTGGCGAATGTTATGATAAAGCGGGAGCATATGCTATACAAGGATTTGGTGCACTTATTGTTGAAAAGATTGTAGGAGATTATTTTAATGTGGTAGGTCTTCCAATTTCAAAGCTTTTTGATATTTTAAAAAGAGAGTTTGATGTGAGGTTACTTTGAAAGGGTGAAAGTATTGGGCAAGGATGCTAAAATCATGATAAAAGACTTGCCTTATGAGGAAAGACCTAGAGAAAGACTTATAAAACATGGAGCTCAAGTATTGTCAAATGCCGAATTGATAGCTATAATAATAGGGACAGGGAGCAAAAGAGAAAGTGCGATTACTTTAGCGCAAAGGCTTATAATGGAAGATAGAGGGCTTAAATTCATTGTAGATTCAAGCGTAGAAAAGCTTGCCAGCATAAAAGGAATTGGTGTAGCTAAGGCAGTAAAGCTAAAAGCTGCAGTAGAATTAGGACGCAGAATGATGTTATCTACGGGAAGTGATAGTTTCACAATAACATCACCAGAAGATGTCATAAATTTGATGATGGATGAAATGAGGTATTTGACGAAAGAGCATTTTAAAGTGATAATGCTTAATGTAAAGAATAAAGTTATTGCAATAGAGACTATATCTATAGGTAGTTTAAATACTTCCATTGTGCATCCAAGAGAAGTATTTAAGGCTGCAATTGAAAGGTCATCTTCCTCTATAATTCTTGTTCACAATCATCCCAGTGGAGACCCTACTCCTAGCAGAGAAGATATAGAAGTGACAAAAAGGCTGATAGAAGGGGGAAATATACTGGGTATAAAAGTTTTAGATCATGTTATAATTGGGGATGGGAGAGGTATAAGTCTTAAAGAAAAGGGGTATTATGAGTTTGAATAAAATAGGAAGGAGTATACGCAGATGAGAGGATTTTCCAGAGATATTGGAATTGATTTAGGTACTGCTACAACTTTGGTATATGTACAAGGTAAGGGGATTGTTTTAAGAGAGCCATCCGTTGTGGCGATGAGAACAGATTCGAAGACAATTCTTGCAGTTGGAGAAGAAGCAAAAAAGATGGTAGGTAGAACTCCTGGAAACATAATCGCTATAAGGCCTATGAGAGATGGTGTAATTGCTGATTTTGATATAACTAAGGCTATGTTGGATCACTTTATAAGTAAAGTTAATCCAAGAAAAGGATTATTTAGGCCTAGAGTCATAGTTGGTATACCTTCAGGGGTTACGGAAGTAGAGAAAAGAGCAGTTATTGAAGCCGCTTTACAAGCAGGGGCGAAAGAAGCTCATACAGTAGAAGAGCCGATGGCTGCAGCAATTGGTGCAGGTCTTCCTGTTGAAGAACCTACTGGCAGTATGGTTGTAGACATAGGCGGTGGTACTACAGATGTTGCTGTAATTTCTCTTGGAGGAATTGTTACCAACAAGTCTTTGAGAGTTGGTGGAGATGAAATGGATGAAGCTATAATCAATTATATAAAGAGAGAATATAACCTCATGATAGGAGAAAGGACTGCAGAAGAGATAAAGATACAAATTGGTTCTGCTTTTCCAAAAGATAAAGAAGAAACTATGGATATAAGGGGAAGGGATTTGGTGTCTGGGCTTCCAAAAACTTTAAAGATTACTTCAACTGAGATTTTGGAAGCTTTAAAAGATCCAATATCTAGCATAATTGAAGCCATAAAGATGACTCTTGAAAAGACTCCACCAGAGCTTGCAGCAGACATCATGGACAGAGGAATTATGTTAACAGGCGGTGGTGCTCTTTTGAGCGGCATAGACAAGCTCATAAGAGAGGAAACAGGAATGCCTGTACAAATAGCTGATCAGCCAACGGATTGTGTGGCACTTGGAGCAGGGAAAATTTTAGAGGAAAGTTCACTCTTTAGGAGAGTTTTAAGTCCGGCAAGTAGAGTTTGAGAGGTGTTATTGGCGTGCCGCACTTTTTTAGAAATAATAAGCAATTTATTTTGTTTTTTCTGATAGCCGTGGCGCTTATTGCCGCCATGGCTTATACTTATGATACCGAAAGGTATGTTACTAAATTAGAATCTATAGTTGGAACTGTTTTTACTCCCATTCAAAAAGTTTTTTATCAAATGGGACAGGGAATTTCTAATTTGTTTTCTTCAATTAGTGAGATAGGTACTTTAAGGGAAACAAATGAGAAACTTCAAAAAGAAGTAGAAAAACTGAGAAAAGAAAATATTCAGTTACAAGAATTAATGAATGAAAATAAAAGGCTTAAAGAAGCTTTAAATTTTAAAACAAAAAATGTTGAACTAGATTTAAAACTTGCTACTATAACAGGAAAGAATCCAGGAAATTGGTTTAATACTTTTACTATTGATAAAGGCAAAAATGAAGGTATACAACCTGGCATGGCGGTTTTAGACGAGAGAGGTAATATGGTGGGACAGATTACTGAAGTAGGAGACAATTGGGCGAAGGTATTAGCCATTATAGATAGAGATAGTTCTGTAAGCGCTGTAGATGTACGAACTCGTGATAATGGCGTGGTAAGAGGAGATTCAAACGGAGGACTTATCATGATATATCTTCCCTTAGATGCCGAATTGATAGAAGGTGATGTAGTAACTACTTCTGGTATGAGTAGATTCCCTAAAGGTTTGATAATAGGAAAAGTATCAAAAGTTACTCGAGACCCAGGTTCTTTGCTAAAACAAGCCGTCATAGAACCAGCCGCTGATTTTGAAAGATTGGAGTATGTTTTTGTAGTTACTAATACAACAAATACAGGGAAGTAGAGTATTATGAGAAAAGTATACAAATATCTATTGATTGTTTTGTTAATTGTTTTACAAACAACTTTATTCAGATTCATAGATATCTTTGGTGTCAAACCAGATGCAGCTTTTATTGTAGTACTAAGTTTTTCACTTTTAAATGGCCCTTGGGAAGCAATTTATTTAAGTCTTTTTGCCGGGCTTATTCAAGACATTCTTTTTAATAATGCTTTAGGGATTACTACTTTTTCTTTGCTCATTGTCAGCTACATTACAGGGCTTTTAAGCAAAAGTGTTTTTAAAGAAAGTTCTTTTGTGGCTTTTGTGTTTGTCTTTTTAGGAACCCTTCTTTATAACTTTGTAACGATGTTTTCAATGGTTTTGATGAAGTATGAGTTTAATTTCTTATCAGATTTTATGAATGTTGCGATGATACAAGCTGTTTATAATTCTATAATTACTGTTTTTGCTTATAGGTATTTAGTTTCATTTAATAGATATGTTAATGAAAATAAAGTAAATTTTTTTAGGAAAAGCAAATTTTGAAGGTGATATCCTTGAATGAGAGCCTTAAAAAAAAGTTTTATACTTTTGGAGCTGTTATCCTTGCCCTTCTTGTCGTTTTAGTTTCCCGCTTAATTTATTTACAACTGATAAAAGGCGACTACTATAGAGAAATATCAATGCGGCAAGCAATTAGACTTATACCTATTGATGCTCCTCGTGGAGAAATTGTTGATAGATATGGAGTAAAGTTAGCCACAAATAGACCGAGCTTTTCTGTAGATATTATAAAAGGAGAAGTAGTTGATAGTCACCTTAACGAGACTATATTAAAATTAATGGATATTTTGACGAAGAATAATGTGAAATATAAAGATAATTTGCCTATCTATTTAGATGAAAATGGAAATCCTTATTTCAATTTTAAAAATTCAGATGAAGTATCAGTAAAAGAAGAAACTTTAAAAACTCGAGAAAAAGCCTGGAAAAAAGCTAATAACATAAATGAAAATGCTACTGCTAAAGAGGCATGGGATATTTTGATAAAAAAATTTAAAATACCTAAGGATATGGATCCAATAGAAGCGAGAAAAATAATGGTTGTGCGTCAATTAATGGAAGAACAAGGCTATAATCAATATCAGCCAGTAGAAATAGCTGTGGATGTCGATCAAAAAACAGTTGCCGAGATTGAGGAAAAACATTTAGAATTGCCAGGGATTATGATAAATGTAAAACCTGTTAGATATTATCCTTATGAAACACTATTATCCCAAACTTTAGGATATATTGGCCGGATTACTCAAGAAGATTTAAAAAACTTGGATATGAGTAAATACAAGCTTACAGATTTGGTTGGGCATTCTGGACTTGAAGCATTGTATGAAAAGTATTTAAGAGGAAAAGATGGTGGACAACAAGTAGTAGTAGATAATTATGGAAGATTAATAAAGAATTTAGGGACAGAACCTCCTGTACCAGGTGATACTATATTTTTAACCATTGACAAAAATATTCAAGAGGCGGCCGAACAATCTCTTATCACAACTATGCAAAATATAAGAGAGGGGAAATATGGGAAAAAGTATCCCAATGCTAATATTGGAGCTGCAGTAGTTGTGGATATTCATACAGGGAAAATTTTGGCATTAGCCAGTGTTCCTGGCTTTGATCCAAATATTTTTGCTGCAGGGAATCCTCCTGCCAGTATTGTAAAGGAACTTTTTACAGCGAGAAATGCAACAGTCGAACCTAGTCCTGTTTTCAATTATGCAACACAGGGAGCAGTACCTCCAGGTTCAACATTTAAAATGGTAGTAGCTTTAGCTGCTTTGGAAAGTGGTGTGACAACAGTAGATGAGAAATATTTAGACCCTGGCATTTATCCTTATACAAAACAGACTAATTGGCTGTGGAATGAATATCACAGGACACAAGGCTGGGTAAATGTATCAGACGCAATTAAATATTCAGTTGACACGTATTTTTATGAAATGGGAAGAAGAATGGGAATAGATAAAATAATTGAATATGCTAAAAAATTTGGATTAGATGAAAGAACAGGAATTGAAATATATGAGACAAAGGGCATAATTGCAAGTCCTCAATATAAAAGAGAGTATTATCTTGGGGTTATAAAATCAATGGTAAAAACGGATACAAATCCAGATGGAGTGATAACAGAAGAACAGTATAAAAATATTGTAAAAATTATTGATTCAGGTGATTTAAGTGACTATAATACCTTTTTGCAACTGGAGAAAATGGGTGTAAAAGATCCCAAACTTCAAAGAAAATTATGGGAACTGATGTATTATGCAAGACACTGGAGTCTAACAGATACATGTAGTGCTGCAATAGGCCAGGGCGATAATCAGTTTACTCCCTTAGAAATTGCAAGTTATATATCTACTTTGATAAATGGCGGTACTAGATATAGACTTCATCTGGTAGACAAAATTATGACTGCTGATGGCAAAGTTGTTGAGGAAACGAAACCACAAGTTTTAGATAAAATTGATATTCCAGAAGAATACCTTAATGCTATAAAGTTAGGAATGAGGGGAGTAACCGAAAGGGGCGGAACTGCAAGCGCTGCTTTTAATGGATTTCCTATCACTGTAGGGGGGAAAACCGGAACAGCAGAAGTAGGTATTAAGGGAAGAGATAACTATGCATGGTTTGTAGGTTTTGCACCTTATGATAAACCACAGATTGCCGTTGTTACTGTCATATATCAGGGTGGGGCAGGATCTTATGCAGCTTATGTAGCGAGAGATATATTCGATGCATATTTTGGTTTGAGTAAAGACAGTTTAAGTGAGACTTTTAATGTGATGAATTCTCCTTTAAGATAATATAAATTTGGAGGATATTTTATCCTCTTTTTTTTCTTTAACAAGAAGGAAAATTACGATTTGTGGAGAATATAGATAATAACGAGTGTTTTACGGAGGTAAATTATGATAAAAGAAGCAATAAAAATTCAAGGGACAAAAGAAGGGCTGGTAATTGTATTAGAAGAGGATGTAGATATTGAAACACTAAAAGAGAAAATAGTGAATAGAATTGAGAAATCTCTTAAATTTTTTGAGGGTGCAACTCTTACTGTGAGAGTAAAAAGTTTAAACGTCAAAGAAGAAAAATTACAAGAATTAAAAGACTTCATTTTTGATAAATACGGCATTGAGGTGTGGGTAAAAAATTTTCAAGAAAAACATATAAAAAATGTGACAGATGACGAAATATTTAATGGGTTAGAAGAGGGGATAACAAAATTTCATAAAGGTACTGTTAGGTCAGGACAGGTTGTGAAATACCATGGTAATCTTGTAATAATTGGGGATGTGAATCCTGGAGGATTAGTACAAGCTGCCGGAAATATAGTTGTTATGGGGACGTTGAGGGGAATAGCTCATGCGGGATTTACTGGCAATAAGGAGGCTGTAATTGTAGCTTCTTCCTTAAGGGCAATGCAGCTTAGGATAGCTAATATTATCTCCAGGGCTCCAGATAAAGATGATGCCAGTGATTATCCCGAAATTGCAGTTGTTAAAAAAGGTAAAATTATTGTAAAACCTCTTTACCATCTCAATGATTTATGGTAAAATATTCTAAAAAATAATATTAATGGAATGGAGTGGTACGATGAGCGAAGCAATAGTTATAACTTCTGGAAAAGGTGGAGTTGGAAAAACTACTTCTACTGCAAATATTGGTACATACCTTGCTATGAAGGGTTATAAAGTTGCTTTAGTAGATACTGATATAGGTTTAAGGAATCTTGATGTAGTGATGGGATTGGAAAACAGAATTGTGTATGACATTGTTGATGTAGTAGAGGGGCAGTGCAGATTAAAGCAAGCTTTGATAAAGGACAAAAGGTTTGATGGGCTATATCTTTTACCTGCCGCTCAAACAAGAGATAAATCTGCTGTTACTCCAGAGCAAATGCAAAAATTAATAGGAGATTTGAAAGAGGAATTTGACTATATATTAGTAGATTGTCCGGCAGGTATTGAACAAGGATTTAGAAATGCAATTGCAGGTGCGGATAGAGCAATTATCATTACTACTCCAGAAGTTTCAGCGGTTAGAGATGCTGATAGAATTATAGGACTTTTAGAGGCTGCGGAACTTCACAATCCTAAGTTAGTTATAAACAGGATTAAGATGGATATGGTCAAAAGAGGAGATATGATGGATATTGAAGATATTATAGATATTTTAGCTATTGACCTTTTAGGTGTCATTCCTGATGATGAAAGTATAATTATTTCTTCCAATAAAGGTGAACCGATTGTTATGGATGAGAGGTCATTAGCAGGGCAAGCCTATAAAAATTTAGTGGAAAGACTTTTAGGGAATAATGTGCCTTTAATTAACCTTGATATGGGAAATGGATTTATGGATAGACTCAAAAAGCTTTTTAAGCTGGCTTAGCGCTTTTAGGAGGTGTAATTTGTGGATTTATTTAAATCTTTTGGAGGGAAAAACAATAGTAAAGATATAGCAAAAGAAAGGTTACAACTTTTATTGGTCCATGATAGGGCAGACGTTTCTCCCAAATTTTTGGAAATGATAAAAGAAGACATATTAAACGTTATTTCTAATTATGTGGATATTGATGAAGCAGGACTAAATGTAGAAATTACAAAAGAAAAAAGAAGTGATAATACTTATATGCCTGCTCTTCATGCGAATATTCCTATAAAAAAAATGAAACAGGTGATAAGATAACTGGCCGTAGGCCAGTTTCAGTTTGTTGACAAAGTTAAAAAATATTCAAAGGAGATATTTTGCATCGTCGCTCCGATGTTCCAAAGCGACAAAACTAAAGCTCGACCTTCGGGCTCCGGCAGGGTACCGGGCACAATCGGCCTCCTTGCCTCAGGTGCCCGCCTTCGCCATCCATGGCTTCGGCCCTGCCTCCACCCTCAGTCTCGCTAAGTTTTGTTACCGCTTTGTAACAAGTCGCACCGATTGCAAAATATCTCCTTTGCGAAAGTTTGTCTACAGTCTGAGCAGGGTACCGGGCACAATCGACGTCCTGTCTCAGGTGCCCGCCTTCGCCATCCATGGCTTCGGCCCTGCCTCCACCCTCAGTCTCGCTAAGTTTTGTTACCGCTTTGTAACAAGTCGCACCGATTGCAAAATATCTCCTTTACGAAAGTATGTCTACAGTCTGAACTGGCCGTAGGCCAGTTTTTTTATGTAGTGAAAATCTCTTTTATATGGTATAATACAAGTTGGATTGCTGAAAAAGAGGGGATTAAAGTGTTTGATAAAAAACTTTTAAAAAACTTTGACTGGGGACTTTTGATTGTTGTGCTTTTAATCTCTATATATAGCGTTATTGTCGTGACAAGTGCTTCTCATGCAATTCAGACGGGTTCTTACAAAAAAGTTATTGTTCAGTCTGTGGCAATTTTAATAGGACTTATTTCTATCGCTATAATATGTCTTTTTGATTATAATATTCTGGCTAAGTTTTCTACTTTTATATATATTCTCAACCTTTTTGGCCTTGTGCTAGTTTTAGCAGCAGGAAAGGTAAGTAATGGTGCACAAAGCTGGATAAGTTTAGGGCCTGTGGATGTTCAGCCTTCCGAATTTTCTAAGTTGGCATTAGTGCTAACTTTGGCAAATATGTTTAGCAAGACGGAAGAAATAAAGACCTTTAAAGAACTTTTATGGCCAATGGTTTATGTAGGTATTCCTTTTGTTGCGGTGATGTTGCAGCCGGATTTAGGGACAGGGCTTGTATTTATTGCAATTTTTTTAGCGATAGTATATATGTCGGGGATAAGAACAAGGGTATTGACACAGCTTTTTGCCTTGGGAATTGCCCTACTGCCTATTGGATATAAGCTATTAAAACCTTACCAGAGAAATAGGCTTTTATCCTTTTTAAATCCGGAACTGGACCCAATGGGAACAGGTTATCATGTAATTCAGTCTAAAATTGCTATTGGTTCAGGAATGTTTTGGGGGAAGGGGCTTTTTCACGGTAGCCAAACTCAGCTCTATTATCTTCCCGAAGCATGGACAGACTTTATTTTTTCTGTTGTAGGAGAAGAATTAGGGTTTGTAGGGGCATCTATACTGATAGTTCTCTATGCCATTATGCTGTATAAAGCTTGGAAGATTGCTTATAATGCTAAGGATAAATATGGAATGCTCGTGGCCGTAGGAATTATTGCAATGTTTACATTTCATATCTTTGAAAACATAGGGATGACTATCGGGATAATGCCAATCACAGGTATTCCTCTTCCTTTTATGAGCTATGGGGGAAGTGCAATGGTAGCAGACATGATGGCAATAGGACTTTTAGAAAATATAAGCATGAGAAGGCAAAAGATAAACTTTTAGGGGGAATTTCTATGAATATAGCTTTGATAGCCCATGACCAAAAAAAAGAACATATGGTGAATTTCGCAATTGCCTATAAACATATCTTTGAAAAATGCAATATATACGCAACAGGCCATACAGGGCAACTTATCAAGGAGGCGACAGGTCTAAATGTAAATTGCCTTTTACCCGGCCCTCTTGGCGGAGACCAACAGATTGGTGCAATGATTGCTGAAAATAAGATTGATATGGTGATTTTTTTAAGAGACCCACTTACGGCTCAACCCCATGAACCAGATATTTTGGCTCTGCTTAGAGTTTGTGATGTGCATTCTATTCCATTGGCGACTAATATCGCTACTGCAGAAGTTTTATTGAAGGGAATGGAGCAAGGACTTTTAGAGTGGAGAGAAATAGTAGAATAAAAATAATTTATCATAATAATGCCTCCTTCAAAATAAAATGTAACATAGAAGGAGGCATATATCATGAAATACCAACGAATTCCTTATTATTTTCCCAAAAAATTTAGCACTTACAAAAAGTATGCAGAGCTATTTGAAAATCAATTAATTATTTCATTAGTTTTATTAGGAATGATTTTGCTTCTTAAAGCAGTTGACGTGCCTATATCTAACTCTTTTATAAATGCTACTAAAAGTGTGCTAAGCTATGATATGAATTACGAAAACACAAAGAAAGGGTTAAAATTAGTTCAAAGTAAGATTCCTTGGCTCAAAGAAAGTGTGATAAAAGTTTTTTCTCCCACTGAAGAAAAAGCATCAGAGAATAAAACTTCCTCTGATGTTTCTCAGGATTCTATCAAAATGATTTCACCTGTTACTGGAAAGGTAACCTCTGGCTTTGGAATGAGGGTTGATCCTATTACAAACCAATTGACAAATCATACTGGTATTGATATAGATGCTCCTATTGGAACAGAAGTGAAGGCAGCATTAGATGGGGTAGTAATGTTAGTGGAGGAGCAAAACCAGGATTTTGGAAAAGTCATAGTTTTAAGGCATGCTAATGATGTAAGGACCGTCTATGCTCATTTATCAGAAATTTTAGTGAAAGAAAAAGACCAAGTAAAACAAGGGGATATAATTGGAAAAACAGGCGATACTGGGAAAGTAACTGCTCCTCACTTGCATTTTGAAGTTTGGGAAAATGGCAAGCCAGTAGACCCTTTGACAAAGGTTGTTATAGGGGATGCTGCCCGTGAAGGCGCAAAATGAAATTTAGAGGGATTGAAGTAAAAATACATTTTTCGACTTTTGCATTTGCATTACTTTTAATTACAACGGGATTTATAAAAGAATTAATTGCTATTTTTGCTACAGTTTTTGTTCACGAATGGGGACACATTTATATTGCCAAGAGACTAAAAGTAGAGGTGCTACAAGTCAATATCTATCCTTTTGGAGGAATTGCTCTTTTGGACAGCATAGTGTTTATAAGACCAGACTTAGAAGTGTTAGTTGCACTGGCAGGACCTATGTCCAATATTTTTTTTGCTTTTTTTGGAGAATTTATTTCACAAGTTTTACAAATAGACATGGATTATTTTATAAAAGCTAGTATTGCAATGGCTTTTTTTAATCTACTGCCTGGGCTTCCTTTGGATGGAGGACGGGTTTTAAAAAGTGTTTTGTCATATTTTATTAGCCTAAGAAGTGCTATTGCGACTGCTGTTTTTTCTTCCTATGCTATTTCTCTTGTTATGTTATATCTTCTTATAAAAGGTATATTCAATTGGAAGCTAAATGTTGTTTATGCTTTTTTATCGGTGTTATTAGTAGTCGCGGCAAATAAAGAGAAAAAGGCATCAGCTTTTTTGCAAATGAGAGATCTTTTTAGAAAAAAAGCAGAGTTCTACAAAAAAGGATTTATGGGGGTACATCATATAGCAGTATTAGAAAAGGAGACAATTGCAAACGTTATAAAAAGTTTTATACCTGCTAAATACCATGTTATAATAATATTAGACGACAAATTTAGGGAAAAATATAGAATAACCGAAACTCAGCTTTTTGAATATGCGGTAGAACATGGATTGTATTTACCAATTGGTGAGATTATAAAATGACTATGGAGGAAGGAAGATGAATAACTTAAAGGATAAAATAGATGCTTTGCTTATGAAAGTAAGCAAACCCACAAGATACACAGGTGGAGAATTAAATTCTTCTATAAAAAATCCGGAGGAAGTCAAAGTAAGGTTTGCTTTTGCTTTTCCGGATGTATATGAAGTGGGAATGTCTCATTTGGGGCTTAGAATTTTATACCATCTTTTAAACAAAAGAGAAGACGTATATTGTGAAAGGGTTTTTGCGCCATGGTTGGATATGGAAAAACTCATGAGGGAAAATGACATTCCTCTTTTTAGTTTAGAGACAAAAACCACATTAGATAAATTTGACTTTATAGGTTTTACTCTCCAGTATGAGTTAAGTTATACAAATGTAATAAATATGCTTAACTTAGCGGGTATTCCTATCCTATCAAGAGATAGGAAAGGCTTACCTTTTGTCATTGCTGGTGGACCCTGTGCTTATAACCCTGCTCCTTTATCTGACGTTATTGACTTTTTTGTAATGGGAGAAGGAGAAGAAGTCATAAATGAAATTATTGACGCTTATATAGATTGGAAGAAAAGAGGAGGAGAAAGAGAAGAATTTTTACAAATTGTTTCTCAAATCAAAGGAGTATATGTTCCTAAGTACTATATGGAAGTATACAATCAAGATGGAACAATAAAAGAGATAAGGCCTATTAAAAAAGGAGTGCCCGAGAAGGTAAAGAAAAGAATAGTTAAAGATTTTGGAAATGCGTATCATCCTGAGGAGCAAATTGTTCCTTTTATGGACATAGTTCACGACAGAATAATGTTAGAAATTTTTAGAGGATGTACTCGTGGTTGTAGATTTTGTCAAGCTGGCATGATATATAGGCCAGTGAGGGAAAAATCAAAGGAAAAAATTTTAGATTTAGCGGACAAGCTTATAAAATCTACAGGGTATGAGGAAATATCTTTAACTTCTTTAAGTACTTGTGATTATTCTCAAATTGAAGACTTAGTCAAAAAACTGATTGATAAATATAAAGATAAAGGAGTTGGAGTTTCTATACCCTCTACACGAGTAGACGCTGTATCTATAAATTTGTTAAAAGAAATACAAAAAGTTAGAAAAACAGGTCTTACTTTAGCACCAGAAGCTGGCACACAAAGACTTAGAGACGTAATTAATAAAGGGATTACAGAGGAAGATATTTTAGAGGCGACAAAAGAGGCTTTTTCTGCAGGATGGACAAATGTCAAACTTTATTTTATGATTGGTCTTCCTACAGAGATGATGGAGGATGTAGAGGGAATAGTGGATTTGGCTTATAAAATAGTGGATAATTACAAAGAAGTAAAAGGGAGTGTGAAGAATTTAAAAATCACTATAAGCACTTCTACTTTTGTGCCTAAACCTTTTACACCTTTTCAGTGGACAGCTCAAGATAGCATTAAAGATATAGTGGAAAAGCAAGACTTGCTAAAAAAGAAACTTAAGAGCAAAGTGTTAAAGTACAATTGGCACAATCCTTATATGAGTTTTTTAGAGGCTGTTATTTCAAGAGGAGATAGAAAAGTAGGAAAAGCTATAATAAAAGCCTGGGAAAAGGGATGCAAATTTGACGGATGGGAAGAATATCTTAATTATGACAAATGGGAAGAGGCTTTTAAGGAGGTAGGTGTAAATCCTCACTTTTATGCCAATAGAGAAAGAAGCTTAGAAGAAGTATTTCCATGGGATGTAATAGACGTTGGGGTGGATAAAAGATATTTGATTAGAGAATATAAAAAATCTCAAGAAGGAAGAATTACACCTGACTGCAGGCTCTATTGTACAGGTTGTGGAGTAAAGGACTTTGATGAGGGGGTAGTATGTTTTGAAGCGTCTAAGAAATAAATATACAAAAGATGAAAGAGTCAAATTTATTTCCCATTTAGACCTTTTGCGAGTATTTCAAAGGGCTTTGAGAAGAGCCAATATAAAAGTGGCTTTTTCAAAAGGATTTAATCCCCATCCCAAAATTTCTTTTGGGCCTGCACTTGTGGTGGGAGCGACGACAGAAGGAGATTATATGGATATAGATGTGGAAGAAGATATTTCTCCGGAAGAATTCAGAAAAAAGATGAACAAAGTGTTGCCACCTGGTATTGAAATTGTGGAAAGTTATGAGGTAGAATTAAATGATGCGCTTTCTACAAAAATAAAAGGAGCAGAGTATATTTTGCAAGTCAATGTTAAAAAAAGTATTAAAGATATTCAAAATAAAATAGAAGAATTTATGAAAAGAGATATAATTGAGATAGAAAAAGAGAGTAAAAGTGGCAGAAAAATGGTAAATATAAGACCTTATGTTTTGGAATTAAAGGTAATTTATGAGGCAGAAAATTATTTTAAATTTTATATAAAATTAAAATTAGGAGAGGGAGCTCCTAATCCATTGCATTTATTAAAAGCTTTGAATGATTACATTGGAGACTTGTTTGATATGGACTTTTATAAACTTCACAGAAAGAATACGATTTTAGAATAAGTACGGGGTGAAAATTTTGAAAAGACTTATATTGGACATTGATGAAAATTTGAGTCAAATTGCTTTATTAGAAAATGGGAAGCTAAAGGAGTACCATCCAGAGAAAAGAGATGGAAAAAATATTTTGGGAAATATTTATAAAGGTAAGATTCAAAATGTTTTAAAAGGTATGCAGGCGGCCTTTGTAGATATTGGAATTGGTAAGAACGCTTTTTTATTTTCTGACGATGTGCTTTTTCAACAAGAAAATTTACCCAAAAGCATCACACAAGTTTTAAAACCAGGCCAACCAATAATGGTTCAAGTATCAAAAGAAGCAGTAGGCATGAAAAATCCCAGAGTGACCGCTAATATTTCTTTGCCGGGGAAATATATCGTTTTAATGCCCAATGTCGACTACGTTGGAATTTCCCACAGGATTGAGGAAGAAGGGGAAAGGAAAAGGCTTCAGGAAATTGTGAAAGAATTAAAACCTGATGGTATGGGGATAATTATCAGAACAGCTGCATTAGAGGCGACAGAACAGCAAATGCGGGAGGATTTAGACGAATTAATTCGCTTGTATGAGAAAATACAAAGAGATTTTCAAAATGCTCCCCTTCCTTCTTTGATATACAAAGAAGAGGATTTTGCAATTAAGTATTTGAGGGATTTGCTTTCTGATGAGGTAGATGAAATTGTGGTAAATGACAAAGAAGAGTATGAGGACATAAAAAGATATTTAAAAAATGTAGGAAAGGAAAATATTTCAGTTACTTATGAAGAAGGAGACTTAATGGGGATTTATGGAGCAGATTTTCAAGTTGAGAAATTGTTAGAAAAAAAGGTATGGTTAAAAAGTGGAGGTTTTGTAATAATAGACCAAACAGAAGCTCTTACTGTAATTGATGTAAACACAGGAAAGTACGTAGGAAAATCTTCTTTAGAGGAGACAATATACAAGACCAATCTTGAAGCAGCAGAAGAAATTGCCCTGCAGCTTAAGTTAAGAGATATTGGTGGAATAATTATTATTGACTTTATAGACATGAAAAATGAAAATTTTAGAAGGGATTTGCTGGAGTTTTTCAAAAAAGAACTCCAAAAAGACAGGACAAAATGCAGTGTATTAGGGTATACTCAATTAGGGCTTGTTGAGATGACAAGAAAAAGAGTGAGGTCGCAAGTAGGCTCATACCTTAAAGAAAAATGCCCTATGTGTGAAGGAGAAGGGATGGTTTATTCAACTGAGTACATCTACAAAAAATTAAAGAATAATATAGAGAGAGTGTTGCGACATATAAAAGCGCGGAAAATCTACATAAAAGGGGATGATAAAGTTGTTAAAACCGCGGAAGAAAAGGAAATTGTAAAATTTTATAAAGAGAAATTTAATGTAGACCTCGAATTTATTGTTGACAATAAAAAAAAATATGGCCATTTTGAGATAAAACTACCGGAGTAGTTTCAATATAAAAACTTTTTATACCAATTAAATGAGAAAAGTAAACAATGATGTTTTTGTCATTATCGAAAAATTTATAATTTTTATTGACAATAATAATTTGTATAATTTATCATAAAGGTAGAAAGGTGTTAATGAGTGGTACTGAAGATGGGGGAGGTGAATTTTGTGAAGGGGCAATATTATACAATATTAGCTTTGATATTCGCAATTATAGTAGCGATTTTTGCTATTTCTAATGCTGGACCTGTGGATATAAGTTTTTTGTATTGGCATTATTCAATTTCTCAAGCTTTAGTAATTTTATTGTCAGCAGCTATTGGAGCTATAATTGTGGGGACAATAGGTTTATTTGGACAAATTCGCTATAGCGTGATGATAAGAGGACTTAACAATAGAATAAAAGAATTGGAAAAAGAAAAGGAAGAATTAAATCAAAAGGTTATAGAATTGCAAAACTATAAATTAGCGGAAGAAAAAACGAAGGAACAAAGCGATGGCAAGGAAGAGGAGGAAGAAAAAGGAACACAAACTCTTTAGTCGATTTTTAATTGACAAATGATATTTTATTATGTTAAAATATCATTTGCGGCCGCTCGGGACGGGTTTTTAAATTTTTACCTTGTTTCCCGGCGAGACTGGATGGAGGAGGTGCAAAGATGTACGCAATAATCGAAACTGGCGGAAAACAGTATATGGTTCGTGAAGGAGATGTTCTTGCAGTAGAAAAGTTAAATTATACAGAAGGAGAAGTTATTTCTTTTGACAAAGTTTTGGCTGTGTCAAAAGAGGACGGTAATGTAGAGTTTGGCAAACCCTATTTAGAAAATGTGAAGGTTAATGCCAAGGTTTTAGAGCATGGGAAAGGACCAAAAATAAGAGTTTTTAAGTATAAGCCAAAGAAAAATTATAGAAGAAGACAAGGACATCGTCAACCTTATACAAAAGTACAGATTGAAAAAATAATTCAGTAAGCCATGATTAGAGTAGAAATATTGAGAGATCCAAAAGGGGATATTTATAAATTTAATATAAAAGGACATGCGGGTTTTGATGAGTACGGAAAGGACATCATATGTGCAGCTGTTTCTGCTATATCTCAGACAGCGGTGCTGGGAATAGAGACGTTAAAAACTGTTAAAATAAAGAAAAAAATAGAAAGTGGCGATTTGCAGATTGACATTATTGATAAAGGTTTGGCAGAAGATGAAGTACGATTGAAAGCTATTCTGGAGACTATGGTTTTAGGCCTTAAAGATATTGAAGCGGATTATCCTGAATATGTAAGGGTTATGGATAGGAGGTGCAAAAAATGAAACTCCAACTTTTTGCTCATAAAAAGGGTGTTGGAAGTTCCAGAAACGGTCGTGATAGTGAATCTAAGCGTTTGGGAGTAAAAAGGTCAGATGGACAATTTGTATTAGCTGGCAATATCCTTGTAAGACAAAGAGGAACTAGAATACATCCAGGTGTAAATGTAGGGAAAGGAAAAGACGATACACTTTTTGCATTAATTGATGGATATGTTACTTTTGAAAGAAAAGGCCGCGACAAAAAACAAGTAAGTGTTTATCCAGAAAGGAAAGTTGCGCAGAATTAAATCCTGGTTTATACCAGGATTTTTTCATAAATAATAATAGAAAGTGGTGGAAAAATGGTGTCAGATGTGGAGTTATTGGTAGACTACCTCAAACGAAGCAGGCATGAACTTTTAAATGATTTACAAGTGGTATTAGGGTATGCTCAACTGGGGAAATTAGATAAAGTGATTGAATCTCTTCACATTACAATTGACCACCTTAATAAAGAAAGAGATATTTTTAATTCCGACAATGCACAAGAGATTATAAAAAATATCTTAGAGGGGTAAGAAATTTTGAAAAGTATATACTATAAAGAAAGGCAGGTGAAAAAATGTTTATAGACACAGCAAGGATATATATAAAAGCTGGAGACGGTGGAAATGGAATTATATCTTTTAGAAGGGAAAAATACGTTGCTTATGGTGGGCCGGATGGTGGCGACGGAGGAAAAGGTGGAGATGTAATATTTGTAGCAGATCCTAATTTGTCTACTTTGTTAGATTTTAAATACAGAAAAAAGTACATTGCACAAAACGGAGAAAATGGTAGAGGTAAAAATCAATATGGCAAAAACGGAGAAGACTTGTACATAAAAGTTCCTGTAGGAACCTTGATAATTAACGATGAAACAGGAGAAATCATAGCTGACCTTGTAAAACCTAATCAAAAGGCTATTGTTTTACGGGGAGGTAAGGGAGGAAGAGGAAATACTAAATTTGCTACTTCTACTTTGAAGACTCCTCGTTTTGCTGAAAGTGGTGAAAAAGGCAAAGAAATGTGGGTACGATTGGAGTTGAAACTTCTTGCTGATGTGGGATTAATAGGATTCCCAAATGCAGGTAAATCCACTCTTTTAGCCAGTTGCACAAGAGCAAAGCCTAAAATTGCTAATTATCCTTTTACTACCCTGACACCCAATTTAGGAGTTGTAGAGTATAAAGAGAAATCTTTTGTAATGGCAGATATTCCAGGTTTAATTGAAGGAGCTCACAGAGGCGAAGGATTAGGTCATGACTTTTTAAGGCACATTGAAAGGACAAAAATGTTGATACACGTTGTGGATGTATCTGGAAATGAGGGACGAGACCCTATAGAAGATTTTGAGAAGATAAATGAAGAGCTTAAACTCTATAGTGAAAGATTGCTTACTTTGCCTCAAATTGTTGCTGCAAATAAAATTGATTTACAAAGTGGTAGAGAAAATTACCCTGATTTTGAAAAAGAAATTAAAAAAAGAGGTTATGATGTATATCCTATATCCGCTTTGACAAGAGAGGGTATTGACAAACTTTTGGACAAGACTATAGAAATTCTTTCTTCTATTCCGGTTGAGGAGATAAAGGAAGTACCAGAAGTTATTGTTTATACACCTCCTGAAGAGGAAGAAACTCTCAATATAGAAGCAAAAGATAATACCTATTATCTTAGCGGTACAAAAATTGACAAACTTTTAAAAAGAGTAAATTTACAAGATGAGCATTCTTTAAGGTACTTTGAAATGCTTCTTAGAAAAAGCGGGGTAATAGATGCTCTTAAGGAAAAGGGATTTAAAAGTGGCGATACAATAAATGTGAGAGATTTTGAATTTGAATACTATGAATAAAAGTGGATTTGATTCCACTTTCAGACTGTAGACAAACTTTCGCAAAGGAGATATTTTGCAATCGGTGCGACTTGTTACAAAGCGGTAACAAAACTTAGCGAGACTGAGGGTGGAGGCAGGGCCGAAGCCATGGATGGCGAAGGCGGGCACCTGAGGCAAGGAGGCCGATTGTGCCCGGTACCCTGCCGGAGCCCGAAGGTCGAGCTTTAGTTTTGTCGCTTTGGAACATCGGAGCGACGATGCAAAATATCTCCTTTGAATATTTTTTAACTTTGTCAACAAACTGCGAGAGTATTTCGTATACTCTCTTTTATTATTACTTTAATGAATGTTCATGGTAAGCTTGTGCAATTTACCTCTTTTGATGTATAATGTATAATATAAAAGAAATATAAATTGGGGGATAGTAACTTGGAAATGGAGCTTAGACTTGGGATAATGGGAGGCACTTTTGACCCTATTCATTATGGCCATTTAGTTACTGCTGAAGCGGTAAGGTCTGAATTTAAATTGGACAAAGTGATTTTTGTTCCAGCAGGTAACCCGCCTCATAAAGTAAAGCGAAAGGTGACGGATAAAAAACATCGTTATTTAATGACTATACTTGCTACAATAACTAATCCTTTTTTTGAGGTATCGACGATTGAAATTGACAGAGAAGGGTATACTTATACTATTGATACTATCAAAGAGTTTAAAAAAATTTATGGGGAAAGTACGCAACTTTATTTTATAACAGGAGCAGATGCTGTTTTAGAAATTTTGACTTGGAAAAGCGCGGATGAGATTCTGAAAATGTGTAATTTTGTTGCTGCAACTAGGCCAGGAATTGAAGGTAGTAAAATAGATGAAGAATTAAAAAAAATTAGAAAACTTTATGGAAATGTCATTTACAAAGTGACTGTTCCTTCTTTAGCTATCTCCTCAACTGATATAAGGGAAAGAGTAGCAAGGGGGCGACCTATAAAGTATTTGTTGCCGGAGTCTGTAGAAAGATATATTCAAAAATACGGTTTATACAAAGAGGATGACGAAAATGGGGTATGACATAGAATTTTTTAAAAAGAGATTAAAGGAGTTATTAGATGAAAAAAGATTTAAACACTCTATTGGAGTAATGGAAACCGCAATGCATCTTGCAATAAAATATGGAGCTGATGTCGAAAAGGCACAAGTAGCAGGATTATTGCATGATTGCGCTAAAAGCTATTCTGATGATGACCTTTTAAAACTTGCTAAAAAATATAGAATTGAGCTAGATGAGATTTTAATGCATGCGCCTTTTCTTTTACACGGTCCTGTAGGTGCACATTTGGTAGAAGAAATTTTTGGAATAAAAGATCAAGAAATAAAAAGGGCAATTGCTCTTCATACTACTGGTGATGTCAATATGAGCCTTTTGGATGAAGTAGTATTTCTTGCGGATTATATAGAGCCTAATAGAGATTTTAAAGGAGTAGAGGAATTAAGGCGATTAGCTGAGGAAAATTTAGACCTTGCTTTGTTAAAGTCTTTTGATAGTACAATTTGTTATGTTTTAGAGAGGGGACTACTTCTTTATGAGAAAACAGTAAAAGCTAGGAATCATATTTTTTTGAAACTTGGGAGTGGAGGTAAATGAAAAAATTTATAAAGATTGTATCAATTTTATTGTTGATGAGTTTATTATCTGTAGGAGTAGGAGGATATATCTATTTAAAGTCTTTGAACCCCTTAGATGTTTCTTTGATGAATAAAAATAGTAAAAACAAAAATTCAGAGGCAATTCAGAAAATAAATATATTGGTTTTGGGAGTTGATGAAACATCGCCAACAGATCCAAGGCGTTCTGATACCATGATATTATTATCTTATAATCCTAAAACTAACAAAGCTTATATTTTATCTATTCCCAGAGATACAATGATTAAACTTGACAAATATGGGACACAAAAAATAAATGCTGCCTATCCCATAGGTGGACCTCAACTGGCGATGGATATGGTGTCGCAGCTTATTGGAGAGCCTGTTGATTATTATATAAAGATTGGATATGAAGGTTTTAAACAATTAGTAGACGATTTAGGCGGAGTAGAGATGAACGTACCGATGGACATGGATTATGATGACAATGCAGGAAATCTTCATATTCATTTAAAAAAAGGTGTTCAACTTTTGGATGGAGAGAAGGCTTTACAGTTGGTGAGATTTAGACATGGGTATGCAGAACAGGATTTAGAAAGGGTCAAAGTCCAAAGGGAATTTTTATTAGCGATGTTTCAAAAAGCTAAAGACCCTAGTAGTCTTTTAAAAATTCATCGTATATTAAAAACTATAAATCAATACGTAGAAACAAACATACCACCTACTACTATGTTAAAGTATGCAGATTATCTTTTAAAACTTGACAAAGACAATATAAAAACAGCTACTTTACCTGGTACTTCTCAGTACATTGATGGGGTTGCTTATTATATCACAGATCCACAAGAAGTATTACAATTTATGGATAATTTAAATGATGAAAGAGATGATACTGCTATCGCGGCTAATAAAAAAGACATAAAAATAGAAGTTTTAAATGGTGGTGGTATACCAGGAGCTGCTACAAAGACTGCTGATCTGTTAAAACAACAAGGGTATGATGTAGTGAAGATAGGGAATGTAGTAGGTACTACTTACAATACTACTCAGATAATCAATAGAACTGATGATAAAAAAATAGTAGAGGATCTGAGGAAAATTTTAAAAAACGCTATTGTAGTGGAAGATACGAATGGAGACAGTAATGTTGATATAACTATAATTTTAGGGAAAAACATATAAAATGGAGGGTGATTTAGTGATAGACGGAAAAGATAAGGTGTCTAAAATTTATAAAGTTTTAGAAGACAAAAAAGCTTATGATATAAAGATCTTGTATATAGGAGATTTAACGATTGTCGCAGATTATTTTGTTATTGCCACTGGCAGTTCGGATACTCACGTCAAAGCATTGACAGACGAAATTGAAAAAAAACTTATGGAAGACGACGTTTTTGTTGATCATATTGAGGGTTACAATTGGGGCAAGTGGATTTTGATGGATTATGGAGATGTAATAGTTCACATATTTCAACAACCCGAAAGGGAATTTTATAATTTAGAAAGATTGTGGGCAGATGCAAAGGAAATAGTGCTTGACAACCGCATTTAAGGTATGTATAATAACGTTAATAAATTTTTAATGCTGCTAATCTTGTGTCATTTTTTACTCTCTACCGCATATATTTAATATTGTATGATTAGGGGGATTCAAAGCCAATGGGAACACATCCTATCTTAAAAAGCATGATCCCAGTACTAGAAGGTATAGCTAATACATTTGGTAAAAATTGCGAAGTAGCATTACATGACTTTTCTTCCCCACAAAATCCTATCATTGCGATCATAAATCCCCATGTTACGGGAAGAGAAGTAGGTGCTCCATTGCCTGAGGCTATATTAAAAGTCTTGAAATCGGATAATATTGAGAATTTAATAAATTATAAAAACAAGAGCAATGATGGGAAAATTTTGAAATCGTCTGTAATTTTTATAAAAGATGAAGATGGCAAGCCTATTGGGTGCCTTACAATTAATATCGATATTTCAGAATTTATTATGGTGAAAAATACTTTATCAGAATTCTGTGAAGTAGCTGATACTACAGAAGAAAATAGAGAAAGTTATGCGGGCAGTGTTAGTGATGTTTTGGAAAGCATTGTGAATACTGCATTAGAGAATTATGGCAAACCTGTAAATTTTATGACAAAAGAAGAAAAGGTTCAAATAGTAAAAATGTTAGATGCAAAAGGGACTTTCTTAATAAGGGGCGCTGTGGATTACGTAGCAAAAATACTCTGTGTTTCTAGATATACTATATATAACTATTTAGATGAAATAAGGGTAGGAGAGGATTTTGGTAAATATTAGCATGTTTTCCTTTACAAATATTTGATTTTATGATATAATAAAAATAAATTGAAAATTAAATAAAATGCTAAACGCTGAATTCGTAAAGAAGCGGGGGAACCACTTTCCGGGGTGAATCCATCTTTTAAAAGATGGTAGGGTTATCTTTCGACCCGAACCCGTCAGCTAACCTCGTAAGCGTTGAAAGAGGAGGATGATAGCATTGGTGTCTTTTTGGGCTTTTACAGACACCGAAGGTTAAAGCTATAGATTTCCCTCTATAGCTTTTTCATTTCTTTAAAAGGGGGTAGTAAAAATGAAACAACTCTCTTTTGCAGTAATTGGAGCAGGGAATGGTGGTCAAGCGATAGCAGGGCATCTTGCTTTAAAAGGCTATAAAGTTAATTTGTACAATAGAACATATCAGAAATTACTTCCTATTATAGAAAAAGGTGGAATTGAATTAGAAGGAGAAGTAGAAGGGTTTGGCAAGTTAAATGTGATAACTGATGACATGGAGAAAGCTATTAAAGATGTTGATATAGTTTTAGTTGTAGTTCCTGCTTCTGCACATTGTAAAATTGCCGAAGACATGCTGCCATATCTTAGGGATGGTCAAATAATTGTATTGAACCCTGGGAGAACTGGTGGTGCTTTAGAGTTTCATAATGTTGCAAGAAAAAGAAAAGATTTAGATATAGTTATTGCAGAAACAGATACTTTTATATACGCCTGCAGGTCTTCCATGGGAAGAGCTAAAATATACAAAATAAAAGAAGTAGTGTCTGTTGCTGCAATACCTAAAGAAAAAACAGAAATAGTGGTGAAAACACTTAATACTGCATTTTCTCAATTTATTCCGGCGCAAAATGTTCTTGAAACGAGTCTTAATAATTTTGGAGCTGTTTTTCATCCCACCCCTACTCTTTTGAATGCAGCGAGAATAGAAACTGCTAAAGGGAATTTTGAATATTATCGGGAAGGCATTTCTCCTTCTGTGGCAAAGATATTGGAAAAAATAGATAATGAGAGAATGATGGTGGCAAAAGCTCTAGGTGTAAATACTATTTCTGCTAAAAGATGGCTAAAAGAAAGTTATAACGCGGAAGGAGAAAATCTATATGAGGCAATTCAAAATACAAAAGCTTATATTGGTTTATTAGCTCCTCAAACATTAGATTGTCGTTATATATTTGAAGATGTTCCTATGAGTTTAGTGCCTATGTCTTCTATAGGAAAAGAAATAGGCATTAAGACTCCAACTATTGATGCTGTTATACATCTTGCTTCAGTTATGCACGGGAAAGATTATTGGAAAGTTGGAAGAACGGCTGAAAAGCTTGGCATACAAGGTATGACAGTTGAAGAAATTATAGAATTGGTTGAAGGGAAAAGAAAGGAGGTAACGATAGCATGAAAAAGTTAATTGTAGCGGCAGCGATAGGTAATTGTGTCCATGTAGCAGGTGTGTATAACTTTTTGAGATTTGCAGAACAGCAAGGTTATGAGACTGTATTTTTAGGTCCTGCTGTTCCTATTAAAAAATTGATTGAAGCTGTTAAAGAACATAAGCCGGAGATTGTAGGAGTAAGCTTTAGACTAACTCCTTCAGCTCTTGAAAAACTTTTAGAAGAATTAAAGAGGGAAATAGAGGTAAATAATTTGCAACATATAAAATGGGTATTTGGAGGGACAGAGCCTACTGCAGAAGTAGCTCGTAAATCAGGAATATTTGCAACAGTTTTTGATGGTAAAAATGGCGATGAAGCTACAATTAATTTCTTAAGAGGAGGAAGTTCAAACCATAGACAAAGAGTTTTTGCTGATACATTAATTGGAAGAATAGAAGAAAAATATCCTTATCCTATAATAAGGCATCATTTTGGGCTTCCTTCATTGGAGGACACTATAGAAGGAGTTAAGAAGATAGCAGAAGCAGAAGTTTTAGATGTAATTTCTCTTGCCCCAGACCAAAATGCACAAGAACACTTCTTTGATAAGAAATACGACAAATCTTTGGACGGAGCAGGTGGTGTTCCTATAAGAAAGAAAGAAGACTTAATAAGAATATATGAGGCTTCAAGAAGAGGTAACTATCCTCTTCTCAGATGTTACAGTGGTACAAATGATGTTTTCAAGATGGCAGAGATGCTTCTAGAGACCATCCATAATGCTTGGGCAGCGGTTCCACTTTGCTGGTATAATGTATTGGACGGCAGAGGACCAAGGGATGTAAATACTTCCATAAGAGAAAATCAGCAGCTTATGAAATGGCACGCTGAAAAAGGAGTACCTGTAGAAGTAAACGAAGCACATCATTGGAGTTTAAGAGATGCTCACGACGTAATTGGAGTAACAATGGCTTATCTTGCAGCGTATAATGCCAAAAAGATGGGAGTAAGAGACTATGTAGCTCAGTTTATGTTTAACGTGCCTGCTTCTATTTCACCAAAAATGGATTTGGCAAAGATGTTGGCTAAGATAGAGCTAATAGAAGAATTACAAGATGAAAATTTCAGAGTTATAAGGCAGGCAAGGGCTGGGCTTGCAAGTTTTCCAACTGACCTTTTAGAGGCTAAAGGACAATTAGCTTCCAGTGCCTATCTCTCCATGGCTATAAGACCTCATATATATCACGTAGTGGGATATTGTGAAGCTCATCATGCTGCAACGCCAGAAGATATAATTGAAAGCGTTAAAATAGTAAAAGCCGTGATAAAAAACTCTATGTTTGGAATGCCTGATTTGACTCAGGATAAAGAGGTAATTCAAAGAAAAGAACAGTTAAAGAAAGAGACAAGGATTTTATTGGAAGCAATAAAGAGTTTAGCACCTCACAGTTCTGATCCACTTTCTGATCCAGACGTATTAGCATTGGCGATAAAGATCGGTCTATTAGATGCACCTCATCTTAAAGGTAACAAATATGCTAAAGGAGTACTACAAACAAAAGTGATAGATGGAGCGTGTTACGCTTATGACTATGAGAAGCATAGAATAATACCTGAAGAAGAAAGGGTAGAAAAGATTTTACGTGAATATGAAAGATTAGCTATAACAGTATAAAATTTAGGAACGTAAGATCTATTCTTACGTTCCTCAGACTGTAACCAAACTTTCGCAAAAGAGATATTTTGCAATCGGTGCGACTTGTTACAAAGCGGCCCAGCACTCAAGTAAGTATGCTTGTTTTTTTCTATTTTTGTTTTATCAGACTCTCTTACCTGAATGCCGGGAAACTTAGCAAGACCGAGGGTGGAGGCAGGGCCGTAGCCACGGATGGCGAAGGCGGGCACCTTAAGGCATGGAGGCCGCCTGACGGGGTACCCTGCCGGAGCCCGAAGGGGAAGCTTATGTTTTGTCGCTTTGGAACATCGGAGCGACGATGCAAAATATCTTCTTTGTATGTTTTTTAACTTTGTCAACAAACTGAGAGGGCTTTTTGCCCTCTTTTAATATTTTGAGAAAATATATTTCTTTCTATTTCTAATTTTCCGTCTTCTCCAAAGGATAAAAGCTATTCCTAAAATTGTTGTTCCAGTAATGAATCTTACAGGGTTAGTATATATTGTATTTTTTACCCCAGAAGATTGTACATCCATATAATAATTTCCCCAAAAGTTTTTATAAACAGATTCGGTTGCAATAAGAGGATTTGTGCCTATTTCCTTTTCATTTAAAGTGTATTTTATGTATCCTAATGTATCTCCTTTATTTATTGGCGCATTTATGTTTTTGTTTAGTATTATTTGAGTTTCTATAGAATTTTCTTGCCCTTTAGGGACTTCATAGTAAAAGTCTTCTTTTGCAATAAGAGGGAGTTTAAAATGAGATTTTCCTAAGTCGATATAAGTTACTACCTCACCTTTTTCTGTTTTTTTCACTAACGTAAAGTTTTGAAATCCGTAGTCCAAAAGCTTTATAGTATCTGTCCAGATATTTGTTCCTTGGTCTCCCATTATGACGGATATAAGTCTGTGGCCGTCTCTTGTTGCAGAAGCCACTAAAACTTGACCTGCTGCAACCGTGTATCCTGTTTTTACTCCATCGGCGCCTTCATAGTGAAAGCTCGAAGGTTTAATTAAGCGATTGCTTAACCATAGGTCTCTTACTTTATCAAACTTATTAGTAGGGGGAATTTGATAATGTATTGTAGTTACTATTTTTCTAAAATCAGGATTTTGCATTGCATATCTTGCTATTAATGCCATATCGTAAGGGGTGGAATAATGATTTTCATCAGGAAGACCATTTGGATTTACAAAATGGCTATCATAAGCTCCAATTTCTTTAGCTTTTTCATTCATCATTTTAGCAAAGTTTTCTATGCTCCCACCAATGTGTTCAGCAATTGCTATTGCTGCATCATTGGCAGATTCTAACAAAAGCGCATAAAGTAATTGCTCTAACGTAAGTTGTTCACCAGGAGAAAGAAATATGGAATTTCCATCTATTTTTGTAACATTATCGCTTGCAGTTACAATATCGTTTAAGCTTCCCTTTTCTATAGCAATAATTGCAGTAAGAATTTTAGTTGTGCTTGCGGGGTACATTCTTTTGTGCATATTTTTGTCATACAATACTTGACCTGTTGTAAAATCCATTAAAACTGCAGTTGGGCCTACGATTTCGGGCGGTGGCGGCACGCTAGCGTATATAGGAATTATTTGAGCTACTAAAATAAAGAGTGTCAGTAAACAAGCTGTTATCTTTTTCATTGCCATGCCTCCAATTTATGCTCATACCTAAAGTATACCAAAAAAATGTGAAAAATAAAAAGGAATTTTTTAATTCATGTAGAAATAAATAAAGGAAGCTGTAAAAAGAGGTGTTAGTATGCCTTATTTTTCAAAAAAACAGCAATATGCTATAGTTGTTATATTATGCTTTATATTGGCATTTTCAGGATATGTAATTTACAAAAATTATAAATTAAAAAATGAATTTGTCGTCAATGCAAGCAATGAGAGTGTGCCAGTGGAAAGAATTGTAGAGAGTGAAGAGAACAAAGAAAAGCCTTTGGAAATAAAAGTATATGTAACAGGATTAGTAAAAAATCCAGGAGTCTACACTATGAAAGAAGGAGAAAGAGTAATAGATGCTATAAATAAAGCAGGAGGACCTTTGGAAGAAGCAGACCTCACAAATATAAATCTGGCGCAAAAAGTTAAGGATGAACAAATGATAATAGTTTCAAAAAAGGGTGAAACAAATAATATTTCTCCTACTAGTACAATACAGAAAAATGAAAAAATAAATATAAATACTGCGACTAAAGAAGAATTGCAAACTTTGCCAGGAATAGGACCTGTGACGGCTGAAAGGATAATCGAATTTAGAGAAAATAAAGGTTCTTTTAAAAAAATTGAAGACATAATGAATGTTCCGAGAATAGGTCCTAAAATGTTTGAACAGATAAAAGACAAGATTACTGTGGATTAGTTAATGTTAAATAGTTCCATGTAGAACAAAAAATGCTATATTAAATGAGGGGTTTTATGAAAAAGTTGATAGCTATTATAATTGGGAGTATATTTTTATTTAATTTTATACTAGTACCAGCGCAAAGTGATATTTCTTCGGATTTTGATAAGGCGAAGGAGGAGGAACAAAAACTTGTATTAGAGCTATTAAATCTTGAGGTAGAAAGGCTTAAAACCCAAAAGTCTTTAGAAGATTTAGCAATAGAGATTGAAAATTTAACTGTAGCTATTCAGGAAAAATCTAAAGAAATACAAATGGTAGATAAAGACATAGAAAAGGAAAAAGAAATAATAAAGACTTGGTTTAGGTTTTTGTATATGGATGGAACAAATGCTATATTATCACTTCTGCTTATGTCACAAAATTCCAGCGAATTATTGCATAGGCTTATTTACATAGACATTGTAACCAATTATTTTTACAATAAACTAGAAAATTTAAATAAGCTTGTAAACTATAAAAGAGAAGAGGAAAATAGATTAACCTCTCAAAGATTGCAGCTTATAGAAAAACAAAAAGAACAAATAGAATTGCTAAAAAAAATAGACGAATTAAGGTTAGCTAAAAGCCAAATGTTAGAAGAGATAAAAAAGAAAATTGCCAATTATCAAAAAATATTTGCAATGGCTGATAATTTGGACAAAATGTTTCCTTCTTTAGATTATTTATTAAGCCACCTTTCTCAATTTCCATGGGATACTTTGGAGTATAAGGATTTGAGTTTTTCCTTTTTTAGCGTATCAGCTTCTTTTACTGATGTTGATGTAACAAAGATGATACGCTCTTACAGTGACAAGTTAAAAGATGTAACAGTATCTTTTAGTAGAGAAAGTTTTGAAATAAAAGATGATGATTCATACACTTTAAAAGGCAATTTTGCGATAGAAGATAACAAAATTAAATTGTTAATAAATTCTCTAAATATAGGAGATATAAAAATTAGCGGCCAGTTGCTTCAAAAAATTCTTTATGGCTATGACACGACTATAAACATTAAAATTCCTGTTGAAGGATTTATATTAAAAAAGGTGGAGGCAGAAAAAGGCTATGTAAAGTTTACTTTAGAAAAATAGTTTTTTATAAAACTTCTTTTTTAGAATGGGCAATTCTGGCACAAGCCGCGGCGATTATTGCAGCCACTAAATCGTCAATAAAAGTATTACACTTTTTTTCTTTATCTTCATTAAGTTTTCCTATTATGCCGGGTTTTACTTTATCAAGATATCCAAAATTAGTAAGACCTATAGAACCATAAACATTTGTAATGCTTAAGGCTAAAATTTCGTCAATGCCGTATAAGGGTTCATCTTTTTTTAAAATGGACAAAAGAGGTTCTTCTAACATGTCTTTTTCTGCTAATTTGTCTAAAGCGATTCCTGTCAAGATTGCATTTTGAACTTCCCTTTTTTCAAGTACATGATGTAAATTTTCTATACATTCCTCTATCGTTAAATCATCATAATACTTTTTTTGTAAGTCTAATACTAATACTGCCATATCTTCTAAAGTAACTCCTCTTTCTTCTAAGAGGTTTATAGCAATATCTTTCATTTTAACAGCTCCTTTTTTAAGTTTATAGTGTGATTATATCACAAATTTTTGATTAAATACTTCTTTGTTGAAAAAACACTTCAATTAAAGTATAATCAAAATAGTTTAAACTTATGAAGAGGTGATAAGATGAGTGAAGTGAGAGTAAGATTTGCCCCAAGTCCTACAGGGAGTTTACATATAGGCGGTGCTAGAACTGCTCTCTTTAATTGGCTTTTTGCAAGGCACAATGGAGGAAAATTTATTTTAAGGGTGGACGATACTGACCTACAAAGGTCTACAGAAGAATCTATAAAAGGAATACTTGAAGGACTTAGATGGTTAGGTATTGATTGGGATGAAGGACCTATTTACCAATCGCAAAGGATAGAAGAATATAGAAAATTTGCAAATAAATTATTAGAGGAAGGAAAGGCTTACTACTGTTTTTGCACAAAAGTAGAGTTAGAAGAAATGAGAAAGCAGGCAGAAAGAGAAGGCAGACCTCCAATGTATACAGGAAAATGTAGAAATTTGACCAAAGAGCAAATAGAGGAGCATTTAAGGCAAGGGAGAAAACCTGTAATAAGGTTAAAAGTGCCTCAACAAGGGAAGACAGTGGTTCACGACGTAATAAGAGGAGATATAGAGTTTGATAATTCCACCTTTGATGACTTTATAATTATGAAATCAGATAACATGCCTACTTATAACTTCGCTACTGTGGTGGATGATTGCCAAATGGGAATAACTCATGTTATACGGGCAGAGGAGCATTTGTCAAATACTCCAAAGCAAATTTTAATTTATGAGGCTTTAGGAGCAGAAATTCCTCAGTTTGCCCATGTGTCTATGGTTTTAGCTCCTGATAGGAGTAAACTTAGTAAAAGACATGGAGCGACTTCTGTGCAGGAGTTTAGAGACCAGGGGTATCTTCCTGAAGCAATTGTAAATTATATAACCTTGCTGGGATGGATGCCAAAAGATGGGGAAGAAATTTTTGATGTGTCAAAAAGCATAAAAGAATTTACTTTAGAAAGGGTATCAAAAAATCCAGCTGTTTACGATGTACAAAAGCTGACATGGATAAACGGCCATTACATAAGGAATTATGATCTAGATAAATTAACTGAAGCAGTTATCCCATTTTTGAAAGCTAAAAACTTAATTGGAGAGGATTTCGATTATGATTATATCAAAAAAATAGTAAGTGCAGTAAGAGAAAGGGAAAAAACTCTTGTGGATATAGCTGATGCCATGAGCTATTATTTTACAGAAGTTAACGAATATGAGGAAAAAGGAGTTAAAAAGTATTTTACTAAAGAAAAAGTTGTGGATATCCTAAAAAAAGCAGTAGTGACTTTAAAAGAAATCGAGCCTTTTAATAAATTTACAACTGAGGAAGCCTATCGCAAACTTGTGGAGGAATTGCAAATACCCAGTGGTGAACTTTTCCATCCTACGAGATTAGCTATTTCGGGGAGAACTTTTGGCCCAGGACTATTTGACATAATGGAACTTTTGGGAAAAGAAAGAACTATAGAGAGAATTGAAAAAGCCATAGATTTTATTGAAAAGATGAGGAAATAATAAAAATATTGCCATAGTGTATAATTTTTACTACTATAGACAATAGTATCACCCTTATAAGGGTGATACTATTATTTTAACCCATGAAAGGGTGATACCACGTGTATACAGTGATAACAGGCGACATATTTGGTTCAAGAAAACTGTTGGCAAAGGGGAGTAAATCCCATCGAGAGGTATAAAGAGTTAGATGATAAAAATTTTGCAGAATACTATTTAATAGGGACAATGAGTAGCATGCTCATAGCTATTTTTGGAGGTTTACTGATAAAAGCCATATTAAAAATATAAAAGGCATCCACCGAATGCCTTTTTCTTCATTTTACATTGGTAGCCCCAAGGGGACTCGAACCCCTGTCTTCGCCGTGAGAGGGCGATGTCCTAGGCCGCTAGACGATGGGGCCAAAATGGCTGCCGAACTAGGACTCGAACCTAGACTAGATGATCCAGAGTCACCTGTGCTACCATTACACCATTCGGCAGCGCCTCGACGAAAGTAATTATAACATAGGTTTTATACTTTGACAATACCCCTCACATTTTTTTAAATTTTGTTTAATTCTTAAAATTTAATTTGATTATTTACAATTCTGTGTAAATGATTTATAATTTTTGTGGAGCTACATACTGTATACAGGGGGGAAATTGATGGCACATTATATCACTGATGAATGTATAAGCTGCGGAGCTTGTGCAGCAGAATGCCCGGTAGATTCTATACATGAAGGGGATGGAAAATACGAGATTGACCCTGATACTTGCATTGACTGTGGTGCTTGTGAAGCTGTGTGTCCAACTGGTGCTATAAAAGCTGAATAAATTTGGAGAAAGCCTCACTTTGTGGGGCTTTTTACATTTCAATTGACTAAAGCTATTTAAAGTGATAAAATCTTACTAAATTAATTTTGCGATAAAGGAGGAGTCATATTATGGGGTTAGTATATGTGAATGGAGAATTTGTAGACAGTGAAAAAGCTTCAGTTTCGGTTTTTGACCATGGCTATCTTTATGGGGATGGTATTTTTGAGGGCATAAGGGCTTATGATGGAGTCATATTCAAACTTGATGAGCACTTAAAAAGGCTTTATAGTATGGCAAAAGCTCTTCTTCTCGACATTCCTATGACGATGGAGGAGATGAAAGAAAAAGTTGTTGAAACGGTAAGAGTTAATAATTTAAGGGATGCCTATATAAGGCTTGTAGTATCAAGAGGAAAAGGTGATTTAGGCCTTGACCCATATAAATGTCCTAAACCTACTGTTGTTATAATTGCTGATAAGATTACTTTGTATCCTGAATCTATGTATCAAAGCGGTTTAAAAATTATTACTTCTACTTATAGAAGAAATTCTATTCAGGCTTTAGATCCCCAGATAAAGTCATTAAATTATTTAAACAATATTCTTGCAAAAATAGAAGCAGTAAAAGCAGGGTATCCTGAAGCTCTTATACTAAACCAAGAAGGATATGTAGCTGAATGCACTGGTGACAATATTTTTATAGTTTCAAATGGCACCTTGTATTCTCCTCCTTCGACAGTAGGAGCATTAGGAGGAATTACAAGGGCTACTGTAATTGATATAGCAAAGCAATTAGGAATCCCTTTTGAAGAAAGGTATTTTTCCTTGTTTAACGTGTATACTGCAGATGAATGTTTCTTGACAGGTACAGCTGCTGAAGCAATACCAGTGGTAGAAGTAGATCATAGGGTAATAGGAGATGGAAAACCTGGTCCCATAACGAAAAAGATAATAGAAGAGTTTAGAAAACTTACTCCTGTTTTAGGAACAAAAGTTTATGAATAAGAATTGTATGACATTGTAGTGAATAGATTTTTAAAGAGGTATTGAGGACCTTTGACGGGAAAGGTGGAGGAAACGCTTATATGTGTCAAGGTGGAGTCTCCCCAGACAGATTAGAATTAGCAATGGACAAGGCGTTGAGTATTGTTATAGACGAAATAAATAAGAGAGAAAAATTTTTAAAATTTTAGCAGGAAATTTATAACATATATAGAATATATTATAATAAATATTTAAAATGGGGAGAGTAGGAAGATGAGTATAGTAAAAAAAGTAGATGAAGAATTAAAACGAAGCATGGAGAGTATTAAGGAAAAAATAAAAAGTGACGATATCTTGAATAGGATACTAACTAATGAAGCTGGACAGGTAAATGAGGGAGAAAATGATTGGAAAGTAGAGTGTGGACGAGAAATTGTAGAAATTTATAAGAAATTGGTTAATATAGTAGATAAATTAAGGGTTGTTTCTTAATAAAGCCTATTGTAATTTTTGTATTATGATGGTAAAATTGTATATACGAACTCTCAAAAAAGGGGTAAACAAAATGAAAAGTAATGAAGCATTAGAAAGACAGATAAGTGTTTTGAGGAAAGAACTGGATAACCTCGTTACTAAGGAAGAGATTGACTATGAAAAAGTGCTTGATATAAGTCGTAAACTGGATGATTTGATTGTTTCATATATAATCAACAAAAAAGATAGGTATTCCACAGTGGGAAACTATATCTAAAGCCTTTTAAGAAACAAGGGCTTTTCTTTTTTTGTTATTATATTGTTATGGTTGCACCATTACAATTGTATGTTATAATATAACTATCCTACATACATTTATTGGAGGTGGAAATATGGAACAAAACAATGTTAAAAAAATAGTATATGGGGCTTTTATGATGGCATTGGTTACTATTGGTACTATGGTAATTCAGATACCCACTCCGGCTACAAAAGGCTATATAAACGTAGGCGATTCTTTTATATTCTTAAGTTCTGCTTTATTTGGCCCTGCAATGGGATTTGTAACTGGAGGCATTGGTTCTGCTCTTGCGGACTTATTATCAGGTTATGCATATTGGTCTCCATGGACCTTTATAATTAAAGGGATAGAAGGGTTGATTGTTGGACTTATGTATAAAAAATATACTAAGGAATATTTAAAAGTTGTATCTCTTATAATAGGAGCTTTATGGATGGTGTTAGGATACTATATAGCAGGAGGAATCATGTACGGTTTTAAGGCTTCCTTAGTTGATGTGCCAAGTAATTTAGTGCAAGGTTTTGCAAGTACAATAATTGGGTATATTTTGATACGTTTGATATCGCAATTGGAACTATTTAACAAACTGTAGCAGGTTTTTTTAAACCTTGCTTCAGACTGTAGACAAACTTTCGTAAAGGAGATATTTTGCAATCGGTGCGACTTGTGACAAAGTGGCAACAAAACTTAGCGAGACCAAGGGTGGAGGCAGGGCCGTAGCCACGGATGGCGGAGGCGGGCACTAAGACAAGGATGTCGAATGTGCCCGGTACCCTGCCGGAGCCCGAAGGTCGAGCTTAGTTTTGTCGCTTTGGAACATCGGAGCGACGATGCAAAATATCTCCTTTGAATATTTTTTAACTTTGTCAACAAACTGTAGCAGGGTTTTTTAAACCTTGCTTTTTTTTATGTAAAAATATATCATTATATAGGAAAGAGAAATTGAGGTGATGAGAATGATTGATACATTTCTATTTGACTTGGACGGTACCTTGCTTCCTGTTGATACGGACAAGATGTTGGATGAGTATTTTTTAAGTCTCACAAAAAAGCTTTCTTCTCTATTTGACCCCCATTTTTTATTTAAAAGTCTTTATAGTGCCAGTATGGACATGATAAATAATTTAGATCCAAACAAAACTAATAAAGAAGCATTTTTTGATTCTTTTTTAAAAAAAGTCAACTATCCAAAGGAGGAATTGGATGTACTTTTTGAAGACTTTTATTTAAATGATTACAAAGAGTTAGGAAAGAATATTAAGGCCAATGAATACGTCAAGAAATCATTAGAAATTTTGAAAGAAAAAGGCTATACACTTGTTTTAGCTACCAATCCTGTATTTCCAAGAATTGCAATCTTAGAGAGGCTTAGATGGGCAGGCCTTAATGAAAGCTATTTTGATTTTATAACTACTTATGAAAATATGCATTTTTGTAAGCCCCATATACAATACTATGAAGAGATATTAAAAGTTATAAATAAAAAGCCGGAAAATTGTTATATGGTGGGAAATGATGTGGAAGAGGACTTGATAGCTTTTAAGTTGGGTATGAAGACTTTTTTGATTGAGGACTATATGATAAATAGAAATTCAAAAGATATAGTAGCTACACAAAAGGGTAGTTACAAAGATTTATATGAATTTGTCTGTAGCTTTAAGGAGGGAGGCAAAAATTTATGAAAGTCACAGTGTTAGGGTGTCATGGACCTTTCCCTGGGCCTTATGGGGCTACTTCCGGATATTTAGTAGAAGAGGAAAATACTCATATTTTACTGGACTGTGGCAGTGGAATAATAAGCAGATACCAAAGGTATTACGTGTTAAATAAATTAAAATACATAATTTTGTCTCATTTGCACTCTGATCATGTGGCAGACATGATGGTTTTAAGATATGCTCTTGATATTATGGAGTCAAGAGGCATGATAACTGAACCTGTAAATGTATATTGTCCACAAACACCAGAAAATGTTTTTGAAGATTTTAAGTTTAAAGATGTTTTTAATTTACACATTATAAATGAAGAGGCTACTTTAAATTTAGAGGGAATAGAGATTTCTTTTAAAAAGATGACGCATCCTGTAGAGACTTATGCTGTGAAGATGAAAAAGGGAGATAAAATCTTTGTATATAGTGGTGATACCACCTATAATGAAAATTTAATATCTTTTGCAAATAAAGCTGATTTATTCCTATGTGATGGAAATTTCTTGACAGGAATGCAAGGCCCCCACTTAACTGCTGCGGAAGCTGCTGAAATTGCTAAGAAAGCCGAGTGCAAAAGATTAGTTTTGACTCATTTGTCACCACTTATTTCTATCAAGGATTATTATGATGAAGCAATTAAAGTCTTTGGAAATACAGAAATTGCAAGAGATTTTGAAATTTATGTGATATAAAATGGAATTTCCATTTTTATATCTTACTGTAGCTCTTTCTTTAGGAATAATAATCGGAAGATATGTTTTTAATCCTTTTGCTTTTTTGCTTTTATTAGCAATTTCAGTGGCTATTTCTTTGTGGCGGTATTTGAAAAATAAAAATGTCAGTTTACTTCTTTTAATTTCTTTTATTTTTGTAGGTGCAATTTTAAGTGGCAGTGCTTTTAATTCTCCCAATCCTTATCTAAAGTTTGAAGATAAATTTATAACTATAAATGGCAAGGTGTACGAGGTAAAAGAATATGAGGGATATGCTAAATACATAGTTAAACCGCCTAAATTACCTAAAGTATTGGTTACTCAATATGGGGGCAAATATCCTTCAGAGGGAGATATTGTAAGTATAAGAGGGATAATTTCGATTCCCCAAAAAGCTACAAATCCAGGAGGCTTTGACTACAAGCTTTTTTTAAAGAAAAAAGGAATTTATGCAGTCATGAGAGTGCAGGGGTATGCCGTTGATATTGTGGGCAAAGGCAATTTAAATTTTATTGAGAAGGTTATATATGCTGCAAAGCAAAAAACAGAAGTTAATTATATAAATTCAATGCCCGAAAGAGATGCTAAGTTTGTTATATCGATTTTTTTAGGAGATAACCTTGTTGACGATGAGACTTTGGGACAATTTAGGACAGCAGGTATTTCACATATTATTTCCGTATCAGGAATGCACGTAGCAATTATAACAGGTTTTATACTTTATATGTTAAGTCTTTTTAACATTAGAAGGTACAAAGTTCCTATCATTATAATTGTATTGACCTTCTATGCAATTTTAACAGGAGCAAATCCGCCAGTTATAAGGGCTGCTCTTATGGCTTCTATCGCTTTAATTGGCACTACTTACGGCAAAAAACATAATTCTATAAATTCTTTGTCTTTTGCAGCTTTTGTGATATTAATATTTAACCCTTTGATGCTGTGGGATGTAGGTTTTCAACTTTCATTTGTTGCCACTTTAGCCATTTTGTATTTTTATAAGCCGATACGAGAAAAATTATCAATGCTAAATCCCAAAATGCGAGATTTAGCCGCTTTAACTCTTTCTGCTCAAATTGGCACAATCCCCTTTACCATGTATTATTTTCATTATATATCCATAATTTCGCTTTTGTCCAACATTGTAATAGTGCCATTGGCGGATATAGCAGTTGTTTTGGGATTTTTATCGGCTATGATAGGGCTGTTTTTCCATCCCTTGTCCTATTTTATAAATTATATAAATATACCTGTAGTAGAAGCTATTTTGTACATAACGAAATTGTTCAATAGCTTTCCTTATGCCAGTATAAATACTATTGTTCCGCCTTTGTATGTGGTTGTTTTGTATTATGGGATTTTAACAGTCCTACTTAGCAGTTTTGATAAAAAAACTAAAAAGATTTCTATTGCAATCGCCTTGACTTTTGTTATAGCAATTTTCTTTTATAATTATCTATTGCCTAAAGATTTAGAAGTGACTTTCCTGGATGTAGGACAAGGGGACAGCACGTTTGTCAGGACACCCCACGGCAAAACTTTTTTAATAGATGGAGGAGGCAAACCTTTATTTGCGACTTCTTCTTTTGATGTTGGAGAAGATCTAGTACTTCCATTTTTGTATTACAAAGGGGTTATGAAGCTTGATGGAGTATTTATATCTCATACAGATATTGACCATATCGGTGGAATAATTACTGTTTTGCAGCAGATAAAGGTAGATAAAGTTTTTATTGGAGTTCAAAAAGTTACTGATGAGAATTTTAAAAAGATGATTAAGGTTGCAAAAGAGAAAAACATCCCTGTTATTTTTCTTAAAAAAGGAGATAAGGTTGAAATAGATAATATTGAAATATACGTTTTACACCCTGACCCTCAAAATTTAATAGAAGAAAATCCTATAAATAACAATGCACTTGTTTTTAAGATGAAGTACAAGAAGATGGAATTTTTATTTACAGGTGATATAGAAAAGCCTGCAGAAGAGGTTTTGAAAAATTTAGACATAAAGACTGATATTTTAAAGGTGGCTCACCACGGGTCAAATACTTCTTCTACACAAGAATTCATTGAAAAAGCCAATCCGAAAGTATGTATTGTCCAAGTAGGTAAAAACAGTTATGGACTGCCTGATGAGAGAGTGCTAAAATATCTTCAAGAGAAGGCTAAGGTATATAGGACGGATAAAAATGGAGCAATTATCGTAAAAACAAATGGAGAAAGGGCTTATATAACTACTTTTCTCAAGGAGTGAAATAATGAATTACAAAGAGTTAGTGGAGAGTTTAAAAAAAGATAAGATTGACAATGTATATCTTTTTTATGGAGAAGAGAGGTTTTTATTGTTAGATGCTTTAAAAAGGATAAAAGCAAAAATATTAATGCCTGAGACTATGGATATGAACTATGTGGTTATTGAAAAAGATAGTCCAGAAGAATGTATGGAAGCTATTATCGAAAATTGTGAGACATTACCTTTATTTTCTGATTACAAATTAGTAGTAGTAAAAAATGAAGAGGAACAGCTTTCTAAGCTAGGGGATAAAGAGTTAAAAAGACTTACGAACTATCTAGAGGAAAAAGTTACTTCTCCTCAAAGCAGTATTGTACTAGTAATTATAGGAGGAGAAAAAATAGATTTAAGGAGAAAACTTTATAAGTTTATTGAAAAGATAGGTAAAATAGTTTATTTTCAAAGACTTTCTTTTGAAGAGGCAGTAAATTACGCCGGCTATTTTTTAAAAAAGAGTGGCAAAAAAGTAAAAAAATCTGATGTGGAATATATTGTAAAGAGTGTTGGAACGGATTTATACGCAATTGTAAATGAAATACATAAATTAGTTTCCTATTCTGACAGTGAAGAAATAGAAATGGAAAAAATGAAAGAGGTTCTTACTATAAACCTGCAACAAAACATTTTTAATCTTGTCAATGCCATAGGAATGAAAAAAGAAAAAGAGGCTTTTAAAGTTTTACACACACTTTTAGAAAAGGGAGAAGTACCTCTTATTATATTGTCGATGATTGTAAGACAAATGAGGTTGATTACTAAGATAAAAAGCTTTGAAGGTAAATTTGGCGATAAAAAGACTATTGCATCTTCTTTAGGAGTACCATACTTTGCAGTAGAAGAGTTAATGAGACAGAGTAGACTTTTTAAAAAAGAGGAGTTGGAAAGAGCTTATAAAGAGTGTTTGAAATGTGATATTGCATTGAAATCAGGAGCAGATAGTAGTTTGGCATTAGAGGGGCTTGTAAAAAAATTGTGCAAATGATAAAAAGCGTACTTTTAGGGTACGCTTTATTCATTACTTGCTGCTGATTTTAAAAGATTGTTAAATTTTGAATAAAGTCTGGACTTTTTTCTTGCCACTGTGTTTTTGTGTAGAACTCCTTTTGTGGCAGCTTTGTCCAATTCTTTGACAGCAAGTCTTAATTTTTCTTTTATTGTTTCTATATCTCCTGTAGCTAAACTTTCGTTAAACTTTTTAATAAATGTTTTAACTCTTGATTTTATCATTTTATTGCGTAAAGTCCTTTTTGCGATAACAGAAATCCTCTTCTTTGCAGATTTTGTGTTTGCCAAAAGCTTCACCTCCTCAATCGAATTTAATTTTACCATGAAAGAAATAGTTTTTCAAGGATTAATACACTTTTTACTTTACCACAGAGGTATAAAATTTGTCAATTTGTTCATCATAATTAAAGGAGGTGATTTAATGTTACAAACAGTTATTCGCTTTATTGTGTCAGCTATTGTGCTGTTAGTGGTAGGATATCTTGTTCCAGGGTTTAGCGTTGCAGGATTTTGGGGAGCTCTTATTTCAGCGGTGGTAATAGCTTTATTAGGCTATATTGTAGAATTAATATTAGGTAAAGATATTTCACCAAGAAGCCGTGGCATTGTAGGATTTGTTGTTGCGGCGGTAGTGATATATGCTTCTCAATTTATTGTCCCTACCATTCACGCAACAATGGTTGGTTCGTTGATTGCTGCTTTTGTGATAGGATTGGTTGACGCCTTTGTACCGACAGAGTTGAGGTGATGTAGATGTACAGTATAAGGACAGACCTTGCAGTAGAAGCGAGAAAATTATACAAAGGGAGAGAGATTCCAGGGGTGAGTGTGGAGGAAAAACACCTAGAGGGTATAAAAGTGACAAAGGTCAAAATTTTAAATGAAGAAGGGGAAAAAGCAATGGGAAAGCCGGTGGGGGACTATATAACTATTGAAGCCCCCGGCCTTGTTGAAAGGGACTTGGATTTAGAGGAAAAAGTTGCGAAAGTTTTAGCAGATATAATTAAAGAAATGGCTAATTTGACGGAAAATACACAAGTTTTAGTAGTAGGGTTAGGCAATTGGAATATCACCCCTGATGCTTTAGGTCCACGGGTGGTGTCTAACATTGTGGTGACAAGGCATTTAAAGGAATATGCGCCTCAACAGTTTGGCGATGAAATTCGGTCTGTCAGCGCAATTTCTCCTGGAGTTTTAGGGATAACCGGGATAGAAACAGCTGAAATTTTAAAAGGTGTAGTTGACAGAATAAAACCTGACTTAATAATTACAATTGACGCTTTGGCTTCGAGAAGATTAGAGAGGTTGTCTACTACTATTCAAATTTCAAATACAGGTATAAGTCCAGGGACTGGAATAGGTAATAGAAGGCTTTCCATTACTGAGCAAAGTTTAGGGATACCTGTAATAGCCATAGGAGTTCCTACAGTAGTAGATGCGGTCACAATTGCTAACGACGCTATCGAATATTTAATAGAAGAGTTACTAAAACAGACCAAAGAAGAAAGCCCTTTTTATAAAGTACTTAAGAATATGAGCCAACATGAGAAATACAGTCTCATTCAAGAAGTTTTAACACCTTATGTACATAATCTTGTAGTTACTCCTAAAGAAATAGATTTATTGGTAAAAAATATATCTTCAATTATTTCCAGAGGGATAAATCTTGCATTACAACCTGGGCTTACGGAAAAGGAAATGAATCAATTGCTTCATTAAACATAAAGTACTAAAGCACCTCTTGATGGAATATTTATAAAATATAAAAACCAAAGAGGGGTGCTTCTTTTTGTACAGGTATTATAGTTTTTCAAAGATAAGCAGAATAATGTTTCTAATTTTGTTAGTGATAAACGTTTTTCTTTATAATTGGATGACACAACCTTATAAGGGTGAGCATAGACAAATAATTGGTGATTCTTTTTCAGAGGAGTATGATAAATTAGACAGTTTATTTGTAACTTCAATAAATTATACTCTGCCGATAATAGAAGTAGCATTTACTTCTCAAGGGTATACAGGAAAGGATTTAACCTTTTATTCTTTGTTAAATGCTAAAGTTAAAGACCCTATCAATATATTGAAATTTCAACTTCCAATTTTAGCACAGATAGATTTGGAAAAAGTAAGTGCTAATATTATACATAATAATGATGCACAAACAAATCCTCCTTCTAATAACAATGTGAATTTGCCTGATACTAATGTACAAAGTGACAAAAACACACCGCAGACACAAGGAGAGGAAGAAAAACCGGTTTCGAAAAATATAGATAATAGTAAACCCTATCTTTTGATATATCACACTCATACTATGGAAGCTTATGCTGCTACAGAAAAGAACAGATACATAGCAAGGTACGGCTATGATAGGACAGATGATTTAAATTATACTGTTGCAAAAGTAGCAGATTATCTTACGGAATATCTTGAAAAAGAAGGAATTCCTGTATTGCACGATAAAACTATCAATGATTACAACTATGACAAATCCTATGTAAACTCGTTTGCAACGGTCAGTAAAATTTTAAAAGAGTATCCTTCTATTAAGGCTGCAATTGACTTGCATAGAGATGGCTATGGTGCTGTTATGAAACCAGGGGTAGAAACTATTCCTGTTTTGAGCAATTTGCCAAACCAAGATTTTAGAAAAAAATATGTGATGGAAATAAACGGGGAAAAAGTAGCAAGAGTTTCTTTCATAATAGGTTCAAGAAGGACACCAGAAATGAAAGAAGATTGGAGAAGAAATTACGAATTTGCCAAAAGAATAAGTGATAAATTAAATGAACTTTATCCCGGCCTATCTTTAGGAGTACAGGTAAAGCCCTACAGTGAATATAATCAGCATCTTCTTGAAAAGTCGATACTGATAGAATTAGGAAGTAACTATAATACTTTAGAGGAGGCAATTGCAACTACAAAGTATCTGGCTAAAGCCATTAGGGAAGTGATAAAGCAGCAACAGGATTTTGGGCAGTGAAGACTGCTTTTTATTTTATAGCGATAAATGTTGATATTAATTTAAAAAAAGGTTAAAATAAATTACTGTAATTATTAAAGATTTAGGAGGTTTTTTATGAAATTTGCAGCAAGGATAATGGGATTGGCCTTGGCGTTTTTAATCCTCTTCAGCACTGTTTCTTATGGACAAGTAAATAATATAAAAGATAAAAAAATAGTGATTTTTATTGTAGACAGGGTTAATTTAAATGACTATGTTGCAAATGACCTTCCTAATATAAAATACCTCATGGAAAATGGTACATATGGACTTATGACGGTAAATTCTGATGGAGGCAGGACCCCTGAAAACGTGTATATGACAATTGGTTGTGGGACAAGAGCTGTAGGTTCTGAAAAAGCTTCCCTTAATTTTAACGCTTCTGAAATAGTAAATGGAGAACAAGCTTCTATAATTTTCAAAAGAAATACAGGTATTAAGCCACAAGTATTTAATATAGTAAATTTAGATTTTGCGCAAATAGAGAGAAATAACCTAACTCGAAATCACATTGTAGTACCTGGCTTATTAGGTGCTCTTTTAAAACAAAATGGAAAAACTGTTGCCGTGTTTGGCAATGAAGATACTGATGTAGAACAAAGAAGATATGCGCCTCTTATAGTAATGGATGAAAAAGGAATCGTAGATTTTGGCGATGTGAGTGATAATATTTTAAAAAGAGACCCTTTAAGCCCTTTTGGCATTATGACAGACTATAATTTGCTTTATCAAAAATATACAGAGATGAAAGAAAAACCCGACTTAACTATTTTTCAATTGGGAGATACGATAAGAGCGAATGATTACCATAAATATGCGATGGATAAAATTAATGAGAGAAATAAAAAAAGGGCTTTATACGAAGCAGATGAATTTATTGGCAAAGTCATAAGAGAAGGCGGTCCCAACACTTTATACATTGTCTTAACTCCACTTCCTCCATCTAAAGATATGGGGCAAAAGAGTTATTTAACCCCCATAATACTTTTTGGACCAGGCTTTACTAAAGGCTATGTTACTTCAGACACAACAAAAAGAGAGGGGATTGTCACAAATACAGATTTAATGCCAACAATTTTACAGTATTTTTATATTCCTATACCAACTTTTTTGACGGGACATCCCCTTTATAATTCTGGTTACAAAGGAAATGTAGACAAGTTATTAGCTGAGAGTCATAAACTAGTTTTTAATTACACTTATAGGCCTGTTTTCTTGAAAACTTATGTGGTTTTAGAGATAATAATTTTAATTTTTGCCCTATTAGTTTTGCTGCTTTTGAAAAAGTATGCGGTCTATTTAAAGCCTCTATTGTTTTTTGTTTCTACTATTCCTTTGACTTTTTTGCTATTACCTTTGTTTAATTATACTAGCCTATCAAATAGCATCGTGGGAATATTATTTTTGACCGCAGTGGCGATTATAGCGATTCATGAAGTTAACCCTTATGGTTATTATTTCTATGCTATAATAGGTTTAGTTACTTCCCTTGCTTTGCTAATTGACCTTGTGACAGGGCAATATTTGCTAAAAAATTCTTTTTTAAGCTATGACGTCATCGGAGGTGCCCGTTTTTATGGCATAGGAAACGAGTATATGGGAGTATTGATTGGAGCCGTTTTATGTTTTACTACAATGGCTTTTGAAATTTTTTCGAATAAAAAGCTTCTTTTAACTATAACTACAATAATATACGTACTTGTATTCTACTTTATTGCAGCTCCAAGTATAGGTACAAATGTTGGGGGAGCAATAACATCCTTTGGAGCTTTTGCTGTTTCGCTGCTGCTTTTGTCTGGAAAAAAAATTAACATAAAAAATTTAATATATATTGGTGCCGGGATAGTTTTAATGCTTTTAGGCTTGTTTTACTTGGATTCTTTAAGGCCAGTTTCACAACAAACTCACATAGGGCAAACTTTTGCTTTAGTAAAAAGTCACGGTATAAAATCTTTATTACAAATTTTTGAAAGAAAGCTTTTGATGAATTATAAGCTCATAAAATATTCTATATGGTCGAGAGTATTGTTGACACTTATAGTTGTTTTACTAATTCTTTTCTTCAAACCTGTTGGAGTGTTGAGTGAAATGTTCAAAAAACATACCTACATTCGAATATGCTTTGTTGCGACGATTATAGGAAGCATTCTCGCTCTAATTTTTAACGATTCAGGAATTGTAGCGGCAGCTACAATGATGGTGTTTGTAGGACCTATGTTAATACATTTTGTTATTGATGAAATGTCTTAAAAGGTGGTTTTATGGGAAAAATGAAGGTATTGCAAATTGTAAGAAAATCAGAAGGAGGAATGAAAAAGCATTTATTATCACTGGTTAGATTGTTAGACAAAGATAAGTATGAAATTGCTGTTTTGTGCTCTTTTGACAAAAAAACTCAAGAATATCTCAAAAAATTGGGGATTGCAGTATATGACATTGACATTGGGGACGGAATTAGTTTAAAAAAAGATTACAGGACAATTAAGTTTATACGAAAGGTAGTAAATGAGTTTAAGCCAGACATTGTTCACATGCATGGTGCAAAAGCTTCATTGGTAGGAAGAGCCGCATGTTTTGCTATGCCTGTAAAAACAGTAGTGACAGTCCACAACTTTGTAAATTACAATAATATGAGTTTTTACAAAAAGAAACTTTTATTGAGTTTAACAAAAATTCTAGACAAAAAAACCCATCAGTTTATTGCTGTCTCTCAAGCATTAAAAGATGATTTAGTTCTAAATCAAAATGTAAAAGAAAATAAAATAAAAGTGGTGTACAATTGTATTGATACCTTATTCTACGAGGAAACAACTCTTAATTTAAAAGAAGAATTCAATTTGCCACAAGATTCTTTTATTGTAGGAAGTGTAGCAAGGCTTATACCTGCTAAAGGGGTCCAAGATTTAATAAAAGCGGCATCAATTTTAAAAAATGTAAATGCCTACTTTTTTGTAGCAGGAGATGGCCCTTTTAGAGAAGAATTACAAAAAATGATTGATAGCTTAAATTTAAAGGACAGATTCTTTTTATTGGGGTATAGAAATGACATCCCTTCTTTCTTGAGAAATCTCAATGTATTTGTGCTTCCTTCACATGAAGAAGGATTTGGAATTTCTGTAATTGAAGCTTTAAGTGAAGGAGTCCCTGTCGTAGCTACAAAAGTAGGAGGTATTCCAGAAATTATACAAGATGGCGTTGAAGGAATTTTGGTAGAAAAAGAAAGTCCTGAAGAGTTGGCAAAAGCTATAGAAAAATTTTTGGAAGATGAGGAATTGAGAAAAAATATAAGCTTAAGAGGAAAAGAAAGTGTGGGAAAATATAGTTGCAATAAAATGATTGAAGAAATATATAAGATTTACGATACCTTGAAGGGAAGATAAAAGATGAGGCTTACAAGGACAAGAGAGAGAAGGAAACAGATCCAAAGAAAGAGACTTGTAATCTTTGCTCTTTTATTGTACATTGTTATTATGGTAGTAGGACTTGTAATAGCTGATTCTTCCTTTAATGAAATTACTACTGGAGTGAGGAAAATAAATATATTTGGTGTATATTCAAATAGGGAAAAGGTGATCGTTAAAATTTTTGGTAAGGAGTCAGTTATTGACATAGGAAGGTTAAGCCAATACTTTAAAGGGCGATTTTGGAAATGAGGTCTAAGCCTTTAATTTTTGAGGAGGTACAAAATGTCAGATAGGATGCAGTATATTAGAAATTTTTGCATTATTGCTCACATAGACCATGGTAAATCTACTCTTGCAGATAGACTTATTGAGAAAACAGGTTTTCTTTCTGAAAGGGAAACAGATAAGCAAATTTTAGATAATTTAGAATTAGAAAGGGAGAGAGGAATTACTATAAAGTTAAAGCCTGTAAGAATGATTTATAAAGCTAAAGATGGAAATGAATATGAGCTTAATCTCATTGATACCCCTGGACATGTAGATTTTACTTACGAGGTATCCCGAAGTATTGCAGCTTGTGAAGGGGCCCTCCTTGTAGTAGATGCTACACAAGGGATTGAGGCGCAAACCCTTGCTAATGTGTATATGGCTTTAGAACATGATTTAGAGATAGTACCCGTGATAAATAAAATAGACCTTCCTTCAGCAAATCCTGAACTTGTAAAAAAAGAAATTGAAGACGTGATTGGGATTGACGCAGAAGATGCTTTGCTTACCTCTGCTAAAGAAGGCATAGGTATAGAAGAAGTTTTAGAAGCCATTGTAAATAGAATTCCCCCTCCAAAAGGAGATGAAAATAAGCCTTTAAAAGCGCTAATTTTTGACTCTTTTTATGATAACTACAAGGGTGCAATAAGCTTTGTAAGGGTAGTAGATGGAATTGTTAAACCAGGAATGAAAATAAAAATGTTTTCTACTGGCAAAGTTTTTGAAGTTACAGAAGTAGGTATGTTTAGACCTAACCTTTATCCAGTAGAAGAGCTTAAAGCAGGCGAAGTTGGATATATTGCCGCCAGCATAAAAAATGTAAAAGACACTCGCGTAGGAGATACAATAACAGATGCAGATAATCCAGCCGATTCTCCACTTCCTGGCTATAAAGAAGTAGTGCCAATGGTCTTTTGTGGAATTTATCCTGCGGATGGACAAGATTATGAAAATTTAAAAGAAGCTTTAGAAAAACTTCAGCTAAATGATGCGTCACTTGTATTTGAACCTGACACCTCTGCTGCCTTAGGTTTTGGATTTAGGTGTGGATTTTTGGGACTTTTGCACATGGAAATAGTTCAAGAAAGGTTGGAAAGAGAGTACAACTTAAATCTTGTTACTACTGCACCAAGTGTAATTTACAAAGTTTACAAAACTGATGGAGAGGTATTGGATTTGGACAATCCTACAAAAATGCCGCCTCCTACGCAAATAGATCATATTGAAGAGCCAATTGTGGAAGCTACTATTATGGTGCCTACTGAATATGTAGGGGCAGTTATGGAGCTTTGCCAGGATAGACGGGGAGCATATTTAGGAATGGAATATTTAGAACAAACTCGCGTACTTTTAAAATATGAAATGCCTTTAAATGAGATAATATATGACTTTTTTAATGCTTTAAAATCACGAACAAGGGGTTATGCCTCTTTCGACTATGAGCTTAAAGGGTATAAAGGATCTAATTTGGTAAAGCTTGATATTTTAATAAATGGCGAATTGGTAGATGCTTTATCCATGATAGTTCATAAAGATAAAGTCTATGAAAAAGCGAGAAGAATTGTAGAAAAGTTAAAAGAAAATATTCCAAGGCATCTTTTTGAGATTCCAATCCAGGCTGCAATAGGCTCTAAGATTATTGCAAGAGAGACTGTAAAAGCTTTGAGAAAAAACGTTCTTGCCAAGTGTTATGGAGGAGACGTAACCCGCAAGAAAAAACTTTTGGAAAAGCAAAAAGAAGGTAAAAAGCGCATGAGACAGGTGGGAAGTGTTGAAATACCTCAAGAGGCTTTTATGTCAATATTGAAGCTAGATGATGAAAAATGAGAGAGATAGGACTATACATTCACATTCCTTTTTGTAAAAGAAAATGCTATTATTGTGATTTTAATTCTTATGCAGGCTATGATTATCTTTTTGACGACTATATTCGGGCACTAATTATGGAAATAGAATCAAATTCTACAAAAGATTATAAAGTGGTTTCGATTTATATAGGGGGAGGTACCCCTAACTTTTTGCCTCCTTCTTATATAGAGAAGATATTGAAGTCTGTATTTAAAAATTATAAAATACTTGATGGTTGCGAAATTACTATTGAAATAAATCCCGGCCTTATAACTGAAGAAAAACTAAAAATTTATAAAGGGAGCGGGATAAACCGAGTAAGTATTGGACTTCAAGCTTTTCAAAATAGGCTTTTAAAATATATAGGTAGAATCCATACAATAGAAGATTTTTTTGAAAATTATGAGTCAGTGAAAAAGTTCTTTAACAATATAAATATTGACCTGATGTATGCTCTTCCTACTCAAACCTTTAAAGAGTGGCAAGAAACTTTAAAAGAAGTAGTAAAGTTACAGCCGACGCATGTTTCTACTTATAGCTTGATTTTAGAACCTAATACCTTCTTTTACAGACTTTATAAAAAGGGTCAGTTGCCTATAGTTGATGAAGAAGAAGAGCTTAAAATGTATCATTGGGGTATAGAGTTTTTAAAAGAAAAAGGTTATCACCATTATGAAATTTCTAATTTTGCATTACCCACATTTGAATGTCGCCACAATATTTTATACTGGGAGTGCAAAAATTATTTGGGATTTGGTGCTGGAGCCCATTCTTATATGGAGGATGTGAGATATAGTAATATTGAAAATATAAAAGACTATATTAAGAGCATTTTAGAAAGAAAAAGTGCAGTTAAGGAAAAAATAAAGTTGGTAAAAGAAGATAGAATGGCTGAGTTTATGTTTTTAGGAATGAGAATGACAAAAGGAGTGTGTGACAAGGATTTTATGAAAAGATTCGGTATCAGTTTGTTTGAATTTTACAAAAAAGTAATACAAAAATACTTAAATGAAGGTCTAATTGAGATTGATAATGAGTGTGTAAAACTTACCGAGAGGGGTATTGATGTCTCTAACGTCATTTTTGAGGAATTTCTGCCCTAAATGAGTATTGACAAAAAATTATAAGAGTGGTATTTTAAAAACATGAATTAGCACTCAATCGAGTAGAGTGCTAATAATACATGGGGTGGTGAAAATGCCGTTAGATGATAGGAAGAAAAAAATACTATATGCGGTTATTACTGATTATATTATGACGGCAGAGCCAATAGGGTCGAGAACAATAGCTAAGAAGTACAATATAGGATTAAGTTCTGCTACTATAAGAAACGAAATGGCGGATTTAGAAGAAATGGGATATTTGGAGCAACCTCATACTTCCGCAGGAAGAATACCTTCAGATAAAGGATATAGATTTTATGTAGACAGCATTCTTCGAAATTATATAAACAATGACCCTCCAATTAGCCATAATACTCGCGAGGAAATAATAGTGGAGTTTGATGAAATTGTAAAGAAATATGCAAGAATTTTAGCTAACATAACTCACCATACTACAGTTGCTAAAATGCCAAAGTTAAACCCTGATAGAATAAGGAAAATCCAACTTATACCTGTTGCTTCTAATAAAATGATCTTTTTAGTAGTTACAGACACAGGAATTGTAAAAAATTACTTGTTGAATTTATGCCAAAATGTAGATAGGACTATCTTTGAGTTTTTAAATAATTTGTTAAACGAGAAAATTGCCGGAAAAAGTGAAAAAGATATTTTTGAGTTTTTACAAAAAGATTTAAGGCAGATGTTGGGAGAGGTAGCTTTTATAGCCGACGAATTGATAAACACTATACTTTTGAGCCTGAAGCAGTTACAGGAAACAGACATTTATGCGGATGGAACTTCACATATTTTAGATTTTCCTGAATACAAGGATTTAGGCAAAGCAAAAAATTTTTTCAATCTTTTGGACAACAAGCCGTTATTGAACGAAGTTTTAGAGCCTGAAGTAGATTTTATAGATGTGAGAATAGGAAGCGAAAACAAGTTTGAAGAAATGAAAGACTTAAGCGTAATAAAAACCACTTATAAGATTAATGGTCGCGTGGTGGGTACAATAGGAATTATAGGACCTACAAGAATGGATTATAGAAGGTTAATTAACGAAATCAATATGATGACAAAAGAGCTTTCAAATCTTTTGTCGAGTATATACAATGATGAAATATAACGAGGTGATATAAGTGGAAGAGATGGAAAAAGAAATTAACAAAAAGGAGGAAAATGATGTAAATAATTTGAAATCAAATGAACAAATGGAAGGGCCTCCTGAAAAGGAAGAACAAACACAGCAGGAGCATAAGCAACAAACGGTTGATGAAATAGAGGAGTTAAAGCAAAAACTTCAGCAAAAAGAGGCTGAAGCTCAAGAATATTTAGATATTGCACAAAGATTGAAAGCAGAATTTGAAAATTATAGAAAAAGGACTGAAAAAGAGAAGGCAGAACTGATAGATTATGGGCAAGAAATAGTGATGTTAGAGCTTTTGCCTGTTATAGATAATTTTGAAAGAGCTTTGGCAAGCAGTGGAGATTATAATTCTCTAAAAGAAGGGATAGAATTAATTTACAGGCAGTTTAAAAAAATATTAGATAAATTTGGTGTGAAAGAAATTGAAGCAGAGGGGCAGATTTTTGATCCCTATAAGCACCATGCTGTAATGCAGGAAGAGGTAGAAGGGAAGCAACCAAATGAAATTATTGAAGTTTTCCAAAAAGGGTATTATCTAAAAGATAAAGTAATAAGACCAAGTTTGGTTAAAGTAGCAAAATAAAAAGGAGGTTGAAAAATATGGGGAAAGTTATAGGGATTGACTTAGGAACTACTTTTTCTTGTGTTGCTGTTATGGAAGGAGGCCAACCTGTAGTAATACCTAACGCAGAAGGAGCTCGTACTACGCCTTCAGTCGTTGCTTTTACTAAAGAAGGAGAAAGGTTAGTAGGGCAAGTTGCAAAAAGGCAGGCAATTGCAAATCCTGACAGGACTATAATGTCTATAAAAAGACACATGGGAACTGATTACAAAGTAAAAATTGACGATAAAGAGTATACACCTCAAGAGATTTCTGCAATGATTTTGCAAAAACTTAAGGCTGATGCAGAAGCTTACTTGGGCGAAAAAGTTACACAGGCGGTAATTACTGTTCCTGCCTATTTCAATGACAGCCAAAGGCAGGCTACAAAAGATGCAGGTAGGATTGCAGGTCTTGAGGTTTTGAGAATAATAAATGAGCCGACAGCTGCTGCTTTGGCATATGGACTTGACAAAGAAGGAAATCAAAAGATAATGGTTTATGACTTAGGTGGTGGTACTTTTGATGTTTCTATTTTGGAAATAGGAGATGGAGTATTTGAAGTTTTGGCTACAAGTGGCAATAACCATTTGGGTGGGGATGACTTCGACCAAAGGATAATAGATTGGCTTGCTGACAATTTCAAAAAAGAATATGGAATTGACCTAAGAAATGACAGGATGGCATTGCAGAGATTAAAAGATGCTGCAGAAAAAGCAAAAATAGAGCTTTCTTCTGCAACGGTTACTAATATAAACTTGCCATTTATTACTGCTGATGCTACAGGTCCAAAACATATAGATGTAAATCTTACAAGGGCAAAATTCGAAGAGCTAATTTCCGACCTTGTAGAATCAACTGTAGGTCCTGTTAACCAAGCATTAAGCGACGCAGGTTTAAAACCTTCTGATATTGATAAAGTCATTCTCATTGGTGGTTCTACAAGAGTGCCTTTGGTACAGGAGACGGTAAAGAGAATAATGGGTAAAGAACCTCACAAAGGAATTAACCCAGATGAGGCAGTGGCTATAGGTGCAGCTATACAGGCAGCAGTATTGGCCGGAGAAGTGAAAGATATTCTCTTACTGGACGTAACACCTTTGTCCTTGGGTATAGAGACATTAGGTGGAGTATTTACTAAGATTATAGAGAGAAATACTACAATACCTACAAGAAAGAGCCAGATATTTACTACTGCAGCGGATAATCAGACTTCTGTTGAAATACACGTGTTACAAGGCGAAAGGCCTATGGCAAAAGACAACAAAACTCTTGGAAGGTTTATTTTGTCAGGGATTCCACCAGCTCCAAGAGGAGTACCTCAAATTGAAGTTACTTTTGACATAGATGCCAATGGAATTGTACATGTTTCTGCAAAAGACTTAGGTACTGGCAAATCTCAGGATATAACTATTACTTCTACAACTAATTTGTCAGAAGAAGAGATACAAAGAATGGTCAATGAGGCTAAGCAGTATGAAGAACAGGATAGGAAGAAGAAAGAAGAAATCGAAATAAGGAATAAAGCAGATTCTCTCATTTATCAAGCTGAAAAAACAATGAAAGACCTTGGAGATAAGATGACGCAAGCTGAAAAAGATGAAATAAATAGAGAAATAGAAAATGTGAGAAAAGCCCTTGAAGGAAGCGATATAGAAGCGATTAAAAATGCTTCTGAGAAACTTTCACAAGCCTTCTACAAAGTTTCTACAAGAATATACCAACAAGCGGGAGGACAAACGGGAGGAGCTACAAATACTGGTAGTGCTGGACAAGGTACAACACAGGACAATGTTTATGAAGCCAATTACAAAGTGGAGGATGATGATAAATAATATAGAACCAGGTTTTACCTGGTTCTAATTTACGTAATGAAAGGCAGGTGAGAAAGTGGCTAAAAAAGATTTATATGAAATATTAGGAGTAGATAGAAATGCCACAGAAGAGGAAATAAAAAAGGCTTATAGACGGCTTGCTAAGAAATATCATCCTGACTTGAACCCAGGAGATAAAGAAGCAGAGCAAAAATTTAAAGAAATAAACGAAGCCTACGAAATTCTCTCTGACCCTCAAAAAAGAGCCCAATATGACCAATTTGGAGACGCAGCCTTTGAGCAAGGTGGTTTTGGCCAAGGTGGATTTGGTCAAGGAGGTTTTGGAGAGGGCGGTTTTGATTTTGGAGGCTTTGGAGGATTTGGCGATATATTTGGCGATATTTTTAATGATTTCTTTGGTACTGGCAGGAGAAGAGCAGAAACAGGCCCTCAAAAGGGTAATGACATAAGATATGACCTTACTTTAACTTTTGAAGAAGCTGCTTTTGGAGCAGAAAGAGAAATAGAGGTTGAACGATTTGAAGAGTGTGATACGTGTAAAGGAACAGGGGCCAAGCCTGGTAGTAAACCAGAGACATGTCCTGTATGTCATGGAACTGGTGAGGTGAGAACCGCACAGAATACTCCTTTTGGAAGAATTGTAAATATAAGAACTTGTCCTAAGTGCCATGGTGAAGGGAAAATTATTACTGACCCTTGCAACAAATGCGGTGGCACAGGTAAAATTAGGAGGAGGAGAAAAATTAAAGTTACTATACCAGCGGGAATAGACGAAGGACAAATGCTTACCTTAAGAGGAGAAGGAGAGCCAGGCTTAAGAGGAGGTCCAAGGGGAGACCTGTATATTGTAATTCACGTAAAACCCCACGAGTTATTTACAAGAGAAGGATACAATGTACATTTGAAAATGCCCATAAGTTTTGCTGATGCAGCTTTAGGTGGAGAAATAAAAATTCCTACGCTGGATGGAACAGTTAGCTTTACAATACCAGAAGGGACCCAGACAGGGACTAAGTTTAGGTTAAGGGGAAAAGGGATTCCTCACATAAATGGAAGAGGACGCGGAGACCAAATTGTAGAGGTTTATATTGATGTGCCTAAAAAGTTGACAGAAAAGCAAAAAGAATTGCTAAGAGAGTTAAAAAAATTAGAAGGAAATACTACGACAGAATCAAAATCATTTTTTCAAAGGATGAAGGACGCTTTTGGCGGATAATAAATTTGAGTAAAGGTGTGGAAAGAATGAAATGGATTGAAGTGCAAGTGACAACTTCACAAGAGGCAGAAGAGGCTGTGTCAAATATCATGCACGAATTAGGGGCTGGCGGTGTAGTTATAAAAAACCCTAATGATGTAAAACTGTTGGCGCAAAGTGATAATTGGGATTACTTTGACCCTTCTCTTTTTGAAGAAGGGGGAAATATTAAGGTTTTTGCCTATTTTCCCATTGTTTCAGATACTATAGATAAAATAAATATTTTAAAAGATAGAATTTTAGAACTTAAATCTTTTGGAATTGATATAGGCAATTTTGACTTAAAAGTCTCAGAAGTAGATGAATCGGACTGGGCAACCAATTGGAAACAGTACTATAAGCCTTTAAAAATAGGGAAGAAAATAGTGATTAAGCCTTCTTGGGAAGAATATGTATTTAAAGGAGAAGAGATAATTATCGAATTAGACCCCGGAATGGCTTTTGGGACAGGCACCCATGAGACTACAAAGATGTGTCTGGAATTTTTAGAGGAGATTGTGGTACCAGAAAGGATAGTTTTTGATGTAGGTTGTGGTTCAGGCATACTTAGTATTGCTAGTAGCAAATTAGGAGCAAAGGAAGTTTATGCGGCAGATATAGACGAAGTTTCCGTGGAAGTAGCCCGACAAAATGTAGAATTAAATAACTTACAAAATGTAAAAGTATTTAAAAGTGATTTATTAGGCGAATTTAGAGGAAAAGCGGATATTATAGTGGCAAATATAATTGCTGATGTGATAATTAGGTTGTCGGCAGAGGCTCCTAAATACTTAAAAGAAGAGGGCTTATTTTTAGCTAGTGGTATAATAAAAAGCAGAAAAGAAGAAGTTTTGCAAAAAGTTGAGGAATTTTTTGAGGTGTTGCAAATTAGAGAAGAAGGAGAATGGTGTGCAATATTATCAAGGAAAAAGTGAGAGCTTATGAGAAAAATTTTTATTGATAAGCAAAATATTAAAGGAGAATTTGTCTATATAGAAGGGGAGGACTTTCATCATCTGGTAAATGTCTTAAGGCTTAAAAGAGGAAATAAAATTGTTGTATCGGATGGATTAAAAGAATATGCTGCTCGCATTGAAGAGATAAAAAAAGACAAGCTTATTTTATTTTTAGAAAGAGAATTAGAATCAAATACAGAGAGTGCCTTAGAAATTTCATTATTTCAAGGCTTGCCTAAGTCAGATAAAATGGAATTGATTATTCAAAAATGTGCAGAAATTGGAGTTAAAAAATTTATCCCAGTTGTGACTCGTTATACGGTTGTAGATATAACTAAAAGCAATACAAATAAAAAAATTGCTAGGTGGAGAAAAATTAGTGAAGAAGCTTGTAAACAATCGGGCAGAACTGGGGTGCCCGAAATTTGTATGCCTATTTCCTTTGAAGAGGCTATAAATCAGGTTGATAAGTTTGATCTATGCATAATTCCATATGAAAAGGAACAAACTTCAAAATTAAAAGAGGCGCTTAAAAAGGCAAAAGGCGTAAAAAAAATTGGAATTTTTATAGGCCCTGAAGGAGGTTTTTCTCAAGAGGAAATTGAATTAGCCTTAAACAAAAGTATTAAGCCTGTAAGCTTAGGCCCCAGGATTTTGCGAACTGAGACAGCAGCCATCGCAGTTTGTTCAATAGTAATGTATGAATTAGGAGATATGGGTTAAATTATTAATAAATAAAGAACTAATGCAATGGCGGAGGCGGGTACCTTAAGGCATGGATGCCACCTGACGTAGGTACCCTGCCGGAACCTGAAGTGGAAGCTTATGTTTTGTCGCTTTGGAACATCGGAGCGACGATGCAAAATATCTCCTTTGAATATTTTTTAACTTTGTCAACAAACTGAATGCCTTCGTGGCATGTTTTTTTTGTGTACAATAGCATGTTATAATATGTGATATAATATAAAAAAAAGGGATTTAATAGGAGGAGCATTTTTAAAGTGGCAAAAGTAGATTTAACTCTTAGTAATGAGGAATTTTATGAAAGATATGGTCATAAAAAAACTGTTGCTTTTTATACTTTGGGGTGTAAGGTAAATCAATATGAGACAGAAGTCATGGCTGAGCTTTTTAAAAAAGCTGGTTATGAAGTAGTTGATTTTAATGAAAAAGCGGATGTTTACGTAATAAATACCTGTACTGTAACAAATAGAAGTGATATGAAGTCAAGGCAGGAGATACGAAAAGCTAGGAAGAAAAATCTTGATGCGTTGGTAGTAGCTGTGGGCTGCTATGTGCAAGTAAGTCCAGAGGAAGCTTTTTCTCTTCCGGAAGTAGACATAGCGATTGGTACGAAAAATAAAGACAAAATAGTGGAATTAGTAGAGGAATTTATACACAAAAATCAAAAGTTGAGTGTGGTAAATAATATAATGACTCAAAAGGGATATGAGGAATTTGGAGTAACAGCTTATACAGAAAGGACAAGGGCATATATAAAGATTCAAGACGGCTGCAATCAATACTGTACTTACTGCATAATCCCTTACGCCAGGGGACCTGTGAGAAGTAGAGACCCCAAAAAAATACTAGATGAAGTAAAAAAGTTTGCTGATTCAGGATATAAAGAAATTGTCCTCACAGGTATACACATAGCTTCCTATGGCAAAGATTTAAAAAATATTGGGCTTTTGGACATTATAAAGATGATTCATGAAATAGATGGCATAAAAAGAATAAGACTTAGTTCTATTGAGCCTACTTTTTTAACTGAAGAGTTTGTGAAAGAAATAGCTAACTTGCCTAAGATGTGCAGGCATTATCATGTATCCCTTCAAAGCGGATGTGATGAAACTTTAAGAAGAATGGGAAGAAGATATACTACAAAGGAGTACAAAAGTGTAATTGATAGGTTAAGAGAATACATCACGGATGTGGCGATAACTACAGATGTTATGGTGGGATTTCCTGGTGAAACGGAAGAGGAGTTTCTCAAGACTTACAAATTTGTGGAAGAGATTTGTTTTAGCAAAATGCATGTTTTTAAATATTCAAGGAGAAAAGGTACAAGAGCATACAACTTTCCAAATCAAGTTGCAAATCATATAAAAGAAGATAGGAGTAAAAAGCTCATAGAATTGTCTAATAAGTGCGAATATAAATTTATGGAGAGTTTTATAGGGAAAACTTTGGAAGTCCTCTTTGAACAACCGGCAAAGAATATGGAGGGTTATGTGGAAGGCTTGACTGATAATTATTTAAGTGTAGCTGTTAAAGGAGATAGAAAGTTACTTAGAAATGAGATTTTCCCGGTGAAAATAAAAGAAATAAAAGATAATTTATTAATTGGAGAAATTGAAGGAATTTAAAGAGATTTGTAGAATATAAAAAGAGGAGGTGAAAAGATGACAGATTGCATTTTTTGTAAAATTATAAATAAAGAGATACCTTCCAATATAGTCTATGAAGATGATTTAGTAGTAGCATTTCAGGATATTAACCCGCAGGCACCTGTACATATCCTCATTGTACCTAAAGAACATATACCGACATTATTAGATTTAAATGAGGATAACAAACACTTAGTATCTCATGCTTATATGGTGGCAAAAGAATTGGCAAAAAAAGAGGGCATTGACAAAAAAGGTTATAGAATTGTATCAAACTGTGGAAATGACGGGGGACAAACGGTATATCACATACATTTTCATCTTTTAGGCGGTAGATTTATGACTTGGCCCCCAGGTTAATCATTGACACATTATGGTTTTTGAAGTATAATAAAATGAGAGTTTCTAGCAGGACATCGCAGCAAAATACGCAGCTTAGTTTGAGCAGTTTATCTGGAGGGAGGGAGAGTAGTGTCTGAAGTAAGAGTCGGCGAAAATGAATCATTGGACAACGCTCTGAGAAGATTTAGGCGCCAATGTTCCAGAGCAGGCGTTTTATCAGAGCTTCGCAAAAGAGAACATTACGAAAGTCCCAGTGTAAAACGTAAGAAAAAATCAGAAGCAGCAAGAAAGAGAAAATATAAATATAATAAATAAAGGAAGTGCTTGCCATGACCCTAAAAGAGCGAATATACAAAGATATGGTAGAAGCTATGAAAAACAAAGATAATTTTAAAAAGAATATTTTAAGTATGGTAAGAGCGGCTATTCTCCAAGTTGAAAAAGATACTCAAAAAGAATTAGACGATGAAGGGGTCATCAATGTAATTTCTAAGGAGATAAAGCAAAGAAAAGAAGTGTTGCCGGATTACGAAAAAAGTGGAAGGCAAGACTTAGTGGATAAAGCCAGAAAAGAAATTGAGATTATGCTTTCTTATTTACCGAAGCAGCTTTCCAAAGAGGAAATAGAGGAAATAGTAAAAAGAGCTATCGAAGAAACTGGTGCTAAAACTAAAAGCGATATAGGAAAAGTGATGGGAAAGGTAATGCCAATCGTAAAAGGGAGAGCAGATGGCAACCTTGTTAAAGACATGGTAAACAAGTATCTACAGTAAACAAAGGACTTGATGCTATTAAGTATCAAGTCCTTTCTTCTTTAAACAATTTTTTGATTTCATTGTAATTATTAGAATAAGCAAGAGCTGCCATGAGTTTTATACGAGCTTTTTGCCCTGAGAGATTACCTCCAAAGATTACCCCTAAGGACTCAAGATGTTTTCCACCACCTTTATAACCGTAAGAGGCATCAACTCTTCCCATAGGACATCTTGAAACTAACACTACAATTACTCCCTTTGATATAGCATATTCTATACCCTCAGCCAATTTTGGAGGTACATTTCCCCTTCCTGTTCCTTCTACTACTATTCCTTTTTCTCCACTGTCAACAAGGAATCTGATAATTTTATCGTCCATACCAAAGGCAACTTTTAAAAGACTGACTCTTGGCTCTAAATGGTCTACTGGTATATAATCTCTTGCCTCAATGTTCCTATAAAAATACGCTCTGTTATTATCTACAACACCTATTGGACCTGTTTCAAGGCTTTTAAAGGTATCAATACTTGAAGTATGAGTTTTTGTGACATCTTGTGCAGCATGTATTTCGTTATTGAAAACTACTAACACTCCTTTGTTTTTGGCTTTTTCTGAGGAAACAGTAATTACAGAAGCAGTTAAGTTGCTGGGACCGTCGTATCCAACTTCAGACGAATTTTTCATGGCTCCAGTCAAGACTATTGGTTTTTCGGAATTTATAGTTAAGTCTAAAAAGTATGCTGTTTCTTCTATAGTGTCTGTACCGTGAGTAATGACGACTCCTTTTACTTGTTGTTTCATGATTACGTTTTCAACTTCTCGTCTCAAATTTATTAATAGCTCGGGAGTAAAGTAAGGACTTGGGAAATTGCCAAATTGGATTATTTCAATTTGGGCAATTTCTTTTATGTTGGGAACCATTTTTAGTATGTCATTTCCTGATAAAGAGGGTATAGCAGCATTTAAATTCGGGTCATTTTTCATGGATATAGTTCCACCAGTAAAAATTATTACTATTTTCTCCAAGGCAAATCCCCCCAAAAATAATTTACAGTAATAAAAATATTAAATTTGATACTTTCATTATAATACATATTTTCTAATTACTCAAAAGGTCTAATTGCCTATAAAAAAGCAAGAGAATTTTTTTAATTTCTTCCTCATAAAATTTTAAGAGAAGGGAGGTTACAGTATGAAAAATGGGATAAAAAATGAACTTGTAAATGCAATAGACTTTCCAAAAGAGGTACTGCTTAATCTCCCTAAAATAACTTTGATAGGGAAAACCCATGTTACTATTGAAAACCACAAGGGAATTATTGAGTATATTCCTGAAAGGATTAGGGTAAATACGACAATTGGGGTTGTTAGAATATTAGGTAAAAACATGATTGTAAATTCTATAATGACAGAGATTATAACGATTAGTGGCGAAATAATGAATATAGAAATAATGGTATAGGAGGAGTATTTTTGGTTGCAATAAAATTATGGAATTTTTTAAAAGGATATGTTATTATTAAAATTGAAGGTTTGTCAATTGAAAAATTTTTAAATCTCATAATGGTAAATGATGTCTATATTTGGGATATTGAGCGTAAGGATTATACTACTATAGTTGCAAAAGTAAGTTTAAAGGGTTTTAAGGAAATAGTGTCTTTTGCGAAAAAAACTAATTGTCGTGTTTCAATGATTTCTAAAAGAGGGTTGCCTTTTGTAATTTCTCGATTAAAAAGAAGAAAATCATTGGTTTTAGGGGCAGCAATTTCTTTTATACTGGTTTATGCATTTTCTACTTTTATATGGGAAATTAATATAGAAACCGTCAACAATGTAAATGAAAAAATAGTTTTAGAAAAGCTTTCACACTTAGGATTAAAGCCAGGAGTTTCTAAATTTACTATAGATGTTAATAAGATAGAGACAGAATTTTTATTACAAAATAATGATATATCGTGGATAGGAATAAATATAAAAGGGACTAATGCTTTTGTAAAAGTTGTAGGTAAAACAAAACCTCAAGAGGTATTGTCAAAAGATGAGCCATGCAATATAATAGCTAAAAAAGATGGTATAATTTATAAGATGACGGTTTTAGAAGGGGAAGCGGTAAAAAAAATTGGAGATACAGTAAAAGCGGGAGATATAATTGTTACAGGGATAATTGAAAAGCCAGGGATAGAGACAAGATTTGTACATGCTGATGGCCAAATTATTGGGAGGACATGGTATGAAGTTTATGCTGACGCCGAACTCAAAAAAGAAGTCTTTGAGAGGACAAACAACAAAATAACTGTTACAAAAATAATACTTGGCAATAATACTATAACTATATCCCCTAAGAAAGTAGATTTTAAGAATTTTGAAAAAGAGGAAAAAGAGATAATATCAAGGAATTTTCCAGTTAGAATAATAAAAGAAGTATACTATGAAACCAAACTTAAAACTATTGTTTTATCTAAAGAGGAAGCAAAAAATATTGCTTTTGAAAAAGCACTAAAGGAGTTGGAGAGGGTTTTAAGCCATCAAAGTAAGATAGTAAATAAAAAAGAAAGTTATGCGATTATACAAGATAAAATATTAAGAGCCAATATTACTGCAGAGGTTTTAGAGGAAATAGGAATGAAAGAAAAAATTTCTTATATAGGAGGGGAACATTGATTAAGGAGTTAGCTATTAATATTGAGGATATGGAGCAAGCTGCCAATTTGTTTGGCAACTTTGATGAAAATATTAAGTTAATAGAAGAGGGATTAGATGTCAAGATAGTGTTAAGAGGAGGAATTATTAAGATAACGGGGGAAGAAAAAAACGTGGAATCCGCTAATAAACTTTTTAACAAATTGATAGGAATGATTGAAAAGGGAGATGTGATTACTAGTCAAAATGTTTTGTATACTATGAATATGATTGAGGCAGGAGAAGAAGAAAAACTAAAGTCTTTAATGTCTGATATTGTTTGTATAACAGCTAGAGGCAAACAGATAAGGTGCAAAACTTATGGGCAAATGAGGTATGTAGAAGCTATAAGAAAAAATCAGATTGTATTTGGAATAGGACCTGCTGGTACGGGCAAGACCTATTTGGCTATGGCAATGGCTATTACCGCAATGAAAAATAAAGAAGTAGGTCGTATAATTTTAACAAGGCCGGCTGTTGAAGCAGGAGAAAAGCTGGGTTTTTTGCCAGGAGATTTGCAAGAAAAAGTTGATCCTTATTTAAGACCTTTATATGATGCGCTTTATGACATTTTAGGAGCAGAAGTTTTCCAAAAATACATGGAAAAAGGTTTAATTGAGGTAGCACCCCTAGCCTATATGAGAGGTAGAACTTTGGACGATTCTTTTATAATACTTGATGAAGCTCAAAACACTACTCCTGAGCAGATGAAAATGTTTTTAACCCGCATAGGTTTTGGTTCTAAAGCAGTTATAACTGGTGACGTTACTCAAATAGATTTGCCAAGAGGTAAAAAATCCGGACTAAAAGAGGTTATGGAGATATTAAAAGGAATAGAAGGTATAGAGTTTATAATGCTTTCTGAAGAAGATGTGATAAGGCATCCTCTTGTAGCTAAAATCATAAAAGCTTACGAAATTTATGAGAAGAACTTGGAGGAAAGCAAATCAGAAATCCCATAGCGAGGGGAATAATCCATGAAAAAACTGGACAACCATATAAAAAATATAATTAAAAATGAGCAATTGATAATCATTTTTTTTGTTATTTTTTATTTTGTTTCTTCCTATGCCTTAGTTTATACTAGTGTAACGCCTCCAAAATTTGACTTAAAAGCTGGGGACGTAGCTTCTCAAGACATAAAAGCTCCTAAAGATGTAGTAGATGTAGTTGCTACTCAAAAGAAAATAGAGGAAGCAGTAAATGCGGTAAATCCCAAATATGATTATAATGAAAATATTGCCAAAGAATCTTATCTTAAGCTGGTTGATTTTTTTAATAAATTGAGAGATGTACGCAAATCTTTAGAGACAGAAGAAAAGAAATTGCAGGACTTTAAAGCTGTAAGTCCCATAGGTTTAGAAGATAATGACGTAGCTTTGCTTTTAAAAATAGATGATAATACCCTTATAAACATGGAATCGGTGGTATTATCGACAGAAAAAGCAATTATGGCAAGGCAGATTACAGAAGATGCTTTGCCTACTGTTTTAAACGATGCCAAGAGTGTTGTAGAAAGTTCTGATATTTCTGAAGAAGTAAAACCAGTAGCTGTTAAGATTTTATCTTCTGTTATTGTTCCTAATATGATATATAATGCCTATGAGACAAACCTTGCTAAAAAAGAAGCAGAGGAAAGAGTACAGCCGGTTATGTATAAAAAAGGACAAAATATCGTAGTCAGTGGAGAAGTGGTGACACAACAACAAATTGAGGTTTTGAAATCTTTAGGTCTCTTAAAAGGTAGCAGTAAGATTGATTATGGAATGATAATAGGCTTATTTTTGATTTTAGGCTTGTCACTTTTTTTATCAGTGTATTACATTATAAAATTGGACAAAAAAATTACTACAAAAAAAATGTACATTGAATTGTTGTGCTTAACAGGTATTTTTTATCTTTTATTAGCTGTTGCCTTTAAAGAGATTGAACCGCTTTTAATTCCTGCTGCTACTTTGCCTATGCTAATTTCTGTTTTAATAGATCCTTATATTGCTATTATGATTGACATAATTTATTCTCTTTTAGTAGGCTTAATGGTGGGTTTTAACCAAGAATTTATTTTTATGTCATTGCTGGGGGGATTGATTGGTGCAGCAAAACTTTCTCATTCTAAGCAACGTTTAGATTTTGTAAAAGCGGGTCTTTACGTCAGTGGGGTAAATCTTGTAAGTATTGTAGGAATAGGGCTTTTAAATAGCAATGATATAATTTCTGTATTAAAAAGTAGTTTATGGGGAATTGTAAGTGGATCTTTTAGTATAATTTTGGTTATTGGTACTTTGCCTTTTTGGGAAACAGCTTTTGATATCTTAACTCCTTTAAAACTTTTAGAGCTATCAAATCCCAATAGTCCGCTTCTTAAAAAACTTATGATGGATGCTCCTGGTACTTATCACCATAGCATAGTAGTAGCAAATCTCGCAGAAGCTGCTTCTGATGCTATTGGAGCAAACAGTCTGTTAGTTAGAGTGGGGGCTTATTACCATGATATAGGTAAAATTAAAAGACCTTATTTTTTCAAAGAGAACCAGCTTTCAGGAGAAAATTTGCATGACAAAATTTCTCCTGATTTAAGCACATTAGTAATAATTTCTCATGTAAAAGATGGTATAGAATTAGCTAAAAAGTATAAACTTCCTCAACAAGTCATCGATTTGATAAAAGAACACCATGGTACTTCCTTAGTGAAATACTTTTATACTAAAGCTTTACAGAATGAAGAGGAATCTTGCGAAGAAGAATCTTTCAGATATCCAGGTCCAAAGCCTTCTACCAAAGAGTCTGCCATTTTGATGTTGGCAGATTCTGTAGAAGCAGCTGTGAGATCTATCCCGGAACCCACTGAGGAAAATATAAAAAATATGATTGAGAAAATCGTCGCAGATAGATTAAATGATGGTCAGTTGGAAGATAGCGATTTAACTTTAAAAGATATTAAAACTATAAAAAATTCTTTTTTGACTGCTTTAACTGGTATGTTTCATAAAAGAATTGAGTATCCTGATATTGAACCAAATCAAAATAAAGAGGTGTTAGAATGAACATTTTGATAGATAACAGACAAGATAAAGTCGATACAATAAATTTGGAAAAATTAGTGGAAAAAGTTATAAAAACAGTATTAGAGGTAGAAGAGGTTATTGATAATGTTGAAGTAAGTGTGTCTTTTGTGGATAATGAGGAAATTAGAAAATTAAATAAATATTATAGAGGTATAGATAAGCCGACGGATGTTTTGTCATTTCCTTTAGCAGAGTTTGAAGATACTTATGCAGAGGTTGAGGAAATAGAGAAAGATTCAGAAGAGGTGCAGCCAATAGGAGATATAGTTATTTCTTTAGAAAAAGCATTGGAGCAGTCAATGGAATACGGGCATTCCTTTGAAAGAGAAGTAGCTTATTTAACAGCTCACAGCATGTTGCATCTTTTGGGTTATGACCATGAAACTGAAGAAGAAAGAAAAATTATGAGAAAAAAAGAAGAGGAAGTTATGGCAAGGCTTAATATTGGGCGGTGATTTTGTGAAATCGAGAAATTTAATTGACAGCTTTAATTATGCGATAGATGGCATTTTACATGCTTTTAAAACCCAAAGAAACATGAAGATTCACTTTGCCATAGCAATATTGGTATTATTCTTTTGCCTTTTTTTGGACCTTTCCAGGGTAGAATTTGTGGTAATTTTATTTACAATTTCTTTAGTTTTAATTTCTGAAATGATAAATACGGCTATTGAAACCACAATTGACATGATGGTTAAAAATTATAATCCTTTGGCTAAGGTTGCGAAAAATGTAGCTGCAGGAGCAGTTCTTATATCCGCGATAAATGCCATTCTTGTAGCTTATTTAATATTTTTTGATAGAGTAAATCCTTGGACAAAAATAATTTTATTAAAGCTTAGAGAGTCACCCATTCATATCACAGTTATAAGTCTTTTAGTTGTAGTGTTTTTGACTGTAATTTTAAAGGTGCATTTTAAAGAAGGAACACCTATGAGGGGAGGAATGCCCAGCGCTCATAGCGCTATTGCTTTTGCTACTGCGACAGCTATAACTTTTATGACAGCAAATGCTTTTATTGCCACTTTAGGTTTTTTACTTGCTCTTATGGTGGCTGAAAGCAGAGTAGAAGGTAAAATCCACTCTTATTCTCAGGTATTTTTTGGAGGTTTATTGGGGATATTGATTACAGTGTTGATTTTTCAAATAATCGAGTAAGGAGTGATGGTATGGGCTATAAAGCTGGTTTTGTAGCATTAGTTGGTAGAACTAATGTAGGTAAATCTACTCTTTTAAATGCAATTTTACAAGAAAAGATTGCTATTACTTCTCCCAAACCCCAAACCACTCGAAATACCATTCGTGGGATTTTGACAACAGATGAATACCAGGTTATTTTTGTTGACACTCCTGGCATTCATAAACCTAAATCTAAATTAAGCGAATTTATGATTGAGGTAGCTAAAAGAACATTGAAAGAAGTTGACCTTATTTTGTATATGATAGAACCAGATACGGAAGTAGGACCTGGAGATAGATACATAATCGAACATTTAAAAGGAGTAGACACACCTGTCATACTTGTAGTCAACAAAATAGATTTGGTGTCTGAGAAAAGAGTGGAAGAGACTATAAAAATTTTTAAAGAGCAATATGAGTTTGAAGATGCAGTAGCTATTTCCGCTACTCAAAATAAAAACATAGATTTGTTAAAAGAAAAAATTGTATCACTTTTGCCAGAAGGCCCCAAATATTATTTGGATGATTATATGACAGATCAGCCCGAAAAATTAATAGTGGCAGAAATAATTCGAGAGAAGATGTTACACTTTTTAGAGGAAGAAGTACCTCACGGTGTTTATGTGGAAGTAGAATCTATTAAAGAGAGGGAAGATAAAGATATAATAGACATTGAAGCATATATTTACTGTGAGAAAGAGTCTCACAAAGGAATTGTTATAGGCAAAAATGGGCAAATGCTAAAAAAGATAGGTCAAAGTGCGCGACTTGATTTAGAAAAATTTTATGGAAAACAGGTTTTTCTTGACCTATGGGTAAAGACGAGGAAGGGGTGGAGAGACAATACAACTTTACTTAAAAAATTAGGATATGCCATTGACAAGAAAACTTACGAATAGTAAAGTATTTAGTGAAAACAAAAGGAGGGTATATTATGAACATAGCAAAAATGATTGACCACACTTTATTAAAACCAAATGCGACAAAAAGTGAGATAGAAAAGCTTTGTAATGAAGCAAAAGAGTATGGATTTGCTTCTGTCTGTATAAACCCCTGCTTTGTAGACCTTGCCTTTAGTATGTTAAAAGATACAGATGTTAAAGTTTGCACAGTGATAGGTTTTCCATTAGGTGCAAATACTATCGAAACCAAAGTATTTGAAGCAGTTGAAGCGGTTAAAAAAGGTGCGACAGAAGTTGACATGGTATTAAATATAAGCATGTTGAAGAGTGGAGATTACGACTATGTAAAAAAAGAAATTGAAGAAGTTGTGAAAGCGGTAAAATCCTATGGAGATATAGTTGTAAAAGTAATTTTAGAAACCTGCTATCTCACTGATGAAGAAAAGGTAAAAGCATGTCAGATCACAAAAGAAGCAGGTGCTGATTTTGTTAAAACTTCTACTGGTTTTGGGCCAGGTGGAGCGACGGTAAATGATGTAAAATTAATGAGACAGGCAGTTGGTGAAAACTTCGGTGTTAAAGCTTCTGGCGGTGTAAGAACTGTTGAAGATGCTAAGGCGATGATTGAAGCAGGAGCTAATCGCATTGGGGCAAGTGCAGGCGTTAAGATTGTGGAGGAATGGAATAAACTAAAAAAATGAGTTGATAAAAAATGCGCTTGTTAAAAACAGAAGCAATAGTATTAAAAAACAATTTAATAGGTGAAACAGACAAAATAGCCACCCTTTTTACTAAAAGCTATGGCAAACTCCAGGCAGTGGCAAAAGGGGCAAGGCGATCAAAGAGCCGATTTGTGAATGCAATAAGGACTTTTGTTGTTGCCAATTATGTTATTTTTGAGGGGCAAAATTATTACTATATTGACCAATGGGAGTTAATCGAAGCTCATAAAAATATAGAAAAAGACTTATCTAAATTTTCTGTAGCTTCCTATATTGCTGAAACTATAAACAAAATTTTAGAGGAAAATCAAAAAAGCGAGAGACTGTATCTGTTTTTAAAACATTCTTTAAAAGCAGTTGACGAGCTACAAATAGACCCTTTAATTTTTATTTCTTCTTATGACTTAAAATTAGTTTCTTTATTGGGATATATGCCTCAACTTGATAATTGTGTTGTCTGTGGAGAAAGAGAGAATTTAAAATATTTTTCTAATTCATGCGGGGGTGCAGTGTGTATAAACTGCAAAAATAAATGTTTTGACGCCAAGCCATTACATGAAGTAACATTAAAAGCTATAAAGTATTTTCTTAAAGGAGATTATGACAAGCTTCAAAACATTAAAGTTTCAGTAGTTATAAAAGAAGAAGTGGATAAAATAATAACAGCCTATATGAAAGAACATCTTGAAATAGAGTTTAAATCAAAAGATTTTATTGACAAGTTACAAAATATGTGAAAGGAGGGTTTAACGTGTTAGATGAAAAATTAGAAAAAATAGATATGATAGTGGAGAGAATGGGAGTAAGTTATAAAGAAGCAAAACAAGCATTAGAAAAGTCGGGTGGCAGTGTTGTAGACGCATTGATATATATAGAAGAGAATAGAAAAAATTGGACTGAGACCTTTACAGTCGCAGGTTCAGAAGTTATGGAAAAAATAAAAGAATTAATTAAAAAAGGTAACGTTACAAAAATAAGAATAAAAAAAGACGATAAAGTTCTTTTGGAGATTCCTGTAACTGCAGGTGCTATTTCTGCAGTTATCATTCCTCAGTTGACGTTAGTGGGAGCGGCAGTAGCGCTTTTAGCTAATTGCACAATTGAAGTTGAAAAATATGATAAAAGCGTAACTGTATTAAAAGAAGAAAAGAAAAAAGATTGACAGAAGCTTGTCTCTTTGGTATTCTTAAATAAGTAACGTCAAAAACCTTTCTTCCCAAAAAAGGGATGAAGGGTTTTTGCATAATTGTGAGAGAAAAAGGAGTGTTATTAAATGTCACAAGCAGTCACAATGGATAAAATAGTTGCCCTTGCAAAAAACAGAGGATTTGTTTTTCCAGGGTCTGAAATATATGGGGGGCTTGCTAATACTTGGGATTATGGACCTCTTGGAGTAGAACTTAAAAACAATATTAAGAGGATGTGGTGGAAAAGATTTATTCAACAAAGTCCTTATAATGTAGGAATTGATACTGCAATTTTGATGAATCCAGAAGTGTGGGTTGCATCAGGTCATGTCAGTAGTTTTAGCGATCCTTTAATGGACTGTAAAGAGTGCAAATCAAGATTTAGAGCCGACCAATTGATTGAAGACTACATTAAAGAAAAGGAATTAAATATTTCTATTGGGGGTTGGACAAATGAACAATTGATGGAATTTATAAAAGAGCACAAAGTGCCATGTCCAAAATGTGGTGCCTATAATTTTACCGATATTAGGAAGTTTAATCTCATGTTTAAAACCTATCAAGGCGTTACAGAAGATTCTAAATCAGAAGTGTATTTGCGACCTGAAACCGCACAAGGAATTTTTGTGAACTTTAAAAACGTTCAAAGGACAACTCGTAAGAAAATACCTTTTGGAATAGGACAAATTGGTAAATCTTTTAGAAATGAAATTACTCCTGGTAATTTCATATTCAGAACGAGAGAATTTGAACAGATGGAATTAGAATTTTTCTGTAAACCGGGAGAAGATATGGAATGGTTTAGTTACTGGAGAAAATATTGCATGGATTGGCTTTTAGAATTCGGCTTAAAAGAAGAAAACTTAAGATTTAGAGACCATAAAAAAGAAGAATTGTCTCATTATAGTACTGCTACTACAGACATAGAATATAATTTTCCCTTTGGATGGGGAGAATTGTGGGGAATAGCTAATAGGACAGATTTTGATTTAAGGCAACACATGGAACATTCTGGAGTTGACTTGTCTTATATGGACCCTGTAACAGGAGAAAAGTACATACCATATTGCATTGAGCCTTCTGTAGGGGTAGATAGACTTTTGTTAGCATTTTTAATTGATGCTTATGATGAAGAAGAAGTAGAAGGGGAAACAAGAGTGGTATTGAGACTCCATCCTGCTCTTGCTCCTATTAAAGTAGCAGTATTGCCTCTGTCTAAAAAATTAGCGGATAATGCCTATAAAATTTATGACCAGTTGAGAAATAAATTCGTAGTAGATTACGATGAGACAGGAAGTATAGGTAAAAGGTATAGAAGACAGGATGAGATAGGCACGCCTTTCTGTATTACTTATGACTTTGATTCGGAAAATGACCATTGTGTAACCATAAGAGATAGAGATACTATGCAACAAGTGAGAATAAAAATTGAAGAAGTAGAGAAATATCTTGAAAAAAGGTTAAATTTTTAAGGGGATCAGGCTTTTTAACTGATTTCCTTGATTTTTTATGTTGCAATAATTTGTGATATAATAGGAAGGAAACGAAAAAGAAAGTTGGTTATCTTGTAAACTTGTGATATAATTATACTAAAGTGATAAACCGATAGAAAACGTTTATGAAACGACAGAGGAAAGTATAAATTGTCAAAAACTTTAAAGGGGTGATTAAGATTCAACTGACAAACCGCCAGCATATAATTATTGACATTGTCAAGAAACATCAACCCATTACAGGGGAACAAATAGCTGAGAAATTAAATGTCACAAGAGCGACTTTAAGACCGGATTTGGCAATATTAACTATGTCTGGGATCTTAGAAGCTAGGCCAAAAGTAGGATATTTTTATACAGGAAAATCACCCCTCAGTTTAGTAGAAGATTATATAAAGAGCATAAAAGTAAAAGATATCAAGTCTTTACCTGTAGTGGTAGAGGAAAGTACATCAGTGTATGATGCCATTGTAACACTTTTTTTAAAAGATGTCGGGACAATTTTTGTACAGGATGGAGGATTTTTAACCGGCGCTGTTTCAAGAAAAGACTTTTTAAAAATCGCAATAGGTAACACTGATATTTATAAGGTCCCGGTGGGAATAATTATGACCCGTATGCCTAACATAGTTACAACTTATGATGATGAGCCTGTGTATAATGCTGCTGTTAAAATTATAGAGCACGAAGTAGACAGTCTTCCTGTAGTTGAGCCTGTAGTGGGAAGTGATGGAAAACAAGGATACAAAGTGACAGGAAGGATTTCAAAGACCAACATTACTAAATTGTTTGTAAAGCTTGGAGAAGGTTAGGTGGATTTTAATGGAAGAAGGAGTATCAATTTACTTGGTTTCAGATTCTAATGTAGACACAGCAGAAAACATTGCGAGTATTGCAGCTGCCCATTTTGATACTTTTATAGAAAAAATAAAGAAATATCCTTATGTTGGAGATAAAAATCAAATAGAAGAGATTATCATGGAGGCAGCTAATGATGCAAATAGCATAATAATCCATACTATGGTGGTCCCTGAATTAAAAGATTATCTTCTTAAAAAAGCACAGAAATTCGGCATAAAAATAGTTGATGTGATGGGGCTAGTGATAAATGCTATTGAAGATAGTACTGGTATATCCCCCCATACCAATTTAGCCAAAAATAATAAAGAAGATTATTTAAAAAAAATCGAGGTAATAGAATTTGCCGTAAAATATGATGATGGTAAAGATGCAATGGGTATACTATTGGCCGATGTAGTTGTTATAGGGGTTTCTAGAACATCCAAAACTCCTTTATGCATGTATCTTGCTCATAAATACATAAAAGCTGCTAATTTACCCTTAGTGCCAGAAATTGAACCACCTGAAGAATTATTTGAAATCAACCCTAAAAAAATAGTTGGGTTAACTATAGATCCTGAAGTTTTGGTAAAAATAAGGAAAGAGAGATTAAAATCTCTTGGCCTTGATGCCAATGCTATATACGCTACTGAAGAAAGAGTTAAAAAAGAGATAAAATATGCTGAGGAGGTGATGAAGAGATTAGGGTGTACTGTAATCGATGTTACAAATAAAGCTGTAGAAGAAACAGCTAATGTTATATTAAACGTATTAAAAGGAGGAGAGATTTCATGAGTAAAAAGTATGTGTATTTATTTAGTGAAGGCGATGCTTCAATGAGAGACCTCTTAGGAGGAAAAGGCGCAAATCTTGCTGAAATGACGAAGTTGGGTTTACCTGTTCCACAAGGATTTACAGTCACCACTGAGGCTTGTACAAGGTACTATCACGATGGTAAGACTATAGCTCCAGAAATTGTTGAACAAATCTATGAATATATGGCTAAATTAGAAGAAATTACAGGTAAAAAATTTGGAGACCCAACAAATCCTTTATTAGTATCTGTAAGGTCTGGCGCGAGAGTTTCAATGCCAGGTATGATGGATACTATTTTAAACCTTGGTTTAAATGACGAAACAGTAGAAGGCCTTGCTAAAGCTACAAACAATGAAAGATTTGCCTATGACAGCTATAGAAGATTTATTCAAATGTTCTCAGATGTTGTAATGGGAATTGACAAAAATAAATTTGAAGCTATTTTAGATGAAGTAAAAGAGGAAAATGGTGCAAAATTTGATACAGATTTAACAGCTGAAAACCTCAAAGAGGTGGTAAAAAGGTTTAAAGAACTTTATAAAAAAGAAATGGGAGTAGACTTCCCACAAGATCCAAAAGAACAACTTCTGGAAGCTGTAAAAGCAGTATTTAGGTCTTGGGATAATCCAAGGGCTATAGTGTACAGAAGACTTAACGACATACCAAGTGATTGGGGTACAGCAGTAAATGTTCAATCAATGGTATTTGGTAACATGGGTAATGATTCAGGTACAGGTGTTGCTTTCACAAGGAATCCCGCAACTGGTGAAAAGGCTTTATTTGGCGAATTCTTGATGAATGCTCAAGGCGAAGACGTTGTTGCAGGTATTAGAACGCCTCAACCAATTTCAACCTTGAAAGAGACTATGCCAGAAGTTTATAACCAATTTGCAGAAATTGCTGAGAAATTGGAGAAACACTATAAAGACATGCAGGACATAGAGTTTACTATTGAGAAAGGTAAACTCTACATGCTACAGACAAGAAACGGAAAGAGAACTGCTCAAGCAGCTTTGAAAGTAGCTGTAGACCTAGTAGCTGAAGGTTTAATAGATGAAAAAACAGCAGTCTTAAGAGTAGATCCAAAGCAATTAGATCAATTATTGCATCCTACCTTTGAACCAAATGCGTTAAAAGCTGCTAAACCTGTTGCAAAAGGTTTACCTGCTTCTCCTGGTGCTGCATCAGGAAAAGTATATTTTACTGCTGATGAAGCAATAGAAGCTGCGAAAAAAAGAGGAGAGAGAGTAATTCTTGTAAGAGCAGAGACATCTCCAGATGACATTGAAGGTATGTCTGTAGCACAAGGGATACTTACAACTCGCGGTGGTATGACATCTCACGCAGCTGTTGTTGCAAGAGGAATGGGTACAGCTTGCGTAGTAGGTTGTGGCGATGCAAAGATAGACGAGCAAGCAAAATTAATGAGAATTGGCGATATAGAAGTTCGCGAGGGAGACTACATATCTATAGATGGTAGCACAGGCAATGTTTATATTGGTGAAATAAAGACTGTTACACCTGAGTTAACTGGAGATTTTGCAACTCTCATGAGCTGGGCAGACAAATATAGAAAATTAAAAGTAAAAACTAATGCAGATATACCAAAAGATGCAAAAGTTGCAGTTCAGTTTGGCGCTGAAGGAATAGGCCTTTGCAGGACAGAGCATATGTTCTTTGATGAAGATAGAATTCCTGCTATGAGAGAAATGATTGTCTCAAAGACAGAAGAACAAAGAAGAAAAGCTTTAGAAAAACTATTGCCTATGCAAAGGTCAGACTTTGAAGGTTTGTTTGAAGTTATGGGTGAATTCCCTGTTACTATACGCCTTTTAGATCCACCATTGCATGAATTTTTACCTCATACAGATGAAGAAATTAAAGAACTTGCAGAAAACATGGGTATAACTTTTGAAGAGCTAAAAGCAACAGTAGAAAGCTTAAAAGAGTTTAACCCAATGTTAGGTCATAGAGGCTGTAGATTAGCTATAACTTATCCAGAAATTGCTGAAATGCAGACAAGAGCTATTATAGAAGCTGCTATAAACGTAAAGAAGAAAACAGGCAAAGACGTAAAACCGCAGATTATGATACCACTTGTAGGTGAACTTAAAGAGCTTAAATACCTCAAAGACATAATAGTAAAAGTAGCTGACGAAGTTATAAAACAAAACAATGTTGAAATAAAATATCTTGTAGGAACAATGATAGAGGTACCGAGAGCAGCTCTTACAGCTGACCAAATTGCTAAGGAAGCAGAATTCTTCTCCTTTGGTACGAATGACTTGACTCAGATGACTTTTGGTTTCTCAAGGGATGATGCTGGCAAATTCCTTGAAACTTATTATGAAAAGAAGATATATGAATTTGATCCATTTGCTAAGCTTGACCAAGAGGGTGTTGGCAAGTTAGTAGAAATGGGTACTAAACTTGGAAGGCAGACAAGACCTGACCTTGAAATAGGTATATGTGGTGAACACGGTGGAGACCCATCTTCTATTGAATTCTGCCACAAAGTAGGCCTTGATTATGTCTCTGCTTCACCTTATAGAGTGCCTATTGCAAGACTGGCTGCTGCTCAGGCGGCAATAAAATACGATAATAAATAATTAATTTCAAAGGCAGCAAATCAAATTTGCTGCCTTTGTACATTTAAGATTATTGTTTTTTGACCATTCATGTTATAATATTAAGTAAAATTGGTAACTTTAATAGCAGGAGGAGAGCTAAATGGATAGAAACATGGCTTTAGCACTTGTCAAAGAATATGTGTCAGATGAGACTTTAATAAATCACATGATAGCTACAGGTGCTATAATGGGAGGTTTAGCTGAAAGATTAGGGCAAGATGTTGAAAGATGGGTAGCTACAGGGATATTACATGACATAGACTACCAAGAGACTAAGGACAATCCAGAACTGCACAGTATAAGAGGGGGAGAAATTTTAAGAGAGCATGGTCTTGATGAGGAAATAGTACATGCAGTTATGGCACATAATGAAATTCATGGCATTGAGAGGATAACTCTTCTTGACAAAGCTCTTTTCGCGGTTGACCCTTTATCAGGTTTAATTACTGCAACAGCTTATGTGATGCCTTCTAAAAAATTGGAGGAGGTGCAAGTAAAATCATTAAAGAAAAAGTTTAAAGATAAGACTTTTGCTAAAGGAGCAAATCGCGACCAAATCAAAACTTGTGAAGAATTTGGAATTTCTTTAGACGAATTTTTAGAGATTGCCCTTAATGAAATGAAAAAAATCGCACCACAGATAGGATTGTGAGGAATGAGAATGAATGTGAAGGAAAAACTTCTAGAATTAATGAATGAAGAAGATTATAAGCCTTCTAAAATAGAGGAAATAATGAAAATATTAGGGATAGACTATAGTCAAAAAAGCATTTTAGAAAAAATATTAAAAGAGATGGAAAAAGAGGGACTTGTTTTTAAAACAAAACGAGGTAAATATGCTCTTCCTGAAAGATTAGATTTGGTCAAAGGTAAGATTGAATTTCATTCAAGAGGCTATGGCTTTTTAATTCCCGAAGATAGCAATATAAAGGACATATTCATACCTGTAAGCGGCATGAACGGTGCAATGCATGATGACACTGTTTTGGTAAGAGTTACAAAAAGGGTGGATGGAAAGAGTGAAGAGGGAGAAGTTGTAAAAATTCTCAAAAGGGCAAATACAACTATTGTTGGAACTTACGAAAAAAGCAAAAATTTTGGCTTTGTAGTACCAGACAACAAAAAGATCCATCAAGATATATTTATTCCTAAAGGAGAAGATAAAGGCGCCAAAACAGGCATGAAAGTTGTAGCCAGAATTACTAAATGGCCTGAAGGAAGGCGAAGTCCTGAAGGGGAGATTATAGAAATATTAGGGTATAAAGGTGACCCTGGCATAGATGTAATGTCCATTATAAGGGAATATGATATTCCTGAAATTTTTCCTAAAGAGGTTTTAAAGGAAACAGAAGAGATATCGACAGAAATTCCTGAAGAAGAAAAAAAGAGAAGAGTCGATTTGACTAACTTAAACTTTGTCACAATTGATGGAGAAGATGCAAAAGATTTGGACGACGCAGTATGTGTTCAAAAACTGTCAGAAGAAAATTATCTTTTATATGTGAGTATTGCAGATGTGAGTCACTACGTAAAAGAAGGTGCTCATTTAGATAAAGAAGCATTAAAGAGAGGATGTAGTGTATATTTCATCGATAGAGTAATACCAATGCTGCCACCTAAGTTATCTAATGGTATTTGCAGTTTAAATCCGCAGGAAGAAAGACTGACTCTCACTGTTAAAATGAAAATAAACTCTCAAGGAGAAGTTGTAGACCATGAAATTTTTGAAAGCATTATAAAGAGCAAAGAGAGAATGACATATACGAATGTTTACAAACTCTTAGAAGAAAATGATGAAGAATTAAAAAAGAGGTATCAGTATCTATTGGAAGATTTTAAACTAATGAAAGAGCTAGCTCTTGTTTTGCTAGAGAAGAGGAAAAGAAGAGGCAGTGTAGATTTTGATTTTCCTGAAGCTAAAGTAATAGTAGACGAGAAAGGTAAGCCAATAGATATTGTAAAAGTTGAAAGAAATATAGCTCACAGGATAATTGAAGAATTTATGTTAGCAGCTAATGAAACGGTAGCGGAACACATGCATTGGTTAAATGTACCTTTTGTTTATAGAATTCATGAACATCCCGATATAGAAAAGCTGATTGCTTTTAATAAGTTTATTCACAATTTGGGGTATCATGTAAAAGGAATTGAAGGAGGACAAATACATCCGAAGTCTTTGCAAGAATTAATAAGACAAGTTAGAGGAAAGAGTGAGCAAAGAGTTGTAGAAACTTTGCTTTTAAGGTCTTTAAAAAGGGCAAGATACAGTCCAGAAGACATTGGCCATTATGCTTTGGCGACCCAATATTATACTCACTTTACTTCTCCTATAAGGAGATATCCTGACCTTATAATTCACAGGATAATCAAAGAATACATAAATGGAAAATTAACAGAAAAAAGGCAACGCCATTACAACAGAATTTTAAATGACATTGCTTTAAAATCTTCTGAGAGAGAAAGAGCAGCAGAAGCTGCAGAAAGAGAAATAGAAGAATTAAAGAAAGTAGAGTACATGGCAGATAGAATAGGGAATGTTTATAAAGGGATAATTTCCAACGTGACAAATTACGGGTTTTTTGTAGAACTTGACAACACTGTGGAAGGGTTAGTAGATGTTGCTTCATTGGAGGATGACTATTACCATTTTGATCCAGAAAGATATGTTTTAATTGGTGAAAAGAGCAAAAAAGTTTACTCTATTGGTAAAGAGGTTTATGTAAAAGTTGTTCATGTAGATGTGGATAGGAGAGAAATAGACTTTGTTTTAGCGGAAGAAGAAAAAGATAATTTAGGGATTGGCTTAACCGAGCATAAAAGCTGAAACATATATTGACACTATTTAAAAATGTGTTATAATATAATAGCGGCGAGGGTGCCCTATTTGTGACACACAAGTAGGGCAATTTTCCCCTAAAGAGGGTGTTTAAAATTTGGCGAAGGAAGAAATTAAAATAATCGCTCAAAACAAAAAAGCTTACCATGATTACTTCATTGAAGAAACTTATGAAGCAGGAATAGTGCTTAGTGGAACTGAAGTTAAATCTATTAGGATGGGGAAAGTCAATTTAAAAGATAGCTTTGCAAGAGTTGAAAACAACGAAGTTTATCTTTATAATATGCATATAAGTCCTTATGAAAAAGGCAATATATTTAATAAAGACCCCTTAAGGACCAGAAAATTACTTCTCAATAGACATGAGATTAATAAACTAATTGGTTATGTAACAAGGAAGGGTTACACTTTAATTCCTACAAAGCTTTATTTAAAGCGAGGCCTTGTCAAAGTCGAATTAGCTGTAGCGAGAGGTAAAAAACTCTACGATAAGAGAGAAGATATTGCGAGAAGAGATGCAAAAAGAGAATTAGAAAAACACTTTAAAGAAAAACAATTAGGCATATAACATGGGGGTGTACTGGTTTCGACGGGGGCAGTCGAGGTAGAAGTAGCGAGCCGAGTTGTCCGCCAGCTCGTAAAAACGGTGGAGTAAAAATAAACGCAGACAGAGAATTAGCTTACGCTGCCTAATTAAAGGCGGCCGTCCAACCTGAAATGCCCACGTTTCAGGATTGGGCGTCAAAAAGTGGGGAACTGGTTTTGCTCAGGCTTCGGGGCAAAACCGGAACTTATGAAGCTACCGAGGCGGTTATCCTGTCGCTGGGAGAACCGCTGAGGGAAAGTTAAAACAGCGACTGCGCTCGGAGAAGCTTTTACTGTGACGCCTTCGGACCGGGGTTCGACTCCCCGCACCTCCACCAAAAATAAATATGGGGCTGTAGCTCAGTTGGGAGAGCGCCACAATGGCATTGTGGAAGTCGTGGGTTCAAGTCCCATCAGCTCCACCAGAAAAATCAAGGGTTCTAGGTATCCGGCAAGGTACCAGAACCCTTTTTTGGTGCCCGTATGGAGGTGTCAAGATTATGATAGACTTGGGAAAGGTCAGACTACTTTTTGAAGCACAATATATAATAGAAAAAAAGAGAACCAAGGGAGTCTTTGTATTTTTCTCTATGATAGCAAGAAGATAAAAGCACATGACAAACATGAGTGTTTTGTTACATTTTGCTTGATATTAGTGAAGATATATATTATAATGAATTAAAAAAGCAATTTAAAAATGATATTTTTATTTCACAATAGGAGGTACTGAAGCTTATGGAATTTCTAACGCCTGGTGATAAGGCGAAGGAGGAGGAACAAAAACTTGTATTAGAGCTATTAAATCTTGAGGTAGAAAGGCTTAAAACCCAAAAGTCTTTAGAAGATTTAGCAATAGAGATTGAAAATTTAACTGTAGCTATTCAGGAAAAATCTAAAGAAATACAAATGGTAGATAAAGACATAGAAAAGGAAAAAGAAATAATAAAGACTTGGTTTAGGTTTTTGTATATGGATGGAACAAATGCTATATTATCACTTCTGCTTATGTCACAAAATTCCAGCGAATTATTGCATAGGCTTATTTACATAGACATTGTAACCAATTATTTTTACAATAAACTAGAAAATTTAAATAAGCTTGTAAACTATAAAAGAGAAGAGGAAAATAGATTAACCTCTCAAAGATTGCAGCTTATAGAAAAACAAAAAGAACAAATAGAATTGCTAAAAAAAATAGACGAAAACAAAAACAATCTTATACATTATCTATCAATCATTATTAAATAAAAACCATTCTCCTGGATGGGAGTCTTTCAAAATAATTTCTTTTTATTGTTATTCAAATTAATTATTTTAATATACAAGGTACCATTAGTATCCGCAGCATAAGCTAGACTTAAAAGCAGGTGTATTAGTGAGCCAGCAGTTTCAATTGATTATATTCAGAAGTGTTTATCAGTGTTAGATAAAGAAAAAGATTTTGAGTACTATGTATATATAAAGTCAATAGAAGCGAATTGCTATAGAGACATGAAAGAATATGATAAGGCTTTAGAAATATTTAGAGGACTAGTCGAAGAAATAAAAGACAATAATAACCCTTTATTGGGTTTTCTTTATACCAACATTGGAGAAGTTTATATGGAAAAAAATGATTTTGAAAAATCAATGGAATATTTAAATGAAGCCGAAAAAATCAGGCGAAAAGAAGATAAAAATTTACTATCACATACTCTTATTGAAAAAGCAAATCTTTATATAAAAATGGGTTTATACAAAGAAGCACGTTCTTTATTGGAAGAAGGCATTGAAATATCCTACAGGAACAAGGATATAGAATATATAGTAAAAGGCAGTTATCTTCTGGCGGAAGTATATAAAAAGTTAGGAAATAAACAGGCTATCATAGAAACATATAAAAGGCTGGCAAACATTCTCCAAAACATGGGTAGTAAAAAAGAAACTTTAAAGACCTATATAGAACTGGCATTGCTTTATATTGAGAATAACGATGTTAGTAATGCTAAATATTTTTTGGAAAAATCCAGAGAAGTAATTGAACAAAAAACAATAAAAAAATAAAAAATATATTGCATTTTTATTTTTTTACGTTATAATAAGGGCAAAAGAGTAGACAGTTAAGAGGGGGGAACAGGATGGGGAGGAAACTTAAGGTGCTACTCACATCACTGGTGTTTCTTGCCTATGTATATGGGGCTTTTATTGTAATCCCACTTGAAAATCCTCCTATTTGGGTAGGTTAAGGGGTAATAATATCAATAGCGGGTTAAAATTGAGCTACTTTTAATAATTTTAAATTAAGTTGTTGATCTTTCCTAAATACTTCCATTGTCCTCAGTTGCATAAAAATAGTTTGTTACAAAAAACACAACCAATAAAAGTAGCAACTAATATCAATATTACTTTTTCATAAGACATAACCTCACTTTCTTTTAAATTTTATACGTTTTTAGACTCTCCCACTGCTTATAACGCTACTTGCTGAAGAATACTACCCTGAAATCGAAAAATGCTGTCATAACATTTAAAATGCAAAAATTCAAAGGAAGCAAAAATAGAACTAAAAAGATGGATGCAGTTAACTAAAGAAAGCAAAATTGTTGAATTTAAAAGATGTGTGCAAGTATTTAACCGGTGGTTTGAAGAAATAACAAATGCGAATGTTTCCTTACACTAATTCTGTAACAGAAGGCTATAACAATAAAATTAAGGGAAGGTCTTAGGTTTATAACCAAAGACAAATTACTGTTTAATGTTATGACAGCATTTTTCGATTTCAGGGTAGGGTATTTTCAGCAAGTAGCGTTATGTCTACAGTGGGAGAGTCTAAACGTATAAAATTTAAAAAGAAAGTGAGGTTAGTGTCTTATGAAAAAGAAAGTAATATTGATATTAGTTGCTACTTTATTGGTTGTGTTTTTTGTAACAAACTATTTTTATGCAACTGAGGGACAATGGAAGTATTTAGGAAAGAAAGATTATCAATTACTATATCGTATAGATAATGTACCGCTTGGGGGTAATAATATCAATAGCGGGTTAAAATTGAGCTACTTTTAATAATTTTAAATTAAGTTGTTGATTTCAGGCAGCTAAGAAGCACATCTTAAGACTTTTATGTAAAAAGTTTTTGGGATGAACTCAGCATAAAAATTCTTTAAGGGGAGAAAGAAAATGAAACCGTCTAGATATAACTTTTTCTTTGACTTTCCTGAAGAGCCGGAGAAAATAGTAGCTTATAACTCAAGAACAGGAGCTTTAGCCTTAATGGAAAAAAAGAATTATAACAAGTATAAAAATTATGTGGAAAAAGGCATTTCAATTGATGACAGTAAATTAATAGAAGATTTGAAAAAAGGCCAATTTTTCTTAGATGACAATGTTGATGAACTACAATGTTATTTGTATAAATGATAATCGCAAGTTCTTAAATTGTTCCACTACTTCCCTTGTCAAGTTATACCCATTTGTTATAATAGATGCTCCATACATAACTTCGTTTTCATCACAGAGTTTTATAATTTTTTTTGACATATTTTTAACAATGTCAAAAGCTAATAAAGGTTCCCCTCCATACCAAGTAATATTTACACTCTGCAAATACTTTATCTGCCGCTTTATATATTCAATTATTTTACGCTGCACTTCTTCGCTCATAAATACATTTTTCTGACTATCCTTTTCATAACAATATACACAGGCAAAATTACACCCTAGTGTAGGTGCAATAGTTAAACCCAAATATCCTGCAGAAGCCAAATGTTAAAAAATGGCATGAACTAAATTCAGCAAAAGTTAACCCGATTGCATCAGAGCACTAAGAGACTTAAACTCATCAAATTTACCCAGTTTAATAGCTACTCGGCGGAAAGTCCAATAAGAAGGAAGATGAGAATAACCCTTACGGCCAGGACTAGAGGAAGGTAATTCAGGTAAACACCTCACACCTTTTGAAAGAGGGAGAATTTCTGCTCAAGATTTTTAAACATATTTATTAGATAGAAGAACTTAAATTGATAGGAAGCGTTTACGACAGTGATTCATATGTAAGACATATTTTAGAGTGCTTGTCAAAAATAATAGTGCAAAAGTAAGGAGGAGAAAAGTATGAATATTCTTGTTATTGTTGGTATTGGTACGCTAATTCTTCTCTTAGCTTATTTTACGTATGGAAAGTTCATTAGCGAGAAAGTATACGAACTTGACGATTCGAGAGTGGTCCCAGCCGTCGAAATGGAAGACGGAGTAGATTTCATTCCGACAGATGCAAGATATTTAGCAGGTCAGCACTTCTCAGCCATCGCCGCTGCAGGTCCAGTAACAGGTCCGATCATCGCAGGTATGACCTATGGTTGGTTGCCAACTTTACTTTGGATTCTCTTTGGCAGTATTTTTATCGGCGGTGTTCATGACATGGGGGCTTTGGTTGCTTCGATTCGCCATAAAGCGGCGGGTATCGCAGATACGCTGAGAAATTACGTCTCAAAACGAGTCTGGATTCTTTTCAATCTTTTCATATTCTTTGCCCTTGTGATGATTATTGTGGCTTTCACGGATATTACAACTTCATCTTTTGTCAATACAATCGAATTGGCTGATGGCAGAGTCGTCGGTGGAGGCGCAATCGCCACCTCTTCTATTCTGTATCTGATCCTACCTGTGATCATGGGCCTATTACTGAGATACACAAAAATAAAGCTCAGTGTGGCAACAGCTATCTTCCTGCCGTTGGTTGGGGTTGCTATTTGGGTTGGTCAATATATACCGCTCAACTTACAGGATGTTCTAGGCCTAGCTTCTCCTGAGGATGCTCAGAGGATATGGAATTTTATAATCATACTGTACTGTTTCGTTGCAGGAATTATACCTGCATGGCTTCTTTTGCAGCCGCGTGGTCACCTGGGTGGTTGGTTCTTGTATGCCACGCTGGTTGTAGCGTTCATCGGTATCCTCTTCGGTGGGTTCGATACGCAATTTCCGGCGTGGACAAATGCGTTCGGTAGTGAAAACTTCTGGACTCCTATGATACCGATGCTGTTTATCACAGTTGCTTGCGGTGCCTGTTCCGGCTTCCACAGCTTGGTAAGTTCCGGAACAACTTCTAAGCAATTGGCGAAGGAGAGTGACGCCAGACCCATAGGTTATGGCATGATGCTTGCTGAAGCAGCTGTTGCTATGGTTGCATTGGCGACAGTTATGATGCTTCCAAAAGGCGATACTCTCCTGAACAAATCACCTAACTTCATCTATGCCAGTGGACTTGGTTCTTTCATGGAATTAATCGGTATCAGCAAAGCTTTTGGTATTTCCTTTGGGTTGATGGCATTCGCGACTTTCGTCTATGACACCTTAGACGTCTGCATCCGGCTCGGTCGCTTCGTCATACAAGAAATCACCGGCTGGAAAGGCTGGACCGGCCGTGTTATTTCGGCCTTATTGACTGTGGGAATTCCACTAGCTCTAATGTCAATTAACCTGACTGACCCGAATGGAAACCCGATTCCAATATGGAGCCTGTTCTGGAAGACCTTCGGTGCATCTAACCAGCTGCTTGCCGCCTTGGCATTAGTCGGAATTACCGTATGGCTGCAAAGAACCGCCAAAAACCCAAAAGCTTGGTTGGCAACATTTATTCCTGCTATATTCATGTTTGTTATGAGCACTTGGGCGTTGTTTAACATGATGGCATCCTATACTTTCAAAGACGGTGTTTTCGTGATGCCGTCGGGATCTAATATTGTTGTCCCGTTTTTGTGTTTGATTTATATCATCCTTGCTATATGGGTTGTCATTGAGTGTGCACCGGTGATAATTAAAAATACCAAACGACCGACGAGTTCAGCACTCTCCAGATAGAATTTAGACATCAATTAGTGTAAATTTTGCTGCGGTTACAGCCGAAGTTTTGCAGCAATTTGTGCTGGTGAGAAACCTTCTTTTAGGAGAGCAGAAATTCTCCCTCTATTTTAGTTTTTTCTCTTACCTCTTCCTTTATTATTATGATAATTTCCTATTTTGTTGTGGGAATTGGGCAAACCATATTCAATGTAAATATGGTGTCAATATTACAGAAAATTATACCAATTGATTTAAGAGGAAAAGTATTTTCCATAGTTCAGGCACTTACTACAGCACTTATACCGATTTCATATGGTGTATTTGGTATATTAGGAAATTATTTTAAAACAAGCCATATATTTATACTTACATCGGTGGCACTTTTAACAGGTGGAATCTATGTATTTCTTAGCGGAAAATTAATAGAGGGAACTAAAAAAGTTAAGGAAAATATATAATATATATGAAAAGCACCAAATAAAGGAAAAATTATATAAAATTATAATTTTTCTTACAGACAGGATTGGGAAAAAGTATGATGAAATATTTGTGATGAGAGATGGAGAAATCATTGAAAGAGGCACATTAGATGAGCTATTAGAAAAGAGAAGGTATTTCTATTATATGTATAATTATGGAATTGACGAGAAAGAAGCAGTAAAGGAAGTTATATGAAAGGATTCAAAATATAGCATTGAAGCAACTTACAGAGTATATGGTGTTATTCATCTCCCTTATTATATTATTTGGTTTTAAAAGTTATCCTTTACCAAGGGCTGAAAAAATACCAGTCGACAGGAGAATTGTGATTAAGACTATAAATTGCGTGACAGATAAAGCCTATAAAATTTGATGCTTTTGAAAATAAATTGGATTGAATTTTTCTAATCTTATGATATAATAGAAGCAAAAGAACTTAAAAAAATTGAATATCAAAGTGCTAGGGGAGCCAGAAATGGCTGAGAGGGGATTCGTTCCCGACCCTTAGAACCTGACCAGGGTAATGCCTGCGAAGGGAAGCACGTTTTACGGAATCTGTAAAAAGTGCTCACCTTTTCAGGTGGGCATATTTTTATTATCTTGGAGGTGAGTATATGAAACTAGCTCTTACAATTGCTGGTTCAGATTCAGGAGGAGGAGCAGGAATCCAGGCAGATTTGAAAACTTTTTCTGCCCACGGAGTATTTGGAATGAGCGTCATTACTTCAATAACGGCTCAGAATACTCAAGGAGTATTAGGGATTTTAGATGTTACTCCAGAAATGGTTTATTTGCAAATGAAAGCTATTTTTGAGGATTTGTATCCGGATGCAGTTAAGATAGGCATGGTATCCAATGAAGAGATTATAAAAACTATCGCAAAGGGCTTAAAAGAATACGGAGTAGAAAAAGTTGTTTTAGACCCAGTCATGATTGCGAAGAGTGGAGACCCTCTTTTAAAACCCGAGGCGATGAAAGCATTAAAGGAGGAGCTGTTGCCATTAAGCCTTGTTGTTACGCCAAATTTGATGGAAGCTAAGGAATTAACAGGAATGGAGATAAAGAACATTTCGGATATGAAGGAAGCTGCAAAGAAAATTTTAAGTTTAGGCGCAAAGGTAGTTTTGGTAAAGGGCGGACATTTAGAAGGAGAAGCGGTGGATGTGTTTTATGATGGAGTAAAATTTTACGAAATTAAAGCGGAGAGAATTAACACTAAAAACACACATGGGACAGGATGCACTTTTTCATCAGCTATAGCAGCAAACTTGGCTTTAGGATATGATTTGTTAGAGGCGGTGAAGAGGGCTAAAAGGTACATCACAGGAGCCATAAAAAATTCTCTTTCTATAGGGCATGGAGTGGGACCCACAAATCATTTCTGGAATGTTGAATTTAAAAGGATTGAATAAGGGGGTAAAGGTTGTAAACAGTAGGGACGGTTCCTCTTGCCCGTTTTTTAGGTGAAAGGAACCGTCTGTTTTTTTATCTGAATACCTGAATGATATATTTCTAAATTTAGGATATTTTAAATATGTCTATAAGCAAAAAGTCAGCTATTTTTTTCATAATAACTTTGAGTAATTAGCAATGTTATAAACATAATTACTATTAAGGCAAATAGAGTTAGTCCCACAATCATAAAAAGGAGATTGTTTGTAATACTATATAACATTAAAAAGAAAACTCCAAAAACTAAACAAATATTGTTCATAAACTTTAGGGTGCTCTGAGTGCTTTTCATGACAATATATAGATCTCGTTCATCTGCATTTTCAAGTAAATCATCTTTAAAACCTACATTTTTTCGGTATAAAAATATATTTACCGCAAAAAGTCCAAAGGCAAAAGCAGCAGCAATCAAATATTTCATTTCATACCCTTTTGTTGTATAAGCATAAAAACTTCCAATTAGCAAAGAAATACTAACAATTACATATATCAAATTTCTTTCACTTTTTGGGTTCATATTTTTTTTCCTCCTCTTTCATATTTTCCTCTAAACAGTACAAATCTTCAATTGTCGTTCCAAATACGAGAGCTAAGCGGTACGCTAACATTAGCGATGGATTGTATTTTCCTTGTTCCAATGAAATAATGGTTCTTGTTGAGACGTGTACGGCTTCTGCTAGCTGCTGCTGAGTCATGCCCTTTTTCAATCTATATTCTCGTATTTTATTTTTCAACCGCATCCCCCTTCGATGTGAAGTAAACTTCATGTGAAGCTTACTTCACATTATAGCCTGTGATTTTTGTTTTGTCAATACCAAAAGTAGGATTATAATGAAATTTTAAAAACTGATAAAAATAAAATAGCATATTCTTTAGAAAGAGGAACATAATAAAACGCTCAAAAATCCCTAAAAAAGTAATATTAACCAGTTTGTTAATTTTGCAATTTGACTTCTTTTTTGAATTGGTTTACAATCAAATTGATAAAAATTATATAAAAATGGGGGAAAAGTAAAATGAGATGGTCGTTAGAAAAGCTTTATACCTCCTTTGACAGCGAAGAATTTAAAAAAGACAACGAAAAGATACTTTCATCAATTGAACACATAAAAAGGTGGTGCGAGAAAAACCTCCAAACAGATGAAAATGCAAAAGAAAAGCTTGAGTACTACATAAAGTTTAAAAATGAACTGGGAGACCTTTTAGTAAAAGTGAGGGGCTTTTCTTTGCTTTCCTTAAGTGTAGATGTTAAAAATGAAAAAGCCCTCAAAGCAGTTGAAACCCTTGAAAATGTTACAACAATGCTGGCAGAGCCTGAAACAAAATTCAAAAGGTGGCTTTTAAACCTCAAAAGCGTAGATGAAATAATAGAATCCTCTTCATACCTCAAATCTCATGAGTTTTACGTAAAAGAAACAATAAAGGAAGCCGAACACCTCCTATCGGAAAAAGAAGAAATAATACTGGCAAAAATGAAAAACACTGGTTCAGAAGCATGGACAAAGTTACATGAGTTTTTAACCTCCACACTACTTGTAGATATAAACATAAATGGAGAAGAAAAAAAACTGCCTCTTTCGGTTGTCAGAAACATGGCTTATGACAAGGACCCTTACATAAGAAAGACTGCCTACTTTGCAGAATTAAATTCCTACAAAAGGATAGAAGAAGCTTCAGCCGCCTGTCTAAACGGAATAAAAGGTGAAGTCCTCACTGTAATAGAATTAAAAAAATACTCTTCTCCTCTCGAAATGACGTTACAGCGCTCTCGTATGGATTTTGAAACCCTTGATGCAATGTTAAAAGCCATAGAAGAATATTTACCAGTGTTTAGAAAATATTTAAAAGAAAAAGCAAAGCTTTTAGGTCACAAAGAAGGACTTCCTTTTTATGACCTCTTTGCCCCTGTAGGAAAACTGGACAAAAAACTTGCCTTTGAAGAGGTTAGAGAATTCATTGTAGAAAACTTCAAGTCTTTCAGTAAAGACTTGGCAGAATTTGCAAATAACGCTTTTAGAAATAATTGGATTGATGCAGAACCTAGAGAAGGCAAGAGAGGAGGAGCATTTTGCTTTAACCTGCATCCGATAAAAGAAAGCAGAATTCTCGCAAACTTTGATGGAAGTTTTTCTAATGTTTTGACATTAGCCCACGAATTAGGGCATGGGTATCACGGCCATCTACTGGCAGATGAAACATTAATAAACTCAAGGTACCCTATGCCCATAGCTGAAACTGCCTCTATCTTTAATGAGCACATAATAGTAAACTCCGCATTAAAAACAGCAACTAAAGAAGAAAAACTGTCAATTATAGAAAATTCTCTCCAGCGCTCTACTCAAACCATAGTCGATATTTACTCAAGATTTTTATTTGAAGATGAACTCTTAAAAAGGCGAAAAGACCATTCCTTATCTGTGGAAGAACTAAAACAAATGATGATAGATGCTCAGAAAAAAACTTATGGAGATGGACTTGACCAAAATTATATGCACCCTTACATGTGGATAAATAAACCCCACTATTACGATGCTGACTTAAACTATTACAATTTCCCTTATGCTTTTGGTGAATTATTTGTAAAAGGCCTAATTTGCAAGTACAATCAAGAAGGAGAAAAATTCGTAGAGGAGTACAAAGAACTTTTATCCCAAACAGGCAAAAAAAATCTTTACGAATTAGGGAAAATCATGGGATTTGACATACATTCTATCGATTTCTGGAGAAAATCTCTCGATGTTATAAAAGAAGAAATAGAACAATTTATTTCACTGATATGACTCCAAACCCAAACAAAAGGGATGGTTCATTTTTATGTTCTTCACCAAATGCTTCTAAATCGTAATAAAGCCCATCTATTTTTTGCCACCACATGCGAGGTGGCTTTTTTGTTTTTTAATAAAAAACACCTATAATTTTAGTTTATATTTGGATATTACAATTTCTAATTGGACTTTTACCACCGCTTGCCTTAAACTTTAAGTGAAAATAAATTTAACTTCAAAAAAGGAGTGGTACGATGGAAGCAGCAAAAAAAATACAGAACCAAAATTCTTCTAAAATTAAACAGATTTTTGGTAGTCAGTGGTCATTTTTTTGGGCTGGTGTTGCTTTCGGAATAGCAGAGATTTTTTACATGTCGGCTACTTTGATAACTAATATCTTGAAAGGGAAAGAAGCAGTTTTAGATCCTATGACTGTTACTACAGACCTTGGCAAAATGTTCAGAACAGTTGAAGTTGTAACGGCAAAGATACTACATATAAATGATTTGCAATTATATGGTAAATCTATAGACGGGATCTCTGCTTCAGAGGGCGCCTTTATACCTGGTATTGGATGGCAGATTATCGGTTTGATGATCGGAGGTTTGCTGGTTGCCTTATTTGAAAAGGATTACCGTTCATGGGTAAAGTATCCTCCAAAACTTTTGCTTGTTAACTTTCTCGGGGGAGTGCTTTTCAGTTATGGAACGCGCTTGGCTGGTGGGTGTACTCTCAATCACCTAATCGGAGGAATACCTCTTATGAGTATTCAGTCAACTGTTACTGTAATATTCATGGCTATTGGCGGAATAGCGGCTTTCTTTATAATGGGGAAATTAAAATTAGCAAGTTATTTTAAACATCAGGAAACACTGTCTTATGTAAAAAACAATGTAGACGATCCTGTGGAATCCATAACCTATGATCCAAAATACAAATATTACAAAAATCTAGTTTGGTGGTTGTTTTTGTTATTTATCGGATACTTTGTAATTGCAAATATTTTTGGAGGTATAGTTAATCCGTCTTTTCTACAGCATTCTAGTGGAGAAAAAATTCTACCTTTTAGCAAGTCTATAGTTGATAAAGGGGCAATTTATGTTTTATTAACATTGCTAGCAGGCATTATTGGAGGCTTTGGACTTGCAAAAAGTGGTTATGGAACTGAATGTGCTTTAATAAGTCTAGAAACAGGTAAAAGCATGACAAAAAATGATAGCTTCTATGCAAAATTAGGAATACCGCGCATTACAAGAGTATTAATGAGAGGCTATTTACCTATGATTGGTATAGTAACTACATGGGTAATTATGCTAGCTTTTATACTCATAGGATGGATATTTTTTGGAGCACATCCCGGATTTGAAGAAGGGATAAAAGAACAATTGACCTTTGGAAACGTTATTGGTGGATTTTTATTGGGAATGGGAGCAGTATTATTAATAGGATGTGAAATTCGCACTTACATGAGAATAGGTTTGGGATATTTAGGATCTTGGGTTGGATTCTTAGGCTTTGCTGTAGGATACCTGCCATTTACCCTTTTTTATGAACAGCATATGAATTTTCTAAAAGCTACAAGAGTTACTGAAACTTTCAAGTGGTACCAATTGTTCTTCCCCAATAGCGAAATTTTACAAAAAGCAACTCTTTTTGCCTGGTGGCTGCTTTTGGTGTATTTCCTAGTATATTTGATAAAACAAGGGGCTCATAACATTGGCGTTGATGAAAACAAAATAGTAAACACTAATACAGAAAATTTAATGGGAGAAATAGGCGTTACTGTTAAAAAAGGTGAAACTATAAGTGTGCCAGTGTCAAGACCTGCTGAACTTACCGAATAGCTAATTAAAACGTAAAAATATGATTAATAAGGTCTATCTCTTCTGAGCGAAAGACTTTATCTCTATGGTATATCAAATTTACATCTATTGAGGTATTAACATCTTTTAATTTATAAGAAAGCAAATTATTATGGTATGAGCTACATTGAAATATTAAACGAGGGAAAAACGTAATGCCGACATTGTCATCCACAGCTTTCAATAAAGCGTTGATATCCGGGATTTCAAAATTTAAATTAGATAAAAGGCGGTGCCGAGCCAAGTATTTGTCCATTAGAGCTCTGGTACCGCTGCCTTTTTCTTGTAAGAGCAGGACTTCATTTTTTAAATCTTTTAAAGAGATTTCTTTATTAGCTGTTAAAACATGATTTTTTGAAGATAACAAAATGACTTCATCAGTGTAAATCTTGTCTTTAGCTAAAAGGGAATAATTCAGGTTGCCTAAAATTATGCCAAAATTTAAATTCAACTCTGCAACCATTTTTTGTATTTCATTAGTTGGTCTTATCACTATTTTAGAATCTATATTCTTGTAATTATTGCTAATATGTAACAAAATTTTGGAAATATATTTTAAGGATACAGAGGGAGACAGACCAATAGTTAGTTTTAGAGGAGCAAATTGATGGGACTGAGCTACTAATTCTTTTAACTTACTTGCGCTCATTAAAATACTTTGAGCGTGTATATATAGTATTTCTCCAGTTTCGGTTAAGGATATTTCTTTTGAAGTTCTGTAAAAAAGTTTAGTTCCCAGTTGTTTTTCAAGAGATTTTATTTGCTGGCTTACAGCAGGTTGTGATAAGAAAAGTTCTTCGGCTGCCTTGCTAAAGCTCTTATTCCTTGCAACAGATTCAAAGACTTTTAAAGCATATAAGTCAATAAGTTCATCCATAAGATCAACTCCTATTAAGAGGTTGGGCAAAGTGTGTAAACATTGACATTTGCAAATATGTGGTATATACTGTTGTAAAAGTTTAATATTACAGTACTAATTATAAAGGAATTGCAATAAAAAATCAAAAACAAAATGAGGTGTTAGATGAATATGCAGCGCTGGCTTAAATATCAATGGCCTTTTTGGACCTCAGGTTTTTTAATTGGTTTAGCCGAAATTTTATATTATATAAAAAATAAAACTTTTATAACATTTACTACAAGCATGGCGCAAATGTCTGCTGTTGCTGAAAAAAAGTTGTTAAAAACTTCTATCTTTGAAAAAGTGTTTGTTCCTGATATAAACTGGGTTTTGATTGGTGTAATCATAGGTGCGTCTCTTGTGGCTCTTATGGAGAAGGAATTTAGATTTTGGGTTAAATATAACGTAAAAGCTCTGGTACTTTCTTTTGTCGGAGCTTTTATATTTAGCTTTGGAACAAGGATTGGCGGAGGATGTACTACACATCATCTTTTAGGTGGAATAGCATCAATGAATATTTCTAGTTGGGTTGTGGCGATAATTATGCAAATTTCATCTTTTTTGGGATTGTTTATATACATTAAATTGGGTCTAGGAAATTATTTTAAGCCACAAGAAACTAAATGGTATGCAAGGCAAGAATATACCTTAGGCTTGATTGACACTTCCAAAATCGATGAAAAGGATGAGGATTTTTATATAAAAATAATAAAACTTTTATTGTATCTTTTTACTATTTTATTTTTCGTTATAATAATATTATCCGGAATATTTGATAATTTACCCCATAGTCTTAGTAATATTGGAATTTTTAACGTAATATTTTTGTTGATGGTTGGAACAATTGCCGGTGTCGGGATTGCTAAGACAGGTTTTGGGAATGTATGCGGGATTTTAACTCCTAATATTCATTTGATTTTTCAGGATGGTCCCAAAAAAGAAATATCCAAAAGGATTAATTATTTAACTAGAGTGATGTTTATGGGAATGTTTCCTTTTATTTCTATTATGATTTCTGTTATAATGCTTAACATAGCGATTTTAATAGGATGGATTGTGTATAAAATACCTCTTCCAGCCTCTTCTGAAGCTCAAGATTTTCTTTCATATGGGCATTTTTTGGGCGGATTTTTGATGGGCATGGGAAGCATATTTATGTTAGGTTGTGAAATAAGAAATTATGCCAGGTTAGGTATGGGGTATTTAACCGCATTTGCAGCTATACCAGGTTTTATTCTAGGGTATCTTCCATATGTTATTTTCAAAAAACCTATTGATGACTGGGCTTTTTCTCACCATTTACTGACGATTACTTCTTTACCGCAAATAGCGCATAATTTTTTGGGGCAAATTTTAATTTCAATATCTTATTTACTATTTCTTGTAGGATTGCTTTTTATCTTCATTATTGTAAGTAAGAAGTCAATAGGATTATATTTTTACGATATATGCACAGAGCCAATTGAAAAAATATTTTTAAAAAATATCTTAAGAGGAAAGATTAATGTTTATAAATGATTTTATAAATAGAACTATTTAAACATAAATTGGGTAAAAACATCTATAAACATTTTTGAAAAAGCAGAAGATGAGTTAAAAGTTTGTAATGAATAAAGGGAATCTAAATGCGTATTACATCACGCAATAAGCTGATGGAAATTGATGAGTCGGTTTATTTTGCTTCAAGACTTACCGATATTTTTATAGAGAATATTTTAAAAGAGGTGGTTTTGTATGAATTACAAAAAAATATTAAAAATTTTTTTTGGTTTTTATAGTAGCTTTTTCCCTTGCAGCACCAAGCTACCTGTATGTACCAGGCAGTTATAAAAACACTGTGTCTGAGTCTAAACTCATTCAGGACGCCTATGCAGCAAGCAGTGTAGAAAATGTTAAGCCTTCAGTGGAGCCTGTGAGAGTAGCAAGGCTCTGGATAGGTAAACAGTACTTTGTAAGAAATGCTGAAAAGATAGCGACTGATACAGCACCATATGTAGACAAAAACGGACGTACGCTTGTACCTTTGAGATTTGTAGCTTATGCACTTGGCTTAGGTGAAGAAAATGTCATATGGGATCAAGAAAACCAAACAGTAACAATAAAAGCAAATATAACTTTCCCTAAGTTTTATACATTGCCACAGAAGACACTGAAGAGGACACTTGTATTTAAAATAGGCAGCCCAGAGTTTACAGTAGATGGAGAGACAAAGACAATGGACACTGTACCTGTTTTAGTAAACGGCAGAACAATGCTCCCTGCAAGATTTGTTGCAGAAAATCTGGACTATGAAGTGTTCTGGAATGAAAAAAGGCTTGATGTAACCTTTGTGCCAAAAATAGATGTAAAATTACATGAATATATAGACTATTCAAAAAGTATGATGGGAGATATTTATATTGTACTTGAAGGAGATCCTCATTTTAACCCAATGGCGGGAGATATAAAAGAATATTCTACTTTTTTCCCTGATGACATGAAAGTTTTAAACAGCATATTTGGAATACCTATAGATAATGCTGACGGTTATAATAATTTAAGATTTTTCTATAGTATTATTGATTCTCCCAAAAATCCTGATTATGGAATTTGGTATACTATTGATATTTACCACGATTACCAGCCTGGTACACCTCAATACGACCGCTTCCCCAAAGTAACCCTTGACAACTTTGATTATTATGTAAAACCTCTAATGGCAATATATTTCCCTGATAATTATGAGGAAATAACCAAGAAAATAAAAAATATATTTATTAATTCAGTAGGTAAAATGCCTCAATTTGGTGTTTATGTTGTTTCGGATGTAAAACATCCTCCACATCTCAGTATTGATACTTTATATGCAGGAGGAGAGGCTGACCCAATTACAATAAATCTAAAAATCCAATAAAAACTATTTACTGCTCCCAAATGGGGGCTTTATTTTTTTAGGAGGTGATACATTTGTGCTAAAAAAACTTTTTCTTTTTTCTATGGTTTTAATTCTTTTTGTTTTTGCTTTTTCTATAACAGCTTATGCACTAACGCCAGTTGATATAGTGAGAGACCCAAATATACTGAAACAACCGGAATTTACAAACCTGCCCTACCCTGAAAAAATCAATCTTTTAAGCCTCCTTCTTGAAAAAATGGATATTAAAAAATCAGTACAGCTGCCTAACGGTCCTACTGTATACCTTGACCTTGACCTTTTAATAAACTACGGAGGAGTAGTGTACACAGTAAAAGACTACAATACAGGGGAAAAATATTCTCCTCAAGAAATAGGAGACCTCATTAACAAGTACTCTCCTGTGTATGTAAGCGCTCCACAAGAATCCAAAAAAGATGCTAATGGAAATATTCAGTGGAGATACCTTGGGTTTACAATGGAAGGAGTACCGTATACAAATATTGAGTTTCCTGATGACGCAGTATGGGATTTAACTCCAAAACACTACATTCAAACACCGTGGAATGCAGACCGGCTGCCTCCAGACATAAGACAGGTTACAGGTGGCAAACCCCTTACAATGTTTCCAAGTGATACTACATTAAACACTATTAAATTGGGACCAAAAGGTGACACAGAAGTCTTCAAAGAAGGGTTGTGGCAGCAGATAGTTGATAAATTAATAGCTTCTGGCCAGCTAAGGCCTGGTTTCGATGCAAAGACAGGAAAACCTATAAGCATAGAAGACCTTCTTAATATAAATGCTGCAACAAGTAGGAAAGATGGCTACTGGTACGTTCAGGCACCAGTTTTTTGGCTCAACAACTGGCTTGAAAGAGTGCCTGTACTTTTAAGGATATGGCATGATAAAGGAGGCTATCCTTGGTATAAAACATTCAAGGTAGAAATTCAAGGTTATCCAGACTATGTTGTTCGTGGGATACAAAAAGACATAAACACACCAGACCCCCCTACAGCAGTTTTAAAAGAAGATGGTTGGTATGATATAAATGGTACGGTGATATTTAAACAAAATAATCTAGGATTTTATATAGCTCAGGATGTGCCATGGGATATAGATATAAAATACTATTCACCTTATACAAACTCTTATGCACATCCAAAAGAAATGGTTGTTTATAACCTCCCGCCTGATAACAGAACAGTAGGTGGACCTTATAGTAGCATGAAAATATATCTTTCTAGCCGGGGATATACAAATCTTGCTTACAACGGGCTAGAAGACTATTTTTTGACTGAAGGGCAGTCAAATTTAATGATTTACTACTTCAATGCAAAAGTATCCATATCCCCTCCACCCAGCAAAGACTACACAATGGTTGTAATAACTGCAAAAATAAACGGTGGATTTGACGGCCCACATATGTATCAGGAAAGCCTAAACCCGTATTACTACTACGGGGAACCCGGAACAGCTCAATTTGAAAAATGGCAAGCGAAGTATCAGGGTATTCCTCTTGACCCATACAGAACGCCAGGCCATCAGAATGAATTTGTAGCAAAAATACCTCTTGTAAATATTCCAATTACTAAATCTGTTGACAAATCCACAATAACAGTAGGTGACGAGGCAACATTTACAGTAAAAATAGAAAACAAAGGTGAACGCCCTGTAGAAATGCCTCTAACAATAATTGATAAAATCCCTCAGGGCTTAGAAGTAGTAAATTACACTGCAACCGAAGGCACATATGACCCATCTACAGGCATATGGAAAATTGACAGACTTAATCCCAAAGAGATAGCAGAACTCCATATTACTGTAAAAGGTGTGCTGGCAGGAACTTTTATCAACACAGCAAAATTAGTAGAGTTTGATTCAGAAGCAACAGCTCAAATAAAAGTATTTTCAAAAGACATAAAAATACAAAAGACAATAGACAAACCCACAATAAAGGTAGGAGAAACAGCAACTTTTACAGTTAAGATAGACAACATTTGGGATACAGATGCCAAAGACGTAAAAGTACAGGACAAAATCCCTGCAGGACTTGAAATAGTGAGTGTAAGTGCTTCACAGGGAAGCTATGACCCTGCAGCAGGAATCTGGAATGTAGGCTTGATGCCTGCTAAAAGCTCTGCCACACTTAACATAACAGTCAAAGGAACAAAGCCTGGAGATTATCTGAATATTGCTACAGTGGACGAAAATTCAGATTCAGCAGTGCTCACCGTAACAGACGGGTCAGAAGACATAGAGCTTACAAAAACAGTCGATAGAACATTTATCAATCTTGATGACTCCAAAGATCCCAAAACAGCAACCTTTACAGTAACAATTGAAAACAAGGGCAAAAACCCGGTAAATAACATCGTAGTAAAAGATAATCCATACATGAAAGGGTTACAAGTACTATCAATATCTGTATCTAAAGGTTCATATAACTCTCAGACAGCAGAATGGACAGTAGGTACGCTTGCTCCTGGCGAAAAAGCGGTTATGACAATCGGAGTAAAAGTTATAGAAAAAGGAGTGTATGTGAACACAGCAGAATACAAAGACAAACGAGCATCTGCAACAATATCAGCTGAGTCTGAAGATGTAAATGGTAATCTCACTGCTGTCAGGATATACACACTTAACCAGCAGGGAGAAGATGTAAATAATGTTGAATCTCCGCAGCTTTTAAGTGTAAAAGCAGATTTTGCATCACTTTTCAGTCAGCCCGGCTACGTAACAGTAAGGCTTTATAAAAACAGCAGCCTTTTGGTAGAAAAAACAAAATTAATAGCTCCTTTTGAAACATGGCAGGAGGATTTCGGAAAGCAAGCAGTAACAGGAGCTACAACATTTACTGTTACAATAAACTACAGAAGTCCTTATTTTGCAGATGATAATGACGGCAAACTTTACGGAGAGCCTTATAAACTCGCTCAAAACGGCAAAGAGATAATGGAAAACCAATACTGGGATAATGTTTTGAGCAAAAACTTAGCTGGCCCTCACAGCGATGTTTCTTCATGGGTAGATTTCACTTTTACAGGATTTAATTACAACTCCAAAACAAAAATCTGGGAAGCAAAAGTAGGAGATGGTATAGGAACAAGAAATCTCACACAAAACAACTGGTGGATATACGATTATTACGATTATGCAGATTTATATCTTACTGAAGCAAGATACCCAGAGCCTACAACAGTGAGAGTTCCTCCATATAAGCGAGTAATACCCGGGCCAATGGAGAAAGCAAAGTACAAAGACAATTATGAATGGTGGCTGCCAGACCCATACGGCAAAGGTCCTTACAATCAGGAAACAATATCCTTTGCTACGATCCCTTTAACAACAGCCTATGGAAGCAGTTTTACTGGCAAAAAGATAACAACAGACACATACCAATGGAATGTAGTAACTAGATACCATTATGACACGTGGTGGGAAGACCACGGCGAATGGGACAAGAGATGGTATCCAGTGCCTATATATGATGATCGGGGGAATGTAATAGGTTGGGATGTGGTTTATTATGAAGTGTGGGTTCCTAACTGGAAAATAGTAGGTAGAGATCATTACTATCAGGTATTTGGTCCTGAAGGCCCATACACTCATGTGAAGCAGGATCACTATCCACAGTACGGACAAATAATTCCTTCTGCATACGCAGCTAAAAGATATTCGGATGACCACTGGGCAATGGAAAGCTTCCCATTTTACGATATGTATGTTCTATTAACTGACTGGGATTACTACATTAATGAATTCCCTGGTGGAGATGTGCCTATGGTATGGGCATATATCCCACAGCATTTTGGAAGCGCATATCATCCATTAAGAGTTTATTATAATAATGCCCCTGTAGCTTACTTTAACATTATCGGGGATATCTCTAAAACAAACGAAAGAGTAAAGATACAGAACTTAAGTTATGATCCGGACTACGATCCTGTAATAACAACTAAATGGGAAATTGACGGCAAAATCTTTTATGATATTCAGTCCCTTGAAGACTATATAAACGGGCCAATGAAGGACATACCAGGATATCATATTTTAAAACTAATAGTAGTAGACGACCCCACATCAAGGTACTACAGGTTAGAGCCACGAGAAAGTGTTCCTTATATGAAGACTATATATGTACATCCCAAAAATACTTCACTTCCTGTATCATACAAAGCACAGATAGACTTTGACAGAGACGTTGTATATACAATGTGGCATCCATCCGAAGCTTCAATTGCAATAGACCCAGAAAGACATTCATATTTAAAAATACACGTAGAAGTAAGAGATATTGGATACTGGACATACGAATATGGAGTCAACAAAGAGAAAATTTTAAGGTTTGTTCCATTGAAAGTACTGGACGTTCCAAAACCAGAGACTTTCATAGTCCGCTACAGAAATGCTGGAACACAAATTATAAAACCGGTCAAATTTGAAAATCTAGTAATAAACAATAACAGCTTCAGTTATGATGCATACTTTGAATATCCAAAAGCAGGTAAAATAGATTTAAACGAAGAAACAGACTTACTGAATCCACTTAACATGAATACTTCTCAGGATTCAAAACTAATAATACCATTTGTAGTGGAACACTTTGGAGAAGTGAGGACACTTATTAAAGACCACGTTGCAGTAAATGCCTTCAATCCAACATTTGCAGACCCGCCAGGGCCTGATAGAACGGTATTTTTCAGAATCTATGGGCTTGGTGAAAAAATCACAGATAACTATGTCTTAAAAGATGGAGTTCTTACAAGAGGTACTCCTGATCCGATGATGTACCCGCCGCAGAAGATAGGTAAGTTTAAAGAACCTCTTGACAACAAGCTTCAGTGGATATTGATAAGAAATGTGTTTCCATATTAAGGTACTGCCTTCTGGCAGTGCCTTTTTTGTTTTTAAAAAGCATTATTAGGGGGTGAAAAGTTGACGAAAAATAATTATGATTCGCCCGATAAAGTGCTTTTAAAAAAATTTAAGGATGAAGTCGTCAGAGACATTTTTGGTTTTAAAAACGCTAAAGAAGTTGAAGTTATAGATTCAAACCTTCAGGTTTTAGGTGAATTGCGAGCTGATACTGTATTTTTAATAAAAAGTGTAGGCTCAAAAGAGGTTATTCTCCATGTAGAAGTACAAACATCAGATGATGAAGACATGCCAAAGAGGATGCATGATTACAGGTACTTTTTAAAATACAACTATCCAGACAAAGAAATTTGTCAGGCAGTTATTTATCTTGGTTCTAAAGAACCGAAGATGAAAGATATATATGAAGAAAAGAGGATAGTTTATATTCCATCACTTAATATAAAATTTGAGTCATCAACTGCGACGAAATTTGGTATAATAGACATAGGGGCAAGAACAATCAAAGAGATTCTCCAGAGCAGAAACCATTTTTTGCTTCACTTTTTATAAAACAACAACTGCTGGAGGGGAAATACAAACTACAACCAGTTCCAAACAGAGGGGACGGTTCCTTCTGTTTGATTTTTTCAGATAAAAGGAACCGTCCCCCTTGTTTGTTATGAAGTAAGAAAGTAAAAAGTAAATTGTTGTGTTAATAGCGATGCATCTGGAACTTTTAAGTTTTAGATGCATCGCTACTTTTAAAAATTATAAGTGAAAGGATGGATATATTCTTGAGCAGAAGGAAGAGCGTTAATCAAAAAAGCAGAAGTACTACTAATAGATGAAGCTACGGCGGCTTTTTGAATACACGGCTTAATTTATATTGGACAAAGGAATTAACAGAAAAGCAAAAAATAGAAGACTTTGAATACATGTATACTTAAAAAGTATGATGAAATATTTGTGATGAGAGATGGAGAATTTTGTGATTATAATATTTATAATCGGGAAAAGGAATACACAAGAAATCAAAATGAAAAACATATATTGTAACTTACAGTTGCAAAATTAAAATTTTTCAATGGCTATATATGAAAAAAGAAGAAAAAGAAAGAAAAATATAGATAACTTCGCTAAAACGAAATATTGGGAGGGCTCTTCAAAGATTTTGCCGTTTTACTGGAAGAGGTAAGAATGTTAGGATAAAATTGAAAAAAGCCATAGTTTTACTACGGATACTTGCAAAGCTTATGGAATCTTTAGGTATTTCTGAGGTCATGATATCCCTAGAGGGAGCTAGTGCACAAATCCACGATGCTATCAGAGGACAAGGTTTGTTCGCCAGGACCATGGGAGGCGTAGAGATACTAAGAAAATACTGTTCTAATATATTTCTTGGATGTACTAATTTAGCAAAGGAAAAGGTAGGAGGGTATTGACATGACTGAACATTCAACTAATGGAAAAATGCTCTATACCTACTATATTCGCCGTTATATTATTGCTGTATGCCTTGTAGAGTTTTTTGCTTTTAAAATTCTTGATCCTTACTATATTCAATTTATGACTACAGAAAAGGGACTCGGGTTAACACCTACCCAATTTGGATTTTTTGTATCACTTGCCTCAGCAGTGACCTCTGCTATCGATTACCTGTCTGGAGCTTTTGCAGACCGGCTGGGCCGTAGGCTCTCTTGGGGATTGGCAATGTTTTGCTATGGTGCAGGAATGTTATGGCTCAGCTCGATTTCTGCCTTTGGTCCTGCACTTGTTACTGCTGTATTAATGGGAATTTCTTATGCTTTTACGAGCGGTGCACGGGAAGCATGGCTCTATGATAGTGTTGGACAAGAAGGGACAAGGGAAGCTTTTGGTAAACTTTACCTTTACTCTATTCCATTTACTGCGATAGGAATGGTGGTTGCATATATTCTTGGAAGTCTTGGCAGCCTGCGTATTCCAATTGCTTTGACTGGCGTTATCATTATAGCCAATGGTTTTTTTATCATGACCTTTCCTGAGAACTATGGAAATTACCGTCGCCGAGGATGGTTGGAGATACTCAAAACGGGATTTTATCAGTTTTTAGAAAGTCGTGTTCTATGGATTACAGCAGTTCAGAGTTTTTTCTTTACACTTCCCATTTGGATCACAACTGCCTGGTGGATTACTTACATGGTGGAACAGTTTGGAGTTGACCTGAAAGGGACGGCATTTGCTTTTGGTGTTACTTCATTGGCTGCAGCAGTGACAGGTTTTTATATTTGCAAGATAAAAATCACCGATTACAGGAAACTAATTCTTTGGCCAACACTATTATCAGCGCTTGCCTTTTTATTAATGCCGTTAGTTCCTGTGCCTTGGGCTTTTGTGGCCTTAGTTATTGTTGCGATTGCTTCCAGTTATTTGAGGGGGAGTGGTATTACCCTTTTAGAGAATGAACAGATTAGTGTTGAACGGGCAACAGCATTATCCTTTTTGAATACTCTTCGTAGTGCTTTCTGGGCAGTAACTCCTCTCTTATGGGGGACTCTTATCTCAGTTTTGGGGCTTAAGGTCATGTTCTTTTTTGCAGGAGTAGCTTCGCTGATTTCTTTGTTTTTGTTAAAACTTGCGTTAGTGCTAAGACAAACGGTAAAATGTCAAGGGGGTAATTAAAAATTTTTTGAGACATTTAAAGGGCAAAAAGGCAAAAAATACCCTTCTCCCAATATACTAATAAATGGTATTGAAAGTTCCAGAACAAGATTGTTTATTAATCTTTAACAAAAAAGTATTTAAATACTAACAACACCTTTTTATTGATATATTTGACCTTTGCTGAGCATTGCAAAGATCAGAGGGATTAGACATACTTGGCAAGAGCAGCTTCATTATTAAACCTTTTGATATCTCCAATTTCCCATATAAACACGGTGGCTTTTTATATTCTTCATAATTTCATCAGATAAACCCTCCATGTTATAGTCATGTTCTTCTATTATTTCTTTAATAAATAAATCTATTTTTATTGCATTTACTTACTTGCCATTTTACATAATTATATCCTAAAAAATTGTAGTATAGCTTGTATTGGGTCATCATATGCTTGAATACAAATTGATTTTGCCGTAAAAATATCGTAATTAAATATTTTAGATATTTCGTGTATTACTTTATTAATTTCAGTTTCAAATGCCGTGAATTTTCAATGCTGCGACTTGGTAACCCATTTTCTAAATGAATTATAAAAGCATGTTCCAATCTTAATTCAGGTCTAATTTGTACATATTTTTCTTCTGCAAATTTAGCCCATCCTTCTTTCGATTTTTTTCACGGACCAAGCTGCGGACAATATGATAACGCATGCGAGTGATCATATTAGTATTTTTGAAGAAGGATGGGCTAAATTTGCAGAAGAAAAATATGTACAAATTAGACCTGAATTAAGATTGGAACATGCTTTTTATAATTCATTTAGAAAAATGGTTGTACTTGCTTTCGCAGCATTGAAAATTCACGCATTTGAAACTGAAATTAATAAAGTAATACACGAAATATCTAAAATATTTAATTACGATATTTTTACGGCAAAATCAATTTGTATTCAAGCATATGATGACCCAATACAAGCTATATCATACTTTTTAGGATATAATTATGTAAAATGGCAAGTAAGTAAATGCAATAAAAAATAGATTTATTTATTAAAGAAATAATAGAAGAACATGACTATAACATGGAGGGTTTATCTTATGATGAAATTAGAAGAATATAAAAAAGCTACCGTGTTATATGGGGTTCTCGGTTCATTGTATAACATGGCTGACAAGCTTTATGGAACAGTTTTTATACTGTTGATGTACGAGAGAAATATAGGCTCGAATATGATTAGTGTTGTTTTTGCGATTTCTTCTCTGACTTTAGCAGCATTTGATTACCCTACTGGAAATATTTCTGACAAGTATGGGAGGAAAAAGACCGCAGGTATTGGATTCTTATTTTGGGGAATTGGAATGATTGCATATGGGTACTCTACTGAAACTTGGGGTTTTATCTTTTCATCAATTGTAATGTCATTTGGAATTGCATTGATTTCAGGTGCCCTACAATCTTGGTACGTGGACTATCTTCATAAATTAAATAAGCTGGATTATAAGGATAAAATTATCCCTAAGTTAGCAGGGATAACAAGCTTTTTTGCAGCGGTGACGTTGGCAATGGGAACTGTATTGATTAAAAAAAGTTTAAATCTTCCAGTAGTTATTAGCGGTATAATTGCTTGCATTGCAGGTGTTATAGCTTTATTGTTTTTAGAAGACAATTATGGAGAAATTACTAATGATAATATTTTTGTGGATATTGTTAATAATACTAAGAAATTGTTAAAAGATAAAAATATGATGAAAATACTGATAAGAAATTTATTCGCGCATACAGCATTTATTTGTTTCATTTTGTCATGGCAAATTTATGGAGCAAATAACGTTGGATTAGATCCCAGCTTAAATGGAATTCTTTTGATAATTTTCATGTTATTATTTACCTTTTCAGGTTTTATTACATCAAAACTTGTAGATTATTTTAAAGCCGTTTATATTTCAATTGTTGGAATGTTAATCGCTGTATTAGGATTAATCATTGTTTTCCTCATGCCCAACGTATACTTCTTTATATTGGGATTATGTGCTTTTGAGTTTGGACTAGGTATAGACCAATCTGCAAGTAGCGCGTGGATACATGATTATATACCTAATGATAAAAGAGCGACATTTTACTCTGGTTTATCGGCTGTAAGATCTTTTTATGGTTTTTTTGTATCGATAGCAATTGGCTATTTTATTGAATATTTTGGCTATACATATGTTTGGCTGTTAGCAGCAATTGCAGAAATTTGTGCAGCAATTTACTTGTATGTTAATATTAACAATCTGATACCAGCTATTCAACCGATATATAGGAAATAACTAAGACTATGCAAATTTTAAGTAATCAAAACTAATAATCAAACAGAGGGGACGGTTCCTTCTGTCTGATTTTTTCAGATAAAAGGAACCGTCCCCCTTGTTTGTGGACTTTTCCGGCAGTGTCTGCTAAGAGCATAGGGCATCCTGCCCCTTTTCGTGAAGAGTTGCCTTACAGATTAATACAGTTATATACATTTAAGTCAGAGGTTGTATTGGACCCATTTTGCGGAAGTGGAACCACCTGTTTGGCTGCGTTGAAAAGCGGAAGGTATTATATCGGTTATGAGATAGAACCTAAATATGTTGAATTAGCAGAAAAAAGAATTAAGTCTTATTCAGAACAAATACATTTATTTGATGATTACCGCGCCTTAAAATGAGGCGCTTCAGACTGTAGACAAAATATCGGGAACCCGTTATGATGAAAAGGGTTCCTTGTTTTTTTAGTATTATAGAAACATAAAAGGGAAACAAGATGTTATCAAAAACAGGATACTTGAACATCAAATGAAATTTGCCAGCATAGATCAGTTAGTTCCAAAAGATCACCTTTTAAGGAAGATAGAAAGAGTCATAGACACCAGTTTCATATATGATTTAGTAAAAGACAAATATTCCGAGATCACGGCAGACCAAAGTTGAAAAGGGTAGAAAACCGAAAGCAATAGCAGTAGATGCAGGCTATAAAAATCCCGTACATATTAAAGACAATATTTGATAGACAAATAATACCAGCAGTGCCATACACAAGGCCAAACAAAAGATGGTTTCATGAAAAAACATGAATTTGTTTATGATGAATACTATGGCTATTTACATATACCCTGGGAGTAAATATTAACATATGTTCAGCCAACAGAGAAGGATATAGAGGGAATGCAAATCAAACCCAGAAATGTAAAAACTGTCCTCTAAGAGGAAGAAGTGTGCCAAAGTAAAGACACACAAAGAGGATATTCAGGCACATATGGGAAGGATATGTAGAAGAAACAGAACACCTAAGGCATACACCTTACTGTAAAAAAGTATATGAAAGAAGGAAAAGAGACAATAGAGAGAGTATTTGCAGATTTAAAAAGGAGAAGCATGGTTTGCGATGGACGACGTTAAGAGGGAAAGGAAAAATTGTCCAGCTACAAACGTGCTTGTTTTGCTGCCATGAATTTAAAGAAAATGGCCTTATAGTTATGGAAGGGCAAAGGGCCTTTGACATTTCAAACTTTATCCATTATTTGGAGTTTTAAAGAAAATTTTATCAGATATGCGCCCCTGCTTTCGGTACAGAAAACAGGGGCTTAGAATTTGCTTTGTCAACAAACTGAAATAAGCCGCTTTTATAGGGCTTATCAGACTGTAGACAAACTTTCGCAAAGGAGATATTTTGCAATCGGTGCGACTTGTTACAAAGCGGTAACAAAACTTAGCGAGACTGAGGGTGGAGGCAGGGCCGAAGCCATGGATGGCGAAGGCGGGCACCTGAGGCAAGGAGGCCGATTGTGCCCGGTACCCTGCCGGAGCCCGAAGGTCGAGCTTTAGTTTTGTCGCTTTGGAACATCGGAGCGACGATGCAAAATATCTCCTTTGAATATTTTTTAACTTTGTCAACAAACTGCGAGAGTATTTCGTATACTCTCTTTTATTATTGTATATTTTGTGATAGAATTAACTTAAACATACCGGTAAAATGTTAAGGGGATAATTAAAAATTTTTTGAGACATTTAGCGGAATAAAAAACTTTATCTGGAATATTGTCAATGCCCTTATGGACGTTGCAGTAGTTGTCGCAGTAGGCTTTATTGTATAGAAGGGATACAAGATAATAGCAAATTTCACCAACACGGCAGGACGTTCCGAATCAATGACAGGGTTATTGTGGGCTATCCTTGGAGCTATTGTTGTGCTTGGCGCAAAAAGATTTGTCGGAGTTGCGCTTGGATTCGAGCCGCAGTAATAAAGAGTTTACTTTGTTGGGACTATCTTTAGTGATAGTCCTAATTTTTTTATTTTAAAAGCAGAATTTATTTTTGCAAATATAGAATTTTGCCATCAAATAGTGGCAAAAATAAATCTGATATGATATAATAGATTCAGAAAAAATAAATCTGCTGCTCTAAAGAAAGAAGGCGATCAAGATTGAGGAATTAAAAAAACAACTTATTAAAAGTTATTTGCTAGCAATAAAAAAGCTTGTAGCAGACAATAAATGGACTTTTATTCCAAGGAGAAAAAATATAGAATTTTTAAGAAAATGGGGATTGCTTGTAGATGATGTTAAAGACATAATTTTAACTTTGGAACCTTCGGATTATATAAAAGGACCAGAAAAGGATCATGATAAAGACAAAGAAGGTGACGTATGGATTTTTAAAAATCAGAAGTATTTAGATGCTTGCATATACATAAAATTAAGATATAATTCACCGAATGAAGTGGTGTGTATTTCTATCCATGAAGATGAACCTCTAGAAGGGTGTGATGAAAATGGTGAATAAAATATATTGCCCAGTATGCAAACAAGAAGTTGGATTTAAAATAAAGAAAAGTTTAATAAAAGAATATAAAGGTGTGCAAGTTAATGTTGAGGAAAATATTCCTTACTGCAGCAAATGTGGTACTGAACTGTTTGTTCCAGAAATAGAAAATGACAATTTAAAAAGACTTTACAGACGTTATGGAGAACTCACGGGTTTAATTACCCCAGAAGATATTGCAAAAATAAGAAAGAAATATAATCTTTCTCAAAGAGAATTGGGCCAGATTCTCGGTTGGGGCAAAATGACAATTAACAGATATGAAAGAGGAGCGTTGCCTTCAGTTTCACATAGCGACATTCTAAAGTTGATTTCAAAATCGAAAGATTTTTTAATCGAAAAAGCTGAAGAAGCACTAAGAGAGGGAAGAATATCTGAGAAAACATATCAAAAAATACAAAAAACAGATAAACCTCATATTACAGATTTAAGAAGAAAAGTTATTGAAACGGAATTGAATCAAACGGAGAGTGTTTTTAATGGCTTTAAAAGATTTGATTTTGAAAAATTGGAAAATTTGATAAGTTATATTGCAGATAAGGTCGATAATCTATATTTAAGCAGTTTAAATAAATATCTTTGGTATATTGATTTTTTACACTTTAAACGTCACTTATATTCAGTTACAGGGTTAAGCTATATCAAATACGCTTTTGGCCCAGTTATTAAAGGTTTTGTATTTAATGAAATAGCTGCTTATCCTAGTAATAAGTATTATGTTGAAGAGTATGAGATGGAGGATGGAGCAATTCAGACAAAATTTAAAAGCAAAAAGAACTACCATCTTACAATATTTACCACAGACGAATTACAAACTATAGATACTGTAATAAATGCACTAAAAGACAAAACATGCAAAGCAATTTCTGAGTTATCTCATAATGAAACTGGTTGGCAGCAAACTCCATATTCTGAATTAATTTCATACGAATACGCAGAACAATTAAAACTCTTTAATTAAAAATTGAAAATAAGGTACTTTTGAGAAACTGTTTTTGCAACAGTTTCTTTTTTTTGTAACAAATTAGGGAGGTGTTTTTTTATGAAACAAAAAAAGAGCAAATATGAAAACATAAATTTAGAAGGACAAGAAAAGAAGACTTCTTTAATTTTAAACAACAGAGAAAAAGATTTTTTGGATGAAATAGAAGACGGGATTAAACCATTAGTTAAAGCTTGTATAGATAAGTATATTGACACTTATTCCTCATGTGAAGGACATATTTATGACACAAGGGAAGAACATTCACCCCAGATAACAATTGTAATTGAAAAAAAGACATAGAGCAGTGGAGTGCATATGTTGATGCTCTCAAAACCAAACACAATATTTATTTGAATCCGCAAGTTTTTAATGCAATTGATTTTTCAATAATGAACAAATTTTACCTGGAACCTATTTATTACAAAATTTACTTTTCAAACAAAGATAAAGAAAAATCCATCCCATTGTTAACTGAATCAATTTTAAATAATGAATTTCCTCAATATCAGAATCCTGTTTTACAGTATCTTCAGAAAGAAAATATTAAAGTAGAATATATAGATAATGCAGAACTTATAGGCAGTATTGTAATTAATACTTCAGAACCTCATAAGTGGAAATATTTTACAAGATGTGTTAATGAACAGGGGGAAATAATAAAAATTGAAGATGTAGCTCAAGGGGTTAAAATAACCTTTTTATCTCAAAATTATTTTGCTTATAAAAAGTTCTACAACGCTCTTTTAAGAAAATTTTATCTGGTAAACCCAAAGGTTAAACACTTTTCTGTTCTTTGTTCTTTGCAAGTATTGCTGCGTATTTACTGGTAACAGTCTGGCTGGGCTGGGTTCTTTTAAACATACTGCACATGAAGGGATTGATTTATTTTAAGCTGTTGGTTTGAGAGCAGGTGGCGGCTTATGCTGAAAAAATACAAAAGAGATGATGTGCCAGGCATTGGATATGCTACAGTGCTCAAAAAGAAGTTAGTTCGGCAGTATGGAACATGTAAAAACAGAAAACCAGGGGAAAAATAACAACTGTTAGAACGTAACGACTGTTATTTTCCCGGTTTTTATTTGCTAGGACTACTGTAATCCTAACAATTTTAAATTTTAAAGTGAGTATTATAGTTGCTTTTTCACGGAAAAGTAGTATACTAATAAGTAGATAAATAAATCTACGAGGTGGTTAATATGATAAACAAAACTACAACTATAAGGGTAGATATTGAAACATATAATGGCATAAAAAGACTTTCGGAACAACTTAACCAGTCAATGAATAAGACAATTCAAGAAGCTATTTTCGAGTACAAAAAGAAAATTTTACTTTCAAAAACCGCTGAAGCTTTTGCTGCTCTTAAAGAAAACAGCAAATTGTGGCAGGAAGAGATCGAAGAAAGGCAAATATGGGAAAATACACTGTGGGATGGAGTTAAAGAATGAACCCAAAAAGAGGAGAAATATGGCTTGTTAATCTAAATCCGACAAGGGGTCATGAGCAAAGTGGTATTCGCCCTGCTGTGGTAATTTCGGTTGACGAATTTAATTCGTGTCCTGCTGATCTGGTAGTTGTTGTTCCGGTTACCAGCAAAAACAAAAATATACCATTACACGTAGAAATACAGCCTCATAACAGTGAACTTGCAAAAGTGTCATTTGCAAAACCGGAAGACATACGCTCAATTTCTAAAGAAAGACTTGTAAAAAGAGTAGGAGAAATGCCAAAAGAAAAATTACAGGAATTAGAAGAAAAAATAAAAATTTTGCTTGGATTACAATAGCTCCAAATTGTACGTCTCAGTTTGTTGGCAAAGTTAAAAAACATTCAAAGGAGATATTTTGCATCGTCGCTCCGATGTTCCAAAGCGACAAAACTAAACTCGACTTTCAGGTTCCGGCAGGGTACCCCGTCAGGCGACGTCCTGTCTCAGGTGCCCGCCTCCGCCCTCCTTGGCTTCGGCCCTGCCTCCACCCTCAGTCTCGCTAAGTTTTGTTACCGCTTTGTCACAAGTCGCTCCGATTGCAAAATATCTCCTTTACGAAAGTTTGTCTACAGTCTGCGGCAGGCTAATAAGCCTGTCTTTTTTTATCGACATAATTAATAGAAAAACATTTTTAAATAACCAAAAACGGAGGGGATTTTTATGCAAATGATAGACATCAATCTTTTAAAAGAACACCTTCGCACCAGAGAATTTTTTGATGACATTCAGGGCGAGCGCTGGCAGGAATTTGTAGAAAGCATAAGAACTAGTGGGATAATAGTGCCACTTATAGTAACACAAGGCTATATAGTTACATTAAAAAATTAGAAGAAACAAATAAAATACTAAGAAAGGAAAGGGACAAATTTGTGGAACTGTATCGTGAATACGAAGCTGCTTATATGGAAGAGAAATGGAACTTTGAGCTTACAGAAACGCTGGCCAATTTTTCAAAAGAAGTAGCAGGAAGGACAGCTGCAATTGAAGTAATGAATTAATCTCCTGCTAGTTTAATAAAAACAAAAAAAGAGTTATAATAAAGGAGGAGAACAAAAAATGGTGGTGAGAATCATGGATAACTTACTTAAAAATAAAATAAAGGAAATTATTGAGAATCTTCAAGAAGAAGAGCTAGCAGAAGTTATTGATTTTTAATTCTACATCGTTAAGGATTTCATTTTCTTCTTTTTCTTCTTTAAACTTTACGTAAGTTGATAGAGAATGGATTTCTCGTATCATCTAACAAAGAAAATGATGAAAATGCTACTTTTTGGAGAATGTACCACGATATCAAATATCGTTCTGTGTTTGAAGTGTGCCATTTGGTAGTGATGCCTACCTACGAGTGCGATTTTAAATGCACATATTGCTTTGAAGACTTCAATTCCTTGGAAGGGGCAAGAGAAGGATTAGTCACCCCGCAACTACTCTTAAATTGGGTTGAAAAACTATGGCATGTGTACGAGTTTAAGGCACTTAGAATAGTTTTTTATGGAGGAGAACCTCTACTTCGTAAAGAACTTCTTAAGAACTATGTTAAAGTCATGAGAGAGTGGGGCACTCAAAAAGGTGTGAAATTCTCTTTTTCTATCATCACTAATGGTGCTTTATGTAGCGAAGAGTTTATTCAAGATATACTTGAATATGGACTGGAAGAAATGCAAGTTACTATAGATGGTGTTAAGGAGGTTCATGATCAGCGAAGACCGTTCCGGAATGGAAAAGGATCGTTTGAGGTTGTTTACAGTAATATTTTGCGTGTGGCGAATCTAGCTATCAATAAGCTGGTAATAAGGACGAATATCGATGAACACAACCGCTCAAGATTTAGGGAGCTTGTTCAATTACTAAAAAGGGATGGTCTTTTTTTAAAAAAGAATGTTGTGTTTATGCCCGCTTTGGTTGATCCTTCACCTTCGAAACCAGTTTGGTGTAATCAGTTTATTTCTAAGCTTTTTGATAAATGAATACAGATACTCAAAGATATATGGATGGACTTACTAGATGAAATCGATGAACCACTCTTGCTTTTG
>JADBKJ010000007.1 GCA_014896455.1 Thermoanaerobacter sp.
TAATAGAAGATTTGAAAAAAGGCCAATTTTTCTTAGATGACAATGTTGATGAACTCAAGCTATTACGTTTCAATCTCTGGCGGAGTAGATTTAATGACAAAAATTTGGGTTTAACTATTGCACCTACATTAGGGTGTAATTTTGCTTGTGTATATTGTTATGAAAAGGATAGTCAGAAAAATGTATTTATGAGCGAAGAACTGCAGCGTAAAATAATTGAATACATAAAGCGGCAGATAAAGTATTTGCAGAGTGTAAATATTGTTTGGTATGGAGGAGAACCGCTGTTGGCTTTTGATATTGTTAAAGATATGTCAGAAAAAATTATAAAACTCTGTGATGAAAATGAAGTTATATATGACAAATGCTTGTTATGTACCAAATAAATGCCTGTCTATGCATGAATATTCTAAGGTTACTTATATGTTTGAAAAAGTGTTAAAAGAAAGAGGTTTTTCGAATAATTTAATGCATAAGTACCCCCATTTAAAATACAATTTTTGTGGAGCAGATAGTGTAAATTCAATGGTGATAGACCCGGAGGGATACATATACAAGTGCTGGTCTGATATAGGGATAGAAGAGTATAGGGTAGGAAATATATTAAACGACACATCCTTAGTTTCTTTAAATGTTGATAAATATATGGAATATCTTCTTTATGACCCTACGATAGACGAGATGTGTATTGATTGCAAGCTCCTGCCAATTTGTATAGGAGGATGTCCAAGGAGAAGAATAGAAAGAATGACAGAAAGATGTGGAGATTATAAGTATGTTTTAGAAGAATATTTGAAGGATATAGCAAAAGAATTGCTAGAGAAAAAACAAGAAAAGGTTTAAACCAATGTGAATTTGATGTTTTAGGGTATTAATTTTGATTAGAATGTGCGCACATTCTATATAAAGGATGAAAAGAAGGGAAGTAAAAAAAAACGGAATATTTGATAGAAGGGTATAATAAAGAAATTGGCAATGAGATACCTAATGACGTTTTTCCTATAACACCTTGTGATATAATAAGATTACCAGAAGGACCAGGTCCCTGTGTGTGCTGGGGTCCATATTGTTGGGGACAGGTATGCCGTCCTAAGATGGAGCCTTATTACGGAGCAATAAAGTAAATTGTTATCTTAATAGCGATGCATCTGGAACTTTTAAGTTTTAGATGCATCGCTACTTTTAAGAATTATAAGTGAAAGGATGGATATATTCTTGAGAAAAAAGTTACCTATTTTAATAATTACTTTGGTATTTTCAGTAATTATATTACTCAGTACACATATTTTTTTGAATACACGGCTTAATTTATATTGGACAAAGGAATTAACAGAAAAGCAAAAAATAGAAGACTTTGAATACATGTATAACATCTTAAAAGACAATTATGCTCATTTTTATGAAGTGAAAAAGATGTATGGCTATGACTGGCTAGCATATAAAGAGCAATTTAAAGAAAAGATAAAGAAAACGAAAAATAATTTGGAATTTTATTATGCACTGAATGATATTCTATTAAAATTACATGATGGTCATACACGTATTTTAAGTCCCGGGGAATACAAATATTTATTTGGACCATTAGGTTTTAAACCTTATGAAGATATGTTTAGGGAATCAGAAAGTTCTTATAAGATGTGGGAAAAAATATTTAAGAATGCACATAGAGAGGGCGAACTAGGAAATTATTATTCACTAATGAAACCTAAGGAAAACATTATGACAGACGTTATAGAGCCTGGAAAGATCGCTTATTTGAAAATCTATTCATTTTTAATTGATTATCATAAAGAAGGAGAAGAATACATAAAAGAAAGAGAGATGATATACGATTTTTTGAAAAGTATAAAAGATTATCCATATCTTTTCATAGATATTAGTGATAATGAAGGGGGTAATAGGGAGTACTGGTTGCAAGCTATAGTAGCACCTTTGAGGAATAAGTTGAAAGAAGTTAAAAACTTGTCAGTAGAAAAGACTTATCTTATAAGAGGTGGGGAATATATTGTTAATCTGCTTGAAAATTATATACCAGATTTGAAAAATAATACTATAGATAAACTTCCTATGTATGATTTGCTTCCTGCAGGAGTAAAAGAAAATTTCATGTACTATGCGACCGAAGATATAGTAAAAGATTTTGAAAAATTTTCTAAATATGTAGAACCTGTAGATTTTAATGGGAAGATATTTTTAATCGTTAGTAGAACCACTTATTCAACAGCAAATATATTTGCAGAATTTTGTAAAGAAACGGGCTTTGCTACAGTAATAGGTGAAAGAACCAGAAAAGGAGATGGAGGATGGCTTATGCCAGGTTTAATGCGCCTTCCTAATAGCGGGTTAATTGTGAGATTTGATGGAGCAATGCTTATAAATCAGGATGGTACTTCATATTTTGAAACAGGGACTATACCAGATATAGAAATAAAAATGATTCCTAAAAACCCATTTGAAAAAGATGAAGAGCTAAAACAAAAAATACTGCAAGTAATTAAATCGTTAGAAAATGAGGAAAAAGGCAATTTCTAAAAAATGCAAGAGAGTTGATCAATATGAAAATATTTAACTTTGTTAAAAAATTTATATTTAGGTACAAAGGTTCCCTGATAGTATTTCTGTTTTTTAGTATCATTGGTTGGCTCATGTCAATTATAGTGCCTTACATTACAGGTAATTATATTGACCTTCTATTGCAGAGTAAAGATTTCAAAGTAATTTACGATTTTACAGCAAAGATAATATTAATTGGCATAACCACTATATTCACTTCTTTTATAGTGAGCTATACCTATGTTAAAATTCAGACCAAATCAATGACAGACTTAAACTTTTACGTATTGGACCATGTAACTAAATTGCCTATTCTTTACTTTAAAGGAGTAGACAGTGCATATCTAAATCAAAGAATAAACTCTGACAGCAATACTGTAGTTTCTTTTGTATTAGCCAAAGTCATACCCTGGAATACCATGCCAGCAACTAAAGGAACCATCCCCGGCGTTTGGTATAGGAGGGAAAACAATGCAACCTCAGATAATTGTTAAAAATGTCAGTAAAACTTACAGAGTGTATATAAAAGAAAATGGCGTAGTAAATACAGTTAAAAGCTTTTTTAAGCGAAGATACGAGTACATAGAAGCAGTAAAGGGCATTTCTTTTACTGTAAATCAAGGGGAAATACTTGGACTAATTGGTCTTAACGGTGCTGGAAAAACTACCACAATTAAATTGGTATCCGGCATAATTAAAGCAGATAAAGGTATTATAAGGGTATTAGGAAAAGACCCATTTTTACGCTCCAAAGAGTATAGAAATAAAGTCTCATTAGTAATGGGACAGAGAAGTCAGTTAGATCCAGACTTGTCTATTATTGATTCTGTAAAACTTTTTGCCTCCATTTACTCTATTGACAAAAGAGAAGCAATTTTAAGGGCAAAATCAATGGCAGAAGAATTGGGCTTGTCGGAAATAGACCTGCAAAAACAGGTCAGAACCCTGTCTTTAGGACAGAGGATGAAAGGTGAATTAATATTATCTTTTATTCATCTGCCAGTAATCGTTTTTCTTGATGAGCCTACTTTAGGCTTGGATTTTATTACCCAAAAGGCAATTAGAAACTACCTAAAAAATTATAAAAAGAAATATAATGCCTCTATAATACTAACAAGCCATTACATAACTGATATTGAAGATTTATGCGACAACATCTATATACTCCATAAAGGTCAAGAGCTATATTATGGAACAATTGAGAAACTGAAAAGTATGATGCCCAACATCAGAAAGGTTAGATTTAACGCAAGCAATTGTGCAGTTAAAAAAATCAGCAAATATTATAAAGTAGAAGAAGCAAGGGAAGAACAAGAATATTTCATCAGATTTAGTCCAGAAGAAACGATAAATGTAATGAGAGTTTTGTCAAATGAGGCTGAAATTTCAAATATAAATTTTCACGATGATACTCTTGATATTATCATAGAATCATTGTATAAGGGTGCAGAAAAATGAGGACATTGTATATTTTCATGGGATATTTTAACTACTCAATAAAAAGACTCTTAATGTATAGAATTTACCTTATAGGAGAGCTTTTAAGTTCCCTAATTGTACCAATCCTAATAAACTTCTTTCTCTGGAGGTCTTTAATTGAAAGAAATCCCATAAATTACACTCTGAAAGAAATGATGATTTACATTATCATTTCTAATGTAATACTTCTATTTACAGAAATTCATGCTGAATATGACCTTGAAAAGGATATAAAAACTTACAGATTTGGCCAAAAGCTTTTACTTCCAGTAGATTATCTGACCAGTATTTCATACAGTCACATATCTTCAAGCCTTGCAAAGTTTGCAATTTTATATATGCCAATAATTATTGTGCTCTCAATTTGGGCAAAAATTGAAATCCCAGCAAACCGGCTGTTATACCTACCTTTAGCGTTAATTTTGGGTTTTTTACTCAATGCTTTATTTTCCTTTATAATAGGATTGTTATCTTTTTGGCTGACAGAAATATGGGGCATAGCTGCCATTAGAAACTTACTGACAGGTCTTCTTTCAGGTGCCATTTTCCCTTTAGACCTTTTGCCTGGCAAAATTGAATCAATTATGCTAATGACTCCTTTCCCTTATATGACATACATCCCGTCAAAGCTTATATGTGATGCTAATTTTGGCATTGAAATAGTAAATAAAGGATTGTTTATTTCACTAGTCTGGGTGTTAATACTTGGTTTCATTGTTTTTTTACTTATGAAAAATGGATTAAAAAAATACACCTCTCATGGAGCGTGAAAACATGCTAATAGAATCTATAAGATTTTCAATTAAAAAAGCAATTCAATATAGAGCAAATTTGGTAAGCTGGTTTTTGGCAGACTTGTCTTTATACACTGCGACATTTTTAGGCTATTACCTGCTTACTCAAAAAATTGACGTTTTTGGTGATTATAATAGAGAAGAAATTCTTTTTTATATAACCTGTTTCTTTTTAGTAAACAACCTATATGCAATTTTCTTTGCAGAAGCTGTTTCTAAGTTTGGACAATCAGTTTTAACAGGGTATTTTGATTTTGATTTACTAAAACCACAGCCCCTCATAAAATACATTGTACTAAAAAACCTAAATTTTCCTGCAGCTCTTTCAACCCCCTTGTTAATATTTCTAAATATATGGTGTATGAAAATATGTGGAATTAAATTGACAATAGCTTATATCATTTCAATTTTCAGTGCTTCTATTTTAATGGGACTTTTATTTTTCATAGTATACAGTTTTACTCTTTTTGGTTTAAGGTCTGAAGCAATTTCAGCGATAGTCCTGCAGCTTTTAACAATGGCAGAAAAACCTGATACGGTTTTCCCGAAAATCCTCCGTAATCTTCTCATATATGCAATTCCTATTTTCTTATTTAGTGCAATTCCTGCAAGGATTGCCCTTGGTAAGAGCAATGTATACGAGAGAATATGGTGTTATTCATCTCCCTTATTATATTATTTGGTTTTAAAAGTTATCCTTTACCAAGGACTGAAAAAATACCAGTCGACAGGAGGAGAAATATGAACTGTCACTAACGGTATATAATTGACCCACCCCCTGTCGAAATATCCCTCTGATCTAAAATCAACCAAGAAAG
>JADBKJ010000008.1 GCA_014896455.1 Thermoanaerobacter sp.
ATTGACCCACCCCCTGTCGAAATATCCCTCTGATCTAAAATCAACCAAGAAAGGATCGGAGGGAAATAAAAAAGGCTAGGGAGTGGGTCTATTATCATGATACATTAACTCAGAGCAAAAGGCAAGAGTATTCGTGCAATTTCATGAGAAACAGGTCATTCTCGAAACACAATAAGAAAGTATCTCAATAAAGAGGGAATCCCCGAAAGAAAACCTCGTCCTAAGAGAGGTTCAAAACTTGACCCTTACAAAGATACTATTCATGAGTACATTAACATGGGAATATTTAACTGGAGCAAATCTCTTTTTTCAGCTGATAAGCGCACGGTATGAGAGAGGGAGCATAATACTTACAAGCAACAAAGGATTTGGGGAATGGGGTGAACTAATAGGGGATCCAGTTCTTGCAACTGCGGTTTTGGACAGATTGCTGCACCATGCTCATATAATCAACATAAGAGGTAACAGCTATCGTTTAAAGGATAGGTTAAAGACTGGTCTTTATTACGGTTAGTCCAAACGGTAAGGCTTAAATTAAAAAAACGCAGGGTGGGCAATTTAAAACCGTTGAAAATGGGTCAATTTTAATCCGCTATTGACAGTTATTCAATAGAAGATTTGAAGAGAATAGTAAAATCTATGGCTGAGACAGCAGAAGAAGCAGGTGTGAAAATAGTCGCGGGAGATATAATTTCCTCTCCTATTTTTAAGTATTCTAATTATTGAATGTATTATACATATATGTTAAGATAACGTTAATATAAATTGTTTGTCACGGCTAATAATTAATAACTTTTAAAATTTTTATTGAGAAAGGATGGTGGATAGGTTGTTTGCAGGAGAGAAGGTAAGACTCAGGGCTTATAGGAAAGAGGACGTGGAACTCGCTTTGAAATATATAAATGACCCGGAAGTAAAAAGATATTTGACTCCGGGAATTCCATATCCTTTAACGCTAGAGGATGAATACAAATGGTTTGAAAGTTTATCTTCTTCAAAGGACACATATAGTTTTGCAATTGAAACCCTTGAGGATGGAAAGTACATAGGAGGCTGTGGAATAAATGAAATTAACTGGAAAAATAAAGTGGCAGTTGTGGGAATTTTTATCGGTGACAAGGAATATTGGGGAAGAGGATACGGCGCGGATGCAATGAAAGTACTGATAAGATTTATATTTGAACAGATGAACATGAATAGAGTGGAATTATACGTGTATTCCTTTAACACTCGTGCTATAAAATCTTATGAAAAATGTGGATTTGTTAAAGAAGGTGTATTAAGAAAGAGGTTGTTTAGAGATGGCAGATACTATGATGAGTATATAATGAGCATATTAAAAAAGGAATTTGATGAGAAATATGGAAGGAGATAAACAGGAATTTAAAGCCAACCATAACGCAATAACCTGATGAAAATTAATGTAAAATACAGTTATAGGATAATATGTTAACTTATACAATTATCTCCTTTTATTATTGGAGATTTATAAAGTTTTCTTCGCGCAGCAGAGCGAAGACTAACTTTACAGTTTTACGTGCAGTCAATGCAAGAGCACGTTTATGCTTGTGAGTTTTGCTTTCTTTAAATTTGCGGGCATAGTATTGTGAGAACTCAGCTAAATACTTCCTGAGTCAGGTGCTTAAGTAAATCTGAGATACTAATTACCAGTACGCTTGAGATATATGTTCTCCACTTTAAAATCAGCAGACTGGTAGTCTGACCAATAAAGGCCGGAAAACTTTGCAAGGGCGTTATTATTATCAAACCTTGAAATTCCGCCTATCTCAGATATTAAGCCGGCTGCGATGACCAGTAAGCCTCTGGAAAGCAAGATATCTAAAATCTACAGAACAAGATTTGGAGAGCCTACTGAATCTCAGTTTTTCAGCAATAGCAAAGGCATCAATTCATAACAAAATTACAAAACAAACACCGGGGACGGTTCCTCTTGTCTGAATAATTTTTAAAATTTAGGCAAGAGGAACCGTCCCTTGTGTTTTAATTATTTAGGGTGTAAAAAATTTTTTATAGTTTGCAAGTAGCAAGGTCACCCTGTATTTTTTGCTTGTATATAGGACGGCAATTTACATTGTAATTATTTTGTAACAAAATTTAATAATTTTTTAATAAATTTTGGTACTTAAAGAGGTATAATGGAAGAGAAAGGAGAGGCAAGGAGGGGAAAGTGATGAAAGAAAATGAGGTGGAATTTACTTTTATTGGGTATTTAGCTAGATATGTCAAGTTTGAATCTGTAAAACTTAAAAAGAAATACCAGGAAGTAAAATATAAAGAGCTTTTAATATTGGATGCACCAAGAAATAATGGGAATAGTGAGGGGAAAGAAGAGGGAATTGATAGAATCACGTATAGTTATATCTCAATTGAGGATGAGGTAATAGATAAATATATGCTTTTAAAATATAAAGAATTACTTGAACCAGAAGAATTCGAGGTATTAATACTAAATGTTATAGAAGGCGTATCTCAAAAAGAAATTGCATCAATGCTCAATAAAACGCAGTCCTATGTAAGTAATAGGTAAAAAGAAGAAAAAAGCTCGTAGAAAATTGGAAGAATTTATAAAGGAAGTTTGAAACTATGAAGGATTGTGAAAGGCTTTTTGAAATTATTTTGAAAGCAAAACAAGGGGATAAGGAGGCTATAGAGGAAATAATAAGGCGATTTGAGCCCTTGATAATGAATAGTGTAAAAGATGTAGATGAAGAAATAAAAGAAGAGTTAAGGCAGGATTTAATCGAGATTATAATAAGAGCAGTAAGAAATTTTGAGATAAAATGAAAAATAAATTTTAAATTGTGGAATATTTTTTAGAAATTTTGGCTTTTATATAGATAGAGGGGAAATAAAAAAGTGGGAGGTGAAAATGTTTATAAAATTCCCCGGGAATAAAAGATGAGGGAGGAGATTATAAGGAAAATCCAACATAAAAGATATAAAATTCGAGAGTGGTAGAAAAAAGTATTTCTGCAGAATGGCTTAAATGAAGGCTTTTAAATTTTGCATAAATCTAAAGTATATAATAGAAAAGCGGTATTTCAAAAAGACATTTAAAATATCTGTAAGTGAAAAATGTTTTAAGTTAAAAAATTAGAGAGGAGGATTATATAAAATTGAAGAAAATAATTAGCATAGTTGTAATTTTTATGATGTTGTTCAATTTAGGTTGCGCATTTGGAATGGAGAATGAAACGCCGTTTTCAAAAAATAATGAAATAAGTTTGCCAAATGGAATAGTTAATCCTGATTATGTTGACTATCCAGATGGGACTGTGGATATTCAAATTGAACCGCCAATTACAGATGGTACTACTATTCCCGATGATTCGAGAAGTGGAATTGCAAGTGCCATATGGGATATTGGGTTAAGAATAGGAAGTTACTTTTTTAGAACTGCTGGAAATATTATTTTAGATGTGGCTACAATAGCATTTGGCTTAACAGAAGCTCATGTCAATAAAAATAAAGGAGCTTCGGTTCATTTATATCATTCTTATACATACAGAAACAAAGTTGCAAAAGTTTATAACCAAAGTACCAGAACATGGAAAACTTATGTAATAGAGGGGAATAGAGAGTGGTATAGGCATGAGTTTGCTTCTTTTGCACAAACCAATGGATTTACAGCGACAGCCTCAGTAGATTTTACTGCTGATAAGGGATATCCACCGATTCATGTGGATGTAGCACCTCATTATTATGACGATAACTGGATTAGAGATATGGCTCAGTATAATTACTATTTTAACAGAGGAGTTACTGAGGAATATGGATGGAGGTAATAGTATAAACATCAAAAAACGAATAATATTTTATGTACTATTGATTGCTGTAATATTAGGGGCTTTTGTGGGTTACGATTATTATAACTACAATAGAAGTCATCTATTTTTATACAATACTAATAAAGCTCCTGATTTGAATTATTCTACGCATAGTAATAATTTTAAAATTTATACTCTAATTGAGGTGGGAAAGAAATACCAATTTTCTGGCAATGAGACTTCTGAATGGGCTAAAAATGCAAAAGAAGCTCAAGAGTCCAATAAATATACTTCTTTACAGTATAAGATAATAATAGAAAATATCAGTGATAAAGTTATAAGAGACTTTAAAGCACAAGCATTTGTTGACGAAGGATTGGAGCCATATATAATGTCTGGGATATTATATTTCGGTACTCTAAATCAGCAGAAGATAAATTTAAATGTGAAGAATAATGATAAGATGGATTATATGACAGAAATTGATCGGCTTACCTGGTTGCCAAATATAAATCAAATTGATGTGAAAGATAGGGAAAAAATTTTGGAAGCCATTAAAAAGCCTATAAAACTCATAATTAAGTGGAGGGATGGAGAAGAATATTTACTTTTAGAAAATGCTGAAGTAAAGATATATTGAGATTACAATGGCACAATTGATAATAATTTTTTGTCAATTATGCCATTATTTTTTAACTTTTTATAGTATAATGAAGATAAAGAGAAGTAATGTATGGATTTAATTGGCATAAATTTTATTGAAATAAAATTTTGGGGACGGTTCCTCTTATCTGAATAATTTAAAGTTCAGACAAAAGGAACCGTCCCCTCTGTCTTAATAGGACGGCAATTTACATTAATGAATAAGTTCTACTTGAGTTTTAGTTTAAGTTTGTATATTATGGTAATAGGTTGTTTTTTTCTACCTTTAAGAAAGTTTAATAAAATATTTGGAGGGGTTGCTTTGAAAAAAATATTTGTGAATAAAAATGGGCAAATGCGCTCAGGATGGAAAATTACTATTTTGATAGCAGGAACTTTTGCCATCACATTGCTACTTTCATTTTTAGCTTTTTTTATAATCGGCTTGATGGGTGGCTATCTAAAATATCCAGCTCAGAAATTTTATCTTTTGATGATGGTAGGAGAAGAGAGATTTTACGTTTTTAATACTATAAGTTTTTTGTCTACGCTAATTATGATAGCATTAATGCTAAAATTTGTAGACAAGAAAAAATTTAAAGACATAGGCTTTACTTCTTTAAAAGATGGTTATAAGAACCTAATAGGTGGATTTTTAATTGGAGCTTTTTCTATTGTGATAATTGTTTTAATACTTTACGTGTTAGGGGTTGTAACAATCGAAAAAAATAGTAATATAAGTGCTTACTACTTACGATGGGGCATGTACGCTTTTATTCTTGTGGGTTTGGAAGAAGAACTCATGAGCAGGGGATATATTATAAATGCGTTAAACCAGATGGGAAGGCCGTGGGTTTCTGTTTTGATTTCTTCCATTATTTTTTCACTCATGCATATTCTAAATCCTAATATAGTTTTTCTTGGGCTTTTAAATATATTTCTTATAGGTGTTTTGTTTTCCTATATGTACCTAAAGACAGGGAATTTATGGATGCCAATTGGATATCACATATCGTGGAATTATTTTCAAGGTTACATATTCGGGTTTAATGTGAGTGGCAATGCTATGAGAGGTATTTACAATGCTTTTCCGAAAAACAATTTCCTCTCCGGAGGAGAGTTTGGACTGGAAGGAGGAATAATTACTACTCTTGTTATCTTAATTACTTTTTTAATACTGTACTATTATTTTGAAAGATACAGGAAAGTGCAAGAAGTAGAATTGGGATAAAAAGAAGGGATAGCAGTGAATATTGACGAAGGAGTTTTAGGTATAGACGGAGCTTGTGGCGGATGGGCAGTGGCTATTTGTATAAATGGGAAGGCTTAGAATTGCCAATGGAAATTTTCTTTGTAAAATTTAGCAGGTTAAATGATGTTTTTATAGAATAAATATTATTGTAAAGAAGTTGAAGAGGGGGAGCAAAATGGCAAGTAATTACAGTAACTTTTTTATAAAAGGTGAAGACGGGGTAGATATATACGTTCATTTATGGGAGCCTGTAGAAATTCCAAAAGGGATTATTCAGGTATTTCATGGAATGGCTGAACACGGGGGAAGATACCAAAATTTTGCCCGTTATATGAATGAAAAAGGATTTGTAGTATGTGCTAATGACCATAGAGGTCACGGGAAAACAGCAGGGAGCTTGGATAATGTAGGTTACATAGGAAAAGATGGCTTTAATAAGATAGTAGAAGATGAATATCTGATAATGAAGTTTTTGAAAGAAAAACACGGAAATCTTCCCATTGTCATATTTGGCCATAGTTTTGGATCTTTTGTGGCTCAAGAGTTTATGATAAGGTATGGCAAAAAAGTTAATGGTGTTATATTGAGCGGTTCCTCTGCAGTTAAGGAATTGCCTCTTAGATTTGGTTATGCTTTGGCTTTTATTGAAAAAACATTTTTTGGTGAGAAAAGGAGGAGCAAAGTTTTGGATAAATTAACGTTTGGAAGTTACAATAAAAAAATAAAAGGAGATAATTTGAGCAAATTTGAATGGCTTTCTAAAGATAAGGAAGAGATTAAAAAATATGAAGAAGACCCTTACTGTGGGGGCGTCTTTACAGCAGGATTTTTTTATTATTTCTTTAGGGGGCTTTTAAATATATATAAGCCTCAAAGATTAGTTAGGATACCGAAGGATTTGCCTTTATTTATAATTTCAGGAGAAGAAGATCCTGTCGGTGAATACGGTAAATTGGTAAGGAGGTTGTATGAGCTTTATAAGAGCATGGGATTAAAACAGGTTGATATGACGCTTTATCAGGGGAAAAGGCATGAACTTCTCAATGAAGTTGGGAAAGAGGGAATTTATAAAGATATTCTCACATGGATTGAAAATAAAGTGTTAAATTATTCTTAATAACACCATGTAAAATGGCATTATGATAACGCTTAATATTGTTGTATATGTAATCATACTTGTGGCAAATTCATAATCTGCTCCGTAAACTCTCGCTATAATTGCTGAGTTTACAAGTACAGGCATTGCTGACATTATGACAAATACATCCCTCATAAGCTTTGGCACAGGGATGAATATGTTTAGAAAAAGTACAAGAGCAGGAGTTATTAAAAATCTTCCAATGAAAACTAGAATGGCATCTTTGTCAAGTTTAAATTTATCAAAACCCATTTCATGAATGACTGTGCCAATGTAGAATATTGATAAAGGAGTAGTGAGGTTTCCAATCATTTTAAAGCTTTCAAAGAGAAATTTTGGTAGAGAAATATTTGCAAGTACAAAAATTACTCCTATTATAAAACCTAAAAGGGGAGGATTAAATATTCTCTTTACAGTATCCCAATTTACTACATTTTTTTCTTTTTCATTCACATCTCGTATAACGCTGTAAACACCCAGAGTCCACAGTATTGTAGTGTTTGCCATGTAATATAAAAGGGCGTAAGGTGTTGCTACATCTCCAAAAAGAGCTTGAGCCATGGGTAGTCCAATAAAAATAGTATTTGAGAGGGAGAATATCACTACAAAAACACCTTTTCTTCCCTTTTTTATTTTAAAAATGCTAGCAAATATGTAGGCGATCATATACGATAGAAGGATAGATAAAAATGGAATCAAAAGTCCTCTTACTGAGTGTTCTAGTTGTTCTTTAGAAAAAGTTGTAGAAATGTTTACAATCATGTTAAGGGGTAAAGATACATTAATTACAAGCTTTGCAAAAAGGTCTGATGTTTGCCTGTCAAACCAACCTATTTTAGATAAATAATATCCCAGCGCAAGTATGAATACAATTATTAAAACTCCCTGGATTGCAGAGAAGAAGACTTCCATTAAAAAGACACCTCTTGTAAGAGAAAAAAGATAAAGTTTACTTATTTAGAATAGCACAAAGGAGTACAATTTTCAAATCAAACAAAGGGGACGGTTCCTTCTGTCTGATTTTTTCAGACAAAAGGAACCGTCCCCTTTGTCCGTCCCCTTTGTCTGTTTTTATTAATAAAAATTTAATAATTTGTAACCAATTTGTAATATCAGATGGACGAAATAGTGTTATAATGGAGATAGAAATATTTTTGAAAAGAAAATGTTTAAGGAGTTGAGTGCTGTTGAAAAAAAGTTTGATGTTGTTTATTGGTGTTATTTTAATGGTGTCATTTTTTACTATAATTGCTTTTGCAAATAGCACAATCAAATTAATCGTAAATGGTAGTGAGATTAAGCCGGATGTGCCACCGCAAATTATCAATGGAAGAACAATGGTACCTATTAAGTGGGTAGCTGAAGCTCTAGGGGCAGAAGTAGAATGGGATAAACAGAAGAAAATTGTTAAGGTCTCTTTTAACAAAAAAGTAGAAACAGATTTGATTAGTAATTATTTGAGGACAGCTGAAACTTCAAAACATTTTGTAGAAAATTTTACCCATGCTTTGCAAGAACGAAATGGAGCTGTGGCTCGTTTGTTTTTAAGTCCTGAAATTAGGGGGCAAATAAAACCTGAAATAATAGGTCCTTCTACACCGGTAACAAAAATAGAAATTAAAGAGGTTTCTTATAGTAATTATTATTGGGTATATAATGTTAAGGCATATTATAGTCCTTATGATAATAATTCACCAACATTAGCTTTTGAAATAGACTTAACAGTAGAACCAGAAAGATATCCTGACGGTTCGGTGGTTTCGAGTAGGTATTTTATTACCAAATTGGATTGGATTAAAGGTAAGACTAAATTTATACCTAATTAAAGAGATTAAGCAAATTCTTGCTTAATCTCCTATAGTTTAAACATTATGAAAAGCGCCACAAAACATACGCTCCTCCCCAAGGAGTGCTACCGTTGCAACCATATGGAATGCCGAGTTGAGTAGCTAAACCATCTGAAATATCAATGTCCGCACGATAAATTCCATAATTTCCGGTATTCCAATAAGGATCATTAGTTCGCCACGGTCCAACATCAAGTATTTGTGATTTTTTAAAAGTGCCTGTAGAAGAAGTGGAAATATATATACTTTTGTTACATAGTCCAGTTGCAGGTAAAGCAACAAATATACTATTTGGTGGCAAACCATTTGGTACACATGCTGTTTGTGCTCCATAAGAAAGTGTCCCATCACAGTTTGTGTGAAATTCTATAGAACCATAAACATAGAAGTAAACTGCTATACGAATGGAAAGACTTTGAAGGCCGTCAATGTCACGTGCTATTATGTATCTAAAGGGATTGGTTCCATAAATGATTGTAAGAGGATTACACCATACTGTAGCTTGTCCATTCAAAGCTTGTGCTGACCCGATTTGATAGGGGTAATTTCCTTTTCCATCATCTGCATAAATGTTAACAATTTTATTATAGCTAGTATCAACGTTACCGTAAGCATCATATGCTGTTATAATTACTCGAAAAGACTTTTTTACTGTAACATTCCATTCACTTTGAGGATCTGCATTATGATTTGGACCAGTAGATATTTTTAGTAAAGTTGCCATTCTTTATTTCCTCCTTAATTAAATTATTCTTCGAAGGACTAATCGGCCGATTTACCCTTCTACCTATTAAAGAGAGTTTTATGTCCTAATTTACAACCCATCTAAAAAATCTTCTTCTAAAAATTCTCTCTTTTTTTCAATGCTCCTTTCTTTGTTTTATTTACTGCCTAGGAGCTTTAGAGCTATTTTCTAAGCAAACTATTAAGGAGAATTAATAAAAAATTAATAATTTGTAACCAATTTGTAATATCAGATGGACGAAATAGTGTTATAATGGGGATATGAGTAGAAACATTGTATCTTAGGTGAAAGACTAAAAATTTTTTAAAGCGGTAATTGGGGGGATAAGATGAGAGAAAGATATTTTTTAATTTTTGTACTTGGAATAATAATTGGTGTATTGATATCCCAGGGATTTACGAAATATACAGCTAAGGAGAAAATGGCGAAAAATATTCAAAATATTGATTTGGTAAACCCAATTTCTCAAAAAGAAATTTTGAAACAATTAAAGGAAAGTCCATCTTTTGATATGTCTCAAATACCCGTGTATGGATCTGATATTTATGGAGGAATATGGAGAGATTATGGAACTAATTCTACTTCATTTGATGATTGGAAATTACCTAAAGTGTGGCAAAAATATATTTATTCAGTTAACAACAACGCTTCCAATGATAAGATTTTATACATAACGCTTCAAGGAGTTGTTTTCTTATACTTTCCACCTGACGATAGATATTGGCCGCCTGTGCCTATGTTTGGTGATATACCACCTGGTTCAGTAATAGTTGCACAGCATGTTCCTATAAAACCTGCTGTTGAATCAGGTATAATACCTGTATATCATGGGCAAGCATTTATAAAGGGTTATCCTTTGCCTGAAGAATGGAAAAGAGCATTAAAGTAAATGTAACAATTTTTTATTAAAGAGGGACTGATAAAGTTACAGTCCCTCTTTAATAAATATAATTGTACGAATCTTGCCAACCCGAATTTATTACAATATTAATTAGAGATTGTCCAGGCTGTGTATCTGTTCCACTAAAATAATGACCAGCATCCCATTCAGATGCACCAAGAGCTTCTAAAACAGAATATAAAGCTTGATGTTCATAATATGTCAATTGTTGAGGAGTTGGGAACTCAGGAATATCATTTAATCCATAATGTGTTACGCCTTGAGCTGTTACTGTATTTCCATTATCATTTTTTACTGTTGCTGTTTTTCCTCCCGCTTTATAACCGATGTTATAGAACGTTGAAAGTTTAGTTGGAAAGCCAAAAATGTCTATATGACTGCCATCATTGTAATAATTCATTTGTTTTATATAAGCTTGTACACCGTCGTTTAAGGTACAAAATATAGGAAATGCATTTCCAGTACTACCTCCACAATATCCACTCACACATATTCCACTTGGAGCCCATGTTTGAAATGCAGGATTTTTTATTGGCATTCCCCATTCTTGATACCAATGAGCTAATATTGCAGCAACGGGCAATTGTAAGGAGCGTGAAGCTGTTTGTGCATAACTTAAATAGTTGTTTACAAAAGTTGTATAATTTGGTTTTGGGCTTGTTGGACAAGTAGCCATAAAAATCTACCTCGCTTTTATTATTTTTTCGAGGGACTAATCGGCCGATTTACCCTTCTACCTATTAAAGAGAGTTTTATATGCTAATTTACAACCCATCTAAGAAATCTTCTCCTAAAAATTCTCTCATTTTTTTCAATGCTCTTTTCTTTGTCTTATTTACTGCCTGCTGTGAAATATGAAGCTTTAAAGCTATTTCCTTTTCTTTTTTTCCATATAAAATTGTTTCAGTTATTATTTCTTTTTGTAAGGGAGTTAGTTTTTGTAGTGCTTCTTCTATTGCAAGCTTGATTTCTATATTTTGAGCATTTTCACTATCACTGCTAATAATTTCTTCATCTTCAATGAGAATCTCTTTTTCCTTAATCTTCTTATATTTTTTAGAAAGCCTTATGTATTCATTTTTCATGCCTTTTGCGATGTATGAGATTAATTTTTCATCATTTATATTAAGCATAAGAATCACCCTTTAAGCTTAGTAATTGTTTTCAAAAGCCATAGTAATAGGTCTTCTTCGGCACCATCATATTCGAGCTTTTTCTTGTATTTATTGAGTAGGGGTTTAAACTTATCTATAATTTCCAATAACTTTTTTTCATCTTTTTCTTTTGGTTTTGTACTGGGAAGAGATTTGTTTTTCAATTTAATCACCTTCACATAAAAAATTACCTTCTATATATTAAAGAGCTATATTTATTACAGAAAACAACCCATGATAAAGAATTTTTTACAAGTAAAGAATAAATATCTAAAATAGCTAAATAGTTTGTACTAACTATTATAGCAATATTTTCTAAAGAATTTATTAAGATAAATTAATAAAAATTTAATAATTTGTAATCAATTTGTAATATCAGATGGACGAAATAATGATATAATGGGAATAGAAATATTTTGAAAAGAAAATGTTAAAAGGAGTTGAGTGCTGTTGAAGAAAAGTTTGATGTTGTTTATTAGTGTTATTTTAATGGTGTCATTTTTTACTATAATTGCTTTTGCAAATAGCACAATCAAATTAATCGTAAATGGTAGTGAGATTAAACCGGATGTGCCACCGCAAATTATCAATGGAAGAACAATGGTGCCTATTAAGTGGGTTGCTGAAGCTCTAGGGGCAGAAGTAGAATGGGATGGTAATAATAGAATTGTCAAGTTAACTTCGATCCTAGAAAGACCTATTCTTTTTACCAGAATTGCTTTCTCAAAGGACTGGCAAAAGGCAACAAAGCCACCATACCAGGAACTTCCGGAATTGTGTGATCTATATAACCAAAATTTCTATGTTATAACTGGCAACAGCGAAGGGAGTAAGGTCTTTGATACTCTAGGTATAGATAAACTGGAACGTGTATCGTCGAATATTACTTCTCCTGAAGGTAGTCTAGGTATTTTTACTGTGTATAGCTCTATTATTGGGATTACAGTAAAAGGACAAAACATAATAATCTATGTACAACCTCAAGATGCCGGCTATGATTTCGTTGCAATTGAGCCACTAGTTGCTAACCTTCCATATAAAGAAAGCGGATCTGGTGAGAAAATGTTTACCTTCATTTTTACGGATACTAAAGGTAAAGAACTAACAAGGATTGTAAAAATGTGCCCTTAGGTTTTGCCAAAATGCACAGGGAGACATATTTCTTTGTTTTATTTACTGCCTAGGAGCTTTAGAGCTATTTTCTAAGCAAATTATTAAGATAAATTAATAAAAATTTAATAATTTGTAACCAATTTGTAATATCTGACAAACGAACTAATGGTATAATGTTGGTAAAAGAATTTATGGGAGGTTTTGGTGAGGAATGAAAAAAGCTCTTGTAATTTTGATAATTTTAACTTTGTTATTTGGCGGATGCCAAACAAAAAGAGAGGTTAAGGAGAGTAATACGTTTCACAAACTAATTCCTAATTTTCAATATTTCCAAATGATAGATAGAAATAATGGATGGGCTATTGGAGAAAATATGGGAGAAAATATGGGAGAAAATAAAGTATTTATTACAAATGATGGAGGCACTACATGGGTGACTGCTTTGACTTCTGCCATAGGTGACATTCGTGAATGGTTTTTTATGGATTCTGATCATGCTTGGATACTTTATTCTAATGAGACTCTCTATAAGACGGAAGATAGAGGTAAAAACTGGGATGCTGATGAAGTGCCTTTTGGTATGGGTAAATTATTTTTTATAAATTCCGGTGGAGAATATCAAGGTTGGGCCCTTAAGGAATATGGGCCTGCGTCTGGGAATGTGCCTGTGGATGTTTATAAATTAATAAACAATAAATGGACTCTCATTCACGAAGGAGAATTGCCTAACAGTACTTCAGCATCTCCTAATCCACTTCCATATGAAGGGGAGAAAAAGAGCTTTGTTTTTTTGCCTGATGTAAAAACGGGTTTTATTACAGTGGAAAGGTGTGAACCAGGAAAATCTAGTTTATACATGACCACTGATGGAAGATATACATGGAATAAAAAAATTATTCCACTGCTTTCAAGATTTGATGAAGAATATATTTCTGTATATTCTCTTAAACTTGTTGATGGTGAAATCATTTGGCCAATATCTGCATTTGATGATGTGAGAGGGGATTTTGAGGAAGTGTTTTTAGTAAGCAAGGATAATGGGAATAGTTGGAAAGAGAAGGCTTCTTTTGTATCCAAGAATTCCCCCAAAGAGGTTTATGTAGTAGATGAAGAAAACTGGTATGTTTTATTTGAAGATGAATTATTTAAAACAAATAACGGAGGAAATACATGGGAAAAACTAAATATTCCTCAAGGTACATTTCAAATTCAATTTATAGATAATAAAACAGTGTGGGCTTTAGCTTCAACATCGGGTGGGACAAGTTATGGTTGGCTACCTGTAAGAACGGATATTTTGCATGGATATGTTTCTACTTCATGGGTAACACTTCATAGGGAGACTAGTAGTGAATGGGTGTTGATGTTAAATAATGGATATGTAAATTGATATTAAATTAAAAGAATTGAAAAGTATTACAATAACACAGAGGTATTCTTTTTTATAAAAATAAAAGAAAGGGAGAGTGTTAATGAAAGAAGAAAATGTAGAGTTTAAGATATTTTTTATATTGCTAATATATATTTATTTAATGGTAGGTAACATATTGTTACAAAAGATAATCCGTATTTCAGAAGTTACATACAACCAAATAATACTTGTGTGGGGTAATTTAATTTTTTATTTCGTTTTAGGAATATTATTAACAATTCCTTTCTTTTTAAGTGAAACAAAGAAAGAGGGGAATTGGATGATAAATTATAAATGTCTATTGGCTTTTATTTTACCCTTATTTGCAGTAGTTTTTTTGTATTTTTATCCCATCTTATTGGACCTTTCTTATGTACTAGGACATGTTATTAATGCACTATCTGTGGTAGCAGGATATTCATTGATTTTTATAGTCAGCAAGAAGTAAGAAATAGCTTTAAAAATAAATTGGTACACCAACTGTGAAAATACCCCTCTGAGCTAGATTTACATCTCAGAGGGGGAGAATCAAATAGATGTTTTATAGGAAAATCAATTTAAATTTCTTATTGTTACCTTGTTTATTAGGTACTTTTTAAGTAGCCTACAATTATTTGATTTAAGCGGGGATATTCACCTATATCTTCTTCAGTTTGTACTAAAACTTCGTTATTCATTACTGCGATTACTTTTGCCCCTTTTATGTTTTCATTTAGGCTAACTATTCTGTGTTTTTGTTTCGCTTCATCAATGGAATCTGTATATAGTATTTTTCCATCTTTTATTATGGCAAAACTTGTGGCGTATTCTTCTAATTCAAATATTTCATGAGAAGAAAGTAAAATAGTGCCCTTCTTTTCATTGACGTATTGCTTTATTATTTCTATAAGTTCAAACCTAGCAGCCGGGTCAAGGTGCTGTGTAGGCTCATCCAGTATTATGAGTTTTGCATTTGTTGAAAAAGCTAATATCGCTAATATAAGGGTTTTTTGACCCCTTGAGAATTTTTGCATCTCTTCATTTAAGTTAAAGCCATATCGGGAGAGAAAGTTTTTAAAAAACATATCATCCCATGATGGATACAGAGTTTTGTACAGTTTGTAATAGTCTGCCAGTTGTAAGTTGTTAAAGACTTTTCTGTGTTCTGTAACAAACGCTATATCTTTTTTTATAGAAGGGTGAAAAGGCTTTTCGAATATGAATATTTCGCCTGAATCCTTTTTTACTGCGTTCATTATGCATTTTAATGTTGTGGTTTTTCCTGCACCGTTTGGACCCACAAGTGCCATTATTTCTCTTTCTTCTACTTTAAAAGTTACATTGGAGAGTATTTGTTTTCCATCAATTTGTTTACTTAGATTCTTTACTTCTAATGTGTACATTAATTTTCACCGCCTTTTATTACATATGACCAAAAGCCTAAGAGACAAATGAGGGACGAGAATATTAAGGACAGAGGTAAATTTCCCTGCCGAGTAAAACTTATCAGGCTGTAAGGATTGAAGGCAAAGCTATTAATATCTGTTGTGCCCATATATCCGAAAAGTGCATCTAAGAAAACTATAAAAGCGCTCCAACCTAATCCATCCATCTCAAAGCCTGAAAAAGTCATTTGAAGTCCAAATATTGCAAGTAAAAGTATTAAACTTCTCAAAATAGGCTCAAATTTATTTATAAAAGGGCCTTCTAAAAATATTCCTTCAATAGCAGAGGTCACAATCACAACGAGGCTTAAAAAAATGAGATTGTAAAGGAACAATTCTTTTTTAGAAAAAGGTAGGAAGTATAAAAGTTCTGCATTTTGATGCTTTATATCATACACTATAAAAGTGGCAGATAAAAACAAAAGTGCAATTGTTTTGATTAATATTACTGGTATGAATAGTAGAAAAGTAAGAAAAAGTATTCTTACAGTTTTCTCCTTTAATTCTTTCTGTATATAAATATCCATTTTATTTATCACTTCATTCATTTTTCCAGACCTCCTCAAAAATTAACATAGAAGTATAATAGTCTATACGACTGTTTTTCAATTTTGTGACACATTCTCTTATAATTTTTATTACACCTTCTTCTACATCAATGTCTTTCTTTATAAAATATCCTATGCCTTGCTCTGACTCTATATATCCTTCGTTTTTTAATTTTTCTAAAGCTTTTATAACTGTATTTATATTTACGTCAAATATCACCTGTAAATCTCTGATAGATGGAAGTTGACTGCCTTTTTGAAGGTTACCTAATAAAATTTCTGATTTTATCATGTTTACTATTTGTAAATATGCAGGCACTCCACTGTGTTTATCTACTTTTCTTAGCATTTTGCACCATCACTCTCTGATTAATTTTATAATGCCTAAATTTTTTATGTCGATAGGAGCTTTGCTTTTGTTTATAATTTTTAAAGAACCGCCTGTTGCATCTATATAAAATTCACCAGTTTCATCAGAAGTATTTAAAATTTCAAGTGTTCCATTTAAAGAAGTGGCATTTATATTAAAATTATTAAATTTTGATTTTATATCAATATTTACACCAGTGGCGTCTAATATGATTTTATCAAAATCTAATTCTCCTTTTATGTTACTCCCTGTAGTATTGAGATTTAAGTTTTTACCTTTTAATTTGCCATTCAAGTCAAAACCAACAGTGTTTATATAAATGTTATTTTCTGATACAATATCAGCATTTATTGTAGTTCCAACAGAGTTTATATGAATGTCTTTAATGTTTCCACTACCAATTATCTTGACTGATGTACAATCAATATCAAGGTTTTTTTCAAGTGATGTACCTAATTTTATAACATAAGTAGAATTTTTTATAGGGGAAAATTCTTCTAAATGTAAAACTTTATTATCTCCGGTTTCTATCAATCGAGAAGAATAAGACAAAGTATCGCCCTCAACAAGTTCCAACTCAATTTCTGAGGAGACTTTAATAGATATGCTATCTATGTCTTTTACTGAAATTGATTTATCCGGCAGAAAATTTTCATGAGGGCGTAAGTCATAATTAGAACTATTCGGGATAGTTATTGGAGGAATATTAATATGAATACCTGGAATATCAATTTTTGTGCCATTGTCTTTTATAGTTTTTGTCTTAACATTAGTAAAAAATAAACCCATTCCTAAAATTGGTACGGTAATTACCATTATAAATAATACGAGTAAAACAATTGAAAGTGAAGAAGATAGCCCTTTTCTTATAGGGAAGATACTTATTAAAAGTACAAAAGATAAAATAAAAAGCAATACTTTTAAAGAAATCCATGGAGAAATCCAAGCTAATAAGATGCTAACTCCTGATGCAGCTACTCTTATAGTGGCACTTTCTTTAAAAGTTTTTACAATGGGCAAATTTGAAGTTTTGCTTGAGAACAGGAAAATAAAACCGGTTACTAAAGCTACAAAAGCCACTAAAAATACAATAGTTTCAATTAAATTTTGATTCATAAGACGACCTCCCAAAGTTTTATACTGTTATATAATTATATAACACTATAAAACTTTTTTGTCAATGAGTTTTAAAAAATTATTAAAACAATTTTTAAGCTAGAAAAAATAAGAAGGAATTTAAAGATCTATGTAGAAATAATAAACTTGTAGAGGTTAATCATTAAAATTTGAAGGTGGTTTAATAAAACTATACGGGAAGGGGTAGAAAATGGATTATAAGGATTTATTAAAAAAGCTTAGTGAAAGCTACGGGGTTTCTGGGCATGAGAGAGGAATTTATGACCTCTTAAAAAAAGAATTTGAACCAATTTCAGATGAAGTTAAAGAAGACAATTTTGGCAATCTTATTTTTAAAAAGAAGGGCACAAAAGGCAAGTACAAGGTGATGTTAGCAGCTCATTTAGATGAAATAGGCCTTATGGTGAAAGATATTGATGAGAAAGGATTTATAAAATTTACAACAGTAGGAGGGGTTGATCAGAGGACTCTTCCTTCCCAAGAAGTTATAGTTCACGGTAAAAAGGATTTGTTGGGAGTTATAGGAAGTAAGCCACCACATCTTTTGTCTTCTGAGGACATGGAAAAAGCTATAAAAATAGATGATATGTATGTGGATGTTGGACTTCCTAAAAAAGAAGTAGAGGAATTAGTCAAAATTGGCGACATTATAACGATAAAAAGAGACTTCAGAGAGCTTTTAAATGATTATGTTTCTGGAAAGGCCTTAGATGATAGAGCCGGGATTGTTGTGATGGCAGTATGCCTTGATGAACTGAAAAAATTATATCATTATCATGATGTATATGCAGTAGTTACACTTCAGGAAGAAGTAGGAGTAAGAGGAGCTACAACTTCCGCTTATAATGTAGAGCCAGACATTGCAATTGCTATTGACGTTACCCATGGAAAAGCAAGAGGGGTTAGTCTGGAGATAGAGTTAGGTAAAGGACCTGCAATTGGAAAAGGACCTAATATTCATCCGGCAGTATACAAAGGACTTGTTGAGGCTGCAAAGAATTACAATATAAACTATCAAGTAGAGCCGCTTCCAGGTCCATCAGGAACAGACGCTTGGGCGATACAGGTTTCAAGAGAGGGCGTGCCAACAGGATTAGTATCAATACCTCTAAGGTATATGCATACTTCAGTAGAAACTGCAAATATGAAAGATGTAATAAGTAGTGGTAAACTCTTAGCTTATTATATAGCCAATCTTCCAGAGGAATTGGAGGGACACTTATGTTATTAAAGGAATTGACAGAAATAATGGGGGCTTCAGGAGATGAGAAGGAGATAAGGGAGAAGATAAAAAGTATTGTTGAACCATATGTGGACAATGTTTATGTAGATAAAATAGGGAATTTGATAGCCTGCAAAAAAGGCAAAAAAGACAAACCTAAAATAATGTTAGCTGCCCATATGGATGAAGTAGGACTTATGGTAAAATCAGTTAATGAAGATGGGACTTTGAGTTTTTTTCCTGTAGGTGGTGTAGATAATAGAATACTCGTTGCAAAAACAGTAAAAGTAGGTGAAAAGGGAATAAATGGAGTAATAGGAGCAAAGCCAATACACCTTCAAAAGAGAGACGAACAGCAAAAGCCTCTTGACTTCGATTCTCTTTATATAGACATTGGTGCGACTTCAAAAGAAGAAGCTTTAAAACATGTTTCCCCTGGAGATTATGTTTATTTTGACTCAAATTTTGAGATATTAGGAAATGGCTATGTGAAAGCGAAGGCTTTGGATGACAGAATAGGCTGTAATGTGCTGATAGAAAATCTGAAAAACGAGTATGAATATACTGTTTGTGCAGCTTTTACAGTGGAGGAGGAAGTAGGTTTAAGGGGAGCAGGTGTTGCAGCATATAATGTGGAACCCGACTTTGCCATAATTGTGGAAGGGACAGTTGCAGCGGATGTTACTGATTCAGTACCCCATTTAGTTTCTACGGAATTGGGCAAGGGACCTGCAATTTCTTTGATGGACAGGACAACTCTTTATGATAAAAAACTTATTGATAAAATTGCGAAAATAGCCGATGAGAATAAGGTACCTTATCAATTTAGGAGAATAGCCAGCGGCGGCAATGATGCAGGGAAAATCCATCTTACAAAAGGTGGCATAAAAACAATTGCTGTATCTGTCCCCTGCAGGTATATTCATTCTTTTAATTCTGTAGCCTTTTTAGAGGATTTTCATAACACAGTCAAATTGGTTGATTTGATAATAAAAAATATTGAGAAGGAGGCTTTAATATGAGTTTAAATATAGAATTGATAAAAAAACTTACACAGACTTATGGACCTTCTGGAAGTGAGGAGAAAGTTTTAGAAATCATAAAAGAAGAAGTAAAGGATTTTTGTGATGAGATTACATACGATGCATTGGGGAATATGATATGCAAAAATGCAGGAAAAGGTAAAAAAATAATGGTGGCTGCTCATACAGATGAAATAGGACTTATGATTACACATATAGAGGATGAAGGTTTCTTGAGATTTACAACTATTGGAGGCGTTTTTGTAGAACAGATAGTAGGGAGAAGAGTGGTTTTTAAAAATGGAGTTCAAGGAGTCATAGGAGTAGAACATTTGGAGGATAAAAAAGATTTTAGAATTGAAAAATTGTATATAGATATTGGAGTAAAGAATAAGGAAGAAGCTCAAAAATATGTCAATATTGGAGATAGTGCATCTTTTGCAGGCGAATTTATTGAAGCAGGTGATAGACTTATATCAAAGGCTTTTGATGATAGAATAGGCTGCTATGTAGCTATTGAGGCACTGAAAAATCTTAAAACAGAAAACGAGGTGTACTTTGTTTTTACAGTGCAAGAAGAAGTTGGCTTAAGAGGAGCTACTACAGCTGCTTATAACATACATCCAGATTTTGCTGTAGCAGTTGATGTGACGTTAACAGGTGATACTCCTAAAGCTAAAAAGATGTCAGTATCTCTTGGTAAAGGTGCAGCTATAAAGGTAATGGACAGGTCAATAATAGTGAGCCCCTATGTGAGAGAAATGATGATTGAAGTGGCGAAAGAGAACGGTATCCCATATCAATTAGAAATACTGGAATTTGGCGGCACTGATGCGGGAGCGATTAACCTTTCAAGAGGGGGAGTACCTTCAGGGGTGATTTCTATTCCCACAAGGTATGTCCACAGCGTTTCAGAAATGGTGGATAAAAGGGATGTAGAAGCGAGTATCAGTCTCCTTATAAAAATGCTGGAGAAATAAAACAAGAGACCCTGCTTATTGCGGGGTCTTTTATTTATGGACTTATGCGTTTTCGCTGGAGGTGTTATTTTTTGAATTCACAAACCAGCTGACGATAAAAAACACAGCCACTATGAAAAGGACAAGCCCTGCTATCGCCCAAATAAGATTTTTAATATTGAATTTGAACATTTCAATCCTTCCTCGGGAAGAAAAAAGTTTATTTTTCTTATCTTCATTGTACAAGATATTTGTGACTATATCAATACTTTTTAAAATTAGCTAAAAGAACCAGACAAGACAAAGGGGACGGTTCCTTTTGTCTGAATTTTAAAATGTTCAGATGAGAGGAACCGTCCCCTTTGTCTGAGATTTGTTTTTATGTTTTTTATTATATAACATAGATTTAACATACTCTTAATACAGACATAACACAAGAATTTTATAATACAACTAGACAAGTAGATAAGATTTGGTTAGAGAGGGGAGAGAAACCTTTAAAAGGACTAATAGAAGAAGGATATTAGTCTTTTGAGGGTTTCTCTCTTTTTTTGTGAGGGGAAGGTCATGAGAAAAGAGTCGTTTATAGAAAGGCTAAAGAAATATAAGTTGGTTGCAGCTGTAAAAGACGAAAGACATCTTGAGAAGGCTTTAAAAAAGCCCTTAAGCGGGATTTTTCTGCTCACAGGCAATATTGGGGTTTTGAAAAGATTTGTGGATTTTTACAAAGAAAATGACTTTATGGTATTTGTGCACGTTGAAAAAATAGGCGGTATAAGCTTTGACCAGGAGGGTTTGCAATTTATAGCTCATTATGTGAAACCTGATGGAGTAATTACTACAAAAGCTAATTTAATCAAAATTGCCAAAAAGCTAGACTTGATAACTATTCAGAGGTGCTTTTTGATCGATTCTGATGCCTTTAAAAATGCGGTAGAGATTACAAAAGAAGTACAGCCTGATTTTGTGGAATTGATGCCTGCATTGATTCCCTCAATGATTGAAAAATTTAAGGCAGAGACAAATTTGCCAATAATTACAGGAGGGCTTTTACAGAACAAAGAACAGATGATAAAAGCATTGGAAAATGGGGCTATCGCTGTATCTACAGGGAATCCTGAGTTGTGGAGTATCAAACTTTAGTTCTTGGAGGTAATTTGTGATGTACAGAATTGAGAGTATAACTTCAAAAGCAAATTATAAGGTGAAAAGGCGAAGCGTAGGAATATTTTTGAAAAATTTCAAGGCAGAAATTGAACCTTTCTTGTATCTTTTACCGGCGGCTTCTATATTTATTGCCTTTACTTTTTATCCTTTCTTTAAGACCATTTATATAAGCCTTTTTATAACAGATCCCCAAGGAGGGTTAAGCAAATTTATAGGTCTTAAGAATTATTTCGACCTGTTGACATCTTCAGATTTTTTAAACAGCCTTTACGTAACTTTCAAGTTTGTATTACTGACGGTACCTTTTTCGATAGTCATTTCATTGGTTCTTGCCATATTTGCTAACTTAAATATAAGAGGGAAGAGTATTTTTAGGACCTTTTACGCACTACCCATCTCGATATCTTCAGCTTCAGCCGCAGTGATATGGACTCTTCTGTTTAACCCTTCTATTGGGTTTGTGAATTACCTTTTGGGATTATTTGGTGTTCCTCCGATTGGATGGCTTACAGATGTTAAATGGGGCATAGTAGCTGTTTCTATTGTAACGATTTGGCTAAACATAGGGATGAATTTTATATTTCTTCTGGGAGGGCTTCAGAATATTCCAAAAGACCTTTATGAAAGTGCTCAAATTGATGGTGCAAATGTGTTTTTGCAGCACATAAAAATCACCATTCCCATGCTTTCTCCTACGCTGTTTTTTGTGACAGTTGTAGATGTTATAAACGCTTTTCAGCAGTTTGGTGTGATAAACATTATGACACAGGGTGGACCTGTGGATTCTACTAATGTGATAGTGTATTCCATATACAGAGATGCTTTTTTCAATTTTAGGTTTGGAGTTGCAAGTGCAGAATCCATCATACTTTTTGTGATACTTTTAATACTTACGGTCTTGCAGTTTAAAACAGGTGAGAGGAAGGTGTTCTATAGGTGAGAAAAAATATAAAGGCTTTGAGTATATACGTTATAAATACGGCTCTTGCAGGAATAATTCTTTTTCCCTTAATCTATGCATTAATGATTAGTTTGATGCAACCTAGCGACATTTTCCAATATCCACCCAAATTCATTCCGAAAAGTCTTTATCTTGGGAATTACATTGAGGCTTTAAGGTCTGTTCCAATTTTGAGATTTGTTTTAAATAGCTTTATCGTATCTTCTGTAGTAACTGTAGGACAGATAGTTACTGCGAGCCTAGCTGCCTATGCTTTTACTTACTACGATTTTAAAGGGAAAAATGTAATATTCTTGATATTTCTTTCAACAATGATGATTCCAGGAGAAGCTACGATTATTGCGAACTATCTGACGATGCGGTCTTTAAATTGGCTTGATACGTATCAGGCTTTAATAGTGCCTAATTTAAGCACTGCTTTAGGGATATTTTTGATGAGACAGTTTTTCTTAACAATTCCTAAAGACTATTATGAAGCGGCTGCTATGGATGGAGCTTCTAAATTTCAATTTTTTATAAAAGTGCTTTTGCCTCTTTCAAGGCCGGCAATAGGGTCTTTAGCGATTTACAGTTTTCTCATGACGTGGAATCAATACATGTGGCCTTTGCTTGTTACAAATAGGGACGAGATGAGAACGGTGCAAATAGGTATAAGTATGCTGCAGATGGCGGAGTCGCAGTCTTTTGGCCTCATAATGGCAGGAGTTGTGATGATAATAATACCGTCCATCGTAGCCTTTATTGTAGGGCAAAAACAGCTGATTGAAGGACTTGGTGCCGGAGCCTTGAAAGGGTAAAAATATAAATTATAACCATAAGGAGGGCACATTTATATGAATTTTAAAAGATTTCTCAGTTTAGTAGTAGTTTTGACGTTGTTAATTGCGGCGGTAGGTTGTTCTAAAGGGCAGGGAGGAAGTGCTACTGCTTCTACTTCGCAGTACTCTAGTTCCAATTCATCGCAGAATAAGGTAATAGAGATTACTTTTTGGCACGCTATGGGTGGAAATTTAGGAGCAGCTCTTAACAAAATGGTAGAGAACTTTAACAAGACACATCCAAATATTAAAGTTATTGCACAATTTCAGGGAAATTATGACGAAGAATTGAACAAATTGAGAACTTCCCAGCAATCAAAGTCTGGTCCCGATATTGTTCAAGTTTACGACATTGGCACAAGGTTTATGGTCGATAGCGGCTGGGCTGTACCTGTTCAAAAGTTTATTGATGAAGAAAAGTATGATATATCACAGTTAGAACCAAATCTATTAGCATATTACACTGTAGACAATAAATTATATTCTATGCCATTTAACTCATCAACTCCTATACTGTATTACAATAAGACGGCTTTTAAAGAAGCTGGACTTGACCCCAATAGTCCCCCAAAGAATTTTGAAGAAGTTGAGCAGTACAGTAAGAAGCTGCTCAAAAAAGATGCCTCCGGGAAAGTTACTCAATATGGATATTCTATGGCTATCTATGGGTGGTTTTTTGAACAGTTTATGGCCAAGCAAGGGGCGCTTTATGCTAACAATGGAAATGGGAGAGATGCAAGAGCCACAGCCGTGGTTTTTAATGATGAGGCAGGGCTCAATATAGTAAATTGGTGGAAGAAGCTAGTTGATGAAGGGGTAGCAGGGAATTTTGGCAGAAACTACGACGATACATTAAATGCTTTTACGGCAGGTCGTACTGCAATGTTTATAGCTTCAACCGCTAGCTTAAAGCAAGTTTTAGATGGTGTAGGGAATAAATTTGAGGTAGGTACTGGATTTTTGCCTGCATTAAATAATAATAAAGAGGGCGGAGTAATAGTTGGAGGAGCATCACTGTGGATACTTAATACAAGGTCAGAGGAATATCAAAAAGCGGCATGGGAGTTTATCAAATACATGGTATCACCTGAGCAGCAGCTTTTCTGGCATCAAAATACAGGATATTTCCCTGTGACTAAAGCGGTTTATGATATGCCGGAGATGAAAACGCATTTAGAGAAATACCCGCAATTTAAAACGGCAATAGAGCAGCTTCATTCAACTCCTATAAATAGAGCCACACAGGGAGCGCTAATAGGAGTTTTTCCAGAGGCAAGACAAACTGTTGAAAAAGCGATAGAAAAAGTCTTACAGAACCAAGCAACACCAAAAGAAGCTTTAGATGAGGCTGTAAAGAGTATAAATAAAGCTATAGAGAACTATAATCAGACTGTGAGTAAATAGTAAGGAATTAGAAAGGACGGTTCTTTTCGTCTTAGTTTTAAAATGTTCAGATGAAAGGAACCGTCCCCTTTGTCTGGAAAAAGAAGAGGGCTGGGGAAACCAGAGACCTTTACCTTTTTAGGATTTACACACTATTGTAGCAAAAGTCAAAACGGCAAATTCAGAGTCAAAAGGAAGACAAGCAAAAAGAAATTTATAAGTAAAGTCGCTAAGATGAAAAAGTGGCTCAAAGAAAATATACATGAGCCAGTAAATCAATTAATAAAGCGGCTTAACATAAAATTGGTTGGACACTACAGATACTATGGAATCACAGATAACAGTAAAAGTATAGGTAGTTTCTTCTATTTGACCAGGAGACAATTATTTAAGACGCTAAAAAGAAGGTCACAAAAGCATCGATTAAACTGGGATAAATACGAAAAACTTCTGATGAAATTTCCATTAGCAACACCAAAAATCTATGTAAGTATATACTCATAGCTACGATAAAAGTAAAAGATGATATGAAGAGCCGGATGCGTTAATAGCGCACGTCCGGTTCTGTGAGGGGGAGCCGCTGTAAAGTGGCTCTCTACTCGACCCCTGTCTGAATTCTAAATTGTTCAGATAAAAGGAACCGTCCCCTTCGTCTGACGTCCTCCTTATTTTTTATGCACTTATTCCAAATACTTTTTGCACTAATGTTCCAAAGAGGTAGGATAGCGCTGCTGCGCCAAGACCTGTTACTACCATTTCTAAGACCTTTCCTTTCACAGACAGACTTTCTGAAGCGACAGATACTATAATTCCTACTATAGAAAGTGCTATTGCTGCAAAAATTACTGAAAATGCAAGAGCTACTAAAGAGGATGAAGTGATTATAAAGTAAGGCAAAACGGGGAATACAAGTCCTACAAGGTATGCGATACCAGTATATAGAGCAGATTTTATTTCGTTTTCAGAAATCTCTTCAGTTAAAAGATTTGTCATGGCATCTTCATTGTCACTAAGTTTGTTTACAATTTCTCTCCCGACATCTTCTGGTATACCGGATTCGGATAGTTTATTTAAAAATTCCTCTTTTGCCCTGTCTTTTGAGACTTTAAATAAAAGCTCCATTTTCTTCTTTATTCCTTCATTTACCTGTCTTTGAGACCTTACAGAGGTGTATGCACCTATTGCCATAGAAAGAGCACCAGCTACTCCTACCACCAGGCCTGCAGTACCAACAGTAATTGGACTTTTTGGATAGACTGCAGAAAGACCTGTTACAGTTCCTAAAATTTCTACAAGGCCATCGTTCATTCCAAGTATAAAGTCTCTTATGTTTTCTATGCTGAATTTATCTTTTTGTCTGCTAAACATTTTTTCATGTTCCAGCTCATCTTCTATGATTTTTGATAGAATTAATTTTTCTTCTTCTGTAAGAGAGGGTTCGTTAAAATAACGATAATAGGATTCGGTACTTGTTGTTTCATTCATCTCAAGTATTGTGACGAATAATTTACTTCCTAATAAAGTTCTCAATATTTTATAACTAAAAAGCCTAAATTTACGAGGTTTTTTTTCCGGAATTTCTATATTTCTGTCTTTTAAAAATTGATGCCAAAATTTTGCGTGGGCTTTCTCTAGTTTTGCAAGTGCTTCAAAATTACTTTTAGTTTGTGGATTTTTCTCAACTTTCGCAAGGTATGTATAAAGGTCGGCAGCTTCAACTTCTTCTTTGTAAAAACTGATAGCTTGATCTATAGGATTCATTTACCATACCGTCCTTTCTGAATGAAATTTCAAATGAGGAAGAATAATAAAAAATAAATGGAATGTTATGTTAGTGTATATGATTTTACATATGATATATTTTAAATGTGACAAACACCCGTATATATTATACCACATTATAATTAATATTAATGGTTACAGGCATTTGCAGTGTGTGTATCACAAGTTTGTAGATTGCGCACTTTGTGCATAATGTCAGCTATATTATTTTTACTACTAGAATTTTACACACATTGCTTTTTGCAGAGATAAAAAAGGAGGGAATGTTCCCTCCATATTTTTATTTATCTTTTATTCATCTTTTGCCAATCTTTCGTAGATTTTATACCTCTCTTGAGCTTGTTTCTCAGCTTCTTCAAAGAGCTTTTGTGCTTTTTCAGGGAAAGTCTTCTCAAGAGCTGAGAATCTGATTTCTCCCTGCAAGAAATCTTTAACAGAGAGTTTTGGCGGCTTAGAATCGAGGATGAATGGATTCTTTCCTTCTTTCTTGAGAAGTGGATTGTATCTATAAAGAACCCAATATCCTGCTTCTACAGCTTTCTTTTCTTCTAATTTGCTGTAGCTCATACCTTGTTTTATGCCATGAGCGATACATGGAGCATAAGCTATGATGAGAGATGGTCCTGGATAGCTTTCAGCTTCGACTAATGCCTTAATTAATTGTGTCTGGCTTGCTCCCATTGCAACTTGTGCTACATATACATATCCGTATGTCATTGCCATTCTTCCCAAGTCTTTCTTGCCAATTGGTTTACCTGCTGCTGCAAATTGTGCTACTGCACCTACTGGTGTTGCCTTTGAAGATTGTCCACCTGTATTTGAATAAACTTCTGTATCGAATACTAAGACGTTTATATCTTCTCCCGAAGCAAGTACATGATCTAATCCGCCATAACCTATATCGTATGCCCAACCGTCACCACCAAATATCCATTGAGACTTCTTGATGAGGTAATCTTTTCTTTCAAGTACTTCATTAATGAGCTCTTTTACTTTTGCGTCTTCTGCTTTATAGTTTTGAAGTATTGGTAACAATTTTATGGTAGCTTCTTTTGATTTTTTGCCGTCCATCATGTTGTCAAGCCAGAACTTAAGAGCTTCTTCTAGCTCTGCTGTGATGTTAAGTTCCAACAGTTCTTTTACTATATCAGCTAATTTTGCTCTTTGTTGTTTTACAGCTAATGCCATGCCAAGACCAAATTCTGCGTTGTCTTCAAAAAGGGAATTTGCCCAAGCGGGTCCTTTTCCTTCATGGTTTGTACAATATGGTGTAGATGGTGCACTTGCTCCCCAAATTGAAGAACAACCTGTAGCATTCGCTATCATCATTCTATCGCCAAAAAGCTGTGTGACAAGTTTAGCGTAAGGTGTTTCACCGCATCCTGCGCAAGCACCTGAGAATTCAAGCAGAGGCTGTTCGAATTGGCTTCCTTTTACTGTTTCTTTGTTCATTGGGTTTTCTTTTGGTGATAAGGTCATTGCATATTCCCAGTTCTTTGCTTCTTCCATTTGTGTTTCTAAAGGTTTCATTACAAGCGATTTTTCTTTTGTAGGACACTCATTTACACAAACGCCGCAACCTGTACAGTCAAGGACACTGACTTGAATTCTGTAGTATAGTCCTTCAAAGCCTTTTCCAATAGCTTTTTTAACTTTAAATCCCTCTGGTGCGTTTTTAACTTCTTCTTCGGTGAGCAAGAAGGGCCTTATTGCAGCGTGTGGACATACAAAAGCGCATTGGTTACATTGTATACAGTTATCTATTTGCCATTCCGGTACGTCAACAGCAATTCCACGTTTTTCATAAGCTGCAGTACCTGGTGGAAATGTACCATCTTCTCTTCCGAGGAAGACACTTACAGGAAGCTTGTCTCCTTCCAATCTATTCATTACATCAGCAACATTTTTTACAAAATCAGGTGTTTGTCTTTCTTCTTTTGGTTCATCTTCAGCATCTGCCCAAGAAGCAGGTACTTCTACTTTGACTAAAGAATTTATACCCCTATCTACAGCCTCGTAGTTCATCTGTACTATCTTTTCACCTTTATGTCCGTATTCTTTTACGATAGCTTCTTTTAAGTGCTTTACTGCCTCTTCAATTGGTATTATGTTTGTGAGTTTGAAGAAAGCAGATTGCATTATCATGTTAATTCTTCCGCCTAAACCTATTTCTTTTGCGATGTCTACAGCGTTGATGATGTAGAAGTTAATGTTATGTTTAGCTAAATATCTTTTGATTGAAGCAGGCAATTTTTTGTCTAATTCTTCAACTTTCCAATTGCAGTTTAGAAGGAAAGTACCGCCATCTTTTAATCCTGCCAATATGTCATAGTTGTAAACGTAAGATTGCTTATGGCAGGCAATGAAGTCTGCTTTGTTAATTAAATAAGTAGACCTTATTGGCTTTTTACCAAATCTTAAGTGGGATACTGTTACACCGCCTGACTTCTTTGAATCGTAAGAGAAATAAGCTTGCACATACAAATCTGTATTGTCGCCTATAATCTTTATAGCGCTTTTGTTTGCACCAACTGTACCGTCGGAACCAAATCCCCAGAATTTGCAGCTGGTTGTCCCTTCTGGTGTTGTGTCAACTTCTTGTCCTACAGGGAGGGATGTAAAGGTCACATCATCTATTATTCCTATTGTAAAGTGGTCTTTTGGCTCATCAGCCTTGAGGTTGTCAAATACAGCAATGATCTGTGCAGGTGTAGTATCTTTTGAGCCAAGACCATAACGACCTCCAACAATAACTGGACGCAATTCACTATCAAAGAAGGCAGTTTTTACATCTTCATATAAAGGTTCTCCAATTGAACCGGGTTCTTTTGTTCTGTCAAGCACAGCTATTTTCTTTACTGTCTTTGGTATTACATCTAATAGGTGTTTTACAGAGAAAGGCCTATAAAGATGTACTTTTACGACCCCTACTTTTTCTCCTTTTTTCATCAAGTAATCTACTGTTTCTTCAATAGTTTCTGTTACAGAACCCATTGCAATTATTATTCTTTCTGCATCTGGTGCACCATAATAGTTGAACAGTTTATAATCTCTGCCTGTTAATTTGTTTATTTCATTCATGTAATATTCCACGATTTCAGGTATAGCATTGTAGAATCTATTAGCAGCTTCTCTTCCTTGGAAGAAAATGTCTGGATTTTGAGCTGTACCTCTTGTTACAGGATGTTCTGGATTTAGTGCTCTTTGTCTGAATGCTTTTAAAGCTTCATAGTCTACAAGTTTTTTGAGGTCTTCGTAATCTAAAACTTCGATTTTTTGCACTTCGTGAGATGTTCTAAATCCGTCAAAGAAGTGCAAGAAAGGCACTCTTCCTTTAATTGCAGAAAGGTGTGCGACGCTTGCTAAATCCATTACTTCCTGTACACTGCCTGATGCAAGCATAGCAAAACCTGTTTGACGGCATGCCATAACGTCAGAATGGTCACCAAAAATTGAAAGAGCATGTGTTGCAACGGCACGTGCACTTACATGGAATACTCCAGGTAAAAGCTCCCCTGCAATTTTGTACATGTTGGGAATCATTAAAAGAAGTCCTTGTGATGCAGTAAATGTTGTTGTTAGAGCTCCTGCTGCCAGTGATCCGTGAACAGCCCCTGCAGCACCTGCTTCTGACTGCATTTCAATAACTTTTACCGGCTGACCAAATATGTTCTTTTTTCCATGTGCACTCCATTCATCTACCACTTCTGCCATTGGAGACGATGGAGTTATGGGGTAAATCGCAGCTACTTCCGTAAAAGCATAAGCTACGTGAGCAGCAGCTGTGTTACCATCCATGGTCTTCATTACTTTAGCCATTTCTTTACTCCTCTCCTTATTTAAATAATTAAATAAAATGGTCAAAAAATCACCAATCAAAAAAGGATGTACCTGATATAGCACACTATACAATATTTCAGCTTATTATATAACAGGTATTTATAGGGTGTATAACAGACCGCATTAATTTAGATTTTTGCTTTTATTAAAGCTATATAACAGGTACATAATAATTATACCACACCAACTAAAAAATTAAAACTTTTTTGTGACAAATCCATATCAAAAAATTTAATTGCAGTTTCCCTCCCAAAGAAACAAGGACCATTATTACAACTGCTATTTCACATTGCAACCAATAACGGTTTTGGGTATACCATTTTCGGAAAGAAATGATTGTAAAAAAATTCGTTAAGAAAAAACTATTTTTTTTTTTTTTTTTTTTTTTTTTTTTGGAAACTTTTTTTAAATTGACATTATAAGAAACAAATGGTATAATTTTTTTGTCAAATTATGTCGAGAAGAAGGGAAAACGGTGGAAGTATACAATTACAGCGAGTATTATCTTATAAAGCATTTAATGACGAGTTTGAAACATTATCACTATACGACTTACTTACACAGTATAAGAGTTGCAAAACTTACTTATCTAGTTTCTAAAAATTTGGGATTACCCAAAGAGGAGCAAATTTATAATTGTAAGGGGGGATTATTACACGATATTGGCAAGGTATTAGTACCTGTTGCCATTCTTGACAAGCCAGGTTCGCTTACAGAGTTAGAATACGAATTTGTGAAGATACATCCGAGTTATGGTGCGGAGATGTTAAAAATTTTTCCTTCTTTGAAGGATTTAATTCCAGGGGTACTTTACCATCATGAAAGGCTAGATGGTTCTGGCTATCCTTTTGGTGTCAGTATTATTCCTTTAAATGCTCAAATAATAGGAATTTGTGATTCTTTTGATGCAATGACTACAAAAAGGCCTTATAATGAAAAGAGGTTAAAAAGTATACACGAGGCAATATTTGAATTAAAAACCCAACCGCAAAAATATAATTACAAAATCGTAGAAGCATTAGAAGAAGTGTTGGGGGATAAAAAGGTGGATCAACAACACTTTATTTCTATATAATGGGAGGGTAACAAATGAAAAGCATTAGAACAAAACTTTTGGTGTTTATGCTCTTGTTTATTTTAATTCCCCTTGTCATAACAGGGTATTTTTCTACTAGTATTGCAGAGAGTGTCCTTAAAACCAAGATAAACGATTCTAATCAAGCAGCTTTATCGGTTTTGAATAAGTACATAAATTCTATTAAACAAGATGCAGAATCAAGGCTTAAAATGTTAGCTGAATCAAATACTATAATGAATTATGATGGGAGCAGCGCTTCGGATGAAGCAGTACTTGAAAAATTAGAGGAAGTAAAAAAATCCATGTCAAATGTAATAAATGTGTATTTTGCTACACCTGATAAAAAGATGATTTTGTACCCACCTCAAAAACTAGAAAATTACGATCCAACAGAAAAGCAGTGGTATAAAGATGCTGAAAAAGCAGGAGGTAATATTGTCTGGACAGACCCTTATGAAGATTTCAATACTAAGGTGCCAAAAATCACTGTTACTAAAACCATTACGGATTCGAGTGGTAAGTTAGTAGGCGTCCTAGGAATTGATATAAGTTTAGAACAACTTTCTAAAAATATATCAAGTATAAAGCTTGGTAAAACAGGATATATATATATAGTCACAAAAGACGGCATTACTATTACTCATCCGGATTCTAGTAAATTATTTACTTCTATCAAGCAATACGATTTTGGTGAAAGATTATTGAATACTAATAATGCTACTATACAGTACAGTTCAAACAATGTGTACAAATTTGCCAGTGTGAGAAACCTTGACAGCTTTGGTTGGAAAGCAGTGGTTACGATGGAAAATAGTGAACTAACGAAAGATGTCACAAAAATACGCAATTTTGTGATTACTGTAAGCATAATAGTATTATTTATAGGATTTTTAATAGCATACTTCTTTGCAAATTCTATATCCTCAGGAATCAAAAAGGTTGTAACTGCTATGTCTGCAGCAGCTAAAGGGGATATTACGGTTAAAGCTAATGTAAAAGCAAAAGATGAAGTTGGAATACTGGCAAATAGCTTCAACACCATGATTGAAGGAATAAAAAGGCTTGTTTTTGACATAAGAAGCGTATCAGAGTCTGTAAATCACTCAGCGGAAAACATGGCTGTAGCTTCTGAACAGGCAGCACAAGCCACACAAGACGTTGCAAAAGCCATTGAAGAAATCGCACAAGGAGCTTCTAGCCAAGCAAGAGAAGCAGAAGAGAGCGCTAATGCCACTGTATTACTTGGGCAATTGATAGACCAATCCATTAAAAACGCTGATGAGATAAACCAAGAAGTAGAGAATGTCAGCATGGTATCCAACGAAGGGCTTGTGATTATAGATGACTTAATTAAAAAGACAGAACTGACAGTAGAAGCAAATAACAATGTAAAAGAATCCACAAATTATCTTTTAGAAAAATCTACGGAAATAAGCAAGATTGTGGAGACGATAACGGGCATAGCAGACCAGACAAATCTTTTATCACTAAACGCAGCGATAGAAGCAGCAAGAGCAGGAGACGCAGGAAGAGGTTTTGCCGTTGTAGCAGACGAAGTGAGGAAATTGGCAGAGCAATCCTCACAGGCAGCGAGAAATATAGCTAACTTAATATCTGAGATACAAAGCACGATTAACGATACTTACAAGACAGTAGAAGACTCAACAAAATCAATAGAAGAGCAAAGCAATGTAGTCAATACCACAAAAGATGTATTTGAAGGAATACTTCATGCAGTGAATTTCATAGTAGAGAAGATTGACAATCTAAACAAATCATTAAAGGAGATAGAGGAGCATAAAAATAAGATAGTTGATTCAATACAGAACATAGCGGCTGTATCAGAAGAGTCAGCGGCATCAGCGGAAGAAGTATCCGCAACATCACAAGAACAGTCGGCAATTGTGGAAGAGATGGCATCAACAGCAAATGAACTTAAGAATTATGCCAATACGCTTATGGAAGCAATTAAGCAGTTTAAAGTAGAGTAAGCGGGAGAACTCCCGCTTTTTTAAATTTAAAAATGCATAAATATTAGCAGGATTTTTGAAGTGATAAATAGAAATATACTATATAACCAAATTAAAAAATTTATGGGGGGATTTAAGTATGGCAAGAGTTATAAGAGCACCAAGGGGGACCACATTACATTGCAAGAATTGGCAAATAGAGGCGCCTTACAGGACCTTGATGAACAATCTAGATCCGGAGGTAGCAGAGGACCCAGCGAATTTGATAGTGTATGGAGGAGCAGGAAAAGCTGCAAGGAATTGGGAAGCTTTTGATAAAATAATAGAGAGCTTAGAAAATTTGGAGGAAGATGAGACACTTCTCATACAGTCTGGGAAACCTGTAGGAATTTTTAAAACTCATACAATGGCACCAAGGGTGCTCATATCCAATGCAATGTTAGTACCTGCATGGGCTAATTGGGAAAATTTCCGGGACCTTGAGGCAAAAGGGCTTACCATGTATGGGCAAATGACAGCAGGAAGTTGGATATATATAGGGACACAAGGGATTATAGAAGGAACTTTTGAGACTTTTGCAGCTTTAGCTAAAAAACATTTTGATGGAACATTGAAGGGAAAGTTTGTACTTACAGCCGGACTTGGTGGTATGAGCGGAGCGCAGCCTTTGGCTATTACCATGTTGGATGGCGCATGCCTTGTAGTGGAAGTGGACAGAAATAGAATACAGAGAAGATTAGATACACAATATTTAGATGTAATGACCGAAAACTTGGATGAAGCTTTGGAGATGGTTCTAAAAGCTAAAGAAGAGGGTAAACCTTTATCAGTAGGTTTAGTTGGTAATGCTGCAGATGTCCATCCTGAGCTTGTAAGAAGGGGAATAATTCCAGACGTTGTAACAGACCAGACCTCAGCCCATGACCCATTAAACGGATATGTGCCAAATGGAATGACACTAGAAGAGGCATTTGCTCTTAGAAAATCAAATCCGGAGGAATATATAAAGAGAGCTAAAAAAGCTATGGCAGAGCATGTTTCAGCAATGCTTGAGATGCAAAAAAGAGGAGCAATAGCTTTTGATTATGGCAATAACATAAGGAAAATGGCTTATGATGAAGGGATGAAAGAGGCTTTTAATATCCAAGGTTATGTTCCTGAGTATATAAGAGATTTATTTTCTGAAGGGAAGGGACCTTTCCGCTGGATTGCATTATCAGGAGACCCTGAAGATATTTACAAGACTGACGAAAAAGTTTTAGAACTTTTCCCTGAAGATAAACTGCTTGAAAGATGGATTAGGTTAGCGAGAGAAAAGATTAAATTCCAAGGATTGCCTGCGAGGATTTGTTGGTTAGGATATGGCCAAAGGGCGGAATTTGGACTTGCAATAAATGAAATGGTGAGAAAAGGCGAACTGAAAGCTCCTATTGTAATAGGTCGTGACCACCATGATACAGGTTCTGTCGCATCCCCTTACAGAGAAACGGAGGCAATGAAAGATGGCAGTGATGCTATCGCAGATTGGCCAATACTTAACGCCTTGTTAAATACTGCTTCAGGAGCTACCTGGGTATCAGTACATCACGGAGGTGGAGTTGGAATAGGATATTCAATACACGCAGGAGTAGTGGTGTGTGCCGATGGGACAAAAGAGTCTGACTTGAGAATAGAGCGGGTTTTGACCTCTGACCCTGGGTCTGGTGTTATGAGACATGCAGATGCTGGGTATGAAATTGCAATAAGAACTGCGAAAGAAAAAGGAATAAAAATGCCTATGCTGAAATAATGTTGGAAAGGATGAGGGAATAAATGAATCAAATAATTGAATGTGTACCTAATTTTAGTGAAGGAAGAGATCAGGAAAAAATAGCACAGCTTGTCAAAGAAGTTGTGTCGACGGAAGGAGTAAAGCTTTTAGATTACTCTTCCGATAAAGACCACAACAGGACAGTTATAACCTTTTGTGGAGATGCAAAGGGAGTAAAAGAGGCGGCTTTTAAGCTCATTAAAAAAGCTTCAGAGATAATTGATATGAGGTACCATAAAGGAGAACATCCGAGGATTGGAGCAACAGATGTGGTACCCTTTATACCTGTGAAAAATGCTACAATGGAAGAATGTATCCAAATTGCAAGAGAAGTAGGAGAAAAGGTTGGAAGAGAACTTAGTATACCTGTGTATTTATATGAAGAAGCTGCTACAACTCCTGAAAGAAAAAATTTAGAGAATATAAGGCGGGGAGAATATGAAGGCTTTTTTGAAAAGATAAAACAGCCGGAATGGAAGCCAGACTTTGGTCCTTCCGAGATGAACCCAAAAAGCGGTGCGACAGTGATTGGCGCAAGAAATTTTCTCATTGCCTACAATGTCAATCTCGCTACAGACAATATTGATATAGCTAACAAAATTGCTAAAGCTATCCGATTTTCAAACGGCGGTTACAGGTATGTAAAGGCGATGGGGGTGGAATTAAGAGAAAGAGGAATTGTGCAGGTGTCAATGAACCTTACTGATTTTAAAAAAACACCTATTTACAGAGTTTTTGAAACAATTAAAGCGGAAGCTTTAAGGTATGGGGTAAATGTTATAGGCAGTGAAATAATAGGGCTTGTACCAGCAAAGGCTTTGTTTGATGTGGCAGATTATTATTTAAGAATAGAGAACTTTTCTGAAAATATGGTTTTAGAAAATAGAATATACGAATGAGGTGTTAAAATGGAAGCAGATTTGTTAATATACAACATTAAGAAAATTTATACACCTTTTGGCAATTGCCCACAATGTGGAAGTGACATGGAAAATATAGAAGAAATTGAAGATGCTTATATTGCAATAAAAGATGGGAAAATTTTGGCGGCAGGGGAATCCCCTGCCACAATTTCTGCAAAAGAAAAAGTTGACGCGAAAGGTATGATTGTACTCCCTGGATTTGTTGACCCTCACACCCATGTGATGCATTATGGATCTAGAGAAAATGAGATGGCTCTAAAGCTTAAAGGTTATTCCTATATTGACATTTTAAAACAAGGCGGAGGTATCCATTCCACAGTAAGAGTGACTAGAGAGGTATCTGATGAGGCATTGCTTCAAAAGGCTTTAAAAAGCCTTGAAATCATGCTTTCTCATGGAGTGACTACTGTAGAGGTAAAAAGTGGGTATGGCCTTAATACAGAGCAAGAGATACGGCTTTTAAGACTTATGAACCAATTAAAAAGCCTTTCTCTTGTGGATATTGTGCCTACTTTTCTAGGAGCCCATGCTATTCCACAGGAGTTTGAAGAGAACCCTTGGGGGTATGTGGAGAAAGTAATAAATGAGATGCTTCCTAAGGTAAAAGAGGAAAACTTAGCAGAGTTTTGCGATGTATTCTGTGAAGAAGGCGCTTTTGATTATGAACAATCGAAGAAAATATTAGAGGAAGCTAAAAAGTTGGGGTTTAAACTAAAAATTCATGCGGATGAACTTACCCACAGTAAGGGTGGAGAATTGGCTGGGATATTAGGGGCTATAAGTGCTGACCATTTAGAAGAAGTCTCTGACGAAGGAATAGAGTTTATGAAAAAGGCAGGCACAGTGGCAGTCCTTTTGCCAGGGGTTTCTTTCTTTTTGAATAGACCTCATGCTGATGCGAGGCGATTAATTGAGAGAGGATTGCCTGTTGCATTAGGTACAGATTACAATCCCGGTACAAGCCCGACAGAGAATTTACAGCTTATAATGTCATTTGCGTATATAAAGATGAAAATGTCTGCAAAAGAAATTTTGACTGCTGTAACTTTAAATGCAGCCTGCGCTGTTGATAGGGGAAATGAAACAGGCACAATAGAGAAAGGGAAAAAGGCAGACCTACTCTTAATTGATGCGCCAAATCTTGACTATATGATGTATCACTTTGGAATTAACCATGTAAATACAGTGATAAAGTCAAAAGGAAATGACGCGGTTGTTATTGGAATAAAATAGGTTTGGTGTACCTGTTTGGTTCACAAAAAGAGAATGCATTGAAATTATTGCAGGGGGAGAAAGTAATCATAGATGACCCTTTGGCAGACATTGATGTGGGCGTGGTTTTTTTGGAGGATATAGAAAAAATAGAAAAGCGTTATTTGATTTATGCGGATATTTACAATGAGCTAGAAGACCTCTTTAAACCTTATAAATTGGACTTGGTATTTCTTCAAGAAAATCATTCCATATTCCAGCTAGAAGCCTTGAAAGGGATATGCGTATATTTCTACTCTGAAGAGTTTAAAGATAGTTATGAAATGCAGATTCTAAGAAGAGCAGCAGACTTCAAATATATGTACGATAAATATATTGAAGAAGTGCTAGAAAAATATTAAAAGTTGTGGTGGGGAATATGATAAATCGCCAGTTAATTTTGGAAAGACTTATTCTTATTAGCGAGTATTTGGAGGAACTAAAAGCATTGTCTTCAATGGATAAAGCAACTTTTTTAAGTGATAAAAGAAATTCTGCGGCTGCAGAAAGTTTTTTAAGGAGAACTTTGGAGGCAATTTTCGATATAGGAAGGCATATATTAGCAAAGACAGGTAATATCGAATTATCAAAAGAATATAAATCAATTGCGAGAGGGTTAGGAGAATACGGATATATAGATGAGGAGTTGAGTAAAAAATTAGTGAAAATGGCGGGATATAGAAATAGAATGGTGCATCTTGACAATTTAGTGACAGATGAAGAATTATATGAGATCATTACATCTAACCTTAATGATATTGAAGAATTTGTAAAAGAGATAAAGAACAAAGTGCTATCATAATAGCGTAAAAAAGAAGGTGCCATTTGTAGACAAAGATTTTACATATGGCACCTTCTTTATTAAATTTAATTTCTTGTTCATTAAATTTTAATAAACAAAAAATTAGTTGATGAGGCTATCAAACTAATACAAGAAAATTATAGTGATTTAAATATTTCTTTAAATAGCATTGCTGAAAAATTATATATAACCCCAAACTATTTAAGTACTTTATTTAAAAGTGAAATGGGTATCACATTTTCAGATTATTTAACAGCTTACAGGATTGAAAAAGCAAAGGAACTTTTAAAAGATGTAAAGGTTAAAATTTACGAAGTAGCCGAAGCAGTTGGATATACTGATCAACATTATTTTAGCAAAGTTTTTAAAAAAATAACGGGTTTTACTCCAAAAGAGTATAGAGAAAAAATATTGTAACAATTTTTTATGTTGTATTACAAAAATTATATCTCATTGGTATAATAGGTGGTGAGGAAAAATATATACACAGAAAAAGGAGATGGTTTTTATGTTGATCAATGATTCTTTAAAGGAGTACATTGAAAAGGTAGCTTCTGCTTCTCCAACACCTGGAGGAGGAAGCGTATCAGCAGCAGCGGCAAGCCTTGGAGTCGCGCTTTCTACCATGGTGTACAACCTCACAATTGGAAGAAAATTTTATGAGGAATATACTGATGATATCAAAGAAGAGATTCAACAAGGGCTTAGTATATGTAATCGACTTCTTACAGAATATGTAAAGCTTATTGATGAAGACACTGTAGCTTATGACGAAGTGATGAAGGCCCTTAAAATGCCAAAAGATACTGAAGAAAATAGAAAAATAAGGAACGAAGCGCTTCAAAAAGCTTATATTAACGCTATGAATGTTCCTCTAAAACTTGCGAGATTATGTGGAGAGGCATTTACCCCGACGATGTTGATTGCGGAATACGGGAATCCTAATGCCATATCTGATGCGGCAGTTGGAGCTATTCTACTATATGCAGCTATAGAAGGAGCTGTTTTAAATGTTAAGGTGAATTTGCCTTATATTAAGGATAAAGAACTGGCAGAAAAAGCGCGGATAGAATGCGATGAAATTTTAAATAAATACAAGGAAGTAAGAGATGAAGTTGTAAATAAAGTATTAAATAAAATTTCAGTGTAATAGTAAAATAAAAAATATAATTGTGAAAGATACATAAAGAAAAACGGAGGTTTTTAGAGAAATTGTATGCCTTTTAAATAAAACTGATGAATTTAGGAGTTGTACATGACCTTTGATAAAGTTATAATGATGTTAGATGTCAGACAAGCTTATATGTTTACCGAGTGCAAAATCGGTAAACGGTAACAAAATTTTTTGTAGGAGGTTATATAATGAAAAGGTGGCGTGTTGTTTTAGCATCCTTGTTAATTGTAGTGTTATCAGTTTCAGTGCTTTTGTCAGGATGCTCTTCAAAGACAAAGCAAGAAAGCACACAACCTCAAACTACTACACAAGAAGCTAAAAACAAAGATTTTAAAGTAGGGTTAGTTACAGACGTTGGTGGAATCAATGACCGTAGCTTCAACCAAATGGCTTATGAAGGATTGCAAAGAGCTGCGAAAGAATTGGGTGTTACAGTAAATGTAATTCAGTCAAAACAAATGACAGATTACGTGCCAAACTTGACAAATTTTGCACAGCAAGGGTATGACTTGGTTATCTCAGTTGGCTTTATGATGCACGATGCTACAGAAGAGGTATCGCAGAAATTCCCCGATACGAAGTTCTTAATCATAGATTCTGAAATTACTGATAGACCAAACGTTGCTTCTGCTATGTTTAAAGAACAGGAAGTTGGTTATTTAGCAGGTGCGTTAGCAGGGTTAGTTGAAAAAGAAAAAGTTGGAAAAGTAAAAGGGACAAACATAATAGGTGCAGTTGGCGGAATGCAAATACCTCCTGTTGATCGTTTTATTGCAGGTTATCAACAGGGTGCAAAAGCAGTTAATCCTGATATAAAGATTCTCATCAATTATACCAACAACTTTAATGACCCAGCTTCAGGAAAACAAATGGCTTTAACACAAATAAGCCAGGGAGCAGAAATCGTATTCCAAGTTGCTGGAGGAACTGGTGAAGGAGTAGTTAAAGCAGCTCAAGAGAAAAATCTGTACGCAATTGGTGTTGATGCGGATCAAAGCTACTTAGCTCCTGACAATGTTTTAACTTCTGCAGTTAAAAGAGTGGACGTTGCAGTTTACGATGTAATAAAAGATGCCTTGAATGGCAACTTTAAGAGCGGGATAATGTACTTTGACTTGAAAAATAATGGTGTAGGATTGGGTAAGATTAACAAAGATGTGCCACAATCTATAATAGACCAGGTCAATCAATTAGCAAAAGACATTATAGATGGCAAGATTCAGGTTTCAGATAAAATATCAAAGTAAAGTATAAAAATCGGGGGCTCGTGCTTTGAGCCCCCTTTTGGAGGTAGAGGTAGATGAGCGCTATTCTTGAAGTAAGAAATATAACAAAGAGATTTCCCAAAGTTGTAGCGAATGACAATGTGAATCTCACAGTTGAAAGAGGAGAAATCCATGCAATACTCGGAGAAAATGGTGCAGGAAAATCAACTCTTATGAATATCATATATGGGCTTTATAAACCGGACTCAGGACAACTCATTTTTGACGGAGAAGAGCTTAATATAAGCGGGCCTCATGAAGCGATTGAAAAAGGAATAGGAATGGTGCACCAGCACTTTATGCTCATTCCGGTTTTCACTGTTGCAGAAAACATCGTATTAGGTGCTGAGCCTAAAGGGATAACTTATGATAGAAAAAAAGCTAATGATCTTATAAGGGAGATATCCCAAAGGTATCATTTAGAAATAGACCCTGATGCAAAAGTAAAAGACCTTTCTGTCGGATTACAGCAGAGGGTAGAAATTTTAAAAGCCTTTTACAGGAAAGCAAAACTTCTTATACTCGACGAGCCGACAGCAATGCTTACTCCACAGGAGACGCAGAAATTGTTTGAAATAATGAGAGAACTTGTTAAACAAGGTATGTCAATAATATTTATAAGTCACAAATTAGAAGAAGTATTACAGATTTCTGATAGAGTTACTGTTATGAGAAGAGGTAAAGCTGTTGGGACTTTAAAAACAAAAGAGACAAATGAACAAGAATTAGCAAATCTAATGGTGGGTAGGGAAGTAGTACTGAGAATAGAAAAAAGCGAGTATAAACCTGGGGACGTTGTCTTAAGTGTTGAGAATTTGACTGTAGTAGATCAACAGAATGTGACACGGGTTAAAGATGTAAGCTTTGAAATTAGAGAAGGAGAAATATTTGGACTTGCCGGAATTGATGGGAATGGGCAGTTGGAGCTAGTAGAAGCGATAATGGGATTAAGGCCTAAAAAATCAGGAAGTGTGTTCTTTTACGGCAAAGATGTAACCAATTTTTCTACAAGGCAGCTCTACAGGGAAGGGATTTCCTATATCCCGCAGGATAGGCAGGCAGATGGACTTGTCCTAGATTTTACGATTGCAGAAAATTTGATCTTAAGAGAGTATAAGGAACCTACTTACTCTCGCAGTGGAGTCATTCAATATAAAAAGGTGTATGAAAATGCTGAAAAGAAAGTGAAAGAGTTTGACGTAAGGCCTCCTGAATATATGCTAAAGGCTCGCAATTTGTCAGGAGGTAATCAGCAAAAGGTGATATTAGCAAGAGAAGTAGGATATAATCCCAAACTTTTGATTGCTGTGCAGCCTACAAGAGGTATGGATGTAGGAGCAATAGAGTATATTCACAGAAGGATATTAGAATTAAGAGATAAAGGGGCAGCTATATTTTTAGTGTCTTTGGAGCTAGAAGAGATAATGTCTCTATCTGACAGAATTGGAGTTATATATAATGGCCAACTTATGGATATTTTGGACGGCAAGACCGCAATAAGAGAGCAAATAGGAATGCTTATGGCTGGTTCCCGATTTGATAAGACGACATTGGAGGCGAGATAATGAAGAATATTTTAAAAGAACTTTATATACCAGTTGTAGCTGTGCTTATAGCAATAATAGTTGGTTCTATTATAATGCTTATTACAGGATTTAATCCTATAACAGCTTATATATCTTTATTTATAGGTGCTTTTGGCTCAGTCAATAATATTGCAAATACTCTCGCAAATGCTGTGCCACTCATTTTAACAGGACTGGGCGTAGCCATTTCCTTTAAAGCTGGACTTTTCAATATAGGTGCAGAAGGACAGTATTGGATAGGTGCAATAGTAGGTGTATGGATTGGCTATAGTTTTACTGGATTGCCATGGTATATTCATATACCTTTTGCACTTATAGCTGCGATGGTAGCAGGAGGACTTTGGGCAGGACTCATTCCAGGACTTGCGAAAGCCTATACTGGTGCTAATGAAGTCATAACTACTATGATGATGAGCTATATTGCTATATATTTTAGCCACTTTTTATTGGAATTTGGACCCATGATGGATAAAAGTGGGACAATTCCCCAATCACCTGTAATTAAGGAAAGTGCAGTAATACCATTTTTGATTAAAAACACTCAACTTTCTTATGGAATTTTTATTGCTCTTGCTGCTGCAATTTTTGTATATTGGCTTATGTTTAAAACAACATGGGGATTTGAAATGAGAGCAGTAGGATATAATCAAAGAGCAGCAAAATACGCAGGGATGAATGTGCCTTTGAATATGGTCTTTTCATTAGGACTAAGTGGTGCCTTTGCAGGACTTGCAGGTGCTGTTCAGATGTTAGGAGTCCAGCATAGACTTTATGACAGCTTTACTTCTGGCTATGGTTATACAGCTATAGTGGTGGCTTTGCTTGCTAATAATCATCCTATAGGAGTTATATTTGCGGCAATTCTGTTTGCAGCATTAGGTACAGGTTCTCAATACATGCAGCTTAATGCTCAAGTTCCTGGTCAGATGGCAGATGTTATAACAGGTTTGATAGTATTTTTCGTAGCGGCTCACAGAATAGCCGAGGTAATAAAAGACCTGCTAGCCAGGAGGCAAAAGAAGGAGGTAAAAGCATGAAAGAAATATTTTTAAACCCACAACTTTGGGCAGCTACTTTGGCTATGGCTACACCACTGGCATTGCCTGCGTTAGGTGGTACCTTTTCTGAAAGGTCTGGAGTTGTAAATATAGCAATGGAAGGAATTATGCTTATTGCAGCATTTTTTGCAGTTGTATTTGCTCATGCGACAGGTAGCGCTTGGTTAGGATTTTTAGGTGCTATAATAGTAGGGCTTATAGTTGCTTTGATTTTTGCGTGGGCAGCTGTAAGCTTAACAGCTAATCAAATAATTTTAGGCATGGCTATTAATATTTTTGCATCGGGCATTACAGCATACCTTTTAAACACGATGTATGGTTTTACAGGTACTCCTACTGATACTCCTATGCTACCTACTATAGAAATTCCGGGAATTAAGAGTATACCATTTTTAGGCCAGGTTTTAAGTGGTCACAGTGTTGTAGTATATTTGATGATAATAATTTTATTTATATCAGATTATTTTCTGTTCCACACAAATTTGGGACTAAGACTTCGAGCAGTTGGTGAAAATCCTGAGGCAGCTGAAACAGCGGGTATAAATGTCATAAAATTAAGGTATCTTGGCGTTGCTTTAAGTGGTATTCTTTCTGCAATGGGTGGCGCTTATCTGTCGATAGGCGTGTTAAATAGTTTCAATCCTGATATGACAAGTGGTAGAGGTTATATTGCATTGGCAGCAATGATTTTTGGTAAATGGACGCCATTTGGGTCTTTTGGCGCTGCACTTCTCTTTGGATTTGCAACAGCTCTCAGCATGCAGCTTCAAAATACGGCATTTTCTAAGAATATAATTATGATGTTGCCCTATATAGTAACAATACTTGCACTTGTTGGTGTCGGGGGAAAGAGCGTAGCACCTGCTGCAGATGGAGTACCATATACGCCAAAGAAATAAGGGACTTTTATGTCGATGTTGTTACCTGAGAAAAAACCGCTGTATGAGCTCGCCTTAAGGAAAATGGAAGAATTAATAAAGACAGGGCAGTGGAAGGAAGGGAGCAAGCTCCCTTCTGAATCACAGCTTGCAAAACAATTTGGCATAAGCAGAGCCACTTTAAGGGAAGCAATGAGAATTTTAGAAGATGAAGGACTTATAGTGAAACAGCAAGGGGTAGGAACTTTTGTAAGGAGAAAACCCCTTATAAAGAGTGGCTTGGAAGAGTTATTTAGTGTTACCACTTTAATTGAAAGACAGGGAATGGTGCCTGGTACAAAAGATTTTACTGTGTATAAATTGCCTGCAACTGAGAATGAAGCAAAGCATTTGAGGATAAAGCCGGGGGATATAATATACAAAGTAGAGAGAATTAGGACGGCTGACAATGTTCCTGTTGTTTACTGCATAGATAGATTGCCGGAAAGTATTGTAGGGGAATCTTTTACGGGATTTGAGCAATCTGTGTTTGCTTATCTTGAAAGTGAGCATTCTATAACAATAACTTATGCAGTTTCCAATATAAGAGTCATAAAACATGACCATATAGTTGAGAAAAAACTTATGATGGATAAAAATGATTCAATACTTCTTTTAGAGCAAGTTCATTACGATGAAAACAACATGCCAATCCTTTATTCTTCTAACTATTTTAACGCAGCTAAATTTGATTTCTATATTATACGCAAAAGGACATTATGAAAGTAGGTGCATAAGATGGAATTTAAAGATTATGAGAAGCTTATAGATTTAGCAAAAGAGGCGAGGGAAAGGGCTTATGTGCCTTATTCCCATTTTAAAGTAGGTGCTTGTGTTCTTACTGAAAATGGCAAAATCTATCAAGGCTGCAATATTGAAAATGCTTCTTATGGTCTTACAAATTGTGCAGAAAGAACAGCTCTCTTTAATGCTTATGCAAATGGGGAAAGGAAATTGAAGGCAATTGCTGTTGTTGCTGACACTGAAGGTCCTGTCTCTCCTTGTGGTGCTTGTAGGCAGGTAATGATGGAACTTGGTGGAGAAGACATGGTCGTGATACTCAGCAATATGAAAGGCGATTACGCTGTTGTTACTGTTAAAGACTTATTGCCAGGTGCTTTTACCTCAAAAGATTTAAGGGAATAATGGGGAATAATACGTACAAAAGTTCATAGAAGAGGTGGTAAAATGTTCAAAAGAGTCATACTAATAGTTTTAGATAGTGTCGGAGTAGGAGAATTGCCAGACGCATATAAATTTGGAGATGAGGGTTCTAATACTTTAGGTCACGTCACAGAAAAAACAGGTATTGGACTTCCTAATATGGGGAAATTAGGTTTGGGAAATATTATACCTTTAAAAAGCGTTCCTAAAAACCCTAACGCTATTGGTGGATATGGCAAAATGGCTGAAAAATCAGCAGGCAAAGATACTACAACAGGCCATTGGGAGATAGCAGGACTCTTTATTGAGAAACCTTTCCCTATTTATCCCCATGGTTTTCCTGAGGAAATTATCAAAGAGTTTGAGAAGAGGATTGGGAGAAAAGTTTTGGGAAATAAGCCTGCTTCAGGAACTGAAATAATAAAAGAATTGGGAGAAGAACATGTAAAAACAGGATATCCTATAGTTTATACTTCTGCTGATAGCGTATTTCAAGTAGCAGCCCATGAGGATATCATACCGGTTGAAGAGCTTTATAGAATTTGTGAAATTGCCAGGGAAATACTAAAAGGAGACCATGCGCTGGGAAGAGTCATTGCAAGGCCTTTTACCGGTACTCCAGGAAATTTTGTGAGAACAGGAAATAGGAGAGATTTTTCGTTAAAGCCTTTTGAGCCTACTATATTAGATATGTTAAAAGAAGCTGGATATGAGGTTTTTGCTATAGGAAAGATTGAGGATATTTTTGCTGGACAAGGAATTACTGAAAAAAACCATACGACAAACAATGATGAGGGTATTACAGCTACTATAAAAGCGATGGATGAAATTAAAAATGGCTTGATTTTTACAAATTTAGTTGATTTTGATATGTTGTATGGCCATAGGAATGATGTTGAAGGATATGCAAAAGCTCTAACACATTTTGATAACAGGCTTCCTGAGATAATGGGAAAACTTACAAAGGAAGATTTACTAATTATAACTGCTGACCATGGGTGTGACCCTACTACACCAAGTACTGATCATTCAAGGGAGTATGTACCACTATTAGTTTATAGTCCTTCAATGAAACATGGAGTAAATCTTGGAGTGAGAAGTACTTATTCAGACGTTGCAGCTACAATAGCCGAGATATTTAAAGTTGGAACTACAAAACATGGCACATCTTTCTTGAAGGAATTACTTTTATGAGTGGGGGTATAATTTATGCGAATGTATGACCTTATAATGAAAAAGAGAGATGGTGGAGTTCTTACAAAAGAAGAGATTGATTTTATAATATCTTCTTACACAAAAGATTATATTCCTGATTATCAGATGAGCGCTCTTTTAATGGCCATATATTTTAGGGGAATGACGCCAGAAGAGACTGCCAATCTTACTATGGCTATGGCTTATTCTGGCGATGTGATGGATTTATCAGCGATTAAAGGAATCAAAGTGGATAAACACTCAACCGGTGGTGTAGCTGATACTACTACATTAGTACTTGCTCCTATGGTAGCAGCCTGTGGAGCTCCTGTTGCCAAAATGTCAGGAAGAGGTTTAGGGCATACTGGTGGAACGATAGACAAACTGGAGTCAATACCAGGAATGAGAGTAGAACTCAGCGAAGAAGAGTTTATTGACAACGTAAATAAATACGGTATTGCTGTGATTGGGCAGACTAAAAATCTCACTCCTGCAGATAAAAAGTTATATGCACTAAGGGATGTCACTGCAACAGTAGATTCTATTCCGCTTATAGCGAGCTCTATAATGAGCAAAAAGATTGCTGCTGGAGCGGATGGAATAGTATTAGATGTAAAAGTTGGAAGAGGAGCTTTCATGAAAGACTTAAAAAGTGCCAAAGCCCTTGCTAAGTTGATGGTGGATATAGGAAATTCTGTAGGGAGAAAGACTGTAGCCCACGTTACAAATATGGATTATCCGTTAGGGCTTGCGATAGGAAATGCACTTGAGATAGTAGAAGCTGTTCAAGTATTGAAAGGTCAAGGTTCTAAAGATTTATTGGAAGTATGTATGCTACTTGGTTCTGATATGCTTCAAATTGCAGGCGTTGCAAAAGACGATACGGAAGCGAGGGCAAAACTAAAAGAAGCACTTGATAGCGGAAAAGCCCTACAAAAATTTAAAGAATTTATAAAGGCTCAAGGTGGAGATGAAAGAGTAGTTGATGATTTATCACTTTTACCACAGGCTAAGTATATAAGACCTTGGGTTGCCGACAGGGATGTATATATAAAAGACCTGATGGCTTTAGACTTAGGCCTTGTAGCGATGAAGTTAGGAGCGGGAAGAGAGAAAAAAGAAGACAAAATAGATTTAGCAGTTGGTATAATGTTAGGTGGAAAAGTTGGAGATATAGTTAGGGAAGGTGAGCCTATTGCTACAATATATGCTAATAATGAGGGTAAAGCTGAATGGGCTTTAAATGAAATTAAAAAGTATATTCTTCTCTCTGATGAGCCTGTGGAAAGGCCAACATTAATATTTGAGTAACAAAAAAGCGGTTCTTTTAGTGTTTTGTAAGAAGAACCGCTTATTTCTATTAAGTTTTGCGGATTTAAACCGATAAATAAATATGGAATTTTTTATTTTATCTAGAGGGGAGAAGTGCAAATGGGAAAAACTATTCGAACTCAAGTTGTGCGATCTTTTGTAATTATAGGGATTTTAACAGTTATACTTTCGGTGATTGTGAATTTAGGACTTATAAATACTATTAACAACATTGAAAAATTAAGAAAATATGTGGTAAATCAAGTCATTAACGTGTCAAATGCCCAAGTTCAAATTGTGGTATTAAGTGGCAATATTCAACAAACTTTAAATGACTATATGAATGGCAATGCGACAAATTTTTCCGTTGGAGTTCCAATTAGTTCGATGGAGACCTACATTGCTAATATCCAAAATAGCTTAGATGACTATAAAAACACCAAGAATTACGACTCACTTAATAAAGATTTATTGCTAATTAAAGAAGGTATTCAGAACCTAAAGAAAGCAGTAAATGAATTACCCGAAAAGTATGACCCTGTTAATGATAGCGACAAAGTAGTAACTATTACTTATTATTTGAATCATATACAAAGTGCTTTAAATGATTTTAGTTCTACATATTCCCAGGGCTTTTTACCCTATTTTAATCAAATGATAGAAAATAATAAAAGAAATTTTTACATATCACTAGGAATGAGTATTGTAATACTATTGATAATTTTAATTTATGCAGCGATAATAACAAGAAAATTAAGGAAATATGCGAAACTTATTAATTCTGAAATTATAAATGCAGAAAAGCAATCAGAAGAAGTCATGAATTATGCGGTAAACATAAAGAACAAATCAGAAGAAAATACCATGAACATAACTTCTTCAAAACAAGGCTTAGAGGATTTAGTAAATGGGATTAACATAATTTCGGAAAATATAAATGAAGTTGCTGAGTCTATTACTAAAGTTTCAGAGACTAATGAAAATTTGTCACAAGTCTCCCATAAACTTATGAGAGATATGAATGAAGCAATGATGAAAATCAAAGAAATAGAAGAAAATGCTAACAGGCAAGGAGAAGAAGTTAAATTATTAATTGAGTCTTTACAAGAGAGCTTGGAAAACTCCAAAAATACTTCAAAACAACTAAATGAGCTAGATAAAAGAATGGGTGGTATAAAAGATATTCTTTATTCAATATCAGATATAGCTGAACAGACGAATCTTTTGGCACTTAATGCGGCAATTGAAGCAGCAAGAGCTGGAGAAAATGGAAGAGGATTTGCGGTTGTAGCAGAGGAAATAAGAAAACTTGCAGCGCAATCGACAGAAAGTGTAGAAAGAATAGGAGAAATAATAGAATCTCTTACCCAATTTACAAGAAATACTGTGGATAATGTCATCAAAAACATTGATAATTCTACAAAAGCATCTCAGGAGGTAAATAAAGTATTAGATATATTTGAGCAGACAAAAGAAGGGTTTGACAAAGTCGCTGATATTATTAGTGAAATTTCTGTTGCAGCAGAAGAAACAGCCGTAAGTTCTAGTCAAACGCTACAAGCCATGAAAAACGTAATGTCAGCATCACAAAATATATCAGCACAGGTAGAAGAATTACTTGCCTCATCTGAGCAGCTTCTTGCAGAGATAAATGTAGTAGATGAAAATAATTTAAAAAATCTTGAACACATAAAAGAACAAGTTGAATATGCAGAAAATCAAAAAGCTAATATGCAGAAAATTACAAGTATAGTGATGCAGTTATAATAATTGACATACACTACTTCATGGTATATAATTTAGTTAAACAGCGTGCGACGGGTTACGGCATGAGCTGGTAAGGTAGCTATTACCTTGCCAGCTTTTAATTTTGAAAAAGGAGGATTTTTATGAAAAGGATTTTTGAGCTTACAATGAAAGACATTGAGAGAATGGACAAAAATACACTCATTGAAACAATCAAAACTTCCGAAGGAAGGACGGTAATGGCAGAGACTATTGTAACAGTTCCACCGCTGGTTTATGGAGTATCAAACATGGAGCTTGCGGCGGCTTTTGGCAGTGATATGATTACGTTGAATTTTTTTGATTTTCAAAAACCATTTATTTTTGGTATAGATGATGCAGGAATAAACTTTTCAGCTGGACCTTCTGAATTACAGAAAATAGTCGAAATAGCCTTCAAAAACGCAGAAGATTTTGACTATATCAAGAGAGTTAAAAAAATTGTTGGAAGGTTTATAGGTGTAAATATAGAGCCTGTTCCTGAAGGAGTAAAATATGTAGATGGACGAAAATTAAATAAAGAAAATCTTTTAAAAGCTAAAGAATACGGATTTGATTATATCGTTATAACTGGGAATCCAAATACAGGGGTAAGTGTAGGAACGATAATAAAAGGAATAGAATTAGCAAAAGAAATTTTGGGCGAAAATATGATGGTCATTGCTGGAAAAATGCACGGTGCTGGTTCAGGAAACATATATGAAGAGAAAATTTTAAAAGATTTTGTAAAAGCAGGTGCCGACTGTATTTTGATACCAGCGCCTGGTACTGTTCCAGGAATTGATTTAAATCTTGCAAAAAGACAAATAGATTCAATACATGAAGAAGGGGCATTAGCAATGACTACGATTGGCACCTCACAAGAAGGCTCACAAAAAAGCACAATAGAATATATCGGGGTTCAATCAAAAATGGCGGGAGCAGACATACAGCATATAGGAGATGCAGGATATGCAGGAGTGGCACTTCCTGAAAACATAATGGCACTTTCTATTGCTATAAGAGGAGTAAGGCATACTTATAGGAGAATGGCATATTCTTTGAATAAGTAATAAGTATATACCTTATCTTCTTTTGCAATGGCATTATCAGAAACCTCCAGTTTAAATTTATATTTTTATTATTCCTTAACTTTAATTATAAATTATCTTTCAAATAATTCATTGAAAAACGAGGGTTTAGATATTGACAAACTGCAAAATAGATTATATAATATTCGTAAACGAATACTAAATTACGGCGTGTTACTGTAAAAGCAGGCATGAGCCGGTCAAGGTGTTATTATCTTGCCGGCTCTTTTTCTTTAAATGCCTGAAAAATAAAAATAAGGAGGTTTTTACATGAAGTGGTTAGCAAGTCTTCAAAAACTTGGTAAAGCCTTAATGCTTCCAGTTGCTGTGTTACCTGCAGCTGCGTTGCTTTTGAGGCTTGGCGCCCCTGATGTTTTCAACATTCCTTTTATTATGCAAGCAGGTGCAGCGGTATTTGACAACTTACCTCTCATCTTTGCCATAGGTATTGCAATAGGTTTTGCTGATGGAGATGGTGTAGCAGCTCTTGCCGCAGCAGTTGGCTATTTTGTACTGACAAAAGGTGCGACAACTATAAACAAAGATATCAACATGGGAGTTTTAGGCGGTATTTTAATGGGTATCATAGCTGGTTATCTGTATAACAAGTATCATGATATTAAACTTCCTGATTTCTTAGGATTCTTTGGTGGAAAGAGATTTGTGCCTATCGTAACAGCTTTCGCGGCAATTGTGTTAGCTTTTGCAATAGGATATGTATGGCCACCAATACAGAATGGCATATATGCTGTAGGTGAATGGATAATTGGAGCGGGAGCACTTGGAGTATTTGTATATGGTGTACTTAATAGGCTTTTGATTCCTTTTGGACTTCATCACGTCATAAACAGTCTTGTATGGTTTGTATTTGGTACTTTTAAAACAGCAGCTGGCAAAGTTGTAACTGGGGATTTAAACAGATTCTTTGCAGGTGACCCAACAGCAGGGACATTTATGGCAGGGTTTTATCCTATTATAATGTTTGGGCTTCCAGCAGCAGCACTGGCTATGTTGGCGGCAGCAAAGCCAAACCAAAGAAAAGCTGTGTCTGGTGTGTTAATAAGTGCAGCTCTTACAGCATTTCTAACAGGTATTACAGAACCTATTGAATTTTCATTTATGTTCTTGGCGCCAGTACTTTATGTAATACACGCTCTTTTGACAGGTTTATCTCTTGCTATAACTTATGTTCTTGGTATAAAGGATGGCTTTGGTTTTTCAGCTGGTCTCATTGACTATATCTTAAGCTATGGTATAGCTACAAAACCTCTTTTGCTCCTTCTAATAGGTGTAATTTATGGTGCAATATACTATGTAGTTTTCTACTATATAATAGTGAAATTCAACCTGCCAACCCCTGGCAGATTAGAAGAAGAAGCTGTTGACCAATATGCAGACATATCAAAATCGGAACTTGATGATATTGCTGCACAATACGTAGAAGTATTGGGTGGAGCAGAAAACATCCAGTCTTTGGAGGCTTGCATAACAAGGTTGCGCTTGACTGTGAAAGACGATACAATAATAGACGATGATAAACTTAAAAAAATAGGAGCAACAGGTGTTATGAGAATGGGCAAAAATGCATTGCAAGTAATTGTTGGTACAAAAGCTGATTTGATTGCACAAGAAATGAAAAAACTCATGAAAAAAGCAGGAGGTAAAATTTAAAGTGAAAATGTTTTAGGCGGCCGTAAACTGGCCGCCATCAAAATTATTTTAAGAAGTTTGAAATATATGGGTATAATAGATATTATAAAAAATACAGAAAGGGATGATTACAATGTTTAACATATTTAAAAAGAAAAAATACGTTGATATATATTCTCCTATTAATGGCAGATTATTAAAAATTGAAGATGTTCCAGACCCTGTATTTTCCCAAAAAATGGTAGGAGATGGAGTGGCATTAGAACCTAAAGAAGGTATAGTATATTCACCGGTTAATGGCACTATTATACAATTATTCCCTACAAAACATGCTTTGGGAATAAAAACAGAAGAAGGTTTGGAGGTACTAATTCATATTGGGATGGATACAGTAGAAATGAAAGGAAATGGATTTGAAAGTTTTGTTTCCGAAGGTGAAAAAGTGAAAGTAGGAGATAAGTTGATAAAATTTGATATGGAATTGGTCAAAAAAGAACATCCCTTGACATCTCCAATTATTATTACTAATATGGATATAGTGGATAAAATTACAAAAGAATCTTATGGTGAGGAAGTAAAAGCTGGAAACACAAAGATTATGAGAGTATACCTCAAGTAAAAAGTGAGGTATTGATTATGTATCGAGTAATAAAAGTTCTTAACAATAACGTGTGTATGGCGAAGGATGATAAAAATGTGGAATTAATAGTTGTGGGAAAAGGTATAGGATTTGGCAAAAGACCGGGTGATATTATTGAAGAAGATAAATTAGAGAAAATATTTTATTTACAAGAGAATGTTAATAAAATTAAATTTTCTGAGTTAATGGAAGAGATAAGAGAAGATGTAATAGGGATTGCAGAAGAAATAATAGCGATGACAGAAAGAATAAAAAGCAAAAAACTTAATGAGCATATACACATTGCACTTGCTGATCACATTGCCTTTGCGATTGAAAGAATAAATATGGGAATAGAAATAAAAAACCCTTTTAATATAGAAATAAAAGCTTTGTATAAAGATGATTATAATATTGCATTAAAAGCGCTGGAATTGATAAATCAAAGACTTAACATTTCACTTCCTGAGGATGAAGCAGGCTTTATAGCTCTTCACTTGCATGCTGCTTTAGAAAATGCTGGTTTATCAAACACTTTAAAAAATACTAGATTGGTATCTCAATTAGTGTCAACAATAGAAAACTACCTAGGGAAACATATTGACAGGGATTCAATTGATTATCTAAGGCTTGTAACTCACTTGCGTTTTGCTATTGATAGATTAGAAAAAAATTCACCTGTGGTAAATGAACTTTTAGCCCCTATAAAGAAAAAATTCAAAAAAGCTTATAATATAGCAATACAAGTAGCAAAAGTAATAGAAGATACGTTAGGGAAAAAAGTGCCTGAGGAAGAAATAGGATATATTGCAATACACATTCAGCGATTAATCAATACTATTTAACAAACCCGAACTAAAAGTACTTTTAGTTCGGGTTTTGCAATTTTTATAATACAAAATTGCAAAATACTATTGACTTTATAAGTGGTTACATATAAAATATGTTATAAAGAGTTTTTGAAGGGGGAAGTGGAATGACTTTTAAAAAAGACAAACCAGTCCATATTGTAGACACAACTTTGAGGGATGGAGAGCAAACTGCCGGTGTTGTATTTGCAAATAACGAAAAAGTCAGAATTGCGCAAATGTTAGATGAAATTGGAATAGATCAATTAGAAGTAGGCATTCCCACAATGGGAGGGGATGAAAAGGAAACAGTTGCAAAAATTGCAAAACTTGGGTTAAAAGCCAGTATAATGGCATGGAATAGAGCGGTTGTAAAAGACGTTCAGGAATCTTTGGAATGCGGCGTTGATGCTGTTGCAATTTCTGTGTCTACTTCTGATATTCACATTGAGCACAAACTTAAGAAGTCAAGGCAATGGGTTTTGGACAATATGACAGAAGCAGTTAGGTTTGCCAAAAAAGAAGGTGTGTATGTTTCTGTCAACGCAGAAGATGCTTCTCGTACGGATATGGATTTTCTTATTGAATTTGCAAAATGTGCAAAACAAGCAGGAGCTGATCGTTTGAGATTTTGTGACACTGTCGGATTTTTAGATCCTTTTAAAACATATGATATGGTCAAGGAAATAAAAGAAGCTGTTGACATTGATATTGAAATGCATACCCACAATGACTTTGGAATGGCTACTGCCAATGCTCTTGCAGGTATGAAAGCAGGGGCTAACTTTATAGGGGTTACTGTAAACGGCCTTGGAGAAAGAGCCGGGAATGCTGCTTTAGAAGAGGTTGTAATGGCATTAAAGCACGTCTACAAAATGGATTTAGGAATAGATACAACTAGATTTAGGGAAATTTCTGAATACGTTGCTTTAGCCTCAGGAAGACAGTTGCCAGCATGGAAAGCTATAGTTGGAACAAATGTCTTTGCCCATGAGTCAGGTATTCATGTAGATGGTGCCCTTAAAAATCCTCACACATATGAAATATTTAATCCTGATGAAGTAGGTCTTGAAAGACAGATTGTGATAGGCAAGCATTCTGGCACTGCGGCTCTTATAAATAAATTTAAAGAATACGGCAGAGTTTTAACAGAAGAAGAAGCAAATCAACTTTTGCCTCATGTCAGAAAATTAGCTATACAGTTTAAGAGGCCGCTTTTTGATAAAGAGCTCATGTACCTTTATGAGGATGTTATCAAAAAAAGAGAAAAGGCTATGTAAAATTATGTTACAGGAGTGAAGGCAATGAATCTTACACAGAAAATACTATCTTCTCACCTTGTCGAAGGAGAAATGAGAAAAGGTCAAGAAATAGCCATTAAAATTGACCAAACTTTGACTCAAGACTCCACTGGTACCATGGCGTACCTACAATTAGAAGCTCTCGGCATTGACAGAGTAAAAACTGAGCTTTCAGTTGCTTATATTGACCACAATACATTGCAGCAAGGTCCTGAAAACGCAGATGACCACAGATACATCCAGACTGTTGCAGCAAAATATGGCATATATTTTTCAAGGCCGGGAAATGGCATTTGCCATCAAGTGCATCTTGAAAGATTCGGAAGGCCAGGGAAAACTCTTTTAGGTTCTGATAGCCATACGCCAACAGCAGGTGGGTTAGGAATGTTAGCTATAGGTGCAGGAGGCTTAGATGTTGCTTTGGCTATGGCGGGAGAGCCTTACAGGATTATTATGCCTTCCATTGTCAATGTAAGGCTTACTGGGAGACTTAGACCTTGGGTATCGGCAAAGGATGTGATATTGGAGCTTTTAAGAAGACTTACTGTAAAAGGTGGAGTTGGAAAGATTTTTGAATATTCAGGGGATGGGGTAAAAACTCTATCAGTACCCGAAAGAGCTACAATTGCCAACATGGGGGCGGAATTAGGAGCTACTACTTCAATTTTTCCCTCAGATGAAAGGACTTATGAATTTTTAAAAGCCCAAGGAAGAGAAGATGCATTTGTGCCTTTGGCTGCCGATGAAGATGCAGAATATGATGAGGTCATTGAAATAAACCTTGATGAACTGGAGCCTTTAGTAGCACTTCCTCATAGCCCTGATAATGTTGTAAAAATTAAAGACGCAGGAAGGCCAAAAGTTGACCAAGTTGCTATAGGGTCATGCACAAATTCCTCTTATGCTGATTTAATGAAAGTTGCTTCCATATTGAAAGGCAAGGTTATTCCAGAACATGTAAGCCTTGTAATTGCTCCTGGTTCAAGACAAGTTCTTAACACGCTTGCAAAAAATGGTGCACTTTCAGACCTAATATCGGCAGGTGCAAGAATACTCGAAAGTGCTTGTGGACCTTGTATTGGCATGGGTCAAGCTCCCGCAACAGGTGCAATTTCGATTAGGACCTTTAATAGAAACTTTTACGGCAGAAGTGGTACAAAGTCGGCATCAGTTTATCTCGTAAGCCCTGAAGTTGCCGCTGCTGCAGCTTTGACAGGGTATTTAATAGATCCGAGAGAGTTAGGGGAAGCGCCTTATGTGCCTTATGTGGAGAAATTTGAAATTAATGATAATATGATTATAAAACCGCCAAAGGATAGGGAAAAGGTGGAGATACTAAAAGGACCTAATATAAAGCCATTTCCTCTCAATACACCTCTTTCTGATATAGAAAAGAAGGTGCTAATTAAAGTAGGAGACGATATAACTACAGACCATATAATGCCTTCAAATGCTAAATTGTTACCCTTAAGGTCTAATATTCCTGAGCTTTCGAAACACTGTTTCGAAATAATAGATGAAAACTTTTCTAAAAGAGCGATTGAATGGGGCGGTGGCATAATTGTCGGTGGGGTAAATTACGGACAAGGCTCTAGCCGAGAACATGCGGCATTGGCTCCACTTTACTTAGGAGTAAAGGCTGTGATAGCAAAGTCATTTGCGAGAATACACAAAGCAAACCTTATAAATAGTGGAATTCTTCCTCTTACTTTTGTAGATGAAAAAGATTATGAAGACATTGAGGTTGGGGATGTTTTAAAGATAGAAAATGCGGTAGAACAAGTAAAAAGAGGTGGCACGATAACAGTGAAAAACCAAACAAAAGGTACAACCTTTGAAGTAGGTCTTGAGGTTTCAGATAGAAACAGAGAAGTACTCATAGCAGGTGGCATGATAAATTATGTAAAAAGTAAAAAGAAAACAAATTAAGGCACTTACTTTGTAGTAAGTGCCTCAGACTGTAAACAAACTTTCGTAAAGGAGATATTTTGCAATCGGTGCGACTTGTGACAAAGCGGTAACAAACACTAGCGAGAGCTGAGGGTGGAGGCAGGGTCGAGAAGCCATGGAGAGGGCGGAGGCAGGCACCTTAAGGCAAGGAGGCCGCCTGACGGGGCTGCCCTGCGGAACCGAAAGTCGGTTTGGATTTTGTCGCTTTGGAACATCGGAGCGACGATGCAAAATATCTCCTTTGAATGTTTTTTAACTTTGTCAACAAACTGAACCTTCCACGGATGGGAAGGTAAATCTTCTTTATTTCCCGTCCCGGTCTTGGGATCCTGGCGGGGCATATAAGCCCTATTAAGTTTTTATGAAGTGTGTGGTTCTATGAAGATGCCACCACTTTTAAAATAGCACAATTGGGTTTTGTGTCAATAAAGACAATTATTATTCTAGCTTCCTTGCAAAAATGAGATAACCTGTGTGACCTACCATTAGGTCTTCTGGCCTTAACCTCTGAGGAATTAATTTATATTTTCTAAGCATAATTTCACTGACTTCTGAAATATAAAACCTATTTTTTTCAAGTGCAGCTAAACTTTCAGATACTTGATTTGTAGTGGGAACTAACATTCCTAAGTGTCCTGCAGGTTTTAGTGCTTTTCTTACTTCTTCTAAAACTTCCCACGGTTTTCTAACATCTAAGAAAAATGCGTCCAAATCTCTTTCTTTGATTCCATCATTTATAGATTTATTGTACATTACGACATTGTCAAATTCCAAAAATTCGCTGAGATTTTTTTGTGCAAGCTTATAAAATTCCTCTCTTTGTTCATATGTATATACTCTTCCATAAGGTCCCACAGCGCGAGAGAGGTATACAGTGAAAGCTCCAGAACCTGTTCCTGCTTCACCTACTCTTTTGCCTGGAAAAATGTCAAGGCGCATTGCGATGTAAGCTCCCTCTTTTGGATAGACAATTTGTGTTTGGCGCTTTAAAAAGTGCATTATGTAGTCAAAAGTATCACAATTAAGTACGTAATACTTGACTCCGTGTACTTCAAAACTATTGCCGGGTTTTATTTGGGACAAAAAATCTGTATCAATTTGACCTTTTGGCAGTCCTATTTTAGAGGTAGAGGATAGGTCAACTACTTTTTTAAAATTATCTGGCCCTATTATTACTCGTTTTGTAGTGATTTTTGAATCCACATTTTATTCCCCCTTTCTTTTAAAAGGGTTTTTTATGCCTATATTATAACACATTATATTATAAAGTTAGAGATTAAAGGATATTTTCAAGAGTTGGTTTTTCGTTTTGGGGTATATGTCTTATTAACATTTTAATAGCTTTAAGCTGTGCCATGCTTAAATCTTTGTTTTTTGTTTCTACATAACTTTTTAATTTTTCCATGTTTATTTCTATTTCGTCAATTTCTCTATGTTCTATAAGTATTGCCCATTTCTTGTCTATATTTTTCCATTCTTTTTCTGCTTTATCTATGTTTTTCTTTGCTTCAGTCCAGCTTTCCTTTTCTATATTTTGTTGAACTATTGTCAGTATTTTATCTAAATTTTTAGAGGTCTTATCAAGATAGTTAAAAGATACAATATCTAAGAGAAGGACGAAAGCGACAATGGATATCATCAAAGGAACTACATATCGCACATTTAACCTTCCTTTCTGTAAACAGTCAAAAGTTTATTGGTATCTAAAGAGGCAAAAAGCACTTCTTTGACATTTTGTATTTTCCACATTTTAAGTTGTGCGTTTAGCCATTCCATGTCAATACCCGCTTTTTGCATATTTTGGTGCATAATTCTTCCATCAATTATTATTGGAAGAGGCAAGCCTTCGTATTGAGGTGTCAAATTTAAATCTTGTGGTGTAACTGGTCTTTTATTGGATTTTGGTATTACGCTTAAACTGCCATTTGTTTCGAGTATCGCGTATTCTACATCAGCTATGTTAGGATATCCCTTGACTCTTAACTCTTCCAAAAGGTCATTTATGTTGTACCTTTCTTTTTGGAGCTGAGATGTAAGGATTTTTCCGTTTTCAACTAAAATTGTAGGAATACCACAGATTATAGCCCTGGCTCGCAAACTTTTTATTGACAAATAAGATAAAAAAAGTTGAGAAACTAATAAGGTTAAAATAGGTATAATACCTGATACAAGAGGCATCCCTTTGTTTTGCATAGGAATTGCTACTAAATCTGCTATCATGATTGCTACAACTAACTCGTAGGGTTGAAGCTGACCTATTTGCTGCTTTCCGGAGATTCGCATGAATATTACGACGAGGACATATAAAATTATTGTGCGAAAAAACAGTATCAGCATGTTTTCACCCTTTCTAAGTCTTCCATATATAGTATTGTTGGAGGATTTTGAAAATATTCATTTATATTTATTCCAATCTTTAGCAATAAAGTTTGTTAAAAAACTTTTTGTAATGTAAAATTTTCAGTGGTAACGTTTTATAACAATTTATGATATAGTATGTAAATTTACAAACTGTTATAATATAGATGAGGGATAAATAAAAAAATAGGGGTTGAAGAATATGTATAAACTTTTTGTCACAGATGCTGATGGGAGCTTATTAAATAGTAATTCTGAAATCTCTGATAAAAATAAAGAAGCAATAAAAGAGGTGATTTCAAGGGGAGTCATTTTTACTATTGCTACTGGACGTATGTTTTCTTCTATTTTGCCTTATGCCTTTGAACTTAATGTTAATGCTCCGGTGATTTGTTATAACGGTGCTTTAATAAAAGATATTTACACTAAAAAGGTGTATTATTACAATCCTATACAGACAGAAGATGCAATATTTGCAATAACATTGCTAAAAGAAAGTGGATACCATATTAACCTCTATATTGATGATGAGTTATACGTGGAAGAAATAACTGATAGAGTAGAGTGGTACCTTTCTTTTAACAATGTTACTGTAAATGCTGTGGGGAATTTCGAGGAATTTCTTAAAAAAACGGGAAGCGTAACGGCTAAAATCTATGCGTTGAATGATATGAAAAATCCTATTTCTATTGATGCAGAAATTTACGACGAAATTTCAAAAAGATTGACCATTTCTACTTCTGGAGGAGGACATTTAGAGATTAATGCAAAAGGAGTAAGCAAGGGAAATGCTTTAAAAACTCTTGCCAATATGTACAGTATAAAAAGAGAGAAGGTAGTGGCGATTGGAGACAATCTAAATGACCTGTCAATGATAGAATATGCAGGATTGGGAGTAGCTATGGGGAACGCTCCTGACATTGTAAAAATAAAAGCGGATTATACAACTTTATCAAATGATGAAGATGGAGTTGCTCATGTAATAGATAAATTTTTCTTAAATAAAAAGACAGTAGCTGTATAGTAACAAGTTTAAACGAAAAGGAATAAAATATATTACCGCGCAAGGGCGGTAATATATTTTTTTATTTTAGGTGATGACCATGGAAGGTATGGTTATAAAATTTATCAGTTTGGTTATTATATTTTTTGGGATTTTATATATGTTATTCTCTTTTTTGCCTCTGTTTTGCGAAAACAAACAAAAAAGAGAGTTAGAAGATGAGTCAGTCAAAAAGATTCATGAAAATGAATGAAAAAAATTGAAAAAATCTATTGACAAAATTCTTTTTAAAAAGTAAAATAACATAAAGCGAAAACGATTAATCCTGGGAGTGATGTGCAATGAGTGCAACGATAAAAGATGTGGCGAGAGAAGCAAGGGTTTCAATTGCTACGGTTTCTAGAGTGTTAAATAACAGTGCTGTTGTTACAGACGAGACGAGACAGAGAGTATTAGAGGCTATAAAAAAGACGGGATATAAGCCTAATGCGTTAGCTCGTAGTTTAAAAATCCAAAAGACTCATACTATAGGGCTTATAGTTCCTGATATTTCTAGTACTTTTTATCCTGAAGTAGTTAGAGGGATAGAAGATATTGCGGCGATGTATAATTATAACATATTTTTGTGTAATACTGACCAAAAAGAGGAAAAGGAAGTCAAATATATAGAAATATTAGGAGAGAAGCAAGTAGACGGGATTATCTTTATGGGGGATATTGTAAGGGATAGTGTTATACAAACGTTTAACGAATTTGGTGTACCGGTGGTGCTGGCAGGTACTCAGGACAAAGATAAGAGATTTCCTAGTGTTATGATTGACAATGAAAAAGCCGCATACGACGCAGTAAAATATTTGATTTCTTTAGAGCATAAGAGAATAGGTATGATTTCAGGGCCTATGCATGACCCTATAGGAGGGCTTCAAAGAATTGAAGGTTACAAAAAAGCTCTCGAAGAACACGGCATAAAATATGACCCTGAATTAGTAGTAGAAGGAGAGTTTAAAACTCGCAAAGCGTATTTAGCTATGCTAAAGCTTTTGGAATACAAAGTAGATGCAGTGTTTGCAGCATCAGATGATATGGCTGCTGCTGCCATAAACGCCATATTTGACTCAAACCTTAAAGTGCCCGAGGATATTCATATAGTGGGTTTTGACAATACTTACATTTCTACTATTTTTAGACCGACAATTACTACAATACAACAGCCTGCTTATGATATAGGGGCTGTGAGCATGAGGCTTTTAACTAAGCTTTTAGCAAAAGAACCTATTGAAGAAATGCATGTTATTTTGCCTCATCAGTTGATTGTAAGAGAATCTACTGGCTTTGGAGAAGAATAAAATAGCCGCTTAGGCTATTTTTTTTGTAAATTATTATGATATACTGGTATCAGGAGGAGGTTTAGATGGAAAAATTGTTGATTATAGACGATGAAGAGATGTTTGTAAAAGGTCTAAAACTTTCTTTAGAAGAAGAAGGGTTTGAAGTTGATACTGCCTACGATGGAGAAGAAGGGCTTGATAAGGTTCGTTTAGGAAATTATGACCTTGTAATTTTAGATATTATGCTTCCTAAGTTAGACGGTTTTTCAGTGTGTAGAGAGATAAGGACTTTTTCAAATATTCCCATAATTATGCTTACTGCAAGAGGAGATGATATTGATAAGATTGTAGGAATAGAAATAGGAGCTGATGATTATTTAGCGAAGCCCTTTAATACTAGAGAGCTTATTGCGCGAATAAGAGCACTTTTAAGAAGAGCTACAAATCCTTATACTAAGAGGAAAGACGAAATAAGAAGGGGAGAACTTTATATAAATATTCCAGAAAGAGCAGTTTACAAGAGAGGCAAGAGAATTGAGCTTACAAATAAAGAATTTGAAATTTTAGTGTTATTAGCTTCTAATCCAGGAAAAGTCTATACGAAAGATAAATTGTTAGACTTGATATGGGGATTTGATTTTTACGGTGACACTAATACTGTTACAGTGCATGTGAGAAAACTTAGAGAGAAAATTGAAGATGACCCTGCAAATCCTCAATATATTTTCACCAAATGGGGTGCAGGATACTATATGAAGTAAAGGTGATAAGATGAGTTTAAGGTGGAAAATCTTTTCTTTATATTTAATAATTTTAATAATTTCATTGGTCTTAACTGGGTTTTATCTTTACCGTTATATTGAAAAAAGCTATTTAGACAATGTCAGAGTCAATAATTTAATGCAAGCTAATATGGTATCTAATTTTGTATCAAGATTTGTAGGAACCTCTTCTTCTTATCTGATTGAGCCCACTATAATGGAGTATGCAAAACAAATAAATTCAAGGATACTTTTTACTAATATAAATGGAAAAGTATTGGTAGATTCTGCTTCCTCAAAGGAATTTGAAGGGAAAGTAATAAAGGATTACAACGATATAGAAGAGGCTTTAAATGGCAAGGGTTCTACAAGTATCCATGATATAAATGGTGTAGGTTGGGCGATGTATACTGCAGTTCCCGTTATAGCAAAAAACAATGTAGTAGGGGCAATACTTATATCTTCTTCTATAGATAACATAATAGACCTTTTAAACTCTATAAAGTATCGCATGATATATACTTTTACAGGAATTGGATTTTTGGTAAGCCTTTTAAGCCTTTTAGTGGCTTCTTACATTACTAATCCCTTAAAGCGATTAACAGAAGCAACAAATATTTTATCACAAGGGAAATTGGACTACAAAGTAGAGGTAAAAAGTAATGATGAAATAGGAAAACTGGCGAGAGCTTTTAATAAGATGAGTTTCAGTTTAATGAAATTAGATGAAGAGCGGAAAAGATTTGTTTCAGATGCATCTCATGAACTTAAAACTCCTCTTGCGTCAGTAAAGGCTTTGGTTGAATCATTAATAGATAGCAGAAATAAGGATGTACATTTTTATAAAGAAATATTGAGGGATGTGGACAGTGAAATTGATAGGATGACAAGACTAGTTAATGACCTATTAGAGTTGGCAAGAATGGACAAAATTAAATCAGTGAGAGTGAAGAAATGCGAAATTAGTGAAATCATATTGGACGTCATAGAAAGTATCACTCCGCTTGCAAAGGCAAAAGAAATAAACCTTTCTTTTCAAGGCAAAAGTAATGTCTTCGCAGAAGTGGATGCGGATAGGTTTTACAGAATGGTGTATAATATAGTAGAAAATGGAATCAAATATACCTATAATGGTGGCAATGTCATAGTGGGTTTGGAGGAAGATGAAAATAATATTTATTTAATAATTGCTGACAACGGAATAGGGATAAGTGAAGAAACTCTTCCCAAAATATTTGACAGGTTTACAAGAGGAGATACCGCAAGGTCTAAAAAGAGCGGTGGTTTTGGCTTAGGACTCGCTATTGCTAAAGAGATAATAGATATTCATGAAGGCAAAGTCACAGTGGAAAGTAAAGTGGGAGAAGGAACTGTTTTTAAAATTTCCCTGCCCAAAAAGAAAAAGGATTAAGCTTTTTTAATGATTTTTTTATGTTTATTTAATGTTTATGTAACAAAAGTATAGTAAGATTAAACTAGAGGGAGGTCAAAACAGTTGGAATTAGTAGTAAAAAATGATGTAATTTCAATTAGGTGATGACAAATGTTAGTAA
>JADBKJ010000009.1 GCA_014896455.1 Thermoanaerobacter sp.
TCCGCAGTATATGATAACAAAAGATATGGGAGCAGCCTATGTAATAGCAAGAAGAGGATTAGGACTACAAGAAAAGATACCAGATAATTATATAAAGTTTCTCAACGCATTGACTGTAGACGAGTTAGAAGAATTAAAAGAGCATGTAAAGAAAACAGTCAGGAACAAGTACTTAAAGAAGAAACACCTGAGAGAGATAAAGAAAGCGTTAGAGATTTTACAAAGCCTTGAGAGTGAGCAAGGAAGGGTGCTAAAACCTCTGGATGGAACAAGTTTTAGTGCCTATGATTTCTGGCGAGTTCTTAAGGTAGCGGTGGTGACTCCACTCTCTCCTGAGAAGGTAAAAAGAGACTTCTCTGCCCTGAGGGAATTATTAATTCAGGGCAAGTGGGGAGACCCGTAAGGGCGCAAGTTCCTGCTTCTTGGGGCAGGGGCTATGGCTTTCCCAAATACCGCCTGCTGGGGCTGGGAAAGTCTGAAGGGCGGACTACAAATACCCCAGCTATCTAAACTGTACATTTTTGTACAGTTTGGGTAACCAGGGGATAAAAGTGAAAAGAATTGCCTTAGTATTGATAGGTTTATTTATTTTGACACTATCGGGGTGCTTTGCGAAAGTTAATAACAATGATGAAAATGCTCCTATAAATCCAAAGCCTATGGTACAAGACGTGTCAAAAGAGATTTCCCTTTATTTTTTAAATGATAAAATGAATGGACTTATTTTAGAAAAAAGACTTATTTCTAAGGACGCTGATGTTTTAAAACAAGTTGTAATTGAAATGATTAAAGGGCCGACAGATGAATACGCAAAATCGGTATTCCCTAATGGCACAAAGCTAATCTCTATAGAATTACAAGAGGGAACCGCTTTTGTAAATTTATCCAAAGAATTTTTACAAGACAGTGAAGATGAAGAAATAGACAAATTAAGAGTTGCGGCACTCATAAATGCTTTGACCGATATACCCGGAGTTGACAGTGTTCAAATACTGGTAGAGGGAAATAAAATTGATGCGGTAGGGAAATATAAAATAGGTTTAGATCCTTTAAAAAGAATGATATTAATAGGAGATGTATACAATAATCCAGATAGGATAAAGAAATTACAAGAGAGAGCAGATTTAGGAAAAGAAACATGGCGTTTTGACCCTATCCAACTCCTTAGAAAAGAAGGCGGGATAATAGGGATTGGAAGTGAAGATGATCTGACTTTAAAAAGCGAAGATAATGGTGTAGCTTATGTAGAGGCAATACACGATAACAAAATGTACAGCATAACATTGGTTCAGCCTCTTGGCAAAGGGAATAACTTTATTTGGGTTATAGATAATGTCAAAGCCAAGTTTACTCAAATACCTGAAGCAAATCCTCTTAAAGGAGAATCTTTCATATACGGTATAGTGAAGGCTATTGACTATCAAAACAGAATTATAACAATTGAAAGAGAATACCAGGACTCTCAGGATGTAAGAAATCAAGTAGGGCCGGATATAAAGGTATTGCCTGATGCTATTATACATTTTCAGGCGAAAGTAGGTTATGACAGCCAAGGAGGATTTAAGTATGGGGAAAAAGACATAAACTTTGCAGAAATAAAAATAGGTGATGAACTGGGTATAATACTAAATAAAGATAAAGAAGCGAGGGCTATAATAGTTTCGGATAGGAGTAACATATCTTATGAGCCTAATATAAAAGTAATATCTCCTGTAAGAAACAATGTTGTGACAAGCCCATTTAAAGTAATAGGCAAAGCGAGAGTATTCGAAGGGAATGTAAATATAAGGCTTGTTGACAGCAATGGAAATGTTTTGAGTGAGACTTTTGTACAAGCAAGTAATGCTGCTCCTTCTTGGGGAGATTTTGAAGCTATAATTTCTTATAAACCTTTGAAAGAGCCTCAAAACGGTATTCTGCAGGTTTTCTCTTTAAGTCCTAAAGATGGTTCTGTGCAAAACCTCGTTTCTATCCCATTAAAACTTAAGTGAATTTAGTATTTCAAAGCTAATTGAATACTTTTGGCAATTACTTCGGCTATGTCAAATACAAACCCTAATCTTACGGAATTTAAAAGAATTGAGTCATATACATCGACAATGCCTACTATTGAAATATCTCCAACAGGAGGAAGCATTTTCCCCACACCTTTTCCAGGGTACAGTGGGGCTTTTTTTATTGAGATTTTTCCTATACTTTCTTTATTTCCCAACGAAGCATCTATAGCTATAATTTTACTATTAGTATGTTTCTTTTTTATGTATTTTATATTTTCTTCTAAGTTCATAGCATGAATCGGAGACTTTAATGTGCCGTAAACGAAATAATTTGATGGAATAGTTTTGGAAAGTAAGTCACCCACAATAGGTCCTAATGAGTCGCTTATGAATTTGTCTGTGCCGATACATAAAAAAATTGAATTAGGACTTAAATATGTACTTAAAAAATTTGATATGAAATAAATTGCATTTGAGTCGTCATATTTAAGTCTTAATTCCTCCATATATAAATAGCCTCCTTTAAAATAAGCTGAATTAAAACCTTTACGATAAGCAATAATAAAAATGTGCAATATTAATGAAAGGAATGGTTGTTGGTGAAGGGGCTAAAATATTTGGCTTTGATTACTGCAATTGCTCTTTTTACTACTATGTTTATGTTGAAGACAAAGTTTGAAGAACCTATTTATTTCTCTCAACAAGATTTGTGGGATAAAAGTGAAAACCAACTTACAAAAGGAAGTGAGGCAGTTTGTAAAGAAGAGCTAACTGCCAGTTCAAAAGTAGATAAAGAAGATAAAGAAATGGCAAAAAGAAATCAAGGAAGTGAAAATGCCAGAAAAGTAAGGATTTTCAAAGAGAAAATGTTAGAGGACCTGCTTAAACAAAAAAACAGAGAAGTTTATGATTTGGAAAATAACAAAAAAACGCAAAAGGAAAATAGTGGCGATGACAACATAATAATTACTACAGAAAAGATTTTACAAGTGCAAAATGAAATGGAACCTTCACAAAAAATCAAAGTAATGAGTATTATACTTAAATTAGGAACAGATGATATGAACGAAATTATGAAAATGGCTCAGAAGGGTTTGACACAAAAGGATAATGACAAAATAATGGAAATATTAAAAAATAAGCTTTCCTCTGAAGATGTTCAGTACCTTGTAGAAATAGCAAATGAATATTTTGCAAAAAAATAAACCCCTCCTTAAAATTAGAAGGGGTCAGTTTGTTGACAAAGTTAAAAAATATTCAAAGGAGATATTTTGCATCGGCTCCGATGTTCCAAAGCGACAAAACTAAGCTCGACCTTCGGGCTCCGGCAGGGTACCGGGCACATTCGACATCCTTGTCTTAGTGCCCGCCTCCGCCATCCGTGGCTACGGCCCTGCCTCCACCCTTGGTCTCGCTAAGTTTTGTTGCCACTTTGTCACAAGTCGCACCGATTGCAAAATATCTCCTTTACGAAAGTTTGTCTACAGTCTGTCCGCCATCCGTGGCTACGGCCCTGCCTCCACCCTTGGTCTCGCTAAGTTTTGTTACCGCTTTGTCACAAGTCGCTCCGATTGCAAAATATCTCCTTTACGAAAGTTTGTCTACAGTCTGACCCCTCCTTAAAATTAGAAGGGGTTTTAAATTTCGCTAAATTTATTTATTTATGAGATTTTTAAACTGATAGTTTACTTCTTTGCCGTTTACCATTACAGAAATGAAGCCAAAGTCATTGTATATGTCATTTGTATTGCCTTCTACGTCTGTACCATAAGTTGTGATGTATCTTATTTCATCATTTAAAGTAGTGTAAAACTTGTTTTTGCTGTTATATATAATCCACACATTTTTACCTGTATTTTTGTTAAATTCTTTTAGAGTCTCTTCAAATAAAGTAGCTTCTTTTACGTCTTTAAAACCATCACTTCCCCATACTGGTTTAGGAAGTATGACAAAAAGGTTATCTCCTTTTACGTTGCTGAGCTGTTCTTTAAACCAAGTCCATTGGTTTTTATCAGGACTTAAAAGACTTCCACTGCGATTGTTAAGTACAATAAATGTTGAATTGTTATAATTATATACCTCATACTTCTCATTGGTGGTAATGTATTTAACCTTCAAATTATTTAAAACTTTTTCATCTACATCTCCTAAAAATATAGCCAGTGGGTATTCTTTGTTTGCAATATCAGCCGCTTTTAAAGATATTTGCAACTTCAAAAGGGTATTGTATTTTGTATCACCAAATACCATAAATTTAAAAGAATTAGAAGTATTTTTCACAGGCACTTCTTTGTTAGCTGGGTCTATTTGTGTAAACTCTGTAACTTTAGGAAGTACTGACGTGTCAAATTCTGAACCTTGCCCTACTTTAACGGGTAAAATGGCTTTTTCTCCCAGTATATTTGCGACAAGTGCACCACTCGCATCGAAATTAGAGGATATAAATACTCCCTTACTATCTATATTGCCAATGTTGTTATAAACATCCCAAGTGATATCTTGCGGTTCTATTAAAGCTCTGTAGCCTTTTATGTTCTTTGCAGTGACTGTTATGGGTACTGCTTTGTTTTTATCAACGACTATATTAGCTGGATTAAATCGTATGTCTACAGGTTTGTCAAGTGAAGTTATCTTGATAGTCCCAATAGCATTTCCTACTCTTGCAGTTATAACACCTTCTCCTACGCTTGTTGGCATAAAAGCATTACTACTAAATACTCCAGTAATTCCACTTACTGAAAACAAAACTTCTTCAGGATTAATTATGACAGGATTGTAATTTTCATCGTATCCTTTAACTGTAATTGTCCTGTGAAGTCCTTTAAACACGTTAGTATTTGATACTTCTAATTTTAAAGCGTATAGATTTCCCTTAGGAGCTGTGTTAAATATTCCTATTCCATTTGCTACTTTTCTTTCATAGCCTTCAGGAGCATAATTTGCAAGTTTAGCGTCAGTATCCCCTATTGGTCTTATTGCCATTTGTGTTGACCCGCCACCGTCTAAGTTTAAAGCATCATATGCACCTAAGGATATCATTAAATTTGCCATTTCTGTTTGTGTCATTCCACGGCTTGAAGTACCGTCAACAGTGGCGATGATCAAATATTTTTTGTCTTGAGTATAGCCTATTGCTGTTCGTGCTGTGTAGCCTTTTATTTCATGAGTGAAAGGCGCAATTTTTCCGTCTTTTACAAGGATTGTGCCGCCACTTACAGCCATTTTGAGATTTTGAAAGGGAGGATTTGTATTTATGTCTTTTTGTATTATATCTCCTGGCTTTAAAGTGAGTAAATTTTTACCTACATAACCTGCACCAGCCAACACATATCCGCCTTGTGGTATTTCGACAGAAGGCTGTCCTTGACGCACTTCTAATACTCTGTCATTTTCATCTACAACGACTTCTACCAATTGAGGTACATTTTCATTTGCTCCCGGAGATGTTGTAAACCAATCCCTTGTGTACATTACTAAATACTCAAAAGTATTGCTTATTTTATTTATTGCGGCAAGAGGAAGTTTCGTGCCGTTTGGAAGAGTAACGGACATACTTTTTGACCAATATTCTATAGAGGGAACTCCATTTGCGTCAATGGAGAAAGTGGCCAGTTTACCCTCATTTGAAGGGTCTGTTATTAACTTTCCATCTTTTACTGTTGCTCCTATTACGAATCCTGTTTTTGTATCGAAGAAATCGCCGTTCACAGCAGCCACAGCACCATAAGAATTTGCCATTTCACGCACTGGCATTCTATCTTTTATGCCAGTAGGATTGAAAATTACTGATACATCAGTATATTTATCAGTTAAGTCCACTTTTAACACGTTAATGTTTATCCATCCTTCAGTCGTAAAATAGGTTATATTTTTATGTACTACTCCTTTACTTAAATTTTGTGCAAATTCTTTTGCCTCAAGGATTGTATATGTATCGGCCTTTACATTTTGCATTGGAAAAGCTAAAAATAGTAGAAGAGAGCTGATGCATAAAGATAAGATTTTTTTAATTCTCAATTATATCCCTCCAGTTGGTTTTTATTGTGTTTTTACAGGTTAATTGTACCATTGCATTATTACAGGTGTATTACAAAAACATAAATATTTGGTTAATATATATATTATTTGCTGAGCAGATAAAGTTAAAACATTAAGCTTATCCTAAGGATAGAGTTAGTTTGAAGAAAATTAAAAAATTCTTTACTTCTATTTTAAATCAATTGATTTAAAATATGACGTATTCTTAAAAAATTTAAAGATTACAAGCGATAAATCAATAAAACGGCCATTTTTAAGCTTCTATGCCTATTGTGAAATTTCATTTTTTCTATTATAATTTATTTCGTCACTGATGTCGGGATGTGGCGCAGTTGGTAGCGCACGTGCTTTGGGAGCATGGGGTCGGGGGTTCAAGTCCCTCCATCCCGACCATTGTGGTCGTATAGCTCAGCTGGGAGAGCACCTGCCTTACCAAGCAGGGGGTCATAGGTTCGAGTCCTATTGCGACCACCAGGATCAAAACTTTTTATTTCTGGAGGGATACCCAAGTGGCCAAAGGGGGCAGACTGTAAATCTGTTGGCTGTCGCCTTCGATGGTTCAAATCCATCTCCCTCCACCATATGAGGAAGTCTGTTTGTCACTTTTATTTTTCTTCTTCAAATATCTTGACATGGTAAAAAAGTGTAGTATAATATTATTTGAAAGAGAAAATAATTATTTATTAATAAAAATTTGATTAAGGAGGAATCTTTTATGAGAGAAATGACGAGACACAATCTTAGTGAAGCCTATGCAGGAGAGAGCCAAGCTCACATGAGATATCAAATTTTTGCTGATGTAGCTGAAAAAGAAGGCAAACCTAATATTGCAAGACTTTTCAGGGCTATTTCCTATGCTGAATTGGTACATGCCACAAATCATTATAAAACTCTTGGAGAAGTTGGAAATACAGTAGAAAATCTTGAAAAAGCTATAGAAGGGGAAACCTTTGAAGTAGAAGAGATGTATCCTGCTTATAATGCTGTTGCAGAACTTCAAGAGGAATCTGGAGCTAAAAAAAGCATACATTATGCTATTGAGGCTGAAAAAATACATGCAAAATTGTACACTGAAGCAAAAGAAGCAGCATTAAAGGGAGAAGATATAAAGATATCAAAAGTTTACATATGTCCTGTTTGCGGATATACCTCTGTTGATGTATTGCCAGAAAAATGTCCTGTATGTGGAGTTCCTGGAGAAAAATTTGTAGCATTTTAAAAGATAAGAGCATGTTTTAGCATGCTCTTTTTTGATGCCAAAAATATTTGACATAGTATGTAAAGTGTGCTATAGTAGACATCAGAAAATTTAATAACATGCTCTTATCAAGAGAGGTGGAGGGAAAGAGCCCGATGAAACCCAGCAACCTGTCCTATAGGACAAGGTGCTAATTCTCTCAGAAGCATGCTTCTGAAAGATGAGGGTATGTGCCTCTTCTTTTGGAAGGGGTTTTATTTTGTTTTTAAGGAGGAATAGGAAAAAATGCGTAGACTGTTTACATCTGAATCAGTCACAGAGGGGCATCCTGATAAAATCTGCGATCAGATTTCTGACGCAATATTAGATGAAATTTTGAAAAAAGATCCTTATGCCAGAGTTGCTTGTGAGACTGCTGTAACTACCGGTTTGGTTTTAGTAATGGGAGAAATTACTACTCAGTGCTATGTAGATATTCCGAAAGTTGTAAGGAAAGTAGTAGAAGAAATTGGCTATACTAGAGCAAAATTCGGTTTTGACGCTGATACTTGTGCGGTTATCACTTCTATTGATGAGCAATCACCGGATATTGCCCTCGGTGTGGACAAGGCATTAGAAGCTAAAAGAGGAGAACTTTCAGATTCGGAAATTGAGGCTATTGGCGCGGGAGACCAGGGTTTAATGTTTGGTTTTGCTTGCGATGAAACAGAAGAATTAATGCCTATGCCTATAATGCTAGCTCACAAGCTTGCAAGAAGACTGGCTGAAGCTAGAAAGAACGGGACATTAAGCTATTTAAGACCAGATGGTAAAACACAAGTAACAGTAGAGTATGAAGATGACAGGCCTGTGAGGGTAGATTCTGTTGTAGTATCAGCTCAACATGCACCTGAGGTTGACCATGATACTATTGAAAGAGATATTATTGAACATGTAATAAAACCCATAATTCCTGAAAATATGGTAGATAATAGGACTAAAATTTTTGTAAATCCCACAGGAAGGTTTGTAATTGGTGGACCTCAAGGTGATAGCGGACTTACAGGAAGAAAAATTATTGTAGACACCTATGGCGGATATGCAAGGCACGGTGGCGGAGCTTTTTCTGGTAAAGACCCTACAAAAGTTGATAGATCCGCAAGTTATGCTGCAAGATATGTGGCAAAAAATATTGTGGCAGCAGGACTTGCTAAGAAGTGTGAAGTGCAATTAGCTTATGCGATAGGTGTTGCTACACCTCTTGAAATAGGTATTGATACTTTTGGCACAGGCAAAATACCAGATGAAAAGATTTCGGAAATTGTAAAACAAGTTTTTGATTTAAGACCTGCGGCTATAATTAGGGACTTAGATTTAAGAAAACCTATTTATAGACAAGTTGCAGCTTATGGCCACTTTGGAAGACACGACTTAGACCTCCCATGGGAGAAAACAGACAAAGTAGATATATTAAAAAAGTTGGCAGGAATATAAATTTGAAAGCCCGGGTAAACCCGGGCTTATGGCATTTTTATATATCTTTTTTAATGCCATAGAATTTATGTTTTGTAAACGCTTCGCTACCTTAATTATACCACAAAAATTGAAAAAAAGAAATGAATTGGCTTTAATTTGCTTTAAATATAAGGTAAAATTAAATAAAGAAAAGAATTAAAACAGGAGAATCGGCTATGATTGACATAGAGGGTGTAGTTGAAGAAATAATTTTTAGAAATGAACAAAATGGTTATACGGTTTTAGAATTAAGTACCCAAGGTTTAGTAGTCACTGCTGTAGGTTATATGCCTTATGTAAACATTGGGGAAAGAATTAAAATTGAAGGAGAATGGGTAGAACATCCTGATTATGGTGAGCAAATTAGGGTTTTAAATTATGAAACCTTGGCTCCCACCACTTTAGAAGGAATAGAAAAGTTTTTATCTTCTGGCTTAATTCCTGGAATAGGTCCTATTACAGCAAGAAAAATTGTAAAAAAGTTTGGCGTTGATTCTTTACATATAATTGAAACTGCACCAGAAAGATTAAAAGAAATAAAAGGTCTAAGCGATGAGAAGATAAAAAGAATTTGTGAAGCTTATGAAATGCAAAAGGGCATAAAAGAAGTGATGGTGTTTTTGCAGGGGTACGGTATTTCCACTGCAATGGCTATAAAGATTTATAAAGAATATGGAAACAACGCGATTGAAATTATTAAGCAAAACCCTTACAGATTGGCTGACGATATATTTGGAATAGGATTTAAAACTGCAGACAAAATAGCAGAAAACCTGGGAGTTGACCCTCATTCTCTATATCGCATATCTTCTGGTACTCGATATGTTTTGATGCAGTATGCGGCAAATGGTCACACCTATGTGCCGAAAGAACTTCTAAAAAAAGAAGCAGCAAGTTTGTTAGAAGTAAGCGAAGAAGAAGTAGAAGATTCTTTTGTGCTTTTAGTACAAAATGAAAAAATACATATTGAAACTTTTGAAGATAATACTGTAGGAATCTACTATATACCTTACTATATAGCTGAATTACACACAGCAGAGAGATTATTTAACATGACACTAATGGAAAATGAAGATTTAGGCATAGATGTCCAAAAAGAAATTAGAAATTTTGAAAAAGAAACAGGTATTTTGTTGGCAGAAAATCAAAAATTGGCTGTAGAAGAAGCTGTTAAAAATTCTGTTGTGGTCATAACGGGAGGTCCAGGCACAGGGAAGACTACGATAATAAATTGTATAATACGTATTTTTGAAAAAGCTGGTAAAAAAGTGGCTCTTGCAGCCCCAACAGGAAGAGCTGCAAAAAGGATAACGGAAGCTACTGGAAAAGAGGCTAAGACTATTCATAGGCTTTTAGAATATACTTATTCGGAGGAAGAAGGGAAGGGCTTTAACAAAAATGAAAAAGACCCATTAAAATACGACGTTATAATAGTTGACGAAGCTTCAATGGTAGATATATTGCTTATGAATGCTCTATTGAAAGCCATACCTATAGGGGCAAAACTGATTTTAGTAGGGGATGCTGATCAGCTTCCATCTGTTGGAGCGGGAAATGTCCTAAGAGATATAATAGACAGTGGTATAGTAAAAGTGATACGTTTAAAAGAAATTTTTAGACAACAAAAGCAAAGCTTGATAGTAATAAATGCTCACAAGATAAATAGTGGAGAATATCCCATCTATAACGATAAAAATAGTGATTTCTTTTTTATGAATGCCAACACTCAAGAAGATATATTAAAAACCATATTGGAGCTTGTGACAAACAGACTTCCTAAAGCTTATGGATTTCATCCTATTAATGATATTCAAGTACTTACCCCTATGAGAAAAGGGATAATTGGTGTTCACAATTTAAATTTAGAGCTGCAAAAAGCATTAAATCCCCACGACAAAACTAAAGCCGAAAAAATAATGAAGGAGTTTGTCTTCAGAGTAGGGGATAAAGTGATGCAAATAAAAAATAATTACAAGATAAAATGGAAAAAAGGCGAGGAAGAAGGAGAAGGAGTGTTTAATGGAGATATAGGAATAATCCAATCAATAGACGAAGAATTACAGGAATTGACTATATATTTTGACGATGAAAAATTTGTCACTTATGACTTTTCTGATTTGGATGAACTAAATTTGTCTTATGCTATAACAGTGCACAAAAGCCAAGGCAGTGAATTTCCTGTTGTCATAATGCCAATTACTTATGGGCCTCCTATGCTACTTACAAGAAACCTTTTGTACACCGCCGTTACAAGGGCAAAGAAATTGGTTATTTTGGTAGGTCAAGAGAAATATTTGAAATTTATGATTGACAACAATAGAATCTCAAAAAGATATTCGGGGCTTCTTTCAAGGCTTAAAAAAGCACTTTTGTATGTAAATTAAATTTTGCATTAAATAAAAGGGAATTTAGTGTAAAATGATAATTTTCAATTAATTTTAACAGAAGAGTGCCGATATAGATTATAAGAAAAAATATTGTAAGGGGTAAAAAGATGATTTTTTTAGACCTTTTATTTCCACCAAAAACAACCTGTATTATTTGTAAAACTGCTATAAAAACAGGATATTTATGCGACAAATGCAAAAGCACATTAAAATTTATTGAGGGTAATAGGTGTAATATTTGTGGTAAACCAATAGACTATGAAGGAACATGTCTTGATTGCTTAGAGCATGGCCATGAATTTAAACAAAATATAAGTCCTTTTGAATACGATGGTGTTGTAAAAGACTTAATAGGGCGGTTCAAATATTTCAAAGAAAGAGAATTGGCACCTTTTTTTGCAGACTATATGGCTTTTACAGTTAAAAAAATGGACTGGCCTATCGACGTCATAGTACCTGTTCCTCTTCACAAAATTAGGCTTGACGAAAGAGGTTACAATCAGTCAGAACTTTTGGCAAGAGAACTTTCTTATCGGTTGAATATTTTTATGTCTAAAGCTTTAAGGAGAGTGAGAAATACAACAACACAGACTGCTTTGCACAAAGAAGAGAGGATAGAAAACGTAAAGGGTGCTTTTAAAGTGACTTACAAAGATACTATTGTTGGGAAAAATGCGCTACTGGTAGATGACGTGTTGACAACAGGTGCTACTTTGGACGAGTGCGCCAAAGTCTTAAAAGAAAATGGGGCAAAAGATGTATATGTGGTTACTATAGCAACTGGCAAAAATATGTGATGGGGAGTTTGAAGTATCAAAAAGGGGATGAAAGGAAATGGAAATAAGAAATTGTAAAAGGTGCGGAAGGCTTTACACTTATACAGGAATTGATTTATGTCCAGAATGTTATAGACAGGATGAAGAAGATTTTATAAAAGTGCGGGATTATTTAGATGCTCACCCTTCAGCTACCATGCTGGAAATATCTCGAAATACTCAGGTTTCTACAAAGAAAATAATGGATTTTTTAAAGGAAGGAAGGCTTATTTTAACCTCTAATAACCTTAATATAGGTCTTAGGTGTGAAAAATGTGGTAAACCAATACTTACAGGCAGGTTTTGTGACGAGTGCAAAACCAAATTAGCTAAGGAACTAATGAAAGGCTATTCGATTCAATCCGATGACAAAGAAGAAGAAAAACAAACAGGAGAAAGGCTGTACGTTTATGAAAACCAAAAAAAGAAAAAATGATTTTTATATTAAACTTTTAAATTATTAAGTCGATATTAGTAGTACGGGGGTGTTAAAAATGAAAATTTATAACAACAATATTGAAAAAATAATGTCAGTTTATCGAGTAGATCCGGTAGAAAAGGTTACCAGCAAGAAAGCGGAGATAAAAGATAAAGTTGAGATATCAGAAGAAGCAATTAAACTTGCACAAAGTTCAAATGAATTTGAAAAGATTAAGAATCAAAAGATTGAAAACATAAAGTCAATGCTTAATGCAGGAACTTACAATGTAAAAGCTGAAGATGTGGCGGATGCTATTCTTAAGGGAATATTGTTGAATAAAAAAATTTAAAAAGGGTGTGCTGGCAATGGCTAATAGCCAAAAGCTTGTAGATGTATTAAGGGGAGAAACAGAAATTTACAAAGTTTTATTAGACTTAGCGATAAAAAAAACTGATATTATAATTGCAGGGAAAGTAAAAGAATTAGATGAAATAGTTCAAATAGAGAAGCAACTTATAAAAAAACTTATGGAATTAGAAGAACAAAGAGAGGATATATTGGAGAAGATTGATATAGAAGGCAAAATGACAATAACCGACTTGATAGAATCCATTTCTTCAGAAGAAGCAGAAAACCTAAAAGATATCAAATATAATCTGACTAATATTTTAAAAGAACTTGAAGAAAGAAACAAATTAAATGCTGCTTTAATTGAACAAGCGTTAGAATATATAAACTATTCTATTCAAACAATATCAAGTGCCTTAGAAAGTGATGATGGTGTTTATGGGAATAGTGGCAATATAAAAAGATACACCAGCCTAATTGACAAAAAGGCATAGGGGGATGAAGATGTCTACTTTTCAAGGATTAGAAATAGCAAAGACAGGATTGTTTGTAAGCCAAAAGGCTTTGGATGTCACTGGACACAATATTGCAAATGCTAATACTCCTGGGTATACTCGTCAAGTAGTAGATATGGCCTCAATTGCACCACCCACTACTTTTGGCATGTATGACCAATGGGGAAAAGCCATAGGAGAAGGCGTAAAAATACAGGATATAAGACAAATCCGCGACCAATTTTTAGACAACCAATTCAGAAGGGAAAATAAATTTTTGGGTGAATGGGAAACAAAAGCCCAGGTTTTAGCTGCTGTTGAAGATATATTTAACGAACCTTCGGATAGCGGAATAAATACAGTGCTTAATGACTTTTTTAATTCCCTTCAAGAGTTATCCAAGAGTCCAGAAAGTTTGACGGTAAGAGCGGAAGTTAGAGAGCGAGCTATTGCTCTTGCTGATACTTTTAATACTGTATATCAGCATCTTTATGATAAATTAAACGAATTGAATTCCACCATACAAAGTAGGATTTCAGAAATAAATTCTTATGCCGACAGAATAAGCAAATTAAACAATGAAATATATAGATTTGAACTTACCGGACAGACAGCAAATGACCTAAGAGACCAGAGAAATCTCCTTGTCGATCAGCTTTCTAAGTTGGTGAATATTACTACTTATGAAGATTCTAATGGAAATTTCAGAATCGACATAGCTGGACAAGCTTTAGTTGATGGGTCGACTGCTTTTACTATGAGTATGGATAGCACTGGAAATGTCGTATGGGATTTGACGGGAACCTCTGTAAACCCTTCAAGTGGTATATTAAAAGGCTTACTTGATATGAGAGATGGAGATGGCACCAACGGGATAAAAGGAGTACCCTATTATATAAATGAATGGAATAAACTGGCATATAGCATATCGAAGGAAATAAATGCTGTCCACAAAGCAGGCTATGGGCTTGATGGCTCTAATGGTACACCGCTTTTCACTGATTTTGCAGATCCATATGACTCTGGAGTTAAATATGCTCAGTTAATTAAAGTGGATTCAGCTATTCTCGATTCAAATGGCTTGCAAAAAATAGCTGCTGCATCAAGTACGGCTACTCTTCCGGGCGATAACACAAATGCATTAAAGCTTATTGCTTTAAGGGATCAAGGTAATGCGGTACTAAATGGAGCCACATTTGATGACTTTGCAAGGTCATTAATATCAAATCTTGGAGTGGATGCACAGCAAGCAAACTTAATGCAAAAAAATCAGGAAGTCATGGTAAAACAAATTGATTTAAACAGACAATCGGTATCTGGTGTATCTTTAGATGAAGAGATGACAAACATGTTAAAATATCAGAAATCCTATGCTGCTTCTGCAAGAGTGATAACAGTTATGGATGAACTTTTAGATACTCTTATAAATAGGATGGGCATTGTAGGAAGATAATATGTCATCCTGAGACGAAGCCGAAGGATCTCAGACCCAAGAGGAATACCATACAGTATTAGACTAAGGCAGGTGTAAAAAATGAGAATTACAGATAACATGCTTATAACGAATTTTTTAAACAACTACAACAATAACCTTGAACGATTACAAAAAAATCAAAACATGTTATCTACAGGCAAAAGAATATCGAGGCCTTCTGATGACCCTGTTGCAGTAGCTACAAGCCTACGTATTCGAACAGATATGGCAAGAAATGATGCTTATACCAAAAATGCCGATGATGCAAAATCCTGGTTGGACATAACTGATACTGCTTTAAGTCAATTGAATGACCTGTTACAACGCACAAGAGAATTAGCAGTTGAGGGATCTAATGGGACTTTGACACAAACAGATATGCAAAAAATAGCTAACGAGATAGAGCAGTTAAAAGCGCAGATGATACAAGTAGGGAATACTCAATACAATGGAAGGTATATATTTGCAGGTTTTAAAACTACAACCCAGCCTTTTAGTGAGACCAATAATTCTTATAGTGGTGATAATGGTGTAATAGAGTTTGAAGTAGGAGCAGGAGGAAACAAAATAGCTGTAAATGTAACTGGAGATAAAGTTTTTAATGTAGATTCGACAGGAATTTCTCAACTTCTTACTGTGATGGATAAACTAAAAAATGCATTAGACTCGGGAGATCACCAGGCTGTAAGTAATTTAATAGCTGATATAGATAAACAATTAGAAAATGTACTGGCTGCAAGAGCAGAAGTAGGCGCAAAATCAAACAGACTTGACCTTATACAAAATAGGCTCCAAGATGATAATTATAACTTTACGGCTTTACTTTCAAAAAATGAAGATGTAGATTTAGCGCAGGTTATTACAAATCTTCAAATGGATGAAAATGTGTATAGAGCATCCTTAGCGGCAGGGGCTCGTATTATGCAGCCCAGCCTTATAGACTTTTTAAGGTGATAATATGAACATAGTGATACATCAAACTTTTGGCAGGATAGGTATAGAAACTTTTCCTGCCCAAATTTCTATAGAAAGCCAAAAAGCAGACCTTGAAATAAAACAAATACCTGCAAAAATGGAAATAGACCAAAAACTTCCTCAAGTATATATAGACCAGTATCAGTGTTTTTATGAATCAGGGCTTAAAAGTATTTTTGACCTTGTCCATGATGAAGCCCAGATGAGCAAACAAATAGCTCTTGAAGCAATAGGTAAAATTGCTGAAGAGGGGCGTTTTCTTGCCTCTATAGAAAACCATCAAAATGCTATTGCAGAGTTAGCTAAAAAAGCGATGGAGCATGAGGTTACATTTACAATTGACCTCATGCCAAAATCAAGACCTAAAATATGGCTTGAGGGATATTTAAACATAAATTGGGAATTAGGCGGTGCAGAAATAAAAGCAATACCACATAAGCCTCAAATATCCGCAATACCAGGCCATATAAACATTTACATGAGACAATATCCTTCAATAAAAATAGAACATGTGGGAAACAATTTTGATAAAACGGTTTAGCTTTTATTGTTTTCCTGTTTTCCGTGTCATTTTGAGACTGAGCGTAAGCGAAGTGGAAGAAATTTATACTTTTTCTCTCATGTCATTCTGAGACTGAGTGTAAACAAATTCGAAGAATCTATACATTTTCTCTTATGTCATTCTGAGGAGTGCGAAGCACTTCGAAGAATCCCAGACCAGAGAGGAATACCTATAAAACCCGAATATGAAAGTGAGGAACTGATTATGCAAATAAATACAAAAAACTTTGGCATCATAGAATACAATCCTGAAGACGTCATTTACTTTGAAGAAGGAATACCAGGTTTTGAAGACTTACACAATTTTTTAATAATTACTGACAACGAAGAAAACATGCCTTTTAAATGGCTTCAAGCAATTGATAATACAGATATAGCTTTTGTAGTTATTGACCCTAGAGTTTTTAAGCCTAATTATACCTTTGAAATTGATGAAGAATTAATACAAGCTCTTCAAATAGAGGATGTGAACCACCTTCTCATATACGTAATTGTAGTAATCCCCGATGAAATAGAAAAAATGTCAGCAAACCTAAAAGCCCCTATAATTATAAATGCTAAAAATAACAAAGGTAAACAAGTCATTCTTGACAATGACGAATACCTCATAAAACATCCAATATTGGAGGAACTCAAAAATGCTTATTCTAACGCGTAAAGTAGGTCAAGCCATAATTATAGGGGAAGACATAGAAATTAAAATATTAGAAATTGTTGATGGCCAAATAAAATTGGGGATTACTGCGCCAAAAAATATATCTGTTTTAAGAAAAGAGCTTATAGAAATCAAAGGCGAAAACTTAAAAGCTGCATCTGTAAACAAAGAGGTTTTGAGCAAATTAGAAAATTTTATTAAAAACGCTAAAGTGAATGCAAAATATATCGATATATATAGTGAAAACAAAAGATGAAACAGTTGGCCAACTGTGAGTCTTAAAATCTTTCAAAACCATGGCAAGGATGCCAAATAAAAAATTCAAGGAGGAAGGTAAAATGATTATCAACCACAATTTAAGTGCTTTAAACGCATGGAGAGCACTTTCAATTAACACTTCAAACACACAAAAAGTGCTAGAGAAACTTTCATCAGGTTACAGAATAAATAGAGCAGGGGATGACGCAGCAGGTCTTGCAATTTCAGAAAAAATGAGAGGGCAGATAGCTGGCTTGAATCAAGCTCAAAGAAATGCTCAAGACGGTATATCGCTCATTCAGACAGCTGAAGGTGCATTGAATGAAACTCATGCAATACTTCAAAGAATGAGAGAACTCGTTGTACAAGCATCAAACGATACGAATACTCTTACTGATAGGCAAAATATTCAAAAGGAGATTGACCAGCTTAAGAAGGAAATAAATAGAATTGCTTCAACAACGCAGTTTAACACTAGGAATCTTTTAAATGGTTCTTTGGCTGCTACTGCTGCTGCGCTTACGTTCCAGATTGGCGCTAATAGTCAACAAGTACTTAAATTAAATATAGCTACAATGACTGCATCGGCGTTGAAAGGTACTGCTGCTGGAGCTATATCAATGGCAAGTATTAATGTAGCTACTAATAAGGCTTCTGTTATTAGTGCCCAAATTAATTCTATTGATGCAGCAATAAATAAAGTGTCTGGTCAAAGGGCTGACCTTGGTGCGGTACAAAATAGGCTTGAACATACAATAAACAACCTGGGTACAGCATCAGAAAACCTAACAGCAGCAGAATCACGTATAAGAGACGTTGATATGGCACAAGCTATGATGGAATTTACAAAAGACAACATACTAAACCAGGCAGCGACAGCAATGCTTGCCCAGGCGAATCAATTACCACAAACGGTTTTACAATTACTCAGATAATACAAAAGGGAGGTCGTACCTCCCTTAAATTATTTTTTGCCTTTTTATTGAAATGTCTTTTTATAATATAATTAAATAATAAGCGGATTATTTTCTAAAAGTCTTAAATTATAATTATTTGTGACGATAATTTATATAGCAAAGGGGGTGTTAAAATGTTTAATGAGCTTATGAAAGAAACAATGGAAGAGAGCTTTAAATATATCCCAAAGTTGATAAAAGGAATAGACAAAGAAATAGAATATATTAGCAATGGAGAATATGAAGAGGCAATTTTTTTGTTAGCAAATATTATAGAAGGTCTTGATTGGTCAATACAAGCTATTGCTTTAACGGAGCCTTTACATGGTTTTAATATAGATATTTATAAAACTAACGAAAATCTGAATATATTGCTTGGAGCTATTGAAAATTCTGATTATCAATTAATATCTGATATACTAAATTACGAACTTAAAGTTATTTTATATGAGTATATAAATCATTGCCAAAAGGGAAAACTTAACTGATGAGTTTATTTGAAATTGTAAATCCAATTGTATATTCATAATATGAAGGAGAGTAACATATAATGAAAAGAAGTATTGTTTTATTTAAAGGGCAAAGCAGATACGATGTATTGCGCTATTTTGTAGATTACTTGTCTGAAGGTTTTGTTGAGTTAGGCTATGAAACAAAAATAGTAGATTTTTTACAAGATGACTTTAGTAATGATTTAGTAAAAGTATTTGAAAATAATGATGTTTTAAGTGTTGTTTCCTTTAATGCGATAGGTTGCGATTTACGCATAGACCAAAAATCATTATATGATTATTTGAATATTCCATTTGTAGCTTTTATGGTTGATCATCCAATGTATCATATTTCAAGATTAAACTCAAACATTTCAAATATGATCATCACTTGTGTAGATAAAAGTCATATAGATTATATTCAAGGGATTATGAATTTAGATAAAACGCTTGCTTTTATTCCTCATGCTGGAATTCCTAAAAGATTATCATTAGACACAAAACCAGCAGAAGATAGAAGCATAGATATATTATTTTGTGGGAGTTTTGAAAACCCCAATGAAATTAGAAGGAAATGGAAAGAAGGAGTAGGTGGATGGTTATCAGAATTTATAGATTATTTTGTTGAATATATATTGCAATTTGAGTATATTTCATATACAGAAGCTTTTTTTGATATTTTAAAAAACAATGATATTTTTTTAAACAAAGATAACATAAATAAATTATTTTCATTATTACCTTTAATAGATAAATTTATCAGGGCATATAGAAGAGCAGGAATAATAGACGAATTAGCAGATTTTAATTTACATATTTACGGTAATGGGTGGTCTGATTTTATTAAAAACCCTTTACATTTAAAAGTTTATGATTCTGTTGATTACAATAGAGTTATTGAACTTATGAAAGACAGTAAAATTGTGCTTAATATTAATCCATTTTTTCCTTATGGAAGTCATGAAAGAGTTTTTTCCGCAATGCAATGTGGGGCAGTTGTTGCTTCAGATAAAAATGGTTATTTATTACGTGAATTTAAAGATAAAGAAAATATCATTTTTTATGAGTGGAGCAATATAGATAATTTTAAAAGTGTATTAAGTAATTTACTTTTAAATACAGACAAATTGAATTTGATTGCAACATCAGGGAAAAAAATTGTTGAAGAAAAACATCTTTGGGTTAATAGAGCCCAGAAAATATTAGATTTGATCTATTTGACAACTGTTACAAAATTATTGAACTAACAATTAATCAAAAAAATTATATTTTTTAGGAATTTTTATTGGAATTTTTTGAATTTATGTTTTTTTTGAATTTATGTTTAAGATTATGGTAGATGATTTGGTATGTTTTTTTAAAAAGAATGCTTAATTTGACTTACGTTTATGTCGATATATCTAAAGAGTAGGTATCAAGTAAATATATATATATATATATATGGGGATAATAGTGTGAAAGTGAAATAGTGAAATTTAGGCACGCCAAAAAGGGCACCAAATAAAGCCACTCAAAACCAAATAATGGTAATATATAATGGTGTTTAATAATTTAAAGGATAAAAATCAAAATATATAGACATTGACTGAATATACAGCACATAAAACACTAAGGAATTGTTTATACAATGATTAGTGTACGTGATCAAAGTCACAATTTATTTGTGTGCTTGAGAAGATATTCTACACATGTTAAAATGCGGACTTGAGTCCAATAGTGGGAGAAAGAATTCCACTCCATCCTCCGTGCTTTGCAGTATATCTATATATTTTAAATAAATTATATCAAAAAATATCGCTCAGTAGCATACTTTCATTACAATTTGTGCTTGAGCAAAGCGAAAGGATGCGGGTTAAAATGATTAATGATCTTATGAGAGATACTATGGAAGAAAGTCTTGCATATATACCCAAATTAATAGAAAGAATTGATAGGGGAATAAGGTATATCAAGGATGGATAATATACAAATGCAACTTCTTTGTTACCTTATATTATTGATGGAATAAATTGGTCAATAGAAGCTATTACTTTAATTTTTCCCCTAATGGTTATGAAATAGATATTGCAAAATTTAACGAAAAATTTAAATTTATTACTGATAGCAATTAAAAATTTAGATTTTCACTTATTATCATATGTTTTAAATTATGAAATAAAAGACGTTTTAATTGACTATTTGAATCATTTCAAAAAAGGGGAGCTTAATTAATGGAAGGTTTTGAAATTATAGATGCAAAAGATAAAAATAAGACTTTGGCTGTAATAAACGATGGGAAGAAATATTTTATGCACAGCTCTTATTACCCTTTAAAAGAATCACAGGAATGGGCAGAGGAATTTGAGTTTAATAATGATTCAATAATATTAGTTTACGGGATAGGACTTGGGTATCATGTAAATTTTCTTTTAGATAGGTTAAACCTAGATAACAGGTTAATTTTGATTGAACCTTCAAAGGAAATATTTGAATATGCAATAAATAATGGGTACTATGACAAGTTTAAAAATAGATCTAATACATTTTTTATTATCGATGATTCTGAAGAACGTATAAAAGAATTATTATCAATATATATCCCATGGGATGATTTTGAAAAAGTAATTTATAAAGATTTTAAGCAGTATCCCAAAGTTTTTGAAAAGCATCACAAGAAATTTAGCAATTGTTTAATTGAAACTATAAACTCTATGAGAATAAATAGAAATACAGCATTATATTTTGCTTCACAGTGGCAATCAAACTTTATGGAAAACATAGAATTTATTTTTAGAAGTACTCCTGTTAAAGCATTTTTTAACTCATTTAAAAATATACCAGCAGTGATAGTATCAGCGGGTCCTTCGCTGGATAAAAATATTAGATTTTTGAAAGAAGCAAAAGACAAAAGTATAATTATATGTGTAGGTACAGCTTTAAAGGCACTTGTAAAAGAAAAAATTGAACCAGATTTTGTTGTTTCAATAGACGGAGGTGAAAACAACTTTAAGCATTTTGAGGGATGTTCGGTTAATGCACCATTATTATATGACCTTACAGTATATCCAAAAATATTAAAAGAATACGAAGGACCTTTAATTATTGGGGAAATTGCTTCGGGATTCTTGCCTTTAATTGAGGAAAAATTATCTGTAGAATTTGGTAGTATGAGTGCAGGACCATCTGTAGCCAATTTATCTTTAGATTTTGCTTATAAAATGGGATGCAATCCGATTATATTCATAGGACAGGACCTTGCATATCTAAACAACAGAACACATGCTTCAGGTACAACTTATGAAAAAAACAGAATAAAAGGAAGTTCTGATAAAAAAGAATACATCTACGTTGATGGTAATTATGAAGATAAGGTTTTAACAGACCGGGTTTTACTTTCATTTAAGACGTGGTTTGAAAATTATATATATACCCATCCAGATAGGATTTACATAAATGCAACAGAAGGTGGTGCACTTATAAAAGGAACACAAATAATGAGTTTTAAAGATTCAATTGAGAAGTATATGAATATCAATTTAAATATAAATCAAAGAATTAATGATATATTAGTAAATAAAAAAATAAAACCGGAACCGGAAAGAGTAAGTGCTCTTCAAAAAGAATTTGAAAATACAATTAAAAGATTAAGAATAATAAAATGGGATTGCATGCGAGGTGCAAAACTATCAAAAAAAATGTATAATGAATATGAAAAAGATATTAATGCTGATGTAACGCGAATACTTGCACTCTTGGATAAAATTGATGCGAAATTGAAAGATTCTAAAGAAAGTTTTTCTTTTATATCCTCTATGTTAAATATAGTAACAACAAAAGTTCTTAAAGGATTTAAAGCTGAAAAAAATGAAACAGAAAGGGAAAAGAAACTGCGAATATCTATGATGTCGTACACACTTTATCATGGTATTTATGAAGCAATAGTGCAATCAGAAAAAAGTCTTGAGAAGGCATTAAATACAATAAAAAGTTTAAATTCTGAAAATATTTAGTATAATTGGGTAAGGAATAGGAGGTAGAAATTTGAATTTTAGTAATAAAGTAATTTTAATAATCGGTGGTACAGGAACAATTGGACAAGCACTTATAAAGAAATTACTAAAATATAATCCCAAAGTAATAAGGATATATAGTCGTGATGAATACAAACAATTTGTCATGCAACAAGAGCTTGCAGAATATAAAAACTTGAGGTTTTTGCTTGGTGATGTAAGAGATAAAGAAAGATTAAATAGAGCCATGAAAGGAGTAGACATTGTATTTGATTTAGCCGCAATAAAGCATGTACCAGCAGCAGAATATAATCCTTTCGAAGCAGTAAAAACAAATGTATTAGGGACACAAAATGTTATTGAATGTGCGATAGAAAACAAAGTAGAAAGGGTAATATACACAAGTTCAGATAAAGCTGTCTCACCAACCAATACAATGGGAGCAACCAAATTACTTGCAGAAAGACTTATTGCATCAGCTGATTACTATAAAGGTGGTGATAAACCAATATTTGCTGGAGTTAGATTTGGGAACGTAATAGGGTCAAGAGGTTCAGTGATACCATTATGGGTAAAACAAATCAAAGAAAAAAGAGAAATTACATTGACACATCCAGAAATGACGAGATTTATGATGACCATTGACGAAGCAGTTGACCTTGTATTAAAAGCATGCGAAATAGCAACAGGAGGAGAAATATTTATCTTAAAAATGCCTGTAGTAAAATTAGGAGACTTAGCTGATGTAGTTATTGACATAGCATGTAAAAAATATAATATTGACAAATCTAAAATAATCAAAAAAATTATAGGATTAAGACCAGGAGAAAAAATGTATGAAGAACTAATGAATTGCAAAGAGCTAAAAGAATCAATCGAATACGAAAAAATGTTTGCCGTATTCCCTTCTCATAAACTAGATCTTCTTGACTCATATGATAGGAAACCCAATAGAAGCACATATTCATCAAACGATGAAAAACCCCTATCAAAAGACGAAATTTATGAACTTATTAAAGATATTATTTAAACTTAGGAGGAGAATCATGAAAATATTAGTAACAGGTGGAGCGGGATTTATAGGTAGATGGGTGGTAAAAAAACTACTAGAGGATGGCCATGAAGTTTGGATACTAGACAACCTTTCAAATGGTAGGAGAGAAAACATCGACGAATTTTCATGTAATCCATTATTAAAAGACTTTATAATAGGTGATATAAAAGACAATGAATTATTAACAGACATATTTAAAAATAAATTTGACATATGCTATCACTTAGCAGCAAGCATAAACGTTCAAGACAGCATCGATGATCCAAAAACAACCTTTTATAACGATACCGTAGGGACATTTAATGTTTTAGAACAAGCAAAAAAACACAACACAAAAATAACATTTATGAGCACATGTATGGTATATGACAAAGCAACTGACGAAAGGGGCATAACAGAAGAGCATCCTACGAAACCGGCATCCCCTTATGCAGGTTCCAAAATAGCAGCTGAGAACATGGTATTATCATACTGGTACACATATAAATTACCTGCAGTAGTCGTAAGACCCTTCAATACATACGGTCCATTTCAGAAGACAAATGGAGAAGGCGGAGTAGTAGCAATATTTATAAAAAACGCCTTAGAAGGAAAAACTCTTAACATTTACGGAGATGGAACCCAGACAAGAGATTTGTTATATGTAGAAGATTGTGCAAGATTTGTAGTAGAGGCAGGCTATTCAGACAAAACAAATGGAGAGATAATAAATGCAGGTTCTGGCAGAGACATATCAATCAATGACTTAGCATTGCTAATAGCAAAAGATGAAAAACTAATAAAACATGTCCCACATATACACCCACAAAGCGAAATACAAAAACTGTTGTGCAATTACAGTAAAGCAGAAAGACTATTAGGTTGGAAACCGCAATACACTCTTGAAGAAGGGATTAAAAAGACAAGAGAATGGATAGAAACCACGATTTAACAATTTAAAATAAAGGGGTATGTAAATTGGAAGAATTAGCAATAAACGGAGGGAAACCCGTTAGGAATACATATCTACCCTATGGTAGACAATGGATTGACGACGAAGACATAAAAGAAGTTATAAACACATTAAAAAGCGATTACTTAACGACAGGACCAAAGATAAAAGAATTTGAAGAAAAAGTAGCAGCATATACAAAGACACAATACGCAGTTGCAATAGTAAACGGAACAGCAGCATTACATGCAGCATGTTTTGCCGCAGGTATAGGACCTGGAGATGAAGTAATAACGACACCGATAACCTTTGCAGCATCAGCAAATTGCATATTATACTGTGGAGCAAAGCCAGTTTTTGCAGATATAGACCCAAGAACATACAATATTGATCCAGAGGACATAAAAAGAAAAATAACACCAAAAACAAAAGCCATAATACCTGTACATTACACAGGTCAACCAGTAGACATCGACGAAATAAACAAAATCGCCAAACAAAACAATCTAATCGTTATAGCAGACGGAGCCCATGCTTTAGGAGCTGAATACAAAGGTAGTATAGTAGGTCCACAGACAGACATGATGACATTAAGCTTTCATCCTGTAAAACATATAACCACAGGAGAAGGAGGCATGATATTAACAACTAACAAAGACTATTATGAAAAACTAAAGCTTTTTAGGGCACATGGGATAACAAGAGATAAAAACTTGATAACAAAAAATGAAGGACCATGGTACTATGAACAACAATATTTAGGATATAACTATAGAATAACTGACATACAAGCTGCACTTGGCATAAGCCAAATGAACAAATTAGATAACTTTCTCAAAATAAGAAGAAAATATGCACAAATGTATAATAACGCATTTAAAGATATAGAAGAATTGATAATTCCATATCAATTACCTTATACCAACTCAAGTTGGCATATATATGTACTTCAATTAAGATTAGAAAAACTAAAAGTTGGTAGAAGAGAAATATATGAAGCACTCTTAAAAGAAAACATAGGTGTAAATGTACACTATATTCCAGTATATTACCATCCATATTATAAGAAATTAGGTTATAAAAAAGGACTATGTCCAAATGCTGAACATTTATATGAAAGAATAATAACATTGCCTTTATTTCCCAAGATGACTGAAGAAGATGTTCACGATGTTATAACTGCAGTAAAAAAAGTGATAAATTACTACAAGAAATAGGTGAGAGTATGAAAAAAATTGCAATAATACAAACACGAATGGGGTCAACAAGATTGCCAGGAAAAGTAATGAAAATAATAATGGGCAAGCCAGTAATAGAACATGTAGTAAATCGAGTAAAAGCTGCAAAAGAGATAGATGACATAATAATAGCGACAACCACAAAAAAAGAAGATGATATTATTGTAGAAGAAGCTAAAAAATTAAATGTTAAATATTTTAGAGGCAGTGAAGATGACGTACTCTCCCGTTATTATTATGCAGCAAAAGAAAACAATGCAGATATAGTTATAAGGATAACTTCAGACTGCCCCCTTATAGATCCCAAAATTATTGATAAAATAATAAAAACGTTTATTGAAATATCAAAAAAAGAAAAAATAGATTATTTAAGCAATACAATTGAAAGAACATATCCAAGGGGATTAGATGTTGAAGTATTCACCTTTGAAACCTTAGAAAAAGCATTTAAAGAAGCGGACAAACCTTATCAAAGAGAACATGTAACACCATATATCTATGAGAATCCGGGAATATTTAAAATAAAGCAATTCAAAAACGATGTCGATTATTCTAATTACAGGTGGACCTTAGATACAGTAGAGGACTTTGAATTTATTAAAATAATATACAAAAACTTATATAAGGAGAAGGAACTATTTTATATGGAAGATATATTAAAATTTCAAGAAGAACATCCTGAAATAACGAAAATAAATGAAAAAGTAAAGCAAAAGAGTTATTTATCAAATCAGTAAATAAAGGAGGGTAGTTTTGTAAAGTGAATATTCTTTTCTTAACGAACAATGAGCTCTCTTTTTCTTTATATAATTGGCTAAAAGATGATGCCAAAGAAAATGTAATTTTATTTGAAAATAAACTTAATATGGATGAAGTAGTTTCTTTAAAACCAGATTTGATAATAAGTTATAATTATCGTTATTTAATTAAAAAAGATATTATAGAGTATATGAAAAAAAGAATAATAAATTTGCATATATCTTTATTGCCATGGAATAGAGGTGCACATCCTAATTTATGGAGTTTTTTAGATGATACCCCGAAAGGAGTTACAATACACTTAATAAATGAATTAATAGATGCAGGTGATATATTGTTTCAAAAAGAGGTTTTTTTTGATGAAGAAAATGAAACCCTGAAAACCACATACTTTAAATTACATGATGAAATACAAAATTTATTTAAATCCAATTGGTATAAAATAAAAAGAGGAGATTACGAATTAATTCCTCAGAAAGAGGATGGAAGTATACATTATTTAAAAGATTTTGAAAATTTAAAAGATGCTATTGGATTAAATGACTGGAATATATCAATTATTGAATTAAAAAAAAGGTATAAAAATTATAAGCAAGGATATGGAAATATAGAGTAATGGTAGTATACTATGAATAATAATAAGAGAAGGAGGAGAGAGAGTGGGAATACCAATAGGTATTAATTATCGTACATTCATAATTGCAGAATTATCAGCAAATCACAACCAAAGTTTTGATAATGCAGTAAAACTTATCAAAGAAGCAAAAAAAGCGGGAGCTGACGCTGTAAAACTGCAAACATATACGCCAGACACTATTACAATAAACTGCAGTAATGAATACTTTCAAATAAAACAAGGGACCATTTGGGACGGAAAGACTCTTTATGACCTATATAAAGAAGCATATACTCCATGGGAATGGCAACCCAAACTTAAAGAAATTGCGGAGAATGAAGGTTTAATATTTTTTTCAACACCCTTTGACAAAACAGCGGTAGACTTTTTAGAAGATATGGATGTACCCGCATATAAAGTTGCTTCATTTGAAATTACTGACATACCACTTATAGAATACATAGCTTCAAAAGGAAAACCAATAATAATTTCTACAGGAATTGCCACACTCAGTGATATAGAAGAAGCCATTAATGCTTGCAGAAGAATGAACAATAATCAAATAGCACTATTAAAATGTACAAGTGCATATCCTTCTCCTTTAGAAGAAGTGAACTTAAAAACAATTCCAAATATGATTGAGACGTTTAAAACAATTGTAGGATTGTCTGATCATACCTTAGGTATTTCCGTACCAGTAGCAGCAGTAGCTCTTGGAGCAAAAATAATAGAAAAGCATTTTACACTTAGTAGAGGTATGGGTGGACCGGATGCTGCATTTTCCTTAGAACCAGAGGAATTTAAACAAATGGTTAGATCTGTAAGAGAAGTTGAAAAAGCATTAGGAGATGTTTCATACGAATTGTCGGAAAAGACAAAGAAAAGTAGAGAATTTTCAAGGTCTCTTTTTGTTGTTAAAGATATTAAAAAGGGAGACGTTTTTACAGAAGAAAATGTACGTTCAATAAGGCCGGGTTTCGGATTACATCCAAAGTATTACAAAGATGTATTGGGTAAAAAAGCGACAAAAGACATAAAAAAAGGAACGCCGTTGAATTGGAATTTAATAGGATGGTGAATCATGTTAAAAGTTGCAATTAGGGTTGACGGTGGGCCCAAGATAGGGATGGGACACATAACAAGATGTTTAGCTTTGGCAGAGGAACTTGCAAATAACGATTGTAACATTACATTTATAACCCGAAATGATATATCTTCGATAACAAAAATAAAAGAATATGGTTTTGATGTGAATGTAATTGATATTTTTACAATTGATGAAGAAATAAATTATATAACAAGGATTATAAACCAATTTGATATATTAATAACGGATTCATATGAGATTGACTATAACTATTTATGTGCAATGAAAAAAACAGGAGTGTTTTTAGTATCGATAGATGATTTAAATGAACATGATTTTCCATGTGACATTGTCATAAATGGTAATATTTACGCTGAGGATTTAAACTATAAAGATGTAACAGGAAAAACTCGCTTTTTGCTAGGTCCTAAATATGTATTAATGCGAAAAGAATTTAGGGATTTACCTAAAAAACAAATTAAAAATAAAGTAGAAAACATATTAATTACAATGGGTGGTAGTGACCCTAAAGGAGTAACTATAAAAGTATTAAAAGCGTTAATGAGTGATAGAAATTTAAGGAGCTTAAATATTGATGTAGTTATTGGACCTTCATTTAATAAAGAGCTAGTAACTGAAATTAATGAATTTGCGAAAAATAATAAAAATATCTCAACTTACTATAATGTGAATGCAACTATTATGAGAGAGTTAATGATAAAAGCTGACATTGCTATTTCCGCTGGAGGCAGTACTTTATATGAATTAGCTGCTGCAGGAGTACCTACTATTGCTGTTATAACTGCTGATAATCAAATTAGAAATGTGGAATATATGAATAATATTGGTGTTGTATACAATTTGGGCTTTGAAATATATGGGGATATTTTAATAAGAGCTTTTAATGAACTGTTATATGATTATAATAAAAGAAAACAAATAAGCGAAAAGGCACAAAGTTTAGTAAATGGTAAAGGTACAGAATTGTGTGCTCAAAAAATAATTTTCTATAAAGGTCTGTTATAGAGGGGAAGATGTTCCTTTTTTTGTTTTATAGTTGATGATATAATTATTCTAAAGACAAGCTTAAAAGGATGTGGTGACAAAATGCAGGGTTTAAATTCAAAAGGGACTTTATACAGACAATTTAGTGTTTTATATAATGCTAAGCCTTTTTTAAAATGGGCAGGCGGAAAAACACAGTTATTAGATGAGTTATATAAGAGGTTGCCATTCTCTTTAATACAAAGTGGTAAAATAGAGAGATATGTTGAGCCTAAAACTTAAACAAGAATGTGAGAATAGAGGGATAAAACCTTTTATTTATACTTTTGGTCAAATTGAGAAGTCACGTAAATATACTTTAGAAGACTTGAAACGAAAACTTCAACTTTTAAAAATCGAGCTATAATATTAAACAAAAAAGGTGATAATCAAATGTATATGTGGAAAATAAGTTGATTTCGAAGTCTATGGAAGATATTATAAAAGTTCAACATAATTGTAAGTCTACACCTTATTGGGAAAGACAGGTAGAGAAATATAACTTTTATATGATTATGCATGAACATTTATTTATATTTAGAAAGCCTAAAAAAGATGAAAATTTAAATAAAATAAAATATAGCACGGGATTATACTAAATGGCGGGGATTTCCCGCCATTTTCAGTAGAATATTTTGGATATTTTTTACTTCCGCCTCTTTGTCACCCTGAGCCGAAGACGAAGGATCTCAGATCCTATAGAAACACCTATTGTGTTCATAACAATGACTCACAATTTTACTACACTATAGAAATTTTATAATCTTTTAGCCACATATTTATTTGTACGAGGTAAGCGAAAAGTTGGGCGGAGCCCATAAGCTGTGAAAACCAGGCAGGGTCATAGGCTTTTGCATCTGTTTCTATAAGTTCTGCGATTGCTTTTTTATCTACAAGTTGTAATAAAGGCGATGTACTGTCATCAATTATTTGTTTTAGCCATTCTTTAACGATGTTTTTAAACACCGGATTGTGTGTTTTAGGGTAGGGACTCTTTTTTCTTTCAATTACTTCCTCTGGGATGTAACCTTTTAGAGCGTATCTAAGTATTCCTTTTTCCCTTCCGTTTAAATTTTTCATTTCCCACGGTATGTTCCATACATATTCTACAAGTCTGTAGTCTAAAAAAGGTACTCTTGCTTCAAAACCTACTGCCATGCTCATTCTATCCATTCTATCAAGAAGCATAGGCATAAATCTTGTTATGTTAAGGTAAAACATTTCCCTCATTCGAGCATTATATGGGTCTTCTCCGCTAAGTTTTGGCACTTCATTTAAAGCCTCGTTATATCTATCATTTAAATACTCTATAGGTCTTATATATTTTACAACTTCTGGCAAAAGCAATTTCATGCGTTCATTGACCATTCTTATCCATGGGAAGGTGTGACTTTCAATTGCTTCTTTGTTTCTAAACCAGGGATAACCTCCAAAAACTTCATCAGCACCTTCTCCTGATAGAGCGACTGTTGCTCCTTTTTTTACTTCTTTTAAAAATAGATATAAAGATGAATCTATATCTGCCATACCAGGAAGGTCTCGAGCGTACAAGGCTGGCTTTAGAGCATGTGCAAGTTCTTCGTTATCTATAAATACATAATTATGGTTTGTGTCAAGTTTATTTGCAACAAATTTTACCCAGTCTGCGTCAGAGTTTGGTTGAAATTCGTTTGGCGTAAAATATTTATCATTACCCACATAATCTACAGAGTATGTTATAAGTTTTTGACCTTTTTGTTTTAATTCTTCATTTGCGAAGAAAGATACAGCAGTTGAATCAAGTCCACCTGATAGCAATGAACATAAAGGTACGTCTGAAACAAGTTGTCTTACTGATGAATCTTTAAGGAGATACCTTATTTTTTCACCTGTTTTCTTAAGGTCATCGTCATGGGGAAGACTTTGTAATGACCAGTATTTGCTTATGTTTGCTCCATTTTTAGTGAATATGAGGTAATGCCCGGCTTTTAATTCTTTAATGTCTTTAAAGACACCACATCCGGGAGTTCTTGAAGGTCCCATTACAAATATTTCTGCAAGACCTTGTGAGTCTATCTCTGGTTTTACATGAGGATGTGCTAATATTGCTTTAATCTCTGAACCGAATATCAAAGACCCGTTTTTAATGGTATAAAATAGTGGCTTTATTCCGAGATGGTCCCTGGCAATAAAAAGCCTATTTTGCACTTCATCCCATATTGCAAAAGCAAATATTCCATTAAATTTTTTAACACATAAAGGACCCCATTCTATATAAGATGTCAAAATAATTTCAGTATCTGAACGGGTTTTAAAAGTATATCCCAAGGATATGAGTTCGTTTTTCAATTCATCCATATTGTAGAGTTCTCCATTGTGGATGATGACAAAATTTTTTTCACCGTATTTTTTTATCATTGGTTGACTTCCACCTTCTGGATCTATAACAATTAAACGGCGGTGACCTAAAGCACAATGTTTTGACAACCATACCCCAGAACCGTCAGGTCCTCTTTTTTTAAGAGTGTATGTCATTTTTTCGATTACTTCATTTTGAAGTGATAAGTCCATATTAAAGTTAACCCAGCCCGCTATTCCACACATAAAAATCCTCCTAAAATTTAAATCTATAAATAAATATATTCTCTTTTTTTGCCATTGATACATGTTATAATTTTCTAACGAACTTTTAATTTCTACATGATACAATAAAAACATAAATGTTTTAGGAGGTCAAAGCAGCTGAAATTGGTAGTAAAAAATGATATAATTTTAATTAAGTGATGACAAATGTTATTACCTATAAAAAAGGTTAAAGAGCTGTATGATATGGTGAGAATTACATTAATAACCTGGGAAAAGGAAGGATTAATAACCCCAGTTAGAACACCAAAAGGAAGGAAAATGGCAGTATGAAGTCATACATGAGATAGCAAGTGGGGTAAATGAAAATAGAAGAGGCTTATTAAAGCTTTTGAACAAGATAAAAAGAGGAAAAGTCGAAAAAGTTGTAATAGAATTATCTTGATAGACTTGCGAGATTTGGCTTTGGATATCTCAAATTTTTCATGGAAAGCTTTGGGGTGTAGCTTATAGTTTTAAACGGAAAAGAAAAAGAAGAAGATGTAAATAAAGAGCTAGCAGAAGACTTGATAGCAATAGTAACATCTTTCGCAGCAAGAATTTACGGGCAAAGGGGCAAAAAGCATGATAGTAATACAGGCTAAACTCATTTTTCTAAACCAACAAGACAAACAAATAGTATTAGACTTAATGAGAAGATGGTCCTCCTGCATGAGATTTGCATACAAAAGGCTTCTAGAAGGTTATGATAGAAAAACATTAAAAAGAGACCTTCAGGGGATGTTTGATTTAAACTCAAGATATGTAGATGATGCAATAATGAAAGCAAGAAGCACACTAGAATCTGCTAGAGAATTAGGCAAAAATCCAAAGAAAGTCATTTTTGGAGGAAGAGACTTATTTAGAAAACTAAAAAAGCGCCATATAAACGGGAAAGAGTATAAAAAATTAAAAACAAAATGGCAAGAGAAAAGAAAAGGGAATCTCTATTCAAGAGGGGATAAAAGCAAAAAAGGAAATCTCAACACAAGAATAGAAGTAAAAGAAAATGGCACCTTCTTAAGGATAAATGTAGGAGAAAGAAAATATGTGTATGCCAAAATAGAAGCAGGTTATAAAAAGAATAAAAAAAGAGAAGAACTTCTTAAGGAAGTTGCTAAATCAAACATACCCTGCTCTGTAGAATTAAAACTCAAAAACGGCAGCATATATGCCTATTTTGCTATTGAAGAAGAATATCCAGAAATAAAAATAACAAAAGAAAAAGGAGCAATAGGAATAGACATAAACGCATATCCAGAAAACATATCATGGGCAGAAGTAGATGAAAAAGGCAATCTAATAAGAGTTATGGCAGTATACCGATGCCAGAGCTTGCAAGTGGAGACAAAGACAAAAGAGAATATTTCAGATGGCAGTATGCTCATGAAATAGTAAAAATAGCAAAAGAAAAAGGAAAAGCAATAATAATTGAAGAATTAGAAATAAAAGAAAAAGGTAAAAGAGGAAACTATTCAGGGAGAAAATCAAGAAGGATAAGACATAACTTTAGCTATAAATCACTTCTTTCAAAAATAAAAACACTAGCAAAAAGAGGAGGGATAGAAGTAATAGAGTTAGACCCTTCTTACACCTCAATAATAGGGATGTTAAAATATTCTCCACAGTATATGATAACAAAGGATATGGGAGCAGCCTATGTAATAGCAAGAAGGGGATTAGGCAAAGAAGAAAAGATACCAGATAATTATATAAAGTTTCTCAACGCATTGACTGTAGATGAATTAGAAGAATTAAAAGAGTACGTAAAAAATACTGTCAAAAACAAGTATTTGAAGAAAAGGCACTTAAAAGAGATAAACAAAGCAATAAAACTCATACAAAGCCTTGAGAGTGAGTCAGGAAGGGTGCTAAGACCTCTGTATGGAACAAGTTTTAGTACCTATGATTTCTGGCGAGTTCTCAAGGTAGCGGTGGTGACTCCACTCTCTCCTGAGAAGGTAAAAAGAGACTTCTCTACCCTGAAAGAGTTACTAATTCAGGGTAAGTGGAGAGGCCCTTAAGGGCGCAAGTTCCTGCTTCTTGGGGCAGGGGCTATGGCTTTCCCAAATACCGCCTGCTGGGGCTGGGAAAGTCTGAAGGGCGGACTACAAATACCCCAGCTATCTAAACTGTCAATTTTGTACAGTTTGGGTAACCAGGCGCAATATATTATGGAAGTGATAAAAGAGCATTATTACGAAGAAAACGGCATTGCTGAAAGAATAAAGCTTTTAAAAAAGAAATCAAATGAATGCAATACAGAGTTTCCTAAAGCTTTATAGCTGAGCCGTGAATTAGACGAATTGATTGTTATGTACATGAAAGGAGAAAAACAAGTAAAACAGGTAAAATAAAGTACTGTTTTACTTGTTTTTCTTTTTGCGTCAAAATTACATAAAAAAATTTAAACTTTTTAAAATATATGTCGATATTTATAATAGCAAAAAGGAAAGTTGTTACAAATGATAAATTTTTATTCCAGGAGGTAATAATGGCATGTTGCAGGGGATAAGTACTGCGGGAACGGGGCAAGTAAATTCGCAGTTTAAAAGAGATAGTGCGTTAGTAGAGGAAATAAAAGTAGTAAAAGATATACTTAGTAAACCTGTGGATGAAGACAAACTTAATAGTGAGCTTAATAAAGAAAATAGAAAAATAAGCATTAACGATCATACATATTTTGAATTTTCTGTACACAAGCCTACAAACACAATAGTAGTCAAAATTGTTGATAGCGATACAAATGAAGTTATTGACGAGATTCCTCCTGAAAAAATACTTGACCTTGTGGCAGGATTATGGAGAATAGCTGGACTTTTTGTGGATAGAAAAATATAGTTGGGGGTATGAAAAATGGATCCAATAAGTATGAATAGCTACAATGTGAGCAATTTATTGAGAGTCGGTGGTCTTGCAACAGGACTCGATACGGATTCTATTGTACAACAGTTAATAAGAGCTGCCAGTATTCCTCTTGATAGGTTGGAACAACAAAAGCAATGGTATCAATGGCAACAAGAAGATTTAAGGGATATAAACACACAGCTTATGTCACTCCGAAATGACATTGTTTTTAAACTCAAACTACAGGGGACTTTTATGGCAAAAACTGTTACATCGTCAAATCCTTCAGTTGCAACGGCTACAGCAGGAGCAAATGCAATAAATGGAACTTATACTATATCAGTAACACAATTAGCTCAAGCTGCTACAACTGTAAGTACAGATAAAATTGGTGCTGCAACTAAAAATTCTGATGGAACATATACGTATAATACACTTAATAATACAGGAAACGATATATACCTTTATTTAAAGGGATTAGACGGTACAGATAAACAAATAGTAATAAGAAATGGTGCAACAATAAATGATGTAGTTACTGCTATAAATGCTCAGAGCAATGCGACAGGCGTAATTGCTACATATGACCCGGGTTTAGATAGGCTGTTTTTGGTATCAAATTTTACCGGAGCAAATTCAATGATTGATTTTAGTGGTACTACAGATTTAACTGCCCAAAATTTTTTAACAACTACGTTAAAGTTAGATTCAAATCTTTTGAACGCTGGAGGTATAACAGGACAAGATGCCAAATTTACTTTTAACAATGTTCAAATGACAAGTTCAACTAACAATGTGACAGTGGCAGGAATAAATATTACCCTCACAGGAACAAGTAATAGCACAACAACCATTACTGTTTCAACTGATGTTGACAAAATATATAACACAATAAAAAGTTTTGTTGACACTTACAATGATATAATCACAAAAATTAATACAAAGCTTACAGAAAAAAGGTATTACGATTATCCACCTTTGACTTCTGAACAAAAGCAAGCTATGAAAGACAGCGACATAACTTTATGGGAACAAAAAGCCCGCTCTGGGGATTTGGCTAATGACGAAACTCTTATGCAACTATATTACTCCATGAGAAAAGTTGTTTCATCTACAGTTTCCAGTGTAGGCTCTTTAAGTTCAATTGGCATCACTACTGGTCAATGGTATGAAGGTGGGAAGTTATATATTGATGAAACTAAGCTTAGAGATGCTATCGCAAATAATCCTGATACTGTAATGAAGATATTTTCAGGTGTTTATCAGACAGATTCTAATGGAAACACTACTTTGATTACTAAAGGTATTGCACAAAATTTGTACGACACCTTAAACAGTGGCATTGATGCCCTAACTCAAAAAGCAGGTAGTACCACACAGCTTTATGATACAAGTTTTATAGGAAACAGAATAAGAGAAATAGATGATAGGATTGCTCAAATGCAAGATTATCTAAATAATCTTGAACAGAGATATTATGCACAATTTACACAGTTAGAGATGTATGTAAGCCAAATGAATTCACAAAGTGCGTGGCTAAGCCAGCAAATTGGTGTTATGATGAAATAAAAGGGGGTGCAGCAATGGTAAATCCGTATCAGCAATATAAAGAGAATGCAATTTTGACTGCTAGTCCTGAAGAGCTTGTTTTAATGCTTTATAATGGTATAGTAAGGTTTATAGAAGAAGCAAAAGGGGCGATAGAAAAAAAAGATTACATGGCAGCTAATAACAGCATACAGAGGGCACAAGACATTATTACAGAGCTTATGCTTACCTTGGATATGAATTATGACATATCTAAAAACTTGTACAGCCTCTATGACTATATGTTAAGAAGGTTAATTGATGCCAATGTAAAAAAAGATGTGGTAATTTTGGAAGAAGTAAAAGGGTTTGCAATAGAATTAAGGGATACTTGGAGTGTAGCTCTTAATAAAGTTAGAGAGAGAGTCTATGCGAAAGGTTGATGAGATGAATAATGTTGTAGAAAAGCTTACTCAACTTGTGCAAGATAAAATTCAGAAATTGAAAGAGATTTGTGAGGTTACTGAAAAGATAGGTATTGCCATAGCTTCTAACAATTTAGAAGAATTAAAAAATCTTCTTATTACAAAGCAAAAAATTATAGAAGAAATTGACAAATTAGATGCCGATTTTATCCCTTTGTATAATGTTTTTAAAAAGGAAAATAAAGTGGAAAGTATTTTTGCCTTGGAAGGGAAAGTTACGGAAGAAATAAGTAAATTGAAAGCACTCTTTATAGAAACAAAAGCTCTTTTGGAAAAAATAAAAGAAAAAGACGATAAAAATCTTCAAAATATAACTGCTATTTTCGAAAAAATAGAAAACAAATTAGAGGAATTGTCAAAGAATAAAGAAGGGTATATAGAATATCTTAAATACTATACACCTGACAGTTATTTTTTAGATAAAAAACGCTAAAAGAAGCGGTAAATTACTGCTTCTCAATTTGTTGACAGACAAAGTTACAAAATATCCAAAGGAGATATTTTGTATCGTATGCTTCAAAGCGGCCTGCCACTCAAGTAAGTATGCTTTTTTTATATTTTTGCTTTATTAAACTCTCTCACTTGAGTGCCGGGCTGCTTTGTCACAAGTCGCACCGATTGCAAAACATCTCCTTTACGAATGTTTGTCAACGGTCTGAAAAATTTTATTAAAATTTTATTGATATTTAAAGTTTAAGGTGATATAATACACCTATAATATAATCGAAAGATTATATTGAACCAAAAATTCAAAGTGAGGGGATTATTAGTTATGTATCAAGACAAAGTGTTAGTGTGCAAAGATTGTGGAAAAGAGTTTGTGTGGACAGCAGGAGAACAACAGTTTTATGCGGAGAAAGGCTTTCAAAATGAGCCTGTAAGGTGTAAAGCGTGCAGAGAAGCGAAAAAAAGAAGAAACCATCAGTACAATGCTAGAAGAGACAAGAAAGCTTTTGGCATGAGCAGATAATCCCCTTACTTTTTCGCAAGAAAAGTAAAGAGGATTATACAAAAGACACCATTTTGGTGTCTTTTTTACACTTCAGAACTTTTTCCACATTGTTAAAAGCGAATTTAAAAGTTATTCACAAACTTATCCACATTATCCACAGATTTTTATTTCACAAAATATTTTTTCTTTCTTAAAAAATTCTTGTCCTCTTTAGGCGGTCAAAAGCAACGGCTTACAATTGCAAGGGCATTGGCTATGCAGCTAGATGCTATGCTTTTTGACGAACCCACAATCGCCATCCGTGGCTCCAGCCCCCTCCGTACTTCACAAAATGTCAATCTTGCAAAATAGCCTGTCCATAGTCTGGTACTCCGAAAAGGAGTGTTTTTTGTTTCCACATATTGCAGGAATATTATTTTTTATGTAGAATTATATTAAATAGAAGGATAATGAGAGGGGTTTGATACTATGAATATCACAGTAAGCGGTAAAAATGGCATGACAATTACGGATGGACTAAGGGATGCGGTTATAAAAAATGTGAGCAAGCTAAGCAAATACTTTCCACAAGATACTGAAGTGAGGACTGTTTTAAGTGTACAGAAAAACAATCACATTGCGGAAATCACGATACCTTTTAAGGGTATTATATTTAGAGCTGAAGAAGTCAGCGATGACATGTATGTGTCAATTGATAGGGTTGTAGACAAAATAGAAAAACAAATACTTAAACACAAGGCAAAGCTTAAAAATAGATTTGGTGCTAATGAGTCAATAAGGTTTGAAATTCCACCTTTTTATGGAGAAGCTAAGGGAGAAGAGGAAGAGGGTTCCTTTGAAATAGTTAAGACAAAGAGGTTCCCCATAAAGCCTATGTCACCTGAGGAAGCAATTCTTCAGATGAACCTTTTGGGACATAACTTCTTCGTATTTACAAATGCCGACACTGACACTATAAATGTTGTATACAAAAGAAAAGATGGGAAATATGGCTTAATAGAGCCAATAGAATAAAACTGCATAAGAAGTTAAAAATTGGGGATAAGCTCTATTCCCAATTTTTTTGTCTAAAAAGAAGGAATTTTAAATTTTGTATAGAATATATTTTTAGTGTGGACAAATTTTAATAGGGTGTGAATATAATGGGTGAAATAACAAAAGATACAGTAAATTTGATGGAAGAGTATATAAATAAAATTCAAGGAGTACTATCCAGTAGGGTAGTTGTAGAAAATGGTGAGATAACAGAAATTCACGTGTTGGCTGACAGTACAAGAAATGCAAAGCAAATTGCAAGAGATGTACAATCTGTCATAATCGCGCAGTTTGGAATTGATATAAATCACAAGATTGTCAGTGTAGCGCAAATTGATACTGGAGAAAATCTCCAAGGAGAACATAGGCTTGTTTTTTCAAGCTATTCATTTATAAATAATGGACTTACCAGTGAAGCAAGAGTTATCCTCACAAGAGGCGATGAGGTTTTTGAAGGATATGCTGAAGGACCTAATACTGCAAGTAATAAATATAAAATAATTGCCAATGCTACTTTAGACTCTATTTCTAAATTGATTCCCAAAAACCATTTATTTTTATTGGAAGATGTCGATATATTTAATATAGCGAAAAGTAGGATAATAGTTGTAGGGGTTACTCATGTGACAAATAACCAGGAGGAACTCCTTACCGGGTCTTGTCTTATAAAAAAAGATGAAGGGGAGGCTGTGGTAAAAGCCACATTGGATGCCGTAAACAGGCGCGTCATGTCGATTACATCTCTTTAGTTTTTTAACACCCAAACCGCTTAAAAGTTGCTTAGCGTAGCGTTACCTGAAGCCTAAGGGCAGAGAGTTTAACAGTAAAGGAGGGTTTCAGGATGAATAAAGCGACACTTATAAAAATATTGCTGGCTTTAATGGCACTTGCATTAGCTGGAGGTGCAAATTTAATGTGGGGTTAAGGCGGTTTGAGGTGTTTTTTAGATTGAAAATAGGAGGTCTATTATGCTTAACAAAAGAGTAAAAATATATATTTCTATAATAATAGCATTAGGGTTGTCTTTTATTATTTATTCTATACTAAACACACCTATAAATAGAATTATAGATATAATTTTATTTGGATTTTTTGCTGTTTTAGCGGAGTCAATGCCAATATATATATCAAAAGAGATTACTGTGTCCGTTGCTTTTGCAGTTGATTTAATGGCACTTTTAATTTTTGGACCATATGAAAGTGCCTTAATAGCAGGTATAGGAACTGCTTTTCAGATTAGTAAATATGTAGATGGGAGAGTACGACATATATTTAATTTTCCTTATTATAAAACATTGTTTAATATATCACAAATAGCTTTAAGTGTGGGCATTGCTGGTTTAATATATGAATATACGGGAGGTATTCCAGGTAATCACATATATCCTCAACACCTTTTATCTGCAATATTTGCAGCAATTGTATATTATCTCTTAAATACTTCTATTGTATCTATATTATTATCTTTTTTATCTAATAAATCACTTACATATGTTTTAACAAAAGAGATTAAATGGATGATCCCGAATTTTCTTTTTCTTGCTTTTTTAGGCATAGTCATGTCAGAAGCTTTTATAAGGATAGGGTACATAAGTTTTATTTTACTTTTCATACCCCTTTTTATGATACGATATATGTTTAAGCTTTACATGGACTCAAAGCAGTCTTATTACGATACAATAAATGTGCTTGTAAAGGCTCTTGATGCAAAGGATAAATATACAGCAGGGCATTCAAAAAATGTAGAAAAAATTTCGGCTTTACTTTGTAGAGAATTTGGTTTTAGTGAGTCTCACACTGAAATGGTGAGGATTGCATCACTTTTACATGACATAGGCAAGATTGGAGTAAAAGAAGAGGTTTTAAATAAACCAGGTAAGTTAACTGATGAAGAATTAAGCATAATAAGAGAACATCCCCAAAAAAGCTATGAAATTTTAAGAGATGTTCCGGCTTTAAAGGAGGCCTCTCTATGGGTGAAATACCATCACGAGTGGTACGATGGAAGTGGATATCCTGATGGCATAAAAGGTGACGAAATACCATTGGAAGCGCAGATACTTTCTCTCGCAGACGTTTTCGATGCTTTAGTTTCAGACAGGCCCTACCGAAAGGCTTTTTCACAAGAGGAAGCATATAGAATAATTGTGGCAAATGAAGGGACACAGTTTAGCCCTAAAATAATAAACGCCTTTAAAAAAGCTTTTGAAAAGAATAGGGAGGAGTTTAAGCATGATATTTGATTCACTTGGTGCTTCTCTAATTTACGGAACTTTAAGAAGAGGGAAAATTAGCGGAATTGCTGATATTGACATAAAAAAACCCATCCTTTTTATAGCTGCTTTTGTTTTGGAGTTTGGTATGTTAAACCTTGCTAATAAGTTTCACGTCATTATGGAATACCGGTCTTATATCCACTTCTTTGTTTATCTTTTGCTTTTCATAGGATTGTGGTACAATAAAGATAACAGGTATTTTAGAATAATAAGCATTGGAGTGCTTTTAAATTTTATAGTTATATTTGCAAACGGAGGAAGAATGCCTGTCTCTGTTGATGCTTTAAAGGCAGCGGGACTTAATAATCTCATCCTTGACCTTCAGTCAAATAAAATTGCTACACATCAGGTTTTGACAAGTTCTACACGGTTAAAATTTTTAGCAGATGTCTTAGTGTTGCCAAAACCTTATCCATTGCCAAAAACTTTTAGCATAGGAGATTTTATAATGGCGACAGGCACATTTTTACTTATTACAAACGCAATGTTTAAAAAGGTGAAAAATCATGACGGCACAAGAGCGAAGGAACAAAATAGTTGAAATTTTAAAGGACGCTAAAGAGCCTATATCCGGCTCTGACCTTGCTAAAAGGTTTGGAGTGACAAGGCAAATTATTGTGCAAGATATAGCTATTTTAAGGGCTAAAGGGATTAAAATATTGTCTACCCCTCAAGGTTATATAGTAGACATTGTAAAAGAAAACACTGTAAAAAGGGTTTTTGCTGTCAAACACGGATACGACAGGACAGAGGAGGAGTTAAATTTAATAGTTGACAATGGCGGAAAGGTGCTAGATGTAATTGTAGAGCATCCCTTCTATGGGGAGATAAAAGGGCTTTTAATGCTTTCTTCAAGGTATGATGTAAGTAAATTCATGGGATTTGTAAAAGAAGGAAAAGCGACCCTTTTGTCTTCTCTGACGGATGGAGTGCACCTTCACACTGTTGAAGGGGAAAATAAAGAGGTACTAGATAGAATACAAAAGGTCTTAAAGGAAAAAGGCTTTTTAATAGAATAAGGACTTAACCACTTTAAAAATTTTTTAAAAGTGGTTATTTTATTATTGACATGTGTATATACATCTGTGTATACTATAATTGTGAAAAGTAAAAAATGGGGGTTTTAACGTGAAGACAAGAGAAATTACTATTGGAGGGCTTTTAGCAGCACTATCCCTTATTATACCTTTGGCTTTTGGAGGAGTTTTAGGGATAGTTATTCCGCCTTTCTCAGCCACACTGGCATCCCATGTACCTGTAATGCTGGCAATGCTTATAAGTCCTGCAACAGCGGTATTTGTGGGTGTTGTATCTGCGATAGGATTTTTAATAAAATTGGGACCTATAATAGCAGCAAGAGCAGCGGTTCACGCAGTGTTTGGTTATGTTGGAGCTAAAATGATACAAAAAGGATATTCTTTTCCCGTGGCGTTAGCTGTTACACTTCCAATACATGCTGTTTTAGAAGCAATTGTGGTGATGCCTTTTGGATTTGATTTTTACAAAGCTTTTGTGGTTGTAGGAGTAGGGACAATGATTCACCACACAATAGATTCTGCAATTGCATTGGCGCTATTTTATGTATTAAATCCTATTTTGAAGTTTAAAGCTGTGGATATAAAAAATTAACTTTTTAAAAAGGAAACGTCTTATTTTGAGACGTTCCAGTTTGTTGACAAAGCTCCAAACCTTAGCAAGGTCAGAGCCGGATATAGGCTCTTTAGCGTCCTTTAAAATTTCAACTATTTGTTCCTTCGCTCTTGTGCCGTCATGATTTTTCACCTTTTAAACATTGCATTTGTAATAAGTAAAAAATGTGCCTGTCGCCATTATAAAATCTCCTTATGCTAAAAGTTTTTGGCAATGGATAAGAGTCGCACCGATTGCAAAATATCTCCTTTACGAAAGTTTGTCTACAGTCTGAAACGTCTTATTTTGAGACGTTCTTTTTTGTGAAAATTGTATGAAGAGAGTGTAAAATATTCTTGAAAAAAACTGCTTTTTATTGTCATAAAGACTGCATAGTGATATAATATATAGTTGATTAATAACCTTAGAAGGTGATAAAAATGTTGGGCTTAGTTGAAAAAATATTTGGCAGCTACAGTGAAAGAGAAGTTAAGAGATTGGAACCAATTGCCGATAAGGTTTTGTCATATGAAGATCAAATGGCAAGACTTACGGATGCAGAGCTTAGGGCGAAAACAGATGAATTTAAAAATAGATTGAAAAACGGTGAAACTCTTGATGATATACTTCCCGAGGCTTTTGCGGTGGTAAGAGAGGCCGCTTGGAGAACCCTTAAAATGAAACATTTTAGAGTGCAGGTGATAGGCGGCATTGTCCTTCACCAAGGACGCATTGCTGAAATGAAAACTGGTGAAGGTAAAACCCTTGTCGCGACATTACCTGCATATCTTAATGCTTTAGAGGGCAAAGGAGTTCACATTGTAACTGTCAATGATTACTTGGCAAAAAGAGACCGCGATTGGATGGGCAAGATATACGAGTTTTTAGGTTTAAGCGTTGGGGTAATACTTCACGATATGGGCCCTGAAGAGAGAAAAAAAGCCTATGCTGCTGATATAACCTATGGAACCAATAACGAATTCGGTTTTGATTACTTAAGAGACAACATGGTTATATACAAAGAAGACATGGTGCAAAGAGAACTTAATTATGCTATAGTAGACGAGGTAGATAGCATATTGATAGACGAAGCAAGGACTCCTCTTATCATATCTGGCATAGGTGAAAAATCCACAGACATGTATAAGTTAGCCGACAGATTTGTGAGGACTTTGAGAAAAGATGAAGATTATATAGTTGATGAAAAAGCAAAGGCTGTAAGTTTAACTGAAAAAGGTGTAGTTAAGGCAGAAAAATTTTTTGGAATTAAAAACCTTGCTGATATTGAAAATATAGAAATTTCTCACCACATTAACCAAGCCTTAAAGGCCCATGCTATAATGAAAAGAGATATAGACTATGTGGTAAAAGATGGTCAAATCATCATAGTGGATGAATTTACAGGAAGGCTTATGTTTGGGAGAAGGTACAGTGAAGGCCTCCATCAGGCTATTGAGGCAAAGGAAGGGGTTAAGGTAGAAAGAGAAAGCAAAACTTTAGCCACTATAACATTCCAGAATTACTTTAGAATGTATAAAAAATTAGCTGGTATGACAGGTACAGCTCAAACAGAAGAGCAAGAATTTAGGGCTATTTATGGATTAGATGTTGTAGTAATACCGACTAATAAGCCGATGATAAGAATAGACCATCCTGATGTGATATACAAAACAGAAGAAGCCAAGTTTAAAGCTGTTGTTGAGGACATTGTAGAACATCATAAAAAAGGTCAGCCTGTTCTAGTTGGTACAATTTCTATTGAAAAATCTGAAAAATTAAGCGCCATGTTAAAGAAAAGAGGGATACCTCATCAAGTATTAAATGCAAAGTACCATGAAAAAGAAGCAGAGATAATAGCACAGGCAGGAAGAAAAGGAGCAGTTACAATTGCTACAAACATGGCAGGACGTGGTACTGATATTCTTTTAGGAGGTAATCCTGAATTTATAGCTAAGAAAAAGATGCTTGAGGAGGGCTACTCAAAAGAAATTATTAACGAAGCTGCAGGATATGGCCCTGTTTCAGGCGAGGAAGTTAAAAAAGCCCGCGAAAGATATTTTGAACTTCTTGAAGAGGCGAAAAAAGAGACTGAAAAAGAACACGATGAGGTTGTAAAACTGGGTGGACTTTACATTATAGGTACTGAAAGGCACGAAGCTAGGAGAATAGACAATCAGTTGAGAGGACGTGCTGGCCGTCAAGGTGACCCAGGAGAATCAAGATTTTATATATCTTTAGAAGACGACCTTATGAGACTTTTTGGTTCAGAAAGAGTAAAAAACATGATGGACAGTTTGGGAATTGATGATGACCAGCCCATAGAGCATAAGATTTTGACAAAACAAATAGAACAAGCTCAGAAAAAGGTAGAGGGTATAAACTTTGACACTAGAAAACACGTTTTGCAGTATGACGATGTAATGAACAAACAAAGAGAGATAATATATGCCCAAAGGAGAAAGGTACTTGAAGGTGAAAACTTAAAAGAGTCTATTCTTGAGATGGTAAAAAGTATAATAGAGAGAAATGTAGAAATTTATACTGCAGGAAGTAAGTATCCTGAGGAATGGGATATAAAAGGGCTTTTAGACCATCTTTACGACATGTTCCTTGAAAAAGACAGCGTGGTTATTGATATTGATATAGACAGGCTTGACAAAGAGGTTTTGACTGACATAATATATGAAGAGGCAGTAAGACAGTATGAGAAAAAAGAGGCAGAAATTGGTCCAGAACAAATGAGGGAAATCGAAAGAATAGTCCTTTTAAGAGTTGTAGATACTAAGTGGATGGACCACATAGACGAAATGGACCAATTGCGTCAAGGCATAGGCTTAAGAGCTTATGGACAGGTAGACCCTCTTATTGAGTACAAAAAAATAGCTTTTGATATGTTTGAAGACTTGATACAAAGCATACAAGAGGATACTGTAAAATTCTTGTATCACATTCAAATTAATAAAGACAATATGATTCAAAGAGAACAGGTGGCGAAACCTATTTCCACTAATCTAGACGCAGAAGAGAAAAAACAGCCAGTTGTTAAAGGGAAAAAAGTTGGCAGAAATGACCCCTGTCCTTGTGGCAGTGGTAAAAAATATAAAAAATGTTGTGGTGCCAATATAAAATACTAAAAAGGAGAGATGCGGTTTGTTGCAAGACTACAAAGCAGAAGTTTCAAACATGATTGAAGAAATAAAAGAAATGGGGGTTTCTCTTTGACATAGAAAGTGTCAAAAGAGAAATAGAAGAAATAGACAAAAAGATGTCTGATCCTGCTTTTTGGAGCGATATAAAAAAGTCACAGGAATTAGCTAAAAAACAAAAAGCCTTAAAAGAACTTTTAGAAGAGTACAATTCTCTTGTGTCAAAATGGGAAGACTTAAGTACACTTATTGAATTGGGTTTAGAAGAAGGGGATGAGTCGATAACTGATGAAGTAGACAAGGAATACAAAGAGCTCAAAAAAAAGTTAGAGGATTTAAAGATAAAAACCCTATTAAATGGCCCCTATGATAAAAACAATGCTATACTTTCTATTCATGCAGGCTCAGGTGGTACAGAGGCTCAAGACTGGGCGGAGATGTTACTTCGCATGTATACAAGATGGGCTAATGACAAAGGTTTTGAAGTAGAAACCCTTGACTATTTGCAAGGAGAAGAAGCGGGGATAAAAAGTGTCACTCTTATGATAAAAGGGCCTTTTGCCTATGGATATCTTAAATCAGAGGCGGGTGTTCACCGCCTTGTGAGGATATCTCCTTTTGATGCGGCCGGTAGAAGGCATACTTCATTTGCACTTGTGGAAGTACTTCCTGAATTAGAAAATGATATTGAAGTGGAAATAAGGCCTGAGGATTTAAAAATTGACACTTATAGGGCTTCGGGTGCGGGAGGACAGTATGTAAATAAGACGGAGTCTGCTGTAAGGATTACCCACCTTCCAACAGGCATAGTGGTTTCATGTCAAAGTGAAAGGTCTCAGATTCAAAACAGAGAAACTGCCATGAAAATGCTTAAAGCTAAACTTTTGGACCTCATGATGAAGGAGAAGAAAGAAAAAATCGAAGACTTAAAAGGAGAGCATAGAGAGGCAGCATGGGGTAACCAAATAAGGTCTTATGTTTTCCAGCCTTATACCCTTGTTAAAGACCACAGGACAAATTATGAAGAAGGAAATGTCAATGCTGTAATGGATGGAGAAATAGATGGATTTATAAACGCTTATTTAAAGCAAAAGAGCGCATCCTGATGGACGCCTCTTTTTTATTTTTGCCAAAAAAATTTTTCTTACTACCCCTAAAAATTTCGATTCCCTTCCGAAATAATATAGTGAAAACAAAAACAAAGGAGGAAGGGATATGAGAAGAGTTTTAGCGTTAGTTTTAGTGGTTCTTTTAGTTTTTTCAGCAGGTATTACTGTTTACGCTAAACCAAACAAAGAAAAGCATGAGTTAAAAATTGAGACAAAGACCAAGTTAGAATCAAAAGGAGAGAGTAAAGAAAACAAACTAGAGCTTGAGTTACATACTAAATTTGAACCAAAGGCAGGTGTAGAGACTTTTAAGGGAGAAATCAAAATAAATGGGCAAAAGTCCAAATTTGATATTCCCCCTGTAATAAAAGATGGAAGAACTTTGATTCCTGTAAGAGCAGTAATGAATAGCCTCGGAGCTAAAGTGGAGTGGGACCCTGATACTAAAACTGTAACAATCACGAAAGGAGACACTGTGGTTCAGTTTGTGCTGGGTGAAAACAAAGTAATTGTAAATGGCCAAGAAATAACACTTGACGTTCCAGCAATTGAGATAAGCAACAGAACTTTTGTGCCCTTGAGGTTCCTCTCAGAAATTTTTGGTGAAAAAGTAAAATACGATGAAAAGACAGGAAACATAGAAATTGAAGAAGAGACCCAGATAGAAATAGAAAATGAAGAAAATACAGTTTCTCAAGAGGTATATGGGAGCACCACTGAGACAGTTTCTGGAAGTGTGTATGATAACAGTGAAGAAGTAGAAAAAAATGAATAATAGAACAGCCCCCAAAACTGGTTAAAAGGCCGTTTTGGGGGTTGTTTTATTGACAAAAAAGGGCAAAAACTTTATAATTGGTTTAACAATGTAAAAGCAAACAATGGGGGGCGAAGGGAATGGTAAAAAAAGGGCTCTTAAGAGATAGAAGAGGTAGAGCTGGTTTTGTTTTCGGTGCATTTGGTCCGGGCTATAAGAGTGTAATTAGGAGGCCTCTCAGAAAAATTATTACTTACGGCTTAGGTGCTGGGCTTATATGGGGAGCAGAAAAGAAATATGGTAGAAGGCTTTCTTCTAAGCTTCTGCCTTTTGTGAGGGGAAAAGGTAGAAGGTATCTGCGCTACGCAAAAGTAGCCTTGACACAGCTTTACAATTACCTGGTGAGTAAGGGGAAAGAGGGGGAAGGAAGTGAAAAATAGAAAAGGTCTTGTGATGGTCTATACTGGCGATGGGAAAGGAAAAACAACAGCTGCTTTAGGACTTGCTCTAAGGGCAATTGGACATGGTGAAAAAGTGTACATGATTCAGTTTATGAAAGGTAGCCCTAATTACGGGGAAATAAAGGCAGAAAAATACCTTCCTAATTTCCAAATAGTGCAAAAAGGAAGAGATGCTTTTGTAAAAAAGAATGAACCTCTTCAAGAGGATTTAAAGCTTGCTCAAGAAGGAATGGAACTTGCTCGCGAAATTATTTCACAAGGAGAGTATGATTTAGTTATCTTGGATGAAATAAATGTGGCAGTTGATTATGGTTTAGTTAAAGAAGAAGAGGTTTTAAATTTAATTGAGTTAAAACCTGAATGGGTGACTTTGGTTTTGACAGGGCGTTATGCCCATGAGAAGATTTTAGAGAAAGCTGATATGATAAGTGATGTGAAAGAGGTAAGACATCACTATCAAAAGGGAATTGAAGCACAAGCGGGAATAGAGTATTGAAAGTATTTAATGAGGTGTAGTATATGAAAATCAATCTATGGAATTTGCTTTTGATAGTTCTTTTCGTTATAGCATTAGGAGTGGCTGTGATGACTTTTGGGAATAACCTGACGGTGATGGTGAGTGACCCAGAAAGATTTAGAAATTGGATAAGTAGTTTTGGTAGATTAGGAGTTCTGGTATTTATAGGCGTTCAAGTTCTTCAGGTTGTAGTGTTTGTAATACCGGGAGAAGTGGTGCAAGTCGCAGGTGGATACCTTTATGGTACGATTTTAGGGACTTTGTACTCTGTAATAGGCATTACACTAGGCTCTCTTATTTGCTTTTCAATTGCTAGGATTTTGGGATATGATTTTGTGAAAAACATTGTGTCGGAGGAGAAACTTAAAAAATTTGATTATCTCATAAATAACCCTAAAGGGGAAACGGTACTTTTTTTGTTATTTTTCATTCCAGGAATGCCAAAGGATGCTCTTTCTTACATCGCTGGCATTACTCCTGTGAAATTTTACAATTTCTTTATGATAACTCTTTTTGCAAGGCTGCCGGGGATATTCTTTTCTGCCTATATAGGTTCAAATTTGGGAAGTAAAAATTATCTTATGGCTGGCTTAGTGGCTGTTATAGCGCTAGTATTGTTTTTGGCAGGAGTGTATAAAAGAGATGTGATTATTGAGAGATTAAAAAGGATATGAGATAAGGATTTCATATAGAAGTTCTGGGTAGGATAACTGCTTCACACAAGGCTTATTTTAATTATAATTTTGGAAAAGAAAATTTTTTGAATTACAAGTACAGGATAATAGACATAGGAAAAGTAAAATTTGAAGATATTGTTAAAACCGAGTATTACGATTTATATGCATTTTTACCATTGGTGGATGGAGAAAAGAGGGAAAAAGAGGGAGAGAAATATCTTAAAAAGTGTGCTGAAGTGATAAGAGATATGCCAGTAGATAGGAAGAAAATATACAATAATAAAAGAGAGTATACGAAATACTCTCGCAGTTTGTTGACAAAGTTAAAAAATATTCAAAGGAGATATTTTGCATCGTCGCTCCGATGTTCCAAAGCGACAAAACTAAAGCTCGACCTTCGGGCTCCGGCAGGGTACCGGGCACAATCGGCCTCCTTGCCTCAGGTGCCCGCCTTCGCCATCCATGGCTTCGGCCCTGCCTCCACCCTCAGTCTCGCTAAGTTTTGTTACCGCTTTGTAACAAGTCGCACCGATTGCAAAATATCTCCTTTGCGAAAGTTTGTCTACAGTCTGAGAGAGTATACGAAATACTCTCTTTTTCTCTTTCTATCTTTGCATATAGTGGTATAATTGTTATTGTATTACAAAAACAGGGGGGATTATATGTACCTTTTAAAAGGCGGAAGAGTTTACACAATGACTGGAAAGGTTTATGAGAAAGGAGATGTGCTTATAGATGGTGATAAAATTGTCGATGTAGGAGAAGACCTAATAGCTCCGCTCGATGCGGAAGTGATAGATGTTACGGGGCTTACCGTGATGCCAGGACTCATCGATGCTCACACTCATTTGGGTATGTGGGAAAATGCAGTCGGCTTTGAAGGAGCAGATGGAAATGAAGCAACAGACCCTGTGACGCCTCAATTAAGAGCAATTGACGGGGTAAATCCGATGGATAAGTATTTTGAGGAGGCTTATCAGGCAGGGGTTACGACTGTTGCGACAGGTCCCGGAAGCGCAAATGTAATAGGAGGTCAGTTTGCTGTCATAAAGACTTATGGCAAAAGGATAGACGACATGATTGTGAAAGAACCAGCAGCGATAAAAGTTGCTTTTGGTGAAAATCCTAAATCCGTTTACCATGAGCAGCATAAAATGCCTTCAACTAGAATGGCGGTTGCGGCTCTTTTAAGGCAAGAGCTTATAAAAGCTCAGGAGTACATGGAAAAGATGGAGCATGCAGAGGAAGACAAAAAGCCTGAAAGGGACTTAGGTCTTGAAGCATTGGCAAAAGTATTAAAGAGAGAAATTCCACTAAAAGCTCATGCTCATAGAGCAGATGATATTTTTACAGCTTTAAGAATTGCAAAAGAATTTAATGTAGATATAACCATTGACCATTGTACTGATGGCCATTTAATTGTTGATGAATTGGTGAAAGAAAATGCTAAAGTTATTGTGGGACCTTCATTGTCTGAAAGGTCGAAGATTGAGCTTGTAAATCTAAGCTTTAAGACAGCTGGTATTCTTTCAAAAGCAGGACTTACAGTTGCGATAATGACGGACCATCCTGTAATACCTCTCAATTACTTGTCTTTATGTGCTGCTTTAGCTGTAAAGGATGGTATGGATGAAATGGAGGCTTTAAAAGCCATCACCATAAACCCTGCGAAAATTTTAGGAGTTGACGACAGGTTGGGAAGCATTGAAAAAGGGAAAGACGCTGATATTGTAATCTTTGATGGAGATCCATTGGAAGTGAAGACAAGGACAAAATATGTGTTTATTAATGGGGAATTAGTACATAAAGCATAAACTGTCATGAGGCTATTTATTTAGAGGAGTCTAATAAATAGCCTCATAATTTTTTATAACTTTAAAAAATTTTTTATGCAGTCTGATATTCTATGATTTATTTTTATTCATGCCATGTTTTATTTGGGGAATTTTTAAGGCTTTTTCTTGGGATATTTGAATAATTATTTAAAACTTTACAAACAAAAGATTTTTTTAAATTATTTTTATACAAAACGTTTACATTAATTTACTGAGTTAAATTGCAAAAGTTATTTTATTAGTTTATACTATAGGTGTATAAAGTTGATGGGTAGGTAGTATAGTAAAAGGGACAGAGGGGGTTATAGAGTTGGAGAAAAACACAAATTGTTTGCGAGTCTATTCTGAGATTGGAAAATTAAATTCTGTCCTCCTTCATAGGCCTGGTAAAGAATTAGAAAGGTTGACCCCTGAGTTTTTAAGTGAACTTCTTTTTGATGATATTCCCTGGCTTAAAAGGATTCAGGAGGAACACGACAAATTTGCGGAGGCTTTAAAAGAAAATGGAGTGACAGTTTATTATTTAGAAGATTTATTGGAAGAGATTTTACAGGATACTGGAATAAAAGAGTTTTTTATATATGATTTGGTTTCATATATGAATACTTCTTTAGAAGTTAAGAAAACAATTGCAAATTTTTTAAAGGAGAGAACTCCCAAGGAAATAGTGGACTACGCTATTGCAGGACTTTTGAAAAAAGAAGTGCAGGAGGTGGAGCCTCAATCTTTGGTGGATTATGTCTACAAGGATTCCCCATTTTTTATAAATCCTTTGCCAAACTGCTATTTTATGAGAGACCCTGCTGCGGTCATTGGCAATGGTGTAATGATAAGCAGTATGAAGACAACTGCTCGAAAAAGAGAAGCCATGTTGCTTAAGTATGTTTTCAAGCATTCTAAGACTTTAAAAGTACAGGAGAATCTATTGTGGTATGATTATCGTTCAGAGTATCCTATTGAGGGGGGAGACGTGTTAGTTCTCAGCAAAAAGGTAATAGCGATTGGAATAAGTGAAAGAACCTCCCCCCAGGCAATTGAAGAAATTTCTCTTACTCTTTTAGATAGAGGAGAAGAGTTACAAGAGATAATTGCTTTAGAAATTCCAAAAAAACGAACTTTTATGCATCTTGATACAGTTTTTACTATGGTGGATGTGGACAAATTTTTAATATATCCTGGTATAAAAGAAGAATTGAAGGCTTATAGGATTACAAGAGGAGAAAAGGGAACAATTAGAGTGAAGGTAGAAGAAGACTTTACAAAAGTTTTAGAGACTTCATTGGGTCTTGATAAAGTCAATTTAATTGAAAGTGGAGGAGGTGACGAGATAACAGGAGCAAGGGAACAGTGGAATGACAGCACGAATACCTTGGCCATTGCTCCAGGAGTTGTAATAGCATATAACAGAAATGAGATAACCAATACCACCTTAGTAAATCATGGAATAAAAGTTATTGAAATTGAAGGTTCTGAATTAGTGAGGGGACGCGGTGGCCCAAGGTGTATGTCGATGCCTTTAAAGAGAGAAGATATATAAACCTTTTGACTAATGGGGTAAGATAATATAAAATTAATAAAGTAAAATTACTAAAAGGAGGATAATTATGGCATTTAATTTAAAGGGCAGGAGTTTATTAACTTTAAAAGATTATACTCCTCAAGAAATAACATATATTTTAGACATTGCTAAACAAGTAAAAGCAGAGAGGAAAGCAGGGGTTGTACATCAAAGATTTTTAGGTAAGACTATTGCTCTCATTTTTGAAAAGAGGTCTACAAGAACGAGGTGCGCTTTCGAAACTGCCTTTGGTGAAGAAGGAGGACACCCAGTTTTTTTATCAACAGATGACATTCAGTTGGGAGCTAAAGAATCAATAGAGGATACTGCAAGGGTTTTAGGGAGGATGTTTGATGCAATAGAATTTAGAGGGTTTAAACAGGAAACCGTAGAAATTTTAGCAAAATATGCAGGTGTTCCTGTGTACAATGGTTTAACTGACGAATATCATCCAACTCAAGTTTTGGCTGACCTTATGACAATAGAAGAAGAATTTGGGAGTTTAAAAGGAAGAAAGCTTGTATTTGTAGGGGACGGAAGGAATAACATGGCTAATACTTTAGCGGTAGGCTGTGCTAAGATGGGGATGCATTATGTGATTAATTCTCCAAAAGAATTGTGGCCTTCACAAGACTTCATAGATGAAATCAGGCAAATGGCAGCTGAAAATGGAGGAACTTTTGAACTTACTAGTGTGCCAGGAGAGGGCCTTGAAGGTGCAGATGCTATTTATACCGATGTGTGGGCGTCAATGGGAGAAGAAGCAAAGACTACAGAGAGGGAAGCTCTTTTGAGACCTTTCCAAGTGAATGAGAAAATAATGAAAAAGACAGGAAGAGAAGATACTATATTTTTGCATTGTTTGCCCGCAGTAAAAGGACAAGAAGTTACTTTTGATGTTATAGAAGGTAAACAATCTAGAGTGTGGGACCAAGCAGAAAATAGAAAACACACAATTAAAGCTGTGATGATTGCTACTCTGCTTTAAAATTGGTTACAGGGGAGGACATTATGAGGGAAAAAGTTGTTATTGCCTTAGGAGGGAACGCTCTGCAGGATGTGAATACGCCTCCTACTGCAGAGGCTCAAATGGAAGTAGTGAAGAGGACAGCGGGGTATTTAGTGGATATAATTGAAAAAGGGTATTCTGTTGTAATTACTCATGGCAATGGTCCTCAGGTGGGGAATATAGTTATACAAAATGAAGTCGCATCAAAAGTTGTCCCTGCAATGCCTTTTGATGTGTGTGGGGCGGAGAGTCAGGGTATGATAGGATATATGATTCAACAGGCATTAGGGGAAGTTTTAAAAGAGAGAAATATCAGAAAAGAAGTAGCAACTATCATAACACAAGTTGTAGTGGATAAAAATGACCCTGCTTTTGAAAGACCTACAAAGCCAATAGGACCTTTTTATACAAAAGAGGAAGCTGAAGTTTTAATAAAAGAAAAAGGTTATGAAATGGTGGAAGACAGTGGGAGAGGATACAGAAGAGTTGTTCCCTCCCCTGACCCCAAAGAAATTGTAGAACTTAATACAATAAAGTTACTTGAAAAAAATGGGGTAATAGTAATAACGGTTGGGGGAGGAGGAATCCCTGTTATTAAGGAAAATGGCAGTTTAAAAGGAGTAGCTGCCGTAATAGACAAGGATTTGGCCTCTGAAAAATTGGCAGAAGATATTGATGCAGATGTGCTGTTAATTCTTACTGCTGTTGAAAAGGTAGCAATAAATTACAACAAGCCAAATCAAAAGTTTCTTGACAAAATGACAGTGGAAGAGGCAATAAAATACATGGAAGAAGGCCATTTTGCGCCAGGCAGTATGTTTCCAAAAGTCAAAGCAGCAGTGAGGTTTGCAAAGTCAAAAGTAGGAAGGCGAGCTATAATTACTTCTTTAGGCAAAGCATTAGAAGCTTTAGAGGGTAAAGCAGGCACAGTTATAAGCTTATGAAAATAAATTAAAAATTTTTCACAAAAACTATTGACAAAGAGAGATAAAAGTGAGAAAATAAAACTAAAATTGAATAAGATGAAGGTAAATCTTCGGGGCAGGGTGAAATTCCCGACCGGCAGTGAAAGCCTGCGAGCCGCACATGCGGTTGATTTGGTGAAATTCCAAAGCCGACAGTGAAAGTCTGGAGGGGAGAAGATTTTCTTTTTGTGCCTATTTTTGTGAAATAAATCACAAAACCCTGAAGATTTATCTTCAGGGTTTTTTTAGTAAATAAAATTGGAGGGATGAATTGTGGAAAAAACCAAAACACAAGCCATGGTAAAAGTGGGATTTCTTTCTGCTACAGCTTTTATACTGATGTACTTAGAATTTCAGGTACCTCTATTCCCTGGCTTTTTAAAGCTGGATTTTAGTGACGTGCCTGCATTAGTTGCTTCTTTTGCTATGGGACCTTTATATGGTGTAATGGTCGAGCTTATTAAAAACATAATTCATGCTACTATAACTCAATCGGGTGGCATTGGAGAAATTGCAAATTTTTCTGTGGGTTCTATATTTGTATATACAGCAGGCATAATATATCAATTCAATAAGACGCGAAAAAATGCTATCATATCTATGGCAATTGCTACAGTAGTGATGGCTTTTACTGCTTCGCTTTTGAATTATTATGTTTTTCTGCCTTTGTACCAAAAAGTTATGGGATGGCCTATGGATGCTATCATTGGTATGAGTAAAGCTGCAAATAAAAACATAGTGGATGTTAGGACCCTTATAGCTTATGGTATTTTTCCTTTTAATGTGCTAAAAGGAATTATGCTTTCGTTAATCACTTTCTTGATATATAAAAAGCTTTCACCAGTTTTGAAACATTGATTTTTTTGAGAATCCTCAGCGCATGCTGGGGATTATTTTTATTTTTAATTTGTTAAAAGATAGTATATAATAAAGTTATAACGAGTGGGGTGAGAATTGGTGAAGAAGACTTATATTTGCAAAAATAAAGATGAGACCATTGCCTTAGGAGAAAAATTAGGAAGGCTGTTAAGAAGTGGAGATATAATTCTTTTATATGGTGAGCTGGGAAGTGGCAAAACTGTTTTTACAAAGGGAATTGCAAAGGGGTTAGAAATAAATGGACCAATTACCAGCCCGACTTTTACTTTAGTCAATGAACATAGAGGAAGGATTTCTCTCTATCATTTTGATTTATATAGGTTGGATGATTATACGGCCCTTTATGACATAGGTTATGAGGAATATTTTTATGACGAAGGAGTTTGTGCAGTTGAATGGCCTGAAAGGTTGGGACCTTTACTTCCGAAAGAAAGGTTAGAAGTGATAATTCAAAAAGGAGAAAAAGAAGATGAAAGAGTTATTTTATTTAAAGATTTTGGAAGGCGATATGAAGAGCTTTTAAAGGAGATGGAGCAATGAAAATTTTAGCAATAGATTCTTCTTCTAAAACTGCTACTGTTGCATTGGTAGATGAAAAGGGGATAATAGGAGAATACTCTATAAATTATCTAAGGCATTCGGTAATTTTAATGCCTATGATAGATGAACTACTTAAAAAGTGTGAAGTGCCGATAAATCAAATAACTCATGTGGCTGTTTCAGAAGGACCGGGCTCTTTTACAGGGCTTAGAATTGGTGCTGCTACTGTAAAAGGTTTGGCTCATGCTCTTAACATACCTATTGTAGGAGTATCTTCTCTTTTAGCTCTTGCATATAATGTCAGTGAATTTGAAGGATTAATATGCCCTGTCATAGATGCTTTAAATGAAAATGTTTATGGAATGCTGATAAGAGGGGGTAATTTTGAAGTTTTAATAGATGCTGGGGTGTATTCTTTAGAGGAAATTACGGAGTTGGTAAGCAATTATTCTGACAAAGTGTTGTTTGTAGGAGAGGGTGTTTATTCCTATAAAGATAAATTACAAGAGATGATAAGGGATAAAGCTTTATTTGCAAAGGGCAAAGATAACATGGCAAGAGCAGCTTCCATAGGAGAGCTTGCTATTCAAAAGATAAAAAAAGGAGAAGTGATTAGTTACTTTGATTTCAAGCCGATGTATATAAGGAAATCGACTGCTGAAATTCGTTTAAGTGGCGAGGGGAGTTAATTAATGGATGTTATTATAAGGCCTATGAGGAAAGAGGATGTGGAGGAGGTATTGGAAATTGAAAAGCTAAGTTTTAGCACTCCTTGGTCTAAAGAAGCTTTTATAAGTGAAGTTACAAAGAACAGCTGTGCTAAGTATATAGTGGCGGAAGTTGACAACAAAATTGTGGGTTATGGAGGATTTTGGGTGGTTGTAGATGAAGGTCATATAACCAATATAGCAGTTCATCCGAACTACAGATCTAAAGGAATTGGAAGAAAAATTATGGAAGGTTTAATTGACCTTGCTAAGAAAAATGGAATAACTGCCATGACTTTAGAGGTGAGAGAATCAAATATAACAGCGCAACATTTGTATGCAAAATATGGCTTTAGACAATTAGGTAGAAGAAAAGGCTATTATCAAGATAATAATGAGGATGCAATTATAATGTGGAAATATGACTTGTGATGGTGGTGGAATAATGGAGAAAGACATAATTATTTTAGGGATAGAATCTTCCTGCGATGAAACAGCTGCAGGAGTTGTAAAAAACGGCAAAGAAGTATTGTCGAACGTAATATATTCTCAAATAGAGATTCACAAAAAATATGGTGGGGTAGTGCCAGAAATAGCTTCAAGAAAGCATATTGAAGTAATATCTTTCATAGTTGCAGAAGCATTAGAAAAAGCCCGACTATGCCTTGATGAAGTAGATGTAATTGCGGCTACATATGGACCAGGATTAGTTGGTGCTCTTTTAGTCGGTTTGTCATATGGTAAAGCTTTAGCCTATGCAAAAAATAAGCCTTTTGTAGGAGTAAATCATATAGAAGCCCACATAGCTGCAAATTACTTAGGGGGTAATTTTGCTCCTCCTTTTATTTGTCTTGTAGCTTCCGGTGGACATAGCCACATTGTTTTTGTAAAAAATTATGGAGAGTACGAAGTAATGGGACAGACAATGGACGATGCAGCAGGAGAAGCCTTTGACAAAGTTGCAAGAGCTTTAGGATTGGGATATCCTGGAGGACCTGCTATTGAAAGGGCTGCAAAGCTGGGGAATATGGAAGCTATTGAGTTTCCAAAATCTTTTATGGAGGAAGGAAATTTTGATTTTAGTTTTAGTGGGCTTAAAACAGCAGTTTTAAACTATTTAAACAGACAAAAGCAAAAAGGAGAAGAGGTGAATATTTATGATGTGGCGGCTAGTTTTCAAAGAAATGTGGTGGAGGTTTTGGTAAAAAAATTAATTGATGCAGCAAAGAAGAAAAATATTGGCAAAATTTCTATAGCAGGAGGGGTAGCTTCTAATAGTTTTTTGAGGGAAAAATTAGGAGAAGAAGCGAAGAAAATTGGAATAAGAGTCCATTATCCTGATAAAATTTATTGTACAGACAATGGGGCCATGGTAGCTGCTGCCGCTTATTATGACTTTATAAACGGGAAAACATCTAGCTTGGATTTAAATGCCATTCCTTACTTAAAGATTGGGGAAAAAATTTGACTGTTGAAAATGTGGAAATCTGTCGAAGTTTACGATGTACTGCCCTTTGAGGTCTGTGGATAACTCTGTGGATATTGTGATTAAATATATTTCATTGTATTTACTGTAATAAAATAGAATGAAAATATATTAAAAATAAATCAAAATTTTAAAACTTAGGGGGGTTATTATGAGAAATATTTTGCTTTTCACAAAATTAAATGACAATTACATAAAAGAAATTAAAGAGCAAATGGAGGGATATGACGTTCTTTACGTTCAAAATGAGGAAGAGGCTGAAAAGTATGTAAAAGATACAGAGATTATCATAAGCTTTGACTTTGAATTTTATTCCAATATTGTGGACAAGGCTTCAAACTTAAAATGGATTCATCTTTTGAGTGCAGGTGCAGATACTCTTCCTTTTGAAAAACTGAAAGAAATGAAGGTAATAGTTACTAATTCTAGAGATGTCCACAAATATCAAATTTCACAACAAGTCATAGGCTATATGCTTATGTTTGAGAGAGCCCTTAACGTTTTTGTAAAAAATCAAATGAAAAAAGTATGGGATAGATCTGTTAGGGTTTCAGAGCTTACAGGTAAGACTGCTTTGATAATAGGAGTAGGAAGCATAGGAGAGGAAATTGCAAGACTTTTAAAAGAATTTGGCATGAAGGTCTATGGTATAAGAAATTCGGGCAAACCTTCTTTGTATGTGGAAAAAATGTATACCACTATTGAAGATTGTGATATATTGCCACTTGCCGATTATGTAATATCTATACTTCCTTTGACTAAAGATACTTATCATTTGATAGGAGAAAATGTGTTTAATAAAATGAAAAATGATAGCTATTTTATAAATGTGGGAAGAGGCAAAGTAGTAAATGAAAAAGCTTTAATAAATGCCCTCAAGAATAAAGCTATAAAGGGAGCTGCGTTGGATGTGTTTGAAGAAGAGCCTTTAAGTGAGGACAGCCCTTTGTGGGATATGGAAAATGTGATAATCACTCCCCACATGGCAGGGGTCACGCCTTTATACATGAAAAGAGCGATGGAAATTTTAAGAGAAAATTTGATAGCTTATAAAGAAGGAAGAGATTTGAAAAATATTGTAAATTTATATAAAGGATACTAAAGCGGGTTTTTACCCGCTTCAGACTGTTGACAAACTTTCGTAAAGGAGATATTTTGCATAAGGAGCGACTTGTTACAAAGCGGTAACAAAACTTAGCGAGACTGAGGGTGGAGGCAGGGCCGAAGCCATGGATGGCGAAGGCGGGCACCTGAGGCAAGGAGGCCGATTGTGCCCGGTACCCTGCCGGAGCCCGAAGGTCGAGCTTTAGTTTTGTCGCTTTGGAACATCGGAGCGACGATGCAAAATATCTCCTTTGAATATTTTTTAACTTTGTCAACAAACTGCGAGAGTATTTCGTATACTCTCTTTTATTTTTCCCATTCTTCATACATTTGTTCTAATTTGCTTTTAAGGGCATTGTATTCTTTTTGTATTTCTACAATTTCTCCTGTTTTATAAATTTTAGCATCACACATTTTTTCTTCCAAATATTTCATTCTTTCTTCAGCTTGATAAATTGAATTTTCAAGGTTTTTCAGACACTCTTTTTGCTGCTTTAACTTAAGTTTAGCTAATCTTTCTTTATACCTTTCGTTTTTTATCTGTGTTTTTGTCTTTTTAATTGTTTCTTCTTCTTCGTTAAGCTGGTTTTTCTTTTCTATATAATAGCTGTAATTACCTAAGTATATTTCTACACCTTGAGGTGTCAAAATCATCACTTTTGTAGCAATTTTGTCTATAAAATATCTGTCATGGGAGACAAATAATAAAGTTCCAGTATAATCTAACAAAGCTTCTTCTAATACTTCTTTTGCTTTTAAATCTAAATGGTTAGTTGGTTCATCCATAAGTAGAAAATTCGCTTTTGAAAGGATGAGCTTTAGCAATGAAAGCCTTGCCTTTTCACCACCACTTAGTGTAGAGATAGTTTTAAAGACATCTTCATCTCTAAAAAGAAAAGAAGCTAATAATGTCCTCACTTCTGTTTGAGTAAGATATGGATTTTCATCCCATATTTCATCAATGACTGTTTTTTCAGCATTTAAACTTTTAAATTCTTGTTCGTAATAACCTGTTATTACGTTTGTGCCAAATTTAATTTCCCCTTCAAAATTGTCAATTTCCCCCACTAATATTTTTAAAAGAGAGCTTTTTCCTATTCCGTTTGGCCCTAAAAGGGCAATTTTTTCCCCTTTTTTTATTTCAAAAGATACATTGGAGAAAATTTGTCTATCAAAGCGTAAAGACAAATTTTTGACTGTCAATACATCATTTCCGCTTTCTAAATCGAAATCAAAACGCAAGTTGATAGATTTATTATTTATCACTGGCTTTTCTATTATTTCCATTTTTTCTAATAGTTTTTGCTTGCTTTCTGCCATTTTTACTGACTTTTCTGTTCTACGGCTTTTTTGAATCTGTATAATTGATTTAATTCTTTTTATTTCTTTTTGCTGTTCTTCATAAGCTTTTAACTTTGCTTCCATTTCCAATTTTTTTCTTTTTAAATATTCGGTGTAATTGCCTTCGTAAACACTTAAATGAGTATTTTCAATTTCAAATATTCGAGTGACAATTTTATCCAAGAAATACCTATCATGGGATATAATTAAAATTGTACCATTATAAAATTTTAAATATTGTTCTAGCCATTCTATTGAGTTTATGTCTAAGTGATTGGTAGGCTCGTCTAATAATAGGACATCTGGACTTAAAAGTAAAGTTTTTGCCAGCATAAGACGGGTTTTTTGACCACCGCTTAAAGTTGATACAGGTGTATCAAATTGGGACACGTCAAATCCTAATCCATTTAAAACTCCTCTTATTTTACTTTCTACAGAATAACCATCTAATTCATTGTACTTTTCTGTTAAAAAGGAATATTCTAAAAAAAGTTTATCAAGTAGATGGGAATCTTTTGTTTGTGAGATTTTTTCCTCTAGAGATTTAATTTGCTTTTCTAATTGGAATATTTCATCAAAAACTGTTTTTACTTCTTCATATATACTTTTTTCAGATTCAATTACAGTGTTTTGCTGTAGATATCCAATTTTATTTGCAGAAATTGAAATTGTTCCACTGTCAACTTCACTAAAACCGCCTAAAAGGTTAAAAAGAGTGGATTTTCCAGCACCATTTTCGCCTATTACTCCTATTTTGTCTCCTTCATTGATTATAAAAGAAATATTTTGTAGAATTATATCGATACCGTAACTTTTTGTCACGTTGCTTACTGTTATGATTGCCATAAATATAACCTCCTGTTCATATTAAATATATCAAAAAAAATTTATTTTGTAAAAGTGTAGTAAACTATAACTTTTTTTTAATATGTGTCGATAAAATTAATGAGTGTATTTTTAAATGGAAGGTGATGGACTTGGATATAGCTACAATAGTGGGTATAGTGATTGGAGTAGGTTCTTTGATTTATGGATTTACATTAGAAGGCGGTACTGTTGCTTCCTTAATAGGGGTTTCTGCTGCTATAATAGTTTTTGGGGGTACTATAGGGGCTACTATAACTTCTTATTCTATGGATGAAATTAAAAAGGTGCCGGGACTTTTAGTGAGAGCTTTTAAAAATGAAAAGGATAATTACCTTGAGATAATAAAGTATTTTACTTATTTGGCCCAAAAAGCAAGAAGCGAAGGACTTTTAAGCCTCGAATCAGAGATTGAGTCTGAAGAAATAAAAAAATTTGACCCTATTTTAAAGGAAAGTTTAGAATTAGTTGTTGATGGTTCTGATATGGAACTTATTAGAACGACAATGGAGAATAAAATATATATAGAGGATATGGAAGCAAAAAAGGAAGCAGGTATTTTTGAATCTGCGGGTGGTTATGCACCCACAATGGGTATCATAGGAACAGTTATGGGACTCATTCACGTTTTAAGTAATTTAAGTGAACCAGACAAATTAGGCTCTTCTATAGCGCTAGCTTTTATAGCTACACTGTATGGTGTCAGCTCTGCAAACTTGTTGTGGCTTCCTATTGCTCAAAAATTAAAAAATAGAGCTCATATTAAAAGGACGGAAAGAGAATTGATATTAGAAGGAAGTCTTTCACTGCAAGCTGGTGAAAATCCAAAGATTTTAGAGAGAAAGTTAATGACATTTATTACACAAGCGCAGCGCAAAAATATGCCTCAGAAAGGTAGTGTTGAATTAAATGAAGAGGTGGGAAGATGAATCAAAGCCAAATCACGAAAGATGGCTGCTTACTTATTCTGATATGATTACTTTACTTTTAATATTTTTTATAGTGATGTATACTATAAGTAATATTAATGCTACCAAATTTGCTCAAATTGCCAGTTCTTTAAGCAAAACTTTTACTGGAACTGATTACGTGATAGGCCAGTATAGTGGGAACAGTTTTGTTCAAGGTAATAGTGGAGACAAAAATAGTTTGGGAGAAATTGAAAAGCAATTGCGCGGTTTTATAAAAGAAAACAATCTTCAAGGTATGGTAACAGGTTATATAGATGAAAGAGGACTTGTAATAAGTATGCAGGATTCTCTTCTTTTTGATTTAGGTTCTGCTGATGTACATCCGGAAGAGAAAGATGTTTTAATAAAAATAGGTAATATGTTAAAAACTCTTCCAAACCATATTAGAGTGGAAGGATTTACAGATGACCTTCCTATACACAACAGTAAATTCGATTCAAATTGGGAATTGTCTGTTATAAGAGCAACTAATGTGGTAAAAATATTGGTAAATGAAGTAGGAATAGAACCCCAGAGAATTTCAGCAGTAGGATATGGGGAATACAGGCCTGTTGTTCCAAATGACTCAGAAGAACATAGAAGACTTAATAGAAGAGTAGATATTGTCATTATGAATACAGAATATAATAAATGGGAGCCTAAAAGCCAGTAAAATTAAAAAATTTTAGTGCTATTACAGAAATTTTTTAGAATTCCTCATATTCTACTATGTTTTTGTTACGTTGACAAAAAATTTACAATATTATATAATTCAATTACATAGTAGAATGAGGTGAGGACAGTGAGCAAAAAGACTATAGTATCAATGGCTGTAATAAGAAGGCTCCCAAGATATCATAGATATCTTGAAGAACTTCTTAAAAACGATGTAAAGCGTATTTCTTCTAGAGAATTAAGCGAAAAGATGGGAGTTACTGCTTCTCAAATTAGGCAAGATTTAAATAATTTTGGCGGTTTTGGACAGCAGGGATATGGCTATAATGTAGAAGAGCTTTATAATAATTTGACTAAGATTTTAGGCCTTGATAAAACTTATAATACTATCATCATAGGAGCAGGAAATCTTGGTCAAGCGATTGCCAATTATACTAGCTTTGAAAAATCTGGCTTTAATTTAAAGGGGATTTTTGATATTAATCCTCGTTTATTTGGGCTTAAAATTAGAGATGTTGAAGTGATGGACGTAGAAACAGTAGAAAATTTTATAGCCCGTAATAAAATCGACATAGGTATTTTATGCATTCCCAAAGATAATGCTCAATATACTGCTGACAGACTGGTGAGGGCGGGAATTAAGGCGATTTGGAATTTCTCGCCAATAGATTTAAAGGTGCCTGATGATGTAATTTTAGAAAATGTTCATTTAAGTGATAGTTTATTTACTGTATCATATAGATTAAATGAAGAAGAGTTCTTTAAAAAGTTAAAAGGAGAAACTGCTAAAATAGATGGGTAGTGTAAATTTTCTATCCATCTATTTTATTTTTGGCATGAATTTTGCTTTCAAATTTTTAATGATAAAACAAAAAGGAGGGTTTTTTATGGAATTTAAAAATATTAAGCTAGAACTAAATGAAGGCGTTTCCCTCATTGCTATTGACAGACCTAAATCTTTGAATGCGTTGAATTTAGAAACTCTTAAAGAAATAGACCAGGCTTTAGAAGAAGTTAAGGAAAATGAGGAGGTGAAAGTAGTAATAATAACAGGAGCAGGAGAAAAAGCTTTTGTAGCGGGAGCGGACATTTCTGAAATGAAGGATATGAATCCACTTAAAGCAAAAGAATTTGCTGAGTTTGGGCAAAAAGTGTTTAGAAAGATTGAACTTATGAAAAAGCCTGTTATTGCTGCTGTTAATGGTTACGCCCTTGGAGGAGGTTGTGAAATGGCAATGGCTTGTGACATAAGGATTGCAAGCCACAATGCAAAATTTGGACAGCCAGAGGTGGGACTTGGTATTATACCGGGATTTGGAGGCACACAAAGACTACCTCGAATTGTAGGCATGTCAAAAGCGAAGGAGCTTATTTACACAGGGGACATGATAGATGCTGAAGAAGCTTTAAGAATAGGACTTGTTTCAAAAGTAGTAGAGCAAGAAAAACTATTGGAAGAAGCTTATAACATTGCGAAAAAGATAATGTCAAAGGGGATGATTGCTGTAAGGCTTGCAAAAGAAGCTATAAATATAGGGATTAATGCAGATATTGAAACAGGTATGAGCTATGAAGCAAAGGCTTTTGCTGTTTGTTTTGCTACAGAGGACCAAAAAGAAGGTATGGCAGCTTTTTTAGAAAAAAGAGCTCCTAAATTTGTGGATAAGTGATACGTGGTGATAAAGGGTGATATCCCTTTATCTGTAATCTTAACTGTTAAAAAAATATCAAAAAGGAGGAGTTTTAATGGATTTTTCATTGACGAAAGAACAACAAATGGTAAGGAAAATAGTAAGAGAATTTGCTGAAAAAGAGATTGCACCTAAAGCAAAGGAAATTGATTTAACGGGTGAATTTCCTTGGGATAATGTCAAAAAAATGGCGAAAGCTGATATGATGGGAATTCCATATCCAAAGGAATATGGAGGAGCAGGAGGAGATTATATAAGTTATATTATTGCAGTGGAAGAGATATCTCGCGCTTGTGCAGCTACAGGCGTAATATTGTCTGCTCATACATCATTGGCATGTTTTCCTATTTTCCAGTGGGGAACAAAAGAGCAAAAAGAGAAATACTTAATACCATTGGCAAAAGGAGAAAAGTTAGGGGCTTTTGCGCTTACAGAGCCTAATGCTGGAACTGATGCAGCAGCTCAGCAAACGACAGCAGTATTAGAAGGAGATCATTACATTTTAAACGGCTCTAAGATTTTTATAACCAACGGCGGAAAGGCAGATGTATATATAGTTTTTGCTATGACCGATAAATCTAAAGGTACTAAAGGAATAAGTGCTTTTATTGTAGAAAAAGATTTTCCCGGTTTTTATATAGGAAAAGTAGAAGAAAAAATGGGCATAAGAGGCTCGAGGGCAGCAGAATTGGTATTTGAAGACTGCGTAGTGCCTAAAGAAAACCTACTTGGCAAAGAAGGAGAAGGGTTTAAGATAGCAATGGTGACTTTGGACGGCGGAAGAATAGGTATTGGCGCTCAAGCCTTAGGAATAGCTCAGGCAGCGTTAAACGAGGTCACAAAATATGTGAAAGAGAGGCAACAATTTGGAAGGCCTATAGGGAAATTTCAGGGCTTACAGTGGTATATTGCTGAAATGGCTACAAAAGTAAGTGCAGCTAGACATCTTGTTTACTACGCTGCATGGAGAAAGCAAAACAATTTAAGTTATACGATGGAAGCTGCTATGGCAAAGCTTTTTGCTTCTGAGACAGCCATGGAAGTTACTACAAAGGCAGTACAAATTTTTGGTGGGTATGGTTATACAAAAGATTATCCAGTTGAGAGATTAATGAGAGACGCAAAGATAACAGAAATATATGAAGGTACTTCAGAAGTTCAAAAGATGGTCATAGCCTCGAATTTATTAAAGATGTAAGGAGGAATTGCCATGAATATACTTGTGTTTATAAAACAAGTACCTGACACTAACGAAGTCAAGATAGATCCAGTTACAAAAACCCTTATAAGAGAAGGGGTTCCCAGCATAATAAATCCGGATGATAAAAATGCTTTAGAAGAAGCTATAAAAATTAAAGAAGAATATGGAGCAAAAGTTATTGTCATAACAATGGGACCTCCACAGGCTGAAACTGCGTTAAGAGAGGCACTGGCTATGGGGGCCGATGAAGCATATCTTTTGACTGATAGAGTATTTGCGGGTGCTGATACTTATGCAACTGCCAAAACTTTGGCAAAGATGGCTAAAAAATTTGACTATGACATAATATTCTGTGGTAGACAAGCTATAGATGGAGATACTGCGCAGGTAGGACCCCAATTGGCTGAACAACTTAATATTCCTCAAGTGACATATGTTAAAGAAGTAAAAATTGAAGGTGATACACTTATCGTAAAAAGAGCACTTGAAGAGGGATATGAAGTCATAAAAGTCAAAATGCCCGTGCTTTTAACAGCGATTAAAGAGCTTAATACTCCAAGGTATCCTTCTATAAAGGGAATATTTGATGCATATAGAGAAAAAGAAGTTAAAATTGTGACTGCTGCAGACTTAGGAGTAGATCCTCAAGAAGTTGGACTTAAAGGGTCTCCTACAAAAGTTATTTCCACAACTACTCCAGAGACACAAAGGGCAGGAGAAATTTTTACAGGCAATGTAAAGGAATGTGTGCAAAACCTTGTCCAAAGATTAGTTGAAAAGCATGTTATATGAAGGAGGCTGGAAAAAATGAATGAATACAAAGATATATGGGTGTTCGCCGAGCAAAGAGAGCAAAGATTAATGAATGTATCTTTAGAGATATTAGGAGAAGCGAGAAAACTTGCTGATAAAAAAGGTGTAAAAGCTTATGCAGTGTTAGTTGGATATGGTGTGAAAGGGCTGGCAGATGAATTAATCAAATATGGTGCTGATGTAGTGTATGTAATAGATAATCCCCTTCTTAAAAACTATACGACAGAAGGCTATGCAAAAGTCATTGCAGACCTTGCAAATGAGATAAAGCCTGAAGTGATTTTGTATGGAGCCACATATATAGGAAGAGACCTTGCACCAAGAATTGCTTCACGATTGCACACTGGCCTTACAGCAGACTGCACGGGACTTGATATAGATGAAAATGGATTGCTTTTACAAATACGTCCTGCTTTTGGAGGCAATCTCATTGCCACAATAATATGCCCAGAAAGAAGGCCTCAGATGGCCACTGTGAGGCCTGGAGTTATGAAAAAAGCTCCAAAAGACGAAAAGCGCAAAGGAGAAATCATAGAAATACAGGCAAATATTAAAGAGGGTGACATAAGGACCCAAATATTTGATATAATAAAAGAAGCGAAGAGTAAAGTAAATATAGAAGAGGCAGATATTATTGTTTCTGGAGGAAGGGGGGTAGGAGGAGCAGAAGGGTTTAAGCTAATTCAGCAATTAGCTGATGCTTTAGGAGGAGTGGTAGGAGCTTCTCGTGCTGCAGTTGATGCAGGATGGATTTCCTCTGACCACCAAGTGGGGCAGACAGGTAAAACCGTAAGGCCAAAGCTTTATGTAGCTTGTGGCATAAGTGGGGCGATACAGCATATTGCGGGCATGGGAAATGCAAAAACGATAGTTGCCATAAATAAAAATCCTGATGCACCTATTTTTAAAGTAGCTGATTATGGAATAGTTGGAGATTTATTTAAAGTAGTACCGGCATTGATAGAGGAAATAAAGAGGATTAAAAATAACGAGATGGCATGAATTTTGCATATATAAAAAGAGGGCGGCTGACCTTTTGGCAGCTGACCCTCTTATAAATAAATTTAGAAGGGGTGTTTTAAAATGCAAAAAATATTTGTAGTCGGTGCAGGTACAATGGGTTCGGGAATAGCCCAGATATTTGCAGAAAATGGTTTCGATGTCATAATAAGAGATGTAGATATTAAGTTTGTAGAAAGAGGTTTAGGAGTAATTGAAAACAATCTCAAAAGAAGTGTTGAAAAAGGCAAAATTACAGAAGAAGAAAAAAATAAAGTTTTAGGAAGAATAAAAGGCACTGTTGACATTAATGAGGCGAAAGATGTTGACTTTGTTATTGAAGCAGCTATAGAAAACATGGAGATTAAAAAACAAATTTTTAAAGAGCTTGATAACGTATGCAAAGAAGGCACAATACTTGCAACAAACACTTCTTCTCTTTCAATAACAGAAATAGCAAATGTTACCACAAGACCTGATAAAGTAATAGGAATGCACTTTTTTAATCCTGTACCCGTAATGAAATTAGTAGAAGTGATAAAAGGGATGAAGACCTCTAGTGAGACTTTTAATACAGTAAAAGAGCTGGCGCAAAAGCTTGGTAAGACTCCTGTTGAAGTCAATGAAGCTCCTGGCTTTGTGGTAAACAGGATTTTAATTCCCATGATAAATGAAGCTATAGGAGTTTTAGCTGATGGAGTAGCTTCTGCATCTGACATAGATGAAGCGATGAAATTAGGAGCAAACCATCCCATAGGACCTCTTGCTCTTTCTGACCTTATAGGCAATGACGTAGTTCTTGCAATAATGGATACACTTTATTCAGAATTTAATGATTCAAAATACAGACCCCATCCGCTTTTGAGAAAAATGGTTAGGGCAGGACTTTTGGGAAGAAAAACAGGAAAAGGATTTTTTGAATATAAATAAAATTAAAATTATTGGAGGGGGATTTGTATGAGAGAAGCAGTAATTGTAAGCGGTGCGAGAACTGCAATAGGAAAATTTGGAGGTAGTTTGGCCGGTATTCCTGTTGTAGACTTAGGAGCAATTGTCATAAAAGAGGCTTTAAAAAGGGCAAACATTGCTCCTGAACAAGTGGATGAAGTACTTATGGGAAATGTTTTGCAAGCAGGACTAGGACAAAACCCAGCAAGGCAGTCGGCAGTGAAAGCAGGAATTCCAGTTGAAGTAACATCTGCAACAATTAATATGGTTTGTGGATCAGGACTTAGAACTGTAGCAATGGCAGCACAGGCTATTATGACAGGAGATGCAGAAATAGTTGTTGCTGGTGGAATGGAAAATATGTCAAGAGCGCCATATCTTTTAAATGAAGCTCGATTTGGCTATAGAATGAACGATGGTAAAATAGTGGATTCTATGGTATACGACGGTTTAACCGATGTGTTTAATCAATATCATATGGGTATAACAGCTGAAAATGTTGCTGAAAGATATGGAATTACAAGGGAAGAGCAAGACGAATTTGCGCTAAGAAGCCAAAAGCTTGCAGAAGCTGCGATTACATCAGGGAGGTTTAACGATGAAATTGTACCTGTTTTAATTCCTCAGAAAAAAGGCGATCCCATAGAATTTAAAACGGATGAACATTATAGACCTGGTACAACATTAGAGGCTCTTTCTAAATTAAAACCTGCTTTTAAACCGGATGGAACAGTTACAGCAGGAAATGCATCTGGCATAAACGATGGAGCAGCTGCTGTGGTTGTTATGTCAAAAGACAAAGCAAAAGAGCTAGGAATTACTCCCTTTGCTACAATTAAGTCTTACGCTTATGCAGGGGTTGACCCAAGTGTTATGGGATTAGGTCCTATTTATTCTACAAGGAAGGCTCTTGATAAAGCAGGCTTAAAAATTGAAGACATTGACCTCATAGAAGCTAATGAAGCTTTTGCAGCCCAAGCGTTAGCAGTTGCAAAAGAACTTAAATTTAACATGAATAAAGTAAATGTCAACGGTGGTGCAATAGCTTTAGGCCATCCTATTGGTGCAAGCGGAGCTAGGATTTTAGTGACACTCCTTTACGAGATGAAAAAGAGAGGTTCCCATCTTGGGCTTGCGACACTTTGCATAGGCGGTGGTATGGGCATATCAATGATTATAGAAATGTAAAGTAAATAGAGGAAATAATGGCCCTCGGTTTATGCCGGGGGTTATTGACTTTTAATAACGATTACATATATAATAAATATCAAAGGATGTCCTAAAATGATACATCCCTTCTTTTTAATATTAAGGGGAGAGAAAAGATGGGTAAGAATGTTGGCAAGTCGTTTTTGTTTAGTGAAAAAATGGAATTTTTATTTGAAAGTGTTTTTGACAAACTGCCAATTGCCATTGATATACTTGATGCAGAAGGTAATATAAGAATGATGAATAAAACGTTTTTAGATTTTTTAGGATTGGAAAAAGAGAAAGTTATTAACAGATACGTATTGGACGTTGATCGAAACTCGCGATTTCCTCTTGTTTTGAAAACAGGACAGAACGAGATTGCCTATAGACATAAGTTTGCCAATGGAAAAGAAGCTATTGTTCATAGAATTGCGATAAAAGATGGCGACGAGATTATTGGTGGTTTTGGAATGATTTTGTTTGAGGATTTAAATGAACTTAGAAAACTCATAGAAAAAAACAGGCTTTTAGAGACTGAACTTAATCACTATAAAAAAACATTAAGAAAAATTCGTGGTGCCAGGTATTCATGGGAGAATATTGTTGGAAAAAGTGATGCAATAATTGAGTGTAAGAAAAAAGCTATAAAAATGGCTAGTATGGATTCCAATATTCTTATATATGGAGAAAGTGGGGTAGGGAAAGAACTTTTTGCTCAGGCAATACACAATTCAAGTAGCAGAAGAGATTATCCCTTTGTAACTGTAAATTGTGCTGCTATACCAGAGCAGTTAATGGAATCAGAGCTATTTGGTTATGAAGAAGGCGCTTTTACAGGAGCTCAAAAAGGAGGTAAAATAGGTAAGTTCGAGCTTGCAAATCATGGTACTATTTTTTTAGATGAAATAGGTGATATGCCGTATACAATGCAAGCAAAACTTTTAAGAGTGCTTCAAGAAGGAGAAATCGAAAGAGTAGGTGGCAAAGAACCTATTAGAGTTGATGTACGCGTAATATCAGCGACAAACAAAGACCTTACAAAACTTATTAAAGAAGGCAAATTTAGGAGTGATTTGTTTTACAGAATAAATGTATTAATGCTTAATGTTCCACCATTGCGTGAAAGAAAAGGAGATATTCCACTTTTGATAGATCATTTTTTGTACCTTTTGGCTCAGAATTCTGGAATATACAAAAAAGTTTCTAAGGAAGTATATGACATTTTGGATAAATATGATTGGCCAGGTAACATAAGGGAACTTAGAAATGCAGTTGAGCGAATGGTTGTCAATTCGGAAGGTGATACAATTAGGAAAACAGACATACCTCTTTATATTCTAAACAAAGAGATACCCATAAGGAAGAAAGGGTCGGGACTTCAGCAAATGCTTGAAGAATTTGAAGAGAAAATAATCCTTGAGACTTTAAAAGAGTGTAAGTATAATAAATCACAAGCAGCAGAAATACTAAAAATACCAAGGTCAAGACTTTATCGGAAGCTAAAAAAGTTTAATATTCTCGAAGATAATGAAGTAAAATGATACTGTGTAGCGAAAAGCTACAAATTTTGAAAACGCAGGAGACATATCTCTTGCGTTTTTTTGTATTATTGTGAGACATTTATCAATAAAAAATTGTATTTTGTAATGTCTTTAAAAGCAACAAGAGAATTTTTAATTTAAAAAGTATACATTTAAAAAATCCACATTTGGCTGCTTATTTTCTAAAAATTTTTAAGCAAAATTAATAGTTGGCATTTTTTTTGCTTTTACTATTTAGAGAAAAACAACTGAAAGGAGTAGCATTATGGGGAAAACGATTAATGAATTAAAAATTGGTGACAAAGACTATTTTGAGAAAACAATTACAGAAACAGATGTATATTTATATGCTGGGATTACAGGCGATTTTAATCCTGCCCATATTAATCAGGTAGCATCTGAAAAAACGATGTTTAAGGGAAGGATAGCTCACGGAATGTTGACAGCGGGGTTAATTTCTGCTGTTTTGGGTACTAAGTTACCAGGACCGGGAACTATTTATCTTGGTCAAGAATTGAAGTTTACAAAACCTGTAAGGATTGGCGATACAATCAAAGCTGAGGTAGAAGTAGTAGAAATCATCCCTGAAAAAAATCGAGTTAAATTAAAAACAACATGTACAAATCAAAATAACGAAGTTGTACTGGAGGGCGTGGCGACAGTACTTGCACCAAAGGAGTAAGCAGAAATTATTGGAATGGGAGGTTAGTAAATGGCAAAAGTCAGAGTTAATAATATTGAATTATACTATGAAATACATGGAA